>NZ_JBICXC010000001.1:0-1447120 GCF_043200075.1 Streptomyces sp. NPDC048481
GTTGATAGGCCGGATGTGGAAGCCCAGTAATGGGTGAAGCTGACTGGTACTAATAGGCCGAGGGCTTGTCCTCAGTTGCTCGCGTCCACTGTGTTGGTTCTGAAACCACGAACAGCCCCATGTGCCACACATGGTGCGGCTGAAACAGTTTCATAGTGTTTCGGTGGTCATAGCGTGAGGGAAACGCCCGGTTACATTCCGAACCCGGAAGCTAAGCCTCACAGCGCCGATGGTACTGCAGGGGGGACCCTGTGGGAGAGTAGGACACCGCCGAACAAATTTTATGGGAAACCCCCGCACCGTTGGTGCGGGGGTTTTCTGCGTTGTTGACATTGTGCTTGCCGGCTTTTGGGCTCTCCTCTCGGAGAGCCCTTTTCGCTTTACAGGCGCCCTGCTGCTTTCAGAGCGAGGTAGGCGTCTGCCAGTGAGGGGGCGAGGACGTCCGGTGTTGCGTCGACGACGGTGACGCCGTGCCGGCGGAGTTGTTCGGCGGTGCGGTGGCGTTCCGTCTGGGCCTGGGCTGCGGCCGCTGCCTCGTAGACCGCGTCGACGCCGCCGCGGGAGTCGGCCATGCGGGCGACGCGAGGATCGGCGACGGAGGCGACCAGAACCGTGTGGCGTCGGGTCAGTTGAGGGAGGACGGGAAGAAGGCCTTCCTCGACCGGGGCGGCGTCGAGTGTCGTCAGCAGGACGATGAGGGAGCGGCGCGGGGCCGTGCGCAGGGCTGCGGCGGTAAGTCCGCGGGCGTCGGTTTCGACCAGTTCGGGTTCGAGGGTCGCCATGGCGTCGACCAGGGACGGGAGGACGTCGCGTGCCGTGCGGCCCTGAACGAGGGCGCGTACTCGGCGGTCGTACGCGAGGAGGTCGACCCGGTCGCCGGCGCGGGACGCCAGGGCGGCGAGAAGGAGAGCGGCGTCCATGGAGGCGTCGAGGCGAGGGGCGTCGTCGACGCGGCTGGCGGAGGTGCGGCCGGTGTCGAGAACCAGCAGGATGTGCCGGTCCCGTTCGGGGCGCCAGGTGCGGACGGCGACCGTGGAATGGCGTGCTGTGGCCCGCCAGTCGATGGAGCGGGTGTCGTCGCCGGGAACGTACTCGCGCAGGCTGTCGAATTCGGTGCCCTCGCCGCGGGTCAGGACGCTGGTGCGGCCGTCGAGTTCGCGCAGGCGGGACAGTTTCGACGGGAGATGCTTGCGGCTGGTGAACGGCGGCAGGACGCGCACGGTCCAGGGGACGTGGTGGGCGCCTTGCCGGGAGAAGAGGCCGAGGGGGCCGTAGGAGCGGATGGTGATGCGGTCGGACCGGTGGTCGCCTCGGCGGGTGGGGCGCAGCCGGGTGGTGACGCGGCGGCGCTCGCCGGGCGGGATGTTCATGCGGTGGCGGGAGGCGGCGGTTTCCGTGTCCGGTTGCCAGCTGCTGGGCGGCCAGGCGTCGCGGAGCTGGGCGCGGAGGGGACGGCGGGAGGGGTTGGTCACGGTCAGGGTGATGTCCGCCGGCTCGCCGAGACGGGCGGTGGTGTCGCCGGAACGGGTCAGGCTCAGGCGTCGGACGGGGGCGGCCAGGGCGAAGTCGCAGGCGCAGGCCAGGGCCAGGGGCGCGTTGACGGCGAGGATGCCGGTCCAGTCCGGGCCCCAGATGCCGACGGGGATCGAGCCCAGGGCCGCGAGGAGCGCGGTGCGTCCGGTGAGTGCCATCAGCGGGGGACGGGGACGTGGGCGAGGACGGCGTTGATGACGGAGTCCGCGGTCACCCCTTCCATCTCCGCCTCGGGACGGAGCTGGACGCGGTGGCGGAGGGTGGGGAGAGCGAGGGCTTTGACGTCGTCGGGGATGACGTAGTCGCGGCCGGTGAGCCATGCCCAGGCGCGGGCGGTGGCCAGGAGGGCGGTCGCGCCGCGAGGGGACACGCCCAGGGTGAGTGACGGCGATTCGCGTGTGGCGCGGACGATGTCGACGACGTAGGCCGTGATCTCGGGGGAGATCGTGGTCTTGGCGACGGCGGCGCGGGCAGCTTCGAGGTCGGCGGCCCCCGCTACGGGGCGTACGCCGGCGGCGTGCAGGTCGCGGGGGTCGAAGCCTTCGGCGTGGCGGGTGAGGACGTCGATCTCCTCCTGGCGGGAGGGGAGCGGGATGGTGAGTTTGAGGAGGAAGCGGTCCAGCTGGGCTTCGGGGAGGGGGTAGGTGCCCTCGTATTCGACGGGGTTCTGGGTCGCGGCGACGAGGAACGGGTCGGGGAGGGGGCGCGGGGTGCCGTCCACGGTGACCTGGCGTTCTTCCATGGCTTCGAGGAGGGACGACTGGGTTTTGGGCGGGGTGCGGTTGATTTCGTCGGCGAGCAGGAGGTTGGTGAAGACCGGGCCGGGCTGGAAGGAGAACTCGGCGGTGCGGGCGTCGTAGACGAGGGAGCCGGTGATGTCGCCCGGCATCAGGTCGGGGGTGAACTGGACGCGTTTGGTGTCGAGTTCCAGGGCCGAGGCGAGGGCGCGGACGAGCAACGTTTTGGCCACTCCGGGGACTCCTTCAAGGAGAACGTGTCCGCGGCACAGGAGTGCGACGACGAGTCCTGTCACGGCGGGGTCCTGGCCGACCACGGCCTTGGAGATCTCGGCGCGCAGGGCCTCCAGGGAGGCGCGGGCGCGGCCCGGGTCCCCGGTGCTCCCGGCGTTGTCAGTGGTCGGGTCCATCATGGACGGCGTACCTCTCTTTCGAGGGCGTCGAGTTGGTCGGCGAGTGCGGTCAGTGCCGCGTCGTCGCCGGGTGGCGGGCCGAAGAGGAGGGAGTGCAGAGTTTGTCCGTCGCCGTGGAGGTGGGCGGACAGGGCGGGCAGGAGCGCCTCGGGCGTGTGCGCGTGGGTGACGGGGACGCCCAGGAGAGGGGCGAGGCGGATGCGGGTGGTGGAGCGAAGAGCGGCGGCCGCGCGGTCACGGGCGGCGGCTTTGCGGTAGAGGCGGGCGCGGCCTTCGACGGTTTCGGAGGCGTGGATCGCCACGGGGAGACGTTCGGGAACGAGTGGGCCGAGCCGGCGTGCCCGCCAGAGGGCGGCGAGGGCTGCCGCGACGAAGAGCTGAAGCGTGCCCCAGAGCCAGCCGGACGGGAGCAGGTCGAGGAAGTCTTTTTCGTCGTCCGGGGCGGTGGCGGAGGCGTCGGAGAGCGAGGGGAGGTACCAGACCAGATGGGTGCGGGAGCCGAGGAGCTGGAGGGCGAGCGAGGCGTTGCCCTGCTTGTCGAGGCGTTCGTTGGAGAGGATGCCGGGCGCGCCGAGGACGACGGTGTCGCCGTCTCCGGTGGAGTCCGGGATGCGGAGCAGGGTGGCGAGGCGTTCGCTGGGGTAGCACGCGTCGACGCCGGGGCGGTGGGTGCTGTAGCGGATGCCGCCGGTTTCCGCGGTGCCGGCGCGGCGGGCGGCGGGCAGGGCGCAGTCGGGGGAGAGCACGGAGTCGCGGCTGTGGGCCGGGTCGGCGCTCACACCGGGGGCGAGGGTGGTCACGGAGGCGCTGCTCGGGGCGACGAGGAGGGTGCGGCCCCCGGAGGCGGCGGTCGACGTGTGCAGGTCGCGTTGTTGAGGTGGTGTCAGGAGGTCGGGGGCGGCGACCAGGAGGGTGGTGTCGGGGCGGGCCGCGGTGCGGGCTTCGGCGAGGGAGGTGACCAGGCGGGTGGACACCCCGTGGTCGGCGAGGAGTTCGGCGAGGGCGCGGCTGCCGGAAGGGTCGGCGGAGCGGGGGTCGAGGGCGCCGTGTCGGGCCTCGGACTGGAGAGCGGCGAGCGTGACGGCCCCCGCGAGGAGGAGGGCGATGGCGAGGGCCAGTCCCCGCGCGCGGGTCCACAGCTGGCGCGCGGTGGGGGACGCGGAGGTGGTGGCGGGCGGGGCCTCGGTCGTCATCCGGCGGTTCCCTGGCGGGCCGGTCGCGCGGCGGTGTGGGGGCTGCTCGGTGCGGCGTGGGGAGTGGCGCGTTCGATGGCGAGGTCGAGTTCGGCCGTGCGCCGGTACGTCTGCTCGGTCGCCGGGCGGCCGCCGTATGTGACGTCGTCGAAGTCGCGGGCGGCGGTGCGCAGTCGGTCGGCGTGGGCGGGCAGGGAGCGGCCGGCTTCGGCTGCGGCCTCGTCGGCCGTGCGGCCGGGGCGGGTGTCGAGCAGGGCGCGTTCCTCCAGGGCGCGCACGACAGCGCGCATGCGTTCTTGCAGGGCCTGGTTCCAGTGGCCCTGGGCGGCGTGCGCCTCGGCGGCGGCGCGGTGCTGGGCGGCGCTGCGGGGCCGGTCGTCGAACAGGGCGGCCACGGAGGTGGGCCTTCGGCCGGGTGTGCCGAGGCGCCACCACAGGGCGGCCACGACGGCGCCGACGGCGAGGACGACGACCAGGAGGCCGAGCGCGCCGCCGGGGGTTGCGGACGAGGCGCTGTCGAACAGGTCACCGATCCAGTTCCAGAAGGTGTCCAGTGCCCGTTGGAGGAGGCCGGGGTCGTTCTGGTGGTACAGGTCCCTGGACAGTTCGCGGTGGGCTGCTTCCCGGGCGGGGTCCCGGGGGGCGGTGACCGGAGGCTGGTCGCCCGACCGGGCCGTCGCCGGCGCCGCGCCGCCGCCCGCCCGCACCAGGGCGGCCAGGGCCCGGCCGGTGGCGCGGGACAGGGCCGCCGTGGCGTCGTCGGCGATGCCGGGCAGTGCCCGCGGTGGCAGGCTGCCCGGGTGCGGCGCGGTGAGTGCTCCCCCCGTCAGGCTCACCGCATCAGCTCCCCGTGGTCGCGCCGGGGGCGGGGGAGCCGTAGCCCTGCAGGCCGGCGGCGCGGGCCAGGTCGAGGTCGAGGGCCTCGCGGCGGATGCGCTGGTCGATGTAGAGGAGCACGATGACGCCGGCCGCGATCGGGAAGGTGATCATGGAGCCGAGGACCGAGCCGATGCCGCTGATGATCAGGTAGGTCCAGCCGTACTCGGCGCCTGCCTCGACCATGCCGCTGATCCCTCCGTCGCTGAGGGCGGCGCCGAGGAGGGCGAACGGCACGACGACGATCATCGACACGATGTTGGCGATGAGCAGGGCGAGCAGCTGGATGCCGAACACACGCCACCAGGAGCCGCGGGTGAGCTTCGCGGAACGGCCGAGCGCCTTCCTGATGCCCTGCTTCTCCAGCATCAGCGCCGGCGAGGCGAGCGAGAAGCGGACCAGCAGCCACAGCACGAGGACGAAGGAGGCGAGGATGCCGAGAGCCAGCAGCGGAACTCCCGCGTCGTCGTCGGCGGCGGCGCTCACCAGAATGCCCGGCAGCAGGCACACGGCGCCGACCGCGGCGGCGACGAGCATCAGCAGGAAGATCAGCCCGAACAGTCTGGGCACCTGGGGGCGGGCGTCGCGCCAGGCCTCCTTGAGAGTGACCGGCTTGCCGAGCACCGCCCGGCTGGTGACGGCCGTCAGCAGAGCGGTCGCGGTGATGGTGCCCAGGAGGGTGATCAGGAGGACGGGCCCGGAGGCGCGCATGGCGTCGCCCATGGCATTGAGCTGTTCGCCGGGGGTGGCGCTGGGGTCGCCGAGGGCGGTGGTGTCGGTGGAGCCGTTCAGGATCAGGCCCTGCAGCAGGACGACGACGACCTCGGTGACGACCGCGACGGTCAGCGAGATGCCCAGGACGGTGCGCCAGTAGGTGCGCATGGTGGCGACGGCGCCGTCGAGGATCTCGCCCACGCCGAGCGGGCGCAGCGGGATCACACCGGGCTTGGCGGCAGGCGGGGGACCGCCCCAGCCACCTCCCCACCCGACGGGAGGGCCGTAACCGTGGGGCCCGCCGTAGCCGTAGCCGCCCTGCGGGCCCGGGCCGGTGGGGCCGCCGGGGTGAGCGGCGCCCGGGCCGGTGGGCGGGGGCCCGCCCCAGCCCGCGCCGGGAGGCGGAGGCGGTGGGGGCGGCGGAGCCTGGCCTGGGCTGCCGGGGCCCGCCGGCGCGGACCACCGGCCGGGGGGCGGCTGCTCCTTGGACCACTTCGGGCCGGGGATCTGCGCGCCGGCGTCCGGCTGGTCCGCGGGCTGGGCGCCGTCCGGGCGGTCGGCGGGGCGGTCGGCGGGCTCGGCAGGACGGGACGCGCCGGGCTCCTGTCCGTCGGAGGGGGCGGATCCGGGCGAGGCCCAGCCCGGAGAGTCTTTCATCGTCGCTCCTTCACGGTGCCCGTCCGCGGTCGCGGCGGCAGGTTGGCAGCCATCGTGCCATGGTGGGCCGATCGGTGGACCGGCCGCGGTATGGGCTGCGCACCTTCAATTGTCCGCCGGATAGGGGGCAGACTGATCGCATGGCTGATCAGTACGCGCAATCCGGCGAGGACAAGCGGCCGAGCGAGATTCCCGCGATCCGATGGGAGGAGCCGCCCGAGGGTCCCGTGGTGGTTCTTCTCGACCAGACGAGACTGCCGGCCGAGGAAGTCGAGCTGGTGTGCACCGACGCGTCCGCGCTGGTGGAGGCGATCAGGTCGTTGGCGGTGCGCGGTGCGCCGCTGCTCGGCATCGCGGGGGCGTACGGCGTCGCGCTCGCCGCCGTTCGCGGCTTCGACGTGGACGACGCCGCCGACGCTCTGACCGGCGCCCGGCCGACCGCGGTGAACCTGTCCGTCGGCGTGCGGCGGGCCCGGGCCGCCTACCAGGCGGAGGTCGCCGGGGGCGGTGATCCCGTGCAGGGCGCGCGGGCGGCGCTGGCCGCCGCACGCCAGCTCCACCGCGAGGACGCCGAGGCGAGCGCCCGGATGGCCGCGCACGGGCTGGCGCTGCTCGACGAGCTGCTGCCGGGCGGCGGCCACCGGGTCCTCACCCACTGCAACACCGGGGCGCTGGTGTCGGGTGGGGAGGGCACCGCGTTCGCCGTCGCGCTCGCGGCGCACCGGGTCGGGCGGCTGCGCCGGCTGTGGGTGGACGAGACCCGTCCGCTGCTGCAGGGAGCGCGTCTGACGGCGTACGAGGCGGCGCGCAACGGCATGGGGTACACGCTGCTGACGGACAACGCGGCGGGGTCGCTGTTCGCGGCGGGCGAGGTGGACGCCGTCCTGGTGGGCGCGGACCGCATCGCGGCCGACGGGTCGGTGGCGAACAAGGTGGGCACCTACCCGCTCGCGGTGCTGGCGCGCTACCACCATGTGCCGTTCATCGTGGTCGCGCCCGTGACGACGGTGGATCCGCAGACGCCGGACGGGGCGTCGATCGAGGTCGAGCAGCGGCCCGGCTACGAGGTGACGGAGGTCAGCGCACCCCAGGCGCCGGTGACGGGAGCCGGCGGGGGCGTCCCGGTGGCGCCCCTGGGGACTCAGGCGTACAACCCCGCGTTCGACGTGACGCCGCCCGAACTGGTGACGGCGATCGTCACCGAGGAAGGAGCGATCTCGCCTGTCACGGCGGAAGCGCTCGCCGAGATGTGCGCAAGGGCGAGCCGGGACTGACGGCGGCCCTGGCGGTCGTCGGCCCCGGCGGTCGTCGGGGTGGGAGCGGGTGGGTCGGCGGCGGTGATCGGTAGCGGGCGGTGGCGCGTTCTCGGGCGTCGGAGAAACGCCGGAGAAAGGTTGGAGGAAGTCGGCGGCCTCGTCCGCCCCTGGTTGCTGGGGATTGGCTCCGGGGGCCGTCGGCCCTGCCTGAACTGGACGCTTGTGAGCGTCCCGCTGTCCGCTGTCCGCTGTCCGCTGTCCTGCCGTCCCGCCGTCGGTCCGTCCGGCCGTCGGTCAGCCGATGGGTGGTGGGGCGGTCAGGTGGTTTTGGGGAGGCGGGTTGCGGCGGCCAGGCCGGCCAGGCCGATGACGGCCAGAGTGATCATGGCTGCGGCGTAGGCGCCCTTGGTGAGGCCGGAGACGAGGATGGTGCCGGCTATGGCGGTGCCGAAGGACGAGCCGAGGTTGGAGACGCTGCGGGAGAGACCGGAGATCTCGCCCTGCCGCTCCTCGGGGAAGCTGGATTGAACGACGTTCACCGATGGGGTCAGCATCAGGCCGAGGCCCAGGCCGATGAGGAGCAGGCCGGGAACGTAGGACCACGCGGTTTTGTAGGCGGCGGCCAGGGCGACCAGGGCGGCCACGCCGACGACGGTGACGAGGAAGCCGGTCATGATGAGCGTGCGCTGCGGGCGGCGCTTGGCGAGGCGTTCGGCCGACAGGGACGTGAGCAGCAGTCCGAGGGTGGCGGCGGTGAAGATGACGCCGGTCTGGACGGCGTTGTAGCCGCGCACGACCTGGAGGTAGGCCGCCACCGTGAACGAGGTGCCCATCAGCAGGAGCCACTGCACGTTCTGGGTGATCAGACCGAGGTTGGAGGTGCGGTTGCGGAACAGGGTGAGGGACAGGAGCGGTTCCCTGCCGGAGCGTTCCCTCACGCCCACCCAACGGAAGAAGCAGAGCAGGACCAGGACGCCCAGGACGATCAGGGCGATCATGAGCCAGACGTTGTTGTCGGCGGCCAGGATGCCCATGACGACCAGGACGAGGCCGACGGCCGACAGGACGGCGCCGCCGGTGTCGAACGAGCGGGTCGGGTCGGGCGGCAGCGGGTCGTCCAGGTTCCGGGCGAGCAGGACGATCAGCGCGATGACGAGGGCCTGGAAGACGAACGCGGCGCGCCAGCTGATCGCCTCCGTGATCAGGCCGCCGATCAGCGGACCGGCGGCGGCGCCGACGCCGCCCAGCGCCATGATGACGCCGAAGGCCCGCGCCCGGGACGTCACGTCCCGGTACAGGAGCGTGGTGAGGATGTACACGGGCGGGATGAGCAGGGCGGTGCCGATGCCTTCGAGGAGGGAGTTCCCCAGGATCAGCACACCGAGACCGGGCGCGGCCGCACTGAGGAGCGCGCCGACGGCGTAGACGACCAGGCCGGCCACGAAGCAGCGTTTTCGGCCGTAGCGGTCGGTCAGCTTGCCGCCGGGGATCATGAGCGCCGCCATCACCAGCAGGAAGACGGTGATGGCGACCTGGACGCCCTGCACCGTGGTGTCCAGGTCCTCGCTGATGTCGTTGATCATCACGTTCATGTTGGAGCCGGCGAAGCTGCAGATGAACTGGGCGAGGGCGAGGGCGGCGAGGACCCGTCGCTGCCCCTGCGCGCGCGTGGGCGCGGCCGTGTCAGCCACCGGTGCCGTCCCCGCCCGGGCCCGCCGTCGGTGGCGTGAGGCCGTGGGTCACGGGGTGCCTGTGATCGCCGGACCCCGGCCGGAACTGCTCTTTATCCAGTTCCTCGTCGAGTGCCATGGCGGCGGTGACCAGCGCGAGGTGGGTGAACGCCTGCGGGAAGTTGCCGAGTTGCTCGCCCGACGGGCCGATCTCCTCGGCGAACAGGCCGACGTGGTTGGCGTAGGTGAGCATCTTGTCGAAGGCGTGGCGGGCCTGGTTGAGCCGGCCGCTGCGGGCGAGCGCCTCGACGTGGAAGAAGCTGCACAGGTTGAACGTGCCCTCCGAACCGCGCAGTCCGTCGGGGGACGCCGTGGGGTCGTACCGGTAGACGAGGCTGTCGCTGACCAGTTCCTCGCCCATGGCGTCCAGGGTGCTCAGCCAGTCGGGGTCGTGGGGCGAGAGGAAGCCGACCTTCGGCATCAGCAGGAGCGAGGCGTCCAGCACGTCGGTGTCGTAGTGCTGCACGAACGCCCGCCGTTTCTCGTGCCAGCCGCGTCCGACGATCTCGCGGAAGACGGCGTCCCGCGTGGCGGTCCAGCGCGCGGTGTCGGCGGGGCGGGAGAACGCCGTGGCCGCGCGGACGCCCCGGTCGAACGCCACCCACGTCATCAGCCGGCTGTAGGTGAAGTTCTGCCGGCCGCCACGGGTCTCCCAGATCCCCTCGTCGGGCTGGTCCCAGTGGTCGGCGAGCCAGTCCAGCACGTCGGTCAGCGCCTGCCAGCCGCGGATCGCGCCGATGTCCCCGCCCACCATGAGGGCGTCGGACGCCTCGCCGTAGATGTCGAGCTGGAGCTGGTCGGCGGCCGCGTTGCCCGCGCGCACCGGACGGGACCCGAGGTACCCCTCCAGGTGGTCGAGGTTCTCCTCGCTCAACCGGGGGTCGCCGTCCACCCGGTACATGATCTGCAGAGGATCCGCCGACGGTGTGGTCCTGGCCTCGATGCGGTCGCGCAGCCAGCGGCGGAAGGCGTGCGCCTCCTTCTGGAAGCCCAGGTCGATCAGGGCCCTGACCGACAGCGACGCGTCACGGATCCACGTGTAGCGGTAGTCCCAGTTGCGCTCGCCGCCGATCTGCTCGGGCAGCCCCATCGTCGCGGCGGCGATCGGCGCCCCGGTGGGCGCGTACGTGAGCAGCTTGAGGGTGATCGCCGACCGGTTCACGATGTCCTGCCAGCGGCCCCGGTAGGTGCACGAGCGCAGCCATGACAGCCAGAACCCGCGGCACCTCTCCAGGGCGTCGGCCGCGCCGTCCAGAGTCGGGGGCGGCGGGGCGGGATCCCCGCCGGGCGTGCTCGTCAGGACGATCGCGACGGCCTCGCCCGTGGACAGGGTGAAGCGGGCACTGATGTCGTCGCCGTCCGGATGCAGGCCGACGCCGGGGCTGCTTTGCAGGTGCAGGTCCGTCCCCGGCCCCCGGAAGGTCACCGAGCGCTCGTCGGTCCGCTCCAGCGTGTGCGGCGCACGCCCGTAGTCGAAGCGCGGCCGGCAGCTCAGAACGAAGGGCAGCCTTCCCCGTACGACCCGTACGACGCGCACCAGCCGGTGCACACCCGACGCCGTCGGGGAGTCGTCGGGCACCATGAAGTCGGCCACCTCGCCCACCCCGCCCGGCGCCATGAAACGGGTCACCAGGACAGCCGTGTCCGACAGGTACAGCTGGCGGACGCTCATGCCGTTCCCGTCCGGGAACTCCGCCGCCAGCCGGCAGTACCCGCCGCGCTCGCTGTCCAGGAGCGACGCGAAGACGCTGGGCGAGTCGAAGCGCGGCGTGCACCACCAGTCGACGGTTCCGTCGGACGCCACCAGGGCGGCGGTCTGAAGATCGCCGACCATGCCGTGTTCCGCGATGGGCGGGTACCGGTTCACGCGGTCACCTCGCTTGCTCCGGGGCGCCATGACGACACGGACCGCACCGCCATGACCTGCACAGGCAAAGTCTTCGTCCGCGCCGCGTCCGGCGCCTCACCCCCAGCGGGTGAGAGCCGTCAAGACGCCGGCCGCCCACGCGCACGAGAACCCGCCCGCGCCGCGCCCCGGGAGCCCGCATGCTCACCCGAACGCCACATGTGCTGTCCTTGAACCGTGGCCGCGCGCGCCGATCCGGCCGCACGGCCCGACACCCGGGCCGGCACCGGCGACGGCGGACAGGGGCAGACAGTGACCGCCCCGTACGACTATCGTCACTGGCCGGTGACCCTGCTCACCTGGGCAACCTTCACTGTTACGAGAATGGGATGATGTCGTTTATGAAGGGACGAGTCCTTGTCGTCGACGACGACACCGCACTGGCCGAGATGCTCGGCATCGTGCTGCGTGGTGAAGGTTTTGAGCCGTCTTTCGTAGCCGACGGCGACAAGGCGCTGGCCGCGTTCCGTGAGGCCAAGCCCGACCTGGTGCTGCTCGACCTCATGCTGCCCGGACGGGACGGCATCGAGGTGTGCCGCCTGATCAGGGCGGAATCCGGCGTGCCGATCGTGATGCTCACGGCCAAGAGCGACACCGTCGACGTCGTCGTCGGACTGGAGTCCGGCGCCGACGACTACATCGTGAAGCCGTTCAAGCCGAAGGAACTGGTCGCCCGCATCCGCGCCCGGCTCCGCAGGTCCGAGGAGCCCGCGCCCGAACAGCTCGCCATAGGCGACCTCGTCATCGACGTCGCCGGCCACTCCGTGAAGCGCGACGGCCAGTCCATCGCCCTCACCCCCCTGGAGTTCGACCTCCTGGTCGCCCTCGCCCGCAAACCCTGGCAGGTGTTCACCCGCGAGGTCCTCCTCGAACAGGTCTGGGGCTACCGGCACGCCGCCGACACCCGCCTGGTCAACGTGCACGTGCAGCGACTGCGCTCCAAGGTCGAGAAGGACCCGGAACGCCCGGAGATCGTCGTGACCGTCCGCGGCGTCGGATACAAGGCAGGGCCCAGCTGACATGACCGGGGACAGCGCCGCTTCGGCTCCCGGACGGTCCGGGGCCCGTCCGCAGCGGCCTGTCGGCCGTGACACGCCAGGCCCACGCCTCACCCGCCTCCTCGAAGGCGGACCCCTGCGCGGCGGGGTGCACAACAGCCCCGTCCTGCGACTGCTGCTGCGCTGGGTGCGCCGGCCGCTCCTGCCCGTCATGCGGCTGTGGCGGCGCAACATCCAGCTCAAAGTCGTCGCCACGACGCTGCTGATGTCCCTCGGCGTCGTCCTGCTGCTCGGCTTCGTCGTCATCGGACAGGTCCGCAACGGCCTCCTCGACGCCAAGGTCAGGGCATCCCAGAGCCAGGCCACCGGGGGCTTCGCCGTCGCCAAGCAGAAAGCCGACGAAGCCGCCGGCTCCGGCTCCACCCCCGACGGCGCCGCCCCGGCCAACGGCCGCGGCTCCCAGAACGTCACCGAATGGATGAGCGAACTCGTCCTGTCGCTGTCCAGCGGCGGACAGGGCGCCTTCGACGTCGTCACCCTGCCCCCCGTCGACGACAGCGGCGGCGGCCGCGGACCACGGGCCTCCGGCTTCGTCGACCCCAACAAGAGCGTCCCGGAGAACCTGCGCGAACGCGTCAACAGCGGCAACGGCGCCGTGCAGAGCTACTCGCGCATCATGTACCTCAACGACAAGGAATCGCAGCCCGCGCTCGTCATCGGCAAGCAGGTCAACGACCCCAACGGCGAGGCCTACGAGCTGTACTACCTCTTCCCGCTCACCCAGGAGGAGAAGTCCCTCAGCCTGGTCAAGACGACCCTCGCCACCGCCGGGCTCTTCGTCGTCGTCCTCCTCGGAGCCATCGCCTGGCTCGTCGTACGCCAGGTCGTCACCCCCGTGCGGATGGCCGCCGGAATCGCCGAACGCCTTTCCGCCGGACGCCTCCAGGAACGGATGAAGGTCACCGGCGAGGACGACATCGCCCGCCTCGGCGAAGCCTTCAACAAGATGGCGCAGAACCTCCAGCTGAAGATCCAGCAGCTGGAGGACCTCTCCCGGATGCAGCGCCGCTTCGTGTCCGACGTCTCCCACGAACTGCGCACCCCCCTGACCACCGTGCGCATGGCCGCGGACGTCATCCACGACGCCCGCGTCGACTTCGACCCCGTCACCGCACGGTCCGCCGAACTCCTCGCCGACCAGCTCGACCGCTTCGAGACGCTCCTCGCCGACCTCCTCGAGATCAGCCGCTTCGACGCCGGCGCCGCCGCCCTCGAAGCCGAACCCGTCGACCTGCGGGACGTCGTACGCCGCGTCGTCAGCGGGGCCGCGCCGCTCGCCGAACGCAAGGGCACCACCGTCCGCGTCCTCGGCGACCAGCAGCCCGTCGTCGCCGAGGCCGACGCCCGGCGCGTCGAACGCGTCCTGCGCAACCTCGTCGTCAACGCCGTCGAACACGGCGAGGGCAAGGACGTCATCGTCAAACTCGCCTCCGCGGGCGGAGCCGTCGCCATCGCCGTGCGCGACTACGGCGTCGGCCTCAAGCCCGGCGAGGCCACCCGCGTCTTCAGCCGCTTCTGGCGCGCCGACCCGGCACGCGCGCGTACCACCGGCGGCACCGGCCTCGGCCTCTCCATCGCCCTGGAGGACGCGCGCCTGCACGGCGGATGGCTCCAGGCCTGGGGCGAACCCGGCGGCGGCTCACAGTTCCGGCTCACCCTGCCGAGGACCGCCGACGAACCCCTGCGCGGCTCGCCGATACCACTGGAACCCAAGGACTCCCGCCGCAACCGCGGAGAACTCGACGACTCCGGCGTGCCGCGCGGCGGCGGCCAGAAGAGCGCCACGGTCCCCGTGCAGCCCGCCACCGAACAGGCCTCGGCCGCCCGCACCCCCCTCACCCCCCGCGCCGGCGCCACCTCACCCACGGCCGACCCCACGGCCCTCCCCGGCAACGGCGCACGCGTGGTGTCCCGGCCGGCGCCGGGCACCACGGCGACCGGCGCACGGCAGCAGGACGAACGACCCGCCCCCCGGACCACGGCGCACGGCCCCGCCCCGGACCGGGACGACCCCGCGGACACCGGCGACCCGGACGCCCCTGATCCCGCGGACGACGCCGCACACGCGGCGACCAGTGGCAACCGCAACCGGACGCACACCGGCGCCGACGGCGTGGACGAACAAGGGGAGGCATTTCGTGGGCGCTGAACAGCGCGAGGGGGGAGCCCGCACCGGCCGCACGCCGGCACGCCGACACGGGCGCGGGCGCGCGACGGCGTACGCCGCCTGCGGAGTCGTCCTGCTCGCGGGCTGCGCCTCCATGCCCGACAGCGGAGACCTGCGCAACGTCGAATCCACCCCCCGCCAGGACACCCAGGTACGGGTGTTCGCCATACCGCCCAGGGACGACGCACCGCCCGCCGAAATCGTCCAGGGCTTCCTCGAAGCCCTCACCAGCGACGACCCCCACTACTCCACGGCACGCCAGTACCTCAGCGCCCGCGCCGCCCGCTCCTGGGAACCCGAACGGTCCACCACCGTCCTCGCCGACGGACCCGCCACCCAGGCCGACCCCGCCGACAGCAGAGAAGGCGGCGACGACTTCTCCTTCATCCTGACCGGCACCCGCATCGCCACCGTGGACGCCCAGCAGTCCTACGCACCCGCCTCCGGCGGCTACAGCCAGCCCGTCCACCTCACCCGCGACAAGAAGACCCGCCAATGGCGCATCGACGCCCTCCCCACCGGCGTCGTCATGGGCAGATCCGACTTCCAGCGCAACTACGTAGCCGTCAACAAGTACTACTTCGCCTCCAACACCAAGGCCGACACCCCCGGCCGGCCCATGGCCGTCGCCGACCCCGTCTACGTACGCGAGCGGGTCGACCCCACGACCCAGATGGTGCGCTCCGTGCTCGACGGACCCACCAGCTGGCTCCGCCCCGTCGTCAGATCCAGCTTCCCCACCGGCGCCGCCCTGCCCAAGAACGTCACCTCACTGACCCCCGACGACCAGAACAAGCTCACCGTGCCGCTGAACGACAAGGCGGCCCACATCGGACAGAGCAAGTGCGACGAGATGGCCGCCCAGCTCCTGTTCTCCCTGCGCAGCCTGACCCCCACCATCGACGAGATCGCCCTGCGCGCCGGCGGCGCCCAGCTCTGCTCCCTCAACGAGGAACGCGCCGCCACCGTCGCCGCCCGCGGCTCCCAGAACAGCCCCGGCTACCTCTACTTCATCGACGGCCAGCACCGCCTGATCCGCATGGCCGGCGGCAGCGGCGACGCCAAGGCCGACCCCGTCCCCGGAGCGTTCGGCGACGGCACCAAGGCACTGCGCTCCGTCGCCGTGGCCCACGACGAGCACAGTGCCGCCGGAGTCGCCCTCGACGGCAGGAGCCTCTACGTCGCCTCCACGCTGTCCGGCGACACCCTCGGCGACCCCGTCCTCGAGAGCAAGGGCAAGACCGAGACCGACCGGCTCACCACCCCCAGCTGGGACGCTCACGGCAACCTGTGGATCGCCGACCGCGACCCCGCCGACCCCCGCCTCCTCCTGCTCGAGAAGGGCGGCGGCGAACCCCTCAAGGTCCTCACCCCGGGCCTGGACGGCCGGATCAACGCCGTGCGCGTGGCGGCGGACGGAGTGCGCATCGCGCTCGTCGTGGACAAGGGCGGCAAGCAGTCCCTGCTCATCGGACGCATCGAGCGGGGCGTCGGCGACGGGACGCGGCCGGCCATGTCCGTCCAGGAACTGCGTTCCGCGGCACCCGAGTTGGAGAAGGTCACCGCCATGTCATGGGCCGGGGACAGCCGGCTCGTCGTGGTCGGCCGGGAGGCCGGCGGCGTGGAACAGGTCCAGTACGTGCAGTGCGACGGCTCGTTCCCCGAGGCGGGCACCCTCCCCGGCCTCACGGAGGTCAGGAGCATCGCCGCGTCCGAGGACAGCGACCTCCCGCTGTTCGCGACCTCCAAGGACGGACTGCTGTGGCTGCCCGGCGGCAGCGGCTGGCGCACCCTGAAGGAGACCGCCTCGGTCGCGTTCTACCCGGGGTGAACCATTCCGCGGCTCGTTCGGCGGCTCGTTCGGGCGCTCCCGGGCGCTGCGCGGATGCGGTGCGCTTGCTTTTCCCGTCTCCCACGCGAATCAATTGTCCGCCTGATCCGTCCCGACCGCCTTCCCGGCGCCTTCCGTGCCCGCCTTCCCGAGGCGTTCCGACGTTCGTTCCCGGCGCGTCCGACACCCGACTTCGAGTTTTCCACAGGCCGCCCCGAGCGGTTTTCCACAGGCCTGGTGAGGCCACCCCGCCCACTGGCACAGTGATCCACGTGGAAGGCGCTCGCAAGTGGTGGCAGGAACTCGTCGGCCTGGCGCTGCCCGCCGAGTGCGGCGGCTGCGGAACGGCACGCACGGTGCTCTGCCAGCGATGCCGGACGGCACTCAGCGGCACCGTGCCGTTCCGGGTGCGGCCCGTGCTCGAACCGCCCGGGCTGCCCGCCGTGCACGCGGCGGCCCGCTACGCGGACGAGGTTCGGGCAGTGCTGCTCGCCCACAAGGAACGCGGCGCCCTGGCGCTCGCCCGCCCACTCGGGGCGGCCCTGGCGGGAGCGGTGCGGGCGGGGCTGCGGGAGGCGGGGGTGGAGGGGAGGGGGGAGGGGGAGGGGGAGGCCCCCCAACCCCCCACTGCCGTCCTCCTCGTCCCCGTCCCCTCCGCCCCCGCCGCCGTGCGGGCGCGTGGTCATGACCCGGCGCGTCGTATCGCGTTGGCCGCGGCCGGGGAGTTGCGGCGGGCCGGGGTGGCGGCGCGGGTGGCCGCGGTGTTGCGGCAGCGGCGGCCGGTGGCCGACCAGGCGGGGCTCGACGCGCGGGGGCGGCTGGACAATCTGGTGGGTGCGCTGACGGTCGTGCCCGGGGGCGTGCGGCTGCTGCACGGTGTTCCGGTGGTGCTCGTGGACGACCTGGTGACGACGGGCGCGTCCCTGGCGGAGGCGGCGCGGGCGGTGCGCGCGGCGCGGGCGTCGACGACGGCGGCCGCCATGGCTGAGACGGATGCGAGGACCGGGACGGCCGCGACGGCCGCGACAGCGGGGACGGCCGGGACCGCCGGGACAACGGCGGCGGCCGGGATGCCGCCCTCGGCCCTGACGGCCGCCAGGACCCCTGCGGCAACCAGGACAACCGGGACAACCCCGCCGGCCGGCCCGGCCGCCGTGGGTCCGGCTGCCCTTGCGGGAGGTGGCGCCGGGCAGGTGGGGCGGATGGACGGCGGTTGGGCGGGTACGGGGGGCGGGGAGGACGTCGGGGAGGCGGAGGGCGGGAAGTGTGGTGGTGGCGTCGGGGCCGTGTACAGGGGTGGGACTCGGGAAGGCAGAAGAGTGACGCCGTCCGGGGTGAGGGAGGGAGGCAGGAGCCGGGTCCCGGCGGGGGGCTCGGGACCGGGTGGCCCGGGTGACGTGGTGTGCGCGGCCGTGGTCGCGGCATCGCCGGACTCATTCGAAATAAACCGGAACTGATGGAGAACTTGCGTCGTTGCAGGTAATGAGAGAGTCAATTCACCTGAACGGAGGTACGCCGCAGTAGAGGGTGACGACATCCGTCCGGGCGAGATATGTTCGGTTGTGAGGGAAAGCCGCAGGCCACACCTCTCAAATCCGAATGCCGTGCTGCGGGTTTTCGTAATCCCCTGCAGTACCTGGGGTGTAGATCTCGCCCATGGGGGAGGAGGAGGTGGAAGTCACCAAGTCGGAGGTTCCGGTACTCACCGGAGCCTGGTGCAAAAGGGAGACGCTCCGCCGACGAGCGGAGTGATCCGGGAACGGAGTTCTGCGTGGACATCGTCGTCAAGGGCCGCAAGACCGAGGTGCCCGAGCGGTTCCGCAAGCACGTGGCCGAGAAGCTGAACCTGGAGAAGATCCAGAAGCTCGACGGCAAGGTGATCAGCCTCGACGTCGAGGTGTCCAAGGAGCCCAACCCCCGACAAGCCGACCGGTGCGACCGAGTGGAGATCACGCTCCGCTCCCGCGGCCCCGTGATCCGGGCGGAGGCGTCGGCCAGCGACGCGTACGCGGCACTCGACCTGGCGGCGGAGAAGCTGGACGCGCAGCTGCGCAAGCAGCATGACAAGCGATACACGCGCCGCGGTTCCCGCAGGCTGTCCGCGGCCGAGGTGCCCGACCACGTGCCGGGTGTGGCCACGCTCAACGGGGACGGGCAGCCCGTCCCGTCCGGCGAGGCGAACAGCGTGCCGACGAAGAAGATCGGCTCCCTCGAGGTGCAGGGCGACGGCCCCCTCGTGGTGCGCGAGAAGACCCATGTGGCCGCTCCGATGACGCTCGACCAGGCCCTCTACGAGATGGAACTGGTCGGACACGACTTCTACCTGTTCGTCGACTCCGAGACGAAGCAGCCCAGCGTCGTCTACCGGCGCCACGCCTACGACTACGGCGTGATCTACCTCGACACCGACCCGATGGTGGCTCAGGCGAACGCCCCCGAGGCGGGTGGCACGCTGGGCGGCTGACCCCGCCCCGTGAGAGTTCGAGCGGTGTGCCCCTGGAGCGCGTGTGCGCCCCCAGGGGCACCCGTGCGCGCCCCTGGCACCTCGCTCTGTCGCCGCGTTGTCGTCCGAGCATGGAATCATGGCAGGGCGGCTCAACCGGTGGGTCGTTGCCTTGGGTTGGCGATGGCTCAGGACCACGGCCACAGCCTTCAGGGGGAGGAACGATGGCGGACACCTTCGGACCGATGCGGGACGACGATGCCGACGACGGCGTCGTCGGCATGGGCCCGGACGGGGGCACTTCACGCAAGGAGCCCATCAGGGTTCTCGTCGTGGACGATCATGCTCTGTTCCGCCGGGGGCTGGAGATCGTGCTCGCGGCCGAGGAGGACATCCAGGTCGTCGGTGAGG
Source organism: Streptomyces sp. NPDC048481 (assembly GCF_043200075.1). Taxonomy (NCBI): domain Bacteria; kingdom Bacillati; phylum Actinomycetota; class Actinomycetes; order Kitasatosporales; family Streptomycetaceae; genus Streptomyces; species Streptomyces sp. NPDC048481. The sequence goes on from NZ_JBICXC010000001.1 coordinate 18,926, forward strand.
CGGGCGACGGCGCCGAGGCCGTGGACAAGGCGGCCGACCTGCTGCCCGACATCGTGCTGATGGACGTCCGGATGCCCAAGCGCGGCGGTATCGAGGCCTGTACGTCCATCAAGGAGGTGGCCCCGAGCGCGAAGATCATCATGCTGACGATCAGCGACGAGGAGGCCGACCTCTACGAGGCGATCAAGGCGGGCGCGACGGGCTACCTCCTCAAGGAGATCTCGACGGACGAGGTCGCCACCGCGATCCGCGCGGTCGCGGACGGTCAGTCGCAGATCAGCCCTTCCATGGCGTCGAAGCTGCTCACCGAGTTCAAGTCGATGATCCAGCGCACCGACGAGCGCAGGCTCGTCCCCGCGCCGCGGCTGACGGACCGGGAGCTGGAGGTGCTCAAGCTGGTGGCGACGGGGATGAACAACCGTGACATCGCCAAGGAGTTGTTCATCTCCGAGAACACCGTGAAGAACCACGTCCGCAACATCCTGGAGAAGCTGCAGCTGCACTCCAGGATGGAGGCGGTCGTGTACGCGATGCGGGAGAAGATCCTCGAGATCCGCTGACACCGGGCGCGGGTGGCTGCTGAGCCACCCGGCCCTGCTGTCTCCAGCGGGCGGCGCTTCCCGCAGCCTGCCGCCTGGTCTGCGTCTGATCGTGCTGCCTGCTGCCTGCTGCCTGCTGCCTGCTGCCTGCGGCCCGTTGCTCGCCGCCGCTCGCGCCGCTCGTCGAAGGTCGCCGTGCTCGTCAGGCGAGTGTGCGGGCGAGTTCCCGGTTGAGCGGTTCGCGCAGTTCCGGGGCGTCCACGCGTTCCACGCGCACGTCCGTGCAGTCCACCCAGGTCGCGGCTTCGAGAAGGGCCTGGGCGACCGCCGGGACCGCCTTGGGGCCGTCCAGGGTGACCTGTTTGGCGACGAGGGTGCGGCCCTCGCGTGCCGGGTCCACGCGGCCGACGAGCCGGCCGCCGGCGAGGACGGGCATCGCGAAGTAGCCGTACACCCGTTTGGGTTTGGGGACGTAGGCCTCCAGGCGGTGCGTGAAGCCGAAGATGCGCTCGGTGCGTGCGCGTTCCCAGATCAGGGAGTCGAAGGGGGACAGGAGCGTGGTGCGGTGGCGGCCGCGCGGGGGCGTCTCCAGGGCTGCCGGGTCGGCCCAGGCGGGCTTGCCCCAGCCTTCGACGGTGACCGGGACCAGACCGGAGTCGGCGATCACGGCGTCGACCTGTTCGCCCTTGAGGCGGTGGTAGTCGGCGATGTCCGCGCGCGTGCCCACGCCGAGGGAACGGCCGGCCAGGCGGACGAGGCGGCGCAGGCACTCGGCGTCGTCCAGTTCGTCGTGCAGCAGGCCGGCGGGGACGGCGCGTTCGGCGAGGTCGTAGACGCGTTTCCAGCCGCGGCGTTCGACGCAGACCACCTCGCCGTACATGAGGGCGCGTTCGACGGCGACCTTGGTGCCGGACCAGTCCCACCACTCGCTGGTCTTCTTCGCTCCGCCCAAGTCGGTGGCGGTGAGGGGGCCTTCGGTGCGGAGCTGCTTGACGACCTGCTCGTAGGTGCCCTCGGGGAGGTCGTGGTTCCACTGCGGGCGGTTGCGGTAGGCGCGGCGGCGGAAGGCGAAGTGGGGCCATTCCTCGATGGGGAGGATGCAGGCCGCGTGGGACCAGTACTCGAAGGCGTGCGTGTCCTTCCAGTAGGCGTCCTCGACGGTCTTGCGGCCGACGGCTCCCAGGCGGGCGTAGGGGATCAGTTCGTGGGAGCGGGCCAGGACCGAGATGGTGTCGAGCTGGACCGCGCCGAGGTGGCGCAGGACGCCGCGCACGCCGGCCCTGCGGTCGGGCGTGCCGAGGAAGCCCTGGGCCCGCAGGGCGATGCGGCGGGCTTCGTCTGCGGAGAGCTCGGTGGCTGGGTGCGGGGTCGTCATGGATCGCACGATAGGGGGTGGGTCTGACAGTGCGGTCAGGGCCTGGGGAGTCCGTCGGGGGCCGCGGTCGTGGGCGGTGCGGCGGGCGGGGGCGCGGGGAGGTAGGGCGTGGTGGAGGGCAGTCCGAGGTCGGACGGGAGGAGGGCGGCGAGCCGGCAGTCGCGTCGTACGCCCTTGTTGGCGATGGCGGAACGCAGGACGCCTTCCGGGGTGAAGCCGGCTTTGTCGGCGACGGCGCGGGAGGCTTCGTTGCCGACCTCGGCGCGCCATTCGACGCGGTCGATTCCGAGGTCGGTGAAGGCCCAGCGGGCGGCGGTGAGGGTGGCCTCGACGGTGTAGCCGTGGCCGCGGTGTTCCTTGGCGGTCCAGAAGCCGACCTCGGCGGTGCCGGGGGCGCGCATGGTGAGGCTGAGGACGCCGGTGAGGGGTCCGTCGTCGGGGAGGAAGACGCCGAAGGTGAACATGGAGCCGGTGGCCCAGCCCTCGGGGGCGAGCAGTTCGATGAAGCTGCGGGCGTGTTCGCGCAGGTAGGGGGAGGGGATCGTGGTCCAGCGCTGGATGTCGGGGTCCTGGGCCGCGGTGTATACGGCGTCGGTGTCGCGCGGGTCGAGGGGGCGCAGGATCAGGCGGGCGCCGGTGAGGGTGGGGGGTGCGGGCTCCATCGGGCGATTCTGCGCGGGGGGCCGTGTCGGACGCCAGTTCCCGACGGTGGGTGAGCGGGTGATCACAATTCGCGCAATTCGTCGGGCGGGGGCGGCACCATCGGCGGCGTCCGGCCGTTGTCCCCTGTGAAGAAGATTTCAGGAGCAGGTGCGCAGCAGTGTGCGGTCCTCGTCCGGCAGGCCTCCCGGCGCGGTGGGGTCCTCGCATACGATGGCCGTTGCTCAGTAAGTCAAAGGAAACCGACCGTCCCAGGCCCGACCGGCAAGGAGACCAACCCCCGTGTCCGTCCTCTCGAAGATCATGCGTGCAGGCGAAGGCAAGATCCTGCGCAAGCTGCACCGCATCGCGGACCAGGTCAACTCCATCGAAGAGGACTTCGTCGACCTCTCCGACGCCGAGCTGCGGGCCCTCACCGAGGAGTACAAGCAGCGGTACGCCGATGGCGAGACCCTGGACGACCTGCTGCCCGAGGCGTTCGCCACCGTGCGCGAGGCCGCGAAGCGCGTCCTCGGCCAGCGTCACTACGACGTGCAGATCATGGGTGGCGCCGCGTTGCACCTCGGCTATGTGGCCGAGATGAAGACCGGTGAGGGCAAGACGCTCGTCGGCACGTTGCCCGCGTATCTGAACGCGCTGTCCGGCAAGGGCGTTCACCTGATCACGGTCAACGACTACCTGGCCGAGCGCGACTCCGAGATGATGGGGCGCGTCCACAAGTTCCTGGGTCTGGAAGTCGGCTGCATCCTGGCCAACATGACGCCGGCCCAGCGGCGTGAGCAGTACGCGTGCGACATCACGTACGGCACGAACAACGAGTTCGGCTTCGACTACCTGCGCGACAACATGGCGTGGGCGCAGGACGAGCTGGTGCAGCGCGGTCACAACTTCGCCATCGTCGACGAGGTGGACTCGATCCTGGTCGACGAGGCGCGTACGCCGCTGATCATCTCGGGTCCGGCCGATCAGGCCACGAAGTGGTACGGCGACTTCGCCAAGCTGGTGACGCGGCTGAAGAAGGGCGAGGCCGGCAACCCGCTGAAGGGCATCGAGGAGACCGGCGACTACGAGGTCGACGAGAAGAAGCGCACGGTCGCCATCCACGAGGCGGGTGTCAGCAAGGTCGAGGACTGGCTGGGCATCGACAACCTCTACGAGTCGGTGAACACGCCTCTGGTGGGCTACCTGAACAACGCCATCAAGGCGAAGGAGCTCTTCAAGAAGGACAAGGACTACGTCGTCATGGACGGCGAGGTCATGATCGTCGACGAGCACACGGGCCGTATCCTCGCCGGCCGCCGCTACAACGAGGGCATGCACCAGGCGATCGAGGCGAAGGAAGGGGTGGACATCAAGGACGAGAACCAGACGCTCGCGACGATCACCCTGCAGAACTTCTTCCGCCTGTACAAGCGGCACGACCATGACGGCAAGGAGCAGCCCGGTCTCTGCGGCATGACCGGTACGGCCATGACCGAGGCCGCGGAGTTCCACCAGATCTACAAGCTCGGCGTGGTGCCGATCCCGACGAACCGGCCGATGGTGCGCAAGGACCAGTCGGACCTGATCTACCGCACCGAGGTCGCGAAGTTCGAGGCGGTCGTCGACGACATCGCCGAGAAGCACGAGAAGGGTCAGCCGATCCTCGTCGGCACGACGTCGGTCGAGAAGTCCGAGTACCTGTCGCAGCAGCTGTCCAAGCGGGGCATCCAGCACGAGGTGCTGAACGCCAAGCACCATGAGCGTGAGGCGTCGATCGTCGCGCAGGCGGGCCGCAAGGGTGCGGTCACGGTGGCGACGAACATGGCCGGCCGTGGCACGGACATCAAGCTGGGCGGCAACCCGGACGACCTGGCCGAGGCGGAGCTGCGTCAGCGGGGTCTGGACCCCGAGGAGCACATCGAGGAGTGGGCGCAGGCGCTGCCCGCCGCGCTGGAGAAGGCCGAGCGTGCGGTGAAGGCCGAGTTCGAGGAGGTCAAGGAACTCGGCGGGCTGTACGTCCTCGGTACCGAGCGGCACGAGTCGCGGCGCATCGACAACCAGCTGCGCGGTCGTTCCGGCCGTCAGGGCGACCCGGGCGAGTCGCGGTTCTACCTGTCGCTGGGCGACGACCTGATGCGGCTGTTCAAGGCTCAGATGGTCGAGCGCGTGATGTCGATGGCGAACGTGCCGGACGACGTGCCGATCGAGAACAAGATGGTGACGCGGGCGATCGCGTCGGCGCAGTCGCAGGTGGAGCAGCAGAACTTCGAGACGCGTAAGAACGTCCTGAAGTACGACGAGGTCCTCAACCGGCAGCGTGAGGTCATCTACGGCGAGCGCCGCCGGGTCCTGGAGGGTGAGGACCTGCAGGAGCAGATCCATCACTTCATGGACGACACGATCGACGCGTACGTCGGCGCGGAGACCGCCGAGGGCTTCCCCGAGGACTGGGATCTGGACCGGCTGTGGGGCGCTTTCAAGCAGCTGTACCCGGTGAAGGTCACCGTGGAGGAGCTGGAGGAGGCGGCCGGCGACCGGGCGGGTCTGACGGCGGAGTTCATCTCGGAGTCCATCAAGGACGACATCCGCGAGCAGTACGAGTCGCGGGAGGCGCAGCTCGGCTCGGAGATCATGCGTGAGCTGGAGCGCCGGGTCGTGCTGTCGGTGCTGGACCGCAAGTGGCGCGAGCACCTCTACGAGATGGACTACCTCCAGGAGGGCATCGGTCTGCGCGCGATGGCGCAGAAGGACCCGCTGGTGGAGTACCAGCGTGAGGGCTTCGACATGTTCTCCGCGATGATGGACGGCATCAAGGAGGAGTCCGTCGGCTACCTGTTCAACCTGGAGGTCCAGGTGGAGCAGCAGGTCGAGGAGGTTCCGGTCCAGGACGCCGAGCCGGTCGACATGGGCAAGCAGGACGTGGTGCCGGCGCAGGCGGGTTCGCGTCCGGAGATCCGTGCGAAGGGGCTGGACGCTCCGCAGCGTCGTCAGCTGCACTTCTCGGCGCCGACGGTGGACGGCGAGGGCGGCACGATCGAGGGCGACTTCGAGGACGACGAGGAGCCGGTGCGTTCCGAGGCCGACGGTCTCACGCGCGCGGAGCGCCGTAAGCAGGCGAAGGCCGGGCGGCGCCGCAAGAAGTAGCCGGCTCGCGCGGTCGTGCGGCGGTTCGAGGGGGCCGGGTCACCTGGGGGTGGCCCGGCCCCCTCGCGTGCGGTCCCTTGCCGCCTTGTCGGACGACTTGGGGGAGGGGGCGGTCCTGGGGGCGTCGTGCGGGCCGTCAGGCGTCCTGGGCGGGTGATCGGCGGTGGCCGTCGAGTTCGACGGCGGTGCAGCGCCAGCGGCGGTCCCTGCCGAGTTCCAGACGGAAGGCCATGGCGCGTACGCGGTCGCCGGCGCCGATCCGGGCGAAGGCCTCGATCGCGCCGGGGCGGGGGACGAAGTAGCCGATGTCGCGGACGACGGGGCGGGCGCCGTGGACGGTGCGCAGGGGGCCGCGCTCGGCGAGGTGCGCCAGGTCGTCATAGGCGGCGCCGCGGGTGTGGCGCAGCATGTAGTGGACAGGGCGGCGGCCGCTCAGGACGGCGAGGAGGCGGTCGGCGAAGAGGTCGGTGGGGCGCGGCTGGGGCAGCGGGCCGGCCGGGGTCCCGGTGGTCGCCGGGCGGCTGTCGGCGGGGCGGGTGGAGGGGCCGGCGCCGGGCGGGCCGGGTGGGCGGCCGCCGGCCGGCGCCGTGCGCGGGGAGCCGCCGCCGGGGGTGCGCGGGGGTGCGCCGGCGGGGCGGCGGGTGTCACGACGGCCGGGTGGGCGGGCGCCTGCGGGGCGGGCGCCGGGCGGGCGGGAGCCGGGGTGGGGCTGCGTCCTCGTCATGACCTTGTCCATGGGGTCCCCGTTCGGTGGGCCCGGGTTGTACCGGGCGGTAACTTGCCGTTGTGGATCTTGTACGGGGTCGCGGCCGACGGCGGCAAGCCAGGGGTGCGCCCGTGTCGGGGGTGCCGGAAGTTCACCCATCAGGGGCGGACCGGGGTGCCCGGAGCCCGGTTTCACGGGGGTGGACCGGGTGGGTTCCGGGGCGTCGGGTTGACGTCCGTGCGGGTGGGGGCAGGGGCCCGAAAGGGGACGTCCGCACGTATCCTGAAGGCCGCCGGGCAGGCGCGTCGCCGCCTCCCGGTGCACTGCCTCCACCGATCACGAAATGAGCGGTCCGCCATGCGCGTCTACGTCCCCCTGACCCTCCCCGCTCTCGCCGAGGCGCACCGGACGGGTGAGCTGGGGGCAGAGCCGCTCGTCGCCTACGCCGTCACGCCCGCGCTGCGCGAGTGGTACCTCTCCGACGACATCGAGGAGCTGGAGTACGCGGCGCTCAGCAGGGCCGCGCTCGCCTCCCTGCGGCTCCTCGCGGCGGACCAGGCGGCCCCGCGGCGGCGCGTCGTGGTCGCCGTGGACGTCCCCGACCGCGCGACCGCCGTCGACCCCGACCGCGGACTCGACCCGGCGGCGCTGGGCGAGGTGCGGGTGACGGGCGCCGTGCGGCTGGGCAAGGCGGCCGCCGTGCACGTGGACGCCGGGGACGCGGAGGCGGACGTCACCGCAGCCGCGAAGGCCCTCGCGGCGGCGGACGGCGGGGACGACGACGCGCAGTTCGTCGTGGACGGCGCCGAGGACCACGAACTGCTGTGGTTCGCCCCGCAGGAGATCGCGAACCTGGTCGGCCCGGGCGAGTGAGAAGGCCGCCGCCACGGTCGTCCACTTGACTGTCGGTGGGGGCGGGTACGTTTGCGGGTATGGGGAAGCACGAAGCGGCGCACATCGTCTGGGACTGGAACGGGACCCTGTTCCACGACAACGAAGCGATCGTCGGGGCCACCAACGCGGCCTTCGGCGAGCTGGGTCTGACACCGATCACGCTGGAGCAGTACCGGGCGCTGTACTGCGTGCCGGTGCCGAAGTTCTACGAGCGGCTGATGGGCAGGCTGCCCACGGACGCCGAGTGGGAGCTGATGGACGGCGTCTTCCACCGGTACTACGCCGAGCACCGCGTGGGGTGCCGGCTGACCGACGGCGCGGAGGGACTGCTCGCGGGGTGGCGGTCGGCGGGGCACAGCCAGTCCCTGCTGAGCATGTACGAGCACGAGGAACTCGTCCCGCTGGTGCGCGGGTTCGGGATCGAGCCGCACTTCGTCCGGGTGGACGGGCGGACCGGGCCCTCCGGGGGCAGCAAGGCCGAGCACATGGTGCGGCACCTGAGAGAGCTGACCGGGGTCGAGCCGGCCCGCACCGTCGTGATCGGGGACGCCGCCGACGACGCGGTGGCCGCGCTGCACGTCGGGGCGCGGGCTGTGCTGTACACCGGCGGGTCGCACAGCCGGGCCAGCCTGGAGGGCGTCGGCGTGCCGGTGGTGGACACCCTGGACGAGGCCGTGGAGGTCGCGGGACGCCTGGCCACGGCCGCGTGACGACAGCCGCGTGACCACAGCCGCGTGAACACGGATGCGTGAACCCAGGCGGGTGCACACGGCCGCGTGGGCGGGGCGGGCGGGTCAGGTCGCCGGTGCCTTGGCGCGCAGGACCGCGAGGAACTCGCGCATCCAGGCCGGATGGTCGGGCCAGGCCCGCGCGGAGACGAGGGCGCCGTCGACCACCGCCTCGGCGTCCTGGAAGGTGGCCCCGGCCGACTGCATGTCGAGCTCAAGCGCCGGATAGGCGGTGACGCGCCGGCCGTGCAGGGCGTCGGCGGCGGCCGTCAGCAGGGGCCCGTGGCAGATCTGGGCGACGGGCTTGTCGGCGTCGAAGAACGACTTGACGATCTTGCGGAGTTCGGGGTCGTTGCGCAGATACTCGGGCGCGCGTCCGCCGGGGACGACGACGGCGGCGTACGCTCCGGGATCGACCTCGGCGAAGGCGAGGTCGGCGGGCCAGGTGTAGCCGGGTTTCTCGGTGTAGGTGTCGAAGCCGGGCTCGAAGTCGTGGACGACGAACCGGAGCCGCTTGCGGGCGGGCGCGGCGATGTGGACCTCGTAGCCTTCCTCGCGCAGGCGCTGGTAGGGGTAGAGGACCTCCAGGGATTCCGCCGCGTCGCCGGTGACGATGAGGATCTTCGTGGTCATGGTGGACGTCTCCTCTCGGGCGTGCGTCGGCACGGCCGACGGGGCTCCCGGCGGGTGGGTCCGCCCGGAGGGGGCGTTCCCAGCGTCCCGCGGGCCGGGGCCGCCGTCGACTTTTCCCGTGTTCCCGCCCGCCTCGTGCGCGACGCGTGACCCGGCCGTCCCTGCGGTCGCCCCATAGCCGTCCGGGCGGCCGCGCGAGCTGTGCAGAACGTCAAAGTTCCGACCCGCCTTTTGTACACATACGGCTCATGACGGCGGCCCGGTGGGGAGCGATAGCCTGGTGGCGTGATCAGCGCGATATCTCGCGGGGGCAACGTCGCCCCTGCCCTGCGCCCGGTGTGTGCGGACCATCTCCGCCACCGGGCGGCGGTCGCTGGTCGGCGCGGGCGGGACGGGGTCGCAAGGGACCCCCGGGCGGCGTGCGCATCCCGGAGGCAGACGACGCGGAGAGCAGCGTCACACCCCGGAGCGGTGCCGAGAATGGCTGATATCCCCCCGCTCGTCTCACCTTGCGGCATAGCGTCGGAGCAGTCCGGAGATCCCGGGCCGTGGCGCCGGGTCGCAGGGGAAGAGCCCGTACTTCCTTCTACGTCACGCAACGGCGCGCGACAGGAGTCAGAGGACAATGCAGACCAAGCTGGACGAAGCCAAGGCCGAGCTGCTCGAGAGGGCGGCGCGGGTCGCTGAGAACAGCCCGGTCGGGGGGCATCTACCGACTGGGACGACGGGCGAGGGCACTCCGGGGATCCCGGACCACGCGGCCCTCCTCGCGTTCCTCCATCGCTACTACCTGCACACCTCGCCGGAGGACCTGAGCGGCCGCGACCCGGTCGACGTCTTCGGCGCCGCGGTGTCGCACTACCGGCTGGCCGAGAGCCGCCCGCAGGGCACCGCCAGCGTGCGGGTCCACACGCCCAGCGTCGAGGAGAACGGGTGGACGTGCAGCCACTCCGTCGTCGAGGTGGTCACGGACGACATGCCGTTCCTCGTCGACTCCGTCACCAACGAGCTGACCCGGCAGGGCCGGGGCATCCACGTCGTCATCCACCCGCAGGTCGTCGTGCGGCGCGATGTCGCGGGCCGGCTGATCGAGGTGCTGAGCGTCCCGCCCGCGGCCGTGGAGCTGCCGCACGACGGGCACATCGAGTCGTGGATCCACGTCGAGATCGACCGTGAGACCGACCGGGCCGACCTGAAGCAGATCACCGGCGACCTGCTGCGCGTCCTGTCCGACGTCCGCGAGGCCGTCGAGGACTGGGAGAAGATGCGCGACACGGCGCTGCGGGTCGCCGACGGACTCCCCGAGGAGCCCGTCCCCGGCGATCTGGCGCAGCCCGACGTCGACGAGGCCCGCGAGCTGCTGCGCTGGCTGGCCGCCGACCACTTCACCTTCCTCGGCTACCGGGAGTACCAGCTGCGCGGGGACGACTCCCTCGCCGCCGTCCCGGGCACCGGCCTGGGCATCCTGCGCTCCGACCCGCACCACGCCGACGGCGACGCCCACCCCGTCAGCCCGTCGTTCGAGCGGCTCCCGGCCGACGCCCGGGCCAAGGCGCGTGAGCACAAGCTGCTGGTGCTGACCAAGGCGAACAGCCGGGCCACCGTGCACCGGCCGTCCTACCTGGACTACGTCGGCGTCAAGAAGTTCGACGCCGACGGGAACGTCGTCGGCGAGCGGCGGTTCCTGGGGCTCTTCTCCTCCGCCGCCTACACCGAGTCCGTGTCGCGGGTGCCGGTGGTGCGGCGCAAGGTCCAGGCCGTGCTGAAGGGCGCCGGGTTCTCGCCCGACAGCCACGACGGCCGCGACCTGCTCCAGATCATGGAGACCTACCCGCGCGACGAGCTGTTCCAGACACCGGTGGACGAGCTGCGCTCCATCGTCACCAGCGTGCTGTACCTCCAGGAGCGGCGGCGGCTGCGGCTCTACCTGCGGCAGGACGAGTACGGGCGCTACTACTCCGCGCTCGTCTACCTGCCGCGCGACCGCTACACCACGGGCGTGCGGCTGCGGATCATCGACATCCTGAAGGAGGAGCTGGGCGGGACGAGCGTCGACTTCACCGCCTGGAACACCGAGTCGATCCTGTCGCGGCTGCACTTCGTGGTCCGCGTCCCGCAGGGCACCGAGCTGCCGGAGCTGTCCGACGCCGACAAGGAGCGCATCGAGGCGCGCCTGGTGGAGGCGGCGAGGTCCTGGGCCGACGCGTTCTCCGAGGCGCTCAACGCCGAACTCGGCGAGGAGCGGGCCGCGGAGCTGTCGCGGCGCTACGGCAACGCCTTCCCCGAGGGCTACAAGGCCGACCACACGCCGCGGGCCGCGGTGTCCGACCTGGTCCACGTGGAGCGGCTGAGCGAGGAGCGGAGCTTCTCGCTGAGCCTGTACGAGCCGGTGGGCGCCGCTCCCGACGAGCGCCGCTTCAAGATCTACCGCAAGGGTGACGCGATCTCCCTGTCGGCGGTGCTGCCGGTGCTCAGCCGCCTCGGCGTCGAGGTGATCGACGAGCGGCCCTACGAGCTGCGCTGCTCGGACCGCACGCACGCGTGGATCTACGACTTCGGTCTGCGCATCCCCAAGGCGCTGGCCGGCCCCGGCGGCGACTTCTTCGGCGACGACGGGCGCGAGCGGTTCCAGGAGGCGTTCTCCGCGACCTGGACCGGCCGGGCCGAGAACGACGGATTCAACGCGCTGGTGCTGGGCGCCGGGCTGGACTGGCGGCAGGCCACGGTGCTGCGCGCGTACGCCAAGTACCTGCGGCAGGCCGGGTCCACCTTCAGCCAGGACTACATGGAGGACACGCTCCGCACGAACGTGCACACCACGCGGCTGCTGGTGTCGTTGTTCGAGGCGCGGATGTCGCCCGACCGGCAGCGCGCCGGGCACGAGATCGTCGACGCCCTGCTGGAGGAGCTGGAGGCCGCGCTCGACCAGGTCGCCTCGCTCGACGAGGACCGCATCCTGCGCTCGTTCCTGACGGTCATCAAGGCGACGCTGCGCACGAACTTCTTCCAGCGGCGCTCGGACGGCCGTCCGCACGACTACGTGTCGATGAAGTTCGACCCGCAGGCCATCCCGGACCTGCCGGCGCCCCGGCCCGCGTTCGAGATCTGGGTGTACTCGCCGCAGGTGGAAGGCGTGCACCTGCGGTTCGGGAAGGTCGCGCGCGGCGGTCTGCGCTGGTCCGACCGGCGTGAGGACTTCCGCACCGAGGTCCTGGGCCTGGTCAAGGCGCAGATGGTGAAGAACACCGTCATCGTGCCGGTCGGCGCGAAGGGCGGCTTCGTCGCCAAGCAGCTGCCCGACCCGGCGGTGGACCGCGACGCGTGGCTCGCCGAGGGCATCTCCAGCTACAGGACGTTCATCTCGGCGCTCCTCGACATCACCGACAACATGGTCGGCGGGGAGGTCGTGCCGCCGGTCGACGTCGTGCGCCACGACGAGGACGACACCTACCTGGTGGTCGCCGCCGACAAGGGCACCGCCACGTTCTCGGACATCGCCAACGAGGTCGCCCAGTCCTACGACTTCTGGCTCGGCGACGCGTTCGCATCGGGCGGCTCGGCCGGCTACGACCACAAGGGCATGGGCATCACCGCCCGCGGGGCCTGGGAGTCGGTCAAGCGGCACTTCCGCGAGCTGGGCGTGGACACGCAGGCCGAGGACTTCACCGTCGTCGGCATCGGCGACATGTCCGGTGACGTGTTCGGCAACGGCATGCTGCTCAGCGAGCACATCCGGCTGGTGGCCGCCTTCGACCACCGGCACATCTTCATCGACCCCGAGCCGGACGCGGCGACCTCGTACGCGGAGCGCCGCCGGCTGTTCGAGCTGCCCCGTTCCAGCTGGGCCGACTACGACACGTCGCTGCTGTCGGCCGGCGGCGGGATCTTCCCCCGCACGGCCAAGGCGATCCCCGTCAACGCGCACATCCGCGCGGCGCTCGGCATCGAGGCGGGCGTCGCCAAGCTGACGCCGGCCGACCTGATGAAGGCGATCCTGCGGGCGCCGGTGGACCTGCTGTGGAACGGCGGCATCGGCACGTACGTGAAGTCGTCCTCGGAGTCGAACGCGGACGTCGGCGACAAGGCCAACGACCCGATCCGGGTGGACGGCGCCGATCTGCGTGTCAAGGTCGTCGGCGAGGGCGGCAACCTGGGCCTGACCCAGCTCGGCCGGATCGAGTTCGCCCTGCTCGGCGGCAGGATCAACACGGACGCCATCGACAACAGCGCGGGCGTGGACACCTCCGACCACGAGGTGAACATCAAGATCCTGCTCAACGGGCTGGTGACCGACGGAGACATGACCGTCAAGCAGCGCAACAAGCTGCTCGCGGAGATGACCGACGAGGTCGGCGCGCTGGTCCTGCGCAACAACTACGCGCAGAACACGGCGATCGCCAACGCGCTCGCCCAGTCCAAGGACATGCTCCACGCCCAGCAGCGCTTCATGCGCCACCTGGCGCGCGAGGGGCACCTGGACCGTGCGCTGGAGTTCCTGCCCACCGACCGGCAGATCCGTGAGCGGCTGGGCGCCGGCCAGGGGCTGACCAGCCCGGAGACGGCCGTCCTGCTGGCGTACACGAAGATCACGGTGTCGGACGAGCTGCTGCACACCTCGCTGCCCGACGACGACTACCTGCGTGGCCTGCTGCACACGTACTTCCCGACGGCGCTGCGCGAGCGGTTCCCCGAGAGCATCGACAACCACCCGCTGCGCCGTGAGATCACCACGACCGTCCTGGTCAACGACACGGTCAACACGGGCGGCACGACGTATCTGCACCGGCTGCGCGAGGAGACGGGCGCGTCGCTCGAGGAGATCGTGCGGGCGCAGACCGCGGCCCGGGCGATCTTCCGCGCGGCGCCGGTGTGGGACGCGGTGGAGGACCTCGACAACCGGGTCGAGGCCGAGGTGCAGACCCGGATCCGGCTGCACTCGCGGCGCCTCGTCGAGCGCGGGACGCGCTGGCTGCTGAACAACCGGCCGCAGCCGTTGCAGCTGGCGGAGACGGTCGGGTTCTTCGCCGAGCGCGTCGAGCTGGTGTGGTCGCAGCTGACGAAGCTCTTGCGGGGCGCGGACCTGGAGTGGTGGCAGCGCATCTACGACGAGCTGACCGCCGCGGGCGTCCCGGACGAGCTGGCCACGCGGGTGGCGGGATTCTCCTCGGCGTTCCCGGCGCTGGACATCGTCTCGGTGGCCGACCGCATGGGCAAGGACCCGCTGGACGTCGCCGAGGTGTACTACGACCTCGCCGACCGGCTGCGCATCACCCAGCTGATGGACCGCATCATCGAGCTGCCGCGCGCCGACCGCTGGCAGTCCATGGCCCGCGCGTCGATCCGTGAGGACCTGTACGCGGCGCACGCGGCGCTGACGGCCGACGTCCTGGCGGTGGGCAACGGGTCCTCGACGCCCGAGCAGCGGTTCAAGGCGTGGGAGGAGCGCAACGCGGCGATCCTGGGCCGGGCGCGCACGACGCTGGAGGAGATCCAGACGTCGGAGACGTTCGACCTGGCCAACCTGTCGGTGGCCATGCGGACCATGCGCACGCTGCTGCGGACGCACTCGTAGTCGGTCCGTGGTCCCGGTGCGTCGAAGGGGCCCCCGAGCCGTACGGCTCGGGGGCCCCTTCGACGACGTGGGCGGGTGCGGCTACTTGGCCGCGGGCTTCTTCTTGGCCTTGGGGTCCGACGTGAAGGCCTCGTAGGCCTTGACGACGTCCTCCGCGGGGCCGTCCATGCGCAGTTCGCCGCGCTCCAGCCACAGGGCGCGCTCGCAGGTCTCCAGGATCGAGCTGTTGCTGTGGCTGACGAGGAACACGGTTCCGGCGTGCTCGCGCATCTCGCGGATGCGTTCCGCGGAGCGGTTGCGGAACTTGGCGTCGCCGGTGGCCAGGGCCTCGTCGATGAGGAGGACGTCGTGGTCCTTGGCGGCGGCGATGGAGAACCGCAGCCGGGAGCCCATGCCGGAGGAGTAGGTGCGCATGGGCAGGGAGATGAAGTCGCCCTTCTCGTTGATGCCCGAGAAGTCGACGATCTCCTGGTAGCGCTCCTTGATCTGCTCGCGCGTCATGCCCATGGCCAGACCGCCGAGGTAGACGTTGCGCTCGCCGGTCAGGTCGCTCATCAGGGCCGCGTTGACGCCGAGGAGGGAGGGCTGGCCGTCGGTGTAGATCCTGCCGCGTTCCACGGGGAGCAGGCCGGCGATCGCCTTGAGCAGGGTCGACTTGCCGGAGCCGTTGGTGCCGATGAGCCCGATCGCCTCGCCCTTGTAGGCGACGAAGGAGACGTTCCTGACGGCGTGCACGGTGCGCACGCCCGACGCCTTCTCGGCCTGCTTGCGGCGCACGATGCGGTTGAGGGCGGCGGTCGCGCTGCCCTTGCCGCCGACGGTGCCGTTGACGCGGTAGACGATGTCGACGCTGTCCGCGATGACGGTCGGGGCCCGTTCGTCGACGGGCTCGGCGGGGGCGGTGCGGGGTGCGGTGTCGGTGATGTCAGCCACGGCCGTACGTCTCCTCAGCCTTCCAGAAGTAGATGAACCCGCCGACGCCGGCGAGCAGCGCCCAGCCGGTGGCGACCAGCCACACGTGGGGCGGGAGCTGGCTCGCGTGGAAGGTGTCGATGAGCGCGAAGCGCATCAGGTCGATGTAGACGGCGGCGGGGTTGGCCCGCAGCAGGTCGCCGAGCCAGGGCGGCATGCCGTGGTGCTGCTTGATCAGGTTGTCGATGCTCCACATCACACCGGAGATGTACATCCAGGTGCGCAGGACGAACGGCATCAGCTGGGCGATGTCGGGGGTCTTGGCGCCCAGCCGGGCCATGATCATGGAGACGCCGGCGTTGAAGACGAACTGAAGCGTCAGGGCCGGGAGCACGAGGAACCAGGACAGCGACGGCGGGACGCCGACGGCGAGCAGGATGAACACCAGGGCGGCCATCGAGAACAGCAGCTGCTGCAGCTGCTGGAGGCAGAACGAGATCGGCAGCGCGGCGCGCGGGAAGTGCAGGGCGCGCACCAGGCCGATGTTGCCGGAGATGGCGCGGGTGCCGGTCATGATCGAGGTCTGGGTGAACGTCCACACGAAGACGCCCGTGACCAGGAACGGGATGAAGTCGGCCACGCCCCGTTTGGTGTTCAGCAGCACACCGAAGATGAAGTAGTACACCGCCGCGTTCAGCAGTGGGGTCATCACCTGCCAGACCTGGCCGAGCTTCGCCTGACTGTAGGTCGTGGTGAGCTTGGCGGTGGCGAACGCGGTGATGAAGTGGCGGCGCGCCCAGAGCTGGCGGATGTACTCCGGCAGGGAAGGACGGGCGCCGCTGACCGTGAGGCCGTGCCGGGCCGCCAGGGCCGCGAGGTCGCCGTGGGGCGCGGCCTCGGTACGGGGCGGTGTGTGGAGGACCTGACTCACATCCGCTGCTTTCACTCGGGGGAGGGGGCGCGGGCGTCCGGCACGAGGTCGCACGACGTTTCCTTACGCTTTTCTTCACGTTTTCTTACGTCGGGACGGGTCCGTATCGTCGCAACGTGAGAGTAGGCCGAATTGACGTCGGGACGCAACCGTTTCGTCGTAACGCCCTATGCTGGTTCGTATGACGACTGACGCGACGAACGCCGACGGACCCCAGGTGCGCCCGCGCCGCAGGGCGCCCGCGGGCGCGGCCGTGCTCCGCGAGGATGTGACGGAAGCCATCCGGGCCGCCGTGTTCGAGGAGCTCGCGACCGTCGGCTACGCACGGATGTCCATCGAGGGCATCGCCCGCCGCGCCGGCGTGGGCAAGACCGCGGTGTACCGGCGCTGGCGCTCCAAGCTGCACCTGGTCCTCGACATCGTCTCGGTGATCGCCGTGCAGGGTCTGCCCGCCCCGGAGACGGGCAGCCTGGAGGGCGACCTGCGCATGCTCTACGAACTGACCTCGCGCGCGCTGCGCCACCCGGTGGCCTCGCAGATCATTCCCGACCTCCAGGCCGAGGCGGCCCGCAACCCCGAGATCGCCGAGGCGCTTCAGAAGGCGCTGAAGGAGGGCCAGGAGGAGGTCGCCCTCAAGATCGTGGCGGCGGCCGAGCGGCGCGGCGAGCTGCGCGCCGGCCTGAACGGGGAACTGGCCCTCGACCTGATCTCCGGCCCGCTCTACTGGCGTTCGGTGGTCATCCGCAGCCCGAAGCTCCCCAAGGGCTACCTGGCCGCGCTGGCCCGAGCCACCTCGGCGGCGATCAGAGCCCTGTAGCCGACGGCCGGCCCGCCCACCGCGCCCCCGCCTGCTCCCCGCCCTGCGAACCGCCGGCGGCGATCAGCCCCTCGTGGTGCAACCCACCGGCCAGCGCGAGGAGTCCGGCCAGGTCGAGCACGCGGTCGCCGTGTCCCGGCAGCGGTACGTGGAGCACGGCCGTCCACCGCTCTGCTTCAGAGGGACGCGGAGGTCCGGGTCCGGGGGGTGGTCCGGGGTCGGGGGTGGGTGCTCGTGACGGTGGGGGGCGGGGGTGGGGCGGTGCGCCACAGGCGCCGGTAGGAGAGGCAGGCGGCCCAGGTCAGCAGGCCGTTGCGGACGAGCATCAGGGTGGTGCCGGTCCAGGAGCAGCTGATGACCTCCCAGTAGTGCATGGGGTAGATCAGCGTGCTGACCGCGGTCGCCGCCAGCAGCAGCAGGGCCACCGGGCGCTGGGTGGTGTGCCGTGAGGTGAGGCAGACGGCGGCCAGGCCGAGCAGCCAGATCATGTACTGCGGGCTGATCACCCTGCTGGTGACGGTGAACAGCAGGACGGCGCTCAGGGCGGCGTCGCAGGGCGTGGCCCGGGTGTGCCGGCGGGAGCGGACGCGCCACAGCACCAGAAGGGCGAGGGCCACGGCGGTGAGCGCCAGCGAGACGTGGGCGACGGAGGAGACGTAGGGGCCGACGAACTCCATCGCGCCGTACCGGTAGCGGGCCGTGCCCGGCCATCCGGCGTGCGAGGCGAGGGAGAGGGCGGTGCCGCCCAGGGACTCGATCTGCACGCCCCGCGCGCCCTGTTGCCGCAGGAAGGAGAGGGGATCGCGGAACGCCAGGGCCAGGAGCGCCAGCGCGCAGGCTCCCGTCGTCGCCGCCGAGCGCCACGCCGACCCGCTGTCACGGCCCCTCGGCGTGCCCAGCAGCACCAGCGCCGGCCACACCTTCACCACCGCGCCGAGCGCGGCGAGGGCGCCGCCCGCGCGCGGGGAGCGCGACAGGGACGCGAGGGACAGGACGGCGAGGGCGGTGACCTGCACGTCGTAGCGCACGAGGGGAACGTGCAGCAGCAGCGGGAGTCCGCCCGTCCACAGGGCCGCGCCGAGCAGGGAACGGCCGGGCCGGGCGCCCGCGCGGGCCAGCGTCAGGAGGATCACGGCGTCGGCTGCGACGGTGAGGGCGACGAAGGCCTGAAAGTACGTCAGGCCCGGCAGCAGCGCGGGCGACAGCAGGACCGGGCCGGCGCCGGGCGGGTACTGCCACAGCGGGTCGTGCGCGGGAAGACCGCCGTGGACGAGGACGCCGTACCAGCGGTGGTACAGGCCCCACACCTCGCGGGCCACCCGCCCGCCGCCCAGCAGTGGCGAGGCGCTGTGGACGAGCAGCCACAGCATCAGGGCGCGGGTGGCGAGCCACGCGAGCGCGAGGGCCGGAAGACGGCGGTGACGGTGCTTCGAGGTGTCCATCACGGCGGATGGTAAGCATGATGACTGTCTCTTTTGCTCCATTACATACCTAATGAGGCGTCAATCGCCGTGATGGGTGGGTGCGCACCGCACAATCGGCGCCGTGGTGTGTGGACGCTCGCAGAAGACAGCCCGTACCCGAGTCCTGGCCGTCGCCGTGCCCGCGGCCGTCATGTCCGCCGTCGGGCTGTGGGGCCTCGACCGCGGCGGCATGTGGCGTGACGAGGCCGTCACCTTCCAGGTCGCCCGGCGCACCGTGCCGCAGATCTGGCGGCTGCTGCACGAGGTGGACGCGGTGCACGGCCTCTACTACCTGTTCATGCACGTCGTCCTCGCCGTCCGTCCGGGCGAGGTCGTGCTGCGGCTGCCCTCGGTCTGCGGGGCCGCCGCCACCGCCGCCCTGGTCGCCGCCCTCGGAGCGCGGCTGGCCCGGCCCCGCGTCGGCCTGTGGGCGGGCCTGCTGTACGCGGTGACCCCGCTCGCCGGCCACTACGCGCAGGAGGGCCGCTCCTACGCGCTGGTCGCGGCGGGAGGGGCGGGCGCGACGCTGCTGCTCGCGCGGGCGCTGGACGAGCGCGGAGGCGCCCACGCCGATGCGGATGAGGATGCGGCTGCCGAGGCGGAGGCAGGCGCCGGCGACGGGACCGTGGCGCGTGCGAAGTCCTCACGGTCGCGCGTCTGGTGGGTCTACGGCGGCGTCGTCGCGGTGACGTGTCTGCTGCACGAGCTGGCCGTCCTGGTGCTCTGCGCGCACGCGCTCACGCTCGTTCTGCTGCGCGCGCCCCGGCGGGTGTGGGGGGCGTGGGCGCGGGCGGCCGGGGCGGCGGTCGTCGCCCTGCTGCCGCTGGCGCTGGTGTCCAGTGGACAGTCCCAGCAGGTGGAGTGGCTGCCCGTGCCGGACTGGGAGAGCGCCGAGCGGCTGCTGCGCAACTTCGCCGCCGGGCCGGGCGGGCCGGTGTTCTGGGGCTGCCTCGCCCTGATGGCCCTGGGGCTGACGGCGGGGCGCACGGCGGCCTTCGCCGCGCCGCTGATGATCGTGCCGCCCGCCTTCCTGATGCTGCTCTCGCAGGTCAAGCCGCTCTACCACGACCGCTACGTGCTCTATGCCCTCGCCGGAGCGCCGCTGCTGATCGCCGCCGGCGCCGACCGGCTGGCCGCGATCGCGGGCCGCAAGGCGCACCGGTGGGCGGTCGCCGCGGCGGGCGCGCTCGCGGTGGGACTGGTCTTCCTCGACCTGCTCCCGCTGCACCGCGAGTACCGCACCCTGGCCCACCGCCCGGACGACCTCGCCGCTGTCTCCGCCCTGACGGCCCGTGAAGTCCGCCCCGGCGACCCGGTGCTGTTCCTGCCGTCCCTCGGGCGGCGGACGGCCCTCGCCTACCCGAAGGGGTTCCGGGGGGTGCGCGATCTCGCGCTGCGGGCGCCCGGCCCGGAGTCGGGCACGCTGTACGGGAGCGAGGTCGGCCCCCGGGAGCTGCAACGCCGGCTCGCCTCGGTGAACCGGCTCTGGGTCCTGGCCGAGCCGTACGCGCTGCGCTCGCGCTGGTTCCCCGGCGAGCCCACCGAACGCCTCAAGCTCGTCGCCGTGGAGGAACGGTTCGTCCCCCGCTGGGAGGGCGAACGCGACGGCGTGACCCTCCGCCTCTACGTCCGCCGCCCCGCTACGGCGTCCCTTGCGCCTCCTGGGCGGTCGCCGAGTCCAGCGCCGAGGTGAGCTCGTCCAGCCGCGCGCGCAGCGCGGCCAGCTCGGTCAGTTCGAAGCCGGTGGCGGAGACGATCCTGCGGGGCACCTCCAGCGCCCGCTCCCGCAGGTCCGCGCCCGCCGCGGTCGGCCGGACCTCCACCGAGCGCTCGTCGCGGGCGCTGCGCTCGCGGCGCACCAGACCGGCCGCCTCCAGTCGCTTGAGCAGCGGGGAGAGCGTGCCGGAGTCCAGGCGCAGATGCTCGCCCAGCCGCTTCACGGGCAGCGGGCCCTGCTCCCACAGGACCAGCATCACCAGGTACTGCGGATAGGTCAGCCCGAGGTCCTTGAGGATCACTCGGTAGACGCCGTTGAAAGCGCGCGAGGCGGCGTGCAGCGAGAAGCAGATCTGCCGGTCCAGGCGCAGCCAGTTCTCGGCGTGCTCGCCATCGTCGGCGTGCTCGCTGTGCTCGGCGTTCTCCTGGCCGACGGAGGGCTGTGGGGCGGTCATGTCTCCAGGGTAACCCTGCCGCACCATTTGGTTGTGCCCAATTTAATTGTGTGCTCTACTTGTCTCCGTGAGGCGGCCGGACCGGGCCGCCGCAACGACCTGAGAGGGATGGTTTTCCATGGACGCGCTCTACACCGCTGTCGCCACCGCCACCCACGGCCGCGAGGGACGCGCCGTCTCCTCCGACGGCAAGATCGACCTGGCGCTGGCCATGCCCGCGGAGCTGGGCGGCAACGGGCAGGGCACCAACCCGGAGCAGCTGTTCGCCGCCGGTTACGCCGCCTGCTTCGGCAGCGCGCTGGGCCTCGTCGGCCGCCAGGCGAAGGTCGACGTCAGCGACGCCGCGGTGACCGCCGAGGTCGGCATAGGCCAGCAGGGTGAGGGCTTCGCGCTGAAGGTGACGCTGCGCGTCGAGCTGCCCGAGTCGGTGGACGAGGCGACCGGCCGCAAGCTCGTCGAGCAGGCCCACCAGGTCTGCCCCTACTCCAACGCCACCCGCGGCAACATCCCGGTCGACCTCGTCATCGAGTAGTCGCCGGCGCAGACGTCGTCCCGTAGCCGTCGTCGAGCGGTCGCCGTCGATTGATCGTCATTGAGCGGGTCGTCATCGATCGGGTCGTCATCGCATGGGCGGTGCCGGGCAGTGGCCGGCGCCGCCCATCTCGTCGGCCGTCGCCGGCCGCACGCCGGGGAGCGCATCCGCCCCCGGCGTTCGCGTTCCCCGGCGTGCGCGCCCTCCGGGCGTTCGCGTCAGCGCCGGCCCAGCTCGCGCTTGGACCGCCAGGCCGCCAGCAGCAGCGCGGGCAGTCCTATGAGCACCAGCCACACATGCCCGGCCGCCCCCTGCCGCAGCGGCTCGCGCAGCAGGTCCGCGCCGGAGCCCCCGGCCGGGGCCAGGGCGCCGACGGACCGCCGCAGGCACAGGGCCGTCGCCGGCGCCACGGCGGTGAGCGCCCAACGGCCCGCCACCGCCCGCCCCTCGCGCTCCCAGCCCGCCACCAGCGCCGCCGCCCCGACCGCCGCCACAGCGAACGTCACCGGGTCCACCAGTGCGATCACGGCGTACAGCGCGCCCAGCCACGCATACCCCCAGGGGCTGCGGAGGCCGCCGGGGCCGACGTAGCGGACGCGGCAGCGCACCGCTCCCGCGCGTGAGCCCGTCGCCGTCCACGCCCAGAAGGTCAGTCCGACCGCGAACGCCGACCGGACGGCGAGACCGCCCCCCGCCGCCCCGAGGCCCGCCCCGGCCGCCGACGGCCCCGTGAGGCGTCCGCCCCACAGCCAGGCCACGGCGAACAGTCCGAGGACCGGCGCCCACGGGCGGTCCGTCAGCATGCGGGTGAACCGGCCGGTCCCGGTGAGCAGCACCAGCAGGGCGGCAGGCCCGGCCGCGGCCGCTCCGCTCGCCGGCTCGCGCCAGTACGCCAGCGACATCGCGAGCCAGAGCAGGGCGCCGAGGAGCCGGTACGGCGCCGGGCGCCGGAGGGGGCGGACGGTGGGGCGCATCGCTCGCGCAATCCCTCTCCCGGGGCCGTGTTCCCGGCGGCTGGGCCGCACGGTGGATCCCGACGCTCGTGACCACGACGCGGTTCATACCGGTCGATATCGTGCTGAAACGCATGATAGGCCAGGTGACCATGTGGAGAACCGACCGGCTCCGTCGACCGCCGTCCCCGCCCTCCCCTCCCTGTCCGCCGCCCCCGCCGCCCCTGCCGTCGCCGTCGTCCTCGGCATCCCCGCCGTCCCCGTCGCCTCCGTCGGCTTCGTCGGCTCGCTCGTCCCGGCCGAACCAGCGACGCGTCCTCCTGCTCTGGTTCTTCGTCCTCGCCTTGCTGTTCGCCGCCGCGCAGTCGGACCGGACGCAGGGCCGCGCGGTCATGGACACCCGCCAGTACCTGGCGCACAGCTACATGCTGCAAGGGCTCGGCCGCGAGGAGGCCTCCCGGCGGGCGCTGGACTACTTCTGCGACAGCGTGCGGGTCGGTTCGGCGCAGCACGACAGCGCCGACCTCGCCCACTACCGCGAGCACGACGCCGGCCGGAGCGCCGAGCGGGAGTGCCGGCGGACGATGGGGGAGCGCGTCGCGCGCAACGCCCGGCGCGAGGACGTCACCGGGTACATGGCGCTCTTCAGCGACCCGCGGATGTCCGAGATCTTCGCCACCAGGCCCGGCTATCCCCTGTTCACCGTGCCCTTCGTCAGCGGGCTCGGGCCGGTCGCCGGTCTGTGGCTGGCCGCGCTCGTGGCGACCGTCGCGGGCAGCGGCCTCGTCGTGCTCGTCCTGCGCACGCTGGGGGTGTCCGTTCCCCTGGCCCTGACCGGGCAGGTGCTCTACTACGCGCTGCCGACGGGGAAGGAGGCCATGCTGCCCCAGTGCGAGGGGCTGCTGCTGTGCCTGCTGCTCGCCGCACTCCTCGGCTGCGCCCGCCTGCTCCAGGGGCGCGTGGCGTCGGGGACGGCGATCGCCGTCGTGGCCTTCGCGGCCGCGGCGGTCGTCAAATACGCGCAGACGCTGCTCGCCGTCGCCGCGATCGCCGTCATGGCGGCGGTGCTCCTGGGCGCGCGCCGGCTGCGCGGAGAGCGTCCGCCGCGCCCGGAGCGGGTGCTCCTCGTGACGGCCGCGGCGCTCGCCGCGGGGATCGAGCTGGTCGTCGCCGTCTTCGGGCTGCCCAGCACCGGGGAGAGCCTCCAGGAACTGCTCTCCGTGCACTACACCAGGAGCCCGGTCGGCGACCCGGGGCCCGAGTTCTGGCGGCTGAGCCTCGCCTTCTGGCGGGAATGGCTGCGCGACGCGCTCACGCAGCCCCTGGTCCTGCTGCTGCTCGTCGGCGGGGCGTGGGGCGCCGCCCGCCACCACCGGCCGTTCGCCTGCGTGCTCGCCGGCATCGCCCTGGCCGGCCTGGCCAACCAGGCCGGCCACCCCGAGATGTCCGTCGGGCCCCGGCTGATGGTGATGGCGATGCTGCTGCCCGTGTGCGGGATCCCGCTGCTGCTGGAGAGCCATGTGCGCCGCCGCGTCGCACGAGGGCCGGAGCCGGGCGCGGCCGGGCCCCCGCACGCGGACGACCGGCGCGTCCCGGCCCCGGCCGCCCGCTGACCGACGCTCAGCTGTACTCCGGCAGCCGCGCCGAGCGGCCGGCGGCCCCGGGGATCCTGACGACGGCGCCGGCGTCGTCGCCGCCCGCCGTGCCCGGCGCCTCGCCCAGCAGGACCCGCCGCACCACGCGTTCCGCGGCCCGGCCGTCGTCGAACTCGCAGAACCGCTCCCGGAACGCCGCCCGCAGCCGGGCCGACTCGGCGTCCCGCCAGGCCCCCGAGGTGAACGTCTTCACCAACTCCTCGTCCGAGCGCGTCACATGTCCCGGCGGCTCGGCGGTGATGTCGAAGTAGGCGCCCCGGGCCGCCCGGTAGGCGGCCCAGTCGTCGGCGTGCACCACGATCGGCCGGTCCAGCAGGGCGTAGTCGAACATCAGCGCCGAATAGTCGGTGACCAGCGCGTCCGCGGCGAGCAGCACGTCCTCCACGTGCCGCTCGTCGGTGACGTCGATCAGCGCGCCGCGCCGGTGCAGGTCGCGCAGCACCAGCGCCCGCTCGTGGTGCCGGGCCAGGCCGGGATGCAGCCGCACCAGGAGGCGGTGACCGGGGGCGAGCGAGGCCGCCAGGTTCTCCAGGTCGACCCGCCAGACATGACGGCCCTTGCGGTAGTCGCGCGGGGTCGGCGCGTACAGCACGACCGTCTCCGACGCCTCGACGCCCAGCCGCGCCCGCAGCCGCGCACCGCGCCCGTCCCCGCCCCGCACCAGGACGTCGTTGCGGGGGCTCCCGCTGCGCAGCGACGCGAAGTGACACGGGTAGGCCCGCTGCCAGACCTCCTCGGAGTGCCGGTTGGCGGCCAGGCTGACGTCCCAGCGGTCGCTGCGCCGGAGCATGCCGCGCACGTCGGACCCGTGCCGGGCGCCCGGCCGGTCGAGGAGGTCCAGCGCCATGTACTTGAGCGGGGTGCCGCGGTGGGTCTGGACGTGCACCGAACCCCGGCGCTTGACCAGGTCGCCGGCCCAGTTGCAGTCGTTGACCCAGTGCTTGGCGCGGGCCATCACCCGGTAGTAGCGCCAGGACCCCGTCGTCACGAAGTCGGTCCCCGGCGGCACCTCGTCCACCGCGTCCGGATGGACGACCCACACCCCCCGCACGTGCGGGGCGAGTGCGGCGGCCCGCTCCTGGACCGCCAGCGGGTCGCCGGTCACCGCACGGCTGTGCCCGGCGGAGTACACGGCGAGGGAGGAGTCCAGCGGCAGCCGCAGCTGGAGGCGGTACCAGCACCGCCTGACCCGCCGGGCGAGCACCTCGCGCAGCAGGGCCGCCCTGCGCCCCGCCGCGAGCCAGCCGCGCCGCCACAGGCCGAGGCCCAGGTGGGCGCGGTGGTAGGGGGCGAGCCCCAGCAGCCGGATCTCCGCGCGGCGGCTGTCCGGCGGCGGCACGAATCCCGGCGGCACGTGCCGGCGGTAGAAGGCCCGGATCCGGCGGTAGAACTCCTTGCGGTCGCCGCGCAGCACCCGTTCGGGGCGTGCCACCGTGAACAGCATGTGGTCCAGCGCCCGTTCGAACAGCAGCGGCCGCGCCCAGTCGAGGCCGGGCCGCTCGGCGAGGTACGCGAACAGCCCCTCGTACTGCTCGAAGATGTCGAAGTGCCGGCGTCCGGGGGTCCGGGTGATCGCGCCCTGGCGTCGCTGCCGGTACTCGACGCCCACCCGGTCCAGACAGGCGATCCGCTCGGCCGTGACCATCGTCTGGTAGGTGACGGGCGCGTCCTCGTACAGCCCCGGCCGGTACTGGAAGCCGTGGCCGACGAAGAAGTCCCGCCGGTAGGCCTTGTTCCAGGCGACCAGGAACAGCCGCAGGTACTCGGGGTGCTCGCGGACCGCGAAGGTGCCGGCGCCGGCCTGCTCGAGGAGGCCCGCCGCGTCGCTGCGGCCCGCCCGGCCCCACCAGTGGGTGCGGACGTGGTCGAAGACCAGGATGTCGGGGTCGCGGGTCGCGTCGAGCCGGTCGGCGACCGCGCGCAGCAGCCCGGGGGTGTAGCGGTCGTCGCTGTCGAGGAACAGGACGTAATCGCCGGTGGCGTGCGGCAGGCCCGCGTTGCGGGCGCGGCCCAGACCGACGTTCTCCGGCAGATGGACGGCCTTCAGCCGCGGGTCGCGCGCCGCGTACTCGTCGAGGATCGCTCCGCAGCCGTCGGGCGAGCAGTCGTCGACGGCGATCACCTCGAGGTCGCCGAACGACTGGCCGAGCACGGAGTCGAGGCATTCGCGCAGGAAGCCCTGCACCTTGAAGACGGGGACGATGACACTGAAGCGGGGCACGTGGGTCAGCTCCTCGGAGAGGTCGGCACGGCGGCGGGCGCGGGCGTGCGCCGGGGGAGCGGGACGGCGGGCTCGATGCGCTCGGCCGGCTCCCCGAGCAGCACCCGGCGCACGACGCGCTCGGCGGCGCGGCCGTCGTCGAACTCGCAGAACCGGGCGCGGAAGCGGGCGCGCAGCCCGTCCGCCTCGGGACCCGCCCAGCGGCCGGAGCGGAAGACGTCGGCCAGTTCCTCGGGGGTGAGGGCGACCGGGCCCGGCGGACTGGCGAGGAGGTCGAAGGTCACCCCGCGCGTCTCGCGGTACACGTCCCAGTCGTCGGCGTACACGACCACGGGACGGTCGAGGTTGGCGTAGTCGAACACGATCGACGAGTAGTCGGTGACCAGGGCGTCCGCCGCGAGGCAGACGTCCTCCGACGAGCGGTGCCCGGTGACGTCGATGATCCGCCCGTCGCGCGCGCGGGCCCGGTCGTCGTCGTGGAAGTAGTGGGCGCGCAGCAGGACGACGAAGCCGTCGCCGAGGGCGTCGCACAGTGCCCCGAGGTCGAGGCGGGTGTCGGAGCCGGCGTCGTGGTCGCGGTGGGTGGGCGCGTACAGGACAGCGGTCCGGCCCTCGGGCACCCCGAGCCGCTCGCGCGCCCGGCGCACGTCGTCCGCCGTCGCGGTGTAGTAGACGTCGTTGCGGGGATAGCCGTACTCGAGCATCTCGTACGAGGACGGGAAGGACCGCTCCCACACCTCGGTGGACAGCCGGTTGGAGCTGAGGTTGTAGTCCCAGCGGTCGATCCGGCCGAGCAGCCGGTCGAAGCTGCCGGTGGCGGCGGCGACCACTGGGTGGTCGGCCTGCTCGATGCCCATCTTCTTCAGCGGGGTGCCGTGCTGCGTCGACAGGTGCACGCTGCCCCGCCTTTTGACGACGGCGCCCTCGAAGTTGGCGTTGTTGACGAGGTAGGTGGCGCGGGCCAGCACCTGCCAGTAGCGGCGGCTGCCGATGACGGCGTGCTCGACGCCCTCCGGCAGGGTGTGCTCCTGGCCGGCCTCGACGAGGAACACCGAGCGGATGTGCGGGGCGAGTTCGGCGGCCTTGGCGTGGATCGCGGCCGGGTTGCAGGCGTAACCGCGGCCCCAGTAGGCGCAGTACACGGCCAGGCCGGGGTCGAGGGGGCGCAGCAGCTGGCCGCGGTAGTACAGCCGGGTGCGCAGCGTGCGGGCGCGGGGCATCCGCCGGACGGCGGCCGCGGCCTTGCGGTTGGCGCCGCGCAGCGCACGGAACGCGGTGTACGCGCCCGTCGCCAGCAGGCGGTGCTGCACGCCGAGGCTGCCGGCGGGGCGGCGGAATCCGGCCGGGCGGTGCCGCCGGTACAGCCTGCCCGCGCGCCGGAAGAAGGCCCGGCGCCGCCCGGCCAGCCGGGTGGGGTGCGCGGCGGTCTTCAGGGCGGCCGCGAAGAGCTGCTCGAACAGCGGGCCCGACCGGTCCTCGGACAGTCCGGTGTCGGCCGCCCGCGTCAGCACCAGCTCGATCTGCGCCAGCAGGTCCATGTGGTGGGCGCCCGGCTGGTTCAGCGGGTCGCCCTGGCGCCGCAGCAGATGCCGTACGACGACCGACCGCAGCACCGCGACCCGGCCCGCGTGCACGCCGGCCAGCCCGCCGAAGCCGACGTCGGTGAAGGGCCCGTCGGGGAAGACGAGTGCGTGCTGGTCGAGGAACGACCTGCGGTAGAGGGTGCCCCAGGCCGGCAGCCGCACCCCGGTCACATGGGGTGCCTCGACGGGGGCGAACGCGTCCTTCGGCGCGGTCGCCAGCAGCGCCGCCGCCGGGTTCGTGGCCTCGCCCTCCCACCAGGGGACGCGCTCGTGCTCGGCGTACAGGACGTCCACGTCGCCGGTCTCGGTGAGACGGGCGTCCAGCGCCGCCAGGGCGCCCGGGGCGAGGGTGTCGTCGCCGTCGAGGAACAGCAGGTATGTGCCGGTCGCCGCCCGCATCCCGGCGTTGCGCGCGCCGGCGAGGCCCTGCGCCGGCCGTGACCGCACGGGCGTCACCCGGGGGTCGCGCCGCGCGTGGCGGGCGGCGACGGCGGCGGCGACCGAGTCGGGCGCGTCGGCGACCGCGATGACCTCGACGTCGTCGTAGGACTGGGCGAGGACGGAGTCCAGCGCCAGGGACAGCCGGCCCTCCCCCACTCTCGTGTCCACACGGCCGGGGGGACCCCCGTCCCCGTAGGACGGGACGATGATGCTGAAGCGGGGCATGCTGTTCTTTCTGTGTCGTGTCGTGTCGTGTCGGTGCGGTGCCTGGTGCCTGGTGCTCAGGCCGTACGACCGCGGCCGGGGCGCCCGGTCGGGCGCCAGGTGGACGGCCGGGTCGGGGTGGGCCGTGACGAACCGGTGGGCATGCGGACTCCCGTGGGGCGGACGGCGGGTCAGCGGCGGTCGGCGACGGAACGCGGGCCGGCGGGCCGCGGCACGACGGCCCGCGCCGCACGCCCCGACGGCGTTCCCTGCGCCCCCTGCGGCTCGGCGGCGGACCCGGCGGCCGGCCCGGCGGGCGATCCGCCCGCGGCGGGCGCCGGCACCACCCCCGCAGCCCCCGCCCCCGCCGCAGCGGCCGACGGTGCGGGCCGGCGCTCGGCGAGCGGCGTCACCGGGAGCGGCTCGCGCTCGCCCAGCACTACCCGCCGCACCACGCGCTCGGCGGCGCGGCCGTCGTCGTGCGGACAGAACCGCTCGCGGAACGCGGCGCGCAGCTGCGCCGAGCGCGAGCCGCGCCAGTGACCGGTGGTGAAGATGTCGACCAGTTCGTCCTCGCTGCGCGCGACCGCGCCCGGCGGGAAGGACCGCAGGTCGAAGTAGGTGCCGCGGGCCGCCTCGTAGGCCTCCCAGTCGTCGGCGTGCACCACGATCGGGCGGTCCAGGTTGGCGTAGTCGAACATCAGCGACGAGTAGTCGGTGACCAGGGCGTCCGAGGCGAGGCAGAGGTCCTCCACGCTCGGGTGTCCGCTGACGTCGACGATGCCGGGCGCGGGGCGGTCGACGAGCGGGTCCTGCCAGTAGTGGGCGCGGGCCAGGATCACGAAGCGCGGGCCCAGCCGGCGCATGACGCGCTCCAGGTCGAGCGGGCAGCGCTGGGTGCGGCGGTAGTCGCGGTGGGTGGGCGCGTACAGGACGGCGACCGCGTCACGGGGGATGCCGAGGGACTCGCGCAGCCGGGCCACGTCCCGCTGCGTCGCCTGCTGGAAGACGTCGTTGCGGGGATAGCCGTACTCGAGGGTCTCGTAGCCGCCCGGGTAGACCCGCTCCCAGGTGAGCGTGGTGTGGCGGTTCGCGGACAGGACGTAGTCCCACTTGTCGACGCCCCGCAGCAGCTCGTCGAAGTCCATGCCGCGGGCGGCCGCCGGACGGTCCTGGAGGTCGAGGCCCATGTGCTTGAGGGGCGTGCCGTGCTGGGTCTGGACGAAGACCTGGCCGGGCCGCTTGACCAGCCGCCGGTCGAAGTTGACGTTGTTCACCAGGTACTTGGAGCGGGCCAGCGCCGTCCAGTAGGCGGCCGTGCCCGGTCGCACCCGGCGCGGGCCGGGCGGGACGGCGTCCTGGTGCTCGGGGCGGGCGATCCACGCCGTGCGCACCTGCGGCGCCAGGGCGCGGAACGCGGCCTCCAGCGCGCCCGGGTTGCAGCCGTGGCCGCGGCCCCAGTACGCGGCGAACACGGCGCGGTCCGCGCGCAGCGGCAGCCGCAGCTGGATGCGGTAGTGGGCCTGGAGCAGGGCCGCCCGCAGGGCGCGGACGAGTTTCGCGACCGCCTTGTGGGTGCGCCTGCGCAGGGTCATGGACGCCTCCAGCGCCCGGTAGGTGCGGTGCACGCCGAAGTGGACCAGGGTGTGGCGCAGCCGGACGCGCAGCGAGACCGGCGCGCCGGGGGTGCGGTAACGGCGGTAGTGCGCGCGGGCCTTGCGCAGGAACTCGGCGCGCGAGCCGCGCGGCAGCCGGTCCCGCTTGGTGAACACCGTGGACAGGTGGTCGACCATGCGGCGGAACAACACGGGCCGCCAGCAGGCCAGTTCGGGTCGCTGTTCGATGAACGCGAAGACCCGGTCGTACTGCTCGAAGACGTCGAAGTGTCCCCGGCTCGTGGTGGACAGGATGTTGCCCCGGCGGCGCTGGCGGTAGTGGACGCAGACGCGGTCCAGGGTGGCCAGCGTGCGCGCCGCCATCAGCGCCGGGTACGTCCACGGCGCGTCCTCGTAGTAGCCGGGCGGGAACCGCAGCCCCGTGCGCTGCACGAACTCCCGCCGGTAGGCCTTGTTCCAGGCGACCATCAGCACCCTGAGCAGTCCGGGACGGTCCTGGAGCCGGAACGGCGCCGGCCCGTCCTCGGTGAGCTGCCCGGCGAACTTGTTGCGGACGGCCTCGCCCGTCCAGTACGTGCTCGCGTAGTCGTAGACCAGGACGTCCGGCTCGCCCGTCTGCTCCAGCCGGGCGGCGATCGCGCGCAGTGCGTCCGGGGTGAGGGTGTCGTCGGAGTCGAGGAACAGCAGGTAGTCGCCGGTGGCCTGCTCCAGGCCGGCGTTGCGGGCCCGCCCCAGGCCGACGTTCTCCGGCAGGTGCACCGCCCGCACCCGCGTGTCCCGGGCCGCGAACTCGTCGATGATCTCGCCGCAGGCGTCCGGCGAGCTGTCGTCGACGGCGATCAGTTCGAGATCGGTGTACGACTGGGACAGCACCGATTCGAGGCACTCGTGCAGATACGCCTGAACCTTGTACGCGGGGACGATGACACTGAACCTGGGCAAGGCACATCCAT
The DNA here is from genome assembly GCF_043200075.1 of Streptomyces sp. NPDC048481. Lineage (NCBI taxonomy): Bacteria > Bacillati > Actinomycetota > Actinomycetes > Kitasatosporales > Streptomycetaceae > Streptomyces > Streptomyces sp. NPDC048481. Next base: position 49,611 of record NZ_JBICXC010000001.1, read on the forward strand.
GGGTCGGTGCGGGCGGAAGACAGGGCCTTGCCCGGAAACGGCCGATGGAGTGACTTGGTTACGGTTCGCGTGGCATACGGGGGACGCCGGGTGAACGGACGGGGACGGGCCGGCGACCCGGCCCGTCCCCGTTCTCCCCTGCCCTGTCGGCTACTTGACGGCGCCCGCCATCACGCCGGACACGAACTGCCGCTGGAACGCGAAGAACACGGCCAGCGGGACCACCATCGAGATGAACGCGCCGGGCGCCAGCACGTCGATGTTGTTGCCGAACTGCCTCACCTGCGTCTGCAGGGCGACCGTGATCGGCTGGCTGTCGGCGTTGGTGAACACCAGCGCGACCAGCATGTCGTTCCACACCCACAGGAACTGGAAGATGCCCAGCGACGCGATCGCCGGACCGCCCAGCGGCATCACGACCCGGGCGAACAGCCGCAGTTCGCCCGCCCCGTCCAGCCGCGCCGCCTCCAGCAGCTCTCGCGGGATCTCCGCGAAGAAGTTGCGCAGCAGGAACACCGCGAACGGCAGCCCGAACCCGACGTGGAACAGGATGACGCCCAGGATGTTCCCGAACAGGCCGATCTTGCCGAACAGTTCGGCGATCGGGATGAGCGCCACCTGCACGGGCACGACCAGCAGCCCGACGACGGCCAGGAACCACCAGTCCCGCCCCGGGAACTCCATCCACGCGAAGGCGTAGCCCGCGAGCGAGCCGATGACCACGACCAGCACCGTCGCCGGCACCGTGATGAGCACGGTGTTGACCAGCGAACCGGTGATGTCGCCGTTCTCCAGCAGCTTTTGGTAGCTGTCGAACGTGAGCTGGGAGGGCTTGGAGAACACCTCCCACCAGCCGCTCGCGCTCATGTCCTCGGGAGCGCGCAGCGAGGAGATCAGCAGCCCGACGGTCGGCACCAGCCAGAACAGGCCGACGACGATCAGGAAGGCGCGGACCAGCCCCCCGTTGAGCTTGTTCATGACCCATTCGAGTCGCCCGGTCACCGCCGCACCTCCCGCCGCAGCCTGCGCACGTTGAACCACATCACCGGGATCACCAGGAGCAGCAGGAGCACCGCGATGGCGCTGGCGATACCCGGCTGGTCCTCGGAGAAGCCCTTGCGGTACAGCTCCAGGGCGAGCACGTTGGCGTCGTCCTGCGAGGAGCCCGGGGCGATGATGAACACCAGGTCGAACACCTTCAGCACGTTGATCATCAGCGTGACGGCGACGACCGCGAGGACGGGCGCGAGCAGCGGGATGGTGACCCTGCGGAACACCTGCCACTCGGTGGCGCCGTCGACGCGCGCGGCCTCCAGCAGCTCGCGGGGCACGCCCGCCAGGCCGGCCGCGATCAGCACCATCGCGAACCCGGCCCACATCCAGATGTAGGAGCCGATGATCGCCGGGGTGACCAGCGACGGGCCCAGCCAGTCCAGGCCGTTGTACGCCTCCGTGAAGTTGGCGGCGGGCAGCCTCAGCCGCGCCCCGTCCGCCTCGGCGGGCAGCGAGAAGGTGCCGTCGTCGCCGGCCTTCGCCGACGCCACGACCTTGCCGTCCTTCACCGCCTCGATCCGCATGCCGGCGTAGCCCAGTTCGGACGGGTCGGGCACGCCGAGGGCGCCGACGCCCTTGCCGCGGGTGAAGTCCTGCCAGGCGGTGCCGGTGACCGCGCCCTGCTCGGGCCGCGCCTTCACGGCCTTGTCCGCGTCGCCGGGCATCTGGTCGGGGGGCACGCCGACCAGGGGCAGCAGGACCGGGACGCCGGCCCTGACGGGCTCCTTGGTGATGAAGCCGCCGTCGTCGGCCGTGAGGGGCGAGTCGCGGCCGGGGTGGGCCTTGGGGAACGCCGACGCCTCGGCGAACGTGTCGTGCACGCCCACCCAGACCGCGTTGGCGACGCCCTTGTCCGGGTCCTGGTCGTAGACCAGCCGGAAGATGATGCCGGCGGCGAGCATGGAGATCGCCATCGGCATGAAGACGACCAGCTTGAACGCGGTGCCCCAGCGCACCCGTTCGGTGAGCACCGCGAAGATCAGGCCGAGCGCGGTCGCGACCGTCGGCGCGAACACCACCCAGATCACGTTGTTCTTCAGGGCGGTGCGGATGCCGTCGTCGGTGAAGAGCGCCTTGTAGTTGTCGACGCCGGCGAAACCGTCGCCGGACTGGTCGTAGAAGCTGCGGACGACCGAGTACCCGATGGGGTAGACCACGAGCGCGCCGAGCAGCACCAGGGCCGGAAGCAGGAACAGCGCTGCCACGGTCTTGCGCGTGCCGGTCACGCTCTTGCGCGTGCGAGGGGGGGCGGGGGCCCCGGGAGCCCCCGCCGCCTTGGGCGTCGTCATCGCCGCGTCAGTTCCCGTACGCCGCCGCCGCGTCCGACTCCAGTTTCGCCTGGATGCCGGCCACGTCCGACGGGTTCTTCAGGAAGTCCTGCAAGTCCTTCCACTCGCCCTTGCCGGGCGTGCCGCCGAACGCCTGCGGCGCCTGGTCGGACATGTCGAAGCGGAAGTCGTCGCCGGCCGCGACGAGCGCCTTGGCGATCGTGCGCTGGACGTCGTTGGGGTACACGGAGACGTCGACGTTCTTGTTCGGCGAGAGGTAGCCGCCAAGCTTTGCCTGGATCTGCGCCGCGTCCGGCGAGGCCAGGAACGTGGCCAGCGCCTGCGCTCCCTTGGAGTCCTTCAGGACGACGGCCGCGTCACCGCCCGAGACCACCGGCGCGGTGGCGCCGACCGTCGGGAACGGGAACACCTTGGCGTCCGTGCCCACCTTCGACTTGGTGTCGGCGATGTTGACCTGCACGAAGTCGCCCTCGTAGACCATGGCCGCCTTCGGCTGGTCGCCCCCGGTGAACGTCTGGGTCACCGAGGCGGGGAACTCGGTCTGCAACGCGCCGTTCGCACCGCCCGCGATCCAGTCCTTCTTCCCCCAGACCTGGGCGAGCGTGGTCAGCGCCTCCTTGACGGAAGGATCCGTCCACTTGATCTTGTGCTGGGCCAGCTGGTCGTACTTCTCCGGGCCCGCCTGGGAGAGATAGACGTTCTCGAACCAGTCGGTGAGCGTCCAGCCGTCGGCGCCGCCGACCGAGAACGGGGTGACGCCGGAGTCGTACACCGTCTGCGCGGTGGTCAGCAGGTCCTTCCACGTCTTGGGCTCGGACGCGCCCGCGTTCTCGAAGACCTTGGCGTTGTACCAGATCAGCGACTTGTTGGCCGCCTTGTAGTAGACGCCGTACTGCTTGCCGCCGACCTTGCCGATGTCCTGCCAGCCCTGCGAGTAGTTCTTGGCGAGCTGTGCCTGGGCCTCGGCCCCCAGCGGTTTGGCCCAGCCCTTGTCGGCGGCCTGCTTGATGGCGCCGGGCTGCGGCAGCATGGCCACGTCCGGCGGCGAACCGCCCGCGATCTTCGAGCCCAGGAAGTTGATGATCGGGTCCTGCGCGGGCACGAAGGTGATCTTCGCGCCGGTGCGCTTCTCGAACTCGGCGAGCACCTTCTTGAAGTTCGCCTGCTCCGTGCCCGTCCAGACCGCGGCCACCTCCAGCGTGGTGCCGTCCAGTTTGGGCAGGGAGAGGGTGCTGCCGGAGTCCTTGGTCCCCGTGCCGCCGTCGGTGCCGTTGCTCTTGTCGTCGTCGCCGCCGCACGCCGTGAGCGAGAGCGCGAGGGCTCCCGCCAGGACCGTGGCGGCCGCTTTCACGGTCCTGCGTGTGCGGATGGTGCTGCTCGTGCTGCGCATCACTGCCCCGTTCTTCGTTCCTCGTCGAACGTTGAGCGCTGTCCCGTGGCACTGGTCTACGCCGGGTGACCGGGGTCGGCAAGAGCGCCCGCCCTGTCAAGCGGGGGATCGTGACCGCGTCGTGATCGGCGCCGGGGGCGTCCTGCTCAGTGGACGCCGGACGGGCTGGGGTGGCGTGCCGCCCGCTCCAGGGCACTGGCCAGCAGCGCCAGGTCCGTGGGCCCGTTGCCCAGTTCCCGTACCGGTCTGCGGGCCGGCGGGTCGCCCATCCGGGCCCACTCCAGGGGGACCACCGTGGGACGCAGGGTCGCCGTGCGGGGGATACGGCCGGTGACGCGACCGCCCTGGAACGGGGTGAGCCGGCCGTCCGCGCCCTTGAGGCGGCCACGGCCCGGCGCGGGCGCGTCCGGGCCGCACGCGGGAGCCTCCAGCGTGATCCGGACCGTGGAGCGGCGGGCCGGCTCCGACTCCGCGGCACGGCCGCCGGGACCGCTCGCCGCGACCAGGTGCACGCCGAGCCGCTCGCCCTCGCGGGCCACCGCCTCCAGCGCGCGCATCACCGAACCGGCCGCGGGCCTGCCCGGCGAGCCGAGGGCGGGGGAGACCAGCGCGTCCAGATCGTCCACCACCACGACCAGACGGGGCAGCGGGGGCGTGGCCTCGGCCTGCTGCTGACGGGCCGCCGCCCCCGGACGCAGCCGCAGGGTGGAGCTCGGCGGGGCGTCGAGGTCGGCGGCGCCGCCGCCCGCACTCGCGGCCGGGGCGTGCGGCACGCCCGCGGCGCGCTGGGGCTTGGCCGTGCGCTGCGGCACGATGCGGCCGGAGACCGCGCGGTGCGTGTGCCACTCCGCGAAGTCGGAACGGCCCAGCAACTCCGCCCGCCGCTTCAGCTCGGCGCTCAGCGACTGCGCGAACTCCCGCATGCGGACCGGGTCGTTGGCGGTGAGGTGGGCGGTGACGTGCGGCAGGTCCGTACAGACCCGCAGTCCGTCGCCGGGCCCGCCGCCGCCCTTGCCGACGGTGTCGCGGCCGTCCAGCAGGATGACGCTCAGCCGTTCCGGCCGCTCGGCGGCGGCCAGCGAGGCCACGACGGCCCGCAGCAGTTCCGTGCGCCCGCTGCCGGTCGGTCCCTCGACCAGCAGGTGAGGGCCCTCGGCCGCCAGGTCCACGCCCACCGGGCCGCGCGGCCCGGCGCCCAGCACGGCCCACGCCCTGCCGCCGAGCGCGTCGGCGTCGTCGGCCGCGTCCGCCCAACGGGCCATCAGGGAGGCGGGGGTGGCCCGGGCGAGACCCAGTTCGTCGAGCAGGCGGGCGGAAGGGGGCAGCGGCGCCGACACCCGGGGGTGCCGCTCGCCGTCGCCGCCCGCGCCGTCCGGGCGCAGCGGCGCGAGGGCCCGCGCGAAGCGTTCGGCCCAGGCGAGGGAGACGGCGTCCACCGCGCCGACCGTGCCGGCGCCCACCGGGCCGGGCCGCTCCGTCCGCGCCCCGGCCGGCGCGACCCGCAGCAGCCGCAGCGCCGTCGCCACGTCACCGCTCAGCAGGGCGACCGCCCCGCACGCGCGGAACGTGGGCGCCGCCGCGCAGGCCGCCTCGTACGTCTGCGAGACCGGGGAGGAGGGGGAGGCGGCGGGGGTCTCCGCCAGGCAGAGGACGTGGACGCCGGCGCGCGGACCGGCCACCGCGAGCCGTGCCACCGCCTCGCGCAGATCAGCGCCGCCCGGGTCGCCGTCCACGACGACCACCGTGTACGGGCCGGGGAAGGCGCCGTCGGCCGAGTCGTCCGCCACGGCCCAGGAGGGGCGGCGGGCGGCGCCGCTCAGCGGGGGCGCCGCAACGTCGCCGGCCGTGCTGTCGGACAGGCAGTCCTCAAGGCGGCGCAGCAGTTCGTCCGCGCGCGCCGTGGCCTGGTCGCGGTCGTAGGCGAGGAGCAGACGGCAGTCCTGGCCGTGGCCGGGACGCAGCTGGGGCAGCCAGCCCAGCCAGGACCACTCGGCGGTGCGTTCCGCCTCGGACCGCGCGCGGTCCGTGCTGATCAGGACGATCTCCAGGGTCTCGGGGGAGTGCAGCGCGGCGAGCTGGGCGATCACCGCGCGCGCCAGCCCGGCCAGTCGCGGCCGCGGCCCGGCCAGTCCGAGCGCCCCGACCTCGCGCAGGCCCGCGGTCACCGGGACGGCGGGCAGCAGGCCCGAGCCGTCCGGCGCGGGCCGGTCGGCCGTGCCCAGCCGCACCGCGAGCGCCTCCGGGTGCCCGGGCCCGCGCTCCCACAGCCGGGGGCCCGGCCCCAGCGCCGTCAGCAGCAGCGCCGCCGGGTCCGGCCAGGTCTCGGGAGCGGCCGCGGGCGTGGGCGCGGCGGCCGGCCGCGGCTCGGCTCCGGTCTGCGGCTCCTCGTCGGCTCCGGCGTCCGCGGGGTCCGTCGCCGGGCCGCGGCCGCCGGCCAGCCGCCGCGCCCACGCGGACAGGCCGCCCCCGCGCCTGCGCAGCCCCGGGGGCACGTCGGTGCCGCGCAGCGGGGTGCCCTTGCGGCGGCCGGAACCGCCCGGACCGTCGTCGAGGCCGTGCTCGGCGGCGCCGCCGTCATGGTCGTCGCCCAGGGAGGAGGGGCGTGCGTGGGCGGCCGTGTCGTCGGGTGCGCCGTGCGGACCGCGGACGGCGTCGTCGCCGGTGGCGAAGGAGCCGAGTCCGGCCCGGCCCCCGTGGGTCGCCGGCGCGGCCTCGCCCGCCGCGGACCCTCCGCCGGCGGAGGCCGCGCCCCGCACGGACGGGACGGCCGGGCCGCAGGGGTGCGCCTCGCCGCCGGCGCGGCTCTCGATGTGCGGGGCCGCGCCCTGGCCCGGCACCACGCCGGACGCGAGGGGCCCGACCCCGGAGCCTTGCCGGCGCGGTTCGGGGACCGCGCCCCGGGGCGCGGGAGCGCCGCTCCAGTCGACCGTGCCGTGGACGTGCGAGGTGGGCCCGGCCGGGCCGGTGGCGCCGGAGGCCGGCCCGGAGGAGCCCTGCGGGCGGCCCGCGCCGCCGCCGTCCGGCGCGCCCGCGCCGTTCACACGCTCCGGCGCACCCTGCGCGCTCTGCTCCGCCGTTCCCCCGCAGGGCACGCGGACATGGCCCTCGCCGTCCGGCGTCGTCGCGACCCGGGGGCCCGGCCCGCCGGGCGGCGCCAGACGCAGCGCCGACTCGCCCACCCGCAGCAGGGCCCCGGGAGCCAGGCGGACGGGACGCTGGCGCACCGGCGCGCCGTCCAGCGTGGTGCCGTTGGTGGAGCCCAGGTCGGCCACCGTGACCCGGCCCTCCGGAGACAGCGTCACCGCGCAGTGCAGACGCGACACGTCCGGGTCGTCGAGCGGCACGTCGGCGTCGGCCGAGCGGCCCACGCGGACCTGCCCGCCGTGCAGCAGATGGACCCCGCCCGCGTCGGGACCGGCCACCACGTGCAGCCGGGCCGGGGCGTCGTCGACCTCGGGATGCGACTCGGGATCGGCCGGGGCGCCCAGGGACAGCACCGCGCCGTCGGTCAGCGGGGGTTCGCCCAGGGTGCAGCGCTGGGCGTCCAGCCGCTCCACGCCCGCGTAGAGGACGACCGCCGCCGCGGACGGGGACGGTGCGGCGCCCTCCCCGCAGACCGCCGCGGCCAGCGCGGACGACACCGCCGCCAGGGCCGTGCCGGCGGGCGCCGTGACCAGCACGTCGCAGCTCGCGGCGCGGGGCCGGGAATCGGCGGGCGCGCCCGTCGGGTCTACGACGGTCAGCCGGATCTGCATCGCCGTCAGCGGTCCCTTCTGCACGGGCGCGGGCTTCCCCCCACCCCACACGAGCACAGCGGCCAGTACTCCAGGCATCCTCGCACCTGTCACTGACAACGCGCCCCTCTCCCGAGGACAAGTGATCTTGATTGGTCGGCTCTGCCCGCAAAAGTGCCTGCCGGGTGCGTCACCGACGATCAGTTGAGATCGGTCACGTCCGGCCGGGGCAACCGGGAAGACCGGGCCGAGCGTCTTCCCGCGGAGCGAGGGACGACCTCGACGACCGCCCGGTGTCCGCATCCCGGCACTACAGTGGTCGGAACACTGGCGGGACGGACGAGCGGGGCCGAAGGGCCGGCGAGTCCGACGAGCAAGCAGCAGGGAGCGCATGACGTGCGGCCGGTAGGCAGCAAGTACCTGCTCGAGGAGCCCCTCGGGCGCGGCGCCACGGGCACCGTCTGGCGAGCCCGCCAGCGGGAGACCGCGGGCGCCGAGGCGGCCGTCGCGGGCCAGCCCGGGGAGACCGTCGCGATCAAGGTCCTCAAGGAGGAGCTCGCGAACGACCCCGACGTCGTGATGCGGTTCCTGCGCGAGCGCTCCGTCCTGCTGCGCCTGACCCACCCCAACATCGTCCGGGTCCGCGACCTGGTCGTCGAGGGCGATCTGCTGGCCCTGGTCATGGACCTCGTCGAGGGCCCCGACCTGCACCGCTACCTGCGCGAGAACGGCCCCTTCACCCCCGTCGCCGCGGCCCTGCTCACCGCCCAGATCGCTGACGCGCTCGCCGCCAGCCACGCCGACGGCGTCGTGCACCGCGATCTGAAGCCGGCCAACGTCCTGCTCAAGCAGGAGGGCGGCCGGATGCACCCGCTGCTCACCGACTTCGGCATCGCGCGCCTCGCCGACTCCCCGGGCCTGACCCGGACCAGCGAGTTCGTCGGCACGCCCGCGTACGTCGCCCCGGAGTCGGCCGAGGGCCGCCCGCAGACCTCCGCCGTCGACGTCTACGGCGCCGGCATCCTGATGTACGAGCTGGTCACCGGCCGTCCGCCGTTCTCCGGGGGTTCCGCCCTGGAGGTCCTGCACCAGCACCTGAGCGCCGAGCCGCGCCGCCCCTCCACGGTCCCGGACCCGCTCTGGACGGTCATCGAGCGCTGTCTGAGCAAGAACCCCGACCACCGGCCGAGCGCCGAGAACCTCGCGCGCGGACTGCGGATCGTCGCCGAGGGCATCGGCGTGCACGCCAACTCCATGCAGATCGCGGCCGCCGACGGCGTCGGCCATCTGCTCGCGCCCGACCCGGCGCCCGCCACCGTGCCGGGCGGCGGCGCCTACGACCCGAACGCCGCGACCAGCGTCCTGCCGCACACGGCGGGCCCCGCGGGCGCCGCCGACCCCACCGCCGTCCTGCCCCGCACGGGCGGTCCGCAGGGGGCCGCCGACCCGACGGCCGTCCTGCCGCCGGTGCCGCCGGGCCAGTACGGCGGACCGGCGCAGCCGCCGGAGCAGCCGCACCCCTGGCAGTCCCAGATGCAGGGCGCCCGCGACCGCAACGAGCAGACCCAGGTCCAGCAGTACCTCGACCCCGACGACGACCCGCTGCGCCGCCGCCCCCAGCGGCAGGTCTCCCGCCCCCAGCAGCCGCCGCAGCAGCCCCGGCAGCAGCCGCAGCAGCAGCCCGGCTACGGCTACCCCGGGCAGCACCAGCAGCATCCGCAGCAGCAGCGGTACGCGACCCCGCAGCCCCAGCAGCCCCAGCCGCAGCGGTACGCGCCGCCGCCCCAGCAGCAGCCGCGGCAGCGGCCCGCGCCGGAGCCCCGGCAGCCGCGCGAGCCCCGGCAGCGCAGCGCCAACCCGATGCGCATCCCGGGCCTGGGCTGTCTCAAGGGCTGCCTGTTCACGATCGTCATCCTGTTCGTGGCCGGCTGGCTGGTCTGGGAGCTGAGCCCGCTCCAGGAGTGGATCGGCACGAGCAAGAGCTACTGGCACCTGATCACCGGCTGGATCGGCGACGTCACCGGCTGGATCGGCGATCTGGCCGACTCGACGGGCGGCGGCTCCACGAACTGACCGCCGACGCCGGACCGCGCCGGACCGCCCCTGACCACGAGTTTGTTTACTTGTCGACATCTGGCGGGTGATTTCCGTCTCCGCGGTGAAGGTTGGCTCCCGGGACGCGTACTTTGATGGGCAACACGCGTCTGTAGGAGCAGCCTTGGCACGGAAGATCGGCAGCCGGTACACCGCCCACCAGATCCTGGGACGGGGCAGCGCCGGCACGGTGTGGCTGGGCGAGGGACCGGAGGGGCCCGTCGCCGTCAAGCTGCTGCGCGAGGACCTCGCCTCCGACGAGGAGCTCGTGGGCCGCTTCGTGCAGGAGCGCACGGCGCTGCTCGGCCTGGAGCACCCCCATGTGGTCTCCGTGCGCGACCTGGTCGTCGACGGCAACGACCTGGCGCTGGTCATGGACCTGGTCCGGGGCACGGACCTGCGCACCCGCCTCGACCGGGACCGGCGCCTCGCCCCCGAGGCCGCCGTCGCCATCGTCGCGGACGTCGCCGAGGGCCTGGCCGCCGCGCACGCGGCCGGGATCGTGCACCGCGACGTGAAGCCCGAGAACATCCTGCTCGACATGCAGGGTCCGCTCGGCCCGGGCGGCTCGCACCGCGCCCTGCTGACGGACTTCGGCGTCGCCAAACTGATCGACACCCCCAAACGGACCCGCGCCACCAAGATCATCGGCACGCCGGACTACCTGGCGCCCGAGATCGTGGAGGGCCTGCCGCCGCGCGCCTCCGTCGACATCTACGCCCTCGCCACCGTCCTGTACGAGCTGCTCGCGGGCTTCACCCCGTTCGGCGGCGGCCACCCGGGCGCGGTGCTGCGCCGCCATGTCACGGAGTCCGTCGCCCCCCTGCCCGGCATCCCGGACGAGCTGTGGCAGCTGATCGTGCAGTGCCTGGCCAAGGCGCCGGCCTCGCGGCTGCGCGCCTCCGAGCTGGCGGCGCGGCTGCGCGAGCAGCTGCCGATGCTGGCCGGGATGCCCCCGCTGGACGTCGACGAACCCGACACCGAGCCGGAGGAGGGCGAGCCCGCCGAGGCCGCCGCCTCCGCACCGGCCGCCGAGGCGGGCACCGGGCGGGTGCGGCGCGGCTCGGTCCCGCTGGTGCCGAACGCCAAGCCCGACTCCAACCGCGACACCCACACGTCGATGCGGGTGCCCGCGCCCGACGAGCTGGCCGGCGGCGCGCACGGCACCGCACGGGTGCCCAGGGCCGCGGGCGCCCCGCGTCCGGGGTCGGCACGCAACCGTTCCGCCACCCGGCGCCGCCGGATCACGCTCGGCGTGGCCGCGGCCGCGCTGGCGGCGGCCGTCGGGGTCGGCACCTGGGCGGCCACCTCCGGCGACGACGCGGGCGCGAACCCCCAGGACACGCAGAACTCGGCGCCGACGACGCCATGAGGCCCGGCCCCGGACCGCGGGCCGCGCGGGCTCCGGGGCGGTGCCCGGCGCTCCCCGGTTGGCGGAGCCGTTACGCTGGGAGGCGTGGCAGTCGTCGATGTATCCGAAGAGCTCAAGTCCCTCTCCTCGACCATGGAGTCGATCGAGGCCGTTCTGGACCTCGACAAACTGAGGGCAGACATCGCCGTGCTCGAGGAGCAGGCGGCCGCGCCGTCCCTGTGGGACAACCCGGACGAGGCGCAGAAGATCACCAGCAAGCTGTCCCACCTCCAGGCCGAGGTCAGGAAGGCCGACTCCCTGCGCAGCCGGATCGACGATCTCGCCGTGCTGTTCGAGATGGCCCAGGAGGAGGACGACCCGGACACCCTCGCGGAGGCCGAGTCCGAGCTGACCTCCGTCAAGAAGGCGCTCGATGAGATGGAAGTGCGCACGCTCCTCAGCGGGGAGTACGACGCCCGTGAGGCGCTCGTCAACATCCGCGCCGAGGCCGGCGGCGTCGACGCGGCCGACTTCGCCGAGAAGCTCCAGCGGATGTACCTGCGCTGGGCGGAGCAGCACGGCTACAAGACCGAGGTCTACGAGACGTCGTACGCCGAAGAGGCCGGCATCAAGTCGACCACCTTCGCCGTGCAGATCCCGTACGCCTACGGCACGCTCTCCGTCGAGCAGGGCACCCACCGCCTCGTGCGGATCTCGCCCTTCGACAACCAGGGCCGCCGTCAGACCTCCTTCGCGGGCGTCGAGGTCCTCCCCGTGGTCGAGCAGACCGACCACATCGAGATCGACGAGTCCGAGCTGCGCGTGGACGTGTACCGCTCCTCCGGCCCCGGCGGCCAGGGCGTCAACACCACCGACTCGGCGGTGCGCCTGACCCACCTGCCCACCGGCATCGTCGTCTCCTGTCAGAACGAGCGGTCGCAGATCCAGAACAAGGCGACCGCGATGAACGTCCTCCAGGCGAAGCTGCTGGAGCGTCAGCGCCAGGAGGAGCGCGCCAAGATGGACGCCCTCAAGGACGGCGGCAGCTCCTGGGGCAACCAGATGCGTTCGTACGTCCTGCACCCGTACCAGATGGTCAAGGACCTGCGCACCGAGTTCGAGGTCGGCAACCCCGAGGCCGTGTTCAACGGTGAGATCGACGGGTTCCTGGAAGCCGGAATTCGCTGGCGCAAGCAGCAGGAGAAGTAGGTTTGTCGACACGGTAACCGCCCCTGTTTCAGGGGCGGTTTGCTTTTTACGTCACATTCACAGCACCAACATCGCGCAAAGCGCCCCGACTTGGACATTGCGCCCGCAACGGCCTTGACGCTGCTTTGAAAAATGGGGAGGGTGCGGTGTGGCATGCGTATCTTCGGGGCGCATGTGAACCGGGGGACTTCAGCTGCATCTCAGCTACCCCGTCGATCACAGCCCCCGAGCGCGGCCTCATCGACGATTCAGCTACTGGGGGTAGCAACCATATGACGAAGAAGACGCGGATCCGGGTCGCGCGCATAGCCGCCGGTGCCGTGATCGCCGCGGGCGCCTCGCTCACGGTCGCCGGGGTCGCCTCGGCCGCCGGTGACGAGGGCGGCCTGAGCGGCCTGGTGTCGACGTCCGACGGGGACGTCACCCCGCAGACGGGCCAGGAGCCCTGCCCGATCGGGATCTGCACCGACGGCGGCACAACGGAGGGCACCACCGAGGGCACGACGGAAGGCACCACCGAGGGCACCACCGGCTCGACGACCACGTCCACGGGCGGCACCGGCACCACGGGTGAGTCGACCGCGGCGGGCGGCACGGCTTCCGTCGGCGGCACCGCCTCCGTCGGGGGCACCGCCTCCGTCGGGGGCACGGCTTCCGTGGGCGGCACGGCCTCGGTCGGCGGCTCCACCACCACCGGCGGCTCCACCACGACGACCGGCGGTTCGACCACGGGCGGCTCGTCGACGACCACCGGCGGTTCCGCCACCGGCGGTTCCACCACGGGCGGTTCGTCCACCACGACCGGCGGCACCGGCACCACCGGCGGCGGCTCCACGACGGGCGGCGGCTCGACGACCGGGGGCGACGACTCCACCGGCGGCTCTGCGACCGGCGGCGGCTCGGTGACCGGTGGTTCCACGACCGGCGGTCCCGGCACCGGCACCGACGGCACCTCGACCCAGGAGGTCGGCAGCTCCGCGCTGACGGACACCTCGGACGTGGCCGCCGACAACAGCGCGCAGGGCGGCGGCAAGGAGCTGGCGGAGACCGGCGCCGGCCAGACCACGTTCCTGATCATCGGTGCCGCGACCATGATCGCCGGCGGCATCGGCTTCCGCGTGCTGCCGCGTCTCGCGGCCGGCCGCGGCGGGGCCGCTGCCTGACGGCAGCCGTCCGTCACCGTATGTGACGCATGTACGACGCAAACGTGACGGGCCCGGAGCCATGGCTCCGGGCCCGTCACGCGTGTGCCGTGTGCCGTACAGCGTTGCTCGGGGCTAGACGGTCTGGTGGGCCAGCAGTGCCAGGGCCGCGACCAGCACCGCCAGCAGTGCGATCAGCGCCATCGGGTTCAGGTTCGCGAGGAAGTTCTCCTGTTGCTGCAGCCGCTCGCGGTTCGCGCGGCACACGGGGCACCGGCCCTCGCTCACGGGCGCAGCGCAGTTAGCGCACACCAGCCGGTCGTACGTCATGCGCCTCGCCCTCCTTGCACCGGTTCCATGGACACAACGCCTCGGGGAACGGGAACGTTCCCCCTCCACTGTGCCAGGTTCCTGCGGGGCCCGCGCGGCTCACTCGAAGGGCGGGGGAGGCATAAAGCCCCGTACAAAAACGCACAAGCCCCGACCAACCCCTCCCGACGCCTGCGCCGCCCTCCCCGGTTCGCGTATGGTCACGCTCATCTACCCCCGGCGACCCGTGGTGCATCCGTGATCCGATTCGACAACGTCTCCAAGGTCTACCCCAAGCAGACCCGCCCCGCACTCAGGGATGTCTCCCTCGAGGTGGAGAAGGGCGAGTTCGTCTTCCTCGTCGGGTCCTCCGGCTCCGGAAAGTCCACCTTCCTGCGCCTGGTCCTCCGCGAGGAGCGCACCAGTCACGGCCAGGTGCACGTCCTGGGCAAGGACCTCGCGCGCCTCTCCAACTGGAAGGTGCCGCAGATGCGCCGCCAGCTGGGCACCGTCTTCCAGGACTTCCGCCTGCTGCCGAACAAGACGGTCGCGGAGAACGTCGCCTTCGCGCAGGAGGTCATCGGCAAGTCCAAGGGCGAGATCCGCAAGTCCGTGCCGCAGGTGCTCGACCTCGTCGGGCTCGGCGGCAAGGAGGACCGCATGCCGGGCGAGCTGTCCGGCGGCGAGCAGCAGCGCGTCGCCATCGCGCGCGCCTTCGTGAACCGGCCCAAGCTGCTGATCGCGGACGAGCCCACCGGCAACCTCGACCCGCAGACCTCGGTCGGCATCATGAAGCTGCTCGACCGGATCAACCGGACGGGCACCACCGTGCTGATGGCCACGCACGACCAGAACATCGTGGACCAGATGCGCAAGCGCGTCATCGAGCTGGAGAAGGGCCGCCTCGTCCGTGACCAGGCGCGCGGCGTCTACGGCTACCAGCACTGACCGCTCCCGCCATCGCGCCCGCCCCCGCGGACGTCCCCGGAAAGGCCTGAACAACACGCCATGCGCGCCCAGTTCGTACTGTCGGAGATCGGCGTAGGTCTCCGTCGCAACCTGACGATGACCTTCGCCGTCATCGTCTCCGTCGCCCTGTCCCTGGCGCTCTTCGGCGGGTCGCTCCTGATGAGCGATCAGGTCAACACCATGAAGGGCTACTGGTACGACAAGGTCAACGTCTCGATCTTCCTCTGCAACAAGAGCGACGCCGAGTCGGACCCCCACTGCGCCAAGGGCGCGGTGACCGCGGACCAGAAGAAGCAGATCAAGGCCGATCTCGACAAGATGGGCGTCGTCGAGAAGGTGACGTACGAGTCGCAGGACGAGGCGTACAAGCACTACAAGGAGCAGTTCTCCGACTCTCCGCTGGCCGGCTCCCTCACGCCGGACCAGATGCAGGAGTCGTACCGCATCAAGCTGAAGGACCCGCAGAAGTACAAGGTCATCGCGACGGCCTTCGACGGGCGCGAGGGCGTGCAGTCGGTGCAGGACCAGAAGGGCACCCTGGACAACCTCTTCGGGCTCCTCAACGGCATGAACTGGGCGGCGCGGGCGGTCATGGCGCTGATGCTCGTGGTGGCCCTGATGCTGATCGTCAACACCGTGCGCGTCTCGGCGTTCAGCCGGCGGCGCGAGACCGGCATCATGCGGCTCGTCGGCGCCTCCGGGTTCTACATCCAGGCGCCGTTCATCGCCGAGGCCGCGGTCGCCGGTCTGATCGGCGGCGGGGTGGCCTGCGGATTCCTGGTGATCGCGCGGTACTTCATCATCGACCATGGCCTGGCGCTGTCCGAGAAGCTGAATTTGATCAACTTCATCGGCTGGGACGCCGTGCTGACGAAGCTTCCGCTCATCCTCGCCACCAGCCTGCTGATGCCCGCCCTGGCCGCGTTCTTCGCGCTGCGCAAGTACCTCAAGGTGTGACGCACACGCCCCGTAGTGTGACGCACACCCCGTCGGGCCGTACGGTCAACCGACCGTACGGCCCTTCGCGTTCCCCTAGACTCACCGCCATGTCAGGCCGTGACCTGTTCTGTCAGCCCCGCCGTGTCGGCCGCGGGGCCGCCCTGACATTGGTGTTCGCCGGCGTCCTCGTCGCCGGGGCGGCGACCGGTTCGCTGCCGCAGCAGTGGGGCGAGGGACACCCGCGTTCCCCGGGCGCCGCCGCCCCCGCCCCCGCCGGGCGCGCCGAGGCGGTGACACGGGCCGCCGAGGAGGCCGCCGCGGACGGCAAGTCCCCGATGGAGGCCGCCGAGCGCGCCGTCAGCCGCAGCGGCGACCGCTGGGCGGCGGTCTACTCCGAGGGCGAGTACGAGGAGTTCGAGGACTCCCTCGACGGCCGGTACACCGGTGTCGGCCTGGAGGCGCGGCGCGAGCGCGACGGCCGGATCGAGGTGACCAGCGTGCAGGCCGGGTCCCCCGCCGCCGACGCCGGGGTCCGTGCGGGCGACCGGCTGCGCAGCGTCGACGGACGGTCCGTGGACGGCCTCCCGGTCACCGACGTCGTCTCCTTACTGCGCGGTGACGCCAAGGACGCGCGCGCGGGCACCGCCGTCCGTCTCGGCCTGGAGCGCGGCACGCGCGCGTGGACCGAGACCGTGCGCCGGGTGCTGCTGTCCACCGACTCCGTCGCCGTCCACCGGCTCTCCGGCGGCATCACCGTCATCACCGTCGCCGCGTTCACCAAGGGCGTCGGCGACAGCGTCCGCGGCGCCGTCGAGCACGCCCCGCCCGGCGCCGGCATCGTGCTGGACCTGCGGGGCAACTCCGGCGGCCTGGTCACCGAGGCCGTCACGGCCGCCTCCGCCTTCCTGGACGGCGGTCTCGTCGCCACCTACGACGTCGACGGCGACCAGCGCGTGCTGCACGCCGAGGCCGGCGGCGACACCGTCCGCCCGCTGGTCGCGCTCGTCGACGGCGGCACCATGAGCGCGGCCGAGCTGCTGACCGGCGCGTTGCAGGACCGGGGCCGCGCGGTCGTGGTGGGCTCGCGGACCTTCGGCAAGGGCTCGGTCCAGATGCCGCGCAGGCTGCCCGACGGCTCGGTCGCCGAGCTGACCGTGGGGCACTACCGCACCCCGTCGGGCCGTGCCGTCGACGGCCGGGGCATCACCCCCGACCTGGAGGCGGACGACGGGGCGCTGAAGCGGGCGGAGACCGTGCTGAGCGGCCTGGGCGACGCGTCCTGAGCGTGCCGCGGGCGACCGCGTAATCGGCTTTCCCTCGGACCGCCTCCGGGTGCGAAAATGGCGGGACTATGAGCAAGGGAATGTACGTACCCAAGGAGTCCCAGCCGAAGCAGGGCGGGGCCGCCCCGTCCGGCAAGGCCAAGGACGGCAAACGCAAGATCGTCGCGCAGAACAAGAAGGCCCGGCACGACTACGCGATCATCGACGTCTACGAGGCGGGCCTCGTCCTCACCGGCACCGAGGTGAAGTCGCTGCGCCAGGGCCGCGCCTCGCTGACCGACGGCTTCGTGCAGATCGAGGGGGACGAGGCGTGGCTGCACGCCGCCCACATCCCCGAGTACAGCCAGGGCAGTTGGACCAACCACTCGGCGCGCCGCAAGCGCAAGCTGCTGCTGCACCGCGAGGAGATCGACAAGCTCGCCGTGAAGTCGGAGGAGACGGGACACACGATCGTGCCCCTCGCCATCTATTTCAAGGACGGCCGGGCGAAGGCCGAGATCGCGCTGGCCCGGGGCAAGAAGGAGTACGACAAGCGGCAGACCCTGCGGGAGAAGCAGGACCGCCGGGAGACGGACCGGGTGATCGCGGCGGCCAAGCGCAGGCAGCGGCACGCCTAGCCGACCGGTCCGGTCTCGGGGCCGCCGTGAATACGGTGGCATCGACGGCGGTCGGTCACGTACGATGGCATGTGTGCCCCGCGGTGGGCACGGGCCCTCCTCGGAGGGATTGAAAAAACAACATGGGGATGATCGGTTTCGACAGCGGCTGTCGAAGCAGGGGAAGCGTGTCGAGGAAGCGGCAATGATCTCGTAAACCATATGTCGCAAAAAATAATCGCCAATATCAAGAGCGATTCCCAGTCCTACGCCCTCGCTGCCTAATAAGCAGTGAGTGTAGGACCCTTAATGGGTGTCAGCCCGGAAGTGTTCCCGATCCGGATCCTGGCATAATCTAGGGGACTAAACCATCGAGCCCGGTCACGGGGTTCGATGGGAAATCAAACAGTGACTGGGCCCGTCGGCGACTTGTTCGCGTGATCGCCGGGGCCGAGAAAATCACAGCGAACTGCACACGGAGAAGCCCTGATTCTGCACCGTTGGACGCGGGTTCGATTCCCGCCATCTCCACTCATCCCATGTGACATGAAGACCTCGCCCCCCAGGGGCGGGGTCTTTTTGTGTTCGGCGGCACCGGCCGCCGGGGCGCCGGCGCAGCCCGCACACGACGGCTTCCGCGGCGGCGCGAGACAGCGCGCGGCGAAGACCGCACCCGGACGTCGAGGGAGCGCCCGGACGTCGAGGGAGCGTCCGGACGTCAAGGGAGCGCCCGCAAGCCGTCTCCTCCTGAGGGGTACCGGCTCCCGGCGGCGCTGACGCCGGCCTGGCGGCGGGGCGTACGCGTCGGGACACTCACCTGATTCCTGCGTAAAGGTGCATTTCGCCCTCTGTGTCAGGTGTCTTTCCGGCCATGCCTGGGCCGCCGCCTCCGGGCCTCCCCGATCCGGCCCTTTTGTCCCCCGTGTCACCCGTGCGGCGAAAGGGGCTGGTCCCTCGGCTCGCCCTGCCCTCGTCCGTCGCGCGGGCAGGCGTGAGGGTGTCGAAACGGAGGGTGGGCGGCCCATTCGGGGGCGGTTTTCAGCCATAGACATGAACATGACTTCTGACCATAAATGACACATCGCGAACACGGGGTCCATGGCTGCGCTAGATTCGTCGACCTGAGCGCAATGGGGTAAATGGGGCGCGAGAGCCGGGTGGGGGCCTGGTTTCATCGGCTGGGCTCAGGGTCGTGGCGCACCCAGAACTGTTCCGTGGGGGGAAGTGCGCAAGTGAAGAATTGGCCAGAAGACGCCCAACCGACGTGGCCCGAGGCGGCACCGTCGACCCGGGACGTGCCGGTCGTGGGGGCAGCATCCCAGAGCCTTTCCGGGCTCGGGGGGCAACCTCTGATGTCCGCACCCGGAGAGGGCGGAAGGTACCGGTCCTTGTTGGACGTACCGCCCGAAAGCGCCCCGCTCGCGATCGCGAGAGTTTCGAACGGCCTTTCCGAAAACGAACGGTCGAGCGAACTGCGGGATCCCTGGGGCGAGCCGCCCGCCGGCACCGACGCCGGTGACGGCGCCGCGGACGAGGTCACGGTCCAGCTCGATCCGCTCCAGCAGGGACGGGCCGACGGCTCGGACGCCGCGTCCGACGTCCCGGTGTTCGTCGACGAATCGGGCCGGCGCAGCCGCACGTTCCGCCGCATCGGCATCCTCGTGGGCACCGCGTGCGGGGCCTACGCCGTGGTCATCGTGGCCGCGCTGCTGTCGGGCAACGCCGGTGCGCCCTGGCTGCCGTTGCCCGTGCCGGGCCAGGGTGACGACAAGCCCGCGGCCGGCAAGGTCGACAGCACGCCCGCACCGGACGGCTCAGGCACCGCGCGGCCCGGAGTGCCCGGTCCCGGTGTGCCGGGCGGCACCGGGGCCACCGCCTCCGCGACGGGGGCGGCGCCGGGCAAGCCGGGCGCGAGCGCGGGGCCGGCGGCCTCGGTCAGCGCGGCTCCCACGGCCGGGGCGTCCGCGGCGGCCCGTCCGGCGGCGAGCGGGCCCGCACGTCCGAGCGCCGGGCCGACGGCATCGGCCTCCGCGGCGCCCGGCCCCAGCAGCCCGGTGATCGCGCCGACGCCCTCCGCACCGCCGCCCGCGTCCTCACCGGCCGCCTCGCCGCCGGCCGAGTCCTCGCCGTCCCCGGCCGGCGGGGCCTCCACCACCGTCGCCGGCGGTCCGCAGGAACCGGCCCCGGCGGCGTCGAGCCCGGCAGCCTAGAGGGGCCCGCCGGGACACCGGTTCGGTGTCCGGGGCGTCGTCGCACCGAGCCGACACAGGCTCGCGGCCCGTCCCGGCCAGTGGCTCCGACCGTGGGACGACGGGCCGGCCCCGGACACCGAACCGGCGTCCTGTGCGCGCCCGCGTCCGCGTGCGAACCGGCGGCCCGGACCCCGGCGGCCGCCGGTCACCCGTCCCACCGGGCGGTTTCGGCACCCCGCCCGGCGGGCCGAACCATGGCCGCCTCCCGCTCGCCCCTCACCTCCGGCCCCTCGCGGCCGGAACCCGGCCGTGCGACCGCGACCCGGTCCGCGCCGCCCGGCCCTCCCGCATCGGACTCCCGGCTCCGAGGTCCCGCCTTCGACTCGCGGATCCGACGGCCGACTCCGGCCCCGGAGTCCGGCGGCGTCCCGCTCGCAGGGCGGCCGCCTGGACCCCCGCCTGGACCTCCGGCGGCGACCCGGCCCACGCCGGGAACTGCCGAAGGCCCCGGGGCACGGGCGGCCGAGAGACCCGGATCCGGGGGAGGGGGCGGGGCTTGAGTCCGGGACCGGGGCCCGGATCTCCGGGGGGCGGGGTCTGAGTTCCGGGTCCGGCCCAAGTCCCGGGCCGGGGTCCAACTCACTGCTCGGGAGCCCGAGTTCGCAACCGGCGGCCCGACCGCCGTCCTCCCGCCCCAGCCCGCCCCCGCACCCGCCCCCCGTTCCCCCGATCTTCCGTCCGTCCGCCTCACCACCCTTCCGTCCGCCCGCCCGTCCTCTCGTCCCCGGAGAACCACCTCTCATGGCACCACGTACCAGCCGTCGTTCGGCCCGGCGTTCCCCCGTCGGACAGCCCGCGCACGCGACCGGCGGGCCGGCCGCGCCCGCCTCCTCCCCGCCGGGGAGCCTGTCGGGGGGCGAGCCGCCCGGCGGACGGCGGGCCGCCCGGCGGTCCGGGACGCGGCAGGCCCGCGGGCGGGGCCCCGGGCACGCGGCCGGCGGCGGCCCCAAGGGTTCCGAGCCGTCCGCCCCGCGCCGGCGGCTGGTGCCGCTGCGTCTGCGCCATCTGCTGCCGCTGCTCGTGCTGTTCGCGATGATGGCGATGCTGATGCTGCGCGGCTACGTGCACAGCGAGATCCTCGCCGACTACCGCATCCGCCCCGAGGCCGCCTCCGACAAGGTGCCGGAGAAGATCCTCGACGGCGGCCCGGTGGTCGACACCCGCGGCGGCCGGCAGACCGGCCTGGAGGTGCCGGACCACCGGATCGTGCTCACCTTCGACGACGGCCCCGACCCGAGGTGGACCCCCGAGGTCCTCGACGTCCTGAAGAAGCACCACGTCCACGCCGTCTTCTTCATCACCGGCACCATGGCCTCCCGCTATCCCGACCTGGTCCGGCGGATGGTGGACGAGGGCCACGAGATCGGGCTGCACACCTTCAACCACCCCGACCTCTCCTACCAGTCGAAGAAGCGCATCGACTGGGAACTCACCCAGAACCAGCTGGCCCTGGCCGGCGCGGCGGGAATCCGCACGTCCCTCTTCCGGCCGCCCTACTCCTCCACCGCGGACGCCCTCGACGACGCGTCCTGGCCGGTGACCGAGTATGTGGGAAGCCGCGGTTACCTCACCGTCTTCACCACGGCCGACAGCGAGGACTGGCAGCGGCCGGGCGTACGGCAGATCATCCGCAACGCCACCCCGAAGGACGGCGAGGGCGCCATCGTCCTCATGCACGACTCCGGCGGCGACCGCCACCAGACGGTCCAGGCCCTCGACGTCTACCTGCCCGAACTCCAGGCCGACGGGTACCGGTTCGAGAACCTCACCGAGGCCCTGCACGCGCCCAGCGCGCACACCCCCGTCACCGGGCTCGACCTGTGGAAGGGCAAGGCCTGGGTCTTCCTGGTCGCCGCCTCCGACGACATCACCGGCGTCCTGGTCGTCGGCCTCGCCGTCATCGGCGTCCTCGTCTTCGCCCGCTTCGGCCTCATGCTGCTGCTGTCCGCGATCCACACCCGCCGGACCCGGCGCAAGGGGTTCGTCTGGGGGCCCGACGCGCCCGTCACCGAACCGGCGTCCGTGCTCGTCCCGGCCTACAACGAGGCCAAGTGCATCGAGAACACGGTGCGTTCGCTGATGAGGAGCGAGCACCCGATCGAGATCCTCGTCATCGACGACGGCTCCAGCGACGGCACCGCCCGCATCGTCGAGGACCTCGGCCTGCCCGGCGTCCGCGTGGTCCGGCAGCTCAACGCCGGCAAGCCCGCCGCCCTCAACCGGGGCATCGCCAACGCCCGGCACGACCTCATCGTCATGATGGACGGCGACACCGTGTTCGAGCCGTCCACGGTCCGCGAGCTCGTGCAGCCGTTCGCCGACCCCAAGGTCGGCGCGGTCGCCGGCAACGCCAAGGTCGGCAACAAGGACACCCTCATCGGCGCCTGGCAGCACATCGAGTACGTGATGGGCTTCAACCTCGACCGCCGCATGTACGACGTCCTGCGCTGCATGCCCACCATCCCTGGCGCCGTCGGGGCGTTCCGGCGCAGCGCGCTCGACCGCGTCGGCGGCATGAGCGACGACACCCTCGCCGAGGACACCGACATCACCATGGCCATCCACCGGGACGGCTGGCACGTCGTGTACGCGGAGAAGGCGCGCGCCTGGACCGAGGCCCCCGAGTCCGTCCAGCAGCTGTGGTCGCAGCGCTACCGCTGGTGCTACGGCACCATGCAGGCCATCTGGAAGCACCGCCGGGCCGTCGTCGAGGGGGGAGCGTCGGGCCGCTTCGGCCGCGTCGGCCTCCCTCTCGTCTCCCTGTTCATGGTGGTCGCCCCGCTGCTCGCCCCGCTCATCGACCTCTTCCTCGTCTACGGGCTGCTCTTCGGCCCGACGGGCAGGACCGTCGCCGCCTGGTTCGGCGTCCTCGCCGTCCAGGCCGGGTGCGCGGCCTACGCCTTCGTGCTCGACAAGGAGCGGCTCACCCCGCTGATCTCCCTCCCGCTCCAGCAGATGCTGTACCGCCAGCTGATGTACATCGTGCTGCTCCAGTCCTGGATCACCGCCCTCACCGGCGGCCGGCTGCGCTGGCAGAAGCTGCGGCGCAAGGGACAGGTGGCCGCCCCGCCCGGCGCGCCGGCCATGAGCACGGACGGAGGTGCCGCGCTGTGAGCAGCCGTCCGCCCCACTCCGCCGAGACCACGGCCGAACTGCCCGCACTGCCCGAGCCGTCGGGATCCCCGGCGCGCGACACCGTGCCCGCGCCGCGCCGGGACGGGGCGGGGGAGACCGGCGGGAAGAGGACGGGCGGCGGCGGTCGCGACCGCTACTTCGACCTCCTGCGCGCCGTCGCCCTCTTCCGCGTCGTCCTCTACCACCTGATGGGCTGGGCCTGGCTGCCCGTCGTCTTCCCTTCCATGGGCGTGATGTTCGCCCTCGCCGGCGATCTCATGGCCCGCTCGCTGAGCAGACGGCCCGCACTGGAGGTCGCGCGCGGACGGCTGCGCCGGCTGCTGCCGCCGCTGTGGCTGCTGGGCGCGGTCGGCGTGACGGGCATGCTGGTGAGCGGCTGGGGCCCGGACGCCGAGGGTCGTCCTGGCTGGTGGTGGTTGCACCTCGCCTACTGGATCCTGCCGGTGAGCGACCCCCCGTACGCCGCGGGTCTGCCCGGCGTCCAAGGGCTGATCGGCGACGACTGGGGCTCCGACCTGGGCGTTCCGCTCTGGTACCTCCGCGCCTACCTCTGGTTCGTCCTGCTCTCCCCGCTGCTGCTGCGCGCCCTGCGCCGGCTGCCCTGGCCGACGGTCCTCGCGCCGGTGGCGCTGTGCGCGGCGCTGGAGTTCGGCGCGCTGACGGTGCCCGGCTGGCGTCTGGGGTCCGCTCTCAGCGACTTCGGCACGTTCGGCGCGTGCTGGCTGCTGGGCATGGCGCGGCACGAGGGCGTGCTGCGCAGGCTGCCCCGCTACGTCGTCCCGTCCCTGGCCCCTGCGGTCGCCGCCGCCGGCCTCTGGTACGCGCTGAGCCACGACCTGCGCGAGGGGCACGACCTGGACGACATGCCGTTCGGCCAGTCGCTGTGGTCGTTCGCGGCCGTCCTGCTCCTTCTGCACATCAGCCCGTCCTGGAGCGAGTGGCCGCCGCGGCTGCGCCGCTGGGACCGGCTGATCACCCTGCTCAACTCCCGTGCCGTCACGATCTATCTGTGGCACAACGTGTGCATCACGGTCGTGGAGGGCCTGTGGGACCGCCTCTGGGACGTCGCGTGGCTGGAGACGGACGCACCCTGGATCCTGCGGAGCCCGTGGCCGCAACTGCCGGCGGTCTGGCTGCTGACCGCGGTCTGCGTCGTCTGTTTCGGCTGGGTCGAGGACCTGGCGGCCCGCCGCAGGCCCCGCCTGTGGCCGGACGGCCGGGCGGGCACGCACCGCGCCTGACCAGGGGCGCCGAACCGAGCGGGGGCGTGGCCGAACGGGTGGCGCCCCCGCCGGCCGTGCCGGAGCCAGGGGCCAGGCCGAACCGGGTCGGCCGGCTCCCGCGGGTGTCGCGGACGTGTGGGAGACTGCCCGGCGTCGCGCAAGTGCACAGTGGTCCGGCGGTCCGACGGTCCGGCCGGTGGGGGAGTTGAGTGCCGGTGAGCAAGCGGCAGGTGCGGAGCATGCTGCGGGCGGTGGCGGGGGGCGGGCCCGTCGAGCTGACCAGCGCGATGGCCTCGGTGAGAAAACTGGCCCGGCTCGCGTGCGTGGCCCAGGAGTTCGGCTACGAGTACGTGGACGTGCGGCACGGAGGGTCGGGCAACAGCGCGCTGAAGATGCTGATCGTCCCCGATCCCGGCCCGCAGGCCCGGGCGCGGGCCGCCCAGAACTGGGCGCGGTACCCGAACGCCCATGACGGCGTCTCCGTGCCGCCGCCGGCCCCGGACGCCTTCGCCCTCCTCAAGACGCGCATCACCTTCGACCTGACCGGCCGGAGCGCGGAGCGGCGGATGGGGTACGGCGTGCTGGGCGGCACCGCGGGCTGCGCGATCCTGGGGATGCGGCTCGGCGGCACGGGCGACGACTTCGTCGTCTCCTTCGTCGTCTGGGTCGTCCTGTTGGCCGTCTGCGGCATCGGCTTCGTCGTCAACCGCCGCCGCCACGCCAAGGCGGCCGCCCGGCTGCGGGCCGCGGGGTTCGTCGCGGTGACCGACGCGGACGGGCAGGCGCGGTACCTGACTCCGGCCATGGCCGCGAGCCAGGGCCAGAACCCCTACGGCACCGGCCTGCCGTCCCAGACCCCCGCCCCCCACGTCCCCGGCGGCCCGCCCGGCCCGTACGCCCAGCCCGCGTCGTACCCGCAGCCCGGCCCCTACGCCCAGCCGCCCCAGCCGGGCCCCTACGCCCAGCCCCGGCCCGGCCCGTACGGGCAGCAGCCGTACCCCCAGCAGTACGCGCAGCCCCCCGCCCAGCAGCCGTACCCGCAGGTCCGGCCCCAGGGCCGGACGCACCCGCAGCAGCCCCCGGCCGCCCCGTACCCGCATCAGCCTCCCCACCCCTACGGGCAGCCGCCGCAGGGCTGAGCGCGGGCCGCGACCTCTCACCGGGCCCGTCCGCACGGTGAGAGCAACGTTCCTTTCCGGTCACCCACAGCCACAGCGCGGAAACGCGCTTTCCCTACCTTCGGGACTCATCACCGCTCATCCCCCCGGACCACCAGAGCCCGGAGCACGTGGAGGCGTCATGACAGCCCCGAGTACAGCCCCGAGTACAGCCCCCGAACCCCCGTCCCCCGCGAGGAAGGGGGGCCGCTGGATCGAGGAGTGGGACCCGGAGAACGAGGCGTTCTGGAACGACAAGGGCGAGAAGGTCGCCCGCCGCAACCTCCTCTTCTCGGTCCTCTCCGAGCACATCGGGTTCTCGATCTGGACCATGTGGTCGGTGCTGGTGCTCTTCATGGGCCCGGAGTACGGCCTCACCCCGGCCGACAAGTTCCTGCTGACGTCCATGGTGACCCTGGTCGGCGCGGTCGTGCGGGTGCCGTACACCTTCGCCGTCGCGCTCTTCGGCGGACGCAACTGGACGATCATCTCCGCCGGGCTGCTGCTGATCCCCAGCGTCGCCGCGTTCGCGGTGATGGAGCCGGGAACCTCCTTCACCACGTTCCTGCTGGTCGGCCTGATCGCGGGCATCGGCGGCGGCAACTTCGCCTCCTCCATGACCAACATCAACGCCTTCTTCCCCCTCCGCAAGAAGGGGTGGGCGCTGGGGCTCAACGCGGGCGGCGGCAACATCGGCGTGCCGGTCATCCAGCTGATCGCCCTCGCCGTCATCGGCGCGAGCGGCGGGCCGCGGGTGCTGCTCGGCATCTACATCCCGCTGATCGTCGTCGCCGCCACGCTCGCCGCGCTGTACATGGACAACCTGGCGACCCTGAAGAACGACACCGGCGCGGCGATCGAGGCCGCGAAGGACGCGCACACCTGGATCATGTCCTTCCTCTACGTGGGCACGTTCGGCTCGTTCATCGGCTACAGCTTCGCCTTCGGGCAGGTCCTGACCAACCAGTTCGGACGGACGCCCCTCCAGGCCGCCTACCTCACCTTCATCGGCCCGCTGCTGGGCTCGCTGATCCGCCCGGTGGGCGGCAGGCTGGCCGACCGGTACGGCGGCGCGCGCATCACCCTCTACAACTACGTCGGCATGGGCGCGGCCACCGCCGTCCTCGTCTTCGCCAGCATGCGGAAGTCGCTGCCCCTCTTCGTGGCCGTCTTCGTGGTGCTGTTCGTGCTCAGCGGACTCGGCAACGGCTCGACGTACAAGATGATCCCGGGCATCTTCCAGGCGAAGGCAGTCGCCCGGGGCCTGGAGGGCGAGGAGGCCGCCGCGTACGGGCGCCGGCTGTCCGGCGCCTCCATGGGGCTGATCGGCGCGGTGGGCGCGCTCGGCGGCGTCGCCATCAACCTGGCGTTCCGCCAGTCGTTCCTCTCCTACGGCTCCGGCACCGGCGCGTTCGTCGCCTTCCTCGCCTTCTACGCGGCCTGCTTCGCCGTCACCTGGGCCGTATACCTTCGCCGCCCGGCGGGCAGGGTGACCGCGTCCAGCTCGGCGTCCGAGGCGAAGCCCCAGCTCAGCTATGCCGAGGTGTGACGTAACACTGGCGACATGAAGCCGAACCGAGCCTGTCACGCGTCGTTGACAGGCTCGTCGGCACGCAGGCGGGAACGCGAACCTAGCGGGACGAGAACTATGGACGAGGAACAGCAGCAACCGGCCACCGCCCCCCGGGGCGCCGGCGAACACGGGCCGCTCGCGGGCTTCACCGTGGGCGTGACGGCCGCGCGCCGGGCCGAGGAGCTCGGTGCGCTGCTCCAGCGACGCGGGGCGGCCGTCATGCACGCGCCCGCCCTGCGGATCGTGCCGCTCGCCGACGACGGCGAGCTGCTCGCCGCCACCAAGGACCTCATCGACCAGGCGCCCGACGTCGTGGTCGCCACCACGGCCATCGGCTTCCGCGGCTGGGTCGAGGCCGCCGACGGCTGGGGGCTCGGCGAACAGCTGCTCGCCCGGCTCGGCGGCGTCGAGCTGCTGGCCCGCGGGCCCAAGGTCAAGGGCGCGGTGCGGGCCGCGGGGCTGACGGAGCAGTGGTCGCCGTCCAGCGAGTCCATGGCGGAGGTCCTCGACCGGCTGCTGGAGGAGGGCGTCGAGGGCCGCCGGGTCGCCGTCCAGCTGCACGGCGAGCCGCTGCCCGGGTTCGTGGAGTCGCTGCGGGCCGCGGGCGCGGAGGTCGTGGGGGTGCCCGTCTACCGGTGGATGCCGCCGGAGGACATCGCGCCGCTCGACCGGCTCCTGGACGCGGCCGTCTCGCGCGGGCTGGACGCGATCACCTTCACCAGCGCCCCCGCGGCCGCCTCCCTGTTCTCGCGCGCGCAGGAGCGCGGGCTGCTGCCCGAACTGCTCCGCGCCCTGCAGCACGACGTGCTGCCGGCCTGTGTCGGGCCGGTGACCGCACTGCCGTTGCAGGCGCGGGGCGTGGACACCGTCCAGCCGGAGCGGTTCCGGCTCGGGCCGCTCGTGCAGCTGCTGTGCCAGGAGCTGCCGGGGCGGGCCCGGGTGCTGCCGGTCGCCGGGCGCCGGGTGGAGATCCGGGGGCAGGCGGTGCTGGTGGACGGGTGTCTGCGGCCGGTGCCGCCGGCCGGGATGTCGTTGCTGCGGGCGCTGGCCCGGCGGCCGGGCTGGGTGGTGCCGCGGTCGGAGCTGCTGCGGGCGCTGCCGGGTTCGGGCAGCGACGAGCACGCCGTGGAGACGGCGATGGCCCGCCTGCGCACGGCCCTGGGCGCGCCGAAGCTGATCCAGACGGTGGTCAAGCGGGGCTACCGCCTGGCCCTGGACCCGGCCGCGGACGCGAAGTACGCGGACGCCTGACGGGTCGGCGGGATCGAGGGGTTCCGGTCGGGGCCGGGGCCGGGCACTGTGGAGGGGGACGGATTACTCAGGGTGCTCCTCGGCTGGCGGTGACGCGCGCATGGACGAGCTGCGGTTCGACGCCGGACGGATCTGCCTCGACCTGCTCGCGACCGCGCACCCCTGCGAACGCCTGGACTCCGTCGGGGCGTTGTGCGCGTGGATCCACGGCTGCGGGCTCGTCCCGCCGGACACCCCGCTCACCCGCGCCGACGCCGCCTGGCCGCCCGCCTTCCGGGAACTGCGCCGCTCGGTCGGCCAGTTGGTGCACGGCCGGCTCGCCCAGAACGGCTCCTCGCCCCTCGGCGGCGTCCCGGCCCATCACGACGGCGCCCTGGCCCGGGTGAACGAGGCGGCCCGCGCCGCGCCCCCCACCCCGCGCGCGGTGCGCGGCGAAGACGGCTCGCTCGTGCGGGCGTTGGACGGAGCGCCCGGATGCGCCGCGCTGCTGGCCGCGGTGGCCCGGGACGCGGTGGAGCTGCTCACCGATCCGATGGCCCGCTCGGGACTCAGACAGTGCGCGGGGGACAACTGTCCCCTCGTCTACGTCGACATGTCCCGGGGGCGGCGCCGGCGCTGGTGCTCCAGCGAGGTCTGCGGGAACCGGGAGCGGGTCGCGAGGCACCGCAGACGGGCGGCGCTCGCCCGCAGTTGACGGAGCGCCGGCGCACAACCCCCTGCCGGGTATGCGGCTTTCGTGCGGCGCAAGAGCGGAATCCGGGACGTGATTTCGATTACACACCGTTTACCCGGGCCGGTCGACGGGCAGTCCGCCCGATCTTGTCGCTGTGGCGGAAATGTAAAGAAAAGACGGTGGGAATGTGCCCCCATGTCCCCCTCGTCATGACACCCGGAAGAAAAGTGTCCCCTTGTTTTGAACACTCCACACCCCGTCTGCGTACCCGTCGTCGAGCGACCGACTGGGGGAACCCCCGGACACCGGAGGTGGGCGTGCGCAAGGATGCGGCCGTGGCCAATGAACGTGGATCGAGGGCCCGACATCGCATGTCCCAGCCCTCGGAACCTGACGAGGAGCTGATGCGTGCTCTGTATCGGGAGCATGCCGGACCCCTGCTTGCGTATGTCCTGCGCCTGGTTGCCGGAGACCGCCAGCGCGCCGAGGACGTCGTGCAGGAGACGCTGATCCGTGCCTGGAAGAACGCCGGCCAGCTCAATCGAGCGACCGGTTCTGTACGCCCCTGGCTGGTGACGGTCGCACGCCGCATCGTCATCGACGGCCACCGAAGCCGGCAGGCCCGGCCGCAGGAGGTCGACCCGTCGCCGCTGGAGGTCATTCCTGCGGAGGACGAGATCGACAAGGCGCTGTGGCTGATGACGCTGTCCGACGCGCTCGACGACCTGACCCCGGCCCACCGGGAGGTGCTCGTCGAGACGTACTTCAAGGGGCGTACCGTCAACGAGGCGGCCGAGACGCTGGGCATACCCAGTGGCACCGTGCGCTCCCGGGTGTTCTACGCCCTGCGGTCGATGAAGCTGGCTCTGGAGGAGCGGGGGGTGACGGCGTGATGAGCAGTTACGGGGGATTCGGAGCAGGTGGTTCGGGTATGTCTGGTCCCATGCAGGGGTCAGTGGGATCTCCGAGCCCGAGCGAACACGAGACCGTCGGCGCCTACGCCCTCGGCATCCTCGACGACGCCGAGGCAACCGCTTTCGAGATGCACCTCGCCGGGTGCGAGTGGTGCGCCCAGCAGCTCGACGAGCTCGCCGGGATGGAACCGATGCTGGCCGCCCTCGCGGACCTGCCGGGCACCGGCACACCCGCGATCGGCGACTCCCTGTCCGCCCGGCCCAGCCCGCGCCTCGCGGAACGCCTGGTCGACGAGGTGTCCGAGCGCCGCGCGCAAAAGCGCCGCCGTTCGTTCTTCCTGGTGGCGGCCGCGGCCGCGCTGATCATCGGCGGTCCGCTCACCGTGCTCGCGGCGACCGGCGGCGACGACGGGGGCAAGGGCGTCGAGGCGAGCGCCACGAAGTCCGCGAACACCGCCAAGTCGACGTTCGACACGCTCGCCGGCCGTGTCTCGGCGACCGACCCGGGCTCGAAGGTCTCGGCGACCGTCGCCATGGGCGAGAAGACCTGGGGCACCGAGATCGGCGTCGAGCTGAAGAACGTGTCGGGTCCGGAGAAGTGCTCGCTCATCGCCGTCGGCAAGAACGGCGAGCGCGAGACGGTCTCCTCCTGGTCGGTCCCCGCGTGGGGATACGGGCTGCCGAACGCCAAGACCGAGCAGGCCAAGAACCCGCTCTACGTCATGGGCGGCGCCGCCTTCAAGGCCAACGAGATCGACCACTTCGAGGTCATGACCTTCGAGGGCAAGAAGCTCGTCCAGATCGACGCGTAGCCGCGCATGGCTTCGCGGGCCCCCTTCGCGTACGGTTGACGGCTGCCCAGCACGTCAGAAGGGGGCCCGGTGGCCGTTCAGGCACAGCAGGAGACCGCGGTCGGATCGGTCCGGGAAAACGCGCCGGATTCGGTGCGGGACCGAGAGATCAACGTCGAACAGGAACACCTCGACCGGGTGTACCGACGCCTCGAGGAGAAGATCCACGAGGCGGAGTTCCTCATGAACGACGCCGCACGGCGCGGGCAGGTCGGCACGCCCGGCGCCCTCGCCGAGCGGGACGCGCAGGTGTTCCGCGCCGGCGTCCACCTCAACCGGCTGAACAACGAGTTCGAGGACTTCCTCTTCGGACGGATCGACCTGCTCCTCGGCAAGGACGGCAAGAAGGGCGCGGACGGCGCCTACACCGCCGTCGAGCCCGCGGAGGGGGCGGTCCGGCCCGACGACACGGCCGACATCGCCGAGACCCTCCACATCGGCCGGATCGGCGTCCTCGACTCCGAGTACGCGCCGCTGGTCATCGACTGGAGGGCCCCCGCGGCCGCCCCCTTCTACCGGTCCACCCCGGTCG
This sequence comes from Streptomyces sp. NPDC048481, assembly GCF_043200075.1. NCBI lineage: Bacteria > Bacillati > Actinomycetota > Actinomycetes > Kitasatosporales > Streptomycetaceae > Streptomyces > Streptomyces sp. NPDC048481. The sequence continues at coordinate 80,530 of NZ_JBICXC010000001.1, forward strand.
ACCCGGGGCGCGTGGTGCGACGCCGCGTGATCCGCTCCAAGGGACGGCGCGTCCTCGGCGTCGAGGACGACCTGATGCGGCCCGAGCTGAAGGCCTTCCTCGACGGCGAGCAATTGCCCGTCATCGGCGACGGCGCCCTCATGGCCGCCCTCGGCCAGGCCCGTGGCCACACCATGCGCGACATCGTCGCCTCCATCCAGGCCGAGCAGGACCTGGTCATCCGCGCCCCCGCCGCCTCCGTGACCTACGTCGAGGGCGGGCCGGGCACCGGCAAGACCGCCGTCGCCCTGCACCGGGCCGCCTACCTGCTCTACCAGGACCGGCGCCGGTACGCGGGCGGCATCCTGATCGTCTCGCCCACCCCGCTGCTCGTGGCCTACACCGAGGGCGTCCTGCCCTCGCTGGGCGAGGAGGGCCAGGTCGCCGTCCGCGCCCTCGGCTCCCTCGTCGACGGCGCCGAGGCCACCCTGTACGACTCCCCGGCGGTCGCCCGCGCCAAGGGCTCGTACCGGATGCTGAAGGTGCTGCGCAAGGCCGCGCGCGGAGCCCTGGAGAGCGGCGACGCCGGCCGGGGCGTCACCCGCCCGGCCCAGCCGGTCCAGCCGACCCTCGACATGTCCGACGAGCCCGGCGCGCCCGACGGGACGGCCGCGCCCGCCGGCACCCCCACCCGCCTGCGCGTCGTCGCCTTCGGCCGCCGCCTGGAGCTGGAGGCCGCCGACCTCGACCGCGTCCGGCAGAGCGCCCTCAGCGGCACCGCCCCGGTGAACCTGCTGCGCCCGCGCGCCCGCAAGCTCCTCCTGGACGCCCTGTGGGAGCGCTCCGGCGCGGCCGGCCGGCACAGCGACCCCGAGCTGGCCGCCGAACTGCGCTCCTCCTTCGACGAGGACGTCAGCACCGAGGACGCGTTCATCGCGTTCCTCGACGCCTGGTGGCCCGAGCTGACCCCGCGGTCCGTCCTGGCGGCCATGGCCGACGAGCGCAGGCTCGGCCGCTGGGCCCGCCGCATCCTCAACCCCGGCGAGGTCCGCAAGGTCGCCCGCTCCCTCAAGCGCGACGGGCTCTCCGTGCACGACATCGCCATGCTCGACGAGCTCCAGGCGATCCTCGGCACCCCGGCCCGCCCGCGCAGGAGACGCGAGCTGGACCCGCTGGACCAGCTCACCGGCCTGGAGGAGCTGATGCCGGTGCGCGAGGAGACCCAGCGTGAGCGCGCCGAGCGGCTCGCCCAGGAGCGCACCGAGTACGCGCACGTCATCGTCGACGAGGCGCAGGACCTCACCCCCATGCAGTGGCGCATGGTCGGCCGCCGCGGCCGGCACGCCACCTGGACGGTCGTCGGGGACCCGGCCCAGTCCTCCTGGTCCGACCCCGACGAGGCGGCCGAGGCCCGCGACGAGGCCCTCGGCTCGCGCCCCCGGCGCCGCTTCCGGCTGACGGTGAACTACCGCAACCCGGCCGAGATCGCCGAGCTGGCCGCCAGGGTGCTGGCGCTGGCCATGCCGGGTGCCGAGTCCCCGTCGGCGGTCAGGTCGACGGGTGTCGTGCCCCGGTTCACGGCCGTCCGCGGCTCCCTGGCGTCGACCGTGCGCGCGGAGGCCGAACGCCTCCTCGAACGGGTCGACGGGACCGTCGGCGTCGTCGTCGCGATGAACCGCCGGGAGGAGGCCAGGCGCTGGCTGGCCGGGCTCGGCGACCGCGTCGTGGCCCTCGGCAGCCTGGAGGCCAAGGGCCTGGAGTACGACGCCACGGTCGTCGTCTCGCCCGCGGAGATCGCGGACGAGTCCCCGGCCGGCCTGCGGGTGCTGTACGTCGCCCTGACCCGGGCCACCCAGCAGCTGACCGTGGTGTCGGGCGACCGGGACGAACCGGACGCGAACGGCGTGCCCGACCTCCTGCGGGACTGAGCGAGCGCTCCCGGCCGGATTCGTCGCGACGAAGTGCGCGGACGGGAATGGCGTTCGGGCATCCGTTTGTTAGCCTGGACGTGACACCGGCTCGATCCAAGCCCCCGGGCCCAACCTTCGTCGCTACGAGCGACCACTTGCCGCGAGGCGAGCATGGCGGGCCGGTGTCGTGAACGACGGAGAGGCCCGCGCCACCTGGTGGCGCGGGCCTCTTCCCTGTGCGGGCCGGACCCGTCCGAGAACAAAACGATCGCAATCAGGGGCGGCTTTCACGTACTCGCCGGTAGGTGCGACGATCGGACGGCAAACCCGCGATCCAGCAGTGCAGAGGAAGTCGGCCATGGCAACGGCGCCCAGCGTCTCCTACTCGATGACGGTCCGGCTGGAGGTGCCCGCGAGCGGAACCGCGGTCTCCCAGCTCACCACGGCCGTCGAGTCCAACGGAGGCTCGGTGACCGGCCTCGACGTCACCGCCTCCGGCCACGAGAAGCTGCGCATCGACGTCACCATCGCGGCCACCTCGACCGCGCACGCCGACGAGATCGTCGAACAGCTGCGCCACATCGAGGGCGTCACCCTCGGCAAGGTCTCCGACCGCACCTTCCTGATGCACCTCGGCGGCAAGATCGAGATGCAGTCCAAGCACCCCATCCGCAACCGTGACGACCTCTCCATGGTCTACACGCCGGGTGTGGCCCGCGTCTGCATGGCGATCGCCGAGAACCCCGAGGACGCGCGCCGCCTCACCATCAAGCGCAACTCCGTTGCGGTAGTGACGGACGGCTCGGCCGTGCTGGGCCTGGGCAACATCGGCCCGAAGGCCGCGCTGCCGGTCATGGAGGGCAAGGCGGCCCTCTTCAAGCGGTTCGCCGGCATCGACGCCTGGCCGCTGTGCCTGGACACCCAGGACACCGACGCGATCGTCGAGATCGTCAAGGCCATCGCCCCCGGCTTCGCGGGCATCAACCTGGAGGACATCTCCGCACCCCGCTGCTTCGAGATCGAGGCCCGGCTGCGCGAGGCCCTCGACATCCCCGTCTTCCACGACGACCAGCACGGCACCGCGATCGTCGTCCTCGCCTCCCTCACGAACGCCCTGCGTGTCGTGGGCAAGGGCGTCGGGGACGTGCGGGTCGTCATGTCGGGCGCGGGCGCGGCCGGCACGGCCATCCTCAAGCTGCTGCTGGCGGCCGGCGTCAAGAACGCGGTCGTCGCCGACATCCACGGCGTGGTGCACGCCGACCGCGAGGACCTTCTCGACGCGGCCCCCGACTCCGCGCTGCGCTGGATCGCGGACAACACCAACCCCGAGGGCCTCACCGGCACCCTGAAGCAGGCGGTGCGCGGCGCGGACGTCTTCATCGGCGTCTCCGCCCCGAACGTCCTCGACGGCGACGACGTGGCCGCCATGGCCGAGGGCGCCATCGTGTTCGCGCTCGCGAATCCGGACCCGGAGGTCGACCCGGCGGTCGCCCGCCGGACGGCCGCGGTCGTGGCCACCGGCCGCTCCGACTTCCCCAACCAGATCAACAACGTGCTGGTCTTCCCGGGCGTCTTCCGCGGCCTGCTGGACGCGCAGTCCCGCACCGTCAACACGGAGATGATGCTCGCGGCGGCCAAGGCCCTCGCGGACGTCGTGAGCGAGGACGAGCTGAACGCGAACTACATCATCCCGAGCGTCTTCAACGACAAGGTCGCGGGCGCCGTGGCCGGCGCCGTACGGGAGGCCGCGAAGGCGGCGGGCGCCTCGGCCTCGTAGGCTCTGTGGCATGGCCTGTGGGGGCCGCGGCGGCTGTGAGGATCGCCACGGCGGCCCCCGCGACGGCGCGTCGCGGAACCTCGCGCCGTGAGCGGCCCTCTAGGGTTGCGGCCTGGCGCGCCTTCGTGTGACACACATGGGTTGTCTCACGCCTGAGTGCGGGTGCCGGATTGGCTTTCCCGCCGCAGGTAGGGGCAGGATGCGTCCCTGGGCGCGAGCACATCGACTTCGCTGTGCCCCACATGCGGCTCCGCCGCGTGGCACGCCTCAACGGCAAGAAGAACACGGGAGTAACAACATGAACCGCAGTGAGCTGGTGGCCGCGCTGGCCGACCGCGCCGAGGTGACCCGCAAGGACGCCGACGCAGTGCTGGCCGCGTTCGCCGAGGTCGTCGGCGACATCGTCTCCAAGGGCGACGAGAAGGTCACCATCCCCGGCTTCCTGACCTTCGAGCGCACCCACCGTGCCGCTCGCACCGCGCGCAACCCGCAGACCGGCGACCCGATCCAGATCCCGGCCGGCTTCAGCGTGAAGGTCTCCGCGGGCAGCAAGCTCAAGGAAGCCGCCAAGGGCAAGTAAGCGCCTCCGCTGAGAACGCTGATGGGGCGGTACCCGGACTCCGGGTACCGCCCCATCGTGGTTCTCGTGCCGCCGCGGGGGCGGACCAGCCCTAGCCGAGCGCCTTGCCCGGCAGCTCGACCTTCGCACCCAGCTCGACGAGCTTGTCCATGAAGTTCTCGTAGCCGCGGTTGATCAGGTCGATGCCGTGCACGCGCGAGGTGCCCTGGGCCGCGAGGGCGGCGATCAGGTACGAGAAGCCGCCGCGCAGGTCGGGGATGACGAGATCGGCGCCCTGGAGCTTCGTGGGGCCCGACACGACCGCGGAGTGCAGGAAGTTGCGCTGGCCGAAGCGGCAGTTCGAGCCGCCCAGGCACTCCCGGTAGAGCTGGATGTGCGCGCCCATCTGGTTGAGCGCGGAGGTGAAGCCCAGCCGGGACTCGTACACCGTCTCGTGGACGATCGACAGGCCCGTGGCCTGGGTGAGGGCCACCACCAGCGGCTGCTGCCAGTCGGTCTGGAAGCCGGGGTGCACGTCCGTCTCCAGCGCGATGGACTTCAGGTGGCCGCCGGGGTGCCAGAAGCGGATGCCCTCGTCGTCGATCTCGAACGCGCCGCCCACCTTGCGGTAGGTGTTCAGGAACGTCATCATCGACCGCTGCTGGGCGCCGCGGACGTAGATGTCGCCCTCGGTCGCCAGCGCCGCGGACGCCCAGGAGGCGGCCTCCAGCCGGTCCGACAGCGCCGCGTGGTTGTAGCCGCCGAGCTTGTCGACGCCGGTGATGCGGATCGTGCGGTCGGTGTCCATCGCGATGATGGCGCCCATCTTCTGCAGCACGCAGATGAGGTCCTCGATCTCCGGCTCGACCGCCGCGTTCGCCAGCTCGGTGACGCCCTCCGCCAGGACCGCCGTCAGCAGCACCTGCTCGGTCGCGCCCACCGACGGGTACGGCAGCACGATCTTCGTGCCGCGCAGCCGCTGCGGGGCCTCCAGGTACTGGCCGTCCGCCCGCTTCTCGATCTTCGCGCCGAACTGGCGCAGCACGTCGAAGTGGAAGTCGATCGGCCGGCCGCCGATGTCGCAGCCGCCGAGGCCCGGGATGAAGGCGTGGCCGAGGCGGTGCAGCAGCGGGCCGCAGAACAGGATCGGGATGCGGCTGGAGCCCGCGTGGGCATCGATGTCGGCGACGTTGGCGCTCTCGACGTAGGTCGGGTCGAGCACCAGCTCGCCCGGCTCCTCGCCCGGACGGACCGTCACCCCGTGCAGTTGCAGCAGGCCGCGTACGACGCGCACGTCACGGATGTCCGGCACGTTGCGCAGCCGGCTCGGCTCACTGCCCAGCAGGGCGGCGACCATGGCCTTGGGTACGAGGTTCTTCGCACCGCGGACCCGGATCTCGCCCTCGAGCGGGGTTCCGCCGTGGACAAGCAGTACGTCGTCAGAGCCGTTGACGGTCATGTGTCTCGCGTTCCATGGATGGTGGACTGGGGCAGGGGCCGTTGGGTGGGGGCAGGGCCAGAGGAGACAGAGTAATCGCCGTCCACCCCTGTGCCGTAAGCCCGAGGGCGGTCCCGGGACGTCATGGCTGTGTCACAACACGAACCGTTTCCCGGCGGCCACGAGGGGTCACCGCCGGCCGCCCGTGCCACCCCGTGCGCCCGCACCGCACCCACGCGCCCGACCTGCCCGCACGCTCGTCCCCGCATCGGCTCCCCACATCACGGGAAGATGCGGGATCATGTCTGGCATGACCGAGGTGTCCTCGCTCACAGGACGGCTGCTCGTGGCAACGCCCGCCCTGGCGGACCCGAACTTCGACCGTGCGGTGGTGCTCCTCCTCGACCACGACGAGGAGGGCTCCCTCGGCGTCGTCCTCAACCGGCCCACGCCGGTGGGGGTGAGCGACATCCTGGAGGACTGGGCGGACCTGGCCGGCGAGCCGGGCGTCGTCTTCCAGGGCGGCCCGGTGTCCCTCGACTCGGCCCTCGGGGTCGCCGTCATCCCCGGCGGCGCGGCCGTGGACGGGGCGCCGCTCGGCTGGCGCCGGGTGCACGGCGCGATCGGCCTGGTCGACCTGGAGGCCCCGCCGGAACTCCTCGCCTCCGCCCTCGGCTCCCTGCGGATCTTCGCCGGATACGCCGGCTGGGGCCCAGGCCAGCTGGAGGACGAGCTGGTGGAGGGCGCCTGGTACGTCGTGGAGTCCGAACCCGGCGACGTCTCCTCGCCGGCGCCCGAGCGGCTGTGGCGCGAGGTGCTGCGCCGCCAGCGCAGCGAACTGGCGATGGTGGCCACCTATCCGGACGACGCCTCCCTCAACTGAGGCCGCCCGCCCGGGGCCGCCCGCCCGGGGGCCCGTCCGCCCGAGGCGCGTGGGGATCACGGCCCGCCTTCAGTACGCTTGGCGCCATGAGCACTCTTGAGCCTGAGACCCAGCCCCAGCGAGGCACGGGGACGGGGACCCTCGTGGAGCCGACGCCGCAGGTGTCGCACGGCGACGGGGACCACGAGCGCTTCGCCCACTACGTCCAGAAGGACAAGATCATGGCGAGCGCCCTCGACGGGACGCCCGTCGTGGCGCTGTGCGGCAAGGTCTGGGTGCCCGGCCGCGACCCGAAGAAGTACCCCGTGTGCCCGATGTGCAAGGAGATCTTCGAGTCCATGGCGGGCGGCGGCGACGACAAGGGCAAGGGCGGCGACAAGAAGTAGCCCGTTCACTTCCCCGAGGCCCTCGGGGCGCGCTCCAACGCGCCCGGGGGCCTTCGGCGTGCCCGCGCCCGCGCCGGACGCCTCGGCGCCTCTGACCCCCCGGCCGGGCGGGCCACACGCCCGTTATCCCCAGGTCGGGAGCCGCGCCGCATTCCGGTCCCCGGTCGCGGACACCGTCGCGTCGTGTCCTTCCGCTTCCCCTTCCGGACCGCCTCGCCGATCATGTTCCGGGGATCTCGCGACGCCTTGCCGACGCGTTTTCGCCTGTGCTCGACGTGCGCTCCGCGAACGGCCCGGGAAAGCGTTTCCACGACTTCTCCCGATCCGCTTCTGCGGGGCCGGGGAGCGGGCGCCCGACAAGGCGTACGCGCTTTCCCCGCAGGCGGTCCGCACCGTCACGGCAATTGCGTTCGTGGTTTCTTCGTACTCGCACAGCGACGGCCGGCAGGCGGACCGGACGGAGCGGTCAGGGACTGATGATGGATCTCATTCCGGCGCCCCGGCGCGTCACCCGGGACACCAGTGACACCGGGAACGCCCGGAACACCCAGGACTCCCCGGACCCGGGTGTCCGCGGCCGCCTGGACGCGGACACCAGGCTGGAGGCGGGCCCCGGCACCGAGGGCGTCGCGCGGTGGCTGCGGGCGACGGTCGGCGCGGCGACGGGCCTTCCCCTCCCCGGGCACGGCCACGGCGGGTCGCGCATCAGGCTGGCCGTGGACCCGGCGCTGCCCCCCGAGGGCTACCGGCTGTCCCTGGGCGGCCCCGACCGGCTGATCGCCGGCGGCAGCGCGGCCGGCGTCTTCTGGGGGGCGCAGACGCTGCGGCAGCTGCTCGGCCCCGACGCCTTCCGCCGGGCTCCGGTGCGCCCCGGCCGCCACTGGGACCTGCCGGAGATCACCGTCGAGGACGAGCCGCGCTTCCACTGGCGCGGTCTCCTGCTCGACGTGGCCCGGCACTTCATGCCCAAGGAAGGCGTCCTGCGCTATCTGGACCTGATGGCCGCGCACAAACTCAACGTCTTCCACTTCCATCTGACGGACGACCAGGGCTGGCGCGTGGAGATCCGCAGGCATCCCCGGCTGACCGCGATCGGGTCCTGGCGCCCGCGCACGAAATTCGGCCATCGTGCCTCGCCCCTGTGGGACGAGAGGCCGCACGGCGGTTTCTACACCCAGGACGACATCCGGGAGATCGTCGCGTACGCCGCCGAACGGCATATCACCGTCGTCCCGGAAATCGACGTGCCCGGTCACTCGCAGGCAGCGATCGCCGCGTATCCGGAACTCGGCAACACCGACGTCCCCTCGGCGCGAGCGGAGGAGGGCGGCGGACTCGCCGTGTGGGACACCTGGGGCATCAGCCCGCACGTCCTCGCCCCCACCGAGGACACCCTGCGCTTCTACGAGGGGGTGTTCGAGGAGGTGCTGGAGCTGTTCCCGTCGGAGTTCGTCCACGTGGGCGGCGACGAATGCCTCAAGGACGAGTGGCGGGCCTCGCCGGCCGCGCAGGCGCGCATGAGGGAACTCGGGCTCGCCGACGAGGACGAGTTGCAGTCCTGGTTCATCGGCCACTTCGACCGGTGGCTCTCCGCGCGCGGGCGCCGCCTCATCGGCTGGGACGAGATCCTGGAGGGCGGCCTCGCGCCGGGGGCGGCCGTGTCGTCCTGGCGGGGGCGCTCCGGCGGGATCGCCGCCGCGCGGGCCGGGCACGACGTCGTGATGTGCCCCGAGCAGCACGTGTACCTCGACCACCGCCAGCACGACGGCCCGGACGAGCCCGTGCCGATCGGCTACGTGCGCACCCTGGAGGACGTCTACCGCTTCGAACCCGTTCCGTCCGAGCTGACGCCCGCGCAGGCGCGGCACGTCCTGGGCGCGCAGGCCAACCTGTGGACCGAGGCGACGGAGGACCACGCGCGCGTGGACTACCAGGCGTTCCCCCGGCTCGCCGCCTTCGCCGAGGTCGTCTGGAGCGGTCTGCCCGCACCGGCCGAGCGCGACTTCGCCGGCTTCGAGCGGCGCATGGCGGGCCACTACGGGCGGCTCGACGCCCTGGGGGTCGGCTACCGTCCGCCGTCCGGGCCCCGGCCGTGGCAGCGGCGTCCCGGCGTCCTCGGGCGTCCGATCGACGGGCCGCCCCCGAACCGGTGACGCCGTCCGCCCACGCGCGTGCGGGAGAAACCCCGGCAGGGTCACCGAAGAGTGGCAATTCGCGCACAGCGGCGATGCCGTGAGAAAACGGACCGTCTCCCGGATGACGTGGGCGAACGCCTCCTGGCGGACCCCCGCGTCCCGGTGTGACGAACATGTGCCAGAGTTGCCACGTCCGCCCTGTCAGCACGTACCGTACGGCAACACAGGTGGGACCAGGTGGGGCAGCGGGAAGGGGCAGCCGGTTTTGAGCACGCACGCACCGCAGGCGGCGCAGGCCGTCACGCTGCCCACGACACTGGACGAGGCCGTGGCGGCACTGGCCGCCATGCCCGCCGCCGTGCCCGTGGCCGGCGGCACCGACCTCATGGCGGCCGTCAACTCGGGACAGCTGAGGCCCACCGGACTGGTCGGTCTCGGCCGGATCAGCGAGATCCGCGGCTGGCAGTACCAGGACGGCCACGCCCTGCTCGGCGCGGGACTGACGCACGCCCGCATGGGCCGCCCCGACTTCGCCGCCCTCATCCCGGCCCTCGCCGCCGCCGCGCGCGCCGCGGGACCGCCCCAGATCCGCAACGCGGGCACCCTGGGCGGCAACATCGCCTCGGCCGCCCCCACGGGCGACGCGCTGCCGGTGCTGGCCGCGCTGGAGGCGACCCTGATCATCGCGGGACCGGGCGGAGCCCGCCGGGAGATCCCCGTCTCGCACCTGCTGGCCGGCGTGGACATGCTGCGCGGAGGCGAACTCATCGGGTACGTGCGCGTGCCGCTGCTGCACGCCCCGCAGGTCTTCCTCAAGGCCACCGGACGCACCGGCCCCGGCCGCGCGGTCGCCTCCGTCGCGCTGGTCCTGGACCCGGCCCGGCGCGGCGTGCGGTGCGCCGTCGGTGCCATAGCGCCGATGCCGCTGCGCCCCCTGGACGCCGAGCAGTGGGTCGCCCGGCTGATCGACTGGGACAACAGCCGCACCATCGTCCCCGAGGCCCTGACCGCCTTCGGGGAGTACGTGGCAGCCGCCTGCATCCCCGACCCCGCGCCGGGCGTCGACGGCTCCGTACCCGAACTTCCGCCCGCCGTACTGCACCTGCGGCGCACCGTCGCCGCGCTGGCCCGACGAGCACTGGGGAGGGCGCTGTCGTGAGCGACGACCAGCACGGGCCCGGACACGGACCCGAACAGGGCGACGCGCGGGACCAGGGCGCGCCGCGCGGCGGCAGCCGCTGGGACCCGCTGCCCCAGGGGGACTACGACGACGGCGCGACCGCCTTCGTCAAGCTTCCCGAGGGCGGCATCGACGCCTTCCTGGCCGCCCGCGGCGACAGCCCGCTCGCCGCGCCGGGCCACGGCTACGTGCCGCCGCAGATAGCGGTCGCGCCCCCCGAGGACCCTGCCGCGACCTGGGCCGCCCCCGCCGGCGCGGGCGACTGGCCCGCCCCGCAGGGCACCCCGCAGACCGTCGGCGACGACCGGTTCACCTACCACCCCGGCGCGACCGGCCAGTGGACCTTCGACGACGCCTCGGCGCCCGGAGGCGGGCAGCAGCCCCCGCACGCCTCCGGCCACGACGTGACCGGCCAGTGGTCGATCCCCGTGGCAGGCGGCGACCTGCCCGACGAGTCCGGCGAGTTCACCACGTCGTCCCTGGTCGAGCAGTGGGGCGGCACGCCCCCCGCCACCCTCCCCGGCGGCGCGCCCGCACCCTGGGCGACGGGCGCGCCCGAACCGGCGGAGGGGCCCTGGGGGCCGCACGCCGACGAGGCCGCACGGCAGGCGCAGGAGCAGACCGCGTTCGGCCACGCGCCGGAGCACACGCCCCCGCACGGCGTCACCCCGCACACGCCCCCGCACGACCCCGCCCCGGCGGCGTCCGACCACCGTCACACCGCGCCGGACCAGACCGCGCCGGACCACACCGCGCCGCACGCCTCCGGGCCGTACGCCCCGGAGATCTCCGCCGAGGCGTACACGGTGGCCCCGGACGGCCCCGTGGAGGCCGAGGCGGCCCCCGAGCCCGCCGAGGACGCCGGCCACGTCCAGCGGGCCCCCCAGGCCCCCGCCGACGCCCCCGCAGAGCGGACCGCCGAGGCCGCCGAGCACGCCGACGCCGGGCCCCCGGCGGACGCCCCCGCCGCCGACGACACCCCGGACGGCGCCGGGACCGCCCCGCGGCCCGACGCGACCGCCGACGCGGACCCGCACACCCAGGAGGCCTCCGGCACCGCCGAGGACCCCGACGACGACGCACCGCCGCCGTTCCACGAGGAACACCCCCTCGCCGCCTACGTGCTGCGCGTCAACGGCTCCGACCGGCCCGTCGCCGACGCCTGGATCGGCGAGTCGCTGCTCTACGTCCTGCGCGAGCGCCTCGGCCTCGCCGGCGCCAAGGACGGCTGCTCGCAGGGCGAGTGCGGGGCCTGCAACGTCCAGGTGGACGGGCGGCTCGTCGCCTCCTGCCTGGTCCCGGCCGTCACCACCGCCGGCAGCGAGATCCGCACCGTCGAGGGCCTCGCCGAGGACGGACAGCCCTCCGACGTGCAGCGGGCGCTCGCCCGGTGCGGGGCCGTGCAGTGCGGCTTCTGCGTGCCCGGCATGGCGATGACGGTCCACGACCTGCTGGAGGGCAACCCCGCCCCCACCGAGCTGGAGGCCCGCCAGGCCCTGTGCGGCAACCTGTGCCGGTGCTCGGGGTACCGGGGCGTCCTGCGGGCCGTCCAGGACGTCGTGGCCGAACGCGAGGCGAACGCCGCCGCGGACGCCGAGGCGGACGGCGACGAGGCCCGCATTCCCCACCAGGCGGGCCCGGGCGGCGGCGGCGTCCACGTGTCCGCCTTCGAGAACCCCGCGCAGCCCCACCCGCACGACCCCGCGTACGGACAGGGCCAGGACGGAGGCCAGGCGTGAGCAACGAAGCAGTCGTCGCGGCGAGCCCCGTGGAGGCCTCCGCGCCCCCGGAGCCGGTCCCGCACGGCATCGGCGCCTCCCTCCAGCCCGCCGACGCGCGTGCCAAGACCGAGGGCACCTTCCCCTACGCTGCCGACCTGTGGGCCGAGGGCCTGCTGTGGGCGGCCGTCCTGCGCTCACCGCACCCGCACGCGCGCATCCTGTCCGTCGACACGTCCCACGCGCGGGAGATGCCCGGCGTACGGGCCGTCGTCACCCATGAGGACGTCCCCGGCCGCGCCCTGCACGGCCGCGGCACGGCGGACCGGCCGGTGTTCGCCTCCGACGTCGTGCGCCACCACGGCGAGCCCATCGCGGCCGTCGCCGCCGACCACCCGGACACCGCGCGCATGGCCGCCGCCGCCGTCATCGTCGAGTACGAGCTGCTCGACCCGGTGGTCGACCCCGAACTCGCCTTCGAGGCCGAGGCACTGCACCCCGACGGCAACCTGATCCGCCACATCCCCCTGCACCACGGCGACCCCGCCGCCGCCGGCGAGATCGTCGTCGAGGGCCAGTACCGCATCGGCCGCGCCGACCCCGCCCCGATCGGCGCCGAGGCCGGTCTCGCCGTGCCCCGCCCCGACGGCGGCGTGGAGCTGTACCTCGCCTCCACCGACCCGCACACCGACCGGGACACGGCCGCCGCCTGCTACGGCCTCGAACCCGAACGGGTGAAGATCGTCGTCACCGGCGTGCCCGGCGCCACCGCCGACCGCGAGGACCAGGGCTTCCAGCTCCCGCTCGGACTGCTCGCCCTGAAGACGGGCTGCCCGGTCAAGCTCACGGCCACCCGCGAGGAGTCCTTCCTCGGCCACGCCCACCGGCACCCCACCCTGCTGCGCTACCGCCACCACGCCGACGCCGAGGGCCGGCTGGTGAAGGTCGAGGCGCAGATCCTGCTGGACGCGGGCGCGTACGCGGACACCTCCGCCGAGGCCCTGGCCGCCGCCGTCTCCTTCGCCTGCGGCCCCTACGTGGTCCCGAACGCCTTCATCGAGGGCTGGGCGGTGCGCACGAACAACCCGCCGTCGGGCCATGTACGCGGCGAGGGAGCGATGCAGGTCTGCGCCGCCTACGAGGCGCAGATGGACAAACTGGCGAAGAAACTCGGCGTGGATCCGGCCGAGCTGCGGCTGCGCAACGTGATGGCGACCGGCGACGTCCTGCCGACCGGCCAGACGGTGACCTGCCCCGCGCCCGTCGCCGAACTGCTCCAGGCCGTCCAGGAGTACCCCCTCCCGGCGCTCCCCAAGGACACGCCGGAGGAGGACTGGCTGCTGCCCGGCGGCCCCGAGGGCGCGGGCGAGCCGGGCGCTGTCCGCCGGGGCGTCGGCTACGGCCTCGGCATGGTGCACATGCTGGGCGCCGAGGGCGCGGACGAGGTCTCCACGGCGACCGTGAAGGTCCAGGACGGCGTCGCGACGGTGCTGTGCGCGGCGGTCGAGACAGGCCAGGGTTTCACGACGCTGGCCCGTCAGATCGTCCAGGAGACCCTCGGCGTCGACGAGGTCCACGTGGCCCCCGTGGACACCGACCAGCCGCCCGCGGGCCCCGGCTGCCGCGGCCGCCACACGTGGGTCTCCGGCGGCGCGGTGGAACGCGCGGCCAAGATGGTCCGCACCCAGCTTCTGCAGCCGCTGGCGCACAAGTTCGGCATGTCCACGGAACTACTGCAGATCACCGACGGCAAGATCACCTCCTACGACGGCGTCCTGTCGACGACCGTCACGGAGGAGATGCGGGGCAAGGAACTGTGGGCGACGGCGCAGTGCCGCCCGCACCCCACCGAGCCGCTGGACGCGGCCGGCCAGGGGGACGCCTTCGTCGGCCTCGCCTTCTGCGCGGTCCGCGCGGTCGTCGACGTCGACATCGAACTGGGCTCGGTGCGGGTCGTCGAACTGGCGGTCGCCCAGGACGTCGGCCGGATCCTGAACCCGGCGCAGCTCGCCGCGCGCATCGAGGCGGGCGTGACCCAGGGCGTGGGCATCGCGCTCACGGAGAACCTGCGCACCCCGCGCGGCCTGATCCGCCACCCCGACCTCACCGGTTACGCGCTGCCCACGGCCCTAGACGCCCCGGACATCCGGATCGTCAAGCTGGTCGAGGAGCGGGACGTGGTCGCGCCGTTCGGGGCGAAGGCGGCCAGCGCGGTCCCGGTGGTGACCTCGCCCGCGGCGATCGCCTCCGCCGTGCGCGCCGCGACCGGCCGCCCGGTCAACCGGCTGCCGATAAGGCCGCAGGCGGCCGTGGTGACGGACCGGTGAGCGAGCCGGATCCGGTCCCCGGCGAGCGGTACGAGCCCCCGCCGGGGCTGAGCAGGCTGCTGGCCTGGATCCTGCTGTTCCTGACCGCCGCGGTGGTCGTGGTGCTGGGCGGCGTCTACTTCACCTGACCCCCTCGCGGATCACCTGAGCCCCTCTCAGATCACCGGCCCTGTCGCCGGATTCACCCGAGATCGTCCGGTCGGCGGGGAACTCGCGGGGCCGCCCCGACGTCTGTCAGACGGGACCTGTGTCGGGCGTGCCGGGCGCTGCCGCTGGTCACAGCCGTTGTCAGTGGGTCCGCATAGGCTGCGGAGCAGTGGGACGGCGCACGCAACTTTCCGCACGGGGGACCGATGGGCACGACCAGGACCACCACCGCCACGACGACGACCACACCGACTCTCACACCGACGATCATCTTCACCGAGGACGAGCTGAACCCGTACGCCACACACGCACCGAAGCACCGCCGGCCGGCCACGACGGGCCCCGCCCTGCCCCAACGCCCGCCGCACGGCGCCCTGTCGACGTACCCGAGCGGTGAGATCCCGGCCACCTCCCTCCCGCACGACCACCCCGGCCTGCCGGCCTCCCTCCCGCTCGCGCCCGGCCTCGCCGAGCTGGTGCGCCTGGCCACGGCGGTGGACGAACTGGCGGCCCTGCGCGGCCAGTTCACCTCCTACGCGAGCCGGCTCGGCCCGAGCGCCGTGGCGGAGGCAAGGCGCGGACTGCTGGCGGTCTTCGAGCCGGACGCGACCGGCCCGCAGCACACGCGGCACGCCACGCCGGTCATGCCGGGTCTCCTTCGGCAACTGGCCGCGGTGATCCGCCCGCTGGCCCCCGCGACCGGCCCGTGCACCGCGTCAGGCCTGGCGCTGGACCTGCCGGCGCGTTTCCTGGGCGACGAGTCCGGCTCCGGCGCGATCGTCCGCTTCGACGACGTCGACTGCCCCCGGGCGCTCACCCACGCCCCCACCCGCCGCTTCCTGCGCGAACGGGGCCTGCCGGAGAGGGCCGCCCGCTTCTCGGTGGAGACGGACGCGCCCCTGCGGACCCTCGCCGAGCACGCCGCCGACACCCACGGCGACGCCCCGGCGGGACAGCGGCTCCCGGCCGGCGCCGACCGGCTGATCCGGCTGGGCACTCTGACGGCGGACACGACTCTCGTCCTGGACGGCGCCACGGGCGCGGTGCTCCTTCGGAGCGAACCGGACCTCGGCCTGCGCCCCCTCAACGCCGACATCTCGACCCTCGCCCTCACCCTCCGGCTGACCCGGCACGAGCACGCCCTGACCGCGGTGCACGCCCTGACCGCGACCTACGGCCGCCTCGCCGACACGATGTGCCGCACCCTGTCCGCGCCTCACCCGACCCTGTGCGACCCGTTGCTCGACGAGGTCCGGCAAGGTTCCGTGGCACGGTGCCCGCGGGACGAATAGGCCGGTCGCAGCGGGTCGGCACGGTTCGATCCGAGGAGTCCTGTCACCACCGTGATTCGTAGAGTCGCCGTATGACCGACGACCTCAATGCTGTTCTCGCCCGTCTCGATGCGTGGCTGGAGACCAACGCGCCCGCGGACCACACTGCCTTGAACCCTCCCGCCGCGCAGGACGACATCGACGCCATCGCCGACCGTCGGTTCCCTCTGCACCCGGATCTGGTGGCGTGGCTGGGACGTCACGACGGGGTCACCGCCACGAAGGGCCATGGCGGTCCCGGCGTCATCCTCCCCGAGGGGTTCATCCTGCACGGTGCCGAGGGAATGCGTGCCGGTCAACGATCGCTGGAGGAAGAGATCGCCGAATGGGTCGACGGGAACGAGTCGGAGGACCCGGACCTGCGGGACATCTATCAGGTGTACGGGTACTTGTTCCACGTCCGGTGGGTTCCGATCGCCACGGACATCACCGGAGGCAAGCTCATCGTCGACCACCGTGACGGAGACCGGTTCGGGAACGTGCTCCACGGTCTGCACGCCGGGGACACGGAGGCTCCGGTGAAGGTGTGGGACAGCCTGTCGCACATGTTCCGAGACCTCCTCGCCGCCCTGACCGAGGGGACGGAGATGCGCCTGCCGGGCCATGCCGATCCGGTGACGCCAAGTCTCTCCGGGACCGATGACGATGCCTTCGTGAGGTGGGGGCAGAGCGGAGCGGTGATCCCAAGCCGCGCCTGCGCTCGACCGGTCAACCGATACGGAGAATGAGACGGACGACCAAAAGGGCGGCACTCCAGAAGGAGTGCCGCCCTTTTGTGCCTGCTCAATGCCATAGAGGCCATGGCGGGAATCGAACCCGCGTAACTCGCTTTGCAGGCGAGTCCCTAAACCACTCGGGCACACGGCCGGGTCGGTCGGGGGTTCCTGGTGCGCCCCGTCCGGACTTGGTACGTCGACCGTACGGGCCGGGCGGGACGGGGCTCAAGGGATACGCCCGGCCCGCAACGGGACTGCCACACGCCGTTCATGAAACGGGCGGACGGGCCGTGGTCGTAGGACCAAGGTCCCAGGCCCGGACCCGTCCACGGACAGGGGCAGATGTCGGTGGCGCCCCTTACGCTGACGACCATGGCAGCCCTCGAACCCCGCGACACCGGTGTCGCAGACGAAGCCCGGTCCCGCCCCGCCCCGCCCGACGAGGACGGGACCGTCCTCGGGCGGGCACACCGGGCCCTCACCGTCGGGATCGTCTCCGTGGTGCTGCTCATCGCCTTCGAGGCGACCGCCGTGGGCACCGCGATGCCGGTCGCGGCACGCGACCTGGACGGGGTGTCCGTGTACGCCTTCGCGTTCTCCGGGTACTTCACGACGAGTCTGTTCGGGATGGTCTTCGCCGGACAGCTGTCGGACCGGCGGGGACCGCTCGGCGCGCTGGGCGGCGGGATAGGAGCCTTCGCGGCGGGGCTGCTGCTCTCGGGGAGCGCCCAGGTCATGTGGGTGTTCATCCTCGGCCGCGCCGTGCAGGGGCTCGGCGGCGGGCTGGTGATCGTCGCGTTGTACGTCGTCGTCGGACGGGCCTACCCGGAGCGGCTGCGGCCCGCGATCATGGCCGCGTTCGCCGCCTGCTGGGTGGTGCCGTCGGTGGTCGGGCCGCTGGCCGCCGGCGCGGTGACCGAGCACCTGGGGTGGCGGTGGGTCTTCCTGGGCATTCCCGTCCTCGTCGTCGCCCCGCTCGCGCTGGCGCTGCCCCAGATACGCCGGCGGGCGAGCGGGCCCGTGGAGGGGACGGAGGCCCCGCCCTTCGACCGGCGGCGGATCCGGCTCGCGCTCGCCATCTCCCTCGGCGCGGGGCTCCTTCAGTACGCCGCACAAGATCTGCGGCCGCTGTCGGCGGCGCCCGCCGCGGCGGGGCTCGCGCTGCTCGTGCCCGCCGTGCGCGGGCTGCTGCCGCGCGGCACCTGGCGGGCCGCCCGGGGCCTGCCCTCCGTCGTGCTCCTGCGCGGTGTGGCCGCCGGCTCCTTCATCGCCGCCGAGTCCTTCGTGCCGCTGATGCTGGTGACCCAGCGGGGGCTGAGCCCGACCCTGGCCGGGTTCTCGCTCGCCGCGGGCGGCGGCACCTGGGCCCTGGGGTCGTGGCTCCAGTCGCGGCCCTGGGCGGAGCCGTACCGCGAGCGGCTGATGGCGCTCGGGATGGTGCTGGCGGCCGCCGCCATCGCCGCCGCGCCCAGTGTGCTGCTGCCCGCGGTGCCCGCCTGGACGGTGGCCGTCGCCTGGGGCTTCGGCTGCTTCGGCATGGGGCTCGTGATCTCCTCCACCAGCGTGCTGCTGCTGAAGCTGTCCGCCCCGCAGGAGGCGGGCTCCAACTCGGCCGCCCTTCAGATCTCGGACGGCCTGTCCAACGTCCTGCTGCTGGCCGCCGGCGGCGCCGCCTTCGCCGCGCTGGGCGGCGGGAACGTGGCCCACGCGACGACGTCCGCGGCCGCCGACGGCGCCTCGCATCCGGCCGCCTTCGCCGCCGTCTTCCTCCCGATGGCCGCGGTGGCGCTCCTGGGAGCCTGGGTGACCACCCGCCTCCACCGGAACCCCGAACCCCGCGCGTGACCCGTGCGGCGGCCCGCGTGACCCGGGCGGGACCCGTAGTACCCGCGCGGCGCAGGTAGCGCTCGTGAGTCGGGGTGGTACGGGTGGCTCGGGGTGGGACCCGTAGCGCCCGCAGGGCGTGAGCAGCGCTCGTGGGCCGGGGTGGTACGGGTGGCTCGGGGTCGGACCGTAGTGCCCGTGTGGCGTGGGTGACGCCGTGAGTCGAGCGACGAAGCGGTGTACGGCCTGGTCATCGGCGTGGGGTGGGGTGTGAGGGCCCGAGTGGTTCAGGTCCCGGTGATCGCGGAGCGGCCGTGGGCTTTGTGACCTGGGTCCCAACCGCGGGCGACCGCGCGTCGTTCGCGCGTCGGCACCGCCGGGCCGCCGGTAGGGTGGCCCGGTCGTCCCGCCCGCCCGAGTCCCCCGTCCGCAAGGACGGAGTCAGCCCGCCCGTCCGCCACCCGACACGCGCATCCGCCCTTCCGACGCGCTTCGCGCGGACCCTCTTGATTCGACCCCGAACCCGGAGACCGTGACCATCACCGCCGCCACCAGCTCCACCTCCCACCACCTGTCGCCCGCCTTTCCCGGCCGCGCCCCCTGGGGCACCGCCAGCAAACTGCGCGCCTGGCAGCAGGGGGCGATGGAGAAGTACCTCCAGGAGCAGCCGCGCGACTTCCTCGCCGTCGCCACCCCTGGCGCCGGCAAGACGACCTTCGCGCTGACCCTCGCCTCCTGGCTGCTGCACCACCACGTCGTGCAGCAGGTGACCGTGGTCGCGCCGACCGAGCACCTGAAGAAGCAGTGGGCGGAGGCGGCCGCGCGGATAGGGATCCGGCTGGACCCCGAGTACAGCGCCGGGCCGCTCAGCAAGGACTACCACGGCGTCGCCGTCACGTACGCGGGCGTCGGCGTGCGGCCGATGCTGCACCGCAACCGCAGCGAGCAGCGCAAGACGCTCGTCATCCTCGACGAGATCCACCACGCCGGCGACTCCAAGTCCTGGGGCGAGGCGTGCCTGGAGGCGTTCGAGCCCGCCACCCGCCGGCTCGCGCTCACCGGCACGCCGTTCCGCTCGGACACCAACCCCATCCCCTTCGTGACGTACGAGGAGGGCAACGACGGGATCCGGCGGTCCGCCGCCGACTACACCTACGGGTACGGGTCGGCGCTCGCCGACAACGTGGTGCGGCCGGTCATCTTCCTCTCCTACAGCGGCAACATGCGCTGGCGGACGAAGGCTGGCGACGAGATCGCCGCGCGGCTCGGCGAGCCGATGACCAAGGACGCGATCAGCCAGGCCTGGCGCACCGCCCTCGATCCGCGCGGCGAGTGGATGCCCAGCGTGCTGCGCGCCGCCGACCAGCGGCTCACCGAGGTCAGGAAGGCGATCCCGGACGCCGGCGCGCTCGTCATCGCCTCCGACCAGGACTCCGCCCGCGCCTACGCCAAGCTCATCCGGGAGATCACCGGCTCGAAGGCCACCCTCGTCCTGTCCGACGACACCGGCGCGTCCCGCCGCATCGACGACTTCAGCGCCGGCGACGACCGGTGGATGGTCGCGGTGCGGATGGTGTCCGAGGGCGTCGACGTGCCGCGCCTCGCGGTCGGGGTCTACGCCACGACGATCTCCACGCCCCTCTTCTTCGCCCAGGCCGTCGGCCGTTTCGTGCGGTCCCGGCGGCGCGGCGAGACCGCCTCCGTCTTCCTCCCCACCGTGCCCGACCTGCTCACCTTCGCCAACGAGATGGAGGTCGAGCGCGACCACGCCCTCGACAAGCCCAAGAAGGAGGGCGAGGAGGACCCGTACGCCGAGTCCGAGAAGGAGATGGACGAGGCGAACAAGGAGCAGGACGAGGACACCGGCGAGCAGGAGCAGTTCGCCTTCGAGGCGCTGGAGTCCGAGGCCGTCTTCGACCGGGTGATGTACAACGGGGCCGAGTTCGGCATGCAGGCCCACCCGGGCAGCGAGGAGGAGCAGGACTACCTCGGCATCCCGGGCCTGCTCGAACCCGACCAGGTGCAACTGCTGCTGCAGAAGCGCCAGGCCAAGCAGATCGCGCACAGCAGGAAGAAGCCCGACAGCGAGGCCGACCTGCTGGAACTGCCCGCCGAGCGGCGGCCGGTGGTCTCCCACAAGGAGATGATGGAGCTGCGCAAGCAGCTCAACACGATGGTCGGCGCGTACGTCCACCAGAGCGGCAAGCCCCACGGTGTGATCCACACCGAACTGCGGCGCGTGTGCGGCGGACCGCCCAGCGCGGAGGCGACGGCGGGCCAGCTGCGGCAGCGGATCGCCAAGGTGCAGGAGTGGGCCACCCGCATGCGCTGACCCCCTCTCCCGCCCGCCCTCCTCGTCCGCGCGCCTCTCTTGCCCCTCCTCCGCGCCTTCCTTGCCCCCTCCTCCGCGCGCCTCTCTTGCCCCCTCTCCCGGTCGCGCCCTGCCAGGGGCGCGCGGCCGGGGGCGTGCTCCGTACGTATCGGGACAAAGGCAGGAAGTCCGTCCCGGCCACTGACCGGATTCTGGACGGAGCCTTCCGCTCAGCGAACCTGCTTCGCTACTGTCCCGCTACGCACACGCCCCGTGGCAGCGCCGCCGCGGAGCGCAGCCGTGAAGCGACCGGGTCCGGACACGCCGGACCCGTCTGTCGATCGGCGGCCTCTGTGGCGCGTCACTGACGGGACTCGGTGACGCATCCGCCGCGACGGAGGGCCGCCGACCTCACCACTTAAGGAGTGGGCGTCGTGACCGCGGAAACCTCCCAGACGCTCGATCGAGGGCTGAAGGTACTCAAGCTGCTGGCCGACACCGACCACGGCCTGACCGTCACCGAGCTGTCCAACAAGCTCGGCGTCAACCGGACCGTCGTCTACCGTCTGCTGGCCACCCTGGAGCAGCACGCGCTGGTCCGGCGCGACCTGGGCGGCCGGGCCCGGGTCGGTCTCGGCGTCCTGCGGCTCGGCCGGCAGGTGCATCCGCTGGTGCGCGAGGCCGCGCTGCCCGCGCTGCGCTCGCTGGCCGAGGACATCGGCGCGACCGCGCATCTGACGCTGGTGGACGGCACCGAGGCGCTCGCCGTCGCCGTCGTCGAGCCGTCCTGGACGGACTACCACGTGGCCTACCGGGCCGGGTTCCGGCATCCGCTGGACCGGGGGGCGGCCGGCCGGGCGATCCTCTCCGCACGGCAGAAGTCGGCGCGTCGCCCGGACGAGCCCGGCTACACGCTGACGCACGGTGAGCTGGAGGCCGGCGCGAGCGGCGCGGCCGCCCCGCTGCTCGGCGTGACCGGCGTCGAGGGCAGTGTGGGCGTGGTGATGCTGGCGGACGCGGTGCCCGAGCGGGTGGGCCCGCGGGTCGTGGACGCGGCCCGCGAGGTCGCCGAGGCGCTGCGCTGACCGGCGGGCGGCCACGGGCGCGGCGCGTCCCCGCGTTAGATTGACTCCGTGCTCTCACGCCTCTCACGCCCCAAGGCCCTCGCCGTCTGCGCGCTGCCCGTCGTGGCGCTGCTCGCCGCGGCCGCGTTCGCGCCGCTGCCGTTCTCGGTGGCGCAGCCGGGCATGACGGCGAACGTCCTCGGCGAGAACAAGGGCGCCGAGGTGATCACGATCTCCGGCGCGCCCACCCGGCAAACCACGGGACAGCTGCGGATGACGACGATCGAGGCGACCAACCCCGACACCGACGTCAGGCTCCCCGACGTGATCGACGGCTGGTTCCGCACCGACCAGGCGATCATGCCGCACGACTCGGTCTACCCCAGCGGGCAGAGCACCGAGGAGATCGAGCGGCACAACACCGAGCAGATGCGGCAGTCCCAGGACGCGGCGACCGAGGCCGCGCTGAAGTACCTGGACCTCTCCGACGACGGCGTCAAGGTCACGCTGAAGCTGGCCGACGTGGGCGGGCCCAGCGCCGGTCTGCTGTTCTCGCTCGGCATCGTCGACAAGCTCGACGGCGACGGCAGCGGCGGCGACCTCACGGGCGGCCGCACCATCGCCGGCACGGGGACGATCGACGGATCGGGGAAGGTCGGCGCGGTCGGCGGCGTCGGACTGAAGACGCAGGCCGCGCGGCGGGACGGCGCGACCGTGTTCCTCGTGCCGAAGGACGAGTGCGCCGACGCCAAGGCCGATCTGCCCCGCGGGCTGCGGCTGGTCCCGGTCACCAGCCTCCAGGGCGCGGTCAGGGCGCTGGTCGCGCTGGAGCACGGCAAGGGCACCGTCCCCGGCTGCTGAGGCGGTGCCGGGCGGTCACGTCACGAAGCCCTGGTCCTTCATCCACGCCAGCGCCACCTGGTGCGGGTCCCGGCCGTCGACGTCCACCTCGGCGTTCAGCCTCCGCGCCACCGCGTTGTCGAGTCTCTCCGTGATCGGGCCGAGGAGTCCCGCGATCGCCGGCCACCGGCGCAGTGTCGCGGAGTTGACCACGGGGGCGGCGTTGTAGTGGGGGAAGAAGCCCTTGTCGTCGTCCATGACCACCAGGTCCATCGACGTGATGCGGCCGTCCGTGGTGTACACCTCGCCGTAGGCGCAACTCCCTTTCGCCGCCTGGGTGTAGATGATCCCGGTGTCCATCTGGGTGACCCGGGACGCCGGCACGTCCATCCCGTACGCCCGCTCCAAGCCGCGCAGTCCGTCGGCCCGGTTGGCGAACTCGCCCTCCACACACAGCGTCACGGCGTCCGGGTGCGACCGGGACAGCGCGGCCACCTGCGTCAGCGTCCTCGTGGGGTGCCTGCGGTGGTTCGCCCGGTTCTCGGCGAGCGCGTAGGTGTTGTCCAGCCGGGACGGCGGCAGCCAGGCCACCCCGTTGCCGGCGTCGGCGTCGCGCACCGCCCGCCACTGCCGCCGCGGGTCGGCGATGGGCCGGCTGTTGCCCAGATAGGTGATCCAGGCGGTGCCCGTGTACTCGTACATGGCGTCGGCGTCCCCCCTGCGGACCGCCTCACGGCTGCCGACGGACCCCTGGATGCCGGTGCGGTCCAGCACGTCCGCGCCGGCCGCCCGGAAGGCGATGCCGATCATCGCGCCCAGGATCAGGTTCTCGGTGAACGACTTGGACGTCACCGTCAGCCGGGCCCCCCGCAGCGGCTTCCCCTGTCCGATCGAACCGGGCGAGACGTCGTCGACCATGGGGGAGCCGCTGCTCAGGCCGCAGCCGGCCGTCAGCAGCAGCGTCCCGGCGAGGAGCGCGGCCTGTCTCATGCGCCGGCCTCCAGTCCGCGCGGCCGCAGCAGGACCTCGGCGAGCGAGGCCAGCCAGTCGACCAGCAGCGCCAGGGCGACGGTGAGGACCGAGCCCAGCACCAGCACGGGCATGCGCTGGTTGGTGATGCCGGCCGTGATCAGCACGCCCAGGCCACCGCCCCCGCCGAAGGCCGCCAGGGTCGCCGTGCCGACGTTCAGCACGAGTGCGGTGCGGACGCCGGCCAGGACGAGCGGGACCGCCAGCGGCAGTTCCACCCGCGACAGCACGCCGGCCGGGGACATGCCGATCCCGCGGGCCGCCTCCAGCAGCGTCGGATCGTTCGCCTTGAGCCCGGCGACGGTGTTGGAGAGCACGGGCAGGACGGCGTAGGCGACCATGCCGGCCAGGGCGGCCCGGCGGCCGATGCCCAGCCAGATCACCAGCAGCGCCAGCAGGCCGATCGCCGGGGTCGCCTGGCCGATGTTCGCCAGGGCCAGCGCGAAGGGGGCCGCCCCGCGGAAGCGGCGCCGGGTGAGCAGGACGCCCAGCGGGAGCGCGATCACCAGCACGAAGAACGTGGAGATCACCGTCAGCTGGACGTGCTGCCACAGCGCCTCGGTCACCTGGCCGCCGGAGAGCGCGTTCTCGGTGACCGTGTCCAGGTCCGCCTGCTCGAACCACAGCCAGGTCGCCAGCAGCAGGGCGACCAGGAAGGCGGGCAGCACGGTCAGCTTCCGCCAGGTGAGGCGCCGCCGCGGGGGAGCGGACGTCCGGAGTGCGGGATCCGCCGCCTCCGGCGCGTCCGCCCCGTCGTAGGCGCGCCGGCCGCCCGGATCTCCCGCCGGACGGCCGTCGAGCCGCGGGGCGCTCATGCCGGAGCCGTCCCGACCGCGCCCTCCCGTTCCGCACGCGTCCGCGCGGCCGGTGCCTCCTCGGCCTCCTCCGGTTCGCCGCGCGCCGCCAGTGCCTCGCTCCGGTCGGCCTCCAGCAGCGCGCGCACGGAGTTCAGCAGGGTCTCCATGTCGACGACGCCCGTGTACTCGCCGCGCCGCCCGGTGACCACGACCCGCCCGGTGTCGTCCGTGAGCACCGCCTCCAGCGCGTCGCGCAGGGTGGCGTCACGGGTCACCGTGCCGGCGACCGGGGTCCCCGCCCGCCCCAGGGAGCCCCGTGTCAGGTCCCCGCGGCGCAGCCACCTGAGGGGCCGGCCGCGCCGGTCCAGCAGCAGGACCTCGTTCGCGCCTCCCGCCGGGCCCGGACGGCCGGGGCGCGACCCCCAGGAGCGCAGCCGGCCGACGATCGTCTGGAGCGGGTCGTCCACGGTCACCGTCGGACAGCCGGTGATCGCCACGTCCCGCACCCGGCTGAGGCCGAGCCGCTTCAGCGCCGCACCGGCCCCCACGAACCCGGACACGAAGCCGTCCGCCGGGTGGGTGAGGATCGCCTCCGGGGTGTCGAACTGGGCGATGCGGGAGCGCTCGCGCAGCACCGCGATCCGGTCGCCGAGCTTGATCGCCTCGTCGAAGTCGTGGGTGACGAACACGATCGTCCTGCGCAGTTCGCGCTGGAGCCGGATCAGTTCGTCCTGGAGATGACCGCGGGTGACCGGGTCGACGGCCCCGAACGGCTCGTCCATCAGCAGCACCGGCGGATCCGCCGCCAACGCCCGTGCCACGCCCACCCGTTGCTGCTGCCCCCCGGACAGCTGGCGCGGGTGGCGGTCGCGGAACTCGGCGGGGTCGAGCCCGACCAGGTCGAGCATCTCCTCCACCCGGGCGCGGATCCGCGCCTTCGGCCAGCCGGTCATCCGGGGCACGAGCGCGACGTTCTGCGCGACCGTCATGTGCGGGAAGAGACCGGACGACTGGATGGCGTAGCCGACCTCGCGGCGCAGCCTCACCGGGTCGATGCCGGTGACGTCCTCGCCGCCGATGCGGATCCGCCCGCCGCTCGGCTCGATCAGCCGGTTGATCATCTTCAGCGTGGTCGACTTGCCGCACCCCGAGGGCCCGACGAGGACGACGGTCTCGCCCGCCCCGATCCTGAGGGTGACGTCGTCGACGGCCGGCTCGGCGCTGCCCGGGAACCGCTTGGTGAGGTGCTCCAGCTCGATCGACGCGCCGCGCGGCTCAGACACGGATCCCCCTGGGAATCGTCAGGCGTGCGACGACCGCGTACGCGGCGTCGAACAGCAGGGCCAGCACGATGATCCCGAGCGTGCCGGAGAGCACCTGGTTGAGGGCGTTCCTGCTGCCCAGCGAGGCGATCCCGCGGAAGATCTCGTTGCCGAGACCGGGCCCGGAGGCGTACGCGGCGATCGCGGCGATGCCCATCAGCATCTGTGTGCAGACACGGATCCCGGTCAGGATGGGCGGCCAGGCCAGTGGCAGCTCGACGCGCGCCAGCCGGGTCAGCCGGGACATGCCGATGCCGTTCGCCGCGTCCACCAGCGAGGGATCGACGCCGCGCAGCCCGACGACGCAGTTCCGCACGATCGGCAGCAGCCCGTACAGGGTCAGCGCGATCACCGTCGGCGGCACGCCGAGCCCGACCACCGGGATCAGCAGGCCGATCATCGCGAGCGAGGGGACGGTCAGGACGGTCGCCGCGGAGGCCGTGGCCAGGTCGCCCGCCCAGGCACTGCGGTAGGTGACGACCCCGATCACCACCCCGATCAGCGTCGCGGCCAGCGTGCACTGGAAGACGACGCTCGCGTGCTGCCAGGCGTCGGTGAGCAGTTGCCGGTGCCGGTCGTCCAGGTACTCCCAGAAACTCAACGCTGCTCACCCCACAGGTCTGCCAGGCCCTTCCCGGTCGTCCGCGGCCTGCTCCACCAGCGGGATGATCCGCAGCGGAACGGGGTTCTCCATCACGATCGCGGTGGAGGCCCGGACGATGCCATCAAAGCCGACGACCCGGTCGATGACCCGCTGGAGATCGGCGTTGGAGCGCGCCACCAGCCGGCACAGCATGTCCCCGCTGCCGGTCGTGGTGTGCAGCTCCAGCACCTCCGGCACGGAGTCCAAGTGCGCCCGCACGTCGGCCCCTTGGCCCTGCCGGATCTCCAGCGTGGCGAACGCGGTGACCGGGTAGCCGAGCGCCGCCGGATCGACCTGCGGCCCGAAGCCCCGGATGACTCCGTTCGACTGAAGCCGGTCGAGCCGCGCCTGCGCCGTCCCGCGGGCCACCCCCAGCCGCCGGGACATCTCCAGCACCCCCAGCCGCGGCTCCCGGGCCAGCAGCACGATGATCCGGCCGTCCAGACGATCGATCGCCATACCGCCCGCCTCCCTGATGGTCATCCTGTACAGAAAGTCCGCCGAAACCGCCGTACCGCTGAACACCTTGCGCAGCGATGGAGCGAACTATTGCGCACCTTGCCGACCGGGGCGACCCTTCGGCTATGACGCAGACCACACACCACACTCCCGACACCGCCCGGCAGGCCGACCCCTTCCCGGTCAAGGGAATGGACGCGGTCGTCTTCGCCGTGGGCAACGCCAAGCAGGCGGCGCACTACTACTCCACCGCCTTCGGCATGACGCTGGTCGCCTACTCCGGACCGGAGACAGGCAGCCGCGAGACCGCCTCGTACGTGCTCACCAACGGCTCGGCCCGCTTCGTCCTCACCTCCGTCGTCAAGGCCGCGACCCCCTGGGGCCACTTCCTGGAGCGGCACGTGGCCGAGCACGGCGACGGCGTCGTCGACCTCGCCATCGAGGTCCCGGACGCCCGCGCCGCCCACGCCTACGCCGTCGAGCACGGCGCGCGCTCGATCGCCGAGCCCTACGAGGTGAAGGACGAGCACGGCACCGTCGTCCTCGCCGCGATCGCCACCTACGGCGACACCCGCCACACCCTCGTCGAGCGGTCCGGCTACGACGGCCCCTACCTCCCGGGCTTCGCCGCCGCCGCCCCGATCGTCGAGCCGCCGGCCCGCCGCACCTTCCAGGCCGTGGACCACTGCGTCGGCAACGTCGAACTCGGCCGGATGAACGAGTGGGTCGGCTTCTACAACAAGGTCATGGGCTTCACCAACATGAAGGAGTTCGTGGGAGACGACATCGCCACCGAGTACTCCGCCCTGATGTCGAAGGTCGTCGCCGACGGGACCCTGAAGGTCAAGTTCCCGATCAACGAGCCGGCCGTCGCCAAGAAGAAGTCCCAGATCGACGAGTACCTGGAGTTCTACGGCGGCGCGGGCGTCCAGCACATCGCGCTCAACAGCAACGACATCGTGCAGACGGTCCGCACGATGCGCGCGGCCGGCGTCCAGTTCCTCGACACGCCCGACTCCTACTACGACACCCTCGGCGAGTGGGCCGGCGAGACCCGTGTTCCCGTGGAGACCCTGCGCGAGCTGAAGATCCTCGTCGACCGCGACGAGGACGGCTACCTGCTGCAGATCTTCACCAAGCCGGTCCAGGACAAGCCGACCGTCTTCT
Source organism: Streptomyces sp. NPDC048481 (assembly GCF_043200075.1). NCBI lineage: Bacteria > Bacillati > Actinomycetota > Actinomycetes > Kitasatosporales > Streptomycetaceae > Streptomyces > Streptomyces sp. NPDC048481. The sequence goes on from NZ_JBICXC010000001.1 coordinate 108,472, forward strand.
TCGAGATCATCGAGCGCCACGGCTCGATGGGCTTCGGCAAGGGCAACTTCAAGGCCCTCTTCGAGGCGATCGAGCGCGAACAGGCCAAGCGCGGCAACCTGTAGGCGAAGGGCGCCGGAGCCGAGGGCTGCGCGGCGAACGGCGCGGGCGGGCGGGCGTCGGACGGTCCCGGACGGGGCCCGCCCGCCCCCTCAGGACGGCAGGTCCGCCGGGGCCGGCTCGTCGCCCAGCTGTTCGGCCGCCGCCCGGGCCACCGGCCCGAGCAGCGGCGAGAAGTACGGGTTGATCTCAAGCGCCTCCCGCAGATGCCGCCGCGCCGGCCCCTCCGCGCCCAGATCCCGCTCGATCACCGCCAGGTGGTAGAGGTACGGCGCGCTGCGCACCGCGCCCCCGTGCACCCGGTCGGTGGCCGTCCTGGCGAACGCCAGGGCCTCCCGGTCCTGCCCGGCCCGGTGCAGCGCCCAGCCCAGCGCGTCCGCCACCGCGACCCCCGGCTGCCGGCGCCACTCGGCCCGCAGCCGCCGCACCGCCGCGGCCGGATCCCCGTGGTCCGCCTCGAACCGGCCGAGGACCAGCTCCCCGTCCACCCCGCCCGCAGCCTCCGCCCGCACCCGCGCCCGCAGCAGGTCGTACTGCACCCGCGCCGCCTGCGCGAGCCCCAGCGACTCGTACAGCTCGCCCAGCTCCAGCGCGTACTGCGGTGACGGCTGCTTCTCCAGCGCCGTCCGGTACGCGCTCAGCGCCTCCGACGTCCGCCCCAGCGCCGCCAGCGCCCGGCCCTGCCCCGCCCGCGCGGCCCGCATGTCCGGATCGGTCCGCACCGCCTCCTGGAAGTGCCGCAGCGCGTTCTCCCGCTCGCCGCGCTCCCACGCCAGCTCCCCGCCCCGCTCCAGCCAGGCCGCCCGCTCCGCAGGGGAGGAGGCGCCCGCCGCCGCGTCCGCCAGCGCCGCCTGCGCGTCCTCGCGCCGGCCCCGGTCCCAGTACACGCCCGCCGCCCGCGCCCGCACGACGGGCCCCGAGTGCAGGGCCGTCAGCCGGTCGAGGGCCTTGCCGGCCTTCTTGTAGTCGCCCAGCCCGGTGTACGCGTCGATGAGCTGCGCGTACGTCGTCCAGCGGCGCGGCGCCGCCTTGCGCGCGGCCTCGCCCCAGGCCAGCGCCGCGGGGAAGTCACGGCGCGCGTTGGCGAGCGCGGCCAGCCCGTCGAGGGCGTCCGCGTTGTTCCTCGGACGGACCTTCAGCGAGGTCCGCAGCGCCCGCTCGGCCTTCGGGTACAGCGCGGCCGCGTCGGCGGTGCGCCGGCCCTGCTCCAGATAGGCGGCGCCGAGCACCGCCCACGACCGCGCGTCCTTCGGGTGCTCCCGCACCCGGCTCTCCCGCTCGCCGACCAGCTCCGCCAGGTCCGCGAGCGCGGCCGGCGCCCCGGAACGGACCGCCGCGCCCGCCTGCGCCCCGGGAGCGGGCACGGGCGTCCGCCCGGCCGGGCCCTCGCCCGGCAGACACAGCAGTACCCCGCCGCCCAGCGCGAGACATCCCACGAGCGAGCCCACGAGCAGCCGACGGCGAAACCGAGAGACCTTCTCCATGGCGCTCACTGTGCGTCAGTACGACGACCGTATGACGTCAGCCGAAGGCTCCGGCGGGCGGGGTTCACACCGATGGCCCCGGGTGCGAACCTGTGATCATGAGCCGTTCCCAAGCGCCGCGTGACGAGACGACGGACCGCCTCCTCGACCGTCTGCGGGCCGGCCTGCCCGCCGACGTCGTCCTCACCGACCCGGACGTCACGGCCTCCTACGCCCACGACATGGCGGGCTTCTGCCCGGCGGGCGCCCCGGCCGTCGTCGTCCTGCCGCGCACGGCCGAAGAGGTCCAGCACGTCATGCGCACGGCGACCGCGCTGCGCGTCCCGGTGGTGCCGCAGGGCGCCCGCACGGGTCTGTCCGGCGCCGCCAACGCCACCGAGGGCTGCATCGTCCTGTCCCTGACGAGGATGGACCGCGTCATCGAGATCAACCCGGTCGACCGCGTCGCCGTCGTCGAACCGGGCGTCGTCAACGCGGCCCTGTCCCGCGCCGTGGGCGAACACGGCCTGTACTACCCGCCCGACCCCTCCAGCTGGGAGACGTGCACGATCGGCGGCAACATCGGCACCGCGTCCGGCGGCCTGTGCTGCGTCAAGTACGGGGTGACGGCCGAGTACGTCCTCGGACTCGACGTGGTGCTCGCCGACGGCCGGCTGATGTCCACCGGGCGCCGCACCGCGAAGGGCGTCGCCGGGTACGACCTCACCCGCCTGTTCGTCGGCTCCGAGGGCTCGCTGGGCGTCGTCGTGCGGGCGATCCTGGCGCTGAGGCCGCGGCCGCCGCGGCAGCTGGCGCTCGCCGCCGAGTTCGCGTCCGGCGCCGCCGCGTGCGACGCGGTGTGTCGGATCATGGCGGGCGGACACGTGCCGTCCCTCCTCGAACTGATGGACAGCACCACCGTCCGGGCCGTCAACGAACTGACCCGCATGGGCCTGCCCGACACGACCGAGGCGCTGCTCCTCGCGGCCTTCGACACCCCCGACCCGGCCGCCGACCTCGCCGCGGTCGGCGCGCTGTGCGAGGCGGCCGGCGCCACGCAGGTCGTCCCCGCCGAGGACGCCGCCGAGTCCGAACTCCTGCTCCAGGCCAGGCGTTCGGCGCTCGTCGCGCTGGACGCCGTCAGGGGCACCACGATGATCGACGACGTGTGCGTGCCCCGCTCCAGGCTCGGCGAGATGCTCGAAGGCGTCGAACGCATCGCGGAGAAGCACGGGTTGACCATCGGGGTCGTCGCCCACGCCGGCGACGGCAACACCCACCCCACGGTCTGCTTCGACGCGACGGACCCCGACGAACGCCGCCGCGCCCGCGAGTCGTTCGACGAGATCATGGGCCTCGGCCTGGAACTCGGCGGCACCATCACCGGCGAGCACGGCGTGGGCGTGCTGAAGAAGGAGTGGCTGGCGCGCGAGATCGGCCCCGTCGGCCTGGAGATGCAGCGCGCGGTCAAGGCCGCCTTCGACCCCCTGGGCATCCTCAACCCCGGCAAGCTCTTCTGACTCGTCCAGCGCCCCGGTCCCACCGCGGCCCCCGGCCCCACCGCGGCCCCCGGCCGCACCGCCGTCGCGGGCGCGGCCGCCGGTCACTCACCCGCGTCGCCCGGTTCGTCGCCCGGCCACGGGTCGCGCAGCCACGCGTCGTCCGCCGGGGCCGCTCCCCCCTGCTCCAGCGACGCCGACAGCCTGGGGGTGGGGGCGAGCAGTTCGGCCAGGGCGTCGTCGATGCCGAGCTGCCCGCCCTCGGAACCGGGCGGCACCACCCGCAGGGTCCGCTCCAGCCAGGCCGAGACCTGGGCCGCGGGCGCCTCCAGCAGGGCGTCGCCGTCGGGCGAGCTGAGCGCCATCAGCACGACGGCGCGGCCCTCCGCCTTCGTCGGCCACACCCGCACGTCCCCGTGCCCGCACGGCCGGAACACCCCCTCCACGAGCAGCTCGCGCGCGAACGTCCAGGCCACCGGCGTCTGCGAGTCGATGTGGAAGGTGACATGGACGGCGAACGGGTCGTCGCTGCGGTAGCCGAGCCTGGCCGGGACCGGGATGCCGCGCTCGGGCGACAGGATGAGCCTCAGCTCCAGCTCGCGCTCCACGACGGTGTGATGCATGACGGTCTCCTCTCGGTGCGGAACCCGTGACGGGCCCCGGGCCCCCCGCGCGGCGGGCCTCGGACGGGCTTCGGACGGGCCCGTACGAGTGGAGAGGGCGTGACCCCGCGACCATTACGCGGGTTCGGAGAACTTTTCCGGGCGACCGTGCGCGCCGGGCCCCGCCGGGTGGTTCCGCACGTGTGAAGAGCGTGCACGGGGTTGCCCGGAAAGGTGGCCGTATGGCCAGAGCCGCCCTGGCTCACGCGCGCGTCTGATAAATGTGGTCCCCCCATCCCACCCCCGAGCAGATACGGGACGACGGACATGAGCGCCCCAACCCCGGCCCCCGGCGACGACAGGCCCCGCGAGGGGTACTACCCGGACCCTTCCATCCCTGGATACGTCCGGTACTGGAACGGTGCCTCCTGGGTACCGGGCACCAGCCGGCCCGCACCGTCGGACGGCCGGCCGCTCACGCCCCCCTCCGGCGGCCCGGTGCCCGCCGTCGAGGAGACCGGCCCGCACTTCTTCGACGAGGACCCCGCCCCGGCCGCCCCGCGCACCGGCCGCTCCGAACCGGCCTCCGCCTGGGGCGCCGACCGCGCCCACCAGTCCGGCTTCGGCGGGGAACAGGACCGCCGCGTCTCCTGGGGCGCTCCGCAGGGCGCCGACCCGCGCACCCCCTCGCCCGCCTCCCCCGCGCCGCCCGAGGGCCGCTCGACCAGCACCGACGGCATGGCGACGATCCCGCCCGCCGAGCCGGACGACGCCGCCGGCGCCGGGGACGTGGTCTCCGGCGGCACGTTCGTCTTCCGCCGCCCGACACCGGGCCCCGGCGCGGCCCCCTCCGGCGCCCCCGGGTTCGTCCCCGACGAGGGCACCGTCACCTTCCGCGCGCCCGCCCCGCGCACCGGCGGGCAGGACGCCGCGCCCGCCCCGGGCGCGCAGGGCCCGGCGTCCGCACCGGCGTCCCCGGCGGCCGCCTCCTCCTTCCCGGAGCAGGCGGCCGCGCAGACGCCCGGCCGGGTCCCGTCCGCGGCCGGCGGCGCCGCGCCCGCGCAGCCGGGGTTCGGCGCCGGCAAGGCGGCCGCGGACCGGGTGGCGGCCGCGCCCGCGTCCCCGCAGGCCGGGCCCGCGCAGACCGGCCCCGCCCCGGCCTCCGCTCCCGCACCCGCCCAGGGTCCGGCCGCTCCGGCCGCTCCGGCGGTCCCGCAGCAGCCCGCCGCGGGCGTCCCGCGGCAGCCGGTCACGCCGGTCGCGCCCGCCGGCCCCGGTGGCGGGCAGCCCTCGTGGGCGCAGCAGGTGCACCGGCTCGCGGGGGCCGAGGAGGGGCCCGTCGCGCCCTGGAAGCCGCCGGTCGACGACATCTTCCAGGCGGCGGCCCGGCGTCAGGCGTCGGCCCGTCCCGCGGGGATCGGCAAGCGGCTGGCCGCCCGCCTCGTCGACACCGTCGTGCTCGCGGCCGTCACCGGCGCGGCCGCCGTGCCGCTCGGCGTGCGGGCCCTCGACCACGTCGACGAGAAGATCGACGCGGCCAGACTGAGCGGGGAGACCGTGACCGTCTGGCTGATCGACGGCACGACGTCCGTCTACCTGGGGATCGTCCTCGCCGTCCTGCTGGTCTTCGGGCTCGTGTACGAGGCGCTGCCGACCGCGAAATGGGGCCGCACGCTGGGCAAGAGGCTGCTCGGTCTGGACGTGCGCGACATCGAGGGCGGTGAGCCCCCGACGTACGGGGCGGCCGTGCGCCGCTGGCTCGTCTACAGCGTCCCCGGTCTGCTCGCCGTCGGCGTGGTGGGCGTCGTCTGGGGCCTGTTCGACAAGCCGTGGCGCCAGTGCTGGCACGACAAGGCGGCGCACACGTTCGTCGCGGGCTGACGACACCTCCGGTACCCCGTACGGCCGCTCGCCGGATGCGGACGGCGGGGGTTCGGGGTCGACTCGTGGGCATGACGACCGAACCGCCCCCCGGCTCCGGCGGCGGCGAGCCGCCGGAGGACGACCCGTTCAGGAAACGGCCCCCTCAGCCCCCGCAGGGCTCGCCGTACGACCCGCCCCAGGGACCCCGAGGCGGCCCTCAGGGGCCGCAGGAGCCGCAGGGCCCGCAGGGTCCGTACGGCCCGGGCGCGGGGCAGCCCCCGCCCCCGGGCGGCCCGTACGGGGGCGGCCCCTCCGGGGGTGACCCCCACGGCGGAGGCCCGTACGGGGGCGGCCCCTCCGGGGGTGACCCCCACGGCGGAGGCCCGTACGGGGGCGGCCCCTACGGCGGCGGACCGTACGGCGGCGATCCCTACGGCGGTGACCCTTACGGCGGCCGTCCGGCCGACCCGCTCGCCGGGATGCCCCCGCTCGCCGAGAGCGGCCGGCGCACGCTCGCCCGGATCATCGACATGGTCCTGGTCTTCATCGTGGTGACGCTGCTCGCGTGGGCCTTCGGGGTCGCGCAGTACACGATGAACGCGGACAAGATCGAGTTCGGCAAGACCTTCGGCCGTGAACTCCTCGCGGTCATCCTGTACGTCGCGTACGACACGGTCCTGACCACGAGGTCGGGCCGGACGCTGGGCAAGAAGTGGCTGGGCCTGCGGGTGGCCGATCTCGACGACGGCTCGACGCCCTCCGTGCAGACGTCGCTCATCCGCGCGCTGGTGCTGTGGGTGCCGTTCGCGTTCTGCTGCGCCTGTCTGTGGACGGCGGTCTGCGGCGGCTGGAGCTACTTCGACAAGCCGTACAAGCAGGGTCTGCACGACAAGGCGGCCAAGACGGTGGTGGTCAGCACCGGCTGACGGCCCGCCCGCCGCGGCCCGGCCCGCGCACGCCGACGGTCCGCCACCCCCGACGGGGTGTGCGGGCCGTCCGCACGCGGGCGTCCGGGCGCGGGGGTTCAGGAGGCCGTGCGCTCGCGGACGGCCTCGGACGCCGAGGCGACCGAGAACGGCACGGGCGCCTGCACGGGCGGGTGCGCGGGAACGGCGAGGGGGAGGCTGACGGCCTGGGGCCGGCTCGCCGCCGCACTCGCGGCGCCGGACGCGCCCGCGGGCGTGCTCGCGCTCTTCACGGAACGGGCGACGGTCCTCGACGGCTTCGGCGTCGGCACCGTCATGGCGACGAGGACGCCGAGCGCGACCGCGGCGACGACGACGACGGCGATCCCGGGACCCGAACTCGTCTGTGACAGCAGCAGCATGGCGAGCGTCGAGAAGATGACGGTGCAGGAACCGTACGTGAGCTGTGCGGCGGTCGGACGAGGCATGGCAATCGTGTCCTCGGAAGCGGGGGCGGTCCGGACTCTATTCGCCTGCATGCCCGAGCGGAACGAGCGGTAAGCGTGACCTAACCCACGGTGCCGGTGCACAGGGGGCGCACGGAGTCATGACGTCCAGCAGGTGGACGGCCCACGCGCCCGTCATCGCCCTCATGGTCCGTCATGTTGCCGCCATATGTCCGCAATGCGAACACGGGCTCCCGATAATGCATTTGACTTGTCCAAGTCAAGGTCTGTCTTTTCTCGCAAACCAGTAGTCAAATGGCGTCACTTGACTACACGCGTATAACAGCGCGCGGACCTTCCTTGACAGGGATCCCCCCTTTCCGCGCGCACGGGCGCGTGCGTGGGAGGACATCAAGTGAGCAGTAGATCCTGGACGTATCGGACGGTCGCGACCGTCGTCGCCCTGGCCGCGGCCTCGGCGACGTACACCACGTTCGCCGTGGCGCAGGCCGCCGAGAACGGCGCGGCGAAGGCCCCGGCGGTCGACCGCCGCGACCCGCAGCCGGCGAAGGCCAAGGAGCACGACTTCGACGGACCGCTCAGCAAGACGCAGGACGCCCAGCGTGAGGAAGCCCTCAAGCAGGTCATATCCGGCAAGGCGACGGTCAAGGACCGCAACGGGTCCAAGGTCGTCCAGCTCAAGAGCCGCAAGGGCAGCAGCAAGTACGTCGAGCTGAGCCGCGAGAAGACCGACAAGATCTTCACGATCCTGGTCGAGTTCGGCGACCAGGTCGACGCCCGTTACGGCGGCACGGCCGGCCCGCTGCACAACCAGATAGCCGCCCCCGACCGGACCAAGGACAACTCCACGGCCTGGCAGGCGGACTACAACCAGAAGCACTTCCAGGACCTGTACTTCGGCACCGGCAAGAACACCGAGTCGCTGAAGAAGTACTACGAGAAGCAGTCCTCGGGCCGCTACTCGGTCGACGGCGAGGTCACCGACTGGGTCAAGGTCCCGTACAACGAGGCCCGTTACGGCTCCAACAAGGCCTCCACCGGCGCCTGGTACGCGGTCCAGGACGGCGTCAACGCCTGGGTCGCCCAGCGCAAGGCGGCCGGCGCCACCCCGGCGCAGATCAAGGCGGAGCTGGCCACCTTCGACCAGTGGGACCGCTACGACTACGACGGCGACGGCAACTTCAACGAGCCCGACGGCTACATCGACCACTTCCAGATCGTGCACGCCGGCGAGGACGAGTCCGCGGGCGGCGGCGCTCAGGGCGAGGACGCCATCTGGGCCCACCGCTGGTACGCCTTCGGCACCGACGCCGGCGCCACCGGCCCGGACACCAACAAGCTCGGCGGCACCCAGGTCGGCGACACCGGCGTCTGGGTCGGCGACTACACCATCCAGCCGGAGAACGGCGGACTCGGCGTCTACGCGCACGAGTACGGCCACGACCTCGGCCTGCCGGACGAGTACGACACCTCCAACACCGGTGAGAACTCCACCGGTTTCTGGACCCTGATGTCCTCCGGTTCCTGGCTGGGCACCGGCCGCAAGGCCATCGGCGACCTGCCCGGCGACATGAACTCCTGGGACAAGCTCCAGCTGGGTTGGCTCGACTACGACGTCGCCGCGGCGGGCCGCAAGTCCAGCCACACGCTGGGCGTCGCGGAGTACAACACCAAGAACGCCCAGGCGCTCGTGGTCCAGCTGCCGGAGAAGAAGGTGACGACCGAGGTGGTCGCCCCGGCCGAGGGCGCCACGCAGTGGTGGAGCGGCAGCGGCAACGACCTGCGCAACACGCTCACCCGTGACGTCGACCTGACCGGCAAGTCCTCCGCCGCCCTGACGATGGACGCCTGGTGGGACGCCGAGCAGGACTACGACTACGCGTACGTGGAGGTCTCCACGGACGGCGCCAACTACACGCCCGTGGACGGCACGCTGGCCGACGGCACCGCCATCCCGCGTGACGGCAGCGGCAAGCCCGCGCTGACCGGCACCGTCGCCTCGTACCAGAAGCTGACGTTCCCGCTGGACGCCTACGCCGGCAAGAAGATCAGCCTGCGCTTCCGCTACGCCACCGACGGCGGCGTGGCCCAGAAGGGCTTCACGGCCGACGAGATCAAGGTGACGGCCGACGGCGCCGCGCTCTTCTCCGACAACGCCGAGAGCGCCGACCCGGCCTGGAAGGCGAACGGCTTCTCGCGCATCGGCGCGTCCATCAGCGACGACTACGCGCAGTACTACATCGCCGAGAACCGCCAGTACGTGTCGTACGACAAGACCCTCCAGGTCGGCCCGTACAACTTCGGCTTCTCGAAGACCCGTCCGGACTGGGTGGAGCACTACGCGTACCAGAACGGCCTGTTGATCTGGAAGTGGGACACCTCCCAGGCGGACAACAACACCACCGCGCACCCGGGCGAGGGTCTGATCCTGCCGGTGGACTCGCACCCGACCCCGCTGAAGTGGGCCGACGGCACCGCGATGAACGCCCGTCTGCAGAGCTTCGACTCGACCTTCAGCACCTACCGGACGGACGCGATCACGCTGCACAAGGCGGACGTCGCGGTCAAGGTCAAGTCCCGTCCGGGCGTCTCGGTCTTCGACGACCGCAAGTCGACGTACTGGGATGCCTCGACCCCGCTGGCCGGTGTCAAGATCACTGACACCAACACCTCGATCAAGATCGTCAGCGAGCCGAAGAACGGCTCCACGATCAAGGTGAAGGTCGGCCCCGCGGCTAAGTAGCCCATGTTCTAGCAGGTCAGACGCGTATCGGCGGCAACCCCTGGCGGGTTGTCGCCGATCGTGTTTAGGTGCCTCCTGTGCTCTTCTTATTGACACCGACCTCGACACCGACGCGCACGGGGGTGTGACCGCATGGCCGCAGGAGGCTTCTGCAAGCTGCCCGACGGCATGGTGGTGGTGGCGCTGAACCTGCCCCGCCCCCCGGCCCGGGAGGGCCTCCCGGGCCCCGTTCCGGACGTCCGCGTCCTCGTCCACGCCCGCAACCGGGCGCGCGCCCTGACCAGGCTGCGCAACCTGGGCCTGCGCGCCGTCTACCTGCGCGGCAACGCCGCCCCGCCGACCCCGGACGAGATCACGGCGGTCCTGCACCATCCCGACGGCCTGATATGGCGCACCCCGCCGGGCGGCGGCGTCCCGGCCGGCGTCACGGCCGGGCCGGAGTTGTGGCGGCCCATACGGTCCCTGCTGGGGAGCGCGGCCGCGTAGGGCCGCGTAAGGCCGCGTGGCGCCGCTCAGTACGCCTCGACGACGCGAACGTCCTCCTCGGTGACCACGCCGTCCAGGATGCGGAACGAGCGGAACTGGAACTCGCCCAGGCCGTCGGCGTCGGCGGTGGAGACCAGGACGTAGTGCGCGCCCGGCTCGTTCGCGTAGGAGATGTCCGTGCGCGACGGGTACGCCTCCGTCGCCGTGTGGGAGTGGTAGACGACCACCGGCTCCTCGTCGCGGTCGTCCATCTCGCGGTAGAGCTTGAGCAGGTCGCCCGAGTCGAACTCGTAGAACGTGGGGGACATGGCCGCGTTCAGCATCGGGACGAAGCGCTCGGGGCGGTCCGTGCCCGCCGGCCCCGCGACGACGCCGCAGGCCTCGTCGGGGTGGTCCTTGCGGGCGTGGGCGACGATCTGGTCGTGCAGGGCCCGGGTGATGGTCAGCATGGTCGCCAGGATAAGCAACCGGCCCGCAGCCACGCGGTGGCGTCCCGGCGGGCGGGCGGCGGGCATGCGGCGGGCGGCCGGCGGGCCGTGCGGAAAACGGCGAACGGGCCGCCGCGCACCGGTGGACGGTGCGCGGCGGCCCGCTCGCGGGCGTCCCGGGCGGCTGCCGCAGGGGGCGCCACGAGTGCTCCCTGCGGCCGGCCGTCCCGGGGACGGTCCGCGTCCGGTCAGCCGACCTTCTCGAGCTCCGGCTCGCGCCGGTCGGTGATCTGCGGGTTGCGGCTCTTGAGGACAGCCCAGCCGACGCCGAGGGCGGCGGCCCAGCCGGCCATCACGTACAGGCACACGCGCGAGTCGGCGTCGTAGGCGATCAGGCCGGTGACGAAGAGCAGGAACACGATGGCCACCCAGCTGAACGCGGAGCCGCCCGGCGCCGGGAAGCTGGACGCGGGCAGCCGGCCCGCGACGACCGCGCGGCGGTACAGCACGTGGCTGATCAGGATCATCAGCCAGGTCCAGATGCCGGCCGCGGTGGCCACCGACGTGACGTAGCCGAAGGCCTTCTCCGGGACGACGTAGTTCAGGATCACGCCGATGCCCATGAACAGCACGGACACCGTGATGCCGAGGGCGGGCGTCTTCGTCGACGACAGCTTGCGGAAGGCCGCCGGGGCCTCTCCGCTGTCGGCGAGGTTGCGCAGCATGCGGCCGGTGGAGTACATGCCCGAGTTGCACGAGGACAGGGCCGCGGTCAGCACGACGAAGTTGACGATGCCGGCGCCCGCCGGGATGCCGATCTTCGCGAACGCCTCGACGAACGGCGAGACGCCCGGGGCGAACTCGGTCCACTTCACCACGCACAGGATGACGGTCAGCGCGCCGACGTAGAACAGCGCGATGCGCCAGGGCAGCGTGTTGATCGCCTTCGGGAGCGTCTTCTCGGGGTTCTGCGACTCGCCCGCCGTGACGCCGACCAGCTCGACCGCCAGGTAGGCGAACATGACGCCCTGGAGGGTCATCAGGGACGAGCCGACGCCCTTGGGGAAGAAGCCGTCGAAGGCCCACAGGTTGGAGACCGCGGCCGTGTCGCCGGCGCTGCTGAAGCCGAAGGTGAGGACGCCCAGGCCGATGACGATCATGCCGATGAGCGCGGTGACCTTCACCATCGAGAACCAGAACTCCAGCTCGCCGAAGAGCTTCACGGAGATCAGGTTGACCCCGAACAGGATCACCAGGAACACCAGCGCGGTCACCCACTGCGGGACGGCCGGGAACCAGTAGTTGACGTAGATCGCGGCGGCCGTCAGCTCGGCCATGCCGGTGACGACCCACATCAGCCAGTACGTCCAGCCGGTGAAGTAGCCGAAGAACGGGCCGAGGAACTCGCGCGAGTACTCCGCGAAGGAGCCCGAGACCGGGCGGTAGAGCAACAGCTCGCCCAGCGCCCGCATGATGAAGAAGATGATCCCGCCCGCGAGGGCGTACATCAGGATGAGACTGGGACCGGCCTTCGCGATGTTCGCCCCGGCGCCCAGGAAGAGCCCGACGCCGATGGCGCCGCCGATGGCGATCATCTGGACCTGGCGGCTGCCGAGTCCGCGTTCGTATCCCTCTTCGGGAGTGTCAGTGACAGCGGTGTCAGTGACCTTCTCAGAGGTCATGTGTGGTGCGCCTTTCTCCATGCCGAACCGGGCCTCTCGTCGGTCCCGGATCGGGTTTCGATCCCCCCGGATTGATGGAGCGGTGCCTGGCCGGCGATCAACCGGCTCGGTGGCGCACCCGGCCGAACATACGGGTGGTGTTCGCCGGGCGGTCGTGAAGATTTATCACGACCGCAATATCGGTCACCCGGCCGGCCTGTGGCACAGGACACAAGAAGAAGCGGATGAACGAGACACAAAGAGGACACTCCCGGCCGTCGCGGTAATGCGATCGTTATCCGGATTTGAGCGTCCTCTGAGCGAACAAAAGTGCGGGCGAACTACGGCATAAGGGTCGTCACCAGGGTCTCCTGGAGCCCGCCCAGCCACAGGTACGCCATCACCATCGGCTTGCGCGGATCCTCGTCGGGCAGCCGGTAGAGAAGGTCGGTGTCGTCCTCGTCGGTGATCTCCAGCCGGGAGCCGATCGCGAGCCGCAGATCGTTCAGCGCGCGCAGCCAGGCCTGCGACTCCTGCGGCGACAGCTTCAGCACCGCCCCGCCCGCGTCGGCCGCCTCCGCCGCCAGCGCGTCCAGCGAGCGCACCACCGTGAGGGCGTTGTCGCGCTTGCCGGCCCGCAGGTCGTTCTCCGTGTACCGGCGGAACTCGGCCGAGTGCGCCTTCTGCTCGTCGGCGCCCCGCGCGCCCGCCGCGCCCCCGGGGTCCGTGTACGCGTCCGGGAAGAGCCTTCTGAGCACCGGGTCGGCGGGCGGCTCGGTCGGCCCCTCGGCGAAGAGCTCGGCGAGCGGGTCGTCGGAGGCGTCCTCGGCCGGGCCGGGCCCGATCAGCTCCAGGAGCTGCACGGCCAGCGACCGGATGATGGAGATCTCGACGTCGTCGAGCGCGACGGCCGCGCCGCCGCCGGGGAGCGGTTCGAAGTGTCCAGGCATAAGAGGGCAGGCTACTTCCGGTCCTGCTGAAGAGTGGCCCACAGGCCGTAGCCGTGCATGGCCTGCACGTCGCGTTCCATCTCCTCGCGCGAGCCGCTGGAGACGACCGCCCGGCCCTTGTGGTGGACGTCCATCATGAGCTTGGTGGCCTTGTCCTTGGAGTACCCGAAGTACGTCTGGAAGACGTACGTCACGTAGCTCATGAGGTTGACCGGATCGTTGTGGACGATCGTGACCCAGGGGACGTCCGGCTCGGGAACGGCGAAGACCTCCTCCGCCGGCTCGGTGCGTTCGGTCTCAAGGGGAGCGGGTGACGTCACACCGTCCATGCTGCCACGGCGGACTGAAATCGTCACACCGACGAAAAGGGGGTAGCATCCCCTGCCATGAACACAGCGGACCTTGGGCTGCCGGTGGAAGTTCCGTCCACGGCGCTCTTCACCGACCAGTACGAGCTGACGATGCTGCAGGCCGCGCTCAAGGCGGGCACCGCCGAACGGCGCAGCGTGTTCGAGGTCTTCACCCGGCGCCTCCCCGAAGGCCGGCGCTACGGCGTCGTCGCCGGCACCGGGCGGGTCCTGGACGCCGTGGAGAACTTCCGCTTCGACTCCGACGTCCTGCGCTTCCTGCGTGAGCGCGCCATCGTCGACGACGACACCCTGGACCGGCTCGCCCGGTACCGCTTCTCGGGCGACATCTGGGGCTACCCCGAGGGCGAGGTGTACTTCCCCGGCTCACCGCTCCTGCGCGTCGAGGGCACCTTCGCCGAGTGCGTCCTGCTGGAGACCGTGATCCTCTCCATCCTCAACCACGACTCCGCCATCGCCGCCGCCGCCTCCCGCATGTCCTCCGCCGCGGGCGACCGCCCCCTCATCGAGATGGGCGCCCGCCGCACCCACGAACTCGCCGCGGTCGCCGCCTCCCGCGCCGCCTACATCGGCGGCTTCGCCACCACCTCCGACCTGGCCGCCGGCTTCCGCTACGGCATCCCCACCGTCGGCACCAGCGCCCACGCCTTCACCCTCCTCCACGACAGCGAACGGGACGCCTTCCGCGCCCAGGTCGACTCCCTCGGCCGGGGCACCACCCTCCTCGTCGACACCTACGACGTCACCGAGGCCGTCCGGCTCGCCGTCGAGGTGGCCGGACCCGAACTGGGCGCCGTCCGCATCGACTCCGGCGACCTCCTCCTCGTCGCCCACCGCGTCCGCCGCCAGCTCGACGAACTCGGCGCCACCGGCACCCGCATCATCGTCACCTCCGACCTCGACGAGTACGCCATCGCCTCCCTCGCCGCCGCCCCCGTGGACGCCTACGGCGTCGGCACCCAGCTGGTCACCGGCTCCGGCCACCCGACGGCCTCCATGGTCTACAAACTCGTCGCCCGCGCCGAGTCCGACGACCCCGCCTCGCCCCTCGTCCCCGTGGCGAAGAAGTCCTCCGGCGGCAAGACCTCCGTCGGCGGCCGCAAATGGGCCGCCCGCCGCCTGGACGCCCAGGGCGTCGCCGAGGCCGAGGTCGTCGGCACCGGCGCGATGCCCCCCGAACTCGCCGACCGCCCCCTGCTCGTCCCGCTCGTCAAGGGCGGCTCCGTCGTCGCCCGCGAGTCCCTGGACGTCGTCCGCGACCGGCACCGGGCCGCCCGCGCCGGCCTGCCCTTGTCCGCGACCCAGCTCTCGCGCGGCGAACCCGTCATTCCCACGGAGTATGTCCACGACCGGTCGGGTAGCTAGTGCTGTGCCCGGCGACCGCCGGGCGCAGCCCCCTCCCGTACGACCGGCAAAGTCTCTAGGCTCGATTACTTCATCCTCCCCCGCGCTTCGCGGAGCCGGGGGACCGCCATCGAAGGACACCGCCCATGCGCCGCGCCCTGATCGTCGTTGACGTGCAGAACGACTTCTGCGAAGGAGGCAGCCTCGCGGTGGCCGGCGGCGCCGACGTGGCCGCCGCGATCACCGAGCTGATCGGACAGGCCCCCGCCGGATACCGGCACGTCGTCGCCACCCGCGACCACCACATCGCGCCCGGCGGCCACTTCGCCGACAACCCCGACTACGTCCACTCCTGGCCCGCGCACTGCGTCGCCGGCACCGAGGGCGTCGGCTTCCACCCCAACTTCGCCCCCGCCGTCGCCTCCGGCGCCGTCGACGCCGTCTTCAGCAAGGGCGACTACGCGGCCGCCTACAGCGGCTTCGAGGGCGCCGACGAGAACGGCGTCACCCTCGGCGACTGGCTGCGCGCCCGGCAGATCGACGAGGTGGACGTCGTCGGCATCGCCACCGACCACTGCGTCCGCGCCACCGCCCTGGACGCGGCCCGCGAGGGCTTCCGCACCCAGGTCCTGCTGGACCTGACCGCAGGCGTCGCCGAGAACACCACCGACCGGGCCCTGGCGGAGATGCGCGCGGCGGGCGTGGAGCTGACGGGAAAACCGGTCGTCTGACCCACCCCCCGGCCCGGTCGAGCGCGCCGACCGCACCCGGGAGGGGGCGCCGCCGCCATGGCCGCGCTGCTGGACCGCCGCCCCGGCCTCGACGCCGCCGTCGTCGGCTCGGACGACCTCGCCTTCCTCGCCGAACCGACCGGGCCCGCCGCTGACCACCGTCCACCGGGACGTCCCCGAAACGGGCCGCCCCGGGGGCACGCATCTCACTGCACGACCACAAACCGTCCATCATGTGGGATCACATTCCGGAAGGCGGACCGGGAATCGATACGATGAGCCCATGGTTCTGAACGACGTGAGCACGAAGACGCCGGGCGCACTGCTCGTGGCGCGGCTGCACGTCGACCTGTGCAGGCTCGCCAGCGCCATCTGTTGACGCTGTACCCGCCGCCGTACGGCCGAGAGCCGATGGGGGCACCGCCCCCGCGGGCGCAGCCGAGCGCGGGGGAGTACCACCCGCACGTAACCGCGCTGCCCACCCCATCCGACAGGAGCCCACAGCCATGGCCATCGAGGTCCGCATCCCCACCATCCTCCGCCAGTACACCGACGGTCAGAAGGCGGTGGAGGGCAGCGGTGACACCCTCGCCGACCTGTTCACCGACCTCGAGACCCGGCATGCGGGCATCCACGCCCGCATCGTGGACGACGGCAAGCTGCGCCGCTTCGTGAACGTGTACCTCAACGACGAGGACGTCCGCTTCGTCGACGGCATCGACACCAAGCTGACCGACGGCGACACCGTGACCATCCTGCCGGCCGTCGCCGGCGGCATGGCCTGATCGGCCGCCGACCCCGATGCGCTACGACTCCCCGCTGGCCGCGGTGGGCAACACCCCCCTGGTACGCCTGCCGCGGCTCTCGCCGTCCACCGACGTCCGCATCTGGGCGAAGCTGGAGGACCGCAACCCCACCGGCTCCATCAAGGACCGTCCCGCCCTGCACATGGTCGAGCAGGCGGAGAAGGACGGCCGCCTCACCCCCGGCTGCACCATCCTGGAGCCGACGAGCGGCAACACCGGCATCTCCCTCGCCATGGCGGCCCGCCTCAAGGGCTACCGCATGGTCTGCGTGATGCCGGAGAACACCTCCCGGGAACGCCGGGACCTGCTCGCCATGTGGGGCGCCGAGATCATCTCCTCCCCGGCCGCGGGCGGCTCCAACACCGCCGTGCGCGTCGCCAAGGAACTCGCCGCCGAGCACCCCGACTGGGTGATGCTCTACCAGTACGGCAACGCCGACAACGCGGGCGCCCACTACACCGGCACCGGCCCCGAGATCCTCGCCGACCTCCCCTCCATCACCCACTTCGTCGCCGGCCTCGGCACCACCGGCACCCTCATGGGCGTCGGCCGCTACCTGCGCGAACACAAGCCCGACGTCAGGATCGTCGCCGCCGAGCCGCGCTACGACGACCTGGTCTACGGCCTGCGCAACCTCGACGAGGGGTTCGTGCCCGAGCTGTACGACGCCTCCGTCCTCACCACCCGCTTCTCGGTCGGCTCGGCGGACGCCGTCACCCGCACCCGCGAGCTGCTGCGCGAGGAGGGCATCTTCGCCGGCGTGTCCACCGGCGCGGCCCTGCACGCCGCGATCGGCGTCGGCAACAAGGCCGTCAAGGCGGGCGAGAGCGCCGACATCGTGTTCGTCGTGGCCGACGGCGGCTGGAAGTACCTCTCGACGGGCGTCTACACCGCGGCCACCACCGAGGAAGCCATCGAAACCGTCCAGGGCCAGCTCTGGGCCTAGGCCAGGTGCCGGACCCGGTCCCACAGGGCCGGGTCCACCACGCCGACCCGGCGCCGGAAGTCCCGCAGCCGGACCTGGCGCAGCTCGTCCGTCTCCAGATAGCTCGGCCGCCCGTGCGCGTCGCCCACGGAGCCCGGCGGGAGCAGGATCACCCCGGGCCGCTCCTCGTGGTACTTGCTGGTGATCTTCACGACGGTCACCCGGTCACCGCGCACCACCAGCACCAGACAGGGCCGGTCCTTCGCGCCCGGCCCGTCCTCGAACGGCACGTCCGCCCACCAGATCTCCGCCGGCCTCGGCCGCCCCGCCGGACCGCGGTCCCGCGCCGGCCGGCCCTTCGGACGGGTGGTCGAGCGACCTGCCGGACGGTCCGCGCGCCGACCGGGCGGCCGGGCCCCGGGACGCCGCGTGCGCCGCGGCCGCCGCCCCCGCCCCCAGCCGTCCACCACCGTCGCGATCAGCGCGAGAAGGACCACTGCCGCGAGCGCGAGCCACCAGGACGTGTGCATACGATGACGTTACCGGCGTGCGACTTCCGCCGCGCGCCCTCTCCGCACCCCATGCGCCGCCGGTCCAGCCGAACCGGTGACACCACAGGTGAGTTCGCCCACAACAGCCCCTGGTGGAGGAGCGACCCGAGGTTTTGCGCCTTACGCTCGACGGACCGCACGACCCCTGTCGCCCCCTTTGACGATCACTCGTTCCACGGTCCGCCCCACGGATCCCTTCCGGTACTTCTCGGTCACCCGCCAGCGGAGGATTCTGCTTTATGAAGCTCACCGTCGTCGGCTGCTCGGGGTCGTTTCCGTCCGCGGAATCGGCCTGCTCGAGCTACCTCGTCGAGGCCGACGGCTTCCGGCTGCTTCTCGACATGGGCAACGGCGCCCTGGGCGAGCTGCAGCGCCACTGCGGTCTGTACGACCTCGACGCGATCTTCCTGAGTCATCTGCACGCCGACCACTGCATCGACATGTGCGCCTACTTCGTCGCGCGCTACTACCGGCACGACGGCGGGCGCTGCGACCCGATCCCCGTCTACGGCCCCGAGGGCACCGAGCACCGCCTCACCACGGCCTACGCCGACACGCCCTCCGCCTCCTCGATGAGCGAGGTCTTCGACTTCCACACGGTCAAGCCGTCCACCTTCGACGTCGGCCCCTTCACCGTGCACACCGAGCGCGTGGCGCACCCGGTCGAGGCCTACGGCATCCGCGTCGAGCACGGCGGCCGCTCGCTGACCTACTCCGGCGACACCGGCGTCAGCCCCGCCCTGGAGGAACTCGCCCGCGACAGCGACCTGTTCCTGTGCGAGGCCGCCTTCACCCACGGCAAGGAGAGCATCCCCGACCTGCACCTCAACGGCCGCGAGGCCGGCGAGGCGGCGAGCCGGGCGGGCGCGCGCAAGCTCGTGCTGACCCACATCCCCCCGTGGACGGACCCCCAGGTCAACCTGGCCGACGCCCGGACGACCTTCGCGGGCCCGGTGGAACTGGCCGCACCACGGCAGACGTACGAGATCTGATCCCCCCGCACGCAGACGAAGACCCCCGGAGCGGTTCAGGGCTCCGGGGGTCTTCGCGTGTCCGTGTCCGTGGACGGGGTCTCCGTCCACGGACACGGACACGTTGTCGGCTACGCCTTCGTGAGGTCCTCGACCTCTTCCTCGGGCTCACGGCCCGGGGTGGGGAGATTCCACTTGGTGATCGCGAAGCGGAAGACCACGTAGTAGATCGCGCCGAAGACCAGACCGATCGGGATGATCAGCCACGGCTTGGTGGCCAGGTTCCAGTTCAGCGCGTAGTCGATGAAGCCCGCGGAGAAGGTGAAGCCCGCGTGCACGCCGAGCGCCCAGGTGATCGCCATCGACAGGGCGGTGAGCACCGCGTGGATCGCGTAGAGCAGCGGGGCGATGAACATGAACGAGAACTCGATCGGCTCGGTCACGCCCGTCACGAAGGACGTCAGCGCGAGCGAGATCATCATGCCGAGGACGGCCTTGCGGCGCTCGGGGCGCGCGGTGTGGGCGATGGCGAGCGCGGCGGCCGGGAGGCCGAACATCATGATCGGGAAGAAGCCGGACATGAACTGTCCCGCACTCGCGTCACCGGCGAAGAAGCGGGTCAGGTCACCGTGCACTACGGCGCCGGCGGAGTCCTTGAAGTCACCGATCTGGAACCACGCCACGGAGTTGACGAACTGGTGCATGCCGACCGGGATGAGCGCGCGGTTGATCAGACCGAACAGGCCCGCGCCGACGGTGCCGAGGCCGGTGATCCACTCGCCGAAGTTGGAGATGCCGTCACCGATCGGTTCCCAGACCAGGCCGAAGAAGACGCCCATGGCCGTGCCGACGAAGGCCATGATGATCGGCACCAGACGGCGACCGTTGAAGAAGCCGAGCCAGTCCACCAGCTTCTTGCGGTGGTAGCGCTGCCACAGCACGGCGGACAGCAGGCCCATGATGATGCCGCCGAAGACACCGGGGTTGTTGTAGGTCGCCGCTATGTCCGCGCCCGCCTGGACCTTCGCCTCGGTCACGGGGAACGCCTTGAGGACGTTGCTGTAGACCAGGAAGCCGACCAGGGCGGCGAGGGCGGTGGAGCCGTCCGCCTTCTTGGCGAAGCCGATCGCGACACCGATGCAGAACAGCATCGGCAGGTTGTCGAAGATCGCACCGCCGGCCGAGGCGAAGACCTCCGTGACCTTGGAGGGGAGGTGCAGCTTGTGTGCGATGTCCGGGACTCCCAGACGCAGCAGGATGCCCGCCGCCGGCAGCACGGCGATGGGCAGCTGAAGGCTTCGGCCGACCTTCTGGAGGCCCTGGAAAAGGCCCGATCCCCGCTTCTTTGCGGGAGCCGCCGTGGGCGCGGTGGCGGTGCTCATAGACTTCCTCCATCGGTGATGGTCTACACCACTGAGTGGTGTAGACCATGTTCTAGCACGATGGTGGCGATATAAGGAACCCGTCAAACGTGCAACCGAAGAACTACGCCCCGTGCCGGATCTCGGACGCCCGCCCCCGTCTCCACAGGCCTCCGCTCAGGCCTTCGTGACGTCCTCCCGCTCCTCCTCCGGCTCCCGCCCCGGCGTCTTCAGATCGAACCGCGTGATCGCGAACCGGAACACCACGTAATAGACGACGGCGAACCCCAGCCCGATCGGGATCATCGCCCACGGCCGCGTAGCCAGATTCCAGTTGATGACGTAGTCGATCAACCCCGCCGAGAAGCTGAACCCGTCATGCACGCCCAGCCCCCACGTCACCGCCATCGACGCACCCGTCAGCAACGCGTGCACCGCGTACAGCAACGGCGCCACGAACAGGAACGAGTACTCGATCGGCTCCGTGATGCCCGTGACGAACGACGTCAGCGCCACCGACAGCATCAGCCCCCCGACCTCCTTGCGCCGCCCCGGCCGCGCACAGTGCGTGATCGCCAGCGCCGCCGCCGGAAGCGCGAACATCATGATCGGGAAGAACCCCGACGTGAACTGACCCGCGTTCGGGTCGCCCGCCAGGAACATGTTGATGTCACCGTGCACCTCCGTCCCGTCCGGCTTCGTGTACGTGCCGAACTGGAACCAGATGGGCACGTTCAGGAACTGGTGCAGCCCGATCACCAGCAGCGCCCGGTTCGCCAGACCGAAGATCCCCGCACCCCACGAACCCAGCCCGCTCAGCCAGTCGCTGAAGTTCTCCAGCCCGTCACCGATCGGCGGCCACACCCACAGACACAACGAGGCGAACGCGATCGCCACGAACGCCATGATGATCGGCACCAGTCGCCGCCCGTTGAAGAACCCGAGCCAGTCCACCAGCTTCGTCCGGTGATACCGCTGCCACAGATAAGCGGTCAGCAGACCCATCACGATCCCGCCGAACACCCCAGGATTCTGATACGTGAAAGCCCCCACCGTGTTGTCCGTCGCCTGACACCCGATGTTCGGGATCACCTTCGAACCCGGCCCGCAGTCCTCAGGGAACTGCCGCAGCACGTTGTAATAGACAAGGAACCCGGCGACCGCCGCCAGCGCCGTCGAACCGTCCGCCTTCTTCGCCATCCCGATCGCCACACCGACGCAGAACAGCATCGGCAGCCCCAGCGAACCGTCGAGCAGCGCCCCGCCCGCACCCGCCATCACCTTCGACACGTTCGTCCAGCCCAGCCCGTCGTCCCCGAACACATCAGGCTGGCCAAGACGGTTGAGGATGCCGGCCGCCGGCAGCACCGCGATCGGCAACTGAAGACTGCGCCCCATCTTCTGCAGACCCTGGAACGCGCGCTGCCACCGCAGGCGCGCCGGGCTCACCTCGGTCCCCGCGCTCTCGGCACTCATCGTTTGGCGACCGCCTGTCAGGTGGTGTAGACCAGCTACGGACGATTGGGCTGCTGTGACGTCATCCTCGGACACACACCGCGCAATCGCTCGCGAAGATGGGCCAACTGTGGGTTACTGCGACAAAGCGGTTCAGCCAAGAATTGCGGCGCGCATCAGGGAATCAGGGAGCGGAACATGGCCACCAAGGCTGAGAAGATCGTCGCCGGACTCGGCGGCCTCGACAACATCGAAGAGATCGAAGGCTGCATCACCCGCCTGCGCACCGAGGTCAACGACCCCTCGAAGGTCGACGAAGCCGCCCTGAAGGCCGCCGGCGCCCACGGCGTCGTCAAGATGGGCACCGCCATCCAGGTCGTCATCGGCACCGACGCCGACCCCATCGCGGCGGAGATCGAAGACATGATGTGACGAGCCCCCCGGCTCACCCCAGGGGCTCCCCCCACCGCGGGAGGAGCCCCTTCCGCATGTACGGCTAGGCTCAGCGCCATGTCTCGAATCGACGGCCGCACCCCCCAACAGCTCCGCCCCGTCACCATCGAACGCGGCTGGAGCAAGCACGCCGAAGGCTCCGTCCTCGTCTCCTTCGGCGACACCAAGGTCTTCTGCACCGCCTCCGTCACCGAAGGCGTCCCCCGCTGGCGCAAAGGCAGCGGCGAAGGCTGGGTCACCGCGGAGTACTCCATGCTCCCCCGCGCCACCAACACCCGCGGCGACCGCGAGTCCGTCCGCGGCAAGATCGGCGGCCGCACCCACGAGATCTCCCGCCTCATCGGACGCTCCCTGCGCGCCGTCATCGACTACAAGGCACTCGGCGAGAACACCATCGTCCTCGACTGCGACGTCCTCCAGGCCGACGGCGGAACCCGCACCGCCGCCATCACCGGCGCCTACGTCGCCCTGGCCGACGCCGTCACCTGGGCCCAGGGCAAGAAGCTCGTCAAGGCCGGCCGCCGGCCCCTCACCGGCACGGTGTCCGCCGTCTCCGTCGGCATCGTCGGCGGAGTCCCGCTCCTCGACCTCTGCTACGAGGAAGACGTCCGCGCCGACACCGACATGAACGTCGTCTGCACCGGCGACGGCCGCTTCGTCGAGGTCCAAGGCACCGCCGAGGCCGAGCCGTTCGCCCGCGACGAACTCAACTCCCTCCTCGACCTCGCCGTTTCCGGCTGCGCCGAACTCACCGCCCTCCAGCGCGCGGCACTCGACACCGTCCTGGAAAAGTAAACGGCACGCCAAGAACGCGGCGGGCACGGGCAACCGGCCCGCCCTCCGGCGCGTCTTCGCCAGTGCACCGACGGGGGCCTCCTGGGCCTGACAACGGGAGGAACCACCCATGACCACGGCCGCCAGCCCACGCCCCCACCGGCGTCACCGCACCCTCATCGCCGCCGCCACCGCGGCCGCCGCCCTCGGCCTGGCCCTCACGGCGACCGGCTGCGCCGCCGTCGACAAGGCACTGGACTGCGTCCAGACCGCCGACTCCATCGCCGACAGCGTCACCGACCTCCAGCAGGCCGTGCGCAACGCCGCGAACGATCCCACCCAGACCCAGGAGTCCCTGACCGCCATCGAGAACGACCTCGACTCGATCGGCGACAGGTCCGACAACGCCGACGTCAACAAGGCCGTCGACCACCTCCAGGCAGCCGTGGCCAACGTCCGCACCGCCATCGAGAACGGCGACGAGACGCCCGACCTCAGCCCCGTCACCGACGCGGCGGGCGAACTCACCAAGGTCTGCACACCGTAAGGACCGCCCACGGCGCTGGGGATACTGGACGCATGACCCGCCTGATCCTCGCCACCCGCAACGCCGGAAAGATCACCGAACTCAGGTCGATCCTCGCCGACGCAGGACTGCCCCACGACCTCGTCGGCGCGGACGCCTACCCCGACATCCCCGACGTCAAGGAAACCGGCGTCACCTTCGCCGAGAACGCCCTGCTCAAGGCCCACGCCCTCGCACAGGCCACCGGCCACCCGGCCGTCGCCGACGACTCGGGCCTCTGCGTCGACGTCCTCAACGGCGCCCCCGGCATCTTCTCGGCCCGCTGGTCCGGCCGCCACGGCGACGACCGCGCCAACCTGGACCTCCTCCTGGCCCAGCTGTCCGACATCGCCGAGGAACACCGGGCCGCCCACTTCGCCTGCGCCGCGGCCCTCGCCCTCCCGGACGGCACCGAACGCGTCGTCGAGGGCCGGCTGACGGGCCTGCTGCGCTTCGCGCCCGAGGGCACGAACGGCTTCGGCTACGACCCGATCCTCCAGCCGGACGGCGAGACGCGCACCTGCGCGCAGCTGTCCCCCCAGGAGAAGAACGCGATCAGCCACCGGGGCAAGGCGTTCCGCGAACTGGTCCCGGCGGTGCGAGAGCTGCTGGGCTGAGCGGACACGGAAAGGCCTCACACCTTCGAATCGAAGGTGTGAGGCCGGTTCTGCCTATGAGCCCGGTGGGATTTGAACCCACGACATACCGGACCTAAACCGGCACCCTCTAGCCAGCTGGGGTACGGGCCCAGGGCGCCTACTCTACTGTGCTCAGCTCTGTGCCGAAGAAGAGACCGCCCCCCGGCGGCGGTTGGAGAAACTGCTCGTCTGGCTGTGGCAGGAGGGGCACAGGTACCTGAGGTTCTCGCGCCGGTTGTCCAGGCGGTCGCCGTTGACGTGATCGATCTCCAGCACGAGCCTTCGTCCCTGCCAGGTGTCACCGATCCCGCACGCCTCACAGACATGCGGCACGGAGAGATCGTCGAGCGCTCGCCTGAGCAGCACCGTTTTGGTGCGAGGGCTGCCCGGGGCGAGGAGCACCAGGATCTCGGCAGCAGTTTTGCGGTTCGCGGAACGCGTCCCGCGATAGTGGCCCTGACCCGTGAAGTGGACGGTCGACAGCCCGTGGACCTCGATACCGCGTTTCACGCGTGCCCGGGCCGCACCGGAGCCTGCGCGTCCCAGAGCGGCGAGCACTCCGGCCAGACTCGTCGCCGCCGCGACCGCGGGCGCCAGTTCGGCGCGGGAGGGAACGCCGGGGCCGTACCCGCGCCCCCCGGTGAAGTGCGAGGTGTCGATCCCGAACCTGTCGAGCTGCTTTTTGATGTATCCGTACGGGCTGTCCTGCGGGGAGAAGCCCATGTGCTCCAGCATCTCCCTGATGCTGTGGGACCGGGCGGCCGCTTCCCGAAGCAGTTCCTCGGGGTAGCTTCGCCGTTCACGTTCCGGCAGCGCTTCCGCGCGGAAGTGGGAGGTGTCGATTCCGTAGTGCCTAAGGCGCTGGGACAGGTAGCGGCGTGGGCCGCTGCCCATGGGCATGCCCAGCGCGCGCATCAGGTCGACCGTACTCGTGGCGTCGGTGGCGGCCCGCGTCAGCACCGCGCGGGTGAACGTCCGCTCGTTCATGACGTCGCCCTTCGCTTGCGGCCTCGGTAAGTGTCCGTCACGGCATGGCAGTTGGGGCAGAGCAGCCGCAGGTTCTCCGGACGGTTGTCCCACCAGTCGCCGTTGATGTGGTCGACCTCCAGCTGAAGCGGCTTGCCGTTCCACTCGGGTCCCGACCCGCATGTCACGCAGACTTCCGTGACGCCGTTTTGCAGCAGTCGGCGCCGCAGGCGGCTGCCGGGGATTCTGCCGAGGTCCGGCGTCCCCAGGGTCAGCGGATTGCCGCGCGTCCCTCTGGGAGAGCTCTGCCGCGCGGTGAAGTGGGACGTGTCGATGCCGAGTGCCGCGATACGCCGGCTGATGTGCGCGTGGTTACCGCCCACCGGGCTGATGCCCAGGCGGCGGAGCACGTCCTTGACGCTGCTCGACGCGGCCACCGTCTCCCGGAGCAGGGCTTCGCCGTGGCGCGCCCAGTGAGCCGGGAAGTGGGAGACGTCCACGCCCGCTTCGGCCATCTTCTGCCGCAGGTAGCGTCGGGTGCCCGGTGTCGGGGTTCCTCCGCAGTACCGTACGGCGTCGTCCCAGTTCGTCGTCTCCCGTGCCGCCTCTTCGAGCAGCTCACGGGTATATCTGGCCCTCATCCGAACCCCCTCCGTATCCGGCCACCCGTTCGTGGTCTCGTACGGAGTAACGAACCGTTTATCGGACAGTCACGCGCGGGAGGTGAAGCGGCCCGGGTCGGGGGTCCGACTCGGGCCGGGTGTCCGGGGGAGGGGGCTCAGATGCCCAGGTCCTTGATGATCTTGGCGACATGGCCGGTGGCGCGGACGTTGTAGAGGGCTCGTTCGACCTTGCCCTCCTCGTCCACCACGATGGTCGAGCGGATGACGCCCATGTACGTCTTGCCGTAGTTCTTCTTCTCGCCGAACGCGCCGTACGCGTCGAGCGCGGTCTTGTCCGGGTCGGCCAGGAGGGTGACCTTCAGGGACTCCTTGTCGCGGAACTTCCCCAGCTTCTCGGGGCTGTCCGGGGAGATGCCGAGGACGTCGTAGCCGGCGCCGGTCAGCAGTTCGAGGTTGTCGGTGAAGTCACAGGCCTGCTTGGTGCAGCCTGGGGTCAGCGCGGCCGGGTAGAAGTAGACGATGACCTTGCGGCCCTTGTGGTCCGACAGGGAGACCTGGTTGCCGTCGGCGTCGGAGAGGGTGAAGTCGGGGGCCACGTCCCCGGGCTGGAGTCGCTCGCTCATCGGGCCAGCCTAACCGGGGGTCCTGACAGTGCGGCGGCGCGCGGAGCTGACAGACTGTCCGGGACTGGGATCGTCAGAACAAGAATCGGCTGACTTCGGAGGCCTTACCGTGGCGGAGACGTCGGACACCAGAACCCCGGCGCAGATCGAGGCGGACATCAGGGCCCGCCGCGAGGTGCTGGCGGAGACGCTGGACGAGATCGGGGTGCGGGTGCACCCGAAGACCATCGTCGGGGACGCCAAGGCCAAGGTCGTCGCCAACGTCGATCACACCTTGGGCCGGGCCTATGTGCAGGTCAACCGGGTCGTGAGCGAGGTGCGGGCGCAGTTCGTGGACGAGGAGGGCGCGCCCCGGCTGGAGCGGGTGGTGCCGGTGGCGCTCGTCGTCGTCGGAGTCGTGGGGCTGCTGGCCCTGGGGACCCGTCGGCGCCGGGGGTGACCGGGTCCGGGGCCGCCCCGGACCCGCCCGCTCACGGATCGGCTCCGGGCAGGTAGGTTCAGTGCTGTGAGCGCCAAGAGAGACGACCTCGATCCCCAGCACGACAAGCTGCCCATCCGGATGCTGCACGACCGTGTGCTCGTGCGGCAGGAGACCGGCGAGGGCGAGCGGCGTTCCGGTGGCGGCATCCTGATTCCCGCCACCGCGGCCGTCGGTCGCCGGCTGGCGTGGGCGCAGGTCGTCGCGGTGGGGCAGAACGTGCGGACGGTGGAGCCGGGGGACCGTGTGCTGTACGACCCGGAGGACCGGGCGGAGGTGGAGGTGCGGGGCGTGGCGTATGTGCTGATGCGGGAGCGCGATCTGCACGCCGTCGCCGCGGACCGCTTCGAGGGGTCGGAGGACTCCACGGGGCTGTACCTCTGAGCCGACG
Organism: Streptomyces sp. NPDC048481; assembly: GCF_043200075.1. NCBI lineage: Bacteria > Bacillati > Actinomycetota > Actinomycetes > Kitasatosporales > Streptomycetaceae > Streptomyces > Streptomyces sp. NPDC048481. Next base: position 135,661 of record NZ_JBICXC010000001.1, read on the forward strand.
GCGTCGCAGCCTTGCGGGGCGACGGCGGAGAAGGGGCTGGTGACCGCGGTCACCAGCCCTTTTCGTCGTTTCTTCGTTATCGTCGAAGGCACCCGACGAGACGCGCCGTACCGGGATCCGCAAAGACGACGCACTGTCCTGTGTCAGTCGTCGCCCCGGAGGTGCCTCATGGCCTGGGTTCTGCTCGTCGTCGCCGGTCTGCTGGAGGTGGGCTGGTCGGTGGGGATGAAGTTCACGGAGGGGTTCACCCGGCTGGTGCCGAGTGTGTTCACCGGCGCGGGGATCGTCGCGAGCATGGTGCTGCTGTCGTACGCGGCGCGCTCGCTGCCGATCGGGACGGCGTACGGGGTGTGGGTGGGGATCGGTGCGGCCGGGGCGGCGGTGGTGGGGATGGCGGTGCTGGGGGAGCCGGTGACCGCCGCCCGGATCTTCTTCGTGTGTCTGCTGCTGGTCGCCGTGGTGGGACTGAAGGTGACCGGAGGCCACTGATCGGAGGCCACTGACGCGGGACGTCCGCCGTGGCGGACGTCCTGTCCTGTCACGGGCGTCAGTCGCGGCGTACCGGCGTGAGCTGGGGGCCGACGGTGGTGCCTCCCGAGTTGCCGGGGTCGCCGGTGGCCCCGCCGTCGGTGGTGCCGGCCGTGCCGCCCCCGCCGTCGGCGCCGCCGGAGTCGGCGCCGGAGGTGGCGCCCCCGGTGGTGGGGCTGCCGCCGGTCGCGCCGGCCGAGGTGGCGCCGGTGTTCGTGCCGCCGTTGCCGGTGGCGCCGGAGGTGGTGTCGCCGTTGGCGCCGCCGGTGGTGTGGGCGCCGCCCGTCTGGCCCTGGGTCTGGCCCTGTGTCCGGCCCTTGGTGGCGTCGTCGGAGGGGGTGCTGCCGGTGGACTCGTCGTCGCCGGGCTCGTCCGAGGAGGGCGGGGTGGACGGGTAGGCGGACTCCTCGCCGCCGTCCTGGATCTGGAGGTTGAACTCCGAGGCCGAGGTGCCCTTGAGGGCGTTCCTGGTGAACTGGGCCCAGATCTGGGTGGGCGCGCCGCCGCCGTTGATGCGGGGGAGGCCCATGGCGCCCTTGAGGGACTTGTGGTGGGCGGTCTCGGGGTCCTGGCCCATGACGGCGACGACGGTGGCGAGGTCGGGGGTGTAGCCGGCGAACCAGGCGGCCTGGTCCTCCTCCGCGGTGCCGGTCTTGCCGGCGGCGGGCCGGCCGGCGGCGAGGGCTTCGGTGGCGGTGCCGTTCTCGACGACGCTGCGCAGGACGGAGGTGGTGGTGTCGGCGGCTTCGCGGCTGACGGCCTGGGTGGCCTTGTACGCGGGCAGCTCCATCACGTCGGCGCCGTTCTTGGTGACCTTGCCGATCAGGGTGTAGGCGCCGTGCTTGCCGTGGTTGGCGAGGGTGGCGTAGGCCTCGGCCATGTTCAGGACGCTGGCGTTGGCGGTGCCCAGCGCGATGGAGGGGTAGGGCTGGAGGTCGGGGGTGGTGGTGGGCAGGCCGAGGTCGATCGCGGTCTGCTTGACCTTGGCGGGGCCGACGTCGACGGCCATCTGCGCGTACACCGTGTTGACGGACTTGTCGGTGGCGGTGCGCACGTTGATGTCGCCGTAGTTGACGTAGTCCTCGTTCTCGGGGGCGTAGGAGGGGCCGGACCAGCCCTGGACGGGGCGTTTGTTGGTGCCGTCGTAGACCGTGTTGGGGGTGATCTGCCGGCCGTCCTGGGTGGTGGAGTCGTTCTGGACGGCCGAGGTGAAGACGAACGGCTTGAAGGTGGAGCCGACCTGGAAGTCCTGGCGGGTGGCGTTGTTGGTGTACTGCTTGACGTAGTCGACGCCGCCGTACATCGCGAGGATCTTGCCGGTCTTGGGGTCGACGGCGGCGCCGCCCGCGCGGACGTAGGAGTCGACCTTGCGCTTCTTCGGGTCGAGCTTGGACATGAGCTTGTCGTTGACGGCGTCGACGAAGGCCTTCTGCTTGGCCTTGTCGAGGGTGGTGGTGATGCGGTAGCCGCCGCTCTCCAGCTCGTCCGAGGTGACGATCTTGTTGTTCTTGAGGTGGTCCTTGATCGCGTTGACCAGGTAGCCGCGCTGTCCGGACATGCCGTTGTCGGCGCCGGAGGTCTCCTTGGGCGCGGGGAACTTCATGCCGGTGCGGGCGGTCTGGCTGAGCCAGCCCTTGGTGACCATGCCGTCGAGGACGTAGTTCCAGCGGGCCTGGGCGGCGGCCTTGTTCTCGGGGTGGGCGATGACGTCGTACTCGCTGGGCGCGTTGACCAGTGCGGCGAGGTAGGCGCCCTGGGCGGCGGTGAGCTTCGCGGCGTCGACGCCGTAGTAGGCCTTGGCGGCGGCCTGCATGCCGTAGGCGTTGCGGCCGAAGTAGCTGGTGTTGAGGTAGCCCTCGAGGATGTCGTCCTTGGACTTCTCGCGGTCGAGCTTGATGGAGATGAAGAACTCCTTGAACTTGCGCGTGACCGTCTGTTCCTGCGCGAGGTAGTAGTTCTTCACGTACTGCTGGGTGATGGTGGAGCCGGACTGCTTGCCCTTGCCGGTGGCGGTGTTCCAGCCGGCCCGCAGCATCGCCTTGGGGTCGATGGCGGACTCGGTGTAGAAGTCGCGGTCCTCGGCGGCCAGGACGGCGTGCTGGGCGTCCTTGGAGATCTGGGAGAGGTCGACGTTCTCGCGGTTGACGGTGCCGTCGCGGGCGATCTCGGTGCCGTCGGCGTAGAGGTAGACGTTGGACTGCTTCATGGCGAGGGCGTTGGCCGGCGGGATCTTGACCATGGAGTAGCCGAGGAAGAACAGGCCGACGACGAGCAGGACGCCTAGGACGAACGTGCCCAGCACCATGCGCCAGGTGGGCAGGAGGCGGCGCCATCCGGTGCGCTTGGGTCGCTTCACCTTCTTCTCGCTTCCTCCGTCACCCGCCTCGGGCTTTCCTGGTGCCCAGCCTTCGGTCGGCTGCTGCGGCTGCGGATCGTCACTCATGTGTTGCAGGACTCCTGATTTCGCGTGGGTACGTTCCCGTACGCCTCGTAAGCCTCGTACGCCTTCTGCGCCCCCTGTTGAAGACTCTCGCACCCTGCGTTCCGTTCCCGACAATCGGCGCGTGTTCGTGCCGGAAATCGCGTGGCGTGCGACGGCGGCGGCGCACTAGGCTCCTGCGCTTCGGTGCCGACGGGGGCGCCAGGGGTGACTCGTGGGCGAGGAGGAGGGTTGCCTTGGGATCGGCGCGGTTGTACGCGGCCGTCGCGGTGGGGGCTTTCCGAAGGTACGCGACCTATCGGGTGGCCACGGCCGCGGGGGTGTTCACCAACACGGTTTTCGGCCTGATCCTCGTCTACACGTATCTGGCGTTGTGGGGTGCGCGGCCGCATCTGGGCGGTTACGACCAGTCACAGGCGGTGACCTATGTGTGGCTGGGGCAGGCGCTGTTCGCGACGCTGGCGATCCAGGGCGGCGGGTTCGAGGCGGACCTGATCGAGCGCATCCGCACGGGGGAGGTGGCGGTCGATCTTTACCGGCCGGCGGATCTCCAGGCGTGGTGGCTGGCGGTGGACGTGGGGCGTGCGGTGTTCCAGCTGGTGGGGCGCGGGGTGGTGCCGTTCGTGTTCGGCGCGTTGGTGTTCCCGACGGCGTTGCCGCGTGATCCGGCGGTGTGGGCGGCGTTCCTGGTGGCGGTGGGGCTGGCGATGGTGGTGAGTTACGGGATCCGGTTCCTGGTGGCGTTGAGCGGGTTCTGGCTGCTGGACGGGACGGGTGCGTTGCAGACGCTGGTGGTGACGGGGATGTTCTGTTCGGGGATGGCGTTGCCGTTGAACGCGTTTCCGCAGCCGCTCGGGGAGGTGGTGGCGGCGCTGCCGTGGGCGGCGTTGCTGCAGATGCCGGCGGACGTGCTGATGGGCGAGGTCGATCCGTGGCCGGCGTTCGCGTTCCAGGCGGGGTGGGCGGTGGCGCTGCTGGCGGTGGGCCGGCTGGTGCAGCGGGCGGCGACGCGGCGGGTGGTGGTGCAGGGTGGGTGAGGCGGGCCGGCTCGCGCAGGGGCTGCGGGCGTACCGGCTGATCGCCGGGATGTGGATCCGTTCGACGTTGGCCTACCGGGTGTCGTTCGTGATGACGGCGCTGGGCGGCCTGCTGGTGACGGGGCTGGACTTTGTCGCGATCTTGCTGATGTTCTCGCAGGTCGACGCGTTGGGCGGGTATTCGTTGCCGGAGATCGCGTTTCTGTACGGGCTGTCGGCGATGTCGTTCGGGTGCGCGGATCTGGCGATCGGCTCGGCGGGCCGGCTGGGGACGCGGGTGCGGGACGGGACGCTGGACACGCTGCTGGTGCGGCCGGCGCCCGTGCTGGCCCAGGTGGCGGCGGACCGGTTCGCGTTGCGCCGGGTGAGCCGGGTCGTGCAGGGGGCGGTGGTGTTCGGGTACGCGCTGGTGGCGACGGACGTGGCGTGGTCGGCGCCGAAGGTGCTGCTGGTGCCGGTGATGCTGCTGAGCGGCGGGGCGATCTTCGCGTCGGTGTTCGTGGCGGGCGCGGCCTTCCAGTTCGTCGCGCAGGACGCGGCGGAGGTGCAGGCGGCGTTCACGTACGGCGGTCAGACGTTGTTGCAGTATCCGCCGACGGTGTTCGGCACGGAGCTGGTGCGGGGGGTGACGTTCGTGTTCCCGCTGGCGTTCGTCAACTGGGTGCCCGCGTCGTATGTGTTGGGGCGGCCGTATCCGCTGGGGCTGCCGGGGTGGGCGGCGTTCGCGCCGCCGCTGGTGGCGGCCGTGTGCTGTGCGGCGGCGGGGCTGGCGTGGCGGGTCGGACTGAGGTCGTACCGGAGCACGGGGAGTTGAGGGTGACGGTGTCGGAGAGTGCGTTCATCGAGGTGGACCGGCTGGAGAAGGTTTTCGACGTGCGTCGCAGGACCGGTTTCCTGAAGCGGGAGCTGCGGCGGGTGCGGGCGGTCGACGCGATCTCGTTCCGGGTGGCGCGGGGCGAGATGGTCGGGTACATCGGTCCGAACGGGGCCGGCAAGTCGACGACGATCAAGATGCTGACGGGGATCCTGACGCCGAGCGGGGGCCGTCTGCGGGTGGCCGGGATCGATCCGTCGCGGGAGCGGACGCGGCTGGCGCACCGGATCGGCGTGGTGTTCGGGCAGCGTACGACGCTGTGGTGGGACCTGCCGCTGATCGACTCGTACCGGTTGATGCACCGCATGTACCGCATCCCGGACGGCCGTTACCGGGAGAATCTCGCCCGGCTGGTGGAACTCCTGGATCTGGGGGCGTTGTTGGAGGTGCCGGTGCGGCAGCTGTCGCTGGGGCAGCGGATGCGCGGCGACATCGCGGCGGCGCTGCTGCACGATCCGGAGGTGCTGTATCTGGACGAGCCGACGATCGGTCTGGACGTGGTGTCCAAGGCGCGGGTGCGGGAGTTTCTGCGGGAGCTGAACGCCGAGCGCGGCACGACGGTGCTGCTCACGACGCACGACCTCCAGGACATCGAGCAGTTGTGCTCGCGGGTGATGGTCATCGACCACGGCCGGCTGGTGTACGACGGCGCGCTGGCGGGGCTGCACGAGGCGGGCGAGAGCGAGCGGACGCTGGTGGTGGACCTGGAGCGGGAGCTGCCGCCGATCGAGGCGGGGGAGGCGGCGCGGGTGGTGAGGGTGGAGGGGCCGCGCCAGTGGCTGGCGTTCCCGGCGTCGGCGTCCGCGGCTTCGCTGGTGGCGCGCATCGCGGAGCGCTACCCGCTGGTGGACCTGTCGGTGCGGGAGCCGGACATCGAGGCGGTGATCGCCAAGATGCTGTACGGGCCGGGGAGTTCGGGCGGGGAGTCGTCGCCGCGGCGCACCGTAGTGCCGGGGAGCGCGAACTCGTAGGCTGCTGACATGACCGACGACGCAGTCCCGGATTCCCCGGACGCCCCGGACCTTCGCGCCTCCGACGCCGATCGTGAGCGGGTCGTCGAGGTGCTGCGGGATGCCCTCGCCGACGGCCGTCTCGACATGGCGGAGTTCGAGGAGCGGCTGGAGGAGACGTACCGGGCGCGCACGTACCGGGAGTTGGCGCCGATCACCCGGGACCTGCCGGGCGCCGGGGTGGTCCCGCTGCACAAGGAGCCCGCACGCGTCGGGGATCCGGACGGGCGGATCGTGGGTGGCGGGGGGTCGTCGTGGGCCCTGGGGGTGATGTCCGGCTTCCAGCGCAAGGGCCGCTGGACGGTTCCGCGGCGTCTGAACTGCGTGGCCTTCTGGGGCGGCGGGGAGATCGACCTGCGGGAGGCGGATTTCTCGGCGGGCGAGGTCGAGATCACCTGTGTGGCGGTCATGGGCGGGATGCAGATCGTCGTGCCGCCGGGCGTCGAGGTCGTGGTGCGCGGTGTCGGGGTGATGGGCGGGTTCGACCACCGGGAGAGCGGGGTGCCGGGGGACCCGGGCCTGCCGCGGGTGGTCGTCACGGGCTTCGCCTTCTGGGGCGGGGTCGGCATCGAGCGCAAGAAGACGCGGGCGGCCCGGCAGCAGGAGAAGCGGGACCGCCGGGCGGCCCGGCGTGAGCCGCACTCCGCGCTGCGGGACGAGGCGCACGAGGCGTACGACGCGCCCCGGCCCGTGCTGGAGGGGCGGCGGGACCTGGGCCACGACCACGGCCTGCGGCCGGAACGGCGGCGGGAGGAACGCCGAGAGGGGCGGGAGGGCCGCGACCGCCGGGAGGGCCGGGGCGGTCGGGACCGGTACTTCGAGGACTGACGGCCGCCAGGTCAGTAGCCGGGGCCGGGGACGGGGCCGGCGGGCGTCCGCCGTGGCGCGCGGGCCGCTACAGCCGGGCCGGTGCGGAGGCGGTCAGGTGCGCCAGGTCCAGGGTGCGGGCCATCGCGCGGTAGCCGCGGTCGTCGGGGTGCAGATGGTCGCCGGAGTCGTACTCCGGGCGCAGGCTGCGCGGGTCGTAGGGGTCGCGCAGCGCCTTGTCGAAGTCGACGACCTCGTCGAACACGCCGCCCGCGCGGATCGCCCGGTTGACCTGCTGCCGTACCTCTTCCCGGGCGGCGCTGTAGCCGCGGTGGCCGCGGAACGGCATGAGGGTGGCGCCGACGGCCTTGACGCCGTGCGCGTGGGCGCGGTCGGCGAGGGTGCGCAGGCCCGCCACGATCGCGTCCGGGGCGGCGGGCTCGGCGCCGCGCAGGATGTCGTTGATGCCGAGGTCGATGACGACGGCCTTCACGCGGGGGCGGTCGAGGACGTCGCGGGTGAAGCGGTTCAGGCCGCAGGCGCCGCGCCGCGGGTCGTCGGCGAGGAGCCGGTTGCCGCTGATGCCGGCGTTCACCACGGCGTAGCGGGGCGCGGAGCCGTCGGCGGCGCGGGCGGAGCGGAGCCGGTCGGCGAGGACGTCGGGCCAGCGGCGGTTGGCGTCGGCGGTGGAGGTGACGCCGTCGGTGAGGGAGTCGCCGAACGCGACGACGGTGCCGTCGGCCTCGTCGCCGAGGACGTCCAGCGCGGTCAGGTAGCGCCAGTAGGGGGTGGTCGCGGTGAAGGCGGCGCCGCTGGTGTCCTCGGTGGACTCGCCTTGGGCGACGTAGCTGGTCTGCCGGGCGCGGGGGTGGTAGGTGACGGGCCCGGCCGAGGTGGGGGAGTAGACGCTGACCAGGACGTCCGTGTCGGCCGGGACGGCGACGGCGACGGGGTCGCTGACGGTCTGCCCGCCGGCCGGGACGACGACGGAGGCGGAGCCCTCGAAGGAGAGCCGGCGCAGGGTGCCGGGGTCGGCGGCCGGGCCGTCGTCGTGGGCGGCGACGGCGAGCGTGGCGTGGGTGACGGTGAGGGGGCGGTCGCCGTAGAGGTTGGACAGCGTGACGCGGGCGGCGCTCCCGCCGACGCCGGTGTGCACGACGTCGCGGACCGTGCGGCCCGCCGTGCCGTCGGCCGCGGTGCCGGGTTCTGCGCCGGCCGGGGCCGCGGCCCAGGCGCCCGTCCAGACGCCGGTGGACACGGGAGCGGCGCGGTACGGGCCGTGCCCCGCGGCGACGGCGCCGGGTGCGGGCCGGTGGGCGGGGCCGTGCTCGGCGGCGGCTGTGACGTAGATCGCGGCGGACAGGCCCAGGACGAGGGCGACGATCGCCGACAGCAGGGCATAACCATGATGCTTGGCGGTCATGCGGGTGCGTGTCTCCTCGTGCGCGGGGGAGCCCGTGGCTCCGGATCGGTGCGGGAGTTCGCCCTGATCTCCCCGCCCTGACAGACGACGGGAACTCCTGTTCCGTTCCGGGAGTCGGTCAGGAGGGGACAATGTGCGCGGGATCACCGAACGGGTGGAGCAAATGGAACGTACCGAAGCGGCAGCACCGGACGCGGCCCCGTCCTACCGGGCCATGACCTCCTTCACCCCCGCGGACCAGGAGAAACAGCGCGGGGTACGGCAGATGAAGCTCACCGCGGCCGGGCTGCTGCTGTTCGTGGCGGTGGTGTACGTCCTGGCCGAGTGGGCCTCCCACCGGGGCGCGGGCCCTTGGGCCGGCTATGTGGCGGCCGCCGCGGAGGCGGGCATGGTCGGCGCGCTCGCCGACTGGTTCGCGGTCACGGCGCTGTTCCGTCACCCGCTCGGGCTGCCCATCCCGCACACGGCGATCATCCCGAACAAGAAGGACCAGCTGGGCGTCTCGCTGGGCGAGTTCGTCGGTGAGAACTTCCTGTCCGAGGACGTGGTGCGCCAACGGCTGCGCTCGGTGGGCATCGGCACCCGGCTGGGCGTCTGGCTGGCGGATCCCGCCCACGCCGACCGGGTGACGGCCGAGCTGGCGACGGCGCTGCGGGGCGCGCTGACGGTGCTGCGCGACTCGGACGTGCAGGCGGTGGTGGGGGAGGCGATCACGCGGCGCGCCGACGCCCAGGAGATCGCGCCGGGCATGGGGAAGCTGCTGGAGCGGATCGTGGTGGACGGCGGCCACCGGCGCGCCGTCGACCTGGTGGTGGGGCGGGCGCACGACTGGCTGGTGCTGCACGCCGACTCGGTGATGGACGCCGTGCAGGGCGGTGCGCCCGGCTGGACCCCGCGGTTCGTCGACAAGAAGGTCGGGGAGCGCGTCTACAAGGAGCTGCTGCGTTTTTGCGCGGAGATGCGGGACATGCCCTCCCACCCGGCCCGTGGGGCCCTCGACCGGTTCCTCACCGACTTCGCCGCGGACCTTCAGTCCGACACGCAGACCCGCGCGCGGGTGGAGCGGCTCAAGGGCGAGGTGCTGGGCCGGGGCGAGGTCCAGGACCTGATCGCGTCCGCCTGGACGGCCGTCCGCTCGATGATCGTCGCGGCGGCGGAGGACGAGCGCAGCGAGCTGCGTCTGCGGGTGCGGGCCTCGCTGCTGTCGCTGGGGACCCGGATGGCGACGGAGCCCAAGGTGCAGGAGAAGGTCGACAGCTGGGTCGAGGGGGCCGCGGTGCACGTCGTCACGACGTACCGCAAGGAGATCACCTCGCTGATCACCGACACGGTGGCGAGCTGGGACCCCGAGCACACCACCCGCAAGATCGAGGCGAACATCGGCCGGGACCTGCAGTTCATCCGCATCAACGGCACGGTGGTGGGCTCACTGGCCGGCCTGCTGATCTACACCGTGGCGCGGGCGCTGGGCGCCTGACCCCGGCGCGGACGCCGCCCCCCGGGGCCCGGCGGCGCGGGTGTGCGGGGCGTCCCTGTATGCGGGGCTTAAAGGCACTGGTCGCGGGAACACGGACCGCGTTCCGCTCGACGAGGAGCGTGCGTGCCGAGGAGGGAGCCCATGACCAGCGCCGAAGCTGCCGTGCCGGCCGAGAGAGACCGCACGATCACCACAGACATCCCCGCCCGCCTGGACCGGCTGCCCTGGTCGCGCTGGCACTGGACCATCGTCTTCGGACTGGGCACCGTGTGGATCCTGGACGGCCTGGAGGTCACGGTCGTCGGGAACATCGCGAGCCGGCTGTCCGAGCCGGGCAGCGGCCTGCCCATCACCTCCGGGCAGGTCACCGGCATCGCGGCCGCGCTGTACGTGGCCGGCGCCTGCATCGGCGCGCTCTTCTGGGGCCGGCTGACCGACAAGTGGGGCCGCAAGAAGCTCTTCATGATCACCCTCGCGGTGTATCTGGCGGCCACCGCCCTGACCGCCGTCTCCTTCGACACCTGGTGGTTCCTGCTCTTCCGCTTCCTCACCGGCTTCGGCATCGGCGGCGAGTACGCGGCCATCAACTCGGCGATCGACGAGCTGATCCCGGCGCAGTACCGGGGGCGCGTCGACCTCATCATCAACGGCAGCTTCTGGCTGGGCGCGGTCGCCGGTTCGCTGCTGTCGATCGTCGCGCTGAACACGGACATCTTCGCGGCCGACGTCGGCTGGCGGCTGACGTTCGCCCTGGGCGCCGTCCTCGCCCTGGTCATCCTCCTGGTGCGGCGGCACGTCCCGGAGAGCCCACGATGGCTGCTGATCCACGGCCGCGACCGCGAGGCCGAGGAGATCGTCACCTCCATCGAGAAGCAGATCGAGGAGGACAAGGGGGAGCGGCTGCCGCGCGCCGAGGGCGAGCTGACCATCCACCAGCGGCGCAGCGTGTCCTTCGTCGAGATCGCCCGCACGGTGTTCTCGCAGTACCGGCGCCGCGCGATCCTCGGCTTCTCCCTCTTCATCGGCCAGGCGTTCCTCTACAACGCGATCACCTTCGGCTTCGGCGCGATCCTGACGAAGTTCTTCGACGTGCCGAGCGGCAACACCGGCTACTACTTCGCCGTCATCGCGATCGGCAACTTCTGCGGCCCGCTGCTGCTGGGCAAGCTGTTCGACACGGTCGGCCGCCGGGTGATGATCTCCTCGACGTACCTGCTGTCGGGTGTGCTGCTGTTCGGCACGGCCTGGCTGTTCGACCAGGGCTCGCTGAACGCGACGACGATGACGGCCTGCTGGTGTGCGGTGCTGTTCTTCGCCTCGGCCGGCGCGTCGAGCGCCTATCTGACGGTCTCCGAGGTCTTCCCGATGGAGACCCGCGCGATGTCCATCGCCTTCTTCTACGCCCTCGGCACGGCGGCCGGCGGCATCAGCGGCCCCCTGCTGTTCGCCGACCTCACCGACACCGGCAAGGTCGCCGACACGGTCCTCGCCTTCTGCGTCGGCGCGACGCTGATGTGCCTGGCGGGCCTGGTCGCGGCGTTCCTGGCGGTCAACGCCGAGCGGCGGTCCCTGGAGGACATCGCCAAGCCGCTGAGCGCGGCGGCGGCGAAGGCGTAGGGAGCGGCCGGCCGCGGCACGAAGCCGGCCTGACGCGGCCTGACGCCTCGCGGACCGGGGCGGGTCCCCCGACCCGCCCCGGTCCGCCTACGCCCCCGTCGTCGATCCGGGCCGGACGATCATCAGGACCGTCACCGTCGCCCACAGCAGGTTGAACACGCCGGTGAACATGGCGAGCCGGACGGTCGTCGCCCGCGCCCCCCGCCCCTCGACGAGCACCTCCTGCCGCGGCAGCACCAGGAGCAGCAGGACACCGGCGGCCAGGACGGTCAGCACGATCGACGCGATCAGCCACGGGTCGCCCATCACCCCCATCGCGCTCGCGGTGGTGAACCCGAAGACGGGGACGGCGATGCCCACGGCCGCGTACACCTGGCAGATGTGGTGCAGCAGCCGTACGGTCCCGGCCGCGCCCGTGTCCTCGGGCGCGGCCAGCGCCTTGCGCGCGGCGGGCGGGAACATGCTGGCGGCGACGGTCACGGGCCCGACGGCGACGATCGCGGCGAGGACGTGGAGGGCGAGGAGGAACTTGGTCACGCACCGACGCTAGACGGCACGAAGATCACGCGGAAGCGGCGGAAATGCCAGAGGCCGACGGATTCCCGCCATGCAGCCCGCCCGACCGTCCGTCCCGTCGAACCCGCACGTGACCAGGGCGGTGGGCCGCCCACATCCGCCCACCGCCCCGCCGTTCCCCCCGCATGGCCGCCGGTCGCGGGCTTGGCGAAATCCCGTCGGCTGCCTAGGATCGCGCCATGCACACCGTCGCCGTACTGGTCCTGGACGGGGTCGTCCCCTTCGATCTGTCCGCCCCGATCGACGCCTTCGGCTGGGCGCGGCTGCCCGACGGCCGCCCCGCGTACCGGGTGCGGGTCTGCTCGCCGGCCCCCTCCGGGGAGGTAAGCGCGGGGGCGTTCACCGTGCGCGCGCCGTACGGGCTCGAAGCGCTGGCCGACGCGGACACGATCATCCTGCCCGGTGTCGCGGACCCGCCGCACGAGCTGCCGCCGGGGGTCGCCGAGGCGCTGCGCGACGCCGCGGCGAACGGCACCCGGATCGCCTCCGTGTGCGTCGGCGCGTTCGTGTTCGCCGCGACGGGCCTGCTGGACGGGCTGCGCGCGACCACGCACTGGGCGGCGGCACGCGAACTGGCCCTGCACCACCCGCAGGTGGAGGTGGATCCGAACGTCCTGTACGTCGACCACGGCCGCTTCCTCACCTCGGCGGGCGCGGCGGCGGCCCTCGACATGTGCCTGCACATGATCCGCAGCGACTACGGCTCGGCGATCGCCGCACAGGCGGCCAGGATGTCGGTCATGCCGCTCGAACGGGAGGGCGGCCAGGCCCAGTTCATCGCCCAGGACCTGACACCGGCCCCGGCCGGCGCGACCCTGGAACCGCTCCTCGTCTGGCTGGAGGACAACTGCGGCGACGATCTCACGCTGGACCGGATCGCCGAGCACGCCGGCCTGAGCACCCGCACGCTGAACCGCCGGTTCCGCGAGCAGACCGGCACGACACCGCTGCGCTGGCTGCACCGGGCCCGGGTCCGGCGCGCGCAGTACCTGCTGGAGTCGACTGCCTACCCGGTCGAACGGATCGCCGCCCAGTCGGGCTTCGGTTCCCCGACGGCCTTCCGGGAGTGCTTCCGCAAGGTCGCCGGCACCAGCCCCCAGGGCTACCGGCGGGCGTTCCGGTCGAGGGAACACGCGAGGACGGGAGCCGAACCGGAACCGGGTGCGGGAGTGAGGGCGGGCCGGGCGCCGGGCGGGTAGGCGTCAGCGGGTCCGCTCCCGTCACGGAGCCCCGGAGCCGGCGCCCCCGGAGTCGACGAAGTCCGGTGAACGCGTCGGCCCGGGTGCGGAGCCTCCGCACCCGGGCCGGACCCGTTCAGGGGCGCCGCAGGGGCGCGTCAGGGGCGCTCGATGGGCGCCTCGGGGGGCGTTTCAGGAACGCCGGTCGGCGACCGCCCAGGACGCCAGCGCGACGGCTCCCGCCACACCGAAGACCGACGGCCACGGCCCCACCTTCTTCGACAGCGGGTGCGACCCGGCGAAAGCGGCGATGTACGCGACGCTCAGCGCGCCCGCGGCCGCCCCGCCGGCCTGCCGCCGCCACTGCCGCGCGGCGGCGGCACCGGCGACGGCGAGGACGGCCCCGCCCAGCGGCCGCTGCCGCGTCCACCGGGCCACGCCGTACCCGCCGACCAGCCCGCCCGCCGCGATCACCGCACTGGGAACCTTCGCCATCGTCTGCCTCCTCGCCCTGATCATCCAGCTCACCGACGAGGCTAACCCGCCCCGGCCCTCCGCCCGCAGACCGCCCCTCGCCCCGCGAGCGCCCTGCGAGTTAGGAAAGGACCCGCATTGCCCGCCCACCGCACCTCCGACGGCACGCCCCACGAGGACGCCGAAGACCAGCCCTCACCGGACCGCGCCGAACCCCCCGAGCACGCGAGGTTCGCCGCCTACCTGGACGCCCTCGCCCGCGTCCCGGCGGCCGGGGAAATGCCCCTCATCCGACACGTCCTCACCGACGAGGACGCGACGATGGCCCGCTCGGCGGTGGTCCGGCACCTGGACCGGACGGCCACCGCGTTCCCCCGCACCACCGCCGAGGACGAGGAGCGCTGGCAGGCCTGGACGAAGGCGATGGGGAAGACCGTGGGCGAGGATCCCTTCCTGACGACCCGCCTCAGTGAATGGACCCTCCTCCGCGCCCTCACCACCCCCTGCCGTGCGAGGGCCCGGGCCGCGCTGCCGACCGCCGCCGTGAGGGCCATGACCGCCGCCCTCACCACCGCCTCGGACTGGCTTCAGCGCAGGCTCGTCGAAGCCCCGGACGCCTCCCCCCAGGCCCTCGCCCTCCTCGCCGAGCACGGCCGCACGAGGAAGGTCCGTGCGGCCGCCGCGAGACGCGCGCGCTAGCTCCGCCCGGCCCGGCGGCGCTCGCCCGGCTCCAGCCCCCGCTTGTCGACGACGGCACGCTCCAGCACGGCCGCGGAGTCCGAGACCGTCCCCGCCTTGGCCCGCGCGGTGTCCCGGCTGAAGACGGTGCGCTCGCCCAGGTAGTCCAGGGTGCGGGCGTCGAAGATCCACTCGGCGCGGGTGCCGTGCCGCACGTCCTCCCGGGCGATGGCGACGCCGTGACGTCCCACGGCGTCCACCGCGTCGTCCACCTCGGTGACGCCGGGGATGCGGGCGGTGGCCTTGAAGAAGGCGGCGGCCGTCGCCGGCGGCATGATCTGCTCCCTGATCAGATCCCCGATCCGGTCGAAGACCTCCTGGTCGCGGTCGTCGCCCTGCTCCACCGGGATCTCGCGGTAGAGCCGCTTCAGCAGGCGCCCGGGTTCGGTGGGCAGCGAGGCGAGCCAGGCGTACGTGGGCCGCTGGACGCCGGCCGGCACGGCGGAGTCCCTCGGGTTCGTCCCGTCCGGCACCCCGACCTCGATCGGCCAGTCCTGCCCGTCCTCACGGATCAGCCCGACGTCGACCACAGGCCCCTGCTCCTGCGAGAACCACACCTGCCGCTCGTGCAGCGGCCCGAGCTTCACGGGCTTCTCCCACTCGCCCACGTTCTCTGCGACCCGGCTGCGCACGTAGACGAACTGGTCCTCCCGCACCGGCCGCACGACGGTGTCCATGGCGACGGCGGCCATCCGGTCCAGCGTGACGACGGCGCTGCGGCTGACGTCCGGGCGTGTGCCGGAAGCGCCCGCCCGGACGGCCGGGTCCCCGCCGTGCCGGCCCTCCCCGACGCCGAGCGTGAGCCCGGCCGCCAGCGCGACGGCGACGGCCCCGGCGACGAGAGCGGAGCGGGTGGGCAGGGAGAGCCGGCGGGGTTCCGGCAGCGGCCGGGCGCCCTCCGCCTCGTCGCGGCGGTCATGGCGGTCGTGGCGATCGCGGTCGATGAGCTGCATCAGAACGTCCTTGTGACGGGAACGACGCCCGGGAGGCAGCACCTGCTCGACGGGACCGGCCGGCAACAGCCGCGCCAGTTCCCCCAACTCGTCGAGTTCCGCGCGCTCACCCTGCTCGGGTCCGGCCGGAGTGGCGTTCATCGGGCTTCCTCCTGAAGGGGCAGGACCGCGAACGCGGTCTCACTCTCTACCTCTCCGCGACGGGAACGCGGTTCCATAAAACCCGTATGCGAGGAATGCGGCGTACGTCTCCCGCGTTCCTCCGCGTCCACGAACTCCCGCAGCCGGGCCCGCGCCCGCGACAGCCGCGACCGGACCGTCCCGACGGGAACGCCGAGCGCCTCGGCGGCCTGCGCGTAGTCGAGCCCGCCCCACACGCACAGCGCGAGGACCTCCCGCTCGTGCCGCCGGAGCCGTCCCAGCACCCGCCGCACGTCGGCCAGCCGCCGGGCGTCGTCCACCCGGCCCGCGACGTCCTCGGCGAAGTCGTCGACCTCCTGGGACCCCGACGCCCGCCGGGCGAGGAAGGCGAGCCGGCGCCGCAGACTCCGGTCGGCGTTGCGCGCCTTGTTGGTGGCGATCCCGAACAGCCACGGCCGCAACGACCCACTCTCGACGGCCACGTCCGCCCGCCCCCGCCATGCGGCGAGAAACGTCTCCGACATGACCTCCTCGGCCACCGACCAGTCGCCGGTCAGCCGCAGGGCGTGGTTGTAGACGGCGGTCGCGTACAACTCGTACAACTCCCCGAAAGCGCCCCGCTCCCCCTCCCGCACCCGCCCCCGCAACCGGGCCCCGTCGTCGTCCCCGGCCGCCACATCACTCTCTCCGTTGACCCTCACACCCATACCTCTCCGCACAGCGGAGCAGGTTCCGGTGGCGTCGGTCACAGCGCATGCTCCGCGTGCGTCTCCCGCATGCCAGGGACCAGGATCTGTTCGAGAACATCCGTGACGTGCGCGGCGAGCAGAAGTGCATCGTGCAGGCCACCCGACATCCCTGCCCTGGGAGGGCGGGTCTGCACCAGGGCGACAAGCCACTGCTCGCCACATCACCGCGCACGGTCGTGTCAACGCTCCAGGAGATTCGCGAAGAACCCCACGTACGGATCCTCTGGCGTGCCGACGAGCAGCGCCCGGTCCAGCAGCACGTTGTTGTGCTCGCAACTCGTCTCCGGGAGCATCACGCAGGCGTGGCAGGCGGCCATGTTCGTGCCACCGGTGCCGGAGACCCCGCTCTCCATGCACAGCGGGTCGGACGAACACCACTCGGCCCGGAGGACTGCCGAGCGGACCGTCTGATCCAGCAGACGAGGTTCACCCTGCGCGACCAGGCCGCCGAGACTGCCCGCCGAGTCGCTCGTCGCCGTGTAGATCAGGATTCCGGCCATGTCGTCGTCCGCGTACAGGCGCTCGCGGAGTGCCGCCGCCGGGTAACCCGCCTCGAGACTCCATTCGTTGATGAGCACATGAGCCAGCGTGTGGAGCAGCACCATGCGAGGGGAGGCGGGGGACCTGACGGCCTCGTGGCGTTCGCCCGCCCTGTCGTCCAGGACCCGTTGATGAGCCGTGCGCAGACGTTCCGAGCGGGCGGCCACGCCGATCACGCGCTCCCAGGAGCAGAGCCGTTCCTCGTCCAGGCGGAGGAAAACGCCCTCGCCGTGCACCTCCATGGCCGGGAGCCACTTCAAGGGGCCCCCGGCGAGCGGCACCTCCTTCGCCTCGGTGGACGAGTCGGGGTCGGCGAGCCGGGTGAAGGCCTTCAGCGCGCGCACCTCGCGGAGCCGCTTGACCAGCATCGGGCCGGTGACGCCGAGCGGCTTCAGCACGGCCGTGTCATCATCCGGGGGCTCGCAGAGGAACTGCTCGTCCCGCGTGTGGTCGCTGTCCTCGTTGCCTGCGCGGAGACGCTCGTACTCCCTGTTGCGCAGGGCGCGATATCGATGATCGAAGGTGTGAACCGTGTCGCCGTCGGGGTCCTCCTCGCGTTCCGCGTCCAGGAGCGTCATCACCACGTCCAGGGGGATCGGCGCCTTGTCCTTGAGGACGGCCTTCAGGTATCCCGCCACCTCGCTGCGACCTGCGCACTCGCGCAGCGCGTCCCAGTGTTCGGCGAGCGGATCCGAGCGGCCGTCGCTCCACGGAGGGATGGACAGCGCCGACTTCAACACCGGCTGCCACACCGTGGAGGAACCCCGTTGGAGGGTGCGCAGGGGCAGTCCACACGGCTCCTTCGCCGAATCGCCCAGCCAGGGGCGGGCACCTTGGCACCTGAGCCCGAGCTTCTTGAGGGCCTCCCTGCGGAAGGAGCCCTCCATCGACGCCTCGGGCTTCGGGGCGCAGTCGCAGGAGACGACGATCGAGCGGAGCGAGGACGTACGACCGGATGACCGCAGACTGAGCCGCCCGCCACACCGCCCGGCGGTTTCCCCGGGTTCGGTGGACCGATGGACCCAGTGCCAGTACGGGAATTCGTCGAGATGCCCGGCCTCGCATGCGACGACGAAGCGGGAGGGGACCAGGTCGACCTCACAGGCGCCGCAGACACTGCGCCCCTCCGGCGGGTTGAAGGCGCGGTGTCGCTGGAGTTCGTCGCACCCGGGACAGGAGTGCATCTGGGGAAACCGCCGGACCCGCATGCCGTCCTTGCTGCCGTCGTCGGACGCCGGAGGCAGTCGGAAGTATCCGACGTTCAGAAGGCGGGCCAGCCGTCGCTCGTAGATTCTGGGCGCTTCGTCCGACCGCCAGCTCCTTTCCGCGTCGTCCAGACCCGAGACGACGAAGGACTCCTGGTCGACCGCGATGAGCGAGCCGACGCCGTAGGTCGTGATGGCCTGAGCGCGGCGGACCGAACCCCGCCGGGGCAGGTTGTGGGCCGGCGTGCCGCTCTGGCCTGTGCGTCGACGGCGGGCGGGGGGCGGGGTCATCGGTTTCCCTCCAGGAACAGGGCGGACTCGGCGTCGACATCGCGCAGGCTCCACAGGGTGGGCCATGCCTCACGGTCCTCCGTCTCGTCGTCGTACGACTTCAGGATCGACGGGGAGCGGTTTCCCGGCTGAGGCTCGAAGAGCAGGCCGCTGTGGGTGTCCGCCTCATCGCACCACCAGTCCACGAACTCGTCGAACGCCTGGGACACGGCTGTGCTCTCTTTGCTGTCGACTGCTCCGACGCGGTCCAGGACGATGCCCTTCACCTTGTTCCGCAGCACGTCCTCGTACGACTCGATCCTGGCGGCCCCGTCGTTGGGACGGGCGTCCGGGATCAGGATGCGGGCCAGGGCCACGATCACAGCGTGCAGCCCCCGGTCGCGGGCGCGCGCGGAGAACGGGGTGACCGAGGTCGACTCGACCTCCCGGTAGAGAGCCGAATGGAAGTGCTGGAAACTCTCGTAGTGCGAACGGTCACGTGAACGCGCGGAGTTGAGCATGACCGCCACCAGCCCCGGGTGCGCGCGACCGACACGGCTGGTCGCCTGGATGTATTCCGCGGTGGTCTGCGGCTGGCCCATCACGGCCATGAGGCCGAGGCGGTCGACGTCCACACCGACCGCGATCATGTTGGTGGCGAGCAGGACGTCGACGGCGTCCTCGTCGGGGTAGCACTTCTCGATGCGCTTGAGACGCGTCGGGATCTCGCTGGCGTCGACACGGCTCGTCAGCTCCGAGTAGTTGGGGATCGGCCGGACCTCCTTACCCTCGCGCTCGGCGAGCAGCTCCATATACGCCACCACGTCGTCGTGGACCTGGAGTTCGGCGGCCGAGAGCAACCTCAGGCTGTTGAAGTAACCGACGAGGCTCCAGTAGGTGTCCTTCACCCTGTCGTTCTCGGTGTCCGCGTGCATGGCCCGGTGCAGCAGTGTGGCGTACGTGCGGATCAGCAGCGTGGACTGACTGGTGCCGGGGGCCAGAAGGCCGACATAGCGGCGGGTCGCCTTCTCGTCACGAAGTGTCTCCACCGCGAACCACGAGTCGCGGGCGTCCAGGCCGGCGGGCGGGAACTGGCGTACTCCACGGGCGAAGAGGTGCTTGCCCTGGTCGGCGGCGCGACGGATGGTCGCGGTGGAGGCGATGACCTTGGGCCTGTTCGCGAGGGCGTCCACCGCCGTCTCGTAGAGGCCGGTCAGGGTTCCCAGCGGCCCCGAGATCAGGTGGAGTTCGTCCTGGACGATCAACTCGGGCGGCGGCGTGGGGTCATGGGCGTCGTTCCGGTTGAACAGCGCAGCGGTGGCCGGGCGCCATGGCATGGACGCGAATTTGTCGACGGTGGCGATCACCAGCGTCGGCCGCGCCGCGTACACCGCCTCGTCGACGAGGTGGACGGGCAGTCCGTCGGTGAAGTCGCAGTCGCCGGCGGGGCAGCGGACGAACATCCGTCGGGCTTCGACGTCGGCTTCGTAGTGACGCGCGTCGAGTCGCTCCCCGCACCAGGGACACGCGTGCAACTGGACCGGGTTCTCCTTGGCGAGGCTGCGGCCGAGGTCCCGCCGCAGCTCGTCGAGCTTCTCCTCGGCCTTGGCCAACGTGTTGGGGGTGGCCGAACGGCCGACCCACATGCCGACGGAGAACTCCTCCGTGCCCAGCGCCGGGGTACGGCGACGCAGTCGTTCCATGGCGCAGAGCAGGATCGCCGCGCGTTCGAACTGCTGGAGGGTGAGCAGTCGCAACGTGTACCGCATGATGACCGTGACCCCTCCGCCGGACGCTCCCTTGCGGATACGACGCAGGAACGACGTGAGCGCGATCAGGCCGAGATAGGCCTCCGTCTTGCCACCACCGGTGGGGAACCAGAGCAGGTCGGAGAGCTTGCGGTCCTTGTGGTGGGGATCGTCGACCCCCGCCAGACAGAGCAGCACGAACGCGATCTGGAACGGGCGCCAGCGGCCCTTGGCCAGGTCGGGTGTGCCGGGGCGGCCTTTCTTCACCCAGTCGCTGCGGGCGCGCTGGTCGGCCATGGCCCGGTTGGCCAGGCGGAAGGCCCGCATGACGTCCGGCTTGGTCCGCAGCAGTGCGATGCCCTCCCGGATGCGTCCCAGAGCCTCATGGCAGGCCGACACCTGCTTACGCGCGGCCTCCTCGTGCTGAGTGCCCGTCAGGGCCTCGGCCTCGTTCCGCTTGCGGTCGATCCACCGCTCGTACCCCGAGGCGAGATTCTCCAGGGCGGCCAGGATCTCGGCGTCGGGATCCTCCGCCAGCCTCAGCATGGACAGCGCCGGGCTGTCGCTCTCCGGATTGGAATCGGTGAGGAGAACTTCCACGGACGGCACGAACTGGCTGCGCACCTCGCAGACGCCGCCGCTGCCGTCGTCGTTGGTGTCGGTCACCCCGATGGGAGAGGGCGTCCAGTCCCATTCCGCCGAGCAGCCGTGCCCGACGGCGAAGGTCGGGGCGTGCCGGTGCAGCAGCCGGCTCATGGCGATCTCCGGGTCGTGGGAGGCCGTCCGGGCGGGGCGTTCGACGAAGGCGGTGGAGCCGTCGGCGGCGCGCACCCGGAGGCCGCACTGGAACAGGGAGAAGGCGTCCTTCAGGTCGTACTTGCCGACCTGTTCCGAGTTGATCAGTGTCACCGTGACGCTGACGTTACCGGTCAGAGCGTCGGGGCGACGGACGATCGCGTGCAGGTCGATCTTTCTGTCGGTGTGCAGCCGTGTGCGTACGCCGCTGCCGGGCACCGTGACGTCGATCGTGTGGTCAGGTAGAGCGAGTTCCTCCCGCCGCCAGTGCTCGTGCTGGGCGGACAACGTGCGTGCCTCGGCTCTGCGGGCTTCGACCGGCCTGCCGTCCGCGTCGGTCGGACGGTACGCGGCGGCACGCGTCGAGACCACGATCGTTCCGCTTATGGCCGGGTCGACGGCGAAGGTCAGGCCCATGGACGAAGGCCGACGGTCGCCGGGCCCTCCTGGATCCCGCTCCGCACCGGACTCCTCGACACTGTCGCGGCTGAGCATCGGCGAGGTGTCCAAGCCGTCGTGTTCGGCGGCCTCCTCCTTCCGCGCCTCGGCCTCGGCCTTGTCCGCCGAACCGGGGTACAGGACTCCGGTCAGGTAGCGGTCGATGGGCGTGTCCTGGGTGAGGACCTCGTCCCGGTCGTCCTTGTCCGCGTCCTCGGCGGGGCCGAGCAGTTCCCTGCGGAGCCCCACAAGAAGGTCTTCGTCCCTCACGCGGTAGTGCTCGGCGTGTCCGTTCGCCCCGTCCGTCACGTGTCCTGCTCCTCGTCGTGGTTCGTCCACCGGTACCGTCCGATGCCGGTGATCCTGGGGGCGATCCACACGCCCCGGTCGCCGAGACCGGCGTTGGCGCCTGCCGCGGTGCTGCCCGTCACGGTCTCCGTGACGTCGATTCGCAGGCCGCGGATCTCGGCAGGCCAGGAAGGTTCCCACTTGCTGTTCACCTTCTGCACCCGGAACAGGTCCTCGCGGAACCGCTGCGAGGCCTCGCCGATCTCCCGTCCTTCGTGCAGCAGGGCGTAGGGCGGGCTCTGATACTCGCCCATCTGCATGTCGTGCCGTTTGCGCAGTACCACGGTGTGCCCGGGTGTGACCCGTTCCAACAGGTACGACTGGGTGTCGCGGGCGTCCCCGTCGGCTCCCGGCGGGTCGTCCCGATCCACGTCGCCCGCCTCGGCGACGATCCCGAATCGCTTGTACGACTGCCAGCCGCCGAGATAGCGCCGGCCGTCTCCCCGGTTGCACGTTCGCCTGAAGTGCGGCAGCTCCGGGGGCTTCACGTAATACAAGTCCTGTCGGGCACGAGTCATCGCCACGTAGAGGGCACGCGCCTCGGCGGGCAGATCCAGGTCGGCCGCGTACCGGCGGTGGAGTTCCTCGGCGGTGGGAGGGGCCAGAAGGATCACCCGGTCGAACTCCAGTCCCTTGGCCCGGTGGACGGTCGAGACGACGATCCGGGAGGATTCGGGGTCGGCCGCCTCGTCGGGGAACCTGCCGCCCGCGACGGCGTGCCGCAGTCGATCGAGGTCGAGCACGCCTCGTGCGGAGCCGCGGGCGACCCGCCGCAGGACGGTCCACAGCATCGATGCGTCCGGTTCGAACGGCAGAGGGATCTCGGCGAGGAGAGTCCCGAACCGCTCCTCGGAGAGACCGGTCGCCTCCGTGCGACGGAGCAACTCGCCGACCCAGTACGGAACGGGACGCTCTTCGAGCGGACGTCGCAAGCGGTGTTCGATGCCGTGCGCCTGCAGCAACTCGGCGACCACCAGGGCCTCCCGGTTGTCACGGGTGAGGATCGCGCACGTGTCGGACAGGTCCCGCAGCCCGGACAGGGTGAACTCGTCGTCGAGGTCGCCGATGCCGTTCGCCGGGTGCAGGAGCAGGTCGCGCAGGTCTTCGTAGAGCGCACCGGCTTCGTCCCGGTCGGTGAGCCGCTGGAGACGCGGACCGTGCGCCAGCGCCACCCGGGCCTCCTCGGTCGTGGCCCGGAAGTTACGGGTGAGCTTCAGCTCCAGCAGGTCGTCGGGATAGGAAGCGCGCAACCAGTCGAAGAATCGGCCGGTCTCGTCGAGCCGTTCGTCCGGGTCGGCGATCTGGAACCCGTACACGGACTGGGCCAGGTCGCCGACGACCGTGAAACCGCAACTGTCCCGGTAGCGGTCGAGCAGTGCCTCCACCAGTTCGCGACGTACGCCCAGCAGGTCCTGAACCTCGTCCACGACGACATGGGAGGGGGGCTCCGAGTCGCCGATCTCCAGGGCCCCCTTCTCCACCGCGTCGACCGCCGCCGAGATCCGCTCGTCGAAACTCGTACTTCCCCAGTCCCCGTCCGGATGGGCGCGGGCCAGCACGCCGTAAGCCCAGGCGTCGAACGTCTGCGCCCGGACCCGGCGGGCCCGGTCGCCGTGCCGGGCGATCCGCTCGCGCAGTTCGCGGGCGGCGGCCCGGGAGAAGGTCAGGACCAGGATCTCGGCGGCCTCCAACGCTTCCTCCTGATCCTCGTGGCCGCAGAGCGCGTCCAGTCGACGCACCAGGGTGTGCGTCTTGCCGGCTCCGGCTCCCGCCGTCACCAACACCCGAGCGTCCCAGGGCTGTTCGACGACCTCCAGTTGCTCGGCGGTCAGCTCCGGGCTGTCCAGATAGGCGTCGGTCACTTACGGCTCCAGAGGTGTTCGAACTGGGTGAACGCGAGCTGTGTGTCGAAGTTGGCGATGTTGTCGCTGACGTTGAGGATCAGGCAGGTCGGCTTGCCACCGTTCTTCGGACCGCGCAGACCGCGGCCGATCATCTGCTGGTAGACGTTGGTGCTGTACACCGGGCGGGCCACCACCACGACGCGGGTGGCAGGGGCGTCGAACCCTTGTGTCAGCACGCCGTAGTTGGTGAGTACGCGGATACGCCCTTCACGGAAGTCGTCGATGCGCCTACGACGGTCCGGCATGCTGCTGGTCGAATCGACGGCCGCCGAGGCGACGCCTCGGTCGTTCAGCAGGGCTGCCAGCGAGTTGGCGTGGTCGACGGACGTCGCGAACAGCAGGGTCGGCCAGTCCGCGGGGAGGCCGGCCACTTCCTCGACGATACGGAGGCTGCGCGCGTGGTCCTCCACCAGGCGCTGCTCCGCCGAGCGGGAAAGCATGGCCATGCGTTCGGCCTGCACCTTCTCGTCGCTGGTCAGCTCGATGCTGCCACCCTCCAGGGTGCGATGCTCGACCTGGGCGAGCATGCCCCACTCCTGGAGGTCCTGGTAAGGATTGCCCGAAGGGAAGACGCCTTCGTCAAGGCGGCGTCGTCCGAAGCGGCCCACCAGACGGCTGGTCTCCTCCTCGTTGGTGTTGCGGAACGGGGTGGCGGTCAGACCGAGCAGATGTCGTCGGGTCTCGTACTGAGTGAGGCCCAACTGGCCGAGAATGGCGGTGTATCGCGGTGAGATGGCCGTGTGCGCCTCGTCCACGATCACCAAGGAGGCCTTCCGCAGCCATTCGTAGGCGTCGCCCTCCAGGCACCGCTCCAGCTTGGCGTCCGTCGCCACCACCAGATGAGGGTGTCCCTGGACGTCACCGGCTTCGTTGCCTCCCCAGAGCCGGCTGATGGTGAGCGGACTTTCCGCGCCCACCTTGCCCCATACGAACTTCCAGCTCTGAAAGGCCTGTTCGCACAGCTCGTCGGTCTGAGCGATCCACAGCAGCGGCCCCTCCAGTTCGCCCAAGCGTTTCACCCAGCGGATCACGGCCTCGGCGGTGACCCGGGTCTTGCCCGCGCCGGTGGGCAGGGAGAGCATGGCCCGCTGCGGCGCGAGCCGGTCGAGCAGGGTGGTGATGTTGCGGACCAGGTCTTCCTGGTAGGCGTGCAGCGCGGGAAAGTCCCGCGGTCCGTCGACCGTCTCGGAGGCCGGCGGAGAAGGCGTACGGGAGCCCGCGAAGGTCATCGGCAGGCCGAGACCGGACACGAACGAGATGGCCGCGGCCGAACCCCCGTACCCGACAGGCGCATTGGGGAAGCGGGCCTGGATGTCGCGGGCATGGTGATGCAGCACCCTGTCACCGCGCGCGTTGAACGCCATCTGAGCGATCCGGTGCGGGGACGGCTCCGTGCCCCCGGTCGCCTCCGCCTCGGCATCCAGCAGACCGTCCGGCAGCCCCGAGCGGAGAGCCTCGGCGCCGATCAGCAACTCGATCTTGGTGACGACGTCCGTCGCGTCGCGCACGGCCTTCACAGCGGCTTGGACGGCGCTGTCCCGTGCGATCTGTTCCTCGCGCTCCAGTACCGCTCGGCAACCGTTCGCACCCAGCCCGAGCTTCAGCTCACGGTCAATGAGACGGAGCATCGGCTCCCGCTCCAGAGGGACCAGGACCTTGACGGTGTCCCCCTGGCGGACCGCGTCCAGCGTGCGGGACTTGGTCCCGTTGTCCGTGCGGGTCACCTCCTCCAACTCCGTGCACCGCAATACCAGGCTGCCGCGCTGAGCGCTGCCGAGCCGCTGACGCAGCGCGGGGTACAGCTCGACGAGCGGGACCGGTTCGGCCTCCGGGACCTCGCGGGTCTCACGGGTGATCGCCCCCTTGTAGGGCTTCATGCCCCACTGCTCGATCATCAGTTCCGCGTCGGCTGCCGTCCCCACGAGCAGCGCGGGAAGCTGTTCCGCGCGCAGGGCGCGGTACTCGGCCGCGCCGACGGCGACGACGATCTCGCTGTCGGGGCGGGTGCTCCAGGTGTCCCCGATCCGGCAACGGGTCAGGGAATCCTCGGGGAAGGCCGCGCCGAGCCGAGTGAGCATGACGTACGTGTTGCCTACGAACCTGTCGTCCTCGCTGCGGGTCAACTCCACGAGGAGCGGTGCCCAGCGCTCGGCCGGCACGTCGTCGACAGTGGTGGGCAACCGCAGCTTGCGGGCCTTCTCGGGGGACAGGTCGGCCACCGGGAGGACGTCGCGGTAGGAGGCCAGCTGAGGTCCCACCGCCTCGGCCAGCGGCTTGACGCCCTGGGAGGTGAGGACCCTGCCGTGCTTCCTGAGCATCCAGCGGATCGGCGACTCGACGGCCTGCCGGGTGCTCGACTGTGCTCCGATCTGCCGCGTCCAGTTGTCCACCACGGCGTCGTCGGGCAGAGCCTTGAGGAAGGCGGCGCGGGACTCCTCCGACAGCGAGGGGAACAGGTGCAGCGGTCCGCCGATGGGGGCTCCCTCCACCTTCAGTCGATTGAGCGTGGGCCTGGGGGCGCGCTTGTCCAGCCCGTTCAGATAGCTCGCGTGGACCGCCTCGCGGTACTCCTCGAACCAGGCCTCGCCCTCGGGGCGCGCCGTCGTGGGGCGCTCCCTCGGTCCCACTTGGCGGAAGACGGCGAGGTCGTCGGAGTGGAAGTGCATGTCGACGGCGACACGCGGGTCGCGTTCGGCGCTCACCACCGCGCCCGGCAGCATGCAGTCCCGCAGCGGCCGGAATCGACCGTCGGCCGTCCGCACTTTCAGCGTCCGCGTCACGTCCGGTACGTGCTGGAGCACGGTGTCGATCAGCCGGTGCCCGCCGGCCTGCCGGAAGAGAGTCCAGAAGCGTTCCCAGTCGGCGTCGCCGTAGCCGTCGAGGCCTCGGTCGAGGACGCTGACGAAACGGCCCTCCACATCGGCCTCGCGGATGCCGAGAGCGTCGAGGGCGGAGGCCAGCTCGGGGTCCTCGGAGATCTCGGGCGCCACATAGACCAGGGACTCGCGTGGCCCGTCGTCGTCGGCGCGGCGGAACACCTGACCGGGGACCGGCGGCACCAGGCCGTGCTCCTCGGTGAGCACGATCCGTGCCCTGCGCGCTTCGTCGACGTATGACGAACCCGTCCTGACCATGTCTGCCAGGACGCGGACGGCGGTCGCGGAAGCCACCGCGGAGCCGTCCGAGACCAGAGCCTCCAGCCACTCACGGACGCTGGACCGCTCGTGTTCGGCCGCTTCGAGGACGTGCTGGACCTTCCCCGAACGCAGGACGTTGACCTCGGCCGAGGGGTGGAGCCAGTTCGACGGTCGACCGGGTGTCTCGTGCCACATCCGTGCCCAGGCGGTGCTGCGGTCCTTGTCGAGGCGCGGGGGAATCCGCAGGTCGGCGGGTACGCGAAGCACGCCTTCCTGATCGGGCAGTGAGGGGTGACGGGCCGCTCGCTTCCAGATCTCCTGGGTCAGGAAGTCGTCGGCCCAGCTGATCGATTCCTTCGTACGGCCGGGCAGGAGCGGGAGGTACGCGGCAGGGTCCTCGGCCGGTGACAGGGCAGGGAGAGAGTCGACCACCAGGGCTGCGGAGACTCGGATCATCTCTTCGTTGAACGCGGACGAGTCGAGCAGATTCTGCCGGTCCTCGTTCGTCTTCCACGCACCGTTGAGGATGCCGCTCAACGACATCTCGTACTTGGTGGGGAAGAAGGACCAGAAGCGGCCACGTCCTCGGGTTCGAGCGATGTGGAGTCCGCTCTCCCTTTCCCTCTCGAACGCCGGCACCGCCCAAGCCAGTTCGAGATCGAGACGGTCGTGCAGTTCACCGGCGTCGGCGCGGGCCACCGGGCCGGGCTGGTGAGTCGCGGTGAAGACCCGCCACCGGGCCTCGCGGGGCGACCTGCCCGTCCGTTCCTCCCGCACCGTGTGGAGGTTCCCGTCCCGCTCGGTGGTGAGCAGGCGAGAGGTCGGGGGAAGGGTCCTGCGGTCCTCCAGCACCACCCGCGCCACGTGCGGGGAGAGGAGCTGGAACCCGAGAGGGAACTCCTCACGGCTCGCCCCGGTGGAGGTCTTTCCCCCGTGCATGTCCGACGCCAGCTTGCCGGCGGCCCCGGGGAGCAGGGGCAACCGTACGACGGTGGTGGCCCAGCCGAGCAGTTCGTCGAGCACCGGGTCCGTCGCCCGCTCGGCATCCGCGTCCAAGGGGCGGGCCATCCGGAGCACCGGAGCCTCGAACCGGTCGCCCAGACGTTCCCGCACGCCGGGAACCGAGCGGATCTGCCGGCATGCCCATTCGCGATCGAATCCGAAGGCCCCGGAGGTGCTGAAGAACTGGGGGGCGTCGGTGACCACCAGAACGGACTTGACCCCTACACCGAATCGCCCGATCTGGCCGCCCCTCTTTCGGGACATGCTCATCCGGAGAATGGTTTCGGCACCTTCGGCCGTCACCGGCGTGCCCTCGTTGGCGCAGTAGAGATGGGTAGTGGTGAGAACCACGTGGGTGGTGCCACCGGGTGCGTTCGCGATTTCGTCGGCTGCGTTCTGGACGAGCTCGAAAAGCTGCCGGTCCCCGTATCCGCCCTGGGTGATCCGGCGCTCACCATTGGCGTGCTCGGGGATGAGGCCGGGGTCCACTTCGTACGTCTGGAGAACACGCGAGGACTGCTCGATGACGGTGGCGACGACCGGCGACAGCGACGACGAGGATTCGGACACTGCTTCTTCACTGCTCCTGCGGTGGGCGGGTGACGGAACTGAGGAAAGGAGGAGAGCGGAAACAAAGATGCGAGTCTGCTCTGAAGTGTGCAGCTGAGTAGGTGTGGCCGAGCAACCGGCCGGGTGGCCGGGATGTCCGCTCCTTGATTTCGCAGATTCCAGCCTCGTGGTTCTCACTGAATCCTGGAGCGTGACATCAGGAGTCGTCAAGATCTGCGGCTGTAAGTCCGGAAAAATTGTGGATCTGCTTCTTCCGGGCTTCATTCCCTGCTAATAAAAGCTGGAGTTCGACGCAGTGGATCTCGCGTCCAGAAAGTGGTTCTTCGGCGCACGGGGCAGTCGTTTCCACGGAAGGCTGTTCCATGGCGTTCCGATTCCTCCTGCCTGGTCCCGGGTCCTCGCCGGGTGAGGGCTTCCGGGAATATGCATGCTGAAGACATGGCTGTGCCGTATGTCGCTCAGGAATTTCTGAGCCAGGAGGTAGAAACCGCCTTCGACGACCGTAGCAGGTTCACTCGTTCGGGGTACCAAATTTGGCGAGCGGATTTCCGGATTGCGGTATTCCAATTCGCCGCAAACGTTTGCGGCGGGGAAGTCTGGTTCGGTGTTGCAACAGGCCTATTCGGTGCAATATGCCCAAATGGGACACTCGTCGATCGGTCGTCGATGTCGAACTTCCGTCAAACGTTTGTTGACGAGCAGTTGTCTGTCAAATTAGCCTGTCCGGGGCCGTGGACACAACGGTGAAAGCACAAGGAGTTGGGGAGGCACATGGAGGCCGGCGAAGAGTTCGGGCCCTGGCTGGCCCGTCAGCTTGCGATCTCGAACATGAGCCAGACAGAGCTGGCGAAGGAACTCAACATGACCCGCGCGGCGGTCTCCGCATGGGTCACTCGGCGCTCGGTGCCGCGCCCCTCTGTCATGGCGCAGATCGCCGAGGCGCTCGGCACGGACCTCGGCACGGTCCACACCCGCACCGCGGACACCCAGGCCGGTCTGCCCGTCACCTGGTACCACCGACCCGGCTACCGGGACGGAGGGCGCGACGGCGGCAACGCCGCGGCCTTCGCTTTCGATGCGGACGTCCAGGTCCTCGCGCGGGAAACCTGTCAGAACAGCCTCGACGAGCGGATCGTCCACAACGGCCGCCCGGTGCGCGTGCGCTACACCATCCATGAACTCACCGGCGAGAAACTGGAGGCCTTTCGCGCCGCGCTCCTCTGGGACGAGCTCCAGCCGCACTATTCGGCTGTCTCAGAATCGTCCGCGGACCAGAAAGTGGGCCGGGTCGTCGACGCCGGTGTGCGCGACATGTTCGAGAAGGGTCGCCTGATCCTGTTGCGGGTCGACGACTACAACGCCTCCGGCCTCACCGGAGACGACTACGACGACGGTAAGTTCGCGGCCGTCGTCCGCCGACAGCTGGAGAGCCTCAAGTCCGGTTCCGGAGCCGGCGGCTCGTACGGCCTCGGCAAGGCCACTCTGTGGGCGACCAGCGCGCTGGGCCTGGTGCTGATCAACTCCACTCTCTCCGTCCCGCACGAGGGGCGTACCGAGCGTCGGGTCATCGGGCGGCTGGAACTGCCGTGGCGTTCCGTGGGCGGCACGGCGTACGCGGGCCCCGCATGGCTCGGGCGCCCCGACCCCGAGACGCACAGTGCCGAGGTCGTACGGTCCTGGTGGGCCGACGAGGAGACCGTCGAACGCCTCCACCTCACGCGTGACAGTGCCGAGCCCGGCACCTCCTTCCTCATCGTCGGCGCCCATGACGTGGCGAGCCTCGACCCGGCCAAGGACTCCTCCGCCGAGACCGAGGGCGGCGATGACGGCACCCGTGACATCAGGAGCATGCACAAGCGCCTGGTCGAGGCGCTGGGTCGCGACTTCTGGGCGGCCATGACGGGAGGGGGCTCCCGTCTCCCGCTGCTGGAGACCTCGGTGCGGACCCTGCGCAACGGCGAGGTCGTCGTGGAGGAGCAGCAGGTCGATCCCATGGAGGAGGAGCCTTCCCGCAGCCGGGCCCTACGAGCTTTCTACGAGGGCACGACCGTGGACCGGCTCACCGAGTCGGGCCAGGTCGCGCTCCGGCACATCCCGTTCAAGCTTCCCCTGTCCGGCGGTCGACAGGGCACCCTCGGCGTCCATCAGGGTGTGCTCCTCGTGACGGAGGGCGAGGACAGGGACGGGACTCCGAACCAGGTCCACTCCCTGCGCGGCAACCGGATGACCATCAAGAAGTCGTCCGTCCACGGTCTGCCGCTGGGTGTCACGGCCTTCCAGGCGGTATTGCTGGTGGGGCACGCGGCGGGGGAGTCGGCGCCCTTCGCGAGTGAGGCCGAGGAGTTTCTGCGGGCCGCCGAGCCGCCCGAGCACGATCGGTGGGGCCAGACCGAGGAGCTGACGCTCCGCTGGTCCCACAGCGCCCACCATCGGATCGCCCGGCTCACCACGGACGTCAATTCCGCGGTGAAGGAACTGGTCGTGCGTCCCAAGCGTCCCGGAGCGCAGGAGAGCACCAAGCTCCGCAAGAAGCTCACCGTCCCGCGCAGGTCCGCGCCGGCCGGACGCCCGGCCGGTTCGGGCCTGCCGGAACTCTCCGAACTGGACGCCACGATCGGTGAGAAGAGGGAATGGCGTATCACCGCGGAAGTGAAATTGCCGCGTGCCGACGAACTGCCCGCCATGACCCCGATGGTCCTTCTCGACGTCCGCTCCGGTGGGCGGCCACGGCTCGACTGGGCCGAACTGGTCGGAGTGGAGGGTTGCGAGGTCCGGGACAACGTCCTGCACTTCACGCCCGGTGCCCGCCGGGCCGTCTTCCGCGGCGCCACCGATCCCACCAGCCATCCGGTCCGCACCGAACTGACGCGGCTCGTACTCGAACTCCGTGCCGGAAGTGAGGCATGAAGTTCTACCCGTACAAGCGACTCAACCGTCCCGTCACGCTCAGGGTGACCTCGGTCTCCCTGAAGCTGCCCGACGGTTCGCGTGACCGTCTGGACACCTCGTCCTTCTCCACCCCGAAGCGAACCGTCGCTCTGGGCGTCGCCCAGCACGAGGACTGGGTGACGGCCAGGATCGCCCTGTCCGCCACCTTGCCGCCCGGGGCCACGGACGCCGACGCCCCGTGGAGCGAGCTGCGGGTCCTCGCGGTGCTGACCGACGGCGACACCAACGTGCGTACCTCCGTGGAGCTCACCCAGGAGGGCCCGGACAGCAAGGAGTGGTCCGGGACGATCGACGTACGCCGTGACGACCACGCGGGGCGTGCCTCCCTCATGGTCCATGCCGTGGCCACCGTCGATGACATCCCCGGCAGGATGATCACCGAGACGGACGCCGATTGGAAGATCGACACCACGGCGGAGGAACCGCTCGAAGGCCTGGCACTGGACGTGAAACAGACGAGCTTCTCCAAGAGCGCCCGTGAATGGCTCCGCCCGTACGCCGACGTGCCCTGGATCGTCGACGCCTCGGGCCGGCTTCCCCTGGTGATGGTCAACACCGACGTGGAGGGGTTCTCGGACCTTCTCGACGGAGAAGCCGGCGGGATGGAGAACAAGGTCCACGAATTGTTGCTGTCCCAGATGGCCACGGACGTGTGGACGGCCGTCTTCCACAGCGCGATCGGGGATCTGGAGATCGAACCCGATGGGTCGCCGGTCTTTCCCACCGATTGGAGAGGGGAGGTGCTGCGGGACATGCTCCCCGACGTGGTACCCGGCCTGCGTCCCGAGGACGCCCTCCGTCAGGTCCAGCGCCGACGGACCCAGGACGCGGGGTGGGTCGAACTCCAGACCCGCATCCACTACGCGGCCGTACGTCGGGCGGGAGCGCGCCAGTCGCTCACCAACATGCTGCGTGCGCTCCAGCGGAACAATCGGGAGGACCAGCCGTGAACGACCGGTACCAGCACCTCGCGCCTCAGCACATTCCCGAGCGACTGGGTCTGCTCTCCGCCACGGCCGCCGACCCCTTCCTGACCGAGGATCTTCTGCGGGGGATCCAGGGGCACGGTGGAGTCGACCTGGCAAAGGTCGTCGAGCCGTTGTCGGAGGACGATCCCCGCTGGAAGGTCGAACCGCTGCGGGACCTGATCGAGGACGCGCCTTACAAGGGCACGGAGAACCGGACCGCGGCCGACGCGTGGCTGGCCCCCCGACTTCACGCCGCGCTCCGTATCAATCGGCGGGAAGCGGCAGACCAGCGGATCTGGAATCACCTCGCGTTGGGCGTCGCCCCGGACTACGTGGCATGGCGGCACATGGGCACGCCCACGGCGAAGAGTCCCGAGCCGCGCATCAGCCCGGCCCGATTCAAGGGCGTCGCCGACCGCCAGTGTTTCTCGCGTCTGTGGTGGGCGGCCGAACTGTTCCGCAACGGTCCGGACTACTCGCCGGTGGAGGCCGCCTGTTCCAACCAGGACCTGATCCACACCGTCCTGCGCGTGTCCCTCATCGACCACCGGCCCACGGCCCAGGCACTGGTCCGAGTCCTCCAGAAGGGGATCGCCACCACCGGTCGGGAGATCAACGGCCTGATGGCCGCGGTGAACACCGCCGGCGCCACCCTCGTCTACGACGCCATGGTCGAGGACGCGCCGAGAGACCCCGACGATCTGCGGCGCTGGATCGCCGAGGCCGAGAACGCCCCCGCCGTGGACCGCATCGACCTGCCGAGCGGCCCCGACGAAGAACCTGTGTCCGAGGAGTCGATCGAGAGGCTGACCGCGTACTTCGCGGAACTCTTCGAGACGGCCCCGGTCAGAGGGCGGACGCCCCAGGTCTGACGGGACGGGTCACCCACCGGTGAGTGGGTGACCCTCCAAGTCGGTCCGTCGCCGGACCTGCGTCGGTCCGGCCGGCGGACGCCAGCTCTCCAGATCCGTCAGGGCCTGCTCCAGCCGGGAGCGCGCCTCCTCGTCGCCCGCTCCCGGCTCCAGCACCTGTCGCAGGACGTGGAGTGCGAGCCTGGGCGGTACCGCGTTGCCGATCTGCTGGGATCGGTCTCGCCCCCGCCAGGGATAGTTGACCGGGAACGTCTGGAGCACCCCCGCCTCGGCCAGGTCGAAACGGTCGAACTCGGCGAGGTCGGTGTCGGTGCCCTTGTACACGAGTCGGTTCCGGGACACCTTCCCGGTGACGGTCGAAGACGGGGCGTCGTGATCACGGCGTCCGCGGGCGCCCGGGTCGCCACCGGTTCCGTAGTTCGACACGACGGTGAACGCGGGGCGATCGGGAAGTTCCGGCGCGATGCCCCTGGCCTTCTTCAAGGCTGCCTCCATGGACACCCAGGGGTCCTTGGTCGTACCACCCGGGCCGCTGTCGTCGGTTTCCCAGAAGAGAGCGTCGCCGCGGTCCGCACCTCGAGCGACGGAGGGGGTCCCGCCAGGCCGGTAGCGCTCGTGGGTCTCCACGACTTCCGGGACGTCGACATCTCCGAGCCTCGCCATGAGCACCGCGCGCCTGCGGGTCTGCGGGACCCCGAACGCCTCGGTGTGCATCATCTGGGTCCGGGCCCGATAGCCCAGGGTGGTGAGCACCTCGGCGTACCTTTCCCACACCGGCAGCACCGCGGGCACCTGCTCCAGCACGACGGCCTCGTAAGGATCGAGTCCCGGGCGCCGGCTTCGTTCGATCACCCACCAGAGAGGTTGCAGGACGAGCCCCGTGCGTTCGTCGCCCAACTCCTCGAGCCGAGCCCGGCATCCGTCGAGAACCTCCTCCAGGGAGGTGAGGCCGACGAGCAGGTCCCGAAGGGCGGTGTCCTCCAGCGCGGGCCCCTGAGGCGCCTCCAGCGTCTTCAACGTGGCCTTGATCTCCGCGTCCGAGCAGCCGTGCCCGAGGAGGGACGCCCTGGCCGCCTTGCGGGCGACCGAACGGGCCGCCTCGGCGGCCCGCTTCTCCTCCTTGACCACGTCCGCCTCGACCGCTTTGCGCCGAAGCTCCTCGGAGATCCCGCGCCAGACCCGGTAGATCTCCCGCCAGGGCGTCGCCTCCTCGCGCACCGCGTCGTGCAGTTGCCCGATGTACGCCAGTACCTCGTCGAGCGCCCTGCGCCCCGCGCCGTGCCCCGCGACCGTGAAGGTCTGGCAGGGCGGGCCGCCGGTCAGGACCTGGGCGCGCGGGAAGAGCGCAGCCCGGTATTCGCGCACGTCACCGGCGAACGTGTCCATGCCCGCCGCCGCCCGCGTGGCGCAGGCGTTCTCGTCCCATTCGATGCCGGTGACCGAATATCCCAGGACGGCCGCCGCCACATCCAGCCCTCCCGGCCCCGCGAACAGGTCCAGGATGCGAAAAACCGCAGGTGAGGAGGGTGGATGCGTGACTTGGCTCATGTGCGAGAAGTGTAGCCGGCGATCGGGTGGTGTCACGACCGACAAATCGACGTGATCACAAGGACCTGAGAGCCGCCGCGATCGCCACGCCGAGTGCCCTGCCGACCGGCGGCGGGGTGGCGTGGCCGATCTGCCGGTATCGGGCGGTCTTCTGGCCCATGATCTGCCAGTCGGGGGGAAATGCCTGCACGACGGCGGCCTGGTCCACCGTGATTTTCGGCATATGTGCCACGTCGTCCGAGCGCGGCCACACGTAGTCCGGTCCTGGCACCTCGTCGGCGAACGCACCCCCGTTGATCCCCATCCGTGCCCAGGCGCGCTTCGTGCCGGTGGGGCCGACGTCGGCACCCCCGCGATTGTCCGAACCGCCGACGAGTGTCGGAGCCACGGTGCTCGCCTGATCCGCCCAGGCGTCGGCCTCGGCCCAGCCCCGCGCCGCCATGGACTTCCGCAGCGCCTCTCCGAGCGGGACATGCGTGTCGACCGTCGCCCTGGGCGGGGTGAAGCCGGCGAACCAGGGCTCCTTGAGCGCCACCAGGACGCCCTGTTCCCGGTCCTGGGGCACGCCGAAGTCCGCCGCGTTCAACACGAACCAGCACAACCGGTAGCCGAGGTGGGTGAGTTCCTCGGAGATGAACCGACGCACCTCCTCGTACGCGGGCGAGTGCACGAGTGCCGGAAGATTCTCCAGGAGCATTGCGCGCGGCTGGATTCCGTGAACGAGATAGACCGCGGCCCGCAGCAGGTGCAACTCGGGCTCGCTGTCCGGACGTCCCACCGCGGCAGTGGACTTCACTCGTGGAAGACCGGCCGAGAGCAGATCGACGTCCAGACTCTCCCGGTGCTCGTCCGGAACGAAGTCGATCAGATCCTCACGGACGACGTTCCAGTGCGGTCGGTTGGCCAGCAGCGTCTCGCACGCCTGCTGTTTGTCGTCGAGGAGCAGCGTGGGTGTGAAGCCCGCACTCTCCAGGCCCGACGCCAGCCCGCCCGCACCGGAGCAGACGTCCACGAAAGTCAGTCCGTCAGTCAACCGTCTTTCCCCCTCGGCTCGTTCGCCGACCATTCTCCCCTGCCTCCCGACGCAGGGCGGTACTCTCCCGCAACTCGCGTCTCCGGCGTTCCACCGTGGCGCGCACCGTGTGGGCGACCTCCTCCGGCCGGGTGTGTTCCCAGAACCTCAACACAGTCCACCCTTGGGCGGCGAGATGCTCGGTCGTCTCCCGGTCCCGTGCGATGTTTCGCTCCAGCTTGATCCGCCACCACTCCGCGTTCGCCTTGGGGCGGGTGGCGTGCAGCGGGCAGCCGTGCCAGAAGCAGCCGTCGATGAGGACCGCCACCTTCGCCCGGGGGAACGCCACGTCGATCCGTCTTCGTGGCATGCCGGGGACGGGGTACTCCACGCGGTAACGCATGCCGTCGGCGTGCAGCAGCCGCCGTACGGCGAGCTCGACACCGGTGTCCTTGCTCGCCTGCCTGCTCATCCGGGCCGAGACGCCGGGAGAGGAAGGCGTCACGCTGTTCACTGTCGTCCAGCCTCACGCATACATCAGGTCACGGTGGGTGTGTCGCCGCCGGGGGGTGCTCCGTAGCGCCGGGATTCCGGTCTCAGACCCTTCCCGTCCCATGACACACCCCGTAGGTCTTTCCCGACCCGCACCAGCACGCCGCCCCCCGCTCCGGCGGCCATTCCGTGGCCCTTCCCCTTGCTGCCAGGGTCGTCGCGTACTGGGGGAGGAGGTCGGTGTCTGCCGGGGAGGAGGCTTCCGAGGCCGCGAAGGCCTCGTAGGAGGGGACCGTGCCGGTGACGATGCCCAGGTTGGCCGTGCCGGAGGCGGCGAGTTCGCGCAGGGACGCCTCTATGGTCGCCAGGTGCTCCTCGTGCGAGGGGTACTCGTCCGAGAGCGTCGGGTAGGCGGCGACCAGTTCCGCCAGCTCGCCCGTGGGCCAGTGCAGGACCGCCACCGGGAACGGGCGGGACAGCTCCTCGCGGTAGGCGCCCAGCTCGGCGCGCAGGCGGGAGATCTCCGCCCGCAGTTCGGCCGGGTTGTCCGAGCCCAGGGACCAGACGCGCTTGGGGTCGTGCAGCTCGTCCAGGGGGACGGGCGAGGAGTGGAGGGTGTCGGCCAGCACATCCCAGTCGTCGTGGCCCGCGCCCAGCATGCGGCGTACGCGGTGGCGGCCGAAGAGCAGGGGGTGGCAGGAGTGCGGCGGGGGTTCGGGGACGTCCGCCAGGAGCAGGGTGACGCCCTCGGTGAACGTCTTGTGCGCGGCCTCCAGCTCGTCGTGGGCCTCCAGCGACTCGGCGACGATGACCCAGGGCGCCGGGTCGCGGGGGGCGGTGGCGCGGATGCCGTCGATGATGGCTCGGGCCTCGGCCTCGTGTCCGTACTCCCACAGGTTCGCGGCCTTCAGGGCGCGGATCAGGTGCGGGTTCTCCAGGCTGTCCGAGGACGACAGCAGGCGGTCGTACAGGGTCGTCGCGGCGGGGCGGTCGCCGGCCAGTTCCAGGTGGGCCGCGGACTGCAACAGCAGGGCTTCCGCGTCCTCGGGGTACAGGCCGGCGGTCCGCTCCAGGCGTGCCGCTTCGGCGGTGTGGTCGACGTTCTCGGCAGGCGTGTCGGGGCGCATGGATGACACCGTAGCGCCGCCCACTGACGAAGGAGAGATATCTGCAGGCCAGGGGCACGGATTGCAGATCAGCCCGTCGTCGGGGTGTCCACGCAGTGGACGGCACTTTCGAAAACGGTCTAGATCGTCACGCCGTCCACCTGGAGGGTCTGCACCGCGCCCGCCGCGAACGGGACGCTGATCGTCTTGCCGCTCAGGTGCGTGTCCGAGTGGGAGGTGTAGAGGTCGCCGGAGCCGCTCGTCAGGGTGTTCCAGCGGGGGACCAGGCCCGACGAGCCGCCCGTCACCGTGGTGAAGCGGGACAGGTCGAAGGTCAGGGTCTGGGCCGAGGACGACGTGTTCGCGGCGACGATGACCAGGCGCTTCGCGTTCCTGTCCAGTGCCGCCGCCGCGTAGCTGACGCCGGTGTCGAGGATCGTCATGCCGGGGCGGATGTGCCGGCTGAACTGGGCCATCACGTAGTACTTCGTGGTGACCGCGCCGGCCGCCAGCGTGTCCGGGTCGTACCGGATCATCGCCCAGCCGGCCGACGGGTCCATGACCTGCCAGTAGACCCACGCCGTCGGGTGCAGCCAGCGGAAGTCGTAGAGCAGGTTGCCCGCCATGGTGAGCCCGGTGCCGTCCTTGTCGCCGGTCTCGGAGTTCCACAGCGCCTTGCGGCCGGTCGTGACCACGTCCGTGTAGAGCAGGTCGCGGCGGCCGCCCGAGCCCTGGTAGCCGTGGACGTTGACCCGGTCGACGTAGCCCTTCGTCGTCGACGAGAAGGAGTTCCAGGTGGTGCGGGCCAGGTCGTAGCTGGTCTCGTCCGACGCCGAGATCCTCGTCGCCGTCAGGCCGCGCTTGTCCAACTCGCTGCGCAGGTAGGGGAGTACGGCCGCCTGGACGGTCGCGTCCATGTGGCAGCCCTCCTGCGTTCCGGTCGCCGTCCACCAGGACGACGAGGGTTCGTTGAAGGCGTCGACCGTCGCGAAGTTCACGCCCCAGTTCGCCTTGGCGTACGAGGCGACCGCCGCCAGGTGGGAGGCGTGCTGGCGGTAGTTCCAGGACTGGAGGTTGTTCCCGCCGCCCGAGGCGCCGGACGGGTTGTGGTTCAGGCACATCCACCACATGGGGGAGTTGGCGAACAGCTCCGTCGTCGCGCCGCGCGAAGCCGCCTTCTGGAGCATCGCGCGCTGGGCGGCGTCCGCGCTCCAGTCCCAGGCCGACGACGTCGGGTCCTCGTTGTTCCAGTCCTGCCAGTAGCCCTCGATCTGCTTGAAGCCGGGGATGTTGGGCGAGACCGCCATCGTCGTGCCGCCCACGCTGTTCCAGCTGCACGCGCCCAGGTTGTAGCGGGCGATGTTGAGGCCGAGGCCGGGGAGGGTCCTGCCGTTGTAGGACACGGACTTGGTCGTGAAGAAGATGTCCGCGAAGTCGTCCCGGGCGCCGAAGACGTTCGCCCACCAGGCCAGGGAGGTGCCCCAGCCCTCCCATGTGCCGTACGTCGTCGAAGGGTTGACGGCGACGGTGGAGTCGGCCCGGGCGGTGCCCGTCGCGAGGGCGCTTCCGAGGAGCGCGCCTCCGGTGGCCGTCAGCAGTGTCCTGCGTCGGATCATGACTTCTCCGCTTCATGACTGCGATCGACGCCCGGTCGTCCCGGCCGGCGTCGTCGGTGCGGCTGTACGGCAGTGCGGCAGTGCGGCTGTGCGTGAGTGCCTGCGTGCGTCGGTGCGTCGGTGCGTCGGTGCGTGGGGTGCGCTGCTCTGCGTCGGTGCGGGGGGTGTGCGGCTCTGCTTCGGTGCGTGGGGTGCGGCTGCGGGGCCGTGCGTCACGAAGCATCGGGGGTGCTCCGTGGTGTTGTCGAGAGTTCTGACGGCCCTTTCTCAAACCTGTGGAGGAAGGGCTGCGCCGGGTTCGAGCGTGCGAACGGTATGGAGACCTCGGGCCTCGCCGCCTATCGTGCCCGCGTGCGGATCCCCCTCGTTCAGCACAGCACGCGGCGCCGACGCGCCCGGTACCGGCGGGTGCTCTGGAGCGGCGCCGAAGTGCTGGTCACCGCCGGGGTGCTGGTACTGCTCCTCGTCGTTCATCAGCTGTGGTGGACCAACCGGGAGGCCAGGGCGGGCGCCGAGCGGCGGGTGGAGGCGCTGGAGCGGGAATGGGGGGCCGGGGGCGGTGCCGGAGCGGGAGCGGGCGCAGGGGAGGGGGCGGGTCCGGGCGTCGGTGACGGATCCGGTTCCACCTCGGGGGGCGACGACGGCGGGTTCGACGGCGGTCCCGACACCGGGGGCGGCGGCGGGCGGCCGGGCGGCGGGGCGCCGCCCCGTTCCTCGCAGGCCTACGCCGTCCTGCGCATCCCGCGTCTCGGTCTGCGGGTCCCCGTCGCCGAGGGCACGAGCAGGCGGGACGTCCTCGACAAGGGGTACGTCGGTCACTACGCCGGCACCCAACAGCCGGGCCGGCGGGGGAACTTCGCGGTGGCCGGGCATCGCAACACCCACGGTGAGCCGTTCCGGCGGCTGGACCGGCTGCGCAGCGGCGACGAGGTCGAGGTCGAGACCCGCAACGCCGCCTACACCTACGTGGTCGGCAGGATCCTGCCGCGGACGTCACCCCGTGACACGGGTGTCATCCGGCCCGTCCCCCGGTCCCTCACCCGGCCCGCCTACGGCTACGACGCCCCCGGCCGCTATCTGACCCTCACCACCTGCACGCCCGAGTACACGTCCCGGTACCGCATGGTCGTGTGGGCCGTGCTGGTCGCGACGCGTTCTCGCGGGTAGCGCCGGGGAAGGCCCGTGGCGTCGCGCCCCGCAGATGACGAACGTGACGCTGATCAGCAGGGCCCACGAGATCCACTTGGACACCGGGACGGGCTCCCAGCCGTGGAGCTGGGACGGGTAGGTCCAGGCGCCGAGGTAGGTGGCGATGTTCTCGGCGAGCCAGAGGAAGAAGCCGATCAGCGCGAAGGCGAGCGCCAGCGGCATGCGGTGGCGCAGCTCGCCGACCGTGAAGTGCACCCAGGTCCCCGCCGTCGCGACGAGCAGGAGGGCGCCCAGCGGCAGGCGCAGGTCGGGCAGCCAGTGGTGGCTCAGGAAGTTGGCGTACAGGCCGACGGCCGTCACGGCGGTGGCGCGGGCGCGGTAGCCGGTCAGGGTGAGGCCGAGCAGCCGCCAGGACCGGCAGACGTAGCTGCCGACGGCCGCGTACATGAAGCCGCCGTACAGCGGCACCCCGGCGATCTTGGTCAGTCCGGACTCGGGATAGCTCCAGGACCCCACCCGCACCTTGACCAGCTCGAAGGCGAGCCCGAGGACATGGCAGGCGGCCACGACGGCCACCTCCCGCCGGGTCTCCCAGCCGAGCGCGAAGCCCACGGCGGTGAGCAGCACGCCGTAGACGAGGAGGAGGTCGTAGCGGGCCACCGGGAAGGACAGGTGCGACGCGAGCAGCTTGGAGACGGCCATGCCGCCGAACAGCGCGACCGCGAAAGCGCAGCAGCGCGCCTGGACCCGGGCGAAGCGCACCAGCTGCCCGGCCAGGCGCGCTGCTGCGCTCCGGGCAGGGCGCCCTGTGGTCCGGGCGGGGCGCGATGCGCGCCGGGCCAGGGCTGTGGCGCGGCGCGTGATCGCGTGGGGGCGGCGGAGCGTGTGCATGGTCATGGAGAGGCGCCGGGGTTCCCCGCCGGTTCCCCACGGGGTCCCCACAGGTTCCTCGCGCGCCCTCGGCCCGGTCCGCGCGGGGCGTCTCGCGGCTTTCCCCGCTCGCCTACGACCCTTCCTCCAGGGCTTCTCTGACGGCGGTCAGGACGGCCTCGGTGTCCGCGCCCAGGGCGCGGGCGGAGGCGGTGAAGTCACGGGCGAGCGTGGCGAGCCGGGTGGGATCGGCGTGGGCGGGCCCGGCCGGGGGCGCCGCCACCCGGGTGCCCGCGCCCCGGCGCGTGCGGATGAGTTCGGCGGCCTCCAGCTCGCGGTAGGCGCGGGCCACGGTGCCCGGCGCGAGGCCGAGGTCGGCGGCGAGCTGGCGCACGGTCGGCAGCCGTTCCCCCTCGGTCAGCCGGCCGGTGACGATCAGGGCCGCGAGCTGGGCGCGGATCTGCTCGAACGGCGGCACCTGGCTCGTGGTGTCCACGCGGACCGCGGGTTCACTCATCGCCGACGGCCCTGGGCACGACGATGGTGAACAGGCACCATCCCAGACTGAACAGGGTCACCAGGCTCAGCGGGTAGATCACCAGCGCGGTGAGGTTGCCGAGCATGCCGGCGCAGGTCGTGCGGGACAGCACTCTGCCGATCATCCCGAGCACCATCAGCAGCTGGCTGGAGACCAGCAGTCCCCAGGCCGCGGTGATCGCCCACGAGCGGTCGTGGCGCTGCTGGTTGTCGCCGGGGCGGTGGGCGATGCGGCGCAGCGCCCAGACGCAGGCGGCGGTGCCGACGGCGAGGGAGGCGAGGAGGGGCGCGGCGTAGTAGAGGCCGGGCCAGGGGCTCAGCGGTCTGGTCACGCTCCGGCAGGTGACGGTGATGGCCCGGCCCGCGCGGCCGGCCGGGTCGGGGGAGGCGGCGAGCGATCCGACGGTGAGGAAGACGAGGAGGCACGCCGTCTGGAAGAGCAGCAGCGGAGCCATCCGGGGCGGCACGTGGTCGCGGACCCGCCGGGGGGCGAGGGCGGCGGTGCGGACCGCTTCCTGCGGAGCCGGCGTCAGGGAGTCGCCGAGCAGGACGCCGCCGACCGCGCACAGGCCGAACGCGGTGACCGCGCTGAGGAAGCGCATGGCCAGGTCGTCGCTGTCCATGGCCCCGAGCGCCTGTGCGAGGACGGCGCCCAGCGTCAATCCGGCCCAGCGGGCGCAGAGGTCGGCGCGGGCCAGCAGGCGTTCTGGCGAGACGGTGTCGAGCATGTCGGGCCCCCGGCGATACTTGTATCAAGTGGTGAGTACAAGAGGTGGGTACAAGATGCCGTGAGCGGGATCTTGTGTCAAACCCCTGATACAAAAGGCGCCTTGGGCGGGCGGGGACCTGACCGCGGCCGCCGGAGTGGGGTATAAACCGATTACCGACGGCGGCGGAGGGGAGGGGCAGACGTGTTCCGTGACCGGGTTCCGGTGCCGCGTCCGCGCCCGCGTCGGCGTTCGCGTCCGGCGACGCGACGGACGTCCCGCCCGCTTCCGCGTGCCGTCCCGCTTCTGCTGCTGCTCGTCGTGGACGTCCTCCTCCTGGACTCCGGCGGACTCCCGGCCGTCTCGGCCGCCGTCGCGCTCGCGGCGACCGCCGCCGCCGGATCGGCCCTCGCCGTCTGCGCGTTGATCGCCGCGCGCAGCGCGCCCGCCGTCCCGCCCACCCGCGTCCGCACGGCCATCAGGGACCGGGCCCGGCGTACGGCCTTCCTGCCGCAACGCGATCCCGACGCCTCCGGCCGGCCCCGCCCCCGGGCTCCCGGCCACGCCCTCCCGGCGACTGCCGCGTAGGGCCCGGACCGCCTCTTCTCCGTGACCCCGCGCGGGTCGTCATGCCGCATTCCCCGACCGTCGGCACGACGAGACCCCCGGAGGGCTCCTCACCCATGTCCGTACATCCGTCAGCACTTCTGTCCGCGCCCGTGTCCGTCCTGGCCGGCCTGGTCGAGCACCTGGCCGACCTGCTCCAGCCCCTGTGCGGCGCCGCGTCCGCGGCCGCCGCGATCGTCCTGTTCACCGCGTCGGTACGACTCCTCGTGCATCCGCTGTCCAGGGCCGCCGCCCGGGGGCAGAAGGCGCGTGCGGCGTTG
This sequence comes from Streptomyces sp. NPDC048481, assembly GCF_043200075.1. Classification (NCBI taxonomy): domain Bacteria; kingdom Bacillati; phylum Actinomycetota; class Actinomycetes; order Kitasatosporales; family Streptomycetaceae; genus Streptomyces; species Streptomyces sp. NPDC048481. The sequence goes on from NZ_JBICXC010000001.1 coordinate 178,353, forward strand.
CAGCCCCGCATCGCGAAACTGCGCGAGAAGCACGGCAGGAACCCCGAGAAACTCCAGCGGGCGGTGCTGGACCTGCACGCGGCGGAGAAGGTGTCGCCGCTCTCCGGCTGCCTGCCCAGCCTGCTCCAGCTCCCCGCGTTCTTCCTCCTCTACCGCCTCTTCTCCGGCTCCTCCGCCGACGGCGCGGGCCACGCGCTGCTCGACCACCACCTGTTCACCGCGCCCCTCGCCGACCGCTGGACGGACGCGCTCGCCCACGGCGGCCCGTTCGGCGAGGCCGGGCTGGTCTACCTCGTGCTCTTCGCCGTCGTCACGGCCGTCGCGTCCTTCAACTGCCGGCGCGCCAGGCGGACGCCGCTGCCGGTGACCGGCGGCCAGGAGACGCCCGGCGTCGGCGCGCTCACCAAGGCCATGCCGTTCATGTCCTTCTTCACGCTGGTCACCGTGGCCGTCGTACCGCTGGCCGCCGCGCTGTACGTGATCACGAGCACGACCTGGAGCGCGGTCGAGCGCGCCGTCCTGCACCGGTGACGGTCCAGTACGTGAACCGGGTATTGCGGAGCGGACGCCCGGTCTGGAGGATCGACCAGTCATCCGATGGCTGCACCCGTCGGCGGACGACCCGCGATCGAGGGAGATTGTCACCATGAAGCTGCTGCGAGTCGGTACGGCCGGAACGGAGCGTCCCGCGCTGCTCGACTCCGACGGGGTCCTGCGGGACCTCTCCGGGGTCGTCCCGGACGTCGACGGGGCGCTGCTCGCCGACGACGCGGCGCTCGGCCGGGTCCGGGCCGCCGCCGAGTCCGGGGAGCTGCCGGCCCTGGACGCGACCGGGCTGCGGGTCGGACCGCCGCTCGCGCGGATCGGCAAGATCGTGTGCATCGGGCTGAACTACCACGACCACGCCCGGGAGACGGGGGCCGAGCCGCCCGCCGAGCCCGTCGTCTTCTTCAAGGCGGCGGACACCGTCGTGGGGCCGTACGACACCGTCCTGGTGCCGCGCCGGTCCGTCAAGACGGACTGGGAGGTCGAGCTGGCGGTGGTCGTCGGGCGCACGGCCCGCTACCTGGAGTCGGCCGAGGAGGGGCTCGCGCACGTCGCCGGGTACGCCGTCGCCCACGACGTGTCCGAGCGGGAGTTCCAGATCGAGCGCGGCGGAACGTGGGACAAGGGGAAGAACTGCGAGACGTTCAACCCGCTGGGGCCCTGGCTGGTGACGGCCGACGAGGTCCCCGACCCGCAGGGCCTGTCCCTGAAACTCTGGGTGAACGGCGAGCTGAAGCAGGACGGCACCACGGCCGAGCAGATCTTCCCCGTGGGGGAGGTCGTGCGCTACGTCAGCCAGTTCATGACCCTGTACCCCGGTGACGTCATCAACACCGGGACGCCCGCGGGCGTGGCGCTGGGCGCGCCCGAGCCCAAGCCGTTCCTGCGGGCCGGGGACGTGGTGGAACTGGAGATCGAGGGGCTGGGGAGGCAGCGGCAGGCGTTCAAGGACGCGTAGCGCTCCGCTGGGTGAGCTGGTGGTTCCGGGCCGGGGGACCCACCTGGCCGGGGGCCTCCACCGAGGCGGGGGACCCACCGGGCCGGGGGCCTCCACTGGGCCGGCGGTCCCGGCCGGTCGGGGGTTGTCCGGGCGGGACCGAGGGGGTGGGGGCTGCCGTCGTCCGTCGGGTGCGGGGCGGTTGTGGCTGGGCGCGCAGTTCCCCGCGCCCCTTGAGGCGCTCCTGCGGAGCGATCCGGGGGGTGCCCCGACCTTCTCCGGGAGGTGCCCCGACCTTCTCGGGTCGGGGGCAGCGGAGCGCGGGTCGGTTGCTGGCCCTCGGTGGGGCCGTCGGGGGGCTACAGGTCCTTTTCCAGGAACTGTTCCAGTGCTTCCACCACGAAGCGGTGGTCTTCCAGTTGGGGCAGGCCCGAGACCGTCACCGCGCCGATCACGCCCACTCCGTCCACGGTGATCGGGAAGGAGCCGCCGTGGGCCGCGTACATGTCCGGGTCCAGGCGGGAGGAGTCCTCGAACGTCGTGCCCTTTGCGCGGTAGCGCGTCCCGACCAGGTAGGACGAGGCGCCGAAGCGCTCGACCACCCGCCGCTTGCGCGCGATCCAGGCGTCGTTGTCGGGGGCCGATCCGGGCAGCGCCGCGTGGAACAGCTGCTGGCCGGCGCGGTGGATGTCGACGGCGACCGGCGCCTGACGTTCACGGGCCAGCTCCACCAGGAGCGAGCCGAGCGCCCACGCGTCGTCGTACGTGAACCGGCGGAAGACGAGCCGCCGTTCCTGGGCCTGGAGCTCCTCCAGACTCGGGGTGATCTCCGGGGTGAACTTGGGGGTGAGTTCGTGGGTGCCCATTACAGCGTCACCGCCACCTTGTCTCGTGCCGAACGGCGGGCCGCCTCCAGGACGTCGAGGGCGGCGGCCGCCTCGACGGCGGTCACCGGGTTGGGGCCGCCGTCGGTCAGTGCCCTGGCCACCGCAGCGTAATAGGCCGGGTAGTCGCCGGGGAGGGTCCGTTCGGGTCGGCCGCCGCCGGTCGCCGGGGACTCCCCGGCGCCCACCCGGCCCCACAGCTCCTCGGGCTCCGTGCCCCACTCCGTTCCCGCGCCGCCGGGCCGCTCGCCCTCCCGCAGCGCCGCCTCCTGCGGGTCGAGGCCGTACTTCACATAGCCCGCCTTCGAGCCCAGCACCCGGAACCGCGGGCCGAGTTGAGCGGTCGTCGCCGAGACGTACAGGTGGGACCGGACCCCGCTGGCGTGGGTCAGCGCGATGAAGGTGTCGTCGTCGGTCTGCGCCCCGGGCCGGCGGACGTCGGCCTCCGCGTACACGGACTGCGCCGGGCCGAAGAGGACCAGCGCCTGGTCGACGACGTGACTGCCGAGGTCGTAGAGCAGACCTCCGATCTCTGCGGGGTCGCCGGACTCCCGCCAGCCTCCCTTGGGCAGCGGCCGCCACCGCTCGAACCGGGACTCGAACCGCCGGACGTCGCCCAGTTCGCCCTCGTCCAGCAGCTTGCGCAGGGTCAGGAAGTCGTTGTCCCAGCGGCGGTTCTGGAAGACGGAGAGGAGCAGCCCGCGCTCCTCGGCGAGGGCGGCCAGCTCACGCGCCTCGGCCGCCGTGCCCGCGACCGGCTTGTCGACGACGACCGGCAGGCCGGCCTTCAGCGCGGCGGTCGCGAGCGGGACGTGCGTCTTGTTGGGGGAGGCGATGACGACCAGATCCAGCTCGTCGGCGCGCGCGAGCAGCTCGTCGGCGGAGACGGCGACCCGTACGTCCGGGAACTCGGCGCGGGCCTGCTCCTGCCGCTCGGGGTTCGAGGTGACCACCGTGTCGAGGACGAGGCCCTCGGTGGCCGCGATCAGCGGGGCGTGGAAGACGGAACCGGCCAGGCCGTAACCGATCAGACCCACGCGGAGAGGAGTACCTGTCATGGTCCCCACTTTCGCAACGCTGTTGCCAAAGTGCAAGCAGGGGGCAGAATGGGTCCGTGAACAGGACCGCCGGAGGCCGGCAGTGAACAGGACGGACGCGGGCGTCAACCTCCTGGGCCTGCGCAGCCACAACACCGCGCTCGTGCTCGACCTGCTGCGCACGGCGGGCCCGGACGGCATCAGCCGCCTGGAACTCGCCGAGCGCACCGGGCTCACCCCGCAGGCCGTCAGCAAGATCACCGCACGGCTGCGGCAGGAGGGGCTGGCGGCGGAGGCGGGCCGCCGCGCGTCCACCGGCGGCAAGCCGCGCACGGTGCTGCGGCTGGTGCCCGAGGCGGGCCACGCGGTGGGGGTCCACCTCGACCGCGACGAGCTGAGAGTGGTGCTCGCCCGGCTCGACGGACGAGTGGTGCGGGAGCGGCGGGCCCCGCTGTCCCTGGGCGCCGGGGCGCGGCCGGTGCTGGACGCGGTGACCCGGGAGGTGACAGGGCTCCTCGAAGCCGCACCCCCCGGCCCTCCTTCCGCGACGGCAACGGCAACGGAAATGTCGGCGGGAGCGGCGGGGGCAGGGGATGCGGAGCCCTCCGCAGTGGCCGCGGACGGCACCGCGACAGCAGCGGACGGCAGTGCCGTGGCTGTCGTCGCGCCGGACCGCATCCCTGTCTCGCCGCCCCTTCTCGGGGTCGGGGTGGCCCTTCCCGGGCCGCTCGACCATGCCAGGGGGGTGCTGCACCGGGTCACCGGCTTCCCCGAGTGGGACGGGTTCCCGTTGCGCGACGCCCTGGCGGAGCGGCTCGGCGCGCCCGTGGTCGTCGACAAGGACACCAACGCGGCCGCGCTCGGTCTCGCGGTCGACGGCGAGGGCGGCTCGTTCGCCTGCGTCCATCTGGGCACCGGCCTCGGCGCGGGACTCGTCATCGGCGGGACCCTGCACCGTGGCGCACGCACCGGCGCGGGCGAGTTCGGGCACCAGGTCATCCAGCTGGACGGGCCGCCCTGCTCCTGCGGCAACCGGGGCTGTGTCGAGGCCCTGTGCCTGGCCGCCCTCGGCCGGGGGGACGCCGGCGAGGCGGCGCGCGTCCTCGGCGAGGGCGCGGCGAACCTGGCCGGGCTGCTCGACATCGACGCCGTACTGCTGGGCGGCCGCGCGATCGCGGCCGCGCCGGAGCCGTTCCTCCACGGTGTGACGGCCGTTCTGCGGGCCCGGGCCCGCCGGGAGGGCTCGCCGGAGGACGCCGTCCGGGTCCGCCTCGCCCCCCACGGCGCCGGCGCGGTGGCCCGGGGCGCGGCCCAACTGCTCCTGGCCCCCCTCTTCGGCCGCGAGACGGGCTGACACGGTCCGGCGCGACAGGTCCGGTGCGACAGGTCCGGCACGGCGGTCCGGCACGACAGGTCCGGCACGGCTGTCGGGCGGCCCGAGCGGGGTGAACCGGGCCGGGTCCGGCGGCTCGGGCCGGGCTCGCCCGAACGAGGGGATTCGCACGGTCGTGCGGTGCGCCTTCGGGGGGCCGGGCGGGAGGCCGGGCAGGCTCACGTGTTCATGCGACTGTGCCCGCCCGTCTCCCTGTGCCTCGCCGCGGCCGCCGCCTTCCTCCCCGCCGCCCTCCTCCCCGCCCCCGCCCGGGCGGAACCCGGTCCGGGCTGTTCCGGCGCCGCCGCCGGTGACTTCCCCCTCAGGACCCGTATCCACGGCGGCCCCGCCTCCTACCGGGCGGGCGGCGGATACGGCGTCTGGTATCTCGACCTCACCAACACCACCCGCAGCGCCTGCGCCGCGGTCCACCCGGTGGTCGTCCTGGTCGACGCCGGACGGAATCTGAAACCGTCCCAGCCGCGACTGGACTTCTACGCCGGCGGCCGGCCCTGCCCGGTCCGCTTCGAGCACACGGACGACGACGAACTCGTCGGCGCGTTCACCGGCGACGACGCGTGCGCCGCCTTCCCGGGGTTCAGCGTGGGCCCCGGCCGGACCCTCACCGTCAAGCTGCGGCTCGCCCTGGCCCCGGACGCCGAGGCCAACGCCGTCACCGTCAACGCGGCGGTCGTCCAGCGGCACGGCGACGACGGAGACTGGATCGGGCAGTCCAACGACTACCGCTTCTCCGTCGAGGCCGACTCCGGCCCGGCCACGGGCCGCGACACGAAAGACCCCACGACCGGCCCGGCCACCGACGCCACCACCGCTCCCACGGCCGGGACGACGGCCGGGACGACGGCCGACCCGAGGAGCGACGCCACGGGCGGGGCCGCGGCGGGCGACGCGACACCGCCCGTCCCCCGTCCCGACGCCTCCGCCGGCACCGGCGGCCTCTCCCTCGCCGACGAGGCCGAGGAGCTGGCGCGCACCGGCCTGGCGTCGCCCGCGGTGCTCGCCGCGGCCGCCGGCTGCCTCCTCACCGCCGGCGCGGCCCTGCTGCTGGCCCGTCGGCGCCGTTGAACCGCCCCGCGCCCGCGCGCCCGCCCGCGTCCCAGCCGGTGGACGGTACGGAACCGGCCATTCCCTCAAGATCGGGCCTGTGACTAGGCTGAGGCGCACGCAGCGACCGCATGCACGCGCAGCAACCGCGTACTCGCGTACGGCAGGGAGACCCCGCACATGGCAGACCGCAGGCCCATCGAGTCGTGGCTCACCGACATGGACGGTGTGCTCATCCACGAGGGCGTTCCGATCCCCGGCGCCGACGCCTTCCTGAAGAGACTGCGCGAGTCCGGAAAGCCGTTCCTGGTCCTCACCAACAATTCGATCTACACCCCGCGCGACCTGCACGCCCGTCTGCGGCGGATGGGTCTGGACGTGCCGATCGAGAACATCTGGACCTCCGCGCTGGCCACCGCCCAGTTCCTGGACGACCAGCGGCCCGAGGGCACCGCGTACGTCATCGGCGAGGCGGGCCTGACCACCGCGCTGCACGACATCGGCTACATCCTCACCGACCACGAGCCCGACTACGTCGTCCTCGGCGAGACCCGCACCTACTCGTTCGAGGCCATGACCAAGGCCGTCCGGCTCATCAACGACGGCGCCCGCTTCATCTGCACCAACCCCGACGAGACCGGTCCCTCCGCCGAGGGCGCGCTGCCGGCCACGGGGGCGGTCGCCGCGCTGATCACCAAGGCCACCGGCAAGAAGCCGTACTTCGCGGGCAAGCCCAACCCGCTGATGATGCGCACCGGGCTGAACACCATCGGCGCCCACTCCGAGACCAGCGCGATGATCGGCGACCGCATGGACACCGACGTGCTGGCGGGCATGGAGGCCGGGATGCAGACCTTCCTGGTCCTCACCGGTCTGACCCGCCCCGAGCAGGTCGAGGACTTCCCCTACCGCCCGTCGAAGGTCGTGGACTCGATCGCGGATCTCGTCGACCGGATCTGAAACCCGCGGCTGCGCGCTGCCCACCCGTACGGAGCAGCGGCGTCCCGCAGCAGGATGCGCCGGGGGTCACGGCGGGGGAGTCTCCAGAGAGCTGGAGGTTCACGATGGGTTTCTTGAAGATCACCGTCTGTGCGGGCGCCGCGGTCGTCGCCGCGGTGCTCGTCCCCGCGGGGTACGCCTCGGGCGACGGCGGGCGTGACACTGCGGGCCGGGGCGGGGGCGGCGGCGTGTCCGTGACGCCGGCCAGGCCGTCGCCGGGATCCGAGGTCACGCTGAAGGCCACCGGGTGCCGCGGCAGGACGGCCACCGCGGCTTCGGCCGCCTTCGTGGCGGACGCGCGGCTCGTCGTCGCGGACGATGCCGAAGGCGCACTCGTCGGCGACACCCGGGTCCGCTCCACGCTCGCCGCGGGCGGCTACGACGTGCGGATCACCTGCGAGGGCGGTCCGGTGAAGGGCGGGAAGACCCGGAGCCGGATCGAGGTGCACAAGCCGGTGACCCACGTTCCCGGGACCGGGGCGGGTGAGGAAGTCGATGCGGGGGCCGATGCGCGAATCGAAGTAGGCATCGACGTCGGGGCGCGCCACTCGGACGCCCCGTCCGCCCGTCCGGTTCCTCCCGCTTCTCCGTCCCCCGCCGGCCCTCCGGCGCCTCCCGCCGTTCCCGTGGCGTCAGCCCCGCCCGCCGCGTCGGCCGTTCCCGGCCCTCCCGCGCCTCTCTCCCCTCCCGCGCCTCCCGTCGTTTCGGCCTCCCCCGGTGCTCCGGTGCGGGCGGGCGGGGGCGGGGCGGCTCCGCCGGCGTCGGTCGAGGAGGTGCGGGTGGACGCTCGCGGTCCGGGGACGGTGCAGGCCGTCGTCGGGCTGGTGCTCGCGGGCGTCGCCGCGGCCGTCGTCGCGTTGCGCGGTCTGCGACGGCGGCCCGGGGCGGACTGACCGCTGCCGTCGCCCTGCGGGCCGGGCGCCCGGGGCGTCGTCGTGCGAGGCCGGGCGGCCCGGGGCGACGTCACCTGGTCCGGTCGGCGGCCCGCTCCCCCGAAACCGTCGACCGGACCGGTCCTCGACCGCGCGCGCTCGGGTTGCGGGAGTGACCCGGCGTCCGGCGCGGGAGGCTGCGCGAAGCCACGGACGGTCGGGGGCGGCCGGGGCTCTGACACAAGAGGTACCCAGCAAAGGTGCGACACGAACGAAGGCCCCTCGCTCTCGCGAGAGGCCTTCGATGTCTGTGCGCCGCCAGGGACTCGAACCCCGGACCCGCTGATTAAGAGTCAGCTGCTCTAACCAACTGAGCTAGCGGCGCCTGCTGACGGGACAACTCTACAGGACCTGCGAGGGTGCCCAGGACCACCCGCGGCCCGCGCCCCGGTCGGCGGACGGCCGCATTGGGCCGGGCGGGTTCCCCTTACATCATTCGGACCGTCAGCATGCGCGTCCGGAAGACAGTTGAGAAACTGCGGGCGTGCACAGTCGCGGACATTTCCAGCTGCAGTGTGAGGGGAATCGCATGGAGGCTCCGGTATTCGAGGAATTCGATCCCGAGAGCGACTGCGACTGTCCCGGATGCGTGGCGCGGCGGCGGGCGGCCCGCCTTTCCCCGCCCGTCGCGTTCGGCGGCCACCCCTCCGCCCGCCGTGCCCTGGTCGTCGCCACCGCGACGGCCGCGACGCTCGGCGCGGCGCACGCCGCACCCGCCGTCGCGGCACCGCACGCGCCGGACCGGCCCGGTGTCCCTGCAGGTGACGAACCCGCGACCCCCCAGGGACGCAAGGCGCCGCTGCACGGACCGGCCGGACAGCCGGCGCGTCCCCCGGGGCTGACGGGGCCGGTCCGGACGCCCCCGACCACCCGGGCGGACATCGTCCGGCGGGCGAAACTGTGGGTCTCGGCCCAGGTTCCGTACAGCATGGGCGCCTACTGGTACGACGGTTACCGGCAGGACTGCTCCGGATTCGTCTCCATGGCCTGGAACCTGCCCGGCAACGAGTGGACGGGCAGCCTCAACCAGTTCGGCACGAGAATTACCAAGGAGGAACTCCAGCCCGGCGACATTCTGCTGTTCCATAACGCGTCCGACCCCGAGAAAGGCTCGCACGTCGTCCTTTTCGGTGGCTGGACGGACTACACGCACAGCTACTACGTCGTCTACGAGCAGACCCGTCCGACCACTCGCCGCCAGGCCACTCCCTATGCCTATTGGAGCCATTCGGACCAGTACATCCCCTATCGCTACAAGGGGCTCACCTCACCCGCGCCGGCCGGCCCGGAGGCGGGGGCCGCCGGGGGCGGGGGCAAGGCCGCGGGCGGGAGCGCGCCGACGACGCCGTTCCCGGGGCGGGCGGCCTTCGGACCCGGCGCGGACAACGCGTACGTCACCCTGCTCGGCCGGCTCCTCGTCGAGCGCGGCGGCGGGCGCTTCTACGGCTCGGGGCCGGGCCCGCGCTGGTCGGCGGCCGACGGCAGGGCCACGCAGGCGTTCCAGCTGGCGCAGGGCTGGAGCGGGGCCGACGCCGACGGCCTGCCGGGCCCCCGGACCTGGTCGCTGCTGGTCACCGGCAAGGGCCGGAACATCGGGGCGGGCGGCGCCGGTGGGGTTGCGGGCGCGGGGGCCGGGAGCGGCGCGGCGGGGGCGCCCGGCACGCCCGCCGGGGCGCGCGTTCCCGCCTATCCGGGCCGGGCGGTGTTCCGGCCAGGGGTGCGGAGCGCGTCCGTCACGCAGTTGGGGGCGCGGCTGGCGGCGAAGGGGTTCGGCAGGTTCTACACGACGGGTCCGGGTCCGCTCTGGGGCGAGGCGGACCGGCGCGCGGTCGAGGCCTTCCAGCGTGCCCAGGGCTGGCGCGGCGGCGCCGCCGACGGCTACCCGGGCCCCGAGACCTGGCGCCGCCTCTTCTCGTAGCCGCCCGTCACCCTCGTCGCCCGTCGTCCCCCTCGCTCTCGTCACTCGTCATTCCACGTCACTCTCGTAATCCTGGTAACCCTCGTCACCCCTGTCATGGCGTATCTGGCGCGGAGGCTGGAGGCACGCAGTGCACACGACCACTTCACCGACACCCGAGCCCGAGGGGCCGGCCCGGCCCGCCCGGCTCATCCAGAACGAGGCGACCACGGAGATCCCCGTCCACCTGCTGTTCCGGGACGAGCCGGAGCCGCGGCCGGTGCCGCTGGCGCCCGCCGTGGTGGGCAGCCGGACGGGCACCGGGGAGCAGCCGCGGCTGCGCCGCCCAGCGTCGGTCAAGCCGCGTCCGGCGGCGCAGGTCGACCCCGGCCTGGTGGAGCGGCCGGCCCGGGTGCTGCCGGGCGTCCTGGGCGTGTTCGCCGGGGCCTGCGGGGTGGCGGGCTGTGTGGCCGCCTCGTGGTGGGCCGGGGTGCTGCCGCGGGTCGCGGTGCGGGCGCTGCGGCTGCCGGAGTTCGCGGGCGCCGGGCTGGGACCGGCGCAGTGGGCGGTGTACGCGGGGGCGGGCGCGCTGGGGCTGTTCGGCTTCGGCGGGCTCGCCCGGGGCCGGACCGGCCGGGCCTGGGTGCTCGGCCTATTCGGCCGCTACCGGGGGACCGTGCGGCGCACCGGCCTGCTGTGGGTGAACCCGTTGCTGTTGCGCCGGCGGGTGGACGTGCGGCTGCGGCACTGGCGCAGTGAGCCGATGCCGGCCGCGGACGGCAGCGGTGTGGCGCTGCGGGTGGTGGCGCTGGTGGTGTGGCGGGTGCGGGACACCGCGCGGGCCACGCTGGGTGTGGAGGACCACGAGACGTATCTGCGCGAGTGCGTGGAGGCGGCGCTGGTGCGGGTCCCGGTGGAGACGCCGGCGGCGGGGCGCGGTTCGGTGGAGGCGTCGGCGGAGGCGTTGAGCAGGCTGGTGGCGGCGGAGGCCGGTGCGATCGGTTTGGAGGTGTTCTCGGTGCGGCCGGTCCGGATCGAGTACGCGCCCGAGGTGGCCGCCGCGATGCACCGCCGCCGGATCGCCGCGCTCGACGCCCAGCACCGGGCGACGGTGCTGACGTCCGTGGTCGACTCGGTGGAGGACACGGTGACCCGGCTGACGATGCGGGGGCTGGTGGAGCTGGACGACTACGAGCGCAAGGCGCTGGTGAAGGACCTGACGGTGGCGTTCTGCGCGGGGCGGCAGGAGCAGGCGTGATTGGTCTGGACATGGCCAAGAATCGGCAATAATCTCAAACTTGGTCTAGACCTGCACGGCACGGTTCACCGAACTCCTGAACTCCCCACGTTCACCAGGAGCGCCAGCATGCGCGAGAAGACCCGAAGAGGAACCGGCAAGAAGACCAGGTGGTACGCGGCCGCGCTCGGACTCACCACGGCGGGGGCCTTCGTGCTCACCGCCGGGGGCGCGAGCGGCCACGGCTACACCGACCTCCCCGTGAGCCGGCAGAAGCTCTGCCAGAACGGCTCGGTCGCCAACTGCGGCGACATCCAGTGGGAGCCGCAGAGCGTCGAGGGGCCGAAGGGCTTCCCGGCCTCCGGCCCCGCGGACGGCCGGATCTGTTCCGGCGGCAACACCCGCTTCGCCCAGCTCGACAGCCCGAGGACCCCCTCGGGCGGGGCATGGCCCACGACCAGGCTGACCGGCGGTCAGAGCTACACCTTCCGCTGGCAGTTCACCGCGATGCACGCCACGACCGACTTCAAGTACTACGTCACCCGGCAGGGCTGGAACCAGAACCACGACCTGGCCCGCTCCGACCTCACCCTCACCCCGTTCCTGACCGTGCCCTACGGCGGTCAGCGGCCCCCGTCGACCCTCTCCCACAGCGGCACGCTGCCGTCCGGGCTCAGCGGACGTCACATGATCGTCGCGGTGTGGACGATCGCCGACACGGCCAACGCCTTCTACGCGTGCTCGGACGTCACGTTCTGAACGGGACGGCATTCCTGAGCATCGCTTGAGGTCCCCCGTGCCCGCGCACGGGTACGTTCCCTGCACGCCGGCCCGACCAGGCCGGCGTACAGGGAACATCGGGGGAGTTCATGGAAGCGTTCTTCTACGTCGTCCCGGGCGTGATGGCGGCGGGACTGCTGTTCGGCATGTCCCGCGTGCTGGCCAAGTCCCGGCGGATCGCGCGGGCCTGGAGCAGCGGCCTGACCGCGCAGGCGCGCTGCCTGCGGGCGTACACGACGCTCAGCGGTGGCGGTGACACCGCGATCGGCACGACCCTTCACCATGTCTTCGAGTTCACCACCCGTGACGGCCGGGTCGTGCGCTTCGAGGAGGCGGACGGCCCGGGGACGATCCTGGAGGGCGACGTCGTCACCGTCCGCTACGCGGCGGTCCGTCCCGAGGAGGCGACCGCCAAGGCCCCGGCCCGTGGCCGGCTCTTCGCCGAGTCGGGATGCCTGCTGGGCTTCCTGGCCGCCGCCCTCGCCTTCTGCGTCTTCTTCATGATCGGCGTCCACCTGATGTTCGACGAGGCGGGCGAAGTGATGCCGATGCCGTGACCCTCCACATCTGACGGAGCGTCAACTACCCTGCGCGGCCATGGACTCCATCAGGGCGGCGGGCACGGTCGCCGAACTCGTCGCGGCCCGCTGGGGCGATCGCCGGCCGGGACTGTGGTGCGAGGACACCGTCCTCACGCACCACGAGGTCGCCGCGGGCGCCGCCGCCCGCGCCGCCCTGCTGCACGACCTGCTGCCACCGGACGGCCCGCCGCACCTGGGCGTGCTGCTGGACAACACACCGGAGTACCCCCTGTGGCTGTCGGCCGCGGCCCTCGCGGGGGCGGCCGTCGCCGGGATCAACTCCACCCGGCGCGGCCCCGAACTGGCCCGCGACATCCTGCACACCCAGTGCCGGCTGCTGATCACCGACTCCGCCCACCTGCGGCTCCTCCGGGGCCTCGACCTTCCGGGCGTCCGGCTGCTCGGCACGGACACGGCGGAGTACGGCGCCCTGCTGGCCCCCTACGCGGACGCCCGCCCGGACCCCTCGCGGGCCACCCCGGCCGACCGGCTCCTGCTCTGTTTCACCTCCGGCTCGACCGGCGCGCCCAAGGCCGCGATCTGCACCCAGGGCCGGCTGGCCGCCGCCGGCCGCTCGCTGGCCGGGCAGTTCTCCGTCGGCCCGGACGACGTCCACTACGTCTGCATGCCGATGTTCCACGGCAACGCGGTGATCGCCGACTGGGCGCCCGCGCTGACGGCCGGCGCCGGGGTCGCGCTGCGCCGGCGCTTCTCGGCCTCCGGGTTCCTGGCCGACGTGCGGCGCTACCGGGCGACCTACTTCACCTACGTCGGCCGGGCCGTCCAGTACGTCCTGGCCACCGAGCCGGGCCCGCACGACCGCGACCACGTGCTCCGGCTGGGCTTCGGCACCGAGGCGGGCGCGGTGGACGCGGCGGCGTTCGAGCGGCGGTTCGGCGTGCGCCTGGTGGAGGGGTACGGCTCCTCCGAGGGCGGGGCGGCGGTGCAGTGGTCGCCGGGGACTCCGGCGGGAGCGGTCGGCCCGGCGGGCGCCGGTCTCGTCGTCCTCGACCCGCAATCGGGCGCGGAGTGTCCGCCGGCCGTGTTCGACGCGGCGGGACGGCTGCTGAACGGCGACGAGGCGATCGGCGAACTGGTCAACCGGGGGCCGAACCCCTTCGAGGGCTACTGGCGCAATCCCGCGGCGGAGGCGGAGCGGCGCGGCGCGGACGGCGCGTACCGGACCGGCGACCTCTTCTTCCGCGACCGGGCGGGCTACCTGTACTTCGCGGGCCGCACCGACGACCGGCTCCGCGTCGACGGCGAGAACCTGGCCGCGGCGATGATCGAGAACATCCTCGCCCGGTACGAGGGGGCGGCGGCCGTCGCCGTCTACGCGGTGCCGGACCCGGTGACCGGGGACCAGGTGATGGCGGCGCTGGCCGGGACCTTCGATCCCGCGGACTTCGCCGCCTTCCTGGACGCCCAGCCCGACCTCGGCACGAAGATGGCGCCCCGGTTCGTGCGGGTGGTGGAGTGGATGCCCGTCACCGCCACGAACAAGATCCACCGGGCGCTGCTGCGGCGCGAGGGACCGCACTGCGCCGATCCCGTGTGGTGGCGTCCGCCCGGGGAGGGCGGCTATCGCCGGCTCGCGGCGGGGGAGGCCGGCCTGACCGGTCCCGCCGGGCAAGGCGAAGGGCCTCCCGTGTCCACGAGAGGCCCTTCCACTGTGCGCCGCCAGGGACTCGAACCCCGGACCCGCTGATTAAGAGTCAGCTGCTCTAACCAACTGAGCTAGCGGCGCATGACTCCCGCCCTCCGCCTTCGGCGGCTGGCGACGGAGAAAATACTACCTGGTCCGCGGGGGTGCTTCCGACCACCCCGCCGCACCCGCCGCCGCGCCCCCGCGGGCGGGTCTCAGATGGCCAGCGACAGCAGCACCGGCGCCGCGTTCCTGTTCAGCGTCTCGGCCGCCTGGCGCAGCCGGTGGGCGTGGGCGACCGGCAGGGACAGGGCCAGACAGCCGGCCGTGGCCCCGGCGGTGAGCGGGACGGCCGCGCAGACCGTGCCGATCGCGTACTCCTGGAGATCGAGCACCGGGACCGTGGGCGGCTGCGCCTCCAGACGGGAGAGCAGCAGTTTGTCGCTGGTGATGGTGCGCGAGGTGAGCCGGGCCATCCTGTGCCGCGAGAGGTGGTCGCGGCGGCCGTTGTGGTCGAGCTGGCCCAGCAGGCTCTTGCCGAGCGCGGTGGCGTGCGCCGAGGAGCGGAAGTCGACCCATTCGTGGACGGCCGGCGTGGCGGGACCGTCGGCGTACTGGGTGATGGTGACCTCGCCGTCGACGTACCGGCTGATGTAGACGGCGGCGCCGACGCAGTCGCGGAGCCGGTCCAGGGTGTGCTGGAGCTTGTCGCGCAGGGCCTGTTCCCGGTGGTGCGCGGATCCCAGCCGGGCGAGGGCGTCGCCGGAGACGTACGCCCCGTCGGCGATCTGCTCCACGTAGCCCTCGCGGCGCAGCATGCGCAGGAGCGTGGTCAGCCGCTCCGCGCCGAGGCCGCTCCCGCGGGCGAGTTCGTCGTCGGTGACACCGGTGGAGTGCCGTGCCACCGTCTCCAGGACGCGCAGCGCCTCCTGGGCCGAGTGGTACGGCGCGGTCGGCTCGTGCTTCAGCGCCACGGTTCCCCCTGCGTCAGCCGTGCCGGCTGCGCTGCTGTAGTGGGCCGTAATCCGGTCAGTGAACCGCTTCCACCATAACGGCCAACTGCCCTGCGGGGAGGGGGTGGAGAGGATTCCGCCTCCTCCCCGCACGCGGACTGTTCCGACGGCATATGCCCGCCCCTCTGTGTCCGGACTGTGCGTCCGGACCGTGTGCCCGGACCGGGCGCGGGGGGCCGGGCCGGGTCACAGCACGGCGCCGAGGAACTCCCGGGTCCGTTCCCGCTCCGGCTCGCTGAAGATCTTCTCCGGCGGGCCCGACTCGATGACGCGGCCGGCGTCGAACATCAGGACCTGGTCCGAGATGTCCCGCGCGAAGCTCATCTCGTGCGTCACACAGAGCATCGTGATGTCGGTGGTGCGGGCGATGTCCCGCAGCACGTCCAGGACGCCGGCCACCAGCTCCGGGTCCAGCGCGGAGGTCACCTCGTCCAGCAGCAGGACCTGGGGCCGCATCGCCAGCGCCCGGGCGATCGCCACCCGCTGCTGCTGGCCGCCGGACAACTGCGTGGGGTACTTGTCGACGTGCTCGCTCAGCCCGACGAGTTCGAGCAGGTCACGGGCGCGCTCCTCGGCCTCGTCCCTGGACAGGCCGAGGACGGTGACCGGTGCCTCGGTGATGTTGCGCAGCACCTTCATGTTCGGGAAGAGGTTGAACTGCTGGAACACCATGCCGATGTTCTTGCGGACTTCGCGCACGTGCTTCTCGCCGGCCCGGACGAGCTTGCCGTTGCGTTCCTCGTGGGTGAGGTACTGGCCGCCGACCCTGATCGTGCCCTCGTCGGGCGTGGCCAGCGTCATCAGCAGCCGCAGGATCGTCGTCTTGCCGGAACCGGACGGGCCGATCAGGGTGACGTGCTTGCCGGAGTCGACGGAGAAGTCGAGCCGGTCGAGGACGGTGTTGTCGCCGAACCGCTTGGTGACCTGGTCGAAGCGGATCAGTTCGCTGCCGTCCACCGGCGGGTTGGCGACGGCGTCGGCGGTCTGTGCGGTGTCGGTGTCAGCGGACAAGGCGTCGCTCCAGGAGTCGGATCAGGAGGGAGGCGGGGTAGGCGATGACGATGAACGCCACGCCCACCACGGTGAGCGCCTCCGTGGTGAAGGTCTCGTTGCTGAAGGTCTGGGCCTCGCCGAGCATGTCGAACGCGCCGATGGTGGCGATCATCGGCGAGTCCTTGAGCATGGCGATGACGTAGTTGCCCAGCGGCGGGACGACCCGGCGGATCGCCTGCGGAAGGATCACCACCCGCCAGGTGCGGCCCCTGGACAGGCTCAGCGCCGTGGCCGCCTCCCACTGGCCGGCCGGGACGCCGTCGATGCCCGCCCGGTAGACCTCGGCGGTGTACGTGGAGTAGTGCAGCCCGAGGCCGACGATCCCGGTGGTGAGCGGCGACATCGAGGGGCCGAAGTTCGGCACCACGTAGAACAGGAAGAACAGCTGCACCAGCAGCGGGGTGTTGCGGATGAACTCCGTCACCGCGACGACCGGCCAGCGCACCCACACGCGCGCGGAGCGCTGCGCGAGGGCCCAGACCAGGCCCAGGGCGAAGGCGATCAGGCTGCCGACGGCCAGCGCCTGGAGGGTGACCAGCACCCCGTCCCAGAACCGCGGCATGAAGTCGTCGACGACGTTCCAGTCCCAGTTCATCGCACACCTCCCGCGGACCGCGGACCGGCGGGCAGGCCCGCGCCGCGCGCGCCGCCGCCCGTGCCGGTCCCGCCACCGCCGCGCGTCTTCCTCGGCAGTTCGCCGACCCCGGCCTTGGCCCTGCGCTCCAGCATCCGCATGCCGCGGGTGATGACGAAGGCGAGGAGGAAGTACAGGACCAGCAGCAGCGTGTAGACCGGGGTGGTCTCGTTGGTGCCCAGCCGCAGCAGGTTGCCCGCGAACGTCATGTCGGCCACCGTGATCACCGAGACCAGGGCGGTGCCCTTCAGCAGCTCGATCAGCAGATTGTTGAACGGCGGCATCATCTCGGGCCAGGCCTGCGGCAGTTCGATCAGGCGCAGCCGCTGCCACCGGGTGAAGTCGAGCGCCACGCCCGCCTCCTTCTGCGCCGTCGGGACGGCGGCCAGCGAGCCGCGGACGATCTCGGAGCCGTAGGCCCCGTAGGTCAGGCCCAGCGCGCTCACGCCCGCCCACAAGGGCTCCAGCTGCCAGCCGAAGAGGGGCAGCGCGAAGAACATCCAGAACATCAGCACCAGTGCCGACATGCCGCGGAAGACCTCGAAGTAGACGCCGGCCACGAAGCGGACGATCCACAGGCGCGAGCCGCGGGCGAGACCGATCCCGAAGGAGACCGCCGCAGCCAGGACGGCCGAGAGGAAGGTCACCTGGACGGTGATCCAGACGCCCGGCAGGAACCAGGTCGTGAAGAACTGCGCACTCATCATCAGCCGCACAGCTCCTTCGCCGTCAGGTCGGTCATGTCGGCCTCGGTGAAGCCGAACGGGCCGACGATCTTCAGGAGTTCCCGGTAGCCGTCCCGCTTCAGCTTCAGCAGTTCCGCGTTGAAGGCGTCGCGGAGGTTGCGCTCGGACTGCCGGAAGGCGAAGCCGCCCGCGCCGTAGGCGGGCTTGCCGTCGACCACCGGCTGGAACGGCTCGGTCGCCGACACGCGCGCGGAGCCCGCCACCGCCGACCTGACCGTGATGCGGGTGCCCGCGAACGCGTCCACCCGGCCCTGGGCCACCGCGTCCAGCCCGGCCACCTGGTCCGGCAGGACCAGGACGTCGCCGATGCCGGCCGCCCTGGCGTAGTCGATCTGGGCGTACGCCTTTCCGGAGGCGAGTTTCAGCCCCTTCTTCTCGATGTCGGCGTACGTCCTGATGCCGTGCGGGTTGCCCTTCCTGACGATGAAGGAGTCCAGCATCAGATAGTCCGGGTCGGCGAACAGCACCTGCTCGCAGCGGACCGGGTTGATGTACATCCCCGCGGACACCACGTCGAACTGCCGCGCCTTCAGGCCGGGTATCAGGGCGCCGAAGTCCACGGGCACCGGCTTGACGTCGTCGATGCCGAGCTTCTTGAACACCGCCTCCGCGATCGCGGGCGCCTCTCCGGTGGCCCGGCCGTCCTCCCCGACGTAGCCGAAGGGTGGCTCGCTCGCGATGCCGATCTTCACGGATCCCTGATCGCGCAGGGTGTCCAGGAGGCTGCCTCCCAGCACCTTTCCGCCGTCCGGGACACGGCTGCACCCGGCCGCCCCGAGGCTTCCCGCGATGCCCAGCGACACCGCTCCCGCAAAGAGCGAACGGCGGCTCAGCCCACGGGAGGGTCTGCCGGCGGTTTCTGGTCGGTTTGCATGTGGTCGAGCCATGGGCGCGCAGCTACCCGACATCACACGAGTCATGCCGGTGGCTTTCGGCACGGCTGACCGCCCGCCCCGCGGTCTGCCGGGCGGGCCCGCCTGCCCCGTCCGTCCGTCCGCGGGAGTCGCGCAGGTGCGGACCGGACCGTCGCCATGGCAAAGACGCCCGCGGGCCCGCCCCGGCCGGCCCGCGCGAGCGCCCCCGTTCCGCCGTGGACGGGGCCGTCGCCCGGCGGGCGGTCCCGCCGCGCGCGTGCGGCTGTCGGCCGGATCGACCCACGACGTCGACCCGTGACGTCGACCCATGACATCGACTCCCGAATTGACCCACGAGAGTGCCTCGGAATTGAACCCCTCGCCGGGTCTTTCGGCCGCCTAGATTGATCTGTGTGCCGGTCCTGCGGCTTCGTCCGCGGGACCATCGACCGACCTCCGGGAGTCCCCATGAGCAGCCCCCTCCTCGTCCGCGCCGACCACGCCGAGACCGTGCAGGACGGCGCCCTCAGCCTGATCACCCTGCTCGCCGACGCGGGCGCCACCGACGGGGCCCTCACCGCCAACAAGGCGACCTTCGCCAAGGGCTCGCCCGGCGCCCCCGCCCACTTCCACACCAAGGCGACCGAGGTCTTCCTCGTCCTGGACGGCACGATGCGCTTCCTGGTCGGCGACGAGGTGCGCACCCTGGGCGCCGGCGACTTCCTGACCGTCCCGCCGACCGTCCCGCACGCGTTCGCGCCGGGCGTCGACAGCACCGCCGAACTGCTCGTCCTGTTCACCCCCGGCCTGCACCGCTTCGACTACTACCGGCTGCTGGAGCGGGTGTACCGCGGCGAGGCGGACGTCGAGGAGATCCGGGCGAGCTCCGAGCGGTACGACAACCACTACTTCGCGAGCCCGGTCTGGCAGGAGGAGCTGCGCCGCACCGCCCCGGCCACCGCCTGACCGTCCGTGCCCCTCTGCGGCACCGGCCCCCTGGGCCGTCAGTGGCCGGGCACGTAGCCGCGCTGCTTGTCGACCACGTTCTTCAGCGGCCGGCCCGCCGCCCACCGCTCGAACAGGTCCACGAACTGAGCGCCGAGTTCGTCGGACGACCCGATGGTGTCGCCGCTCATGTGGGGTGAGATCAGCAGCCCCGGAACCCGCCACAGCCGGCTGTCGGGGGCGAGCGGCTCGTCGGAGACGACGTCCAGCGCGGCGCCCGCGATCCAGCGCCGCTCCAGCGCCCGCACCAGCGCGTCCTCGACGACCAGCTGTCCGCGGCCGACGTTCACGAACCGGGCGGAGGGCTGCATCACGCCGAACCGGCGGGTGTCGAACATGCCGCGCGTCTGCTCGGTGAGCGGGGCGGCGGCGATCACCCAGTCGGCGCGGGCCAGGAGCCGGTCCAGGTCCTGAGGGCCGTGGATGCCGGTGCGCGGGACCCGGCCGACGACCGCGACGGTCAGCCCGAGCGCCTTCAGCGTGCGGGCGATCGCCCGTCCGATCGGCCCGGACCCGACGACCACGGCCCGGCCCCCGGCGACCCGCCGGGTCTCCCGGTGCACCCACGCGCCGCGCTGCTGGAACTCCCAGGTGCGGGGCAGGTCCTTGGCCATCGACAGCACCAGCGCGGCGACGTACTCGGCGATCGGCTCGTCGAAGACGCCGCGGGCGTTCGTCACCACCGTGTCCGACGCGGCCAGTTCCGGGCACATCACGTGGTCCACGCCCGCGCTCGCGGTGTGCACCCAGCGCGGCCGCGGCCCTTCGCCCGGCCAGGCGGCGCGCACCGCGTGCGAGGTGAAGTCCCAGACGAGCAGCACGTCCGCGGCCGGGAGCCGTTTTGCGAGCGAGGCCTCGTCGGTGTGCAGCACCCGGGCCCGTCCGGTGAGCCGCCCCAGCCGGGGGAGGGGGTCGGCGTCGAGGACGAGCAGCGTCGGGAGAGCCTCCGGGGCGTCGCCCATCCGGTGCCCCCCTCGTCCGTGACCCATGTGTCCGACGTGCGCGGATCGACCACGTTGGCACCCGGACCCGCGGTCGTCAACACGGCCGCCGCGCCGCCGCGTTGCGTCCCGGCCCGTCCGCCGCTGCGCGCGGCCCGGCCGCCCCGCGCCGCTCCCGGGCCCCGGACCCGCCCGGCCCCCGTCCGGAGCCCGAATCGTGCATACCGGTCATCTCGGCCAACCAGGTGACCGTGTGGGCGGCGTTGCGCCGACTGGGTACCCGAGCGGTGGGACCGTACAGGCGTTGCTGGAAGCCCCGGCGCGCGTGCGGCCCGCCGAACCGCCGGACACCCGTGCGCCGCGGCGACGCTCCGCACCGCGGGAGGCCCGGTACCGCCGGACGATGAGCAGCAGCAGGAAGGCTGGACATGACCGCACTCGGAATCCTCTACCCGGGCCACTCGGCCGAGGACGACTACCCCCGCATCGAGCAGCTCCTGGGCAGCGACATCCGGGTGGACCTGGTCCACACGGACGTCGGCGAGGACACCCACCGGGTCGACGCGCTCAGGGGGCTCGGCGCGCCCGAACGGCTCGCGAAGGGCGTCGAGCAGCTGCGGCTCGCCGGCGCCGAGGCGGTCGTGTGGGCCTGCACGAGCGGCGGCTTCGTGCACGGCTGGGACGGCGCCCAGGAGCAGGTGCGCACCCTGGCCGTCACCGCCGGGATGCCGGCCTCCTCCACCTCCTTCGCCTTCGTGTACGCGGCCCGCGAGGTCGGGGCCGCCAGGGTCGCCGTCGCCGCGGTCTACCCGCAGGACGTGACCGCGCTGTTCGCCGACTTCCTGCGCGCGGGCGGACTGGAGGTGACCGGCGTGCGCGGCGGCGGGGCCGCCGGCGCGGCCGAGGCCGGCGCGTGGGGCGAGGCGGAGGTGCTCGCCCTCGCCCGGGCGGCCGACACCCCCGACGCGCAGGCGGTCCTGCTGCCCAGCACCGCCCTGCACACGGCCGCCTGGCTGCCCGCGCTGGAGGAGGCACTCGGCAAGCCCGTCCTGACCGCCAACCAGGTCACCGTCTGGGAGGCGCTGCGCCTGACGGACCGCCGCGTGCACGCGCCGGGGCTCGGCGCGCTGTTCGTGCGGGAGCCGACCGTGCAGGTCTGAGCCGGTGGGCCGCCCGCGGCCGGGAATAAGCGGGGACAGCCTCCTGTTGGTGCGACGAGGACGGACACACGGTCGACGACAGGAGGACCCCCGTGGCGGCGGACGAGACGGCGGACGAGACGACGGCCACCGGGACGGCCGGAGCCGATGCGCCGGCCACCGGGACGGCGGCGACCGGTGCCACGGCCGCGGACGAGATCCGCGGCACGGCGCTCGGGAGCGCCCCCGTGCCCCTGTCCGTGCTGGACCTGGTCACCGTCGGCTCCGGCCGGACCGCGACCGACGCCCTGCGCACCAGCGTCGACCTCGCCCGGCTCACCGAGTCCCGCGGCTTCCACCGCTACTGGGTCGCCGAGCACCACTCCATGCCGGGCGTCGCGTCCTCCTCGCCCGCCGTGATCCTGGCCCACCTCGCCGCGCACACCGAGCGCATCCGGCTCGGCTCCGGCGGCGTCATGCTGCCCAACCACGCCCCCCTGGTCATCGCCGAGCAGTTCGGCACCCTGGAGGCGCTGGCCCCGCACCGCGTCGACCTCGGACTGGGCCGCGCCCCGGGCACCGACGGCGCGACGGCCGCCGCCCTGCGCAGGTCGGCCACGCTGAACGAGGGCGCCGACGACTTCCCCGAGCAGCTCGCCGAGCTGATCCGCTTCCTGGACGACGACTTCCCCGACGGCCACCCCTACCGCAGGATCCACGCCATCCCCGGCCCGGTGCAGGGCTCGTCGCCGGGCGGCGTCCAGTCACCGCACCGGCCGCCGGTCTGGCTGCTCGGCTCCTCCGGCTTCAGCGCCCGGCTGGCCGCGGTGCTCGGCCTGCCCTTCGCCTTCGCGCACCACTTCTCCGCGCAGAACACCGTCCCGGCGCTCGACCTGTACCGGGAGTCGTTCCGGCCGTCCGCGGTGCTGGAAGAGCCCTACGCCCTGATCGGCGTCTCCGTGCTCGCCGCCGACGACGAGCGCGAGGCCCGCCGCCAGGTCCTGGCCACCGGCGTCAACATGCTCCGCCTGCGCACCGGCCGCCCCGGCCTGTTCCCCTCCCCCGAAGAGGCGGAGGGCTACGAACTGGGCCCCATGGAGCGGGAGTTCATCGACTCCTGGACCGCGAACATCGTCCACGGCGCCGCCGAGGAGGTCCGCGCCGGACTCGATGAACTCCACAAGCGCACCGGCGCCGACGAGTTGATGCTCACCAGCCACGCCCACCGCGGCGAACTGCGCCTGCGCTCCTACGAACTGGTCGCCGACGCCTACGGGTTGCCGACGGCGTAGGACTGCGACCCGGAGTCCGGGGCGGGCCGCGTCCCGGCGTCCGCCCCGAGCAGTTCGGAGATGCGGTCCGGCGACACCGGGCGGGAGTACAGCCACCCCTGCCCGGTGTCGCAGCCGATGCTGCGCAGCCGGGTCGCCTGCGCGGACGTCTCCACGCACTCGGCGGTGACGGTCAGCCCCAGCCGGTGCGCGAGGTCGATCATCGCCTCGACGACCACCTGGTCGGCCGGGTTCGGCGGGGCGGCCCCCTCCTTGTCGCTCTCGTACTGGAAGCCGCGCACGAAGGACCCGTCCAGTTTCAGCACCGACACCGGCAGCCGGCTCAGATAGGCCAGGTTGGAGTAGCCGGTGCCGAAGTCGTCGATGGCGATCCCCACGCCCATCTCGCTGAGCGCCTGCAATGCCTGCAACGGCCGTCCCGCCGAGCCCATCACCGCGGACTCGGTCAGCTCCAGTTGCAGCAGACGCGGCGGCAGCCCGGTCTCGGCGAGGATCCTCGCCACGTCCGCCACCAGGTCGGAGTCCCACACCTGACGGACCGCCACGTTGACGCTGACGAACAGCGGCTCCTCGTCGGGGTTGTCCAGCTGCCACTGCCGGGCCTGCCGGCAGGCGGTGGCCAGAACCCATCGTCCGAGCGGGACGATCGAGCCGTCCTCCTCGGCGAGCGCGACGAACCGATTCGGCGACAGCAGCCCGAACCGGGGGTGGTCCCACCGCACCAGCGCCTCCACCCCGCGCAGCCGGCCGTCGGACATGCCGACCAGCGGCTGGTAGTCGAGGCGGAACTCGCCACGTTCGATGGCGGGCCGCAGCGTCGACGCCAGCGCCTGCCGGGTCATCAGATGGGCGTTGCGCTCGGGGTCGAACAGCGTCCAGCGGTCCTTGCCGTCCACCTTCGCCCAGTACAGGGTCGTGTCGGCGGCCTGCATCAGCCCGGTCGCCGTGGTGCCGGCGGCGTGCCGTTCCACGACCCCGATCGACGCCGAGACGTTCAGCCGGTGCCCGGCCAGGTCGAAGGGCGCCTGGAGCGCCTTGAGCGCGCACTCGGCCAGGTCGGCGAGCTGGTCGGTGCCGGTGGAGTCCTCGACCAGCAGGGCGAACTCGTCGCCGCCGAGCCGCGCCACCAGCGGAACGCTCGGCCGGGTCTGCCCGGCCGCGGCGGCGCACTCCGTGAGCCGCTGGGCGACGGCGGCCAGCAGCCGGTCGCCGACGCGGTGCCCGAGGGTGTCGTTGACGGCCTTGAAACCGTCCAGGTCCAGGTAGCACAGGCCGATCCGGCCGGTTCCGCTCTGTTCGTACGCCTCCGCCTCCAGTGCGGCCGACACCCGCTCGAAGAACAGGGTGCGGTTGGGCAGCCGGGTCACCGGGTCGTGCATCTGCAAGTGGCGCAGCCGTGCCTGGAGGTCGCGGTGGGCGCTGACGTCGGTGACGGACAGCAGTACGCCGGGCTCGCCGGCGTCGAGCGGGGAGACGGTGATCTGCGTCCACAGCGAGCGGCCGTCGGGCTGCTTCAGCCGCCGGGTGCAGCGCAGTTTCGCCCGCCGGCCGCGCAGCACCTCGCGGTACGCGTGCCAGGTCCGCGGGTCGGAGGCCAGGTCCAGCAGGTCGGAGGCGACCCGTCCGACCAGCGCCGCGCTGCCGCCGCCGAGGAGCGCGCCGAGCGCGTCGTTGGCGTCGACGACACGGCCCTCGCCGTCGACGACGGCCATGGCGAGGGGCGCCGCGCCGAAGACGGAGCGGTAGGCCGGCGGCCGGCGCCCCGGAGGGCCGCCTTCCGTACTGTCGATGTCACTCTCTGTGACGGCTGACCGGTCGAGGTCTGCCGCGGGCGTCGGCCCTTCGGACGTTCCGCTCACCGCTCGCTCCCGCAGTGCACTCGATCTCTGTCCGTGCAGGAAAGTCTGCCGATCATAGATGCTGCCCCCGGACCCGCGCAGCCACTGCCCAGTGTCCCGGAACAACCCGCTCTTCTGACAGATCGTTTCTGCCCGCACCTGGCCCCGTTCTGAGGGCGGACGACCGCTTGTGACGTTCCGTGAGAATTCCGGGGGTGTCGGGGTGATGCCCGTTTCCCGTCGCCTCACTCGTCTGGGGCAGACAAACAGGGCGTAGTACGACAAATTCACACAGGCTGGGTGGCGGTGTCCCGTGAACCGCCCCCGGAGGTCTCTGTGCCGCGTCTGCCGCGACCCGTGCGACTGTTCCCCTGCCCCCGACTGCGCAGTACGGCGGCCGTGTTCACCACCCTCTCCGCGCTCGCGGCCACCTCCCTGATCGGCGGCCCCTCGGTCGCCGGGCCCTACTCCGCGACGCCGTGCGCCCTGGCCCGCACCGACGCCCACCACTCCGAGGGCCTGGACACCTGGAACACCGCCTACCCCCGCCCGACGCGCGCCCTGGACGCGGTCATGGTCTTCCTGTCCTTCCCCGACTGGACGCCCATGGCCACCCCCGCCGAACTGGCCGCCGACCACTTCCCGGCCACCACCCGCTTCTTCCGCCAGGCCTCCTACGGCAGGTTCACCCTGCGCCCGCACCCGCTCAAGCGGTGGATCCGCATGCCGAAGCCGTCCACCGCCTACGCCATACAGCGCGACTGGAGCCCCGAGGGCCGGGCCGCCTATCTGCGCGACGCCCTCGCCGCGGCCGACCCGCACGTCGACTTCTCCCGCTACGACCTCGTCTACTTCGTGGCCGACCCGGACGCACCCGGCGTCGACTCGGACGCCACGAAGGTCGTCAACCTCCAGACCCCGCTGCACGCAGACGGCACGGACATCCCCCGCGTCGTCACCGTCTTCGAAAAGCACCCCCCGGACCGGCTCGTCCTCGCCCACGAGACCGGGCACGTCTTCGACCTGCCCGACCTCTACCACCGGCCCGCCGACGGCAAGGGCGACTGGGACACCTACGTGGGCGACTGGGACCTGATGGGAAGCCAGTTCGGCCTGGCCCCCGACCTGTTCGCCTGGCACAAGTGGAAGCTGGGCTGGCTGGACGACCGCCAGGTGGCGTGCGTGCACGGCCCGGGCCCGACCCGGCTGACCCTGGAGCCGCTGGCCGCGGGACCCGGAGTGCCGGTCGCCCGCGCCTCCGGGCCGCCGGCCTTCGGACTCGGCGAGGGCCTCAAGCTCGCGGTGGTGCGCACCGGCCCCGACAGCGCGCTCGCCTTCGAGGCGCGCGGCCCGTTGGGCAGCGACCGCGCGGCCTGCCGCACCGGCATCCTCGTCTACCGCGTGAGCAGCGGCGCCCGTTCGGGCCGCGGTCCCGTGGAGGTGCTCGACGCCCACCCGCACACCGAGGCCTGCTGGGAGAACTCGGTCTATCCGCCCCTCGCCGACGCCCCGGTGGGCCTCGGCGAGAGCTTCACCGTCCCCGGCAGCGGCGTCCGCGTCGACGTGGAGGCGCGCACCGCGTCGGGGGAGTGGGCGGTGAAGATCACGCCGGGCGTGAACCTCTGAGAGCGCGCCCGCGCCGGGCATGCGAAAGGCCCCTCGCTTCCGCGAGGGGCCTCTGCCGTCTGTGCGCCGCCAGGGACTCGAACCCCGGACCCGCTGATTAAGAGTCAGCTGCTCTAACCAACTGAGCTAGCGGCGCCTGCTGACGTCGTAGACCTTAGCATCCTGGTCGGGGGGAGGAGAAATCGATATGCGCACCGCCGAGCGGGCCGCCCGGACCGCCGCCCACAGCAGGATCTCGGGCCCCGGCAGCCAGGGGTGACGGGTGTCCGGGGCCACCATCCAGCGGGTGGCGCACCCGGCGTCGGAGGGGGTGAGCGCGGGCACGGTCACCGCGTCGCCGGTGCCGTGGCACAGCAGTGGCGGCACGGTCGCGGCGCGGCCCTCCCGGCGGCCGTCGGCGCCCCACTCCTCCCACTCCAGCAGCGACGGAAGGCGATGGGCGGTGCCCGGAGCGGCGAACAGCAGCGTGCGTCCGCGGAACGCGGCCACCGGGCCGGAGCCCGGCCCCTCGGCCCACAGCCGGTCGAGCATCAGCCGCCCGAACAGCGCGGGCGCGCTCACGATGTCGAACACCGAGCCGCACGGCAGGACCACCGGGGCCTGTGGCCGCTCCTCCCAGAACGCGAGCGTGCTGCGCGGATACGTTCCGGCGGACGCCAGCCAGGCCGCGCCGTCCGGGGTGACGCCGAGAGGTTCGTCGTATGCGCTGCTCATGCCGTCAGGTCTACCTGGAGTGAACGGGTGATTTCGCAGGGTTGCCGGAAAACGGGACGCCGGGCGACGAGGAGGAGTATCTTGCCCGCCCGGCATATGCCAGGGGGGCTGAAGTACCGGCTCAGCGGGCGTCGGCCGTGTCGGCGGGAGGGGCGCAGGGTGCCCGCGCGCGGGGACCGGGGGGCGCGGGCGAGCGAGGGCGGCGCCGTGGGGGCCGCCGGGTGGTGTTCAGACGGTGTCGGCGGGGCCCCGGCCCTCGGCGTCGCCGCGCAGCAGATCGCGGCCGAACTCGACCATCTTCTTCGCGTAGTCCTCGGTCCACTCGGCCCGGTCGGCGATGTCCGCCGCCGTCAGCCGGTCGAAGCGGCGCGGATCGGCGAGTTGCGCGGCCGCCACGGCCTGGAACTCCACCGCCCGGTCGGCCGCCGCCCGGAACGCGAGCGTCAGCTCCGTCGCCCGCGCCAGCAGCGCCCCCGGATCGTCCATCGACTCCAGGTCGAAGAAGTGCTCCGGGTCACCGGTCGCGGCGGCGGGCTCGAAGAGCAGGGGCGCGGGGCGTAGCCGCGGTTCGTTCCGACGCGGCGTGGGCTCCGCCATGTCTCGACCTCCTCGTACGGTTCGTATGACGCCACCGGTGGACGGCGCCGGTGGAGTGGACCACCTTCCATTGTCCCCCGGTGACACGGGAGCCATTCGGCCCCCGACTCTCAAGCCTCGAACGCCCCCCGATGTTCCCGGCGCCGCCGGGCCCACGCGCCGGCTCACCCCGCCGGGCGCGCGCCCCGGGCTCACGGTGCCCAGGGGACGCGGTGTTCCGCGAGGTGGGCCAGGACGGCGTGGTTGGCCTCCCAGCCGTCCGGGAACTTCACCAGCGTCCCGAGCTGGACGGGTTCCGTCGAGGGGTACTCGTCCAGCAGGTCGCCCACTCCCGCCCGGCACACCACCACGCACGCGTGCCGGTGGCGGGAGGCCAGGACGCACAGGCGCCCCGTCTCCAGGTGGAAGGCCGTGGCGTCGGGGCGGCCGGAGAGCGGGTGCAGGATCACCGTGACGTCGAACTCCATGCCCTGGAGCCGGTTCGCCGTGTCCACGGTCACGTCCGCCACGCCCAGTTCGCTCAGCGCCGCGCGCACCGCGGCCGCCTGGTCGCGGTGCGCCGTGCCGACGGCGACCCGGCCGGCGGTCAGCGGGGCCGGGTCGGGGGAGCCCTCCGAGAGGGCCGCTCCGCCCCGGTCCAGGAGGCGCCGCACCACCGTGGCGACCGCCCGCACCGCCTCCGGGTCGGTGCGCGGGGTGTGCCGGGCGGGCAGCTCCAGCAGGCCCCAGCCCGACTCCGCCGCCTCGTCGATCACCCGGTCGGCGCCCGAGCCGTCCGAGGGCACGGCGAAGGACAGCGACCGGTCGCCGTGGTCCGTCCCGCTGCGGAACGGGGTGTACGGGTAGAACGCGTCGGAGACCAGAGGCGCGGCGGACGCGGGGAGCCGCCAGGACACCGGAAGCCGGTGCTGCGGCAGCTGCGGGTTGTGGGCGAGCAGGGTGGACACCGCCGACGCCGACGGGTCGTAGGACAGGCCCGCCCACTGCTCGCCGCCCACGATCGAGAACGGGTCCAGCTGTCCCGGGTCTCCCACGAACAGCGCCCGCTCGAACAGCCCGGCCACCGCGAGCAGCCCGTCCGACCGCATCTGGTACGCCTCGTCCACGATGGCGTGCCGCCAGGGCTCGTCCACTTTCACGTGCGCCCACTTGGCGGCGGTGGAGACGACCACCGGCAGCCCGGTCAGCTCGCCCGCCTTCGCCGACTTGCGCACGTTCGGCAGCCGGTCCAGCGCCTTGTCGTACGGGTCGGCGTCGCTGCTGTGCAACCGGCCCACCGGCAGCTCGGGGCTCTTGCGCGCCAACCGCGCGACCAGGTCGTCCACCTGGGCGTTGGTCTGGGCGACCACCATCAGCGAGCGCCCCGCGTCGGCCAGTTCGAGCGCGGCGCGGACGACGAGCGTGGACTTGCCGGCCCCCGGCGGGGAGTCGACGACCACCCCGCGCGCGGTGCCGTGCAGCGTGTCGCGCAGGATGGCGTCGGTGGCCCGGGTCGCGGCGGTGCCCGGGTCGACGGCGGCCTCGACGGTCACAGAAGGTCCTCCTGGGTGACGGAGTCGGGGGACTCGGGCGGCTGCTCGCCGGGCGGCCCGCCGTGCGTCCACGGCGTCTCCTCCGGGTCGGGCAGCTTGGCGCCGCCGCGCTGTTCGTGCTCGAAGAGGGTGAAGCAGAGCCGGTCGCCCTTCTCCGGCACGGACCCCGCCTCCGGCTCCTTGCCGCGGCCCATCTTGTCGACGATCCGCAGCACCAGCAGACCGGTGTCCGCGACCCCGTGCCCCCCGCCCCCGCGGCCCGTGCCGTCCTCGAAGCCCGCGCCGTCCGCGCCGTGCGCGCCGTCCGGATGGGTTGCGCCGTCCGGGTCCTCCCAGCGCACGAACTCCGCCGCCTGCGGCTTTCCGCCCAGCGACCGGTACACCTTGGCGCGCTCCGCGAGATGCGGCATGTCCTCCGTGCGGACGGTGACCAGCGGGCGCGGGCTCGGCCTCTTGCCCTCGCCGTACGCCATGACGACGTCGACGACCTCGCCCGTGAACGCCTCCCCGGCCAGCCGCCGCGCCGCCATCACCAGCGGGTCGTCCAGCGCCTCCTGGGCCTCCAGGCGGGCCTGTTCGCGCTCGCGCGTGGCGAGCTTGTTCGCGGCGGTGACCGCGTCGTCCCGGCGCGGCTGCGGCGGCTCCCCCGCGACGACCCGGTCGCGGTGGCCGGTGAACGACCAGCGGTCGCGTGTCCACCGCTCCTCGACGTGCGCGCCCTCCGGCAGCGACCGCAGCAGGTCCAGACCGCGCCACACCGCGTCCCAGGTGGGCAGCGTCCGGCTGCTCACCAGCGCGCGGATCTCGCCCTCGGCGGCGGTGAGCGCGCCCAGCCGGTCGTCGGCCTCCAGACCGTCCTCGGCGGCGGCCAGGGCGGTGCGCGCGCGGTCGTAGCGCTCGATGGCCGGGGCGAGCAGCTTGTTGTCGAAGGCGGGGTCGGTCGCCGGGCCGGCCGGCGGGCACAGCAGCTGGCCGCCGGCGTCCCGCGCCAGCTCCGCCCGCAGCGCCGCCCGCGCGCCCGTCTCGCCCGGCGGGGGGTCGATCCAGGCCAGCAGCGCCCCCAGGTGCTGGTCCTCCAGGCTGGACTGCCCCGTGGCCCAGTGGCGGCCCAGCAGTTCCGTGACGGCGAGCAGCAGGGACGAGCCGGGCACCCGGGAACGCTCCCCGAAGTGGGTCAGCCACCGCCCGAGCAGCGGCACGCGCGGGGGCGCGGGATACGGCGTCTGCGGATCCTGCTCGGCCGTGCGCCGAAAGCGCATGGAGCGGCCCAGGAGGCGCACGTAGTCGACGCCCGCGCGGCTCGGGACGATCAGCTGGGGCGCGTCGGCGCACAGTTCGACCTCGACCTTGACGCGTTTGCCGGTCTCCGGGTCGGTCTCGTTGCGCTCGGCGGCCTCCACGTCGTCGGCGTAGGAGTCGATGTGGGGCAGCACGATGTCGGCCAGTTCCGCGAGGAACGCGAACCGCAGGTCGCGGTCGCGGGGCTGCGGCACGACGAGCAGGCGCGGCGCGTCCCGGTCGGTGCCGACCAGCGCGCCCAGCGGGGCGCCGGCCTCACCGGCGGTGGTCAGCGGCACGAAGACGAGCGGCCGCTCGGACAGGCGCCGGTGGCGGACGGTGGCGGTGGGCTGGGCGCGGCCGGTGGCGACCGCCTCGAGCCGGGCGAGGGTGGCGATCAGCGACACGCGGGCACCGCCCCGGCGTCCGGCGTCCGCCCGTCCCACGGCGCGTGCGCCGACCGTGCGTGCGGGACGGCCGTCTCCAGCGCCTCGGCCCGCAGCGCGGCGGCTCTGCGCAGCGCGGCCACCGCCGGGTCCCGTGGATCGCCGGCCTCGCCGCGGGAGGCCGCCAGGACCTCGTCGACGGTCGTCAGGGAGCCCAGTTCGGCCCGCACCGACCGGCCCAGGGAGGTGACCGCGCCGGCCGCGCGGGAGCGGTCACGGCAGTGGAAGGCCAGCTCGCAGGCGGCCAGGCACTCGGGCGCGTAGGTCGCCGCGACCGATTCGACGGCCGCCGTGAGCTGTTCGGCGGGCAGCGCGGGGGAGAAGCAGGCGTCCTCGGGGAGGGCGTCGGCGATGTCCTGGACCCGGGTGAGCCGGGCCAGCTGGCGGCTGGTGACCGCGCGCTGCTTGCGCACGTCGACGGCGGACGCGGTGGGCAGGTTGGAGAAGTCCTTGGGGCAGACGAGCAGCACGCGGTGGCGCACGCGCGGGGGCGGGTCGAGGCGCGCGGCGACCTCCTCCAGGGCCAGCACGTAGACGGCGGCCTGCCGGGCGGCGGCGCCGACCTTGGCCGGGTCCGCCGAGCCGTCCAGCATCGGGAAGGACTTGATCTCCACGACCGTCCAGCTGCCGTCCGGGTGCACCACGACGGCGTCCGGTTCCAGGAAGGCGGCGGAGCCCGCGACGTCGAGCGAGAGCATCGGGTGGTCCAGGAGCGTCCAGCCGCCCGTCGCCGCGGTGGCCTCGCGCAGGGCCAGCGCGGTGCGCGCGGTGCGACCCTCGGGGCCGATCGCCGACAGCTCGGGCACCGCCGCGTCGACGGGCGGCGGCGCCGCCGGGTCCAGCCGTTCGTGGACCAGCCGCAGCAGTTCCGCGCCGCCGTCCGCCTTCACCTTCGCCTCGAAGGCGTTGCCGCGGGTCAGGGCGAACTGCGACTGCCCGAAGGCCGAGGGCGAGCCCAGCGCGCCGGCCAGCGCCGCCTTGTCGACCCCGGCGCCGTCGAGGATGGCGCGCCGCTTGCAGCCCGGGTTCGCGGCGAGCGCCGCGAGGGCACGGGCGTCCAGCGCCTTGGCCGGGACGTCCGGACCGCGCAGCTCAGCGAGCCGCTGCCGGAGCGCCGTCCCCCGCGTCGGCGGGAGAGGCTTCGGGGTCGGCTCCCGGCCGGGGCCGTGACTCGCGCTGCCGTGGAATTCGCTCACCCGTGGAAGTCTGGCATCCGTCACTGACAATCGAGGCCGGTGCGTCCGCGGAGGCCGCCGGGGCGAGCGGGGTGCGGGCCATGAGATACGCCCGCGCGCGGTCCGCGCCGCGCATCACCGGCGGGGTCAGCAGCAGGGCGAGACCCATGACGGCCGCGCCCGCGACGGCGTCGAGGAAGTAGTGGTTGGCGGTGCCCATCACCACGAGCGTCGTCACCAGCGGGTAGAGGACGCCGGCCGTCTTGGCCGTGCGGGTGCCGCCGTGCCGCCACAGCATCACACCGCACCACAGGGCCCAGCCCACGTGCAGGCTGGGCATGGCGGCGTACTGGTTGGTCATCCCGCCCATGCCGCGCGGAGCGCTCGCCTCGCCGCCCCACCAGCCGTACGAGCTGTACTGCGCCATCGTGTCGACGAAGCCGTGGCCCGCCGACAGCAGCCGGGGCGGGCAGGTGGGCATCAGCGTGAAGCCGATGAGGCCCAGGAAGGTGGACGTCAGCAGCCAGGTGCGGGCCGCCCGGTAGTGCAGCGTCCGGGACCGGAACAGCCACACCAGGATCGCCGGGGTGACCACGTAGTGCAGCGACGCGTACCAGAAGTCGGCCGGCACGCCGATCCACGCCTCGGTCCTGAACAGTCTGTTGAGCGGGTGCTCGGCGTTGATGTGCAGGAACTTCTCGATGCGCAGGATCGCCAGGCCGTGGTCGACGGCGGTGCTCACGTCGCCCCGCGCGAGCAGCCGGCCCGCCGAGTAGCAGACGTACACCAGCAGGATCAGGGGCAGCTCGGTCCACCAGCGCAGCCGCGCCCGCGGGGCCGCCTCGGTGCCTGGTGTCTCGGTCTGCGGCATCCGATCGCCTCCCCCTTCTGGTCTGTGTGGTCGCTGCGGCGCCGATGGCGCGGGACAGGCCACTTTACGGCGTGTGGGCGAGTCGGCGATGAGCGCCCCGGATCTCAAAGACGCTGAGATCGCCCGCCGGGTTGCCCCTGTTCAGGGTGAGCGATGATGGAGGGGATCCGCCCCTGATCGCAGCCCTGGTTCCTCCCAGGGTTCTCCCGGAAAGGTCCCCCATGGCACCGCGCATCCTGCTGGCCCGGCACGGACAGACGGAGTGGTCGCTGTCCGGAAAGCACACCGGCAGGACCGACGTTCCCCTCCTGGAGGAGGGCCGACGGGGCGCGAAACTGCTGGGCGAGCGGCTGCACCGGGCGCCGTACGGGGGCCTCGAGGGCGTGGAGACGCGCACCAGTCCGCTGGTCCGCGCGCGGGAGACGTGCGAGCTGGCCGGTTTCGGCGAACGGGCCGAGGCCTGGGACACCCTCATGGAGTGGCACTACGGCGCCTACGAGGGCATGACTCCCGCCGAGATCCAGGCCGTCCGGCCCGGCTGGCTCATCTGGCGCGACGGCGTGCCCGAGGGGGAGACCCTGGCCGAGGTGACGGCCCGCGCGGACGAGGTGGTCGCCTGGGCCCGCTCGGCCGACCGGGACGTCCTGGTCTTCGCCCACGGTCACATCCTCCGCTCCATAGGGGCACGCTGGCTGGGGCTGCCGCTGGACTTCGCGGCGCGGATCCGTCTCAACCCGACGTCGCTGTCGGTGCTGGGCTGGGCGTACGGCGAACCGGCGATCGAGAGCTGGAACGACCTCGGCCACCTGGCCTGACCGGCCCGCCCCCCCGGCGCCGGGCCGGCCCACCCCCGCACCGTCCGCGTTCAGGGCACGCGGGGTGTCGAGGCGTGCCGCTCCAGGAACGCGGAGACGCCTCCGGCGCGCCGGTGCGGCAGCAGCACCCGCGCCGTTCCCGCCAGCATGGTCTGGATCCGGGACGACTGGACCTGGTCCAGCAGGTCCAGGACCCGCATCCCGGCGACCGCGGCCTCGTCCGGCCGCCCCCCGCGCGCGAGATCGTCGGCGAACTCGGCCGTGTACAGGGCGATGTTGCGGGTGAAGTGCGGGTCCTGGAGCTGCGCGGCCCGCCCGGCGTGCCGGGCCGCGCGCGGCCACTCGCCCAGCGTGGACCAGCACTGCGCGGTGAGCCCCTCCAGCTCGGCCTCGCCGTAGAAGCTCATCCACTCGGGGTCGTCGTCGCAGGGGCCCCGGTCGTAGAGGGCCTGCGCGCGCACCAGGGCCTGTTCGCAGCCGGCCCGGTCGGCGAGCCCGGCCCAGCCGCCCGCCTCGCGCAGCGCGAGCAGCGACATCAGCCGGGGTGAGCCCAGCGGGCGGGCGACGCGCTGGGCGGCCTGGGCGGCCCGCACGGCCTCGCGCGGGCGGCCGGCGTCCCGGGCGAGGAACGCGGTGTTGCAGAACGCGTGGGCCTCCAAGGCCTCGTCTCCGGTCATCCTCGCCGTCGCCAGGGCTTCGGCGTAGTGCGAGCGGGCGTCGTCGAATCGGCCGGAGTCGTGCGCGAGCCAGCCCACCGAGATGGCCAGCTCCCCGGCGCCCGAGTGGAGCCGGTCGGCCGTCGTCTGCCGGGTGGTCCCGGCGTCCAGCAGCGCGTAGGCGGCGCGCAGCGGAGCGGCCGCGCGCCGGTAGAGGCCGTCGGCCCCGTGCCGGTCGTCCAGCAGCCGGATCCTGCGGACCGCCTCTTCGAGGGCGCCCGCCTCGCTCGTCCCGGCCCGGCGCACGGAGCGCGCCGGAGTGGACGCGTCGTGGGCGAACCCGAAGGGGCCCAGGGTGGCGACGGCCATGGTGGCGCCCCCACCGGTCATGAATGCGCGACGCAGCACGTCGCTCTCCTCGTGGTCGTGGTGCGTGTCGTACGGGTTCTGCGTGTCATACGGCTCGCCCGCTCCGCTCGTCTCACCCGTGTCGGGCTCGTCACCCGCGATGCGCGCCGGCCCGGTCAGGTGCGCGCGGGGCGCTTCACCGAAGCCGCGCGCCCCCCGGCCGCGAACGGTCGAGCGGGGCGCGAAGCCCAGGTCGGTGAGCGTGCGGCCGGGGAACATGTGCAGGAACACCCGCTCGTACGCGTAGTTGGGGCAGCGGATCTCACCGGCCTCGACCCGCCCGATGTAGCGCGCGTCGCAGCTGACCCGCTCGCCGATCTCGCGCGCTGCCCGCCGCACGAGTGCGGCGAACTCGGCCGGCGAGCGTTGTCCGCGCAGCCGGCGGAAGGTGAGGTTGGGCCGTGGTGGCCGGTCGGGCCGAGGTGGTGTCACCGTTGACGACGCCATGGCCGGGTCCTCTCGTGCGAACCGTCGAACCATGCCGGAGCAGGGGTGACGTGTCCTTGTGGCACCCTTGTTCCCGGCGGGCAAGAACGTACCTGCTGTGATCGGGCCGTCACGCGGTGTTTGGCTACAAACCGGATATCTCATCCGTGATCTGCCATGAACTGCCATCCTTTGCGGCGGACTTCCGCCGTAGCCCTTGACGCCGAGCGCCGTTGAACCTTGTGGACTACAGGCGGGCTGCGCGGTGGAGGCCGGGATGGAGACCAGGCAGAGCGACGATCCTTGTACGCCGCCAGGGGCGGCGTGCGACGTGGTGACGGTGCCCACCCGTCAGGGGCTGGAGGCGGTCGACATCCTGCGAAGGGCGTCGTCGCCCGGGGACGGGATGGGACCCGTGCTGCACGACGACGGCGACGACACCCTCGGCTTCGTGGTGCCGGCCGGGACGGCGGCGGCCTGGGACGTGCCGGGCAGCACCTGCACCGGGACCGACGGCCGCGGGCTGAGACTCGCCCCCGAGCCCGCCCCCCGGGGCCCGGACTGGCTGGTGCCGCCCGGTGAGGCCGACCTCGCGACGGATCCGGCGGCCCTGCGGCGGGCACTGGGCGAGGCGGCCCGGCTGATCGAGGCGGCGGACAGCTGCCGGTGACGTCGGCCTGACGTGCCCGACGTGCGTGACCTGCCTGACCTGCCCGACGGCTCTCGGCGGCGGCTGCATGGTGGTTGTCGCGCGGCACTCGGCTGAAGGCTTCCGCCGCCGGGTGGAGCGGGGCGGTGCGCGGGCCCGCGAGCCGTGCGCGGCCGGCCCGCACGAGCCGCCGGCCGCTCCCACGCGCGTGTGACGGGCCCCGCTTCGGCCGGGCGCGCAGAACGCCTCCCCGGCCTGCGAAAATGTTGTCATGGCAAAGTCCAGGAACACGCGGCGCGGGCGGGAAGCCGACGCCGTCGTCGAGACCGTCGACGGCGGACTCGCCCAGCTCGTGCCCGACCGGGACCGGCCGCGGGCCTGGACGCTGCTCCTCGACGGAGCCCCCCAGTCGCACGTCGACCTCGACGACCCCGCCCATCTGTCCTTCGAGTACCAGCGGCGCCTGGGCCATGTCATCGACCTCGCCTCCCCGCCCGGCAGACCGCTCCAGGTCGTGCACCTCGGCGGCGGCGCCCTCACCCTCGCGCGGTACGTCGCCGCCACCCGCCCCCGCTCCACCCAGCAGGTCGTCGAACGCGACGCCGCCCTCGTCCGACTGGTCCGCCGTGAACTGCCGCTGGACCCGAACGCGAGGATCAGGGTCCGCTCCGTCGACGCGCGCGAGGGGCTCGCCAAGGTGCCGGACGGCTGGGCGGACCTGGTCGTCGCCGACGTGTTCAGCGGGGCCCGCACCCCGGCACACC
The DNA here is from genome assembly GCF_043200075.1 of Streptomyces sp. NPDC048481. Taxonomy (NCBI): domain Bacteria; kingdom Bacillati; phylum Actinomycetota; class Actinomycetes; order Kitasatosporales; family Streptomycetaceae; genus Streptomyces; species Streptomyces sp. NPDC048481. The sequence continues at coordinate 214,737 of NZ_JBICXC010000001.1, forward strand.
TCACCTCGACCGAGTTCCTCGACGAGGTCCGCAGGGCGCTGAAGCCCGGCGGGCGCTACGCCGCCAACATCGCCGACGGCCCGCCGCTGGCCCACCTGCGCGGTCAGATCGCCACCGCGGCCGCGCGCTTCCCGGATCTCGCGCTGGTCGCCGACCCGACCGTGCTGCGGGGCAGACGGTTCGGCAACGCCGTGCTCGTCGCCTCCGACCTGCCCCTGCCGATCGCCGAACTGACCCGCCGGGCCGCCTCCGATCCGCACCCCGGCCGGGTCGAACACGGCCGGGCGCTCACCGACTTCACCGGCGGGGCGGCGCCGGTCGCCGACGCCACGGCGGTGGCCTCGCCCGCGCCCCCGCCCTCGGCGTTCCGCTGACACCGGGGCGGGCGGCGGACGGCCCGCCGAGGGCGCATCGGCCCCGCGGCCGGTCAGTACGTCCCGATCTCCACCCGGGGCGGCCCGTCGTGCCAGGTGCAGAAGACCGACACCCGGTCCGCGCCGGAGGCGAACTCCACCCGGATCCACGACTGCGTCTTCCACACCTGCATCGACCAGCCCGCGCCCGGCGTCGCCGAGACGAGCGTCGCCGAGGTCCGGCCGAGGTCGAAGACGGCCCGGCCCCCGTCGGTGTCGTAACTTCTGACCGTGCTCCCGGCCGTCGCGGAGGCGGTGGAGGAGGGACCGGTCGTCGCTGTTTTCGCCGTCCTCGACGGAGCCGGCGCGGCGGGCGTGTGGCTCGGGCGCGGGGAGGCGCTCGCGGGCGGGGCGGGAGGAGGCGTCGGGGAGACGTCGGGTCCCGGCTCCCGGCCGCCCGCGGTGAGCGGCAGGGCGCGCGGGGGGTCGTAGACCGTGCCCGCCATCGCCGTGTGGACGCCCCACCACGACAAGGTGGCCGCCGCGCCGGTGGCGGACGACCAGGCCAGTACGTGTACGAGTCCTCTGCGCATCGCGGGCCATCTTGCCCCACCCGCCTCACCCGTGCCGCACAGTTGTGCGCGAGCCCCGGGCGCGCGCCCCACCGGTCGTCCACAGCCGCGGAGTTGTCCACAGGCCCGGGAGGGGCTCGCCGGCATGGCGTAGGTTGCGGCGCATGGCAAGTGTGCTCGTGGTCGAGGACGACCAGTTCGTGCGTTCGGCGCTCATCCGGCAGCTGACCGACGCCTCGCACACCGTGCGTAGTGTGGGCACGGCGTTGGAGGCGCTGCGCGAGGTCGCCCATTTCCGCTTCGACGTGGTCGTGCTGGACCTTGGCCTGCCCGATCTGGACGGCTCCGAGGCCCTGAAGATGCTGCGCGGCATCACGGACGTCCCGGTCATCATCGCGACGGCGCGCGACGACGAGGCGGAGATCGTCCGCCTGCTGAACGCGGGCGCGGACGACTACCTGACCAAGCCGTTCTCGGTGGAGCACCTGTCGGCGAGGATGGCGGCCGTGCTGCGCCGGGCCCGGTCCGCGGCCGGGGAGCCCGCGCCCTCCAGCGTCCTGCGCGTCGGCGGACTGGCCGTGGACCCGCTGCGCCGGCAGGCCGTGCTGGACGGTGCGCGACTCGACCTCACCCGCCGCGAGTTCGACCTGCTCGCCTTCCTCGCGGGCCGGCCCGGGGTCGTCGTCCCGCGCCGTGAACTGCTCGCCGAGGTCTGGCAGCAGTCCTACGGCGACGACCAGACCATCGACGTCCATCTGTCCTGGCTGCGCCGCAAGCTGGGGGAGACGGCGGCGAGGCCGCGCTATCTGCACACCCTGCGGGGTGTCGGGGTGAAGCTCGAACCACCGGGGGAAGGGGCGTCGGCGCTGTGAGATGGGCTCTGGTCAAGGTGTGCCTGGCGGTCACCACCATGGTCGTGGTCGCCTTCGCCGTCCCGCTCGGCCTGGTCGTCGAGGAGATGGCCCGCGACCGCGCGTTCACCAACGCGGAGCGGGAGGCCGCGGTGGTGGTCCCGGCCCTGTCCATCACCACCGACCGCGACCAGTTGGAGCGGGTGGTGGCCGCGGCCGGTTCCGACGACGGCATGGCCGTGCACCTGCCCGCGGGCGACGGCCGGGCGGCCGTCGACCTCGGCAGGCAGCGCGCCGCCGCCGCGGACGTCGCGGCCGTGCGGAAGCTGGGCCGGGCCTCGACGACGGACGTCCCGGGCGGCTCCGCGCTGCTCCAGCCCGTCGCGCTGGGCCTGGGGACCGCGGTGATCGAGGTGTACGTCCCCGAGTCCGCGATGAGCAACGGCGTGGGCACGGCCTGGGCGGTGCTGGCGGCGGTCGGCGTCGCGCTGGTCGTCGGCTCGGTCGCGGTCGCCGACCGGCTGGGCGTGCGCATGGTGCAGCCGGCCCGGCGGCTCGTCGAGGGCGCGCACGAGCTGGGGGAGGGCAAGCTCGGCGCGCGGGTCCCGGAGGAGGGGCCGAACGAACTGCGCCTGGCGGCGGTCGCGTTCAACTCGATGGCCGACCAGGTGGTGCAACTCCTCGCCAACGAGAGGGAGCTGGCGGCGGATCTGTCCCACCGGCTGCGCACCCCGCTCACCGTGCTGCGGCTCAACGCGGCCTCCCTCGGCGACTCCCCGGCCGCCGAGCAGACCCGTACGGCGGTCGCCCAGCTGGAGCGCGAGGTCGACACGATCATCCGCACCGCCCGGGAGGCGAAACCGCAGACGGCGGCCCCCGGTCCCGGCGCGGGGTGCGACGCGGCGGAGGTGGTGCGCGAGCGGATGGCGTTCTGGTCGGCGCTCGCCGAGGACGAGGGCCGCAAGGTGCGCACGGCCGGCGTCGACCGGCCGGTGCGCGTCCCCGTGGCCCGCGCCGACCTGGCCGCGGCTCTCGACGCCCTGCTCGGCAACGTCTTCCGGCACACCCCGGAGGGCACGGCGTTCGCGGTCGACGTCCACAACGGCGACGACGCGGTGATCGTGCTCGTCTCGGACGCGGGCCCCGGCATACCCGACCCCGAGACGGCGATGGCCCGCGGCCGGGGCTCGGGCACGGCCGGCTCCACGGGGCTCGGCCTGGACATCGTCCGCCGTCTCGCCGAGTCGACCGGGGGCGACGTCCGCATCGGCTCCTCGGTGCTGGGCGGCGCCGAGGTGCGCGTCTGGATACAGCTGGACGGCCGCGAACCGGTCCGCAGGGGCCACCGGGGCTCCGTCCGCCGCCGCGGACGCCTCGCGCTGAGATGACACCGCCCCGGACCCGCGGGGCTCCACCAGCCCCGCGACGGCCACGATTGGTCTCTACCTTTAACCGGTCCCGATGCCTTCCTTAAGCGCGGCCTAAGATCCCCGGCTCCCGTCCCTGTCAGGCCTTTTGTCCGTTTCATGGTCGCTAGCGTGCTGCCTCACCCCCCTCGGGAACCTCCGTGAACAGTGAAGGCAGGCACGGCATGAGCACGCACCGGCGCAGGATCAGCGGCAGGAACAAGGTCATCGGGGGCGCGGTCGCCGCGGCCGTGGCGGGCGGCGGGATCGCGCTCGTCACCGGCACCGCGCACGCGGCCGGGGTGGGGGCCGCCTACACCCGGACCAGCGACTGGTCGACGGGCTACACCGCGCAGTACGTGGTGACCAACGACAGCGGCGCGGCCGAGGCCGACTGGAAGCTGGAGTTCGACCTGCCTGCCGGGGCGACGCTCGGTTCGCTGTGGAACGCGACGTCGAGCGTGGCCGGGCGGCACGTCACGGTGACGCCGCCGAAGTGGGACACCGACGGGCTGGCCGCCGGGGAGTCGGTCACCGTCGGATTCGTGGTGCAGGGCGCCGGCGATCCGGTCGGCTGTCGCGTCGACGGGGCCCGCTGCTCCGCCGACGGCGGGGCGACCCCCGAGCCGAGCGGGCGGCCGACGACCGCCGCGCCCAGCGCCTCCCCCACGTCCTCGCCGACCGTGCCCTCCTCCAGCCCCACCCCCACGGTCCCCGCCTCACCCTCCCCGACCGCGAGCGGCACTCCCGGGACCGGCGCCCCCGCGTCCGCCGGTTTCTCCCCCTACGTCGACACCTCCCTGTATCCGGCCTTCGACCTGCTGGGGAACCTGAGCGCGACCGGCGTCAAGGACTACAACCTGGCCTTCGTGACCGACGGCGGCGGCTGCACGCCCAAGTGGGGCGGGGTGAGCGACCTCGCGAGCGACGCCGTGGCCGCGCAGATCGGCGCGCTGCGGGCCAAGGGCGGCGACGTGCGGGTCTCCTTCGGCGGGGCGTCCGGCTCCGAGCTGGCCACCACCTGCTCCTCGGCGGACGCGCTGGCGGCCGCGTACGGGAAGGTGGTCGACGCCTACCGGCTCACCAAGGTCGACTTCGACGTGGAGGGCGGGGCGCTGCCGAACGCCGCCGCGAACACCCGGCGTGCGCAGGCCATAGCCAAGCTCCAGCGGCAGCATCCCGGCCTGGACGTGTCGTTCACGCTGCCGGTGATGCCGGAGGGGCTGACCCAGGCCGGTGTGAGTCTGCTCGCGGACGCGAAGGCCAACAACGTGAGCATCGCCACTGTCAACATCATGGCGATGGACTACGGTCCCGCGTACAGCGGTGACATGGGCGGCTACGCCGTGCAGGCCGCGACCGCCACCCAGGCCCAGGTCAAGAGCGTGCTCGGGCTGAGCGACGGCGCCGCGTGGAAGGCGGTGGCCGTCACCCCGATGATCGGCGTGAACGACGTCGCCTCCGAGATCTTCACGGTCGAGGACGCCGGTCAGCTCGTCGCCTTCGCGAAGTCGAAGGGACTGGGATGGCTGTCGATGTGGTCGGCGACCCGCGACAAGCAGTGCCCGGGCGGCGCCAAGGGCTCGGCGGACGCCACGTGCAGCTCGGTCGTGCAGTCCCCTTCCGCCTTCTCGAAGGCCTTCGCGGCGTTCAAGTGACCGGGTGACCTGGTGACCGGATGACCAGGTGGCCAGGTGGCCAGGTGACCGGGGCCCGTCGCCCGACGGTCGGTCGCCCGACGATCAAGGGTGTGGACAAAAGGTGATCAAGGTGTGTCGATTACGTTTCGACAAATGAAAGTGACGGCTCTTGACGCATGACCGGACATGCGGCTGTTATTACGCCACCTCGTGTTCGGTCAAGTTGATTTCTGATCGGTTGTGATCAGCTTTCAGTCGCCCTCCATGGCTGAACCTCGCGTCAGGAGCCGCTCATGCCTCACCTCACCCCCTCCGGCCGCCTCTCCCTCCCCTCCCCGAGCCGCCGCACGCTGCTGCGCGGCATAGGCGGGGCGGCCGTCCTGGGCGCCGGCGTGCCGCTGCTGTCCGCATGCGGCTCCAGCGGCACGGCCGCCGACCCGAAGACCGTCACCCTCGGCTCGAACGCCTCCGACGCGGTCCCGAAGAAGGCCTTCGCCGAGATCTACGCGGCGTTCACGAAGCAGTCCGGCATCGCGGTCGACGTGAACACCAAGGACCACAACACGTTCCAGGAGCAGATCAACTCCTACCTCCAGGGCACCCCGGACGACGTGTTCAACTGGTTCGCCGGGTACCGCATGCAGTTCTTCGCGGCCAAGAAGCTCGCCTCCCCGATCGACGACGTGTGGCAGAAGATCGGGGGCGACTTCCCCGACGCGATGAAGCAGCTGTCCAAGGGTGAGGACGGCAAGTACTACTTCGTGCCGCTGTACACGTACCCGTGGGCGCTCTTCTACCGCAGAAGCGTCTTCCAGCAGCACGGCTACCAGGTCCCCACCACGTGGGACCAGCTGGTCGCCCTGTGCAAGCAGATGAAGAAGGACGGCCTGGTCCCGATCGCCTTCGGCGACAAGGACGCCTGGCCGGCGATGGGCACCTTCGACCAGATCAACTTCCGCCTCAACGGCTACGACTTCCACAAGTCCCTGATGGCGGGCAAGGAGGCGTGGACGGACCCGAAGGTCAAGGCGGTCTTCGACCACTGGGCCGAGCTGCTGCCCTACCATCAGGACGGCTTCATGGGCCGCACCTGGCAGAACGCCGCGCAGACGCTGGTGTCGAAGAAGGCCGGCATGTACCTGCTGGGCTCGTTCGTGGCGCAGCAGTTCACGAACAAGGCCGACGCCGACGACCTGGACTTCTTCGCGTTCCCGGAGATCGACTCCGCGTTCGGACAGGACACCGTCGAGGCTCCCACCGACGGCTTCATGGTCAGCAAATCCCCGAAGAACCACGACGGCGTCGTCAAGCTCCTGGAGTTCCTGGGCACGCCGGCGGCCGAGCAGATCTACCTGAAGGCCGACTCCAGCGTGGTGGCCGCCTCCAGCAAGGCCGACACCTCGTCGTACACGCCGCTTCAGAAGAAGGCGTACACCATGATCAGCGAGGCCAAGAGCCTCACCCAGTTCATGGACCGCGACTCGCGCCCCGACTTCACCTCCACGGTGATGCAGCCCGGCCTCCAGAAGTTCCTCCAGAACCCCAAGGGCGTCGACGGCCTGCTGGCGTCGATCGAGCGCCAGAAGAAGACGATCTTCGCGTCCGCATGACCACCGACACCTCTCCGAAGAGCCCGGAGGCGGCCGCCGTGCCGCCTCCGCGCCCCGCGCCCGCCGGCGAGCGGACCCCGCGCGGCCCGCGACGTCTGCTGACCCGCCGTGACCGCGTCACGCTCGCCCTCATGGCGGGCGTGCCGACGGTCCTGCACGTCGCCCTGGTCTGGCTCACCGCACTGGCTTCGGTCGCCCTGGCGTTCACCAATTGGGACGGCATCGGCTTCGGCTCCATCAAGTGGGTCGGCCTGGACAACTTCCGCCAGCTGTTCACCGACAACCCGCAGTTCTGGCCCGCGCTCCAGCACAACGTCGTCTGGTTCGTCGTGCTCATCCTGGTGCCGACCCCGCTCGGGCTGTTCCTGGCCGTGCAGCTGGACAAGAAGATCCGCTTCAGCCGGGTCTACCAGACCGCGTTCTTCCTGCCGGTCGTGATGTCGCTGGCGGTCACCGGATTCGTCTGGCAGCTCGTCTACAACCCCGACACCGGACTGATCAACAGCCTCATCGGGGCCAACGAGCCCGGCCACTACATCGACTGGATCGGCGACCCGCACCTGAACCTGTGGGCCGTCCTGGTCGCCGCCTCCTGGCGGCACACCGGCTACATGATGATCCTCTACCTCGCCGGCCTGAAGGGCGTCGACCCCTCGCTGCGGGAGGCGTCCGCACTGGACGGCGCCAACGAGTGGCAGACCTTCAAGAATGTCGTCTTCCCCACCCTGCGCCCCACCAACACCGTCGTCCTCGTCGTCACGATCATCGAGGCACTGCGCGCCTTCGACCTGGTCTTCGTCTTCAACAAGGGCGCCCAGGGCACCGAGCTGCTGTCGATCCTGATCACCAACAACATCATCGGAGAGTCCAGCCGGATCGGCTACGGCTCCGCGATCGCCGTCGTCCTGCTCGTCATCTCCCTCGCCGTGATCATCCCGTACCTGATCGCGACCTTCCGGAAGGAGCGGCGCGCATGAGCACCGTGAACGCGCTCGGAAAGCAGCGCGCCCCACTGCGGCCCGCCCGGATCCTGCTGCACGCCTTCCTCGTCGTCACGGCTCTGGCATGGCTCGCCCCCCTGCTGTGGGCGGTGTTCGCGGCCCTGCGCCCCTACGCGGAGACCAGCGACAAGGGATACGTCTCCTGGCCCGACAAGCTCAGCCTCGACAACTTCACCAACGCCTTCCAGCAGTCCGACATGCTGCACTACTTCGGCAACACGCTGATCATCGCGGTCCCGGCCGTGCTGCTCACCCTGCTCCTGGCGTCGATGGTCGCCTTCTACGTCAGCCGCTTCGACTTCCGGCTCAACATCGCGCTGCTGCTCGTCTTCACCGCCGGCAACCTGCTCCCGCAGCAGGTCATCATCACCCCCCTGTACCGCCTCTACCTCCTCGTCGACCTGCCCGGCGTCACCACGAGCGGCAAGCTCTACGACTCAGCCCTCGGCCTGGTCCTCATCCACGTCGCCTTCCAGTCCGGCTTCTGCGCCTTCGTCCTCAGCAACTACATGCGGATGCTGCCGCACGAACTGACCGAGGCCGCCCTCGTCGACGGCGCCTCGGTGTGGCGCATGTACTGGCAGATCGTGCTCCCGCTGTGCAAGCCGGCGATGGCCGCCCTGGCGACCCTGCTGTCCATCTGGATCTACAACGACTTCTTCTGGGCGATCGTGCTCATCTCCACCGGCGAGAACATGCCGATCACCTCCGCGCTGAACAACCTCTCCGGCCAGTACTTCACCGACCCCAACCTCGTCGCCGCCGGCGCCCTGCTCACCGCGATCCCCACCCTGACCGTGTACTTCGTGCTCCAGCGCCAGTTCGTCAGCGGCCTCACCCTGGGCGCCAACAAGGGCTGAGCCCCGTCCTCGACGAGAATTACCCGGCCACCACCACTCGGCACGCGGAGCGGTCCCCGCAACGGCCGGGGCGCGGCAGGCCCCCACGGCCTGCCGCGCCCTCCCCCTCCTCCTGCCCCCCAGCAGGTGGTCTCCTGGTCAGGCCGTACCGACCTCCGGCAGGGCCCCCGCCCTGGCCGCCCGGCCGTACCAGAGCGCGCTCGACTTCGGCGTGCGGGCCAGCGTCGCGTAGTCGACGTACACCGCCCCGAAGCGCTTCTCGTAGCCGTACGCCCACTCGAAGTTGTCGAGCAGGGACCACAGGTAGTAGCCGCGGACGTCCGCGCCGTCCGCGATCGCGCGACGCACCGCCGAGAGGTGACCGTGCAGGTACGCGACGCGCTCCGGGTCGTGGACGCGCCCGTCCGAGTCCGGCTTGTCGTCGTAGGCCGCGCCGTTCTCGGTGATGTACAGCGGCAGGCCCGGGGCCTCCTCGGTGTAGCGCATGATCAGCTCGTGCAGCCCGGTCGGGTCGATCGTCCAGCCCATCTCCGTGCGCTCGCCCGGGGTCTGGTGGAAGGCGACGTCCTCCGCGCCCGGCCAGGGGGAGTGGTCGCTCGCACCGTGGCCGTCGGAGCGCGGCCCCTTCGGCTCCGCGTCCGCCGCCGAGACCAGCGTGGGCGTGTAGTAGTTCAGCCCCAGGGCGTCCAGCGGCTGGTTGACGGTGCGCAGGTCGCCGTCCTGGACGAACGACCAGTCCGTCAGCGACGACGTCGCCGCCAGCAGCGTCCGCGGATAGGCGCCCCGCAGGATCGGGCCGTGGAAGACGCCGTTGGCGAGGTCGTCGATCTTCCGGACGGCCGTCAGGTCCTCGGCGTTGCCCGGCGAGAGCGGCCGCACGACCGACGAGTTGAGGCTGATCGCCACCGCGTTGCGGGCCGGCATCACCGAGCGCAGCGCCGAGACGCCCAGCCCGTGCGCCAGGTTCAGGTGGTGGGCCGCCCTCAGCGACGCCACCGGTTCGGTGCGGCCCGGCGCGTGCACGCCGGACGCGTAGCCCAGGAAGGCGCTGCACCACGGCTCGTTCAGCGTGATCCAGTTCTCCACCCGGTCGCCCAGCGCCTCGCCGACGATCTGCGCGTACTCGGCGAACCGGTAAGCGGTGTCCCGCTCGGGCCAGCCGCCCGCGTCCTCCAGCTCCTGCGGGAGGTCCCAGTGGTAGAGGGTGACGGCCGGCTTGATGCCCTTCGCCAGCAGCTCGTCCACCAGGCGGCGGTAGAAGTCGAGGCCCACCTGCACCGCGGGCCCGCGGCCCGTCGGCTGCACCCGGGACCAGGACACGGAGAAGCGGTACGCGGTCAGGCCGAGGTCCGCCATCAGCGCCACGTCGTCGCGGTAGCGGTGGTAGTGGTCGACGGCGATGTCGCCGGTGTCGCCGCCGGCCGTCTTGCCCGGCGTGTGGCTGAAGGTGTCCCAGATCGACGGCGTACGGCCGTCCTCCCGCACCGCCCCCTCGATCTGGTAGGCGGACGTCGCGGCGCCCCAGAGGAAGGAGGGAGGGAAGACCGGGGTCGTCAGGTCGGACATGGAGTCGCTCCCGTGGTCGGGTGAGCGCCCATTATGCATGGGAGCGCTCCCACGGCAAAAGGGGCCATGCCGAACGAGTCCGTCCCAGGGTCGGCTCCCTCGTCCGGCACCGGCTCGGGCGCGGGCACGGGCGCGACCTCCGGCCCTTCCGCCCCGCCCGCTCCGGCCTCGCGAGGGGAGTCCCCGGGCCCCGAAGTCCCCGGAGTTCCGGAGCCCCGGGGTTCTGGAGTCCGGGTGCTGTAGCCCCGGAGCCCTGGAGTGCCTTGGTTCCGGAGTCCCGTCCCTCGGTTCCGGAGTCCCGAGTCCTCCGGTTCCGGAACCCCCGGAGTCCGGGTTCGGGAGTTCCTGTTTTCCGGAAGTCCCGGAGTCCGGCCGTCGCGTGTCGTCCGTGCGCCGCCCGGGCGGCCGTCCGCTCCGGCGTCGTGCGGGGCCGGGGTCAGCTGATCGTTCACCTTCCGGCGGGTCCGTCCGACGGCTCGCGGTCACGGCCCCGGAAATCCCCGCGCGGCCGCCGCCGGGCGGCGCCGTCCTCCCGCGCCGCGCGCCGATCCGTTCGTGACCTGCGTGATTCCGTCGGGGAACGGGCCGGTGTCCGGGCCGTCGGCCCGCCCCGGTGCGACACGTTCACGTGACGTGGAGAACACGCTTGCGCAACAACGCCGTTTTCAAGTCTTGACACCCGGTCCGGCAGCAAGGAGTCTTCCGGCATGCCGCGTGGGAGCGGTCCCACGGACAGTCGAGGGCCCTCTCCTCCGTAAACCGAACCACCAACAGTCCTTCCCTCTGCCTCATATGGCGCACCGTTGACCAGCACCTTTTCACCGCACCCCGAGTGCTGTGGGTTGGCCGGCGCTCGATTCGAGAGGGCAGGTCGGGAGCGTCGAACCCCCGGCGGTCCGATTCCTGAGACCCCGTTCCCACTGGAACAAGGAGTAGTGGAATGCGCATCACCCGTACCAGCGGCGGTCGTGGCCGCAGAGCAGCGGCCCTGACCACCACGGTCCTGACGGCCTCGGCGCTGCTGCTGACCGGCTGCAGCGACGACGGCGACTCGGACGCCTCGGACTCCAACGGGAACATCACTCTCAAGGTGGCCGACTTCGGGCAGTTCGGTTACAAGGAAGCCGGTCTGTTCGCCAAGTACCACACGTTGCACCCGAACATCACGGTGAAGGAGGAGACGACCGCCAACGAGCAGGACTACTACCCGAAGCTCCTTCAGCAGCTGAACACGGGCAGCGGTCTGGCGGACGTCACCGGCATCGAGGTCGGCCGCATCAAGGAGGTCGTCGACACCCAGGCGGCCAAGTTCGCCGACCTGAGCAAGACGATCAACGTGGCCGACTGGGTCTCCTGGAAGGAGAAGCAGGCCACCGCGAAGGACGGCTCGGTCATAGGCGCCGGCACCGACATCGGCCCGATGTCCCTGTGCTATCGCAAGGACCTCTTCGCGCAGGCGGGCCTGCCGGCCGACCGTGAGGCCGTCGCCGCGGCGGTCAAGGGCGGCTGGGAGGACTACATCAAGCTCGGCGAGAAGTTCAAGGCGAAGGCGCCGGCGGGCACCTACTTCATGGACTCCGCGAGCGCCATGTACAACGCCGTCGTCGGCTCCTCGGCGAAGCAGTACTACGACGCCGACGGCAAGGCGATCTACAAGGACAGCCCCTCCGTGCAGCAGGCCTGGAACCTGTCGGCCGAGGCCGCGTCGAAGAAGCTGACCCAGGGTCTGCCGCAGTTCACCGACCCGTGGAAGGCCGCGCTCCGCAAGGGCACCGTGGCCACCGTGGCGTGCCCCGCGTGGATGGCCGGCCAGATCTCCATCAACTCCGGTGACGCCTACAAGGGCAAGTGGGACATCAGCCGGGCGCCCGGCGCCACCGCGGCCAACTGGGGCGGCTCCTTCCTGGCCGTTCCCAAGGGCGGCAAGCACGTCAAGGAGGCCACCGAGCTGGTCAAGTGGCTGACGGCTCCCGAGCAGCAGGCCGCCGTGTTCAAGGCGATCGGCGTCTTCCCCTCCAACAAGGGCGCCTACGAGCTCGCCGACGTCAAGGACGCGAAGCTCCCGTACTTCAGCGACGCCCCCATCGGCCAGATCTACGCCGAGGAGGCCAAGGCCATCCCGGAGACCGTGCTCGGCCCGAAGGACGCCACGATCAAGGACACGATCTCCACGCAGATCAACAACATGGAGAAGCGCGGCACCAAGCCCGCCGACGCGTGGAAGGCCGCTACCGACACGATCGACAAGGTGATCGGCTGACACCCGCCGGTGCGGGCGGCCCGACGGGCCGCCCGCACCGCGTTGCGGCGCGGGGGTCGTCCACACCGGGCCGGCCATCCGGCGCCGGTCCGCTCCGCGGCGTCCGGCAGATACTGACCGGACGTCGCGGCACCGTGTCGTACGGGCTGGTGACCGGAGCCCGAGGACGTGACGCGAGCCCCGTGACAGGCTCCGCTCGAGCAGGAGGCGCAGGTCCGCCGGGACGCGTGACCGCTCGGCGTCGTACCGATCCGCGGCCGGGCGGCGCACCGCCCCCCGGCCCGTGCCCCCGCCTCCCGCCCCACCCGGCCCAAGCATCAAGGGAAGGACTCCCTCCGTGGCAACCACAACCCCTGCACGGGGTGCCCACACCCCGCCGACCGGCGGCTCCGGCGTCGCGCCGAACGGACCCAGCGCGTGGCGCACGCGGCTGTGGCGCTTCGACGACAAGGCGTCGCCCTACGCGTACATCGCCCCCTTCTTCCTCATCTTCGGAGCCTTCGGGCTCTACCCGCTCCTGTACACGGGCTGGATAGCCCTGCACCGGGTGGAGATGACGGGCCTCGACCAGTCCGAGTGGGTCGGCTTCGACAACTTCGCCAAGATCCTCCAGGACTCCGAGTTCTGGACCGCCGTCACGAACACCTTCGTGATCGGCGTCATCTCGACCGTCCCGCAGCTCCTCGTGGCGCTGGGCCTCGCCCATCTGCTCAACTACAAGCTGCGTGCCAGCACGTTCTGGCGGACGGTGATCCTCACCCCGTACGCCACCTCGGTGGCCACCGCGGCCCTGGTCTTCGCCCTGGTGTTCCGGGCCGACGGCGGCCTGCTCAACTGGGTGCTCCATTTCGTCGGCATCGGCAACACCGACTGGGGCGACGGCGAGTGGACGTCCAAGATCGCCATCTCCATCATCGTGATCTGGCGCTGGACCGGCTACAACGCCCTGATCTACCTCGCGGCCATGCAGGCCGTGCCCACCGACCTCTACGAAGCGGCGTCGATCGACGGCGCCACGCGCTGGCAGCAGTTCCGCAAGGTGACCATTCCCTCGCTGCGACCGACGATCCTGTTCACCATCGTCATCTCGACGATCGGTTCCATGCAGCTGTTCGGTGAGCCGCTGCTGTTGCAGGGCGGCACGATCGGCGCCGTCGGAGGCAGCGAGCACCAGTACGAGACCCTCAGCATCTACCTCTTCAACTACGGCTGGAAGCTGGGACATCTGGGCCCGGCGGCGGCCGTGGCCTGGGCCATGCTCGTCCTGCTGCTGCTCATCGCCCTGATCAACTGGATCGTCGGCCGGTTCGTGCGCAAGAGCGCGGCCTGACGGGAGCGATATCGATGACCACGACCAGTCCCACCAAGACCGTGCCGGTCCTCGACCCGGCACCGCTTCCCGCCTCCGCGGACAAGAAGGGCAGCCGTTTCAAACTCGGCGCCGGCCAGCAGCTCAAGGGCGGTCCGTTCACCTACCTGACGCTGATCGTCGTCGGCCTGGGTTCGGTCTTCCCGCTGTACTGGACGCTGGTGGCCGCCTCCCACGATCAGCAGCGGGTCCTCGACACCCCGCCGCCGTTCCTGCCGGGCGGCCGGCTGTGGAGCAACATCCAGGCGGCCTGGGACCAGGCCCACCTGGGCAAGGCCATCGTCAACAGCTTCATCGTGGCCGGCTGCATCACCGCGGCCACGCTGTTCTTCTGCACCCTGGCCGGCTACGCCTTCGCCAAGATGCGCTTCCGCGGCCGCGGCGCCCTGATGACCGCCGTCATCGCCACCCTGACGATTCCGCCGCAGCTCAGCGTCGTCCCGCTGTTCATGATGATGTCGGACATCGGGTGGGGCGGAAAGCTGGAGTCGGTGATCTTCCCGACCCTGGTCGGCGCCTTCGGCGTCTTCTTCATGCGCCAGTACCTGCTGGAGGCCCTGCCCTACGAGCTGATCGAGGCGGCCAAGGTGGACGGGGCGACCAACATCCGCATCGTCTGGAACGTGGTCCTGCCCGCGGCCCGGCCCGCGATGATGGTCCTGGGCATGCTCACCTTCGTGCAGGCGTGGAACGACTTCTTCTGGCCCTTCCTCGCCCTGAACCAGGAGAACCCCACCCTCCAGGTGGCCCTCGGCCAGCTCAGCGCCTCCTACACCCCCGACCAGAGCATCGTCATGGCCGGAGCGCTGATCAGCACCCTGCCGCTGCTGCTGGTCTTCGTCGTCTTCGGCAAGCAGATCGTCGGCGGCATCATGGCCGGCGCCGTCAAGGGCTAGGGCGTGTTCCGAAAGTCCCGTCTGCCGGGCGACGCCTGGCACGCGCCCTAGGCCGTGTCCGTGAAAGTCCGCCGGACGCCGTCCCGTACGGCCCGCCCCGCACGCGGGCCCTGCCCGGCCGGGCGCCCAGAGCCGTGCCCCCGTCCGCTTCCCCCCATCGCCGGATCACCCTCCGGTCCTTGTCCACGCCACTTGGGAGCGTTCTTTCCATGACTGCCGTACGAACCGAGACCAAGGCCGAACCGGCCGCAGCCACCTCCTTCCCGCCGGGCTTCGTCTGGGGCGCCGCCACCGCCGCCTACCAGGTGGAGGGCGCCGCCGCGGAGGACGGCCGGACCCCCTCCATCTGGGACACCTTCAGCCACACCCCGGGCAAGGTGCGCAACGGCGACACCGGTGACATCGCCGCCGACCACTACCACCGCTACCGCGACGACGTGGCGCTCATGAAGGACCTCGGTCTCGGCGCGTACCGCTTCTCGATCTCCTGGTCGCGGGTCCAGCCCACCGGCCGCGGCCCCGCCGTCGAGCGCGGGCTCGACTTTTACCGCCGGCTCACCGACGAGCTCCTGGAGGCGGGCATCACCCCCGTCGCCACCCTCTACCACTGGGACCTCCCCCAGGAGCTGGAGGACGCGGGCGGCTGGCCGCAGCGCGACACCGCGCACCGGTTCGCCGACTACGCGGAGATCATGGGCCGCGCCCTCGGGGACCGCGTCGGGCTGTGGACCACCCTCAACGAGCCCTGGTGCTCGGCGTTCCTGGGCTACGGCTCGGGTGTGCACGCCCCGGGCCGCACCGACCCGGCCGCCACCCTGCGCGCGGCCCACCACCTCAACCTGGGCCACGGCCTCGCGGTGGGGGCGCTGCGCGCCAACCTCCCGGCGTCCGCCCAGACCTCGATCACCCTCAACCTGCACCAGGTGCGCCCGCTCACCGACAGCCCCGAGGACGCCGAGGCCGCCCGCCGGATCGACGCGGTCGGCAACCGCGTCTTCACCGGCCCCGTCCTGGACGGCGTCTACCCCGACGACCTGATGGCCGACACCGCCCACCTCGTCGACTGGGCGGAACTGGTGCACGACGGCGACCTGGCGGAGATCTCCCGCCCGATCGACGTGCTGGGCGTCAACTACTACGCCCCGACGGTGGTTTCGGCCGGTGACGGCACCGGCACCAAGAACGACGGTCACGGCGCGAGCGACCACTCGCCGTGGACCGGCTCCGACCACGTCGACTTCCATCTCGCCAACGACCAGCTCACCGCGATGAACTGGGCCATCGACCCCGAGGGCCTGTACACGCTGCTGACCGACCTGGCCGCGTCGCACCCGCAGTTGCCGCTGATGGTCACCGAGAACGGCGCCGCCTTCGACGACTACGTCTCTCCCGAGGGCCTGGTCAACGACCCGCAGCGGATCGCCTACCTGCACGCGCACCTGGCGGCCGTCCGGCGCGCCGTGGCCGACGGAGCCGACGTGCGCGGCTACTTCCTGTGGTCCCTGCTGGACAACTTCGAGTGGTCATACGGTTATTCGAAGCGCTTCGGCGCCGTCTACGTCGACTACTCCACCCAGCGCCGCATCCCGAAGGAGAGCGCCCACTGGTACGCCGGGGTGATCCGGCGCAACGCGCTGCCGGCCGCCGGGCAGGAGTGAGCCCGACCGCCCCGACGCCCCCGTCCGCGACCCGGCCGGCCCTCGCACGCCGTCCCGCGAAGCACCCGTGTGAGCGGGCCGCGGGGCGGCTGGGGCGTGTTCCGGAAGGAGCGCCGTCCGCCCGAAGGACGGGCCGGGCGGCGGGGCGTGGCCGGGGCCGGGCACGCGCGGGGGCGGACGCTGCCCGGCCCCGGCCGTCCCTCCCGGGCCGACCGGTGCGGAAAGCCGCCGGTCGGCGAGGGAGAATGGGCCAGGGAGGGCCCGGGCCACGTTTGTTACATTCCTGGCCCTGAGTGCTGCGAACGGAAGGCGGCGACCATGGCGGTCAGCAGTGGGCGGAGCCGGGGCGGCCGTCGGCCGACCCTGGAGGAGGTCGCCGCTCGTGCCGGAGTCGGTCGTGGCACGGTCTCCCGGGTCATCAACGGCTCGCCCCGGGTGAGCGACGCGACCCGCGCGGCCGTCGAGGCGGCGGTCGCCGAACTCGGGTACGTCCCCAACACGGCAGCCCGTGCCCTGGCCGCCAACCGGACGGACGCCATCGCGCTGGTCGTCCCCGAGTCGGAGACGCGCTTCTTCGCGGAGCCCTACTTCTCGGACATGCTGAAGGGCGTCGGCGCCGAGCTCTCGGACACCGAGATGCAGCTGCTGCTGATCTTCGCGGGCAGCGACAAGGAGCGCCGCCGGCTCGCCGAGTACCTGGCGGCGCACCGGGTGGACGGCGTGCTGCTGGTGTCCGTGCACGCCGACGACCCGCTGCCCGACCTGCTCGCCCAGCTGGAGATTCCCGCCGTGATCAGCGGCCCGAGGTCGGCGCGTGAGGCGCTGGCGTCGGTGGACTCCGACAACTACGGCGGCGGCCGCTCGGCCGTCGAGCACCTGCTGGCCCGCGGCTGCCGCGAGATCGCTCACATCACCGGGCGCCTCGACGTGTACGGCGCGCAGCGCCGCGTCGACGGCTACCGCGAGGCGCTGCGTGACGCCGGGCACGCGGCCGACGAACAGCTCATCGAGCCGGGGGACTTCACCGAGGAGGGCGGGCGCCGTGCGATGGCCGCGCTGCTCGGCCGGCGCCCCGGCCTGGACGCGGTGTTCGCGGGTTCGGACGTGATGGCGGCGGGCGCCCGGCAGGTCCTGCGCGAGCAGGGCCGCCGTATCCCGGACGACGTGGCGCTGGTGGGGTACGACGACTCGGCCATAGCCCGTCACATGGACCCGCCGCTCACCAGCGTCCGTCAGCCCATCGAGGAGATGGGCCGCAGGATGATCGACCTGCTGCTGTCGGAGATCGCGGGAAGCGGCCCGACGGTGCCCGGGGGGCCGCAGCGGCGCCAGGTGGTGCTGCCGACGAAGCTGGTGGAGCGCGCTTCGTCGTGACGGCGGCACGGGCGACGGCGTGAAGCGGGCCCCCACCGGGGGCCCGCGCGTCCGACGCGACCGGGACGCCCGCACAACGCCAACAGCCGGTGACCTCCCTTGCGGGAAGTCACCGGCTGATGACTCAGGGTGAGTGACGGGACTCGAACCCGCGGCATCCTGGACCACAACCAGGTGCTCTACCAGCTGAGCTACACCCACCACGCCCGGCAGTTGGACTTTGTGGTCTCCCTACCGGCCGAGAAAAAGTGTACAGGGTCCGAAGGGGTGCTCGCGCACGGCTTTTCCCGGGGCCGCCGGAGCGTCGTCGTAAGGGCTCAGTTCGCGGGCAGGACGTGCTTGGCCGCGATCGACTTCGCGGTGTCGGAGTCGGGGCCGGGCTGCGGCACGAAGACGGCCTCGCGGTAGTAGCGCAGTTCCGCGATGGACTCGCGGATGTCGGCGAGGGCGCGGTGGTTGCCGTTCTTCTCGGGGCTGTTGAAGTACGCGCGCGGGTACCAGCGCCGGGCCAGCTCCTTGATCGAGGAGACGTCGACGATCCGGTAGTGGAGGTAGTCCTCCAGGGCCGCCATGTCCCGGGCCAGGAAACCGCGGTCGGTGCCCACGGAGTTCCCGCACAGGGGAGCCTTGCCCGGCTCCTTCACGTGTTCCCGCACATAGGCGAGGACCTGTGCCTCGGCCTCGGCGAGCGTCGTGCCGCCCGCCAGTTCGTCGAGCAGTCCGGACGCGGTGTGCATCTGACGCACCACCTCCGGCATCGTCTCCAGCGCCCGGTCCGGCGGGCGGATGACGATGTCCACACCGTCGCCGAGGATGTTCAGCTCGGAGTCGGTGACGAGGGCGGCTACCTCGATGAGAGCGTCGTCGGACAGCGAGAGGCCGGTCATCTCGCAGTCGATCCACACCATGCGATCGTTCATGCGACCACCCTAAAGCTGACGTCGCCTTTTGAGGCGTCCCGGTGTCCACCGCCCTCGGCGGACGTGCCGGGGCGCGCCCGGACGCCGGACGGGCCGCTTCATGCGGGCCGTCCGGCGTCCGGGGTCGTTCACATGCCGCTGCGCTGCCCCGGCACACTCGCCCGCGAGGCCGCGTACGCCTCACGCGCGTGCTCGGACAACAGGGACGCCGACGAGCCCATCGCCCCGGCCGTGGGCGAGGCCGTGCGCCGGATCTGCGGAGGCACCGGTCCGGGCGACTCCGGGTGCAGCGACGGCGGCGGTGGGGGCGGGGACGACGGCTCGCTGTCCGTCGGCCGCTCGCCCTGCGGCCTGCGCGCCCGGTAGGCCGCCCGGTACGCCGCCGGCGACGAGCCGAGCTGGCGGCGGAAGTGGCCGCGCAGGGCCACCGGCGAGCGGAAGCCGCAGCGGCCCGCGACCTCGTCCACCGAGTAGTCCGACGTCTCCAGCAGCCGCTGCGCCTGGAGCACCCGCTGGGTGATCAGCCACTGCAACGGCGCGCTGCCGGTCAGCGACCGGAAGCGGCGGTCGAAGGTGCGCCGGCTCATGTAGGCGCGCGCGGCGAGCGTCTCCACGTCGAACTGCTCGTGGAGGTGCTCCAGCGCCCAGGCGACGACCTCGGCCAGCGGGTCGGCGCCGATCTCCTCGGGTAAAGACCGGTCGAGGTAGCGCTCCTGGCCGCCCGATCGGCGCGGTGGCACCACGAGACGCCGGGCCAGCGCGCCCGCCGCCTCGTTACCGTGATCCGTGCGCACGATGTGCAGGCACAGATCGATTCCGGCCGCGGTGCCGGCCGACGTCAGCACGTCGCCGTCGTCGACGAACAGCTCCCGTGGATCCACATGGACCGACGGATAGCGCTTGGCCAGCGTCGGCGCGTACATCCAGTGGGTGGTGGCCGGACGGCCGTCCAGCAGGCCCGCGGCGGCCAGCACGAACGCGCCGGTGCACAGGCCCACTATGCGGGCGCCCTCCTCGTGCGCCCGGCGCAGTGCGTCGAGCGCTTCCTCCGGCGGTGGCGACGTGATCGAACGCCAGGCGGGCACGACGACCGTGCCCGCCCGCGAGATCGCCTCCAGGCCGTGTGGTGCGGTGAGTTCCAGGCCCCCTGTGGTCCGCAGCGGGCCTTCCTCGCCGCCGCACACCAACAAGCGGTAGCGCGGCACGCCGGCGTCCTGGCGGTCAATCCCGAACACCGACAGCGGAATGGAACTCTCGAATATGGGGCCGCCGCTGAACAGCAGCACCGCGACGATCTCCTTGCGTCGTCGCCCGGACAGTTTCCGGGCCACGGCTTCCGGTGCGGCAGTGGAGTCGTGGCTCATCCTGCTAAGCCCCCCTCGGTGGTCGCGGCTCCTCGGTTGTGTCGCTCCTGCACGTTTCCCCTTGGTCCTGCACGAGTCCCCCGCCGTAGACAGTCAAGATCGAATCTACTGTGTCGCCTGATGCCGGCGTGGCCAGTTCACCATCCGGCAGATTGTCGACATGGCAACTTGGCGTGAAGCATTCGATCACGAAGCGTTGCACTCACGGGCCGTGCAGGGAAGTGCGCCTCGGTGCGGTGGCCAATCCCCATAGGGTGCACGGGTGCCCCGGCCCCCTTTCCGTGCAGGTGGAACGGGGGGTGGGGGGTGGTTACGGCAAGAGATGCACACTTACCGGAAGTTGGCTGAAAACAAGCGGTTCCGTGCGTGAAAACCGGTCAACCGACCGGTGAGTTTCCCCCGGAGTGACGACCGCCGCGGCGCGGCCCCGTTCCGGTGCGCTGGTGGCGCCCCCGGTGGTGCGCCCCGGGTGCGGGCTCGTCGGCCAGCAGCCGGGCCGCGCACCGCTCGGACCGGCGCAGCAGCACCCGGCAGACGGCCGTGACGGCGGCGAGGCCGAGGGCGGTGCCGGCGGCCCCGGCGAGGGAGGCGCCGTAGCCGAGCAGGACCACCGGGACCAGGACGCAGGTGAAGGCCGCCCAGCGGATCAGGTCGGTCGTCCGGTCCTCGCCGGGGCGGGGCTCGGGGGCGGGGCGGGGCGGGCGCATCGGGCGGACTCCTTCCTGGGCGGCGGCGTTCGGTCCGCGCCGCCGTGCGGCGGGGCTCGGCCGGGGGCGGCGGTTCACGGGGTTCAACGCCCCTTCGCGCGGTCGGTCACTGCCGGAGGGGGTCCGGTCTCGGCCGCGGTCCGTGCAAACCGCCTGTACGGGGCAGCAACCATTGCGTTACGGGCGTCCGCTCGTGCATGCTCCCTGGAACCCCCACCGGGGGCGTGCGGGCTCTGGGCCCAGGAGGCGTGCCGCCGTACCCTTGGGGGTATGGGGTTGGGAAGAGGATTCCCGGACAGCTCCGCCGCTCACCGCCGTCCCACCCGTATAAGGATCGATACGCCGAGACAGCCATGGCCGGTCACGAATTCTTCGAACCCGCGGACCGCAAGCGGCCCGTCGCCGACCCCACGGCGGCCGAGCCCCTGGCGGCTGAAGAGGCACGTCATTCCTGCGATCCCGCCTTCAAGCACGGGGTGGTCGTCGGTTTCGACGGCTCCACGTCCAGCGAGCGGGCCCTCGCGTACGCGATCGGCATGGCCCATCGCTCCGGATCGGGCCTGATCATCGTCCATGTCGCCAACCGGCTGCCCACCACGGTGTGGGCGGGCTGCGAGCCGCCCGTCTTCGTCGACGTGCCCGACCACCGCACCGAGGTGCTCGGTCTGGAGCTGGCGTGCGCGGACTACCTCGCCGAGGTCCCCTGGATCCTGGTCGAGCGCGGCGGCGACATCTGTCACGAGCTCGAAGAGGTCGGGCGGGAGTACGAGGCCGACGCGATCGTCGTCGGCTCCACGCACGGTCTCGTCGGCCGGATCTTCGGCTCCGTCGCGGGGCGGCTCGCCAAGCGCGCCAAACGCCCCGTGATCGTCATCCCGTAACTCCCGCAACTCCCTTCGCTCCCCGGTGGGATGAGGTCGGGGAGCCCTCGGACCCCCTGTGCGCGCAGCGCGAAACTACTGACGCGTAGGGGTGTTTGTGCCTTTGTGAAGGGCATATACGGCTCACACAACTGCACATGCATGAAGGGAGCTTGCCGTGGACAACGACGTCTCTGCGGGAAGCAGCACCACCACGATCGCCGGCCGACTCGCCCTCGGCGTCACCCTGCTGGCCTTCGGGCTGGGGTACACCGACCTCATCGACGGCGTGACGGCAGCGGACGCCGTGTCCATCGCCCACTACGTCGGCGGCGTCGCGCTCTTCCTCGCCGGCCTGCTCGCCCTGCGCCAGGGCGACGCGGCCGCCGGCACCGCCCACACCGTCCTCGGCGCCTTCTGGTTCACCTGGGCGGTCTCCGCCGGCGCCCAGGTCTCCGACAACGCGGCAGGGCTCTTCCTGCTCCTGTTCGCCCTCGTGGCCCTCTCGCTGGCCCTCGCCGGCGGCGACCAGCTCGGCCAGGCGGCCCACGGGCTGTTCTGCGTCGGCCTGGTCCTGGCGGCCGTCGCCCGGTTCGCCGACAGCGGCGCTCTCGCCAAGGCGGGCGGCTGGTTCGCCGTCGCGGCGGGCGCGGTCGCCTGGTACACGGCGACGGCGGCCCTGGCGCACTGGCCCACGACGGTCTCCCGGCGTGCTGCCCGCCCCGGTGTGACGGCCGCGGGCTGAACCGGCAGCCGGCGCCGGGGGGACGGGCCTCCCCGGCGGATGCGGCGGGCCCCCTGTGCGCGGTGGCGGCACAGGGGGCCCGTTCGTGTCCGCCGGCCCGCGCGGTCGTCCCGCGCCCCGGCGGGCGGCTACTCGACGGTGACGGACTTCGCCAGGTTGCGCGGCTTGTCGATGTCACGGCCCAGCGCCTTCGCCGTGTAGTAGGCGAGGAGCTGGAGCGGGATGCCCATGAGGATCGGGTCGAGCTCGTCCTCGTTCTTGGGGACGACGATCGTGCGGTCCGCCTTCTCCTGCTCGCGGTGGGCGACGGCGACGATCCGCCCGCTGCGGGCCTTGATCTCCTCCAGGGCCGCGCGGTTCTTCTCCAGCAGGTCGTCGTCGGGGACGATCGCGACCGTCGGGAGCGCGGGCTCGATGAGGGCCAGCGGACCGTGCTTCAGCTCGGAGGCCGGGTAGGCCTCGGCGTGGATGTAGGAGACCTCCTTGAGCTTCAGCGAGGCCTCGCGGGCGACCGGGTAGCCCCGGACGCGGCCGATGAAGAGCATCGAGCGGGCCTCGGCCAGCTCCTCGGCCAGCTTCTCGATCTCCGCCTCCTGCTCCATGATCTCGGCGATCTGGGCGGGCAGCTTGCGCAGGCCCTCGATGATCCGCTTGCCGTCGCGCACCGAGAGGTCGCGGGTGCGGCCCAGGTGCAGCGCGAGCAGCGCGAAGGCCACCGTCGTGTTGGTGAAGCACTTGGTGGACACGACGCAGACCTCGGGGCCGGCGTGCACGTAGACGCCGCCGTCCGCCTCGCGGGCGATCGCCGAGCCGACCACGTTGACCACGCCCAGCACCCGGGCGCCCTTGCGCTTCAGCTCCTGGACGGCCGCCAGCACGTCGTACGTCTCACCGGACTGCGAGACGGCGATGTACAGCGTGTCGGGGTCCACGACCGCGTTGCGGTAGCGGAACTCGGACGCGGGCTCGGCGTCCGCGGGGATGCGGGCCAGCTCCTCGATCATCTGGGCGCCGATCATGCCCGCGTGGTACGAGGTGCCGCAGCCCAGGATCTTGACGCGGCGGATCTGGCGCGCCTCGCGGGCGTCCAGGTTGAGGCCGCCGAGGTGCACGGTGGAGAAGCGGTCGTCGATGCGGCCGCGCAGCACGCGGTCCACGGCGTCGGCCTGCTCGTGGATCTCCTTGTGCATGTAGGTGTCGTGGCCGCCCATGTCGTAGGAGGCGGCCTCCCACTCCACGGTCGTCGGCTCGGCGGTGGTGCGGGTGCCCTCGGTGGTGTAGGTGCGGAAGTCGTCCGCCTTGAGGGTGGCCATCTCGCCGTCGTCGAGGGTGACTATCTGCCGGGTGTGGGCGACGAGCGCGGCGATGTCCGAGGCGACGAACATCTCCTTCTCGCCGATGCCGAGGACGACCGGGGAGCCGTTGCGGGCGACGACGATGCGGTCGGAGAAGTCGGCGTGCATCACGGCGATGCCGTACGTGCCCTCGACGACGCGCAGCGCCTCGCGGACCTTGTCCTCGAGCTTGTCGGCCTGGGCGCGGGCGACGAGGTGGACGAGGACCTCGGTGTCCGTCTCGGAGAGGAACTCGACGCCGTCGGCTTCGAGCTTCTTGCGCAGGTCGGAGGCGTTGTCGATGATGCCGTTGTGGACGACGGCGACCTTGAGGTCGGCCGACATGTGCGGGTGGGCGTTCACGTCGGAGGGGGCGCCGTGGGTGGCCCAGCGGGTGTGGGCGATGCCGGTCGTGCCCTTGAAGCGGGCCGGGACCTTGGCCTCCAGGTCGCGCACCCGGCCCTTGGCCTTGACCATCTTCAGGCCGGCCGTCTTCGGCGAGGTGACGACTATGCCGGCCGAGTCGTAGCCGCGGTACTCCAGGCGCTGAAGGCCCTCCAGGAGCAGGGGAGCGACGTCACGCTTCCCGATGTATCCGACGATTCCGCACATGTATACGTATCCCCAAGCTTCGGTTCAGCCGTAGACGATGCGCCGCAGTTGCCTGAGCGTCAGCTCGGGCGGCGCCACCGCACGGTATTTCAGGTCCGCCTCGATCCGTTCGAAGATCTCCGCGTTCACCAGGCCCTGGGCCTGGAGCTCGCGGTGGCGGCGACGGACGTAGTCCTCGGTCGTCTCGTCGAAGTAGGCGAGCACGTCCTGGATCACCCGCAGCGCCTCGCCCCGCTGGAGGGGGGTGGAGCGCGTCAGGTGATCGACAAGTTCCTCGTGCACCCGGTAGATCCTGGGGTACGCGAGCCGGTTTCGCAAGAAACGTGCCCGATTTCGGGCAGGCCGCTGTCAAGGGGCCTTGGTGGAACATTGAATGTGTTATGGGCCGCTGTTCGCGAACCGTCCATCCGGCGTCTTGCGGGCCGTCGCCGGAGACGACGAGTTTCAGACGTCATGGACACTCCTCGCATGGGCGTACCCGAGCGGCTCGCCGACCGCATGAGCATGGCCGAGCAGCACGAGTACCTGCGCACCAGGTTCTCCCGGCGCACGATGATCAGAGGCGGCGCGGTCACGCTGGGCGCCGTCACCGGTGGCGCGTTCGTGACCGGCGCCACGGCACAGGCCGCCGCCCGCACCCGGCCGCTCTCGCACACCGAGCCCGTCGACGGCGCCCTCGTCGCCCCCTTCGGCCGCCACCTCGCCTACGGCGGCGACCCGCGCACCGAGATGACCGTCTCCTGGCAGGTGCCGGTCGCGGTGAGGAAGCCGTTCATCCGCATCGGCGCCCACCCCTGGGACCTCTCCCGCAAGATCGAGGCGGAGGTGCGCACCCTCCACACCCCGGCCGGCGTCGGCGCGAGCGGCGACCACACCCAGTACTACGTGCACGCCGAGCTGACCCGCCTCAAGCCGGGCAGGACGTACTACTACGGCGTCGGGCACACGGGCTTCGACCCGGCCGCCCCGCATCTCCTGGGCACCCTCGGCACCTTCACCACGGCCCCCGCCCACAAGGCGCCCTTCACCTTCACGGCCTTCGGCGACCAGGGCGTCAGCTACCACGCGCTGGCCAACGACAGCCTGATCCTCGGCCAGAACCCGGCCTTCCACCTGCACGCCGGCGACATCGCCTACGGCGACCCGGCCGGGCAGGGCAAGACCTCCGACAGCGTCTTCGACGCGCGCACCTGGGACCAGTTCCTCGCCCAGACCGAGTCCGTCTCCAAGTCGGTGCCGTGGATGGTGTCGTACGGCAACCACGACATGGAGGCCTGGTACTCGCCCAACGGCTACGGCGGCGAGGAGGCCCGCTGGAACCTCCCCGGCAACGGTCCCGACAAGAAGAACCTGCCGGGCGTCTACTCCTTCGTCCACGGCAACACGGCGGTCATCTCGCTGGACCCCAACGACGTCTCCTTCGAGATCCCGGCGAACCTCGGCATCTCCGGCGGCACCCAGACCAGGTGGCTGGAGGCGCGGCTGAGGGCCTTCCGCGCCTCGAAGGACATCGACTTCGTCGTGGTGTTCTTCCACCACTGCGCCTACTGCACCTCCACCGCGCACGCCTCGGAGGGCGGCGTGCGTCAGGAGTGGGTGCCGCTGTTCGACGAGTACCGGGTGGACCTCGTCATCAACGGGCACAACCACCAGTACGAGCGCACCGACGTCATCAGGGGCGGCGCGGTCGCCAAGAAGCTCCCGATCGGCGGCACGGCCTACCCCGAGACCGAGGGCGTCGTCTACGTGACGGCGGGCGCGGCAGGCCGCAGCCTGTACGCGTTCTCCGCCCCGGACTCCTACGAGGGCCACGAGAACGAGGCCGAGTCGGTGGCCTCGTTCGTCAACCTCAAGGACGGCAGGAAGGACGAGACCGTCACCTGGTCGCGCGTGCGCTACCTGAACTACTCGTTCCTGCGCGTGGACGTCGCTCCCGCGCCCAGGGGCCACTACACGACCCTGAAGGTCCAGGGCATCGCGGAGACCGGCGACCGCATCGACCACTTCACGGTGGCCCGCAGGGCGAAGTAGCCCCCGCGCCGGTCCGGCTCCGGCGGCAGGCGGTCCTGGCCCGCGCTACAGGCGCTTGAGGACCGCCTGCTTGGCCAGGGCGAACTCGTCGTCCGTCAGCACGCCGTCACGGTGCAGGCCGCCCAGCTCGCGCAGCCGGCGCAGCAGCGCGTCGTGGTCGCCCTCGGCCGCGGGAGCCGGCAGCAGCGGCCGCACGGCGTCCGCCGCCGCCGCGGCGGCGCCCGGATGCGGGAGCCGTGCCTGCACGGCCGCCGCGACCAGGGCCATCAGGGGGTCCCTGCGAAAGCCCCACAGCTCCACCGCGTTCGGGTCGTACTTCGGCGGGGCCGTGGCGGACTTGTGCCGCGGCCGGAACCGCAGGGCGCCGTTCTCCAGCCCCACCGCGGGCTGCCACTCCACGCCCTCGATGTCCGCGAGCGCCAGCGTGCGCGGTCCCGCGGACGACTTGGCCTCCTCCGTCTTCCAGTTCCACTCCAGCCGTACGGTCTCGCCGTCGAAGCTCGCGGTGCCGTCCCCGGCGGACACGGACAGGGGCACCGGCGGGCCCGGGAGCAGATAGGAGTCCACCGGGTCGGACGGGACCTCGTCCAGCAGCAGCGCGCGGCGCACCTCGTCCACGAGGTACTCGGCGACGCCGTACCGGTCGGACTCGACGAGCAGCTGGTACGGGTCGTGCGGCTCGGCCAGCCTGCCGCCGGTCGCCTGGAGCAGCGGATCGGCCCCGTCCCGCAGCCGCAGCCTGAGCCGCCCGGCCCGCTTGCCCTGCTCGAACGACACACCCGCCAACGCCCGCAGCGGGACGACGAGTTCACCCAGCTCCCGGCGGAGCAGGCCGACGTTCCTGTCCCGTCCCGGCGTCAGCCGCAGGGCGTCGCCGTCGAAGATCCACGTGCCGTCCTTCTGCAGGATTTCCGCCATGCGGGGATTGTTCCACCGGCCCGGTGCGGGCACACGGCGGCCGGCCGGCGCGGCGACGGGCTCCGGCGGGAACCGTGCCCGCGGAGCCCGCCGGGCCGGTCAGAACCCCGCGACGGGGTTGCGCAGGGTGCCGACCAGCTGGAGGGCGCCCGAGGGGTCGGCCAGGTCCACCATCTGCCGGTTGTCGCGCAGCTGGAGGCGGTTGAGGCAGGACAGGGCGAACTCCGGGGCGAACAGGTCGTACCGGCGGAACCGGTCGGCCAGTTCGGGGTTCGCCTCCTGGTAGGCGCGGGTGACCTCGGCGACCGTGCGCCAGAAGCCGTCCTCCGCCAGGATCCCCTCGTCGGCGAGAGCGGCGGCGAGGAAGCGGAAGAAGCAGTCGAAGACGTCCGTGAAGATCGACAGGAGCTTCGTGTCGTCGGGCACGTCGACGCGGATGCGCCGGACCTCGGGCGGCAGCACCGCGTCCGGGTCCATGACGGCGATCTCCTCGGCGATGTCCTTGTAGACCGCCCGCTGCACGACGCCGTCCTTCAGGACCAGGATGGTGTTCTCGCCGTGCGGCATGAACACCAGGTCGTAGGCGTAGAAGCTGTGCAGCAGGGGCGTGTAGTAGGCCTGGAGGTAGGCGCGCAGCCAGTCGGCCGGGGCCAGGCCGGAGCGCTCGATCAGCGCGCCGGCCACCGACCGGCCCTCGTGGTCCACATGGATCAGGGAGGCCATCGTCGCGAGCGACTCGCCCTCCCGCAGCGCCGGCACGGGGCTCTCCCGCCACAGCGCCGCGAGCATCTTGCGGTAGGGGGAGTGGCGGTCCGTCGCGGCCTCGTACTCCAGGTGCCGGTAGCCGACGGCAGCCCGCTCGCGGATGATCGACAGTCCGGTCGACTTCAGCACCGGGTCGTTGTCGATGAGCCGTGCCAGCCAGTCGTTGATGGCCGGGGTGGCCTCCATGTAGGCGGCCGAGAGGCCGCGCATGAACCCCATGTTGAGCACGGACAGGGCCGTCTTGACGTAGTGCTTCTCGGGGTGGGTGCGGTTGAAGAAGGTGCGGATGCTTTGCTGCGCCAGGTACTCGTCGTCGCCCTCGCCCAGGCACACCAGGTTCTGGCGGGCGATCTCGGCCGCGAAGGTGACGGCGAGCTTGTTCCACCACTGCCAGGGGTGGACGGGGACGAGGAGGTAGTCGGCCGGGTCCAGGCCGCGCCCGCGCAGGACCGCGTCGAACCGGTCGACCGTCGCGTCGCCCAGCTCCTCGCGCACGAAGGACTCGTAGGCGATGCCCGCCCCGGCCGTGAAGGCGGCCCGCGAACGGTGCGCGGCCAGCCACACCAGCCGCACCGGGCTCGCCGTCTCCGGCGCGTACGACAGGTACTCGTGGACGCCGAAGCCGAGCCGCCCGTTGTTGGCGACGAAGCAGGGGTGGCCCTCGGTCATGCCGGTCTCGATGGCCTGGAAGCCGCTGCGGACCAGTTCCGCCGAGGTGGTCGCGGGCTTGGTGAACTTGTAGCAGGCGCTGGAGAGGGTGGAGGAGATCTCCTCCAGGTAGACCGGCAGGATCTCGTCGCTCAGCTCCAGGGTCTTCCTCAGCTCGACGAAGAAGTCCAGTGCCTCGACGGGCAGTTCGGCCCCCTCGCGGGTGCGGGTGATCGAGTCGGCGTCGACCTGCCAGTGGTCGAGGGCGCGGCGGACGGCGGTGAAGCGGTAGGACGTCAGTGCGTCGTCGCTGCGGACGACGTACCGGCCCTCGCTCCCGTCCGGCGCGACGGGTCCCCGTAGCGTGTCGAGCGCCTCGGGCGTGACGAGCCGCTCGTGGGCGAACTCGGCGAGGGCCTTGCGCACCAGCAGGCGGTTGGCCCTGGCCCAGTGCTCGGGGGAGAGGTGGGCCACGGCGTCGGCGGGGGTCATGCCGTCACCCCCGTCGCCGCGGTGAACCGCTCGCGGGTGCAGAAGCTCAGCAGCGCCGTCTTCTCCGGCTTGCGGATCTCCCGCTCGGGCACGAAGCCGACGGCCTCGTTGAGCGCGTGCACGGCCTTGTTGCCGACGTCCGGTTCGACGACGACGCGCCGGACCGCCGGGTCGGCGAATAGGTGCGCCATGACGGCGGTGATCACCGCGCGGGTGAAGCCGTGCACCGGCCGGTCGGTCGGGGCGACCAGGAAGTGCATGCCGACGTCGCCCGGGAGCGGTTCGTACAGGCCCGCCAGCTCGCGGTGGACGGGGTCGTAGTGCTCCATGAGGAAGGCCGGTTCGCCGTCGTGCAGCCCGAGGAGGGCGTGGTGGTGCTCGTCGGCGGCGATGTCCATGTAGGCCCGCTCGACGTCCACGAGCGTCGCGTTCTGCATCATCCAGTAGGCGGCCTTGGGGTGGGTCACCCAGCGGTGCAGCAGCCCGGCGTCGGAGAGCGGGTCGAGGGGACGGAGGGAGAGGCGGCCGACGGCCGCGGGGCTGGTCATACGCCGAACTCCTGGAAGGCGATGGTCTTCTCGACGGGGTAGTACTCGCGCCCGAGCAGCTCGCGGATGATGCAGCTGTTGCGGTAGGCGCCCATGCCGAGGTCGGGCGAGGTGACGCTGTGCGCGTGCACGCCTGCGTTCTGGAGGAACACGCCCCGGCCGGTGGTGTCGATGGCGTAGTTGCGGCCGATGTCGAAGTTGCCGCGGGAGTCGCGGCGCAGCCTGTCCGCGACCGGCGCGAGGAACGCGGGCTCGGCGTAGTGGTAGCCGGTGGCCAGCACCAGTCCCTGGCTGCTCAGTTCGAAGTCCTTGCCCTGTTCCTCCTGGCGGAAGGCGAGGGTGTACGTGCCGTCGGCGTGGCTCGCGCCGGTGAGCGCCGAGTTGGTCAGGAGCCGGGTGGGGACGGGCCCGGCGAGGCTCTTGCGGTACAGCAGATCGAAGATCTCGTTCACGAGGTCGCCGTCGATGCCCTTGAACAGGCCCTTCTGGTCGGCGGCCAGGCGGTAGCGGGTGTGCTCCGGCAGCGCCCGGAAGTAGTCGACGTACTCCGGGGAGGTCATCTCCAGGGTGAGCTTGGTGTACTCCAGCGGGAAGAAGCGCGGGGAGCGGGTGACCCAGTTCAGCCGGTAGCCGTGCACGTCGATCTCGGAGAGCAGGTCGAGGTAGATCTCGGCGGCCGACTGCCCGGAGCCGACGAGGGTGATCGACTCCTTCTTCTGAAGGTCCGCCTTGTGCCGCAGGTAGCGCGAGTTGTGCAGGAAGTCGCCGCCGAGGCCGGCGCAGGCCGGCGGTATGTGGGGGGAGGTGCCGGTGCCCAGGACCAGGCGGCGGGCGCGGTGCACATCGCCGTCGGCGGTCCGCACCGCGTACACCTCGTCGCCCTCGTCGTAGGTGACCTCGGCGACCGTGGTCGAGAAGCGCACGCTGGTCAGCTTGTGGGCGGCCCAGCGGCAGTAGTCGTCGTACTCGACGCGCAGCGGGTAGAAGTTCTCGCGGATGTAGAACGAGTAGAGCCGGCCCTTCTCCTTCAGGTAGTTGAGGAAGGAGTAGGGCGAGGTGGGGTCGGCGAGGGTGACCAGGTCCGACATGAACGGGGTCTGGAGGTGGGCGCCGTCGAGGAACATGCCCGCGTGCCACTCGAAGTCGGGCTTCGACTCCAGGAAGAGGCCGTCGAGTTCGGCGATGGGCTCGGTCAGGCAGGCCAGGCCGAGGTTGAAGGGGCCGAGTCCGATCCCCACGAAGTCATGGACGGTGTCCGGGGATTCAGCAGGCGCGGTCAAGGGACTCTCCCAGGTACTGCTCGGCGTGGCCGGCGATCAGGTCGAGGACGGCGGCGATGTCGTCGGTGGTGGTCTCGGGGTTGAGCAGGGTGAACTTCAGGTAGTGGCGGGTGCCGACCTTGGTGCCCGCGACCACCGCGTCGCCGGAGGCGAACAAGGCCTTTCGGGCGTACAGGTTGGCGCGGTCGGTCTCGGCCGGGTCGGTGACGGCGGCGGGGACGTAGCGGAAGACGAGGGTGGACAGCGACGGCCGGACGACGACGTCGAAGCGCGGGTCGGCGGCCAGCAGGCGCCAGCCGTCGGCGGCCAGGTCGCAGACCTCGTCGAAGAGCGCACCGATGCCGTCGGCGCCCATGGTGCGCAGGGTCATCCACAGCTTGAGGGCGTCGAACCGGCGGGTGGTCTGGAGGGACTTGTCCACCTGGTTGGGGATGCGCTCGCGCACCATGCGGCGCGGGTTGAGGTACTCGGCGTGGTAGGTGGCGTGGCGCAGCGTGGAGGCGTCGCGGACCAGCACCGCGGAGGAACTCACGGGCTGGAAGAAGGACTTGTGGTAGTCGACGGTGACGGAGTCGGCGCGTTCGATGCCGTCGGCGCGGTCCCGGTACTTCACGGAGGCGAGGAGCCCGCAGCCGTAGGCGGCGTCGACGTGCATCCAGGCGCCGAACTGGGCGCACAGTTCGGCGATCTCGGGCAGCGGGTCGATGGAGCCGAAGTCGGTGGTGCCGGCGGTGGCGACGACGGCCATGGGGACGAGCCCGTCCTTCCTGCACCGCTCCAGCTCGTGGGCGAGCGCCACGGTCTGCATGCGCTTGTCGTGGTCGACGGGGACGGCGACGACGGCATCGGGGGCGAGGCCGAGCAGTTTCGCCGACTTCTGCACGCTGAAGTGGCCGGCTTCGGAGACGAAGACGCGCAGTCGCGCGAGGGAGTCGGACTTCGCCTCCTCACGGGCCAGCAGCAGGGCCTGGAGGTTGGACTGGCTGCCGCCGGAGGTGAACACGCCGTCGGCGGCGGGGCCGAGGCCGGCGCGGGCGCACGTCCAGTCGATCAGTCTGCGCTCGATGAGGGTGCCGCCGGCCGACTGGTCCCAGGTGTCGAGGGAGGAGTTGACGGCGGACAGGACCGCCTCGCCCAGCACGGCGGGGATGACCACGGGGCAGTTGAGGTGGGCGAGGTAGCGGGGGTGGTGGAAGTAGACCGCGTCGCGGAGGTAGACCTCCTCCAGCTCGTCGAGCACGGCGGTGGTGTCGCCCAGGGGCCGGTCGAGGTCGATGCGGTCGATGCGGGGCGCGAGGGCGTCGACCGTGACACCGGTGAACGGACGGTCGGTGGCGGCGAGTTTGGCGGCCACCCGCTCTACTCCTTCGGTCACGGAGCGGCGATAGTGCTCCGCGTTCGTGTCATTGAGCAGGTGCGAGCGCATGGTGGGGGTCCTCCGGGGGTGGGGACGGGACGCGAGGGCGGGGCGGTTCGGGGACGGAACCTCAGATCAAACTTAGGTTAGCCTAACCTAGGTTTGATCACCGGAATCCTGGGTGTGCCGTGACGGTGGTCACGTGCGCGCCCCCGCAGGCAGGCTGCGGGGGCGCGGTGCCGCTACTCGGTCGCGCGGAGCTGTTCCTCGCTCATGCCCCGGCGCCAGTACCCGACGAAGGTGACCCGGCGCCGGTCCACGCCGCGCTCCCGCACGAAGTGCCGGCGCAGCGCCTTCACGGATCCCGACTCGCCCGCGATCCAGACGTACGGGCGCTTGGCGGGCGGCAGCGCGGCCGCGCGGACGGCGTCGACGCAATCCTCCCCGACCACCCAGGTGACCTCGGCGGCCGCCCGGGTCGGCAACTCCCTGATGTTTGCCGGGTCGTGGACCTCGAGCCAGACCCGTGCGCGCCGGTCGGCCGGCAAAGACTCCAGGATCGACGCGACGGCCGGCAGTGCGCTCTCGTCGCCCCACAGCACCAGCAGATCGGCGTCGTGCGGCGGACGGAAGCGGATCGCCCGGTTGTCGGCCACCGCGGGGCCGAGCAGCAGTACCCGGTCCCCGGCGGCCGCGCGCGCGGCCCACGCGGAGGCGGGCCCGGCGGGGGTGTGCAGCACGAAGTCGACGTCGATCCCCACCGTGCGCCCCAGCGGGTCGGCGCGCAGCCCGCTCAGCGTGTACGAACGCATCACCGCCCTTACGTCGTCCGGCAGTTCACGCCAGCCCTGCCACCAGCCGTCCCCCAGCTCGACGGGAACGCGCGGCTCCTCCTGCCCCGGGTG
This sequence comes from Streptomyces sp. NPDC048481, assembly GCF_043200075.1. Taxonomy (NCBI): domain Bacteria; kingdom Bacillati; phylum Actinomycetota; class Actinomycetes; order Kitasatosporales; family Streptomycetaceae; genus Streptomyces; species Streptomyces sp. NPDC048481. The sequence continues at coordinate 247,639 of NZ_JBICXC010000001.1, forward strand.
CGGCAGGAAGAGCGACAGCGACTGGTCGTGTCCGTCGGAGAGGAAGTGCCGCAGGTCCTCCCCGGCGAAGCTCACCCGGACCAGGGACGGCGACAGCCGCCGGGTCCGGGCGACCCGGAGCGAGAAGAACCGGAAGGGGGCGGCGACGGCGGTGGTCATGGGGGCTCCCGAAGACGTGGGGGCGGGACGGGTCGCTCAGGGGCGCGGGGCCGCGTCGGCGTGCGGCTCCGCCGCGTGGGCGCGAGCGCCGCGGTCTCGGCCGCGGCGCGCCCACGTCGTCAGGACGCCGTCGTTCAGGCGACCTTCTTCGCCTTCTCCAGCGCCGCGGCGAGGTTCTCCAGCAGCGGCACGCACTTGTCGTAGGACAGGATCGGTTCGGGGGAGCGCGCGATGACCTGGCCGGCCTTGACCGCGGGCAGCTTCTTCCAGGTCGCCTCGGTGATGTCGGCGGGCTGGATGGTCGAGGAGCGGTCGTCCATCATGATGATGTCGGCCGGGTATTTGTCGACGTTCTCCCAGCTCAGCGACTCGTACCAGCCGCCGCCCTGGGCCTTGGCCTTCTCCGGCGGCTCGACGAAGTTCACGCCGAGGGCCTTGAAGTACTCCAGGTCGATCGAGAGATCGGTGCCGGACACGTAGAACAGCTCAGGGCTCGCGGAGCCGGCCATCACCCTGATGCCGGGCTTGGCCTTGGCGGCGGCGCGCAGCCGGGCGGCCGCGTCCTCGAACCTCTTCTTGGCGCCGGTGACCGCGGCCGCCGTCATGTCGGCGCCCAGCGACTCGGCCAGCTCCCACATGCGTTGCAGCGGACCGGTCAGCTGACGGTCGTAGACGGAGATGCCGACGCTCGGGGCGAGCTTGGCGATCTTGTCCTTGGAGGCCTCGGGGACGTACCAGAGGGTGCCGGCGCCGTCGAACATCGTGGAGATGAGGACGTCGGGCGCGAGGGCCGCGTACTTCTCGACGTTGAACTCGTCCCAGACGTTGCCGAGGACGGTCACCTTGCTGACGTCCATGTCGCCGGCCTGCACGTCGGCCTTGCCCGCGGTGGTCTTCGTGGGACCGAAGACGCCCTTGACCTGGATGCCGTAGTCGTGGAGGGCGGCGCCGACGCCGGTGAAGGCGACGATGTTCGCGGGGACGGCGTCGAGCTTGACGGTGGTGCCGCGGTCGTCCTTGAAGGTCCAGGGGCCGGACTTCGCCGGGGCGTTCGCCGACGACCCGGAGCCGCTGCTGCCCGACTTGTCGTCCCCGCAGGCGGCGAGCACGGCGCCGAGACCGAGGGCGCCACCGGCGGCGAGGATGCCGCGGCGGGTGGGACGGACGGCTCTGGCGTTGGACATGAGTGTGCCACTTTCGAACGGGGCGGGATCACCCGAGGACGGTTCGAATGTAGGTTAGCCTAACCTCAGCTAGTGTCCAGAGGGCGGCCCCGGAGAGCGCGGCCGCGCCCGCCCGCGCCGGTGGCCCGCCGCTCCGCCGTCGGCGGACGGACCGTCACCAGGACGTGGGGGAAACGGCGTCGGCGGCCCCGGCCGGTGGGCCGGGGCCGCCGAACGACCGATCGTGGCGCGCGCACGCCGGGACGCCGGAGGGCGTCGCGACGCCGTACGGCGCCGGGGCGGCGGGCGGTTTCGGGTCAGGCGGGCAGGCCCAGCTCCCGGGCGATCAGCATGCGCTGCACCTCGCTCGTGCCCTCGCCGATCTCCAGGATCTTGGAGTCGCGCCACATCCGGGCCACCGGGTACTCGTTCATGAAGCCGTAGCCGCCGTGCACCTGGGTGGCGTCGCGGGCGTTGTCGACGGCGATCGTCGACGAGTACAGCTTCGCCAGCGCCGCCTCCTTCTTGAAGGGCTCCCCGGCCACCAGCCGCGAGGCCGCGTCCCGCCAGGCCAGACGGGAGGTGTGGGCCTTCATCTCCATGTCGGCGATCTTGAACTGGACGGCCTGGTTGGCGCCGATCGGGCGGCCGAACGCGTGCCGTTCCCGCGCGTACTTGACCGACTCGTCCACGCAGCCCTGCGCGAGGCCGGTCGCCAGCGCGGCGATGGCGATGCGTCCCTCGTCGAGGATCCGCAGGAACTGCGCGTAGCCGCGGCCCTCCTCGCCGAGCAGGTTCGCCGCCGGGACGCGCACGTCGGCGAAGGACAGCTCACGGGTGTCCGAGGCGTTCCAGCCGACCTTCGAGTAGGGCGCCGCGACCGTGAAGCCCGGGGTGCCGGCCGGGACGATGATCGCGGAGATCAGCGGCCGGCCGTCCGGCTTGCGGCCCGTCACCGCGGTGACCGTGACCAGGCCCGTGATGTCCGTGCCCGAGTTGGTGATGAAGCACTTCGTGCCGTTGATCACCCACTCGTCGGTGTCGGGGTCGAGGCGGGCCGTCGTGCGCGTCGCCCCCGCGTCCGAGCCGCCGTCCGGCTCGGTCAGCCCGAACGCGCCGAGCATCTCGCCGGAGCACAGCCGCGGCAGCCACTCGCGCTTCTGCTCGGGCGTGCCGAAGAGATGGATCGGCATGGCGCCCAGCGAGACGCCGGCCTCCAGGGTGATCGCCACGGACGAGTCGACCCGCGCGAGCTCCTCCAGCGCGATTCCGAGCGCGAGGTAGTCGCCGCCCATGCCGCCGTGCTCCTCGGGGAAGGGCAGCCCGAACAGGCCCATGCGGCCCATCTCGCGGACGATCTCGTAGGGGAACTCGTGCCGCTCGTAGAAGTCACCGATCTTGGGCGCGACGACGTCGTGCGCGAACTCCTCGACCGTGCGGCGGAGTTCTTCCAGTTCGGGGGAGAGACGGTGGTCCATGTCGGGTCACTGCTCCTTGTGGGGCTGTGTCGTGGTGCCGAGTGCTCGGACGGTGCGGGACGGGCTGGGCCGGCCCAGCCGGGCGGCCATCCACTCGCTTGTGGCGACGAGACGGCCGAGGTCGACCCCGGTGTCGATGCCGAGGCCCCGCAGCATCCACACGAGGTCCTCGGTGGCGAGGTTGCCGGTGGCGGACTTGGCGTACGGGCAGCCGCCGAGACCGCCCGCCGAGGCGTCGACGGTGGTGACGCCGTGCTGGAGCGCGGCGAAGGTGTTGGCGAGGGCCTGACCGTAGGTGTCGTGGAAGTGCACGGCCAACGCGTCGGTGGGCACGCCCTGTTCGTTCAGCGCGGTCAGCAGGGCCCGCACATGGCCCGGGGTGGCCACGCCGATCGTGTCGCCCAGGCTCAGTTCGTCACAGCCCATGTCGAGCAGGGCGCGGCAGACCCGGACGACCTGCTCCAGCGGGACCGCGCCCTCCCACGGGTCGCCGAAGCACATGGAGAGGTAGCCGCGCACCCGGACGTCCTCGGCCCTGGCCCGCGCCACCACCGGCTCGAACATGGCCAGCGCCTCGTCCACGGTGCGGTTGAGGTTGGCCTTGGCGAAGGACTCGGTGGCGCTGGCGAAGACGGCGACGGCGCGCGCGCCCAGCGCCAGCGCCCGGTCCAGCCCGCGCTCGTTCGGCACCAGCACCGGCAGTGCCGCGTCGACGTCGCTCACCAGCGGGAACAGCTGCTCGGCGTCGGCGAGTTGGGGGACCCATCGGGGGTGGACGAAGCTGGTGGCCTCGATGGTGGTGAGGCCCGCGTCGGCCAGGCGGTGCACGAACTCGGCCTTGACGTCCGTCGGCACGGTCGTCTTCTCGTTCTGAAGACCGTCGCGGGCGCCGACCTCGTGGATGCGCACCCGGGCGGGCAGTCCCGGCGCGGGCACGGCCATGGGGAGCGTCGTCACTTCTCCTCCTTCCGGGGCGCGGCCGCGGAACCGGCCGCCGCGCCGGTCGCGGAACCGTTCTCCGGTCCGTCCGCGGGGGCGACGACGGCCAGGACCTGGTCCATGGCGACCGTCGTGCCCGGGGTCACGTCGAGTTCGGCGACGGTGCCGGCGTGCGGGGCGCAGATGACGTGCTCCATCTTCATCGCCTCGACCACCAGCAGGCTCTGGCCCGCGGCCACCTCGTCGCCGACGGCGACCTTGACGACGGTGACCGTGCCGGGCATGGGCGCGGTGAGCGAGTCGGCGCCCGCGTGCGCCCCTCGGGTGAGGGAGGCGGCCACCGGGTCGTGGTCGCGCACCTGCCAGGCGTCGCCGTCGCGGCCCAGCCAGGACCCGTCGGGCAGTGCGGCGAAGGCGTGCGTGACGCCGTCGAGCCGGCAGACGAAGCGGTCGTCGCCGGGCCGCGGGGGCAGGATCCCGGAGCTGTGGCGCGGGGTCTCCTCCCCGTCGAGGAGCACCTCCCAGCCGCCGTCGGCCGCGCCGCGCACGCGGACGGTCACCGGGTCGTGGCCGGGCACGTGCAGGTGGTGCGCGGTCCAGGCGGGCTCGCCGCCCAGGCGCCAGCCGTCCGCGACCGAGAAGGGGTCCACCCAGCCCGCGTCGGGGGCGGGCGCGGGGCGCAGCGCGGGGTCGAGCGCGGCCTGGCGCAGCAGCGCCGCCGCCGCCTGGACCTCCGGCGGGACGGCGGCCGTGACCAGGGAAGCGGCCTCGCGCTCCACCAGCCCGGTGTCGAGTTCGCCCGCGACGACCGCCGGGTGGGCCAGCAGCCGCCGCAGGAACCCGGCGTTGGTCTGCACGCCCAGGGTGACCGTGCCGGCCAGGGCCGCCCGGAGCTTGCGCAGCGCGGTCTCCCGGTCCGGGCCGTAGGCGATCACCTTGGACAGCATCGGGTCGTAGAGGCTGCCGACCTCGGCGCCCTCGCTGAGCCCGGAGTCGGTGCGCACGCCGTCGCCCTGCGGCTCGCGCAGCCGCAGCACGGTGCCGCCGGACGGCAGGAACCCGCGCGCGGGGTCCTCGGCGCACACCCGCGCCTCGACGGCGTGCCCGGTCAGCCGCACGTCCTCCTGGCCGAAGGGCAGCGGTTCGCCCGCGGCGACCCGCAACTGCCACTCCACCAGGTCCAGGCCGGTGACGAGTTCGGTGACCGGGTGCTCCACCTGGAGCCGGGTGTTCATCTCCATGAAGTAGTACGAGGACGGGTCGCCGCCCGGCACGATGAACTCCACCGTGCCCGCGCCGCGGTACCCGCAGGAGCGCGCCGCCTGCACGGCCGCCTCGCCCATCGACGCGCGCGTGGCCTCGTCGAGCAGGACGCTGGGCGCCTCCTCGACGATCTTCTGGTGGCGGCGCTGGAGCGAGCACTCGCGCTCGCCGAGGTGGATCACGTTGCCGTGGGCGTCGGCGAGGACCTGGATCTCGATGTGCCGGGGCCGGTCGACCCACCGCTCGACGAGCAGCGTGTCGTCGCCGAAGGAGGCGCGGGCCTCGCGGCGGGCGGCGGCGATCTCCTCGGCCAGCAGCGACGCGTCGCGCACCAGCCGCATGCCCTTGCCGCCGCCGCCCGCGCTGGGCTTCAGCAGCACGGGCACGCCGATCTCGCGGGCGGCGGCGATGAGCTGGTCGTCCGTCAGGCCGCTGCCGCTCGATCCGGGCACCACCGGGACCCCGGCCTCGCGCACGGTGGCCTTGGCGCGGATCTTGTCGCCCATGAGGGCGATGGCCTCGGCGGGCGGCCCGATGAAGACCAGTCCGGCGTCGGCGCAGGCACGCGCGAAGCCGGCGTTCTCGGCCAGGAAGCCGTAGCCGGGATGCACGGCCTGGGCGCCGGTCCGCGCGGCCGCGTCCAGCAGCCGCTCGACGGACAGATAGCTGTCGGCGGCGGGCGGCGGCCCGATCCGCACCGCCGTGTCCGCCTCCCGGACGTGCCGGGCGTCCGCGTCGGCGTCGGAGAAGACCGCCACCGAGCGCACGCCCATGGCGCGCAGCGTGCGGATGACCCGGACGGCGATCTCGCCCCGGTTGGCGACGAGCACTGTGTCAAACATGAAGTCCCCTCCTCACATCCGGAAGACGCCGAACCGGGGCTCGCCCAGCGGCGCGTTGGCGCAGGCCGTCAGGGCCAGGCCCAGCACCTGCCGGGTCTCCTGCGGTTCGATGACCCCGTCGTCCCAGAGCCGGGCGGTCGCGTAGTAGGCGTTGCCCTGCCGTTCGTACTGCGCGCGGATCGGGTCCTTGAAGGCCTCCTCGTCCTCGGCGGGCCACTCCTGGCCGCCGGCCTCCAGCTGGTCGCGCTTGACCGTGGCGAGGACGGAGGCGGCCTGCTCGCCGCCCATGACGGAGATCTTGGCGTTGGGCCACATCCACAGGAAGCGGGGCGAGTAGGCCCGGCCGCACATGGAGTAGTTGCCCGCGCCGTACGACCCGCCGACGACGACCGTCAGTTTGGGCACGCGCGTGCACGCCACCGCCGTCACCATCTTGGCGCCGTGCTTGGCGATGCCGCCGGCCTCGTAGTCCCTGCCGACCATGAAGCCGGAGATGTTCTGAAGGAACACCAGCGGGATGCCGCGCTGGTCGCACAGCTCGATGAAGTGGGCGCCCTTCTGGGCGGACTCGGAGAACAGGATGCCGTTGTTGGCGACGATGCCGACCGGGTGGCCGTGGATCCGGGCGAAGCCGGTGACCAGGGTCTGCCCGAACTCGGACTTGAACTCCGCGAAGCGGGAGCCGTCGACCACGCGCGCGATGACCTCGCGGACGTCGTAGGGGGTGCGCGAGTCGACCGGGACCGCGCCGGTCAGGCCGTGCGGGTCGACCTTGGGCTCCACGGACGGCCGCACCTGCCAGGGCAGCGGCCCGCGCGCGGGGAGCGTGGCGACGATGTTCCGCACGATCCGCAGCGCGTGCGCGTCGTCCTCGGCGAGGTGGTCGGTGACGCCGGAGACGCGCGAGTGCACCTCGCCGCCGCCCAGCTCCTCCGCGGTGACGACCTCGCCGGTGGCGGCCTTCACCAGCGGCGGGCCGCCGAGGAAGATCGTGCCCTGGCCGCGGACGATGACCGCCTCGTCGCTCATGGCCGGGACGTACGCCCCGCCGGCCGTGCACGACCCGAGCACGGCCGCGATCTGCGGGATCCCGGCCCCGGACATGCGGGCCTGGTTGTAGAAGATCCGTCCGAAGTGCTCGCGGTCGGGGAACACCTCGTCCTGCATGGGCAGGAAGGCGCCGCCCGAGTCCACCAGGTACAGGCACGGCAGCCGGTTCTCCAGCGCGACCTCCTGGGCACGCAGGTGCTTCTTCACCGTCATCGGGTAGTAGGTGCCGCCCTTGACGGTGGCGTCGTTGGCCACGACCACGCACTCGCGCCCGGAGACCCGGCCGATCCCGGCGATCACGCCGGCGGCCGGGGCCTGTCCGTCGTACAACCCGTCGGCGGCGAGGGGGGCCAGCTCAAGGAACGGCGAGCCCGGGTCCAGGAGCGTGTCGACCCGGTCGCGGGGCAGCAGCTTGCCGCGCGCGGTGTGCCGGGCCCGCGCCCTCTCACCGCCTCCCAGCCGGGCCGCGGCGAGTTTGCCGCGCAGCTCCTCGGCGAGCGCGCGGTGCGCGTCCTCGTTGGCCCTCCAGGCCTCCGACGCGGGATCAGCCGCGCTCGTCAGCTCCGGTGCCTCTTCCATCCTCGCGGTCCCCTCACGCCAGTGATCGACTGTTAATGAGCGTTAACCATTTCGCTCAGGTTAACGACCGCTAACCTCGCTGTCTAGAATTGCCCTCATGGCCACGAGAACGGACGCCCCCACCCGGCGCGAGCAGATCCTCAGGGAGGCCGCGCGTCTGTTCGCCGAGCGTGGCTTCCACGGCGTAGGGGTCGACGAGATAGGGGCCGCGGTCGGCATCAGCGGTCCGGGGCTGTACCGCCACTTCCCCGGCAAGGACGCGATGCTCGCCGAACTCCTGGTGGGCATCAGCGGCCGGCTGCTGACCGGTGCGAAGCGGCGCCTGGCGGAGGCCGACGGCGTGCCCTGCGAGTCGGTGCTCGACTCGCTCGTCGAGGGGCACATCGACTTCGCCCTCGACGACCGTCCCCTGATCACCCTGCACGACCGTGAGCTGGACCGCCTCCGCGAGAGCGACCGCAAGCTGGTCCGCCAGCTCCAGCGGCAGTACGTGGAGCTGTGGGTGGAGGTCCTGTGCGCGGTGTACCCCCGCCTCGCCGAGCCCGCCGCGCGCTCCGCGGTCCACTCGGTCTTCGGTCTGCTGAACTCCACCCCGCACCTCGGCCGGCCGGGCGCCCTGCCCGGTCGCGCGACCACGGCCGGACTCCTGCACCGCATGGCCCGCGGCGCGTTCGCGGCGGCGGCCGCAGGGGAGTGACGAGCGTTACGGCCGCCCCTATGGACGCCTGTCCCTACCCGCCGGTACGGTTGCCCTGAGCAAGCGCTTAGCCATCGGGACCGCAACCATGCATCGAGGAACCCCCGCGGCGAGCAACCAGGTACGCGAGAGCGGCGCCGGCTTAGGCGCACAGAAGGGTGGCGGCGGTGCGCCGTACGGTGTTCAACGAGGACCACGAGGCGTTCCGGGAGACCCTGCGGGCCTTCATCGAGGCCGAGGTCGTCCCGGTCTACGACGAGTGGTTCGCGGCCGGCCAGGCGCCGCGCGACTTCTACTACAAGCTCGCCGAGCTGGGCGTCTTCGGCATCCGCGTCGACGAGGAGTACGGCGGCGCCGGCATCGACTCCTACAAGTTCGAGGCCGTCCTGTACGAGGAGACCGCCCGCGCGGGCGTCACCTTCGGCGGCTCCGGCGTGCACGTGCTGCTCGGCCTGCCCTACATCAAGCTGCTCGCCGACGACGAGCAGAAGAAGCGCTTCCTGCCGAAGTTCGTCTCCGGCGAGGAGATGTGGGCGATCGCGATGACCGAGCCGGGCACCGGCTCCGACCTCGCGGGCATGAAGAGCACCGCCAAGCTCTCCGAGGACGGCACGCACTACGTCCTCAACGGCTCCAAGACCTTCATCACCGGCGGCGTCCACGCCGACCGCATGATCGTCTGCGCGCGCACCGCCGCGCCCACCGCCGAGGACCGCCGCCACGGCATCTCCCTGTTCGTGGTGGACACCAAGGCCGAGGGCTACTCGGTCGGCCGCAAGCTGGACAAGCTCGGCCTGAAGACGTCCGACACCGCCGAGCTGGCGTTCGTCGACGTCAAGGTGCCCGTCGAGGACCTCCTCGGCGAGGAGAACAAGGGCTTCTACTACCTCGGCCACAACCTCGCCTCCGAGCGCTGGGGCATCGCCTACGGCGCGTACGCGCAGGCCAAGGCCGCCGTCCGGTTCGCCAAGCAGTACGTGCAGGAGCGCACGGTCTTCGGCAAGCCCGTCGCGCACTTCCAGAACACCAAGTTCGAGCTGGCCGCCTGCCAGGCCGAGGTCGACGCGGCCGAGGCCGTCGCCGACCGCGCCACGGAGGCCCTGGACGCGGGTGAGCTGACGCCCGCCGAGGCCGCCAGCGCCAAGCTGTTCTGCACCGAGGTCGCCCACCGCGTGATCGACCGCTGCCTCCAGCTGCACGGCGGCTACGGCTTCATGAACGAGTACCCGATCGCCCGCCTGTACGCGGACAACCGCGTCAACCGCATCTACGGCGGCACCAGCGAGATCATGAAGTCGATCATCGCCAAGGACATGGGTCTGTAAGGTCCCGGCAACCGCAGCCCGGTACACCTGACACCCATGAGCCAGGCACTACAGGATCTCCTCGATCTGCTCGACCTGGAGCAGATCGAGGAGAACATCTTCCGCGGCCGGTCCCGGTCCGCCGTCGTCCCGCGCGTGTTCGGCGGGCAGGTGGCGGCCCAGGCGCTGGTCGCCGCCGGACGTACGGTCCCCGCCGACCGGCACGCCCATTCCCTGCACGCGTACTTCCTGCGCATGGGGGACCCCGGCGCGCCCATCGTCTACAACGTCGAGCGCATCCGCGACGGCCGCTCCTTCACCACCCGTCGCGCGGTCGCCGTCCAGCACGGCCGGCCGATCTTCACGCTGTCGGCGTCCTTCCAGACGTACGAGGAGGGCCTCGACCACCAGACGCCCATGCCGCCGGCGCCCGACCCCGAGTCGGTGCCGACCGGCCAGGAGCGGCTGCGCGGTTACGACCACCTCGACCCGGTGATCGTCGAGCGGTTCCTCGAAGCGCGCGAGGCGATCGACCTGCGGTACGTCGACGACCCGCCGTACGGCCGGTTCGGGGAGCCGCGCGAACCGCACAGCCAGGTGTGGTTCCGCACCAACGGCAAACTGGCGGACGACCCCCTGCTGCACGTCGTCCTGGCCACCTACGTCTCCGACATGACCCTGCTCGACTCGGTGCTGCTCGCGCACGGCCGCGGCGGCTGGGCCGTGGGCGACGTGGTGGGGGCGTCCCTCGACCACGCCATGTGGTTCCACCGCCCGTTCCGCGCCGACGAGTGGCTCCTGTACGACCAGGAGTCGCCGTCCGCGTCCGGCGGGCGCGGCCTCGGCCAGGCCCGCATCTACACGCAGGACGGGCGGCTCGCCGTGTCGGTCATCCAGGAGGGCGTGGTCCGCGTCCCGCGGGACGACTGAGCCGCGAGGCCTCCGGCTGCCCCGGCCGCCCGGCCCCCGGTCAGGCGGCCGGCGGGCGGCCCGACCGGGACCGGCCTCCGGCGGTCACAGGCCCGCCTCCGCGAGCAGGTAGGCGACCATCGGGTCGTAGTGGCGCGGGCTGACGACGTGGTCGTCCAGGGGCACCGCCACCTGGACGACGCCCTCCGCCTCGCCGATGAACAGGGCCGGGTCGTTGCAGTCGGCGTAGCCGACGGAGTCGACGCCGTGCCGGCCCGCGTAACCCGCCCAGCCGTGGTCGGCCACGACCAGGTCCGGCAGCGGACGCCCCTCGCGCTCCAAGGCCGTCAGGATCGCCTTCATCGGCTCGCCGGAGTGGGTGTGCCACAGCGTGGCCCCATGCTCCAGCACCGCCACGTCGGCGACCTGCCACACGTACCCCTCGTCGGTCTGAAGCCCCTGCGGGATGACGACGATCTCGCAGCCCGCCGCGCGCAGGGCGGCCGCCGTGGCCCGGTGCACGTCCAGCAGCCCGCCCGGGTGGCCGGTGGCGAACAGGACCCGCTGCCGCCCCTCCGCGGCCTTGCGCAGCCGGGCCGCCATCCGGTCCAGGCCGCCGACCGTCAGCTGCGGGTCGATGGTGTCCTGCCCGTAGCGGTGCTCGGGGTCGTCGTTCACGCCCACCCGCTCCGCCATCACCGCGAGCACGTCCTGCTCGTCGCTCCAGCGGTCGCCGAGTTCCAGGCCGAGCCAGAAGTTGCGCACCCCGTTCGCGAGCTGACGGTAGTGGGACAGGTTGTTCTCGCGGGGCGTCGCGACGTCTCCGGCGATACGGGTCCTGACGAGGTGGTCGACGAGTTCGGCGCGGCTGGGCGTCCCGGGTATCGGCATGGGTTCCATTGTGAGGCAGCGGACAGTGCGTGTCCCCGTCGTCCCGGCCGCTGGGACACGCGTCACTCACCCGTGTCTCAGGGCGAACCACAGTTCCATCCGCACGTCCGCGTCGTCCAGGTCGGCGTCCAGCAGGGCCGCGCAGCGGGCGATGCGCTGCCGCACGGTGTTGCGGTGCACCGACAGCGCCACAGCCGTGCGGTCCCAGCTGCCGTGCAGTGACAGCCAGGCCCGCAGCGTCTCCACGAGCGCCGGGGACGCGGCGAGCGGCGCGAGGAGCGCCCGCGCGTGCTCCGCGGCCTCCTCCGGCGCGACCAGACCGGCCAGCGCCGTGCGCCCGCCGTGCCGCACGAGAGGCGCGCGCGTCGCCCGCGCGCGGGCGAGGGCGCGGGCCGCCTGGGCGTCGGCGAGGGGCCACCGGGACGGCTCGACGACCGCGCTGACCCCCATCGTCCAGCCCGGCAGCGGCCCCGGCGTGCGCTCGCCCGGCACGAGGACCCGCACCACGTCCCGGGCCGCGTCGACCAGCGGCGACCCCAGCGCCGCGCCCAGCGCGGACGCGGCGAGCGGGCCGGGCTCCGCGGCCTCCGCGCGCGCGTGCACGACGCTCCACCGCTCACCGCCGAGCAGCCCGGCCACCTCCTCGGGAGCCCCGCCCAGCAGCACCCGCACCAGCGCCGCGGAACGGGCCGCGTCCGAGCCGCTCTGCCGCGCGCCCGTCAGGAGGGTCAGCAGCACCGCGGCGACCGACGCGACGGCGTGGTCGCCCGGCTCCCGCCGCCGGAACGCCACGCCCAGCACGAGACCCCCGCCCGCCCCCAGGGCGTAGGCGGCCAGCCGGACACCGGAGGCCGCCGTGTCGCCGGCGCTGGACGGACCGCGCGAGGCGAGACGGCGGGCGAGAGCGGCGAGCGCGTCCTCCGCGCCGGTGGGCGTGCCCGCCGCCGCGATCGGCTCCCCCTCGGCCCCGTACAGCACCGCACGACCCCCGACCCGCCGGGCCAGCTGCCGCAGCACCGACGGCACCGGGTCGGGACGCGAGGCGGCGGCCGCCAGGGCCTGCTGCGCCTCCGTGACCCGCCGCAGCTCCGCCGTGCGGGCCCGCTCCATCAGCTGCCAGACCGCCCGCGCCACCGCCGCGAACGTCGTGCGCGGCGCCACCTCCACCAGCGGAAGCCCGCGCGCGTCGCACGCCTCGGCCAACGCGCCCGGCACGGTGTCGTGCACGGGCGCCACACCGAAGCCCAGGGCGGCGCCGCCCGCCGCCACGATCCGCCCCACGTAGTCGTCGAACCGGCTCGCCGGCCCGTCCGCCCCCGCGAAGTGCACCCCCGCCGTCAGCAGCAGCTCACCGCCCAGCAGATACGGGTACGGGTCGGCCATCTCCGACGCGTGCGCGCCGTGCAGCACCGTGCCCGCGCCGGCGGGCCCGGCGATCTGCCGCAGCGCCAGGTCCTCACGGGCCAGCAGCGCGGACAGCGGGACCGGCGGAGTGGGGGGAACGGCGGGCTGCTCGGACACGGTGTGCGTTTCCTCCGTCCGACGGGCTCCGAATGGAGGAAACGTACACTTCGCGGCCGTGGTCCGGCCACCTATCGTGAAAGACACCCCCGGACGAGAAGGCGAACGACCATGACCAGCAACGACACGCCCCGCGGCCCCGTCGACTCCTCCCGCGTCCCGCGCTACGCGGGCCCCGCGACCTTCGCCCGGCTGCCCCGGCTCGACGAGGTCGGCCGCGCCGACGTCGCCGTGGTGGGCGTGCCCTTCGACTCCGGCGTCTCCTACCGGCCCGGCGCCCGCTTCGGCGGCAACGCCATCCGCGAGGCCTCCCGCCTGCTGCGCCCGTACAACCCCGCGCAGGACGCCTCCCCCTTCGCGCTCGCCCAGGTGGCGGACGCCGGCGACATCGCCGCGAACCCCTTCCACATCAACGAGGCCGTCGACACCATCGAGGCCGCCGCCGACGACCTCATCGGCACCGGCGCGCGCCTGATGACCCTGGGCGGCGACCACACCATCGCCCTGCCTCTGCTGCGCTCGGTCGCGAAGAAGCACGGCCCCGTCGCCCTGCTCCACTTCGACGCCCACCTCGACACCTGGGACACCTACTTCGGCGCCGAGTACACCCACGGCACCCCGTTCCGCCGGGCCGTCGAGGAGGGCATCCTCGACACCGAGGCCCTCTCCCACGTCGGCATCCGCGGCCCGCTCTACGGCAAGCAGGACCTGACCGACGACGAGAAGATGGGCTTCGGCATCGTCACCTCCGCCGACGTCTACCGCCGCGGCGCCGACGAGGTCGCCGACCAGCTGCGCCAGCGCATCGGGAACCGTCCTCTGTACATCTCCATCGACATCGACTGCCTCGACCCGGCCCACGCGCCCGGCACCGGCACCCCCGAGGCCGGCGGCATGACCTCCCGCGAGCTGCTGGAGATCCTGCGCGGACTCGCCTCGTGCAACCTGGTCTCCGCGGACGTCGTCGAGGTGGCCCCCGCGTACGATCACGCGGAGATCACGTCGGTGGCCGCCTCCCACACGGCGTACGAACTGACCACCATCATGGCCCGCCGGATCGCCGCGGCCCGCGAGGAGAACGAGGGCAAGTGACCCACGACCACGACCTGGTGCTCCGCCCGACCGCCGCACAGACGGAGGCCGCGCTGAACCCTCCCGCCGGCCGCACGGGCGGGGACCTCGTCGTGGAGACCCTGGCCGCCCTCGGCGCGACCACCGTGTTCGGCCTGCCCGGCCAGCACGCGCTCGCCCTGTTCGACGCCGTGCGCCGCTCCGACCTGCGCCACGTCTGCCTGCGGGTGGAGAACAACGCCGGTTTCGCGGCGGACGCGTACGGCAGGATCACCGGCGAGGCGGCCCCGCTGCTGCTGTCGACGGGGCCGGGCGCGCTGACCTCCCTGCCCGCCCTCCAGGAGGCCGCGGCCGCCTCCGCGCCGGTCCTGGCGATCTGCAGCCAGGTCCCCGCCGCCGGTCTCGGCGGCGGCCGCCGCGGCCATCTGCACGAACTCCCCGACCAGGCCGCCTCGTTCCGGGGCGTGGTGAAGTCCGTCCACACCGTCCGCGCCCCGTCCCAGATCCCGTCGGCGATCGAGGCGGCCTGGAAGTCGGCCCTGTCGGCGCCGCACGGCCCCGTGTGGGTGGAGATCCCGCAGGACGTGCTGCTCGCCCCGGCGTCGATCCCGGTGGTGACCGGCGGCGACGCCTTCCCCGAGGAGCTGCCGCCGCGCCCCGAACTGACGGCCGTGGCGGCCGACCTGCTGTCGCGTGCGCGGCGCCCGGCGATCATCGCCGGCGGGGGAGTGGTCCGGGCGGACGCCTCGGGCAAGTTGCGGCAGCTGGCGGAGCGCCTGGACGCGCCCGTCGTCACCACCCCCGGCGGCAAGGGCGCGTTCCCCTGGACGCATCCCCTCTCCCTCCGGTCGTGGCTGGAGGACCGGCACACCACGGACTTCCTGGAGGACGCCGACGTGCTCCTGGTCGTCGGCTCCGGCCTCGGCGAACTCTCCTCCAACTACCACACGTTCAGGCCCCGGGGCCGGATCGTCCAGATCGAGGCGGACCTCGGCAAACTGGAGTCCAACCACCCGGCGCTGGGCATCCACGCGGACGCCCGCCTCGCGTTGCAGGCCCTCCTGGAGACGGTGGAGGAACGGCGGGACGAGACCGCGCCCGGCCGGGTAAGGGACCTGCTCGCGAAGGTCGCCGACCGCATCGCCGCCCAGGAACTCACCGTGGAACAGGACGTGCTGGCCGCGGTGCGCGAGGCGCTGCCGGCGGACTCCCCGTCCTTCTGGGACATGACGATCCTCGCCTACTGGGCCTGGTCGGCCTTCGACGCCGAGGGCCCTAACCTCCTGCACTCCGCGCAGGGCGCCGGCGGCCTCGGCTACGCCTTCCCCGCGGCCCTGGGCGCGGCGGTCGCCGACCCGACCCGCCCGGTGCTCGCGGTGTCCGGCGACGGCGGAGCCCTGTACTCGGTCGCCGAACTGGCCACGGCCCGCCAGCACGGTCTGGACGTCACCTGGCTGATCGTGGACGACGGCGGTTACGGCATCCTGCGCGAGTACATGACGCAGGCGTTCGGCGAGACGACGGCCACGGAGCTGACCCGGCCCGACTTCGTCGCCCTGGCGGAGTCCTTCGGGGTGCCGGCGGTGCGGACGTCCCCGGAAGCCCTGGCGGCGGACCTGGCGGCGGCGCTGGACACGCCGGGCCCCTCGGTGGTCGTCCTCCCGGCGGTCCTGCGGATGTTCGCGGCGACGCACCTCGGCTGAACGGACCGGGGCGGGGCGGGGCGGCGAAACCGGCGGTGGCCCGCCGCGGATCGTTGGTACGGTCCCGGCATGCCCGACACCGAGCCTTCGTCCGCGCCCGCCCCCGCCTGCGCCACCGGTCCCGTCACCGCCGACGACGTGCGGGAGGCGGTGCGGCGGGCGGCGGACCTGATCCGGGGAGCGCGGGCGGCCGACTGGGACGCCCGGGCGGGCTCCCTGGAGTGGAGTTGCTGGGAGACCGTCGAGCATTTGGCCGACGACCTGTTCGCCTACGCCGCCCAACTGGGGCCGGGGGAGCCGCCGTCGGACACCGAGGTGCCGTTCGTCTGGAGCCCGAGGCGTCCCGGCGGGCCCGCGAACGTCGTCTTCGCCGACCGGGCGGCCGGGGCGGCGGGCCTCGCCCAGGTGCTGGAGGCCTGCGGGGCGATGCTGGCGGCGATGGTGCGCACGACCCCGGCGACGGTCCGCTCGCACCACGTCTTCGGGGCCTCGGACCCCGAGGGTTTCGCCGCGATGGGCGTCGTGGAGACCCTGGTGCACCTGCACGACGTCGCCGGAGGGCTGGGAGTGCGCTGGGAGCCGGACGCCGATGTGTGCGCCCGGGTGCTGGCCCGGCTCTTCCCCGACGTCCCCGCGGACGCCGGCCCGTGGCCCGCTCTGCTGTGGGCCACCGGCCGGGGGGACCTGCCGGGGCGTGCGCGCCTCACCCGGTGGCGCTGGTACGGGGCTCCGCGCGGCGCGGGCGGGGAGTAGGGCGCGCCGAACGCCCCGGCCCGCCCGCGCGGCGGACTACCAGATCGCCTCGACCCACTCCGGGTGGTCGATGAACGGGTTGCGGTTGTGCTGGTAGGTGTCGTAGATGACCTGGTTGCGCTTCTCCTCGAACGCGCTCGGCGGGTCCTGCTCGTTCCACGCCTTCAGCACGGACAGCTTGCCGATGTACGGGTTGCTGCCGTTGTCGACCTTCTCGTTCGGCTCCAGGTCGGCGAAGCCGTCGCCGCCGTCGTAGCGGACCGCCATGTAGAGGATCATGCGGGCCACGTCGCCCTTGTCGGCGTCGCGGGGCTCGAAGGAGTCGGAGTCGGTGAGGCTGCCGCCGCCGCCCGAGACGGTGCTGCCGCCGTTGTCGAAGTCCTTGTTGCCGCGGATGCTGTTGACCGTCACGTCCGCGGGACGCAGATGGTGCAGGTCGGTGCCGGGACCGGTGACCTCGCCGAAGTCGCCGTGGGACTTGGCCCAGGTGTGCTCGCGGTTCCAGTCGCCGACGTCACCGCCGTTGAGGGACTTGCTGCGGGAGACGCCGCTGTACAGGAGGATGACGTTGGCGCTGTTCTTCGGGTCCTGGTCGGTGACCTTCAGCGCGTTCCAGACGGCCGAGTACGAGATCTTCGAGACGTTGGCGCTGATGATCGTGTGCAGGGACGACTTCAGGCTCGAACCCGTCTTGCCGACCGCGTTCTTGTAGTACGTCGAGTCGTACGCCGTCGTGGTCGCCGCGGCGGGGGTCGCGGTGAGCGCGGGGGCGGTGATGCCGACCAGGACTGCGGTGGTGGCCAGCGCCACCGACTTCCATCGGCGTATGCGTGTCGCCAGCATGTGGGGTGTCCGATCTACGCGGGTTGATTGAAGGCGGCAATCGGGAGAGTGACATGCACATGCGGTCATGGCAATGAACGTGACGTGTAGATCGGGTGACGGGACGCGTCAAATCCCCTCCGGTCCCCGCGAGTCGGCCCCCGCGGGACGGCCCCCGGCGCGAGACCGGGAGCCGTTCGGCGCGGTGGGCCCGGCCGCTCAGCCCGCGTCGGAGGGGTCCAGCCGGTAGACCGTCGACCGGCCGCTCTGGCCGCTCTGTGCGCCGGACGAGGCGTCCGCGCCGGACGAGGACGAGGACGAAGTCGCGCTGTACGCGCTCTCCTTCACCGCCGTGCCGTGCTTCTGCACCCAGGCGGTGATCTCGGCGAGCAGGCTGTTGTTCCCGCCGCCGGGCCCGCCGCCCCCGCCGAGCTGGATGTAGTGCAGCTCGCCGTTCCTGACCAATTCCTCGAGTCTGGCCAGGGTCATCGCGTTGTCGGATCCGGTGAAGCCGAACATCGAGATGACGGGCTCACCGGTGCTCAGGATCAACTGGCCGGCGCTCTGCGAGCCGGACACCGCGATGAGCCAGGTGGCGCCGTCCTGATGCTTCTTCAGGTACGCGGCGAGCGCGCTGCCGGCCCCGTCCGCGCCGCCGCCTCCGCCCATGCCCCCGCTCATGCCCGAGCCCGCGCCGGCGCCCGCCCCCGCCTCACCGGGCGCGCCGCCCGCCGCGCCGCCGGGGAACTCCCCTACCGAGCCGCCCTGTTGGCCGCCCTGACCCTCCTGGCCGCCCTGGCCGTTCGGGGCGCCGTTCGTGCCGCCGCCCTGAGGGGGTGCGCCGTCGCCGCTCTGCGGGCCGCCGCCCGGGAACTCCCCGCCGGAAGAGCCCCGTCGGCCGGCCTCTGTCCGTGAGCCGGGTCCGCCGCCGCCGGGGCCGCCCGTGCCGCCGCCGGCCGACGGGCCCGCGGTGGGGTTGGTGCCGCCCGTCATGCCACCGCCCGAGCCGAAGGCGGGCGACGCCGCGTACGCCGCCGGACCGGCGAGGGCCGCCACGACCGCCGCCGCGAGGGCCGCGCCGAGCAGCCGTGCCCGCAGGCCGGACCGCGACGACCGCAGGACGCACAGACCGGCGACCGCCAGGACCGTGAGCACGCCGACGGCCGGCCACAGCCAGGTGTTCCACCCCGTGGCCCGGCGGAGCAGCACGACCGCCCAGACGCCGGTCACCGCGAGCCCCGCGGGCAGCGCCCACGACCAGCGGGTGCCGCCGTCGCGCAAGGCCCGCCAGAGCAGGACGCCGCCGCCTCCGCACAGCGCCGCGACGCCCGGGGCGAGCGCGGTGGTGTAGTACGGGTGCATCGTGCCCTCGGCCAGGGCGAAGGTCAGGTAGTGCAGCACGAGCCAGCCGCCCCACAGGAGCAGCGCGGCACGCGTCGCGTCGGTGCGCGGGGCGCGCCCGCACAGCGCCAGGCCGGCGACCAGCGCGATGCCCGCGAAGGGGATCAGCCAGGAGATCTGGCCGCCGAGGACGTCGTTGAACATCCGGCCGAGGCCCGCGGTCCCGGCGAAGGTGCCGCCGCCCCCGCCGCCCCCGCCGTTGCCCTCGCCGCCGAGGACCCGGCCCAAGCCGTTGTAGCCCATGATCAGGTCCCAGGCGCTGCCGTCGGCCGAACCCCCGATGTAGGGGCGGTCGTCGGCGGGGACCAGGGACACGGCCGTGGCCCACCAGAAGCTGGAGACGGCCAGCGCCACGGCGGCCGACGCCAGGTTCAGGGCCTTCCTGCGCCATCCGGGTCGCGACGCGTACAGGTAGACGGCGACGACGGCGGGCAGGGCGATGTAGCCCTGGAGCATCTTGGTGTTGAACGCGAGCCCGAAGCACACCGCTGAGCCGAGCAGCGCGGGCAGCCGGTCGTCGCGGGTGGCGCGCAGCGCGAGGGCCGCGCCGCCGACCATGAGCAGCACCAGGACCGTG
Organism: Streptomyces sp. NPDC048481; assembly: GCF_043200075.1. Lineage (NCBI taxonomy): Bacteria > Bacillati > Actinomycetota > Actinomycetes > Kitasatosporales > Streptomycetaceae > Streptomyces > Streptomyces sp. NPDC048481. The sequence goes on from NZ_JBICXC010000001.1 coordinate 266,761, forward strand.
TCCGGGTTGTTGTCGCGGTCGATGGCGACGGTGATCGGGGTCAGCGCGAGCACGAGGGCCGCGAGGGCGGCGGCCGTGTGGCCGAACGCCCGCTTGACGCAGGCGTGCAGGATCCAGATCGTGCCCAGCGCCGCCGCGATCTGCGGCAGCATCATCTGCCAGGTGCCGAAGCCGAGGATCCGGCAGGACAAGCCCATGATCATGAGGGCGAGGGGCGGCTTGTCGACGGTGATGAAGTTCCCGGCGTCGAGCGAGCCGAAGAACCACGCCTCCCAGCTCTTCGTGCCGCTGTAGACGGCCGCGCTGTAGAAGCTGTTGAGGCTGCCGTCCGACAGGTTCCAGCCGTACAGGACGGCGGCGAGGGCCAGGATCGCGATCAGCGCGGGCAGGGACCAGCGCGGCGCCCGGTCCGGAGGCGCCGGCCCGGTCGCGAGGGCCTGCGGCGCCCCGTCGGGGGGCACGGCGGGGTGGGTGTGGGGATCGGTGGCTGAGGTCACCCTGCGCATGCTGTACGGCCGCCGTGGGCGCCCGCTGTGCCGGAAATGGCCGCCGCCTGTGAGAGTCCGCCCGCGAGTCCGGAAATTCGTGCGGTGTGCTCGTACAACCATTCCCACGAACTCATGTGTCAACAGGGCATGAATCAGGGGACATCCAGCACGACCCGACGCGCACGGCTGCTCGCCGCGGCGCTCGGCGCCGGCCTTCTCGTCACCGGCGTGGCCGCGTCGCCCGCCTCGGCCGCCACCTCGACCGTCAGCTGCACCTCGGCCAAGGCCGCTCTGGCGACCAAACTGAAGAAGGACATCACCGCCGCGGTCGCGGGCCGCCGGGGCACCGTCGCCGTCGGCCTCTACGACCGCACCGCGCAGACCACCTGCTTTCTGCGCGGCTCCACCGCGTTCGACTCGGCCAGCGTCGTCAAGGTGACCGTCCTGTCCGCGCTGCTGTGGGACGCGCAGAAGACCGGCCGGGCGCTGACCGGCCAGGAGAAGTCCCTCGCCACCGCCATGATCACCAAGTCGGACAACGCCTCCACCTCCACCCTGTGGAAGCAGCTCGGCCTGACGAAGATCAAGGGTTTCCTGACGGCCGCGAAGATGACGCAGACCAAGCCCGGCGCGGACAACTACTGGGGCCTCACCCAGATCACCGCCAACGACCAGCAGAAACTGCTCAAGCTGCTCACCGCCAAGAACGCGGTCCTCACCGACGCCTCGCGCGCCTACGTCAACACGCTGATGGGCCAGGTCATACCCTCGCAGCGCTGGGGAACGCCGTTCGGGCGGCCCTCGGGCGTCACCTGGCGGGTCAAGAACGGCTGGCTGTCGCGGGCCACGCAGGCCTGGCGGGTGCACAGCATCGGCACCTTCAAGGGCGGCGGCCACGACTACGTCATCACCGTCCTGACCCAGGGCAACGCCACCATGGACTACGGCATCGCGACCATCCAGGGCGTCGCCAAGGTGATCCACCGGGACCTCGCCGCCTCCTGAGCGGCCCGTTCCCGGTCCGTTTCGCGGCGCGGTCGCGGTGGACGGGCCGTGACGCTGCGTCCCGGCACGTCCACCGCGCGACGCCGATCGTTGCGGAGGGATGAAATCCGCCTGCTCCGGCGTTGGTGCCTTCCGGCAGACCAGGACGACAGGAAGGCACCGGCGTGGCAGCGCAGCAGGGGGAGCGGCGACCGAGCTGGGCGCGCAGACTGGCCGCATACGCCTGGCGTCATCCGGCGGACGTGGTCCTCGCGCTCGGCTCCTCCCTCGCCGGCATGGCCGTCATGGCACTGGTGCCGCTGGTCACCAAGGTGATCATCGACGACGTCATCGGCGACCACAGCCGCGGCATGGCTCCCTGGGCCGGGGCCCTGATAGCCGCCGCCCTGCTGGTCTACGCCCTCACCTACGTGCGCCGCTACTACGGCGGACGGCTCGCCCTCGACGTCCAGCACGATCTGCGGACCGAGATGTTCGACACGATCACCCGGCTCGACGGCCGCCGGCAGGACGAGCTGTCCACCGGCCAGGTGGTCGGCCGCGCCACCAGCGACCTTCAGCTCATCCAGGGCCTGCTCTTCATGCTCCCGATGACGATCGGGAACCTGCTCCTCTTCGCGATCTCCCTGGTGATCATGGCGTGGCTGTCGCTGCCGCTGACCCTGGTCGCGCTGGCCGTGGCGCCCGCCCTCGCGTACATCGCCCGGCGCAGCCGGACCAAGCTGCACCCCGCCACCTGGTACGCCCAGGCCCAGGCGGCGGCGGTCGCGGGCGTGGTCGACGGCGCGGTCACCGGCGTCCGCGTGGTGAAGGGCTTCGGCCAGGAGGACCAGGAGACCGGCAAACTGCGCGAGGTCGGCCGCCGGCTCTTCGCGGGCCGGCTGCGCACCATCCGGCTGAACAGCGCCTACACCCCGGCCCTCCAGGCGGTCCCCGCCCTCGGCCAGGTCGCCATGCTGGCCCTCGGCGGCTGGCTGGCCGTGCGCGGCCACATCACCCTCGGCACCTTCGTCGCCTTCTCCACCTACCTCGCCCAGCTCGTCGGCCCGGTCCGGATGCTCGCGGTGGTGCTCACCGTCGGCCAGCAGGCCCGCGCGGGCACCGAACGCGTCCTGGAGCTGATCGACACCGAGCCGTCCATGCGGGACGGCGCCAAGGAGCTGCCCGCGGACGCCCCGGCCACGGTGGAGTTCGACGACGTAGCGTTCGGCTACGACGCCGACCGGCCCGTCCTCGACGCCCTCACCTTCGAGATCCGCCCCGGCGAGACCCTGGCGGTCGTCGGTTCGTCCGGCTCCGGGAAGTCCACGGTCTCGCTCCTGCTGCCCCGCTTCTACGACGTCACCCGGGGCGCCGTCCTCATCGGCGGCCACGACGTGCGCGAGCTGACCCTCGACTCGCTGCGGGCCGCGATCGGCCTGGTCCCCGAGGACTCGTTCCTGTTCTCCGACACGGTCCACGCCAATATCGCGTACGGCCGTCCCGACGCGACCCGGGAGCAGGTGGAGGCCGCCGCCCGCGCCGCCCAGGCCGACCGCTTCATCGCGGAGCTGCCCGACGGCTACGACACCACGGTCGGCGAGCACGGACTCACCCTGTCCGGCGGCCAGCGCCAGCGCGTCGCGCTCGCCCGCGCCATCCTCACCGACCCGCGCCTGCTCGTCCTGGACGACGCGACGTCCGCCGTGGACGCGGCCGTGGAGCACGAGATCCACGAGGCCCTCAAGCAGGTCATGCGGGGCCGCACCACCCTGCTGATCGCCCACCGCCGGTCCACCCTCAACCTCGCCGACCGCATCGCCGTCCTCGACGCGGGCCGGCTCGCCGACCTCGGCACCCACGAGGAGCTCCAGGAACGCTCCGCGCTCTACCGCCGCCTGCTCACCGACCCCGACGAGCTGGGCGGCGTCTCGCCCGGCCACGCCCCGCGCGTCGCGCCGAGCGAGGACACCACCGTCCGCGACGAACTGGACGCCGAGTTCGACGCCGAACGCGGGGTGACCCCCCGGCTGTGGACCGGCGACCGCGAGCCGAAGGACGCGGCCCTGTCCGGGACGCCGGCCACGCCCGGCCTCCTCGCCCAGGTCGAGGCGCTGCCCCCGGCCCTCGACGTGCCGGACGTCGACGAGGTACGGGCGGTCCAGCCGGAGGAGTCCTACGGCCTGCGCCGGCTGCTGCGCGGCTTCCGCGCGCCCCTGCTCGTCAGCCTCGCACTGGTCGCCGTCGACGCCGGGACGAGCCTGCTGCTGCCGGTGATGATCCGGCACGGCATCGACCAGGGCGTGACCCGGATGGCGCTGGGCGCCGTCTGGACCGCCTCCCTGCTCGCCCTGCTCGCCGTGCTCGTGCAGTGGGTCGCGCAGACCGGCGAGATCCGGATGACCGGCCGCACCGGCGAACGGGTCCTCTACACCCTGCGCCTGAAGATCTTCGCCCAGCTCCAGCGTCTCGGGCTCGACTACTACGAGCGCGAGCTGACCGGCCGCATCATGACGCGGATGACGACCGACGTCGACGCCCTGTCCACGTTCCTTCAGACCGGCCTGGTCACCGCGTTCGTCTCGGTCGTCACCTTCTTCGGCATCATGGCCGCCCTGCTGGTGATCGACGTGCAGCTGGCGTTGATCGTCTTCGCCACGCTCCCGCCCCTCGCCGTCGCCACCTACTTCTTCCGCAGGGCGAGCGTGCGGGCCTACGAACTCGCCCGCGAGCGGGTGTCGACGGTCAACGCCGACCTCCAGGAGTCGGTGTCCGGGCTCAGGATCGTGCAGGCCTTCCGGCGCGAGCGCGACGGCGCGGCCCGGTTCGCCGAGCGCTCCGACGGTTACCGCGAGGCCCGCATCCGCGGCCAGTGGCTGATCTCGGTCTACTTCCCGTTCGTGCAGCTGCTGTCGTCGGTCGCGGCCGCGGCCGTCCTCATCGCGGGCGCGGGCCGGGTCGACGCGGCCACGCTGACCACCGGCGCCCTGGTCGCCTACCTCCTCTACATCGACCTGTTCTTCGCCCCCGTCCAGCAGCTCTCCCAGGTCTTCGACGGCTACCAGCAGGCGACCGTCTCCCTGGGCCGCATCCAGGAACTGCTGCGGGAGCCGACGTCCACCGCCGCCGCCGACGAACCGCGGGAGGTCACCTCCCTGCGCGGCGAGATCGCCTTCGAGGGCGTGCACTTCGCGTACGGCGCCGACGACGAGCCCGAGGAGGCCCTGAGCGGCATCGAGCTGCGCATCCCGGCCGGCCAGACCGTCGCCTTCGTCGGCGAGACCGGCGCGGGCAAGTCGACCGTCGTCAAGCTGGTGGCCCGCTTCTACGACCCCACCGCCGGCCGTGTCACCGTCGACGGCACGGACCTGCGCTCCCTCGACCTCACCTCGTACCGCCACCGGCTGGGCGTCGTCCCGCAGGAGGCGTACCTGTTCCCCGGCACCGTCCGCGACGCCATCGCCTACGGCCGGCCCGAGGCCACCGACGCCGAGGTCGAGGCGGCGGCGCGGGCGGTCGGCGCGCACGAGATGATCGCCACCCTCGACGGCGGCTATCTGCACGCGGTCGCCGAACGCGGCCGCAACCTCTCCGCGGGCCAGCGCCAGCTGATCGCCCTGGCCCGCGCCGAACTCGTCGACCCGGACGTGCTGCTCCTCGACGAGGCGACGGCCGCCCTCGACCTCGCCACGGAAGCCCAGGTCAACCAGGCCACGGACCGGCTGGCCGGCCGCCGCACCACCCTGGTCGTCGCCCATCGGCTGACCACCGCGGCGCGCGCGGACCGGGTCGTGGTGATGGACCACGGCCGGGTCGTGGAGGACGGCACGCACGACGAACTGCTGGCGCTGGAGGGCCGTTACGCCCGGCTGTGGCGCACCTTCGTGGGCGAGGACGAGCCCGCGGCCGTCTGATCCCGTACCCGTGCGCGCCCCCGCTCCGGCGGCGGCCGCGCAACCATCCGACGGGTGTCCGGCGTCCGTACATCCGTACGGCTGACGCGAGCGGCTATCGCGTACGGGGAACGTGGGAGGGACGGACCGTGGGCACAGGCGCTTCGGGGCCGAACGGGCCCGCCGGGCTGGAACGCCCGGCAGCGAGCAAGAGCGCGACGGACGGGGAGGCCGCGAAGGGCGCGAAGGCCCGAAGGGACGCGAGGGGCGGCGCGAGAGGCGCGAAGGGTGCGGTGGGCAGGCGGCCGGTGGCCGGCCTCGTCCTGCTGATCGTGTCCGCTCTCCTCGCCGTCGCCGCTCCGGGCGCCGCCCAGGCCGCCACCGCCACCGGCTGCAAGGGCCGCAAGGTGCGCACCCTGCCCTTCTCCACCGGCTCCGTGCAGCTCTTCCGTGACGGTGGGTACCTCTGCGCCGTCACCGTGCAGAAGCACCCGGGCACCAGACGGCTGGTCGCGGTGAGCCTTCAGGCACGCGGTCTGCGCGCCGTCGCGAAGTCCCGCCGGGACACCCGCAGTTCGCCCCCGGCGCGGGTGTACGCGGGCCACCGCTACGTGCGGGTGACGGGACTGGTGACCGGCGGCTCGTACCGGTCCGCCTGGTTCCGCTGCTGAACCGCCGGTGAAGACGGTGAAGTGCCAAGCCCCTCTGGTGTGACGGGTGTTGCTCCGATACCTTCCGGCGACGCACATCAGTCTCACAGGGAGGGTGCACGCGCATGCGCAAGGCGCTCAGATGGCTGCTCGCGCTCATGGTGCTCATAGGCACGGTGAGCACGGCGGGAGCGGCCACCGCCGCAACACCGGAGGCCGTCGACATCAAGGACCGGCTCCTCGCCGTGCCGGGCGTGAGCCTGGTCGAGGAGAAGCCGTACCCCGGCTACCGGTTCTTCGTCCTCAACTACACCCAGCCGGTGGACCACAGGCACCCCGGCAAGGGCACGTTCCAGCAGCGGATCACCGTGCTGCACAAGGACGTCAGCCGCCCGACGGTGTTCTACACCGGCGGCTACAACGTCTCCACGACACCGGGCCGCCGTGAGCCCACCCAGATCGTGGACGGCAACCAGGTCTCCATGGAGTACCGCTTCTTCACCCCGTCCCGCCCGGCTCCGGCCGACTGGTCCAAGCTGGACATCTGGCAGGCGGCGAGCGACCAGCACCGCATCTTCACCGCGCTGAAGAAGATCTACGGCAAGAAGTGGATCTCCACCGGCGGCTCCAAGGGCGGCATGACGGCCACCTACTACGAGCGCTTCTATCCCAGGGACATGGACGGCGTCGTCGCCTACGTGGCCCCCAACGACGTCGTCAACGACGAGGACTCGGCCTACGACCGCTTTTTCGCCACCGTCGGCACCAAGGAGTGCCGCGACCGGCTGAACGCCGTGCAGCGCGAGGCGCTGGTGCGCCGGGCGCCGCTGGAGGAGAAGTACGCGGCGTACGCCGCCGAGAACGGCTACACCTTCACCACCATCGGCAGCCTGGACCGCGCCTACGAGGCCGTCGTCCTCGACTACGTCTGGGGCTTCTGGCAGTACAGCCTGCTGTCCGACTGCGCCACCGTCCCGGCGGACGCGGCCACGGCCACGGACGACGAGATCTGGAACTCCGTCGACACGATCTCCGGCTTCTCCGCCTACGCCGACCAGGGCCTGGCGACCTACACCCCGTACTACTACCAGGCGGGCACCCAACTCGGCGCGCCCACCATCCACTTCCCGTACATCGAGAAGAAGTACGTCCGCTACGGCTACCAGCCGCCGCGCAACTTCGTCCCCCGGGACATCCCCATGAAGTTCCAGCCGTCCGCGATGCGCGACGTCGACTCGTGGGTGCGGCACAACGCCCGGCACATGCTCTTCGTCTACGGCCAGAACGACCCGTGGGGCGCCGAGCGGTTCCGGCTGGGCAAGGGCGCGAAGGACAGCTACGTCTTCACCGCTCCCGGCCTGAACCACGGCGCGAACGTGGCCGGTCTCGTCCCCGACCAGAAGGCGCTGGCCACGGCCCGCATCCTGGACTGGGCGGGCGTCCCGGCGCCGACGGCCTCGCAGGCCAGGCCGCTGGCCAAGTTCGACGCGCGCCTGGACGTGCGTGACGTGGAGCGGGAGCCGGCGCTGCGCCCGTAGCGCGCCGCCGTCACCCCCCGACCCGTTGACACGGGTCGACCGGAGGGCCGTGGACGCCGGGCGATGTGCCCGGACGTCCGCGGCCCTCCCTTCGTGCGGTGGGCAGCGCCCCCGCGGACCTGGCCGCCCCGACCCGCACGGCCGGTCGGACACCCGGCAGACACGCCCTAGTACGTCAGACCGTGTCCGATCGGGTAGAGCGTGCGGGCGGGGTCGTCCGCGCGGCGCACCGGCACCGGGAGCCGGCCCCGCGGGGAGACCGCGCCGGCGATCACCCGGGCGGCCGCCCGCAGTTCGACGTCCGTCCAGCAGTAGGTCGCCAGACAGGCCTTCACGGACGGGAACAGGGCCACGTCGTAGGGGTTGCGGACGGCCGCCGCGACGACGGGCCGGCCGGTCGCGGTCAACTCCCGCACCAGAGTGCGCTGGGAGCTGTCCGCCGTGACGTCGTAGGTCGTCACCACCACCGCGTCGGCCCCGGCCGCGGCGGCCACCGCCCGGGTGATCGCCTCCGGCGAGGGGTCCGTGCCCGTCGGCAGGGACGTCGCCGTGAAGCCGAGCGCGGTGAGGGCTGCGGCGAGGACCCCGGTGGGCGGGCCCGTCGTGCCGGACGGGGAGGCCGGGTCGGCACCCGTCACCAGGACCCGCGGGTGCGTCCTGGGGGACAGCGGGAGCACGGGCCCCTCGTTGACGAGCAGCGTCGTGGTGCGCTCGGCGAGCCGGTCGGCCGCCGCCAGATGCGCCGGGGCACCCACGGTCCGGCCGACGTCGCCCACGCGCACGTAGGGATCGTCGAACAGGCCCAGCCGCTCCTTCAGCCGCAGGATCCGCAGCACCGACTCGTCGAGCCGCTCCTCGGTCAGCTCGCCGTCCCGCACGGCGTCGAGCACGGCGTTCCAGGCCACGTCCAGCTTGGGCGGGTTGAGGAGCTGGTCGACGCCCGCCCGCAGCGCGAGCACCGGCACCCGGTCGTCGCCGTACCTGGTGCGCACGCCTGCCATGTCGAGGGCGTCGGTGATCACCACCCCGTCGAAGCCCAGCCGTTCGCGCAGCAGGCCGGTGACGACGGGCCGGGACAGGGTGGCCGGGTCGCCGGAGCCGTCGAGGGAGGGCATGACGATGTGCGCGGTCATCAGGGAGTCGACGCCGGCCGCGATCGCGGCCCGGAACGGCGGCGCGTCCAGCGCCTCCCACTCCTCGCGCGTGTGGGTGATGACGGGGAAGCCGGTGTGGCTGTCGACGGCCGTGTCGCCGTGCCCGGGGAAGTGCTTGGCGGTCGCCGCCACCCCTGCCGCCCGGTAGCCCTCGATCTCCGCCGCGACCAGGCCGGCCACCGCGTCCGGGTCCGCGCCGAAGGAGCGGACGCCGATCACCGGGTTCGCCGGGTCGACGTTGACGTCGGCGACGGGGGAGTAGTCCTGCCGGATGCCCATGGCCCGCAGCTCACGGCCCGAGAGCAGCCCGAGGGTGCGGGCGTCGGCCCGGTCGCCTCCCGCGCCGATCGCCATCGCGCCCGGGAAGAGGGCGGCGGGCCTGCCCACCCGGCAGACGACGCCGTGCTCCTGGTCGGTGGAGATCAGCACCGGCAGCCCGCGCGGCTGCCCGAGGGACGCCCGCTGGAGGCCGTCGGACAGCTCCGCGATCCGGCCGGGGTCGCGGGTGTTGTGCGCCCACGTGAAGTAGATGATCCCGCCGAGCCGGTAGCGGGCGAGCAGCTCGGCGGCCGTGCGCACACCGAAGTCGGCGAGGTTGGCGGCGGCGTCGGCCGGGTCGGGCGCGGTCGCCGAGTGGCCGTGGACCCGTGAGACGAAGACCTGGCCGACCTTCTCCGGCAGGGTCATCCGGGACAGCAGGACTTCGGGCCGGCGCTCGTCCGCGCGGGCCGTGCCGCCCGCGGCGAGGGCGGCGGTGACGCCGGCGGTGGCGGCGAGAACGGTGCGTCTGGAGGGCATGTGCGCTCCTTCCGGTGGGGGGCCGGTGGCGCACGCTACCCGCGGGGACGCCGCCGTCGGCGCATTGGAGGAGGCGCGCCGACGACGGCCTGGCGACCGGCCGCCGGGCGGCGCGGCGGGGGCCGGTCGCCGCGGCGGCCCCGGGCGGTCACGGCCGGCGGGCCGACGCGTGCGGCCACTGCTCGCGCAGCACCCGCACCGTCTCGGCGATCGCCGGCCGCCGCGCCGCCCCCGACCGCCACAGCGCGTACAGCCGCCGGACGGGCGTCGGGTCGAGCGGCACCTCCACCGCGCCCGGCGGCAGCGCACCCCGCCCGAGCCGGGGGATGAGGGCGACGCCCAGCCCGGCCGCGACCAGCGCCACCAGGGTCGGGTTCTCCTCGGCGGTGTGCACCAGGTCGGGCTCGTGCCCGGCCGCGCGCAGGGTGCGCACCAGCCAGTCGTGACAGACGCGGCCCGGCGGCTGGCAGATCCAGCGCTCGCCGCCCAGTTCCTCGCGCCGCACCCCCGTCCGCCCGGCGAACGGATGCCCTTCGGGGACCAGCAGGTCGCACGCGTCGTCCCCGATCACCGCGTGCTCGACGCCGGCCGGGGCGGGCAGCGGCGCGATGTCCCAGTCGTGCGCGACCGCGAGGTCCACGGCCCCCTTCGCGACCAGGTCCACCGACAGATGCGGGTCGACCTCGGTGAGCCGGGCGTCCAGCGCGGGATGCCGGCGGGCCAGGTCGGCGAGGGCGCCCGGCAGCAGTCCGCGCGCCGCCGAGGCGAACGCGGCGATGGTCAGCCGCCCGGCCGGCACCCCGCGCCGCTCCTCCAGCTCGGTCTCGGTGCGCTCCACGATCGCCAGCAACTCCTTGGCCGCGGCGACGAGTTGCAGCGCCTCATCGGTGAGGCGGATGCCGCGCCCCTCCCGCTCCAGCAGCACGGTCCTGGTCTCCCGTTCCAGCTTGGCGAGCTGCTGGGAGACCGCCGACGGCGTGTAGCCGAGGGCGGCGGCCGCGGCGCCGACGGTTCCGTGCACCGACACGGCGTGCAGGGCGCGCAGGCGCTGGAGATCGAGCACGGCTGGCTCCTCGGGACCGGGGAAGGATCAGCGGGACGCGGGAACGGATGAGCGGGACGCGGGGACAGATCAGCGTTGCTTCATCCAACCATGCAGCAATCTTCGCTGGTGCTACACAGTCCGGGCGGGTGATCCTCGACGCATGCGACCCGCTCACCTCGCCCTCGCCGTCCTCGTCGCCGCCGTCTGGGGCGTCAACTTCACCGTCATCGAGATCGGCCTCGGTCACTTCCCGCCGCTGCTCTTCTCCGCCTTGCGCTTCCTGGTGGCGGCGCTGCCCGCGGTCTTCCTGGTGGGCCGCCCCAAGGTGGCCTGGAAGTGGATCGTGGCGGTGGGACTCGTGCTGGGCGTGGCGAAGTTCGGGCTGCTGTTCGTCGGCATGGACGCGGGCATGCCGGCCGGCCTGTCCTCGCTGGTGTTGCAGATCCAGTCGGTGTTCACCGCCGCCATCGCGTTCGCCGTGCTCGGCGAACGGCCGACCCGGATCCGTCTGCTGGGAATGGCCGTGGCCCTCGCCGGCATCGCCGTGGCGGCCGCGGACGAGGGCGCCTCGGGCCCGCTCGGCGCGTTCGCCCTGGTCATCGCGGCGGCGGCGTGCTGGGGCGCGTCCAACGTGCTCACCCGCAAGGCATCCCCGCCGGACGCGCTGAACTTCATGGTGTGGGTGAGCACCGTCCCGGTCCTGCCGCTGCTCGCCCTCTCCCTGCTGACCGAGGGCCCGGCACGCGATCTGGCCGCCCTGCGCGGCCTGGACTGGCAGGGCGCGGGCACGCTCGTCTACGTCGCCTGGGTGACGACCGTCTTCGGGTTCGGGGCCTGGGGCTGGCTGCTGCACCGTCACCCGGCGTCCACCGTCGCCCCCTTCTCCCTGCTGGTCCCGGTCTTCGGCATGACGTCGGCCGCCGTCTTCCTCGACGAGTCGGTGAGCGGCCCGCGCTGGTGCGCCGCCGCGCTCCTGGTGGGCGGGGTCGCGCTGACCTCCCTGTCGCCGGCGCGCAGGCCCGCCGGCCGTCCCGCGCAGGACGGCGCGCAAGCGCCGTTCCCGCCCGCCGACCCGCCCGTTCCCGTGCCCGGCTCCCCGACGGTCTCCGCGCCCGCCCCCGCCGGCGGAGCGGGCCCGGCCGTCGTCCATCCCGTGGACGTACCGGCAGCGGGGCGGACCGGCGCGGGATCATGAGGGGCATGGCCCTCGTCGACATCCCCGGTTCCAAGTCGCTCACCGCCCGCGCCCTTTTCCTGGCCGCGGCCGCCGACGGAGTCACCACCCTCCAGCGGCCCCTGCGTTCGGACGACACCGAGGGCTTCGCCGAGGGCCTGACCCGGCTCGGCTACCGCGTCGGGCGGACGCCGGACGCCTGGCAGATCGACGGCCGCCCGCAGGGACCGGCGCGCGCCGCGGCCGACGTGTACTGCCGGGACGGCGCGACCACGGCACGCTTCCTGCCGGCCCTCGTCGCCGCCGGGCACGGCGTCTACCGCTTCGACGCCTCGCCCCAGATGCGCCGCCGCCCCCTGCTCCCGCTCACCCGCGCACTGCGCGACCTGGGCGTGGACCTGCGGCACGAGGAGGCGGAGGGCCACCACCCGCTCACAGTGCGGGCCGCCGGCGTCGAGGGCGGGGAGGTCGTGCTGGACGCCGGCCAGTCCTCCCAGTACCTGACCGCCCTTCTGCTGCTCGGCCCGCTCACCCGCACCGGGCTGCGCGTCACCGTCACCGACCTGGTGTCCGCGCCGTACGTGGACATCACGATCGCCATGATGCGGGCCTTCGGCGCGGACGTGGCCCGCGAGGGGAACACCTACGTCGTCCCGCCGGGCGGCTACCGGGCGACCACCTACGCCATCGAGCCCGACGCGTCGACCGCGAGCTACTTCTTCGCGGCGGCCGCCGTCACCGGCGGCGAGGTGACCGTGCCGGGGCTCGGCGCGGACGCGCTCCAGGGCGACCTGGGCTTCGTGGACGTCCTGCGCCGGATGGGCGCCCGCGTGGAGGCCGGCGCCGACCGCACGACGGTGGCCGGGACGGGCGAACTGCGCGGCCTCACCGTCAACATGCGGGACATCTCCGACACGATGCCGACGCTCGCCGCGATCGCCCCCTTCGCCTCCGGGCCCGTGCGCATCGAGGACGTGGCGAACACCCGGGTCAAGGAGTGCGACCGGCTGGAGGCCTGCGAGCAGAACCTGCGCCGGATGGGGGTGCGGGTGGACACCGGCCCGGACTGGATCGAGATCGTGCCCGGCGCAGCCCCCGTCGGCGCCGACGTCAAGACCTTCGGCGACCACCGCATCGTCATGTCCTTCGCGGTGACCGGCCTGCGCGTCCCCGGAATCTCGTTCGACGACCCCGGCTGCGTCCGCAAGACTTTCCCCGGCTTCCACGAGGCGTTCGCGCGACTGGACGTCTGATCAGGGCGCCGTCCGCCGCCGGGCGGGCGGCCCGCGAACGGCACGGCTGGGAGAGGACGGCGTCGGGTGGCCTTCGTGCTGGAGGGACCGGTTCTGGAGGGCGCGCTGGTGCGCCTGGAGCCGCTGGAGCGGCGGCACGCCGCCGAACTGGCGGAGGCGGCCGAGGAGGACCGGTCCACGTACGCCTACACCTGGGTGCCCCGAGGGCACGAGACCGCCGACTACGTCGAAGCCCAGCTCGCCCGCGCGGCGACCGGCCGGCTCGCCCCGTACGCGCAGATCAGCCTCGCCTCCGGCCGGGCGGTCGGCGCGACCTCGTACTGGGAGCCCCGGTGCTGGCGCTCCGACGACCGCCTCGACGCCGTCGAGGTCGGCTTCACCTGGCTCGCCGGCTCCGCCCAGGGCACGGGCGTCAACGCCGAGGCCAAGCTGCTGCTCTTCCGGCACGCCTTCGAGCGGTGGGGCGTCTCCCGGGTGGACCTCAAGACGGACGCCCGCAACGCCCGTTCGCGCGCGGCGATCGAGAGCGTCGGCGCCCGCTTCGAGGGCGTCCTGCGCAACTGGTCGCGCTCCTGGGCGCCGGGCGAGGACGACAGCCTGCGCGACTCCGCGATCTTCTCCGTCACGGCACGCGAATGGCCCGCATGCGAGCGGCGCCTGACAGCCCGCGTGGCCCGCCACCGTCCTGGCCCGACCTGACCTGACCCCTGCTCCTGTGGCCGTCCCACCGAGCCCGGCCGCCCGCGCGCACGGCGCTGCGCCCACAGCGCCGACTGCGCCTGCCGAGCCGGTCGAACGTGCCTACCGCGCCCGCCCGCCGCGCCCGCCGGACATGGCGGGCGCGGTGGGCGGTTCGTCGGCCGGTCACGCGGGCGGTTCGCCCGGCCGGTCACTCACGTGAGCGGCCACCCGAGCGGGTCACTGGCGTGATCCGCTCGGGTGATCCGCTCCGGCGCCGGGCTCGTCCGTTGCGTTCGTGTGGTCCGCCGGTGCGTGACCGGCCACCGTCACGCCGAGTCGTTGAGCAGCCGGCCCAGGTGGGCGCGGCCGCCGTCGAGGAGGCCTGCCAGCGGCTCGGCGTCCTCGTGCCAGCGCTTCTCGTACTCCCAGCACAGCCAGCCGTCCCAGCCGTTGCGGGTCAGGACCTCGACGCACTCCGCGAGGGGCAGCACGCCGGAGCCCAGAGCCAGCGGGGTCGTGTCCTCGGCCGAGGCGATGTCCTTGACCTGCACGTACCCGAGGAACGGGGAGAGCGCGGCGTAGGTGTCCTGCGGCTGCTCGCCGCCCAGCCAGGTGTGCATGACGTCCCACAGCGCGCCGACCTGCCGGTGTCCGACGGGGCCGATGATCCGGATGACGTCCGCGCCCGTGCGGTGCGAGTCGTGGGTCTCCACCAGGATGCGCACCCCGAAGTCGGCGGCGTGTTCGGCGGCGGTCCCGAGACGCCGGGCCGCGATCGCGTCGGCGTCCGCGTCGCTCTGCTCCTCGGCCCCGTCCGGGGCTCCGCCCGGGAAGACGCGGACGAAGGGCGCGCCGAGATCGCGGGCGAGGCCGACGAGGGCGCGGATCTCGTCCAGCACGGGTTCGTCGTCACCGGGCGCGGCGACCCGCGCGTACCCGGCGACCCCGAGGATCTCGACGCCCGCCGCCTTGAACTCGGCGGCGACGTCGGCGCGTTCCTGCGGAGTCAGTCCCGGGTGGACCGGTTCCTCGGGATGGGCGCGTACCTCCACGCCGTGATAACCGTGCGCGACCGCGAGCCGCAGCACTTCGGAGACGGGCAGACCGGGGACACCGAGAGTGGAAAAGGCGAACTTCATGTCCCCACTCTCACCCGGAGGCGGCACACGGGTCCAGCGCAGAAGGGGGCGATTTCCGCCCGTGCCCGCCGGTGTGCCCGGACCGACCGCCGAGGGGACCGCCCGGCAGGGGCGAGGGCCGAGGGGCGGAGGGCGGGGACAGACTCAGGGGCGAGGCGGTCTCGGTGCGCGGTCCGCGTTCCGGGCCGCCGGCCGATCCCGTCCCCCGGCCCAACCAGATCCCGGCCCCCGGCCCAACCCGGGCCCCGGCCCCAACCCCGGCGAACGGCGGCGGCCTCAGTCCCGCACCCTGCCGCGGAACCTCCGCAGCGGTTCCTGACCTGCCCAGTCCTTCTCCTTCACGCTTCCCGCGGCGAACGGGCTGCCGGATCGGCGATGCGGACGACGTCCGGCAGCCGGGCCTCCCGGTGGGCGGACGGCAGTCTCACTTGCGGGGCGCGCCCGACGACCCGCGCACCATCAACTCACCGCGGATCGTGGCGATGCCGCCCGGCGGCGGCTCCTCGCGGCCCATGGCGATGCGTCCCGCGCGGGCCCCCGCCTCGGCCAGCGGCAGCCGCACCGTCGTCAGGGACGGCACCGCGTCGATGCTGAACGGCAGGTCGTCGAAGCCCGCCACCGACACGTCCTCCGGGATCCGCAGCCCCGACTCCCGCAGGGCGGCGCAGGCCCCGAGCGCGACGGAGTCGTTGGCGGCGACGACCGCCGTCAGTGAGGGGTCGCGGCGCAGCAGCTCCAGCGTCGCCTCGTAGCCGGCCCGGCGGTCGTAGCGGCCGTGCACGGTCCAGCGCGGGTCCTCCTCGATGCCGGCCGCGGCCAGCGCCGCCCGGTGGCCCTCCAGCCGGTGCCGGGTGGTCGTGCGCTCCTCGGGGCCCGCGATGTAGCCGAGCCGCCGGTGGCCGAGCCCGATGAGGTGCTCGGTCAGCTCGCGTCCGCCCCCGCGGTTGTCGAAGGTCAGGGCTATGGCCGAGGTGTCCGGCGCGGGCGGTCGGCCGCACAGCACCACGCGGGTGCCGGCCTCGCCGAGCCGGCGCAGCTTGGACGCCACCGCCGAGGCGTGCGGCTCGTCCTCCACGGCCCCGCCGGTGAGCACCACGGCCGCCGCCCGCTGCCGCTGCAACAGCGTCAGGTAGGTCAGTTCGCGCTCCGGCGAGCCCCCGGTGTTGCAGACCACCGCGAGCCGTTCGCCGCCGGCGCGGCCGCCCGGCCCCCCGATCTCCGACTGGATCGCGCTCGCCATGATCCCGAAGAAGGGGTCGGCGATGTCGTTCACCAGGATGCCGACCAGGTCGGAGGTGGCCGCGGCCAGCGCGCTCGCCGGCCCGTTCAGCACGTAGTCCAGCTCGTCGACCGCCCGCAGCACCCGCTCCCTGGTGGTGGCCGCCACGGGGTAGTTCCCGTTCAGCACGCGCGACACCGTCGCGGGCGAGACCTGCGCGCGGGCCGCCACGTCCGCCAGGGTCACCGTCATCTCGTCGTCCTCCGGTCACACATCTCGTCGTACGTCGTCGTACGCCCTGGTGGACAGCGGCCATGGCAGGCGCGGTTCCGGGCGTGTCGAGCCGACCTTACGGCCCAGGACCCCCGTTGTTCGCCCCCTCGAACAACTCGGGATGGACACGGTCTTGTCCGGACCACCGGTCAGAGGCTAGCTTCTTCCTGTATAGAAAGCGCTTGCTGTCACGCTGATCAGGAAGAGGCGTACGCGGCGCGCACAACGCGTACGAAACGCGCAGACACCTGCGCACGACGCCTATGAAGGGATCGACGTGACACGCAGAACGGTGCGGATCGCCATGAACGGCGTGACCGGACGCATGGGTTACCGCCAGCACCTCGTCCGCTCCATCCTGGCCCTGCGCGACCAGGGCGGCCTCGACCTCGGCGACGGCACCGTCCTGTGGCCGGAACCCGTCCTCGTCGGCCGCCGCGAGCACGCCCTCAGGGCGCTCGCCGAGCAGCACGGCCTGGACCCGCAGAACGTCTCCACCGACCTCGACGCGGTGCTCGCCGATCCGGCCGTCGAGATCTACTTCGACGCCCAGGTCACCTCCGCCCGCGAGGAGGCGATCCGCAAGGCCGTCGCCGCCGGCAAGCACATCTACACCGAGAAGCCCACCGCCACCGGCCTCGACGGCGCCCTGGAGCTGGCCCGCCTGGCCACCGCCGCGGGCGTCAAGCACGGCGTCGTCCAGGACAAGCTGTTCCTGCCGGGCCTGCTCAAGCTCAAGCGGCTCATCGACGGCGGCTTCTTCGGCCGGATCCTCTCCGTCCGCGGCGAGTTCGGCTACTGGGTCTTCGAGGGCGACTGGCAGTCCGCCCAGCGCCCGTCGTGGAACTACCGAGCGGAGGACGGCGGCGGCATCGTCGTCGACATGTTCCCGCACTGGGAGTACGTCCTGCACGAGCTGTTCGGCCGGGTGAAGTCCGTCCAGGCCCTCACCGCCACCCACATCCCGCAGCGCTGGGACGAGCAGGACAAGCCCTACGACGCCACCGCCGACGACGCCGCCTACGGTGTCTTCGAGCTGGAGGGCGGCGCCGTCGCGCAGATCAACTCGTCCTGGGCGGTGCGCGTGAACCGCGACGAACTCGTCGAGTTCCAGGTCGACGGCACCGAGGGCTCGGCCGTCGCCGGACTGCGCAACTGCCGCGTCCAGCACCGCTCCGCCACCCCCAAGCCGGTCTGGAACCCCGACATCCCCGCCACCGAGGTCTTCCGCGACCAGTGGCAGGAGGTCCCCGACAACGGCGAGTTCGACAACGGCTTCAAGGCGCAGTGGGAGCTGTTCCTCAAGCACGTCTACGCCGACGCCCCCTACCACTGGGACCTGCTGGCCGGCGCCCGCGGCGTCCAGCTCGCCGAGCTGGGCCTGAGGTCCTCCGCCGAGGGCCGCCGCCTCGACGTCCCGGAGGTCACGCTGTGACGATCCAGCTGCCCGGCGCGGACGGCGCCCTGCGGACCTACGAACCCCGCACCGAGCCGCTCGCCCTGACCGCCGGCGCGCCCTTCACCTCCCGCACGGTCTACTCGGCGGCGCACGTCGTCGCCGACCCCTTCGCGGACGTCTCGCCCGACTCGCCCGCCGCCGTCGACTGGGACGCCACCCTCGCCTTCCGCCGCCACCTGTGGTCCCACGGGCTCGGCGTCGCCGAGGCGATGGACACCGCCCAGCGCGGCATGGGCCTGGACTGGGCGGGCGCGGCCGAGCTGATCCGCCGCTCGGCAGCCGAGGCCAGGGCGGTCGGCGGCCGGATCGCCTGCGGCGTCGGCACCGACCAGCTCACCGCGGGCGGCACGCTCGCCGAGGTCCGCGCGGCCTACGAGGAGCAGCTCGCCCTCGTCGAGGAATCGGGCGCGCGCTCCATCCTGATGGCGTCCCGTGCCCTCGCGGCGGCCGCCTCGGGCCCCGAGGACTACCTGGACGTCTACGGCCATCTGCTGCGCCAGGCGTCCGAGCCGGTGATCCTGCACTGGCTGGGCCCGATGTTCGACCCGGCGCTGGAGGGCTACTGGGGCTCCTCCGACCTGGACGCGGCCACCGGCGCCTTCCTGGAGGTCATCGCCGCCCACCCCGACAAGGTGGAGGGCATCAAGGTCTCGCTGCTGGACGCCGGACGCGAGATCGACATCCGGCGCCGGCTGCCGCGGGGCGTGCGCTGCTACACCGGCGACGACTTCAACTATCCCGAGCTGATCGCGGGCGACGAGCACGGCTTCAGCCACGCCCTGCTCGGCATCTTCGATCCGCTGGGCCCGCTCGCGGCGGAGGCGGTCCGCGTCCTCGACACGGGGAACACGGCCGGCTTCCGTGAACTCCTCGACCCCACCGTCGAGTTGTCCCGCCACCTGTTCCAGGCCCCCACCCGCTTCTACAAGACGGGCGTGGTGTTCCTGGCCTGGCTGGCCGGCCACCAGCCGCACTTCACGATGGTCGGCGGCCTCCAGTCGGCCCGCTCCCTCCCGCACTTCGCCCGCGCCTACGAACTCGCCGACGGGCTCGGTCTGTTCCCCGACCCGAAGCTGGCCGAGGAGCGGATGAAGACCCTGCTCGCCCTGTACGGAGTGACCCAGTGAGCAACATGGACCTGAGCCGCTTCTCCATCAACCAGATGACGGTGAAGCAGCTGTCCCTGCCCGAACTCGTCGATGCCTGCCAAGACTTGGGCGTCGTGAACGTCGGTCTGTGGCGCGATCCGGTCCAGACGTACGGCGTGGAGGCGACCGCCAGGCTGGTCCGCGACGCGGGCCTGACGGTGACGACCCTGTGCCGCGGCGGCTTCCTCACGGCGACAGACCCGGACGCGCGGGCGGCGGCCCTCGCCGACAACCGCCGGGCGGTCGACGAGGCGGCCGCTCTCGCCACCGAGGTACTGGTCCTCGTCTCCGGCGGCCTGCCCGCCGGTTCCAAGGACCTGCACGGCGCCCGCGAGCGCATCGCGGACGCCCTCGCCGAACTCGGCCCCTACGCCGAGGAACACGGGGTGATGCTGGCCATCGAGCCCCTGCACCCCATGTACGCGGCCGACCGCTGCGTGGTCTCCACCCTCACCCAGGCCCTGGACCTCGCGGAACGCTTCCCGGCCCACCAGGTCGGCGTCGCCGTCGACACGTACCACGTCTGGTGGGACGACCGGGCGCCCGCACAGATCGCCCGGGCGGGCGCGGGCGGCCGCATCCACACCTTCCAGCTCGCCGATTGGACGACGCCCCTGCCCGAGGGCGTCCTCAACGGCCGCGGCCAGATCGGCGACGGCGCGATCGACATGCGCGAGTGGCAGGGCCACGTGGAGGCGGCCGGGTACACGGGCCCGATCGAGGTCGAACTGTTCAACGAGGGGCTGTGGGCCCGGGACGGGCGCGAGGTCCTGGCGGAGACCGCGCAACGCTTCGCGTCCCACACCGCGGCCTGACACAGGCGGCGTGACGCTTCGGCGGCCTGCACAGTCCGCCGTGCTCTGGACATCCTCAGGGACCGGGGCCTTGTGGTGACCGCACGCGCCCGAGGTTCGTTCGTCTCCGACCCCCTGCCACCCGTGCCCGGGGCGCCCGCCTGATCCGGGTCGACGTCGTCGATCTGGCGGTGGTGCGCCCTCGGCCGCCCGTAATCTCGTCGTGCGCCGCAGTCGCCGGTGATCAGCCGTAGCGGTAACGGGCCTTGATGACCACGACGGCCTTGTCCTCCACCGCGTACACCAGGCGGTGTTCGTCGTTGATCCGGCGGGACCAGAAGCCGGAACGCCCGCCCCTCAGGGGCTCCGGCTTCCCGATCCCGGCGGAGGGATCGCGTCGGCAGTCGTCGATCACCTTCGCCAGCCGACGGCACATCTTCGGGTCGGTCGTCGCCCACTACGCGAAATCGTCCCATCCGTCGGGAGCGAGGCGGACGTCCCTCACCCCTCACCGTCCGCCGCGGCGTACAGCTCGTCCATGGTCTTCTCGACGGTTTCCCCGGCCTTGTAAGCCGCGACCGCCCTCATCAGGCGCGCGGCGTTGGCGGGGTACCGCAGGAGGTACACGGTCTCTTGCCATGACCGGTAGTCGTCGGCGGACATCAGCACCACATCGCCGGACCGGGAGCTGATCTCCACGACGGTGTGGTCGTTGTCGACCTGCTCGCTGAGGGGGAACGGGGTCTTCCTCGCCTCGCTGGCGCTTATCGACACTACGCACTCCTCTGCACAGGGCGGTACAAGAAAGCGGTACCCGTAGTGGTGCAAGTTTTCCGTGCCAGAAGCCGCCGTCAGGACTCCGTGTCCGCCCCCGGCATCCCCGCCCGCAGGTGTGCCGCCAGTTGCTGGAGGTCGGTCAGGGCCTGCGGGTCCGTGCCGTCTCCCAGCGGGTAGTGCAGGGCCGGGGCGGAGGCGGGGCCCAGGGCGAGGGGGCGCACCGGGAGGGGTGGGCGGCGGGCGTGGGTGAGGCCGATGCCGCGTACGTCCCGCGCGCCCAGGGTGAAGGCGACCGGAAGGGGCGGTGCCTGGAGCACGGGCGGCGTGCTGAGGTCGCGGGGGGACCGGCGGACCGAGGCCAGCATCGTCGTCAGGCCGTGCTCCTCGACGAGGGTCTGCGCGAGTGGCGTGATCGCGTCCAGCGGCGGCGCCTCGCCGTCCCCGTATCCGAGGGTCAGCGTCACGTCCTGCTCGACGCCCGCGGTCGTCCGGGTGACCCGGATCCACCCCAGCGCGGGCCGGCCGGGGTGTCCGGCCACGGTCAGGTGGGTGGGCGCGGGGGCGCGGTCGCGTGCCAGGCCGGTCAGCCTGGGCGTCGACCACGGCAGGTTGACGGGCTCCGCGGTGCCCCAGCCGGCGGGCGGGGAGCCGGTGAGCGCCCGCCAGGCCGTCTCCACGCCCTCGCCCAGGACCGCGTCCTCCTGGGCGGGGAGCACGGTGCGGAACGCCACGATCAGCTGCCGCTCCGCGCTCGGGGACGTCCGTCCGAACGCCTCGGCGACCGAGGCCGTGCCGTCGGCTCCGACCGCCGGTGCGAACGTCCCGTCCTGCCAGCGCAGCACCGCTCCGGACAGTCCGTCGTAATAGCCCTGTGCCGGGTCCTGGACGACCCAGCGGTTGGGCGGCTGCACGAGGGTGGCGCGGGCCGGGGCGCTGAGCCGGACGTGCGGCGGGGTGACGATGTGCAGGGCGCGGCCCGACTCCGTGGTGTCGCGCAGCAGTTCGGAGAGCCAGGCGGTCAGGGCCAGAACGGGCCGGTCGGCAAGGACGACGGCCGTGCTCTCGGTGAGGACGTCCACGACCGGCCCGCCGTCGCCGGGTGCGACGACCGCGCTCACGTCCACGACGTCGGTGTTCGCGGCCGTCTCGGGCCAGGTGCCGCCGCCCAGCAGCAGGGCGAGCCGCCCGCACACCGATCCCGCGAGCCGCTCGGCCTCGGGCACCGCGCCGGAGGCCCGCGCCTCGGTCCACCAGAACGGCACCGGCGTCTCCCGCCCGAGCAGCCGTTCCGCCTCGCCCGGGACCTGGACGAGCAGCGGGGCCTCCACGGACACCAGGGGCCTGCCGTCCGGGGCGCACAGCCGCAGCACGGCGCCCTCGGATCCGGCGGTCACGTGCGTCCGGGGGCCGCCCGCGTACAGGCCGGCGAGCAGGGCCCAGGTGTCCGGCATCTTCGGGGTGAGGGCGATGACGTCCTTGGTCACGACTCCTCCTTTCCGGCGGCCCCGGCGTTCCTGGTCTCCCCGGCATCGGCCAGCGCGGTCTGGACGAGCTGGTGGCGGCGGCCCCGGCGGACCAGGGTGCCGCGGCCGGGCGGCTGCTGGGAGGCGTACAGGCCGGGGAAGAGTTGTCCCTCGGTGCGGTCGCCGGTCATGAGCAGGGCGGTCGCGCCCGTCTCGCGCAGGCCGGTCAGCAGCGGTTCGTACAACGCGCGGGAGGCTCCCGCGGCGCGGCGGGCGAGGACGAAGTGCAGGCCGATGTCCTGGGCGCTGGAGACGTACGGCACGAAGGGCGCGAGGGGCTGCTGTCCGGCGGTGGTGAGGATGTCGTAGTCGTCGACGAGGATGACGATCCGCGGCCCCCGGAAGGAGGGTTCGCCGGTCTCGGGCGCGTCGGGGTCGGCGCTCTCCGGCAGCCGCTTGTCGAGCTCTGCGGCGATGCCCGTGGAGAGGGCCCCGGCGAGGGCGGCGTTGTGCGCGTAGCCGCCCCGGTACGGTTCGGGGACGACGCCGCGCAGACCGCGCCGGGGGTCGAAGACGCCGAAGACCAGCTCCTCGTCGGAGTAGCGCTCGACGAGCCCGGCGACGACCAGCTTCAGAAGGTTCGTCTTGCCGCACTCGTTGTCGCCGAGGACCAGCAGGTGCTGGTCGCCGCCGAACAGGTCGAGCAGGACGGGGGCGAGGGCGTCCTGGTCGAGGCCGAGGGGCGTCCGGCGCGGTTCGACGGCCGCCGGGGGCAGCCGGGACGCGGGCAGCCGGGCGGGCAGCACCCGCACCGGGGCGGCGGGCGCGCCGGGCCAGTTGGCGTGCACGGTCCGGGCCGCCTCGTCCAGGGCCGGGCCCAGATCACCGGTCGTGGGCGAGCCGTCGAGGCGCGGCAGTGCCGCCTGCGCGAACAGTCTGCCGTCGGTGAGCACCCGGCCGGGCACGTCCGGCGAGAGGGTCTCGGAGAGCTTGCGGTCGACGGAGGAGTCGGCCGGGTCGTTCAGCCGCAGCTCGATCCGCGTGCCGAACATCGACTGGGTGGCGATGCGGACGTCGTTCCAGCGCAGCATGCCCGCCACCACGTGGATCCCGTAGCCGCCGCCGCGCTTGAGCAGGTCGGCGACGGACTCGTCGAGGTCGTCGAAGTCGTCGCGCAGCGCACCGAACCCGTCGACCACGAGGACCACGTCGGTGGAGCCGAGCTGCGGCAGCCGGCCCTCGGCGCGCAGCCGCCGCAGCTGGTCGACCGAGTCGATGCCGTGCTCGCGGAACACCGTCTCGCGCTCGGCGAGCATGGCCCGGACCTCGGCGACCGTACGGGCTGCCCGCTCCCGGTCGGCCCGTCCCGCGACGCCTCCCACGTGTGGCAGGGCGGCCAGCGCCGAGAGGCCGCCGCCGACCAGGTCGAGACCGTACACGGCGACGTCCCGGGGGGTGTGGGTGGCCGCCAGGGACAGGACGAGGGTCCGCAGCAGCGTCGTCTTGCCGGACTGGGGGCCGCCGATGACGGCGACGTGGCCGCCGGCCGTGGTCAGGTCCAGCACCCACTGGCCCTGCCACTGCCGGGCCGGGTCGTCGAGCACGCCGAGCGGCACCCGCATGCCGCCCGTCGCGCGCGCCAGGTGCAGGCCGCGCTCGGAGACCCGGACCGGTCCGGCGGCCGCGTCCAGGGTGACGGCGTCCGGCAGCGGCGGCAGCCAGATGCGGCGCACGGCGGGCGCGGCGCCGGCGAGCCGGCCGACCATGAGGGACAGCACGGTCGGGCCGGTCTCCCGCCGGGTGGCGACGGCCTCCTCCGCCCGCTCCTCGGCGCCCTGCGCGGTGTTGTACGTCGGGTAGGGCAGGACCAGCGGTTCGTCGCCGTCCCTCTCGCGCGCCGCGGGCCCGTGGTGCGCTCCGGAGACGTACCCGGCCTTGAACCGTTCGTAGGTGGACGTGTCGACCTTCAGATAACCGAAGCCCGGCAGGGGCGGCAGATGGAAGGCGTCGGTGGTGTCGAGGACGGTGCGGGACTCGTCGGCGGAGAAGGTCCGCAGCCCCAGCCGGTACGACAGATAGGTGTCCAGGCCCTTGAGCTTGCCGCCCTCGATGCGCTGACTGGACAGCAGCAGGTGCACGCCGATGGAGCGGCCGATGCGGCCGATGGACAGGAACAGGTCGATGAAGTCGGGCTTGGCGGTGAGGAGTTCGCCGAACTCGTCGATCACGACGAACAGGTGCGGCAGCGGTTCGAGGTCCGGTCGGCTCGTCGCGCGCAGCACCCCGTAGTGGCCGATGTCGGCGACGTTCCCGGCGTCCTTGAGGACCTGCTGGCGCCGCCGGACCTCGCCGGCGAGACTGGTGTGGACCCGTTCGACGAGCCCGGCCTGGTTCTCCAGGTTGGTGATCATCCCGGCGACATGCGGCAGTCCGGCGAACGGGGCGAACGTCGCGCCGCCCTTGTAGTCGACCAGGACGAGCGCGAGATCATCGGGGGAGTGGGTGGCGGCCAACGCGAGGACGAGGGTGCGCAGCAGCTCGCTCTTGCCGGAACCGGTCGCTCCCACGCACAACCCGTGCGGGCCCATGCCGAGCTGCGAGGACTCCTTCAGGTCGAGCAGTACGGGCTCGTGACGCTCCGTCAGCCCGATCGGCACGCGCAGGAAGTCGCGTTCGCCGCGCGGCTTCCACAGCGTGGGGACGTCCGGATCGGCGGGGTCGGTGATGCCGAGCAGCGCGGGGAAGTCGACCGGCCCGGTGACGGGAGCGCCCTCGGCCGCGGACTCCGGCGACAGCCGCAGCGGAGCCAGCAGACGGGCGATGCCCTCGGCGCCCGCGAGGGTGACCGGATCGACGGCGCCCTCGGCGGCGAAGCCGCGCAGATCGTCGACGACCACCCGGTCGCCGTCCACGCCGACCCGGACGCTCACCTCGTCCGGCTCGTGGATCCGCTCCTGGAGGAGGTGCACCACCGTGACGCCCATGTCGCAGAGCCCGACCGCGGAGTCCGGACGCGGAAGGTCGCCGGCGGGCTCGCCGTACGCGTCGACGACCACCACGAGCCGTCCGGCGAGCCGCAGCGCGTCGCGGTCGGCCAGACCGCGCCGCACCTCCGCCGCGTACGCCGAGCGCCGGCCCAGCTCGTGACGGAGCCGTTCGGCCAGCTGCCGCAGGTCGGGCGCGATCCGGCGGGCGGCCACCGGACCGTCGTGCGCCTGCGGGTCCAGCACGTGGGGCAGCCACTTGGCCCACTCCCAGTCGGCCGACCGCTCGCCGGGCACGGCCAGCGCGAGTGCCACGTCGTCGGGCGCGTGCGTCACCGCCGTCTGCACGAGCAGCGCCCGCGCCACCCGCAGGACGCCCTCCCGGTCGCCGACGACGCTGATGTTCCCGGCGCGGTCCAGCGGCACCGCCAGGGGCGCGTCGGAGGCCGTCGCGAACCGGCGTTGCAGGGCGCGCGCCTCGTTGAGCATGAACGGGTCCGGGGGCGTCAGCACCCCGCCGGTGCCGCTCTGCTGCACGACCGGCTCCGGGACCGGCACGTCCCCGAGGCCCACTCGCACCCTGAGGAAGTCGGCGTCCTGGCGGCGACGCTCCCACAGCCGGGCCGGATCCCGCACCAGGTCGTACAGGGCGTCCGGCGACGGGTTCAGTTCCCGTTCCGCCTCCCGCAGCCGGCGCTCGGCGGCCCCCAACTCCTCCCGCAGCTCCTCCAGATACTCCAGGTAGCGCTCGCGCTGGGTGCGCCGGGTGCGCTGCGCCTTGCCGCGCTGGGACAGGAACAGGGCCACCGCCCCGAGCAGCGCGAAGACCAGCACGACCGCGCCGAGCGCCGCGAACCGGCTGTTGCGGATCACGGTCATCATGATCACGGAGCCCATGACGCCGGCCATCGGGAGCAGCGCGGTCGCCGCGTTGCCGACCTTTCCCTCGGGCAGGTTGGGCGGAGCCTCGACCGTGCGGGGCCGGGCGGGTTCGAGCGGACGGGTGCTGCGGGCGGGCCGGTGGACGATTCGCAGGGTCACGGGCGGAGTTCTCCGGAGCGGGTCGTGACGGAGGAGGGGGCGGGCGGGCGCGGACGACATCGTGACGGGCGAGTGCTCCGTGGCGGCCGGGTGCTCATCGCACCCTCACCGCGCGCCCCATCACCTCGGCGGCCAGCCGCAGAACGGCGTGCTGCGTCGTCTGCGCCAGCAGGTCGGTGCGGATGGGCCCGCCACCGGCCAGATGGCGGTCGTACGGCAAGGTGACGACGGTGACGCCGGTCTCCCTGAGATGCCCGGCCGCCGCCTTGTCGTCGAGGACGGTGTCGGGACTGCCGCAGACCAGCGCGACAACCGTGGAGGCCAGCGCGGAGTGCGGCAGCCGGGCCAGCCAGTCCAGCACCTGACGGGTCGCGCCGACGCCCTCCGCCGTCGTCGGCGCGACCACCACGCGGGCGTGCGCGGTGTCCATGGCCGTACGGGCCACCTCGCCGGGCAGGCACTCGCAGTCGACGACGGTCACCGCGAAGTGGCGGCGCAGCGCCAGCGTCACCTTCCGGTACGTCGTCATGTCGAGCGGTGCCCCCACCTGGCCCCGGCTCGCGGGCAGCAGCCAGCCGCCGTCGGACACCGGCACCAGATAGCCGGTCACGTCCGTCAGCCGCATGGAGGGCGTGAGGATCCGCGCGAGGTCGGCGCACGTCCAGCGCACCGCCTCCGCACCCATGCGCACCGGCAGGGTGCCCAGCGCGGAGTCCGCCTCCAGCGTCAGCACCTGGTCGTGCCGGTAGTGGGTGAGGGTGCGCCCGAGCAACGCGGAGACGGTGGACTTGCCGACGCCGCCGCGAATGGAGGTGACGGCCACCACCCGGCCCGTCGTCACGGGCTGCTGCAACTCGCGGGCGATCCGGGTCTGTTCGGCGACGTCCTGTGCGACGGACGAGGTGAGCCTGCGCAGCGCCCGCCCCGTGCGCCGGGTCACGGAGTCGCCGTGCAGGGGCCGTCCCAGCGCGATGAGGAGCCGCGGGTCGAGGGTGGGAGAAGCCTCGGGAGCGGGGGAGGCGGGAAGCCGAGGGCCGCCGGCGGGCGCTGTGGGCGCTGTGGGCACGACGGGTGCGGCGGGGGTCGCGGGCCGCTCCGGCTCCGGCGCGTCGGCGGGCGAAACGGCGTCGGCCTCGAGGGCGGGGGCCATGGGCGCGGCGGGTCCCGGTGCCCCGGGCGCGGACGAGGGACCGGCCGCGGGCGGGGGCACCGGGCCGGGTATGCGCGGACCGGACGCGTCCTCGCCGGTCCCCGCCGCGGTGGCCGCGGGGCGCGAGGGCGCGGGGTGCACGAGCCGCAGCGCGGGCTCACCGGGCCGCACGGCAGGCGCCTCCCGGCCACCGCCCGCACCCGTACCGGCTTCCGCGTCCGGGCTGCCGCCCAGCTCCCGCAACACGTCCCGCTGCCAGTCGCCCCCGCCACCGGGGCGTCCGGACGACCGCTCCCACCGCTGTTCCCCCTGCGTCATGCCGCCGCGCCCCCTAAGCGAAGGTGTCGAGGAGTCGCCCGTACACACCGAACACGCCGACGAGCAGCGGAAGCAGCGTGATGACCCCCACCGACTCCAGCAGGTCACCGAACCGCCGCAACCGCACCCGCACATGCTCGGCCGGCTGCACGGCGAGCACGGCCACCGGCAGCACCGCCAGCACGACGAGCACGGCCAGCGGGGCAGCGGCCGAGGACCGCTCCGCCCACACCGTCACCAACCGTACGGCGACGCCGGCTGCCGCGGCCAGCAGTACGACGACCTCGGCGACCAGGGGAAACGCCCGGGCCCGCAGAGCGAGCACCAGCGCGACGACCGCCGCGAGCGACACCGTCCACCCGGACGGGGACCGCACCGCCAGCACGGCCGCCGCGGCAGCCGACGCCGCGACGGTGACCGTGGCGAGCACCAGCCCGCGGTGAGCGGCGGCCAGCGCGGCGGACACCTGGTAACGGCTGACGGAGACCCCGCCGGCCCGCCGGTCGTCGAGCCCCGACAGACCGGACGCCATCAGCGCCAGCCGCGGCAGCACTCCGAGGACGACGACGCACACGACGCCCAGCACGGCCCCGACACGAGCCTGCTGCTCCGCTGTCCCCGCGCCCGACTGAGCGGCGAGGACGGCCTCCCAGCCGACGGCGGTCAGGGCCACGGCACCGGCGCCCACCACACCGCCCCGCCCCAACGGCGTGGACAGCCCGAGCAGGAGAAGGACCAGCGCGCCCACGCCGGCCACCCCGGCCAGCCGCAGAGCGCCCGCGGCATCCCCGCCGAGTACGTCGACCAGGCTCCACGCGCCCAGCACACCGAGCGCGCCACCGGCGCACAGCAGGGTCACCGCCGGCGCCTGCCTGCGCAGCCGCCCCAGGACCGCACCGGCGACCGCGACCGCACCGGCGCCGGCGAGCAGCGCACCGGCGACGACGGAACGGTCGTACTGCGCACGTGCGAACAGGGCGGCCACGACCGCCCAGCTCACGCACGCGACCCCCGCGGTGATCCGCCGCGCGGCGGGCCCCCACTGCCCCGACCGGTGGCCCAGGCCTTCCGCCACCTCGTCGCTGACGTCGTGCACGACGGGGGCGGGCGGCGCGTCCTCCACGCGGACGAGCCGCAGCACGGCGCCGTCGCGGACACCGGCCGTCTCCAGGGTGCTGTCGTGATCGAGCGCGGAACCGTCCACGGTCACGAGGTGACACGACGCGGGCCGGCCCTCCACACGGTCGTCCAGCAATTGCATGATCTCGGGCAGCAGCACCCCGACCGGCTCCTGCGCGGGCAGGACGAGGTCGACGCGGCGCCGCTCACCGACGAGGGTGACGCGGCTCAGCACCGCCGGCCCGCCGGCCGCCTGACGACTCATGGCCCCCGTAGACATCACGTTCGCGAACCTATCACCGGCTCGTAGGACTGCCGGAGGGTGTGGAAACCCCGGGGGAGTAGGGGCTCGTGCTCTGCCCGATCACCCGGTGCGACACGAACGACCACCCCACGCACCCCGCGCACAACACGGCCGCCACGACCATCCCGGCGACCACCTTCCCCACCCGCTCGTCCACGGCCCGCCGCTGCCGCTGCGCCCCGAACACCAACGCATCCCGCAACCGCCGCCGCCGCACGGCAACGGACTCGAGAAGCTGACTGTCATAGTCCTGAGCGGTCATGACTCCTGCGCTTTCGTCACGTCGAGCGGTCGAAGAAGATCACGATGTGCGATCGGCACGCCAACTCTTCGTCGCGACACCGTCCTCGTCCCATTCGTGGTCCTCCAGGATGGTGAGCCCGTCGTCGGTGAACACCCTTCGTGACGCGAGCGCTCCGTTCGGGTGCCACTGCTTGTGCTCCCCGCGGGCCAAGTTCTTGAGCACGGTGCCCTCCGATCGGAGCGTTCCGTCCTGGTACCACTCCCATGACGGCCCGTGCTGCAGGCCCTCGACGTACACGTCGAGGCTCACGA
Organism: Streptomyces sp. NPDC048481; assembly: GCF_043200075.1. Classification (NCBI taxonomy): domain Bacteria; kingdom Bacillati; phylum Actinomycetota; class Actinomycetes; order Kitasatosporales; family Streptomycetaceae; genus Streptomyces; species Streptomyces sp. NPDC048481. The sequence continues at coordinate 296,162 of NZ_JBICXC010000001.1, forward strand.
GCCTGCCCCCCAGGTGCTCCGTCACCTCACCGGTGAAAGGCTCCCCCCGGTAGAGCAGACGGTGGGCGTCATCCATGCCGACGTCCGGATCGTCCACGTCTGTGCGCCGCGTGACGTCACCTTCGAAGGCTGTGGCCGGAAAGCGCCGGTCGGGAGGCCAGTCGGCACGCCGTCGCGAGTCCGGTCCGTATACGTGCAGGGCTTCCGGGAAACGCGTCAGGACAACATCCGGGAATCCCGGGATTGCCGCTTCCGCGGCATCGATCAGGTAAGCGGGATTGTCGTCCTGCGGCTGCAGCACCCGTGCCAGTGTGAGACCACCGTCCGGCAGAGCCGCCCTCCGGATCCAGGGGAACACAGGGTCCCAGGAAAAGAAGACCGGGGCCTTGAGTCGCCGGGCAACGAACGAGGCCAGCTCGTCCTCTGTCGGCCGGTGCTCGACCTCGCCGGCCGCATAGATGTCCAGAGACCAGCTCAAGTCGCCCTGCAGGAGCTCGTAGTCACATGTGACGACAGCAGCCCAGTTCCGGTTCTCCACCTCTGATGCCGCCGATACATCGGTCTGTACTCGCGTCACCCGGAACGCTTCCGCGAGAATCGGAGGGAGTCGTCTGGGCGCGTCACTGACGCGAACCTTCAAGTGATGCGCCAAGAGCGGCAACACTTGGACCCGGCCGCCGCGATTCCTGAGCCATGCCTCCAGCTCGGCGCCGCCGATCTCCCTTCGGCCTTCCTGGTCGATCAACTGAACCGGGCCGAAGAGGGTGCCTGACATTCCTGTGAACCTGGTCGTCTCGTCCACAGTGACTTTGAACGTGTTCTCGTGGACGATCGCCCCCGACAGGTCGGAGCCGCGCAGGTCCACCTCGATCAGCGAGGCGCCCGTGAGGCGGGCCCCGCGCAGCGAGGCAGCCGACGCGTCGACCCCACAAAGGGACGTCTTGACCAGGTCCGCGCCATCGAGGACCGCTCCTCGGAAGACCGCGTCGTCGAAGGTGGCGCGTACCAGTGAGGCCTGCGTCAGGTCGGCTCCGGAGAAGTCGGCCCCCTGGGCGTCGACGCGGTAGAGATCCGCGCCGATGAGCTTGGTCCCGACCAGCTTGGCATCGGTGAACCACGCCTCCTGGAAGTCAGCCCCGGAGAGATCCGCTCCGCTCAGATCGAGACCCACGCCATCCAGTCCACTGTCGCCTCCGCCCTGAAGCCGTTCCTGTAGACGCGTCGCCGCCCGCGAGTCCGCAGGAGCCTTCGTGGGACTCCAGTGGGCGAGGTCCACGGACGGCATCGACTTCTCAGCAGGCATGCCAGTCACCTACCTCACGTCGGGAACTCGCCCAGCCAGCTGCGCTTGAGCAGGTGCTCCGGGAGGTACTCGGACTCGACGTCGATCGGCCGGCCGGCGTCGTACGCGAGGCAGGTGATCGCCAGGACGGCGAGCGGGATGTCGCCGTCGCCGGACTCCTCGCGCTCCGGGTCGGCCGTCCAGTAGTCCTTGTGCAGTTCGAGCGCGCGGACGAGGGCCTCGTTGAACTTCACGGGGTCCTGGGCGACGAACCGGTGGAAGAGGTTGAGCGGCGGGAACAGGACCTTGAGCATCAGCTCCCGGTCGGCGACCCGCAGCCGGTCCGGGTCGGTCCCGTCGAACGCTGCGACGAGCTTGTCCCCGAGGCCCGGCCGTTCCAGCCAGTACGTCTGGAGGGCGTCCACCCAGTGGTAGATGTACTCCTCGAACACGGCCCCGGAAGCCCGCAGCGTCTCGATCGGCACCTGGCACAACGCGGTCATCCGCGCCTGGTCCCGGCAGACCACGGCCAGCCAGAAGGCGTCCAGCCAGGTCCCGGCGTCCGTGAAGTGGGTGGGCCCCACGGCGGGGATCGTCCTGACCTCATGAGCGATCACGCACTCGACGGTGGACCCCTCAGGAGCGGTAGCCGAGGCGAAGAGCGCCGACCCGACCTGCATGGCCATGACCCAGGCCTCCCAGGTCTCCAGCATCTTGGCGGTGGGGTCCTCGGTGCACAGGAGCGCGGCCCTCTGGCGCGCACGATTGAACGTCATCCCGAGACTGTCGGGGTACGCCTCCAGGTCCTCGACGTCCTTGAGGGTGCGCGCATTGATTCTCTGCCGCAGCCCTTCCGGATCGGGGTGACTTCCTTCTGCCGGCGGCCGCGAAACCCTCGTCGGCATGGACGGTTCCCTCATTTCGTGAATTTGAACTTCAGCATCTCGTAGCCAGCGTACTTAGGCCCGCTGAACTTGGCTTTCACGAGGACATAGTCCACATCGCCCCGTTTTAGAGCCATGCTCAGATCCTTCGCCAGCTTGCGTTCGGCATCGGCCGCTTTGAGCAGATCCGGGTTTCCGGTCTTCTCAGCCTTGATTTCGTCCCGTTCGGCCCGCATTTCCATCTGATCGAGGATGGTCTCGAAGTACTCCTTCGTTCCCTGTGTTACCAGACGTCCGCTGTGTCCCTTACGTATGCCGAGCTTCGCCTCAGTGGAACCCTTCGCCTCGACCACCACGTACCGGCCGTCCGGCGTCCGGTACACCTGGTCGAACCGGTTGTTGCCGAACGCCCTGTCGTCCAGCCGCACCGCGCCCTCGTAGTGCTCCGGTATCGCGTGGTGTTCGGCGGCGTCCTCGCCGAGCAGTTCGGCCTGCCGGTTCGCGTCGGCGTGGAGCGGCTTGTGGGCCGCGTCGGCGCTCTCCCTGGCGGCGGCCGTCTCCTCCGTGCGGTGCGCGGTGTACGCCTCCTCGGCAGCCTTGAGCCGGTGTTCCGCGGCATTGTCGGCCGTGACGGCCGCGTCCCGCTTCGCCGCCTGGGCGTCCATGTGGCGCAGGGTCTCGGGAGAGAGGTCCGAGCGGTTGCCCACCACGGGATCCTTGTGCACGTAGTGCTCTTTGATCGCCGGAGGCATGTCGCTGGCCGCGATCCACTTGGGCGGTGCGAACGGGTTGCGTACGAGCTGGGGTACGGCTTGGCTGTACCCCCCGTTGGCCTCGGTCGACAGGCGGTAGCCGTTCTCGCGGTAGTGGTCCTTGAACCACTGGGGGTCGTTGTTGGCCCGCTCGACCTGTCGGCGCATGACCTCGCGCTCGTGATCCAGCGGGTTGTGGCTGCCGGAGGGGGATCCGTCGGAGCCGTGGCCGCCGCCTCCGTGGCCGCCCCCGGTCCCACCGTGCTGGGCGGGAACGTGGCCGCCGTCGGTCCCGCCGCCCGTGTGACCGTGGTCGCCGCCCGCCGCGTGTCCGCCGGTGTCGTGTGCCGGGACCGTGTCGGTGCCCCGGCCGCCTCCCGCGTGGTCGGTGGCGTGCGCGGTCGGCGTCGTGTGACCGCCGCCCCGCGCGGTCGAGTCGCCGCCGGCATGGCCGGCCGTGTCCCCGGCGGCGTGGGCGCCCGCCCGGTCGCCCGCCCCGACCAGCGCTCCCTCGTCGTGCGGCAGCGTCTGGCGCAGCAAGTCCCTGTCTGCCGCTGACAGTTCGACCTTGGCCGGGGCGGCCGTGCCGTCCGGGCGGAGGACCGAGCCGTCGTTGAGGTCGAGGCGGGTTCCGTCCGGCCACTGGACGACGTTGTCGTGGATCACCGGCATGTCGTCGGCGATCCGCACCACACTGCCGTCCGGCTGGACGCGTCCGGCTCCGGAGAGGATGTCGTCGTAGGCGCCCGCGTGGACGCCCTTCAGGCCGGCGAACAGGTCGGCCACCTTGACCGTGCCGAACTTCGCGGCCTTGCCGAGGTACGTCATCGGGTCGACGAGCCGCCCCGTCTTGCCGAGCACGCCGAGGGTGCGGGCCAGCGCCCCGCCCTTCGCGGCCGTGCCGGCGCCGCCGGTGAAGACCGTCGTCAGGACGTTGAAGGTGACGGCGCCGCCGGCCCGGGCGGGGTTCTTGCCCCACTCGTCCCACGCCACCAGCGCCTTGCCGGCCTCCTTGACGGTGTTGCGGGTCTCGCGCAGATACCCGGGCAGCTTGTCCTCGGGCATCGTCCAGTACATGCTGCCGATGACCGGGGTCGCGGTGATGGCCAGGCCCGTCGCGAGTTTGCCGAGCCCGGTCCAGGCCTCGCCCGCCGCGTCCCAGCCGTCTACGCCCACGAAGGTGCCCAGGCCCCGGATCGTGCCCCACACGCCGTCGACGAAGAAGCCCTTGCCGAAGTCCAGCACCTGGTGGCCGAGCCAGTCCAGACCGTGCCGTTCCTTCTCCACGGTCCTGCCCCAGGGCAGTTCCTCGGAACTGTCCAGCAGGTCGGCGGTGAAGCCGTACGTGCTGGTGCCGCGCTTCAGCAGCCGCTTCTGCGCGCCGTCCTCGAGGATCAGCGTCGTCCCGCCCACCAGTGCGGTGATCTTGTTGTGGCAGGTGACCTCCGCCTGCCAGAAAGCCGCTGTGGTGGCGCTGACGTCGTGCACCAGGTCGTTGTTGAGCTGGACGTTGTCGTCGTCCTCGCGCCAGTGGTCGTCGCCCGCGATGTCGCTGCGGAAGGTCTCCGCCCGCTGCTTGAGGCTTCTCAGCTTGGCCACGAGCGGCTGGACTTCCGTCTCGTACGAGCTGAGGGCGGCGGCCACCTTCTCCAGGTCGTCGGCGAACTCGTCGGCCTTGGCGGCCACCGGCGCCGTCGTGGCGAACAACTGGTCGGCCTCCGGGGCCGAGTAGCACGCCGACAGGCCCTGGAAGCGGGTGTGCACGTCCGAACCCGACTGGCGGAAGGTGAGGGCCTCCGCGGTCAGGAGCATCGAGTCCGTGCCCAGTTGTTCCAGGTCGCCGGTGAACTGCGGGATGTTCTGCGGGTCGATGAGGTCCGCGCTCACTTGCCCCCCTGCTGTCCGCCCGCGCCCGGCAGGTCGATCTTCGGCTCCTTCAGGGCGCTCGCCTGGGCCTGCGCGGCCATGTCCAGGTCGCCCTTGACGTACGCGTTGGTCGCGGTGGCCGCCCCGTTGAGGGAGTTCGACGTGCGCACCGCGACGTAGGCCAGTTTCTGCTGGTAGGCCGTGAAGAACTCGGCCAGCGCCCCGCCGACCGGCCCCTGGACCCCGCTCTTCTCGACGCCGCCCTGCTGGATCGTGCCGGCGGACCCGGCGGCGCTGGGCAGGGTCTCCTGCAACGCCTTCCCGGTGTTCGAGAGGCCCTCGGCCGCCTTCGCCGTCTCCGTGAGAACGTGTTGCACGCCCGACGGCGAGATGTCCCACCCCGTCATGTGGATACCCCGTACTCCCCGTGACCTACATGTGCCGGCGCCGCGTCGACGCCCTCGCGTCAGCCGATGTTGTCGACCGCCGCCCGCGCCTTCGCCATCGTCGACTGGGCCGTTCCGTCGTTGTCCTCCAGCGTGGTGCGCACCAGTTGGATGATGCTGCGCACCTCGTTGGCCGCCCGGTTCCAGCGCAGTTCCTTGCCGTGGTACTCCTCGGACACCCCGTCGGCCTGGAAGTCGGCCATGGCGGCCTTCACGGCCTTGTCGCGGTCGGCCAGCACCCGCTCCAGCTGCGCGACGATCCCTTGCAGTCCGCCCTGCACCTCGCCCGAGGCGCCGGTGTCGTAGGAGCGGCGGTCCTGATTCTGACCCATCGTCACAAACCCCCTGTGGTTGTCGGTTCCACGCCTCGACCCGCGGCCTAGCGTGCGCCGAAGCGGGCCGCGTCGAAGTTGGCCGCGCCCATGTTCTTGTGGGCGTTGTCGTGCTGTTCGGTCTCACCGCCGGCGAACGCGGTGTCCATGCCGCCCTGGCCCTCCAGGATCGCGCCGAGCGATCCGTTGAGCGCGGCCGTGATCTCGTCCGCGCGCGTCTTGAACGAGTCGAAGGCGACCTTTCCGGAGCCGTTGAACTTGCCCTCCAGCGGCTCGGCCGCCTGGATGAGTCCGCGGATCAGCGTGCCCAGGTCGGTGCTCGAACCGACGGTGCTCTTGCCCAGATCCGAGAGGGCCGTGGACCCCATGTCGAACTTCATGCGTCACCCCCGTGCGTCACGTGTGCATCACATACCTGTTCGAGCATGCTGTCGCACTGTCCGTTGCGGACGCAACGCGGTAGATCGCCGTGTGACACGATCCGGACACCTTCGCCACGCCGTCGGCATCTCCCACCCCGACCGCGCGGCCCGGACCGTCCGGACCGCTCACACCGACCATGTCGCGCCCGCACTCCGTGCGACCGGCTGTCCGGCCGGGGCCCGGCTCAGAAGAAGACCCCGCACCTCAACAGCACGTTCGCGTACGGACGCGCCTCGCCCGTGCGGACCACCAGGCGGGTCTTCGCCGACAGTGTCTTCAGCTCCTCGTGCGGGACCAGGGTGAGTTCGGGGAAGTGACCGTCCAGCAGTGCGGCCGCCGTCGGGTTCGCCTCGCGGATCTCCGTCGCCGCCGTCGCGCCCTCCACGACCAGTTCGTCCAGCAGCCCGTCGACCACCTCCGCGAACGACGGCACCCCCGCCCGGAAAGCGAGGTCGACCACGCGCGGGCCGTCCGGTATCGGCATGCCGGCGTCGCACACCAGCACCCCGTCGCCGTGCCCCAACCCGGCGATCGCACCGGCGAGATGACGGTTGAGGATCCCCGCCCTCTTCACAGCGCGTCGACCTCCTCGGCGGTCGGGAACGACTCCTGGGCGCCCTGGCGGGTCACGGACACCGCACCCACCCGCGCCGCGTAGGCCGCCGCCTCCTCGAGCGAGGCGCCCCGGCCCAGCCGCCAGGCCAGCGCCGCGGTGAACGCGTCGCCCGCGCCCGTCGTGTCCACGGCGTCCACCTTCACGGGGGCGACGCGTCGCACGCCGCCGTCCGCCGACGCGACGAGCGCGCCCCGCGCGCCCAGCGTGACGACGACCGACCGCGGCCCCTTCGCGAGCAGCAGCCGCGCCCAGTCCTCGGGCTCGGAGGCCGTGTCGCCGGCCTCGCCGAGGATCACCTTCGCCTCGTGCTCGTTGACGATCAGCGGGTCGCAGGCCGCGAGCAGCACGACGGGCAGCGGGCGCGGCGGGGAGGGGTTGAGCACGAACCGGCTGTCCGGTCCGAGGCTCGCCGCGACCGCCACGACCGTCTCCAGCGGGATCTCCAGCTGTGCCGACACCACCCGCGAGGCGCGGACGAGAGCGCTCGCGGCACGCACGTCCTCCGGGGTCAGCCGGCCGTTCGCACCCGGCGACACCACGATGCTGTTGTCGCCCGACGGGTCGACGGTGATCAGCGCGACGCCCGTCGGCGCCCCGCCCGCCAGCACGCCCGCCGTGTCGACCCCGGCCGCCTGCTGCGCGTCGAGCAGCAGCCGTCCGTGGGCGTCGTCGCCGACGCGGGCCAGCAGGGCGGTGCGGGCCCCGAGGCGGGCGGCCGCGACGGCCTGGTTCGCGCCCTTGCCGCCGGGGTGCACGGCCAGGTCGGAACCGAGCACGGTCTCCCCGGCCGCCGGCCTGCGCTCGACGCCGATCACCAGGTCGGCGTTGGCCGACCCCACGACCAGCAGGTCGTAGTCGTACATGGAAGAACTCCCCTGGTACGTGACGTGGGGCGGGCGGTCCGTACGTGGACCGCCCGCCCTCGCGTTCGATGTCAGCCGCTGAATCCGGCCACGTTCGCCTCGGTGACGACCTTCACCGGCACCTTCACCGTCTCCTCGACCTTCTTGCCCCGCAGCGCCTTCAGGGCGTTGTCCACGGCGATCTTCCCCAGCTGGGACGGCTGCTGAGCCACCGAGGCGTACAGCGTGCCCTGTTCGACGGCCTTGAGGCCGTCCGGGGTGCCGTCGAAGCCGACGACCTGCACGGACTTGCCGGCCTTGGAGCCCAGCGCCTTGATCGCGCCGAGCGCCATCTCGTCGTTGGCGGCGATGACGCCCTGGACGTCCGGGTGCGCCTGGAGCAGGTTCGACATCACGTCGAGGCCCTTGGTGCGGTCGAAGTCGGCCGGCTGCTGGGCCAGCACCCGAATGCCGGGGTAGGCCTTCAGCCCCTTGGCGAAACCTTCCGCCCGCTCGCGCGCCGCGGAGGTGCCCGCCTGGCCCTGGAGGATCACGATCCTGCCGGTGCCGCCGAGCTTCTCGGCGACCGTCCTGGCCGCCAGCTCACCGCCGGCCACGTTGTCGGAGGCGACCAGCGCGTCCACCGTGGCCTTGTTGACGCCCCGGTCGACCGCGATCACCGGGATATCGGCCTTGTCGGCGGCCTTCACGGAGTTGCTCGCCGCGTCCGAGTCGACCGGGTTGACGATGATCGAGTCGTAGCCGGAACTGGTGAAGTTCTGCAGCTGGTTGGCCTGCTGCGAGGCGTCGTTCTGCGCGTCGGTGACCGTCAGGTCCACGCCCAGCTTCTTCGCCTCGGCCTTCGCGCCGGACTGGATCTGCACGAAGAACGGGTTGTTGAGCGTGGACAGCGCCAGGCCGATCCTCGGGTTCGCGCCAGGCGAGCCGCCGCCGTGCAGGAAGGAGGTCGCGCCGACGACCGCGACGGTGACCACGGCCGCGAGACCGTACGTCGCCGCCTGCCGGCCCTTGCCGCCGCCGCTGCCCGTACCGGCCGTCATCGGGGTCGCCCCCGCCTTGCGGCGCAGGGTGTCGAGCAGCACCGCCAGCGCGATCACGACACCGATGACGACCTGCTGCCAGAACGCGGAGACGGACAGCAGGTTCAGCCCGTTGCGCAGCACCGCCAGGATCAGCGCGCCGATCAGGGTGCCCGAGGCCTTGCCGGTGCCGCCGGCGAGGGAGGCCCCGCCGATGACGACCGCGGCGATGGCGTCCAGCTCGTAGCCGTCGGCGGCCTGCGGCTGCGCGGAGGACAGCCGGGAGGCGAGCACGACGCCCGCGGCGGCCGCGAAGACGCCGGACAGGGCGTAGATCGCGAGCTTCTGCCTCTTCACCCGCAGACCGGAGAGGCGGGCGGCCTCCTCGTTGCCGCCGATGGCGTACATCGAGCGGCCGATGTAGGTCCGGCCGAGCACGAACGCGGCGATCAGGCCCATCACGACCATCACGAGCACCGGCACCGGCAGCCAGCCGCCGAGGGTGTCGCCGAGGTGCGAGACGGAGTCGGGGAAGGCGATCGGCGAGCCCTCGGAGATCACCAGCGACAGACCGCGTGCGACCGACAGCATCGCCAGCGTCGCGATGAACGGCGGCAGTTTGCCGTACGCGATGAGGAAACCGTTCACCAGACCGGCGGCGATGCCGGTGGCGACGGCCAGGAGCAGCGCCACGGCCACCGGGACGCCGTGCTGGGTGGCGCTCCAGGCCAGCACGGTCGCCGAGAGTGCCGCCACCGAGCCGACCGACAGGTCGATGCCCGCCGAGACGATCACGAACGTCACGCCGAAGGCGAGGATGGCGGTCACGGCCGCCTGGACGCCCACGTTGAGCAGGTTGTCCGTGGTCAGGAAGTCGCCCGACAGCGCCGACATGGCGATGACGAGGACGATCAGCGCGGTGAGCGCGCCGTTGTCGAGGAGCAGACGGCGGACCGCCGCGGCGCCGCCGCCGGCGCCCTTCGTGCTCGGGTGCGTGTCAGCGGTCACGGCCGGTCTCCACTTCCGTGGTCGTAGGGGTGGTACGGGGGGCGGCGGGCGCGCTGACGGCGAGGGCCATCACCGCGTCCTGGGTGGCCTGCCCGGCGGGCAGTTCGCCGGCGATCCGGCCCTGGGCCATCACCAGCACCCGGTCGCTCATGCCGAGCACCTCGGGCAGGTCGCTGGAGATCATCAGGACCGCGGCGCCGGCCGCCGTCAGCTCGTTGACGAGCTGGTAGATCTCGACCTTGGCGCCGACGTCGATCCCTCGCGTGGGCTCGTCGAGGATCAGCACCTTCGTGTCGGCCAGCAGCCACTTGCCGATGACGACCTTCTGCTGGTTGCCGCCGGACAGGGTGCGCACGTGCTGGCCGGGTCCGGCCATCCGCACCCCGAGCTGTGCGGCGATCCGGGCCGCGGCCTCGCGCTGTCCCCGGAGGTCGACCAGGCCGCCGCGGGTCGCGGACCGCATGGTCACGAGCCCGAGGTTCTCCTCGACCGACTGGTCCAGCACGAGCCCCTGGCCCTTGCGGTCCTCGGGCACCAGCCCGATCCCGGCCGTCATCGCCGCGTTGACGTCGTGCCCGCGCAGCGGCGCCCCCGCGACCCGCACGGCGCCCCGGTCGTAGGGGTCGGCCCCGAAGACGGCCCGTACGACCTCGGTACGGCCCGCGCCGACCAGACCGGCGATGCCGACGACCTCACCGGCGCGCACCTCGAAGGAGACGTCGTGGAAGACGCCGTCCCGGGTGAGGCCCTCGACGGACAGCAGCGCGGCGCCCGTCCCGGCGGGCTCCCTGGGGTACTGCTGCTCGATGGAGCGGCCCACCATGAGGCGCACGAGTTCGTCCTGCGCGGTGGAGGCCGGCACCTGTCCGACGCTGCGGCCGTCGCGGATGACCGTGACACGGTCGCCGAGGGCGGCGATCTCCTCCAGGTGGTGGGTGATGAACACGATGCCCACGCCGTCCTCGCGCAGCCTGCGCACGATGGCGAAGAGCTTCTCGACCTCCTCCGAGGTCAGCACGGCGGTCGGCTCGTCCATGATGAGCACGCGCGCGTCCAGGCTGAGCGCCTTGGCGATCTCGACCATCTGAAGCCGGGCGATGCCCAGTTCGCGCACCCGCGCGCGGGGCGACACGTTCACGCCCACGCGTTCCAGCAGGACGGCGGCGTCGGCCTCCATCCGCTTGCGGTCGATCACCCCGAACCGGCGGGGCTGGCGTCCCAGGAAGATGTTCTCGGCCACCGTCAGGTCGGGGACGAGGTTGAACTCCTGGTAGATGGTGGCGATCCCGAGGCGCTCGGAGTCCTGCGCGCCGTGGATGCGCACCTCCTCGCCGCCGGCCAGGATCCGCCCGGCGTCCGGGCGGTAGGCGCCGGAGAGCATCTTGATGAGGGTGCTCTTGCCCGCGCCGTTCTCACCGAGCAGCACGTGCACCTCGCCCCGCCGCAGGTCGAAGTCGACGCTGTCGAGCGCGACCACGCCGGGGAAGGTCTTCCGTATGCCTTCGATGCGCAGCAACTCGTCCGCGTTGCTCACGTCTGGCTCCTGTTCGTTGCGGGGGACTCGCCGCACGAGCGGCGTACGACGAGGCGGGCGGCGAAGGTGACCGACTGCGGAGGCCGGCCCTCGATGCGGTCGACGAGCGCGCGCACGGCGGCCCGCCCCAGCTCGCCCGTCGGCTGGGCGATCGCCGTGATCGGCGGATCGGTGTGCACGAACCACGGGATGTCGTCGAACGCGGCGAGCGCCAGGTCCTGCGGGACGCGCAGCCCGCGCGCGCGGACGGCGTCCAGCGCGCCGAGCGCCATCAGGTTGTCGGCGGCGAACACGACCTCGGGCGGTTCGGTCAGGTCGAGGAAGCCCTCGGTGACGCGGCGGCCGCTCTCGGCCTGGAAGTCGCCCTGCCCCGTGTAGGCGTCCGGGAGGGGGAGCCCGTACTCGGCCAGGGCGGCCCGGAAGGCCTCCACGCGCTCGCTGCCGGTGGTGGTGGCCGCGGGCCCCGCGATGATGGCGAGCCGCCGGTGGCCGAGGCCGTGCAGATGGGCCACGAGATCGCGGACGGCGGCCCGTCCGTCGGACCTGACCACGGGCACGTCCAGGCCCGGGATCCACCGGTCGACGAACACCATCGGCGTGCCCGCGCGCGCGGCGTCCAGCATCCGGGGGGAGCCGCCGTCGGTGGGGGAGACCAGCAGGCCGTCGATCCGGCGGTCCAGCAGGGTCGTGACGTGATGGTCCTGGAGGTCGGGCCGCTCGTCGGCGTTGCCGATGATCACGCTGTAGCCGAGGGCGCGGGCCTCCTCCTCGACGGAGCGGGCCAGCTCGGTGAAGTAGGGGTTCATCACGTCGCTGATGACCAGGCCGAGGGTGCGGGTCTGGTCGGTGCGCAGTGACCGGGCGACGGCGTTCGGGCGGTAGCCCAGCGCCTCGACCGCGGCCAGCACGCGCGTGCGTGCGTCGTCGCTGACCGACGGATGGTCGTTCAGGACGCGTGACACCGTGGCGACGGAGACGCCCGCCTCGGCAGCGACGTCCTTGATGCTCGCCATCGCCGCTCCACCTCCTCGTGGACTCGGTTGGTGCGCGCCGTGCGGTCGTGGAATCGATTACATCGACGCGTCACGAAGGATTGGAATCGATTACACGGGGGTTGATCAAGACCCCTGGCGTGGCTGAAACCCGATCGTGATGAACCCGCCCGGACGGCACACCTAGGCTGCCTTCGACCGGCACGGGTGGCATGCCCGTGCCAAGAGAGCGCGGTGTCCGGAAGGCGCCGTGCCGGGAGAACAAGGGAGAACAAACATGCGCGCAAGCCGCATACTCGGTGCGTCCGCGGGGGCCGTCGCCCTGGTCGCCGCCTCCTTCGTGGCCGCCGGCCCGGCCGCCGCGGCGAGCTGCACGGCCAAGGCCCTGGAGACCGTGGTCATCCGTTCCACGACCAGCACCGGCGGCACCGCTCTCGCCCAGCTCAACAAGGGGCAGAGCGCCCCGGCCTCCTGCACGATGTACTACGGGACCGCCGCCTACGAGAAGTGCGGGATCGTCAGCAAGCGCTGGGTGAAGGTGACCCGCAGCGGCGTCACCGGCTACGTCGTCGGCACCTGCGTGACGATCGGGCAGGACTGACCCGAGACGGTCCGGGCGGCCTTGTCGGTGGCGGGCGGTACCGTCGGATCATGTCCCAACAGACGGGGGCCGCCCAGGGGGCGGAGGAGCGGCGGCTCGCCACGCTGGAAGGCGTGCTGGAACGCATCACGTACGCCAACGAGGACAACGGCTACACGGTCGCCCGGGTCGACACGGGCAGAGGCGGCGGCGACCTCCTCACGGTCGTCGGCGCCCTGCTCGGCGCCCAGGTCGGCGAGTCCCTGCGCATGGAGGGCCGTTGGGGCTCCCACCCGCAGTACGGCAAGCAGTTCACCGTCGAGAACTACACGACCGTGCTGCCCGCCACCGTCCAGGGCATGCGTCGCTATCTGGGGTCCGGCCTGGTCAAGGGGATCGGCCCGGTCTTCGCCGACCGCATCACCCGGCACTTCGGCATGGACACCCTGAAGATCATCGAGGAGGAGCCGAAACGGCTGATCGAGGTCCCCGGCCTCGGTCCGAAGCGCACGAAGAAGATCGCCGAAGCCTGGGAGGAACAGAAGGCGATCAAGGAGGTCATGCTCTTCCTCCAGACCGTCGAGGTGTCCACGTCCATCGCGGTGCGCATCTACAAGAAGTACGGCGACGCGTCGATCTCCGTCGTGAAGAACCAGCCCTACCGGCTGGCCTCCGACGTCTGGGGCATCGGCTTCCTCACCGCGGACCGGATCGCCCAGTCCGTCGGCATCCCCCACGACAGCCCGGAACGCGTCAAGGCCGGCCTGCAGTACGCCCTGTCCCAGGCCACCGACCAGGGCCACTGCTACCTCCCCGAGGAGCGGCTGATCGCCGACGCGGTCAAACTCCTCCAGGTCGACACCGGCCTGGTCATCGAGTGCCTCGCGGAGCTGGCCGAGCCCGCGGAGGAGGGCGAGGAGCCGGGGGTCGTCCGCGAGAAGGTCCCGGCGGCCGAGGGCGGCGAACCCGTCACGGCCGTCTACCTGGTCCCCTTCCACCGCGCCGAACTCTCCCTGTCCGCGCAGCTGTTGCGGCTGCTGCGCACCGACGAGGACCGGATGCCGGCCTTCCGCGACGTGGCCTGGGACAAGGCGCTGGCCTGGCTGAAAGGCCGCACGAAGGCCGACCTCGCGCCCGAGCAGGAGGCCGCCGTGCGGCTCGCGCTCACCGAGAAGGTCGCGGTCCTTACCGGGGGTCCGGGCTGCGGCAAGTCGTTCACGGTCCGCTCGATCGTGGAGCTGGCCCGCGCGCGGAAGGCGAAGGTGGTGCTCGCCGCGCCCACCGGCCGCGCCGCCAAGCGGCTGGCCGAACTGACCGGCGCCGAGGCCTCCACCGTCCACCGCCTGCTGGAGCTCAAGCCCGGCGGCGACGCGGCCTGCGACCGCGACCGCCCGCTGGACGCCGACCTGGTGGTGGTCGACGAGGCGTCCATGCTGGACCTGCTCCTCGCCAACAAGCTCGTCAAGGCCGTCCCGCCCGGCGCCCACCTGCTCTTCGTCGGCGACGTCGACCAACTCCCCAGCGTCGGCGCGGGCGAGGTGCTGCGCGACCTCCTCGCCGACGGCGGACCGGTGCCGGCGGTGCGCCTCACGCGCGTGTTCCGCCAGGCCCAGCAGTCCGGCGTGGTGACCAACGCGCACCGGATCAACGCCGGCCAGCACCCGCTCACCGACGGCATGAAGGACTTCTTCCTCTTCGTCGAGGACGACACCGAGGAGGCCGGCCGGCTCACGGTGGACGTGGCCGCACGGCGCATCCCGGCGAAGTTCGGCCTCGACCCGCGCCGGGACGTGCAGGTCCTGGCGCCCATGCACCGCGGCCCGGCCGGCGCGGGCGCCCTCAACGGACTGCTTCAGCAGGCCGTCACACCGGGCCGCCCCGACCTGCCGGAGAAGCGGTTCGGCGGGCGGGTGTTCCGTGTCGGCGACAAGGTCACCCAGATCCGCAACAACTACGACAAGGGGCGCAACGGCGTCTTCAACGGCACCGTGGGCGTCGTCACCTCCCTCGATCCGGTCGACCAGCGTCTGACGGTCCTGACCGACGAGGACGAGGAGGTGCCCTACGACTTCGACGAACTGGACGAGCTGGCCCACGCGTACGCGGTGACTATCCACCGCTCCCAGGGGAGCGAATATCCCGCCGTGGTGATCCCCGTCACCACCGGGGCATGGATGATGCTGCAACGGAATCTTCTGTATACGGCCGTCACCCGCGCGAAAAAGCTCGTCGTCCTCGTCGGCTCCCGCAAGGCGATCGGCCAGGCGGTGCGCACGGTGTCGGCGGGCCGCCGCTGCACGGCCCTGGACTTCCGGCTGGCGGGCCGCTGACCCCGCCGGTTCCGGGAGTTCCGGAGAAGGTGTAAAAAATGATCGATCAAATGAGTCACGAAGGTCACAGAGCACTTCCCCAACCGTGACCAAGGCGGCAGGATGAGCTAGTTGGCGGCACTGAGTGCCGCTGATACGCCCAATGGTCGACCCCGAGTGCACTCTCCTGCGCCAAATGGGGGATGGTAGAGACAGTCAGGGCAACCTCGAAGAAGAGGCACAACGTCGGTGAGGGATGACGTGAGCGAGCACACCAACAATGCTGTAGTACTGCGGTACGGCGACGGCGAGTACACCTACCCGGTGATCGACAGCACCGTCGGCGACAAGGGCTTCGACATCGGGAAGCTCCGCGCCCAGACCGGTCTGGTGACCCTGGACAGCGGCTACGGCAACACCGCCGCCTATAAATCCGCCATCACGTACCTCGACGGCGAGCAGGGCATCCTCCGGTACCGCGGCTACCCGATCGAGCAGCTGGCCGAGCGGTCGACCTTCCTCGAGGTCGCCTACCTCCTGATCAACGGCGAGCTGCCGACCGTCGACGAGCTCACCGTCTTCCAGAACGACATCACGCAGCACACCCTGCTGCACGAGGACGTCAAGAACTTCTACAAGGGCTTCCCGCGCGACGCCCACCCGATGGCCATGCTGTCGTCCGTGGTGTCCGCGCTGTCCACGTTCTACCAGGACAGCCACAACCCCTTCGACGAGAAGCAGCGCAACCTCTCCACGATCCGGCTGCTCGCCAAGCTCCCGACGATCGCGGCGTACGCGTACAAGAAGTCGATCGGCCACCCGTTCGTCTACCCGCGCAACGACCTCGGCTACGTCGAGAACTTCCTGCGCATGACGTTCTCGGTGCCGGCGCAGGAGTACGACCTCGACCCGGTCGTCGTCTCCGCCCTCGACAAGCTGCTGATCCTGCACGCCGACCACGAGCAGAACTGCTCGACGTCGACGGTCCGCCTGGTCGGCTCGTCCCAGGCGAACATGTTCGCGTCGATCTCGGCCGGCATCAACGCGCTGTGGGGCCCGCTGCACGGCGGCGCCAACCAGTCCGTGCTGGAGATGCTCGAGGGCATCCAGGCCAACGGCGGCGACGTCGACTCCTTCATCCGCAAGGTGAAGAACAAGGAGGACGGCGTCCGCCTGATGGGCTTCGGCCACCGGGTGTACAAGTCCTTCGACCCGCGCGCCAAGATCATCAAGGCCGCGGCGCACGACGTCCTCTCGGCTCTCGGCAAGTCCGACGAGCTGCTGGACATCGCGCTGAAGCTGGAGGAGCACGCGCTCTCCGACGACTACTTCGTCTCGCGCAACCTCTACCCGAACGTCGACTTCTACACCGGCCTGATCTACCGGGCCATGGGCTTCCCGACCGAGATGTTCACGGTCCTGTTCGCCCTGGGCCGCCTGCCGGGCTGGATCGCCCAGTGGCACGAGATGATCAAGGAGCCCGGGTCGCGGATCGGCCGCCCGCGGCAGATCTACACCGGTGTCGTGGAGCGGGACTTCGTTCCGGTCGAGCAGCGCTGAGGCCTCCGGCGGGGGGCGGGGGGTTCTCGTGCCCCTCGTGATGTCCTGACGTTCTTTTTGTTCGATGTTTTTGTTCGACTGCCCGGGCCTTTTGGTTCGGGCAGTCGTGCGTTTGCCCGCAGGGTGGGGACTGGGGGCCGGGGGAGCGGGGGTGGAGGGCTTGGGGTGCGTTGTGGGGTGTGGTTGGGGTGGGGGCTGGTCGCGCGGTTCCCCGCGCCCCTGAGTGGGGGCGGTCGGGGCTTGTTCGAAGGGGGCCCGCGTGTCCCTGAGGGGGTGCGTTGTGGGGTGCGGGTGGGGTGGGGGCTGGTCGCGCAGTTCCCCGCGCCCCTGAGTGGGGACGGTCGGACCTGGATCGAAGGGGGCCCGCGTGTCCCTGAGGCAAACGGAAGGCGCCCCGGCGGCGGTCCCCCCACGGGCCGACGACCAGGGCGCCTTCCCATGTCCCGGTGCGGATTCCCCCCACGGGATCCGGCCGGGCGTTGTGAGGACAGCGCCTGAATTCGCTGTTGTGTGACCATCTTCGGTTGTCGTGCCCGCGGTTGAGCAGAACGAGCAGAACTCGCCGCACCACCGCCGTGTGCGATCTGCCGGGACAGCGCACGCTGGGAGGGCCGCTCAAAGCTTCCCGGTGTACTGCCCCGGCAACGCATCTCTGAGGACGTCCCCCAAGACATCCTCAGATGTCAGGTCACGCCCCCCAAGACGCTTCCCGACATCGTCAACTTAGACCTTCGAACCCCTTCGGTGGTTACGTTCCCATCACTGTGATCTGTGTCTCTTGCATATGTCCGTTAGATGCGCAAGAGACCGGATACGGCGATCGAGGCCCAAGCGTAAGGATGATGCGCGAGCCTTGTGAAGAGCTTATGTGAGGCGCGCGCAGGACTCCAGGGGTCCAGGTCATTGGCCTGGTCCTACTCGGCGGTATCCACGCGCGCTCACGTGAACGTGCGCAGCCGCAGACTGTTCGTCACGACGAAGACCGACGAGAACGCCATCGCCGCCCCCGCGATCATCGGGTTCAGCAGTCCGGCCGCGGCCAGCGGCAGCGCGGCCACGTTGTAGCCGAAGGCCCACACGAGGTTGCCCTTGATCGTGGCGAGGGTCCGCCGCGACAGCCGGATCGCGTCCGCGGCCACCCGCAGGTCCCCGCGCACCAGCGTCAGGTCGCTCGCCTCGATCGCCGCGTCCGTGCCCGTCCCCATGGCGAGGCCCAGGTCGGCGACGGCGAGGGCGGCCGCGTCGTTGACCCCGTCCCCGACCATGGCGACGACCCGCCCTTCGTCCTGAAGCCGCCGGACGACGTCGGCCTTGTCCTCCGGGAGCACCCCGGCGATCACCCGGTCGATCCCCACGGCCCGGGCCACCGCCTCGGCGACCACCTGGTTGTCCCCGGTCAGCAGCACCGGCGTGAGCCCCAGGGCGCGCAGCTCGCGGACCGCCTCGGCGCTGGTCTCCTTGACCGCGTCCGCGACGGCGAGCACCCCGCGCGCCGTGCCGTCCCAGCCGACGACGACCGCCGTGCGCCCGTCCCGCTCGGCGTCCGCCGCGACCTGTGCCACCTGGGGCGGGACGGACTCGAAGAGGCGGCCCACGGCCACCTCGCGGCCCTCCACGCGCCCGCGCACCCCGCGTCCGGGCACGTTCTCGAACCGTTCTGCCGCGGGCAGCGCGCCGACGCGTTCCCCGGCGCCCGCCGCCACCGCCCGGGCTACCGGATGCTCGGAGGCGTGCTCCAGGGCGCCCGCCAGCCGCAGCAGCTCCCGCTCGTCGACGCCGTCGGCCGCCCACACGTCCTGGAGGGTCATCCGGCCGGTGGTGACGGTCCCGGTCTTGTCCAGGACGACCGTGTCGACGCGGCGTGTGGACTCCAGGACCTCCGGGCCCTTGATGAGGATGCCGAGCTGCGCGCCGCGTCCGGTGCCCACCAGCAGCGCGGTGGGCGTGGCGAGGCCGAGCGCGCACGGGCAGGCGATGATCAGGACGGCGACGGCCGACGTGAACGCGGCGACGGTGTCGGCCGTCGCGAGGAGCCAGCCGGCGAAGACGGCGACGGCGATCAGCAGCACCACCGGCACGAAGATCCCGGCGATCCGGTCGGCGAGCCGCTGCACCTCGGCCTTGCCGTTCTGCGCCTCCTCGACGAGGCGCGCCATGCGGGCGAGCCGGGTGTCCGCGCCGATCCGGGAGGCCTCCACGACCAGCCGGCCGCCGGCGTTGACGGTCGCGCCGGTGACGGCGTCGCCGGGCCCGACGTCCACCGGCACGGACTCGCCGGTCAGCATCGAGGCGTCCACGGCGGACACGCCCTCCACGACCGTGCCGTCGGTGGCGATCTTCTCGCCGGGGCGGACGACGAACCGGTCGCCGACGGCCAGCAGGTCGACCGGGATCCGCTCCTCCCCGCCCGCGCGCAGCACGGCCACGTCCTTGGCGCCCAGCTCCATCAGCGCCCGCAGCGCCGCCCCCGCGTGCCGCTTGGAGCGGGCCTCCAGGTAGCGGCCGAGGAGGATGAAGACGGTGACTCCGGCGGCGACCTCCAGGTAGATGGTGGAGGCGCCGTCCGTGCGGGAGACGGTGAGTTCGAAGGGGTGCCGCATGCCGGGCATGCCCGCGTCGCCGAAGAACAGCGCCCACAGCGACCAGCCGAGCGCGGCCAGCGTGCCGACGGAGACGAGGGTGTCCATGGTGGCGGCGCCGTGCCGCAGGTTCGTCCAGGCGGCCCGGTGCAGCGGCCCGCCGCCCCACACGACCACGGGCGCGGCGAGCGTCAGCGACAGCCACTGCCAGTTGTCGAACTGAAGGGACGGGACCATGGCGAGCAGGACGACCGGCGCGGCGAGCAGCGCGGAGACGAGGACCCGGTGGCGCAGTCCCGCCGGCTCGGTGTCGGCGGTCGTGGCCTCGCCGTCCGCCCCCGCCGGCCCGCCCGTCGCGCGTATCTCGTCGGCCGGAGTGCGGCGGACCGGTTCGGGCGCGGGTTCCTCGGCGGTGTACCCGGTCCTGACCACGGTCGCGATGAGGTCGGCGACCTCGATGCCGGCCGGGTAGCTGACCTTCGCCTTCTCCGTGGCGTAGTTGACCGTCGCGGTGACGCCGTCCATGCGGTTGAGCTTCTTCTCCACGCGGGCCGCGCAGGAGGCGCAGGTCATCCCGCCGACGATCAGTTCCACCTCGGCGGTCGGTCCGGGCGGCTGTGCCGTGGGCGATGGGGTGGCGGTGCTGGTCATGTCCGTGCTCCAGGAAGCGGGCCGGGCCGTACGGAACCAGTATCAGCTGGTCGGTACGGCCCGGCGGGCGGAGGAAGGGTTGCCTCGGGCCGCGCGCGGGCGCGGCGGGTGCGAGGGCGGCGTCGCGGGGCGCCGGGGGGTGGGCCTCAGGCCCGGCCGGCCAGCTCGAAGCCGGCCTCGTCCACGGCGGCGCGCACCGCGGCCTCGTCGAGCGCCTCGGCGGAGACGACCGTGACCTCGCCGGTCGAGGCGACGGCCTTCACCGAGCTGACACCGGCCAGCTCCGAGAGCTCGCCGGAGACGGCGCCCTCGCAGTGGCCGCAGCTCATGCCGTTCACCTTGTAGACGGTGGTGACGGAGCCCGGGGTGTCGGTCTGAGCGGTCATGTCGTTCTCCTCGTGGAGGCAGGTGGGGCGGGCGGGGCCGCGAGAGGTCTCCCGTTGTTTCGAGACTATACCCCTAGGGGGTATTTCTCCAAGAAGGATCCCGGCGTGGCGGCGACAGGACGGGCCGGCGCGGCTAGCCTTCGCGGTGATCTTCGGCGAGGAGACGCGGCGCGAGAGCGGGAGCGGGGCGAGGGCGTATGCGGGCTGTGGTGTTCGAGCGGTTCGGGGAGCCGGCCGAGGTGCGGGAGACGCCCGACCCCCGTCCCGCGGAGCACGGCGTGGTGGTGCGCGTCGAGGCCACCGGCCTGTGCCGCAGCGACTGGCACGGCTGGATGGGCCACGACCCGGACATCGTGCTGCCGCACGTCCCCGGACACGAACTCGCCGGGGTGGTCGCGGAGGCGGGACCCCGGGTCACCCGCTGGAAGCCCGGCGACCGGGTCACCGTGCCCTTCGTGTGCGGCTGCGGCAGATGTCCCTCGTGCGCGGCCGGCGATCACCAGGTGTGCGAGCGCCAGACCCAGCCCGGCTTCACGCACTGGGGCTCGTTCGCCCAGTACGTGGCCCTGGACCACGCCGACGTCAACCTCGTCGCGATCCCGGACGGCCTGTCGTACGCCACCGCCGCCTCCCTCGGCTGCCGGTTCGCCACGGCGTTCCGGGCCGTCGTGCGGCAGGGCCGGCTCGCGGCGGGGGAGTGGGTGGCGGTGCACGGCTGCGGCGGCGTGGGCCTGTCGGCGGTGATGATCGCGGCGGCGAGCGGGGCGCGGGTGGTCGCGGTGGACGTCTCGCCGCGGGCCCTGGAGCTGGCGCGCCGGTTCGGCGCGGCGGAGTGCGTGGACGCGGCCGGCGTGCCGGACACGGCTACGGCGGTGCGCGAGCTGACCGGCGGCGGCGCGCATCTCTCGCTCGACGCCCTCGGCTCGCCCGCCACCTGCGCCGCCTCCGTGAACGGGCTGCGCCGCCGGGGCCGGCACGTCCAGGTCGGGCTGCTGCCTTCGCGGGACGGCCTCACGGCCGTCCCGCTGGCCCGTGCCGTCGCGCTGGAACTGGAGCTGCTGGGCAGTCACGGCATGGCCGCCCACGCCTATCCCGGCATGCTGGAGCTGGTCCGCTCCGGGGCGCTGCGCCCGGACCTCCTCGTGACCTCGACGATTTCGCTGGACGCGGCCCCGGCGGCGCTCGCGGCCCTGGGCACGGCTCCCGGCGCGGGGGTGACGGTCGTCGAGCCGTGGGCCTGACCGCCCGCCGGGGCCGCTTCGGGCCGGGCCGGGTCAGTCGAGGGCGCGTCCTCTGTTGCCCGGGCGGGAGGCGACCCAGGCGCGGACGGTGTCGGCGTACCAGTAGGGCTTGCCGCCCTCGACGTGGTCGGGCGCGGGCAGCAGCCCGTGTTTGCGGTAGGACCGCACGGTGTCCGGCTGCACCTTGATGTGCGCCGCGATCTCCTTGTAGGACCAGAGCCTTCGGTCGGTCATGAGCCGCACCCTCCTGCGCGCGGGGCGGCGGCCGGGAGGCCGCCGGGGGGAGCCCGGCGCGCGCTGGCGATCACCTGGCCAGTGCCCCGTGAACGAGGTGCGGTGACCGAACGGAAGCGGTTGTTGACGGACGGTGACAGAAGGCCCGCGTTCCGGCGACATGTGTGACGGAACGGCGGTGTTCGTGACACGCGTGACACGGGCGACGCCCGGGGCGCGGCCGTCCCGCGGGGCACGTGGGGCCCGCCGGGCCCGCGGGACCGGTGCTGCCGGGCGGTCGCCCTACGCCCCGCAGGACCGCAGGAACGCCCGGGTGCGCTGCGCGATGGGGAGCGGGGTGTCCGGTGCGCACGGGTACATGTCCTGCTCGACGATCGCGAACAGGTCCACGTCGAGTTTCTGCGCGGCCTCCAGGACCGGTCCCAGCGCGGGTACCCCGGTGGGGGGCTCGCACATCACGCCCTGGGCCACGGCCGGCCCGAACGGCGTCCCCTTCGCCCGCACGTCCGCCAGGATCCGCGGGTCGACCTGCTTGAGGTGCAGGTAGCCGATGCGCTCCCCGTACGTCTCGATCAGCTTGACGCTGTCTCCGCCGCAGTACGCGTAGTGCCCCGTGTCCAGGCACAGCGAGACCAGAGCGGAGTCGGTGCCGTCCAGGAAGCGGGCGACGTTCTCCTCGCTGTCGATGTGGGTGTCGGCGTGCGGGTGGACGACGATCTGCAAGCCGTACCGCTCCCGCACCTCCTTGCCCAGCCGCTCGGTCAGCGAGGTCAGGTTGCGCCACTGCTCGGGGGTCAGGGTGTCCGGTTCCAGGACGTCGCCGGTCTTGTCGTCCCGCCAGAACGACGGGATCACGACGAGGTGGCGCGCCCCCATCGCCTGGGCGAGCGCCGCGTTGTCCGCGACGTGGGCCCAGGTCTTCTCCCACACGGCCTCGCCGTGGTGCAGGCCGGTGAAGACCGTGCCCGCCGACACCTTCAGCCCGCGCCTGGCCGTCTCCTCGGCGAGGACCGCGGGATCGGTCGGCAGGTACCCGTAGGGGCCCAGCTCGATCCACTCGTAGCCGGACTGCGCGACCTCGTCCAGGAAGCGCTGCCAGGGGACCTGGGCGGGATCGTCCGGGAACCAGACGCCCCAGCTGTCGGGGGCCGATCCGATCCGGATGCGGGAAAGTGAGGATTCGGGAGGCAACGACGTCATGGCGGTCAGCGTGAAGTCTCGCCCCAGGGGTGTCAAGGGCTGGTCCGAATGTCTGGACAAAACATTGACAGGGTCCGGCGTGCGGGGCTAGAAAGCCGTGAGAGCCGATACGGGACGTGCGCCGCGGACGTGCCGTGGGCCTCTTTCCGGGGCCGAGCCGACTGTGAAGGGAACTCGATGGCGTACGACCTGATCACCATGGGGCGGATCGGAGTGGACCTCTATCCGCTGCAGACGGGTGTCCCCCTCCCGCAGGTCACGTCCTTCGGGAAGTTCCTGGGCGGGTCGGCGACCAACGTGGCCGTCGCCGCGGCCCGTCTCGGCCGGGAGACGGCGGTGATCTCCCGCACCGGCGACGACCCCTTCGGCGCGTATGTGCACGAGGCGCTGCGCGGCTTCGGCGTGGACGACCGCTGGGTCACGGCCGTGCCCGGACTGCCGACGCCGGTCACCTTCTGCGAGATCTTCCCGCCGGACGACTTCCCGCTGTACTTCTACCGGCAGCCCAAGGCGCCGGACCTGGAGATCGACGCCCACGAGCTCGACCTCGACGCCGTCCGCGAGGCCCGGGTCTTCTGGGTCACCGGCACCGGCCTGAGCGAGGAGCCGAGCCGCACGGCGACCCTCGCCGCCCTCGCCCACCGGGCCAAGGCCGGCATCACGGTCTTCGACCTCGACTGGCGGCCGATGTTCTGGAAGGACCCGGCCGGGGGCGACCCGGCCGGGACCGCCCGCCCGTTCTACGCCGAGGCCCTCAAGCACGCCACGGTCGCGGTCGGCAACCTCGACGAGGTGGAGGTCGCCACCGGGCTGCGCGAGCCGCGGGCCGCGGCGCAGGCGCTGCTGGACGCCGGAGTCGAACTCGCCGTGGTGAAGCAGGGCCCCGAGGGCGTCCTCGCCGTCAGCCGCGCGGGCGAGTCGGCCCAGGTGCCGCCGCTGCCGGTCGAGGTCCTCAACGGCCTCGGCGCCGGGGACGCGTTCGGCGGCTCCCTCTGCCACGGCCTGCTCGCCGGCTGGGACCTGGAGAAGACCATGCGCCACGCCAACGCGGCCGGCGCCATCGTCGCCTCCCGTCTGGAGTGCTCATCCGCGATGCCCACGCCGGACGAAGTGGAAGCCGCGATCGAGGCGGGGGCCGTCCTGTGACGAACGTCGACGTCAGCGAACTCGTCCGGCTGCGCACGCGGCACCCCGAGGCGATCGCCGAGGCGGCCGCCCGCCGTCCGCGCCGCCCGCTGCTGGGCGACTCCGGCCGGCTGATGATCGTCGCCGCCGACCATCCGGCCCGCGGCGCGCTCGGCGTCGGCGGGGCCAAGCTGGCCATGGCCAACCGCGCCGACCTGCTCGAACGGCTCTGCCTCGCGCTGTCGCGGCCGGGAGTCGACGGCGTCCTCGCGACCGCCGACATCCTCGACGACCTGCTGCTGCTCGGGGCCCTCGACGGCAAGGTCGTCATGGGCTCGATGAACCGCGGCGGCCTCCAGGGCGCCGTCTTCGAGCTGGACGACCGCTTCACCGGCCACCGCGCCCAGGACATCGAGCGGCTCCACTTCGACGCGGGCAAGCTGCTGCTGCGCGTCGACTACGACGACCCCGGCTCCCTCACCACCCTGGAGACCACCGCCCGCGCCGTCGACGACATGGCCGCCCGCAGACTCCCCCTCTTCGTCGAGCCGTTCATCAGCCGGCGCGGCCCCGACGGCAGACTGCGCAACGATCTGTCCGCCGAGGCCGTCACCCGGTCGATCGCCATCGCCTCCGGCCTCGGCGGCACCTCCGCCTACACCTGGCTGAAGGTGCCGGTCACCGACAACCCCGACGACATGGCCGAGGTCATGCAGACCTCGACCCTGCCCGCCGTCCTGCTGGGCGGCGAGGTCGGCGGCACCGCCGAGGAACAGGACGTCGCGTACGAGAAGTGGCGCGGGGCGCTGCAACTGCCCACCGTCCAGGGCCTGGTGGTCGGCCGTTCGCTGCTCTACCCGCCGGACGGGGACGTCGCCGCCGCCGTGGACATCGCCGTAGGACTCCTGTGAGGGCCGCATGACGCACCGAGAGCCGCACCCCGACCCGCACGTCCCCGACCTCCACCTCCCGCACGGCACGACCGCCGGCGACCGCTACACGCTCGACATCGACCCCCAACGGGCCGGCTGGGACTACTGCAGCCTGCGCGTCGTCGAGCTGGAGCCGGGCGCGGCCCACACCTTCACCACCGGTGACAGCGAGTGGATCGTCCTTCCGCTGGCAGGCGGATGTACCGTGCGCACTGACGAAAACGAGTTCCAACTCCTGGGCAGGGAAACGGTGTTCGCGTCGGTCTCCGACTTCGCGTACGTTCCCCGCGACGCCCGGGTCCAGATCGCCTCCGGCGCGGGAGGCCGCTTCGCCCTGGCAGGAGCGAAGTGCGAGCGACGACTCCCCGCCCGCTACGGCCCCGCGCCGGAGGTCCCCGTCGAAGAACGCGGCAGCGGCGCCCAGTCGCGCCACGTGCGCAACTTCGCGTCCGCCGACGCCTTCGACTGCGACCGGCTCATCGCCGTCGAGGTGATCACCCCCGGCGGCAACTGGTCCTCGTACCCGCCGCACAAGCACGACGAGCACCGGCCCGGCGAGGAGGCCGAGCTCGAGGAGATCTACTACTTCGAGATCGACGGCCCGCACGGGTTCGGCTACCAGCGCGTGTCGCCCTCCCGCGAGGGCGGCTCCGACGTCCTCGCCGAGGTCCGCACCGGCGACGCCGTCCTCGTCCCCGACGGCTGGCACGGCCCGTCGATCGCCCAGCCCGGCCACGCCATGTACTACCTCAACGTCATGGCCGGCCCGGGCGAGACCCGCGAGTGGCGGATCTGCTTCCACCCGGCCCACGCAGAAGGGGGTTACCGATGACCACGAGGCTCACCGTGGCCCAGGCGCTGGTGCGCTTCCTGGCCGCGCAGCACACCGAGCGCGACGGCGTACGGCAGCGGCTGATCGGCGCGACCTGGGGCATCTTCGGCCACGGCAACGTGGCCGGCCTCGGCCAGGCGCTGGTCGAGTACGGCGACGAGATGCCCTTCCACCAGGGACGCAACGAGCAGTCCATGGTGCACGCGGCCGTCGGCTACGCCCGCCAGTCGAACCGCCTGTCCACCCACGCGGTGACGACGTCCATCGGCCCCGGCGCGACCAACCTGGTCACCGGCGCCGCCCTCGCCACCGTCAACCACATCCCGGTGCTGCTGCTGCCCGGCGACATCTTCGCGACCCGGGTCGCCGACCCGGTGCTCCAGCAGCTCGAAGTCCCCTACGCGGGAGACGTGTCCGTCAACGACTGTCTGCGGCCGGTGTCGCGGTACTTCGACCGCGTCACCCGCCCCGAGGCCCTGATCCCGGCGGCGCTCCAGGCGATGCGGGTGCTCACCGACCCGGTGGAGACGGGTGCGGTCACCCTCGCGCTGCCCCAGGACGTCCAGGCCGAGGCCCACGACTGGCCCGACGAGTTCTTCGCCGAGCGCACCTGGACGGTCCGCCGGCCCGGCGCCGACCCGGCCGAACTCGCCGAGGCCGTCCGGGCGGTCCGCGCGGCCCGCCGCCCGCTGATCGTGGCCGGCGGCGGGGTCCACCACAGCCGGGCCGAGGAGGCCCTCGCCGAGTTCGCCGAGGCCACCGGCATCCCCGTCGCCTCCACCCAGGCCGGAAAGGGCTCGCTGCGCCACGACCACCCCCAGGACGTGGGCGGCGTCGGCCACACCGGCACCGCGACCGCCGACGAACTGGCCCGCACCGCCGACCTGGTCATCGGCGTCGGCACCCGCTACACCGACTTCACCACCGCCTCCCACACCCTGTTCCAGGGTGACGGCGTCCGCTTCCTCAACGTCAACATCGCTTCCTTCGACGGCCACAAGCTCGCCGGCCTCCCGCTGGTCGCGGACGCCCGCAGCGCACTGGAGGCGCTGACCGGGGCGCTGCGCACGCACGGACACCGGGTCGCCGACGCCTACGTCACCGAGTACGGCGAGGACAAGGAGCGCTGGGAGCAGCGCGTCGACGCCTGCTACGAGGCCGACGAGCCCGACGTGCGCCCCACCCAGGCGCAGGTGCTCGGCGCGCTCGACGCCCTCGCCGACGAGTCGGACGTGATCATCAACGCGGCCGGCTCGCTCCCCGGCGACCTGCACAAGCTGTGGCGGGCGCGCTCGCGGGACCAGTACCACCTGGAGTACGGCTACTCCTGCATGGGGTACGAGATCCCGGCCGCCATCGGTGTGAAGCTGGCCGCGCCGGAGCGCAACGTGTGGGCGCTGGTCGGCGACGGCACGTACCTCATGATGCCCACGGAGATCGTGACGGCCGTGCAGGAGGGGATCGCGATCAAGATCCTGCTCGTGCAGAACCACGGCTACGCGTCGATCGGCGGCCTGTCGGAGTCGGTGGGCGGCGAGCGGTTCGGCACGGCCTACCGCTACACCGCGGACGACGGCACGTTCACCGGGGCCCCGCTGCCCGTCGACCTGGCCGCCAACGTGGCCAGCCTCGGCATGCGCGTGCTGCGCGCGAAGACCGTCCGCGACCTGCGCGAGGCCCTCGCCGAGGCGCGCCGCGCCGACACTCCCACATGTGTCTACGTCGAGACCGAAACGGCCGACACTGTGTCGGGCCCGCCGCCGGCGCAGGCCTGGTGGGATGTACCTGTGGCCGAGACCGCGACCCGAGCGTCCGCGGTGAAGGCACGTGAGCTGTACGAACGGCACGTCTCCACCCGTCGCCGCCATCTGTGAAGGAGCACTCGGTCATGACGAAGATCGTCAACCACTGGATCGGCGGCAAGACCGTCGAAGGCGCTTCGGGTTCGTACGGGCCGGTCACCGACCCGGCGACCGGCGCCGTCACCACGAAGGTCGCGTTCGCCTCGGTGGACGAGGTCGACGCCGCGGTCGCGGCCGCGAAGGACGCCTACGCCACCTGGGGCACGTCCTCGCTGGCCAAGCGCAGCACGATCCTGTTCGCGTTCCGCGCGCTGCTGGACGCGAACCGGGACGCGATCGCCGAGCTGATCACCGCCGAGCACGGCAAGGTGCACAGCGACGCGCTCGGCGAGGTCGCGCGCGGCCTGGAGATCGTGGACCTGGCCTGCGGGATCACCGTGCAGCTCAAGGGCGAGCTGTCCACCGAGGTGGCCAGCCGGGTGGACGTCGCGTCGATCCGCCAGCCGCTCGGCGTCGTCGCGGGCATCACGCCGTTCAACTTCCCGGCGATGGTCCCGATGTGGATGTTCCCCATCGCGATCGCCTGCGGCAACACGTTCGTGCTGAAGCCGTCCGAGAAGGACCCGTCGGCCTCGCTGAAGATCGCCGAGCTGCTGTCCGAGGCCGGCCTCCCGGACGGCGTGTTCAACGTCGTGCAGGGCGACAAGGTGGCCGTGGACCGGCTCCTGGAGCACCCGGACGTCAAGGCCGTGTCCTTCGTCGGCTCGACGCCGATCGCCCGGTACATCCACACCACCGCCTCCGCGAACGGCAAGCGCGTCCAGGCGCTGGGCGGCGCGAAGAACCACATGCTGGTCCTGCCCGACGCGGACCTGGACGCGGCCGCCGACGCCGCCGTCTCCGCCGCGTACGGCTCGGCGGGCGAGCGGTGCATGGCGATCTCCGCGGTCGTCGCCGTCGGCGCGATCGGCGACGAGCTGGTGCAGAAGATCCGCGAGCGCGCCGAGAAGATCAAGATCGGTCCCGGCAACGACCCGACGAGCGAGATGGGCCCGCTCATCACGGCCGTCCACCGCGACAAGGTGGCGTCGTACGTGACGGGCGCGGCGGCCGAGGGCGCCGAGGTCGTCCTCGACGGCACCGGCTACACCGTCGACGGCTTCGAGGACGGCCACTGGATCGGCATCTCCCTCCTCGACAAGGTGCCGACCACCGCGAAGGCCTACCAGGACGAGATCTTCGGCCCGGTGCTGACCGTGCTGCGCGTCGACACCTACGACGAGGGCATCGCGCTCATCAACGCCTCGCCGTTCGGCAACGGCACCGCGATCTTCACCCGGGACGGCGGCGCGGCCCGCCGCTTCCAGCTGGAGGTCGAGGCCGGCATGGTCGGCGTGAACGTGCCGATCCCGGTTCCCGTCGGCTACCACAGCTTCGGCGGCTGGAAGGACTCGCTCTTCGGCGACCACCACATCTACGGCAACGACGGCACGCACTTCTACACCCGCGGCAAGGTCGTCACCACCCGCTGGCCCGACCCCGCGGACGGCCCCGGCGGAGTCGACCTGGGCTTCCCCCGCAACCACTGAGCCCGCGACGCGCACGACGCCCCGTCCCCGTCCGGGGGCGGGGCGTCGCCGTGGGCGGGCCGAGGCCCGCGTCCGTCAGCCGGCGGTGGTGCCGGCGGCCTTGACCGCCTCGGTGAGGTCGCCGGTCTGCGCGGCGGGCGGCGCCTCGACCGGAGCCGTCCGGCCGAACTTCTCGAAGTCCATGGTGACCTTCATGGAGCCGATCTCCTGGATCATCCGGACCGGCAGGTCCTCGGGGCCGACCCACACCTCCATGGTGATCGAGGTGGCGCCGCCGGTGAGCGAGCCGAAGAGGTTGTCCTTGTCGCCGTAGGCCTTCTTGAACTTGCCCATCCCGGCCTGGTCGACGACGGCCCGGT
Organism: Streptomyces sp. NPDC048481; assembly: GCF_043200075.1. NCBI lineage: Bacteria > Bacillati > Actinomycetota > Actinomycetes > Kitasatosporales > Streptomycetaceae > Streptomyces > Streptomyces sp. NPDC048481. The sequence continues at coordinate 325,558 of NZ_JBICXC010000001.1, forward strand.
AGTGCGTGGTCGCCTTGCCGTCGATCTTCTCCGAACCGAGGTTCTCGACGTCGTCGGCGTACTTCAGGCTCTTCATGGAGGCCGACGGGCTGCCGTTGTCGCCGCTGAGCGCCTGCGCGCCCTGCTTGCCGAAGACGGCCGAGCCGTCGATCTTCATCCACTCCTTGCCCTTGAGCGGACCGGAGGCCTGCGGGTCGACGTCGTAGTAGTACGCGCCGTCCACGAAGAGCATGCGCATCTTCGGGGCGTCCTGGAGCTGCTGCATCTTCGCGGCAGCGGTGTCCATCAGGACGTCGAACGCGTAGCCGTCGCCCCAGGAGTAGGTGCCGTCCATGGTCACGGGAGCGCCCGCGCCGATGGAGGTGGTCATCTTCACCTCCGCCGAGCCGAGCTGCTCGGTGCGGTCGGTAGCCCGGCCGAGCGCCGCCATGATCGCGTCCGTGGCGTTCACCGCCTTGGCCGCCCCCTCGGCGGCCTGGCCGCCGCACCCGGTCGTCGTGATCAGAGCCGCGGCCGTGACCGCCGTCCAGGCCCCCGCGTACTTCGCCTTCATGAGTCCCCACCCCTGTGCATGATCTGTGATCCCCGAACCCTATCGGGACACACTGACACGTCCGCATGCCGAACGTCGTCCCACTTTTTTGCCGCCCGACGTGCGGTTCCCGTACGCGCGACGGGGCGGAAGGAGCACGTCGAAAATGCCGTATCCGCGATCCAGGGGTCGTCGGGACGACGGATTCCGTAGGTGAACACCTATTGACGCGGCGGTTTCCGTCGGGATTCCATGCAGCCGCCGGGAGCGGACGGAACGACGTACGACCGAGCCGCCGGAGGCGATAGCGCTCCCGCCCCTCACCCGCCGCACGAGTCGATCGGAACCGCCGCATGACCGACACGCTCCGCCCTGTCGAGACCGCCCTCCCTCAGGCGTCCGACAGCCCCCAGACGCTCAAGCGCTCCATCGGAGTCGTCGGCGGCACGCTTCTGACCCTCTCCTGCGTCACCCCCGCCTCCACCCTGTTCGTCGTCGTCCCGGACCTTTTCGGCTCCCTCGGCACCGCGACCGCGCTCACCATCGCGATCGGCTCGCTGCTCTGCGTCGCCGTGGCGTTCTGCTACGCGGAGCTGGGCACCCTCATCCCCAGCGCGGGCGGCGAGTACGCCATGGTGTCCACGCTGGCCGGACGGCTCGCCGGCTGGCTGGTCTTCGTCCTCTCCCTGCTCGTCGTGATGATCGTCCCGCCGGTCATCGCCATGGGCACGGCCGACTACCTCGCCCCCCTCGTCCACCTGGACCCCGCCCTCGCGGGCGCCGGCGTCATGCTCCTCGCCACCCTCGCCGGGCTCCTCGACCTGCGCGCCAACGCCTGGATCACCGGCGTCTTCCTGGTCCTGGAGGTCATCGCGGCCGCCGTCGTCGCCGTGCTGGGCTTCGCCCACGGCCACCGCGGCGCGGGCAGCCTGGTCTCGATGCAGGTGGCCGGCGCGCACGGCCGCACCGACACGGTGACCGCCATGCTGGTCGTCTCCGGCCTGGCCATCGCCCTCTTCGTCACCCAGGGCTTCTCGACCGCCGTCTACCTCTCCGAGGAGCTGGAGCACCCGCGCCGCAACGTCGCCCGCACCGTCCTGGCCACCCTCGCCATCTCCACGGTGATCATCCTGGTCCCGGTCGTCGCCATCACCTTCGGCGCCTCCGACCTCTCCCAGCTCACCGGCGGCGACATCGGCTCCATGGTCACCGCCTGGTCCAACTCGGCCGTCGGCGCCTTCGTCAGCCTCTGCGTGGCGCTCGCGATCATCAACGCCGGCATCGTCATGGTCATCCAGAACTCCCGGGTCCTGTTCGCCTCCGCCCGCGACAAGGCCTGGCCGCAGCCCGTCAACGACGTCTTCTCCAAGCTCGGCCGCTTCGGCTCCCCCTGGGTGGCCACCCTGGCCGTCGGCATCCCCGGCGCGCTGCTCTGCTTCGTGAACCTGGACACCCTCTACGGCGTCACCGGCGTCTCGGTGACCGGGATGTACCTGCTGGTCGCCGTCGCCGCGCTGCTCTCCCGCCGCGGCCACCACCGGCACACCGCCGCCTGGCGCATGCCCCTGTGGCCGGTCCTGCCCGTCCTGCTGATCGCCGTCCTCGGCTACGTCCTCATCCAGCAGGAGACGAGCTACCTGCTGTGGACCGGCGGCATCACCGCCGCCGCCACCCTCTACTGGGCCCTCTACCTCCGCCCGCGCCGCGCGACCCGCTGGCTGGTGTCCCTCCCCGAGGACGCGCGCTCCTGACCTCCGCGGGCATACCGCGTCCGTGGTACACGGGGACCGCGGTGTACGCCGCCGGGAGGGCGGCGGATTCGGCCCACGGTCGCCCTCTCCCCACCGGGCCGACCCCGTACGGTTGAAGCATGGATCTTCGACTGCCCGGTCTGCGAGGACCACGGCGGCCCCGACGGCCACGACGGATCGTCTCCGCCGTGGCCGCCGTCGTCGTACTCGCCGGCGCCGGTACCTGGACGGTCGTCGCCGCCGGCGACGACACACCCGCCGTGCACGGCGCCGACCGGGTCATGACGGTGGACGGCGTACGCCTGGACACCTCCTACTTCACCTCCGGCGGCCCCGGCCGGCGCCCCGCCGTGCTCCTCGCGCACGGTTTCGGAGGCAGCAAGGACGACGTCAGGCCGCAGGCCGAGAAGCTCGCCCGCGACGGGTACGCGGTGCTGACCTGGTCGGCGCGCGGCTTCGGCAGGTCCACCGGAAAGATCGGCCTGAACGACCCGAAGGGCGAGGTCGCCGACGTCTCCCGGCTGATCGACTGGCTCGCGAAACGGCCCGAGGTGCAGCTCGACAAGCCCGGCGACCCGCGCGTGGGCGTCGCCGGCGCCTCCTACGGCGGCGCGGTCTCCCTGCTGGCCGCCGGGTACGACCACCGCGTCGACGCCATCGCCCCCTCGATCACCTACTGGAACCTCGCGGACGCCCTGTTCCCCGACGGCGTGTTCAAGAAGCTGTGGGCCGGGGTCTTCTTCAACACCGGCGGCGGGGCCGCCCGCTTCACCCCCGCACTGGCGGCGATGTACGCGCGCGTCGCCGAGTCCGGCGCCCCGGACGCCGCCGCCCGCCGGCTCCTCGGAGCGCGCTCGCCGTCCGCCGTCGCCGGCCGCATCAAGGTCCCCACCCTCCTGCTTCAGGGGCAGACCGACTCCCTCTTCACCCTCGCCCAGGCCGACGCGGCCGAGAAGGCGATCCGCGCGAACGGTGCGCCCGTGGACGTCGACTGGATCGCCGGCGGCCACGACGGCGGCGACATGGAGGCCGGCCGCGTCCAGGCCCGGGTCAACGCCTGGTTCGACCGCTACCTCAAGGGCGAGCGGTCCGCCGGCACCGGCCCCGCCTTCCGCGTCACCCGCACCGGAGGCGTCGACTCCACCGACGGCGCCGCACAACTGCGGGGCGCGAGCGCGGACCGCTACCCCGGCCTGAGCGACCACGAGCGCTCCTTCACGCTCACCGGCCGCCGCGAGGAGCAGTCCTTCGCCAACCCGCCCGGCGCCACCCCGCCCGCCGTCTCCGCCCTGCCCGGCCTCGGCGGCGGCGGCCTCGCCCGGCTCTCCTCCCTCGGCGTCGGCCTCTCCCTCGACTTCCCCGGCCAGTACGCCGCCTTCGACTCCGCCCCGGTCACCGGCGACCTGCGGATCACCGGCTCCCCGACGGTCACCGTCCACGTGAGGTCGACGTCCGGCACCGCCGTCCTCTTCGCCAAGGTCTACGACGTCGGCGGCGGCCGGGGCGCGCAGGTGCTGCCCTCCCAGCTCGTCAGCCCGGTCCGCGTCGAAGACGCCGGCAAGGGCAGGGACGTGACGATCACTCTCCCGGCGATCGACCACAAGGTCGAGGAGGGCCACCGGCTGCGCCTGGTCCTCGCCTCCACCGACCTCGGCTACGCCTCCCCGACCGCCCCGGCGACGTACACCGTCTCCGTGAAGAGCGACCTGTTGGTCCCCACCGCGCCGGCCGTGACCACGGCCGCCGCCCCGCTGCCGTCCTGGGTGTGGTGGCTCCCCCTCACCGGCGCGGCGCTCGCCCTCGCCCTGCTCCTGTCCGCCCGCCGCCGCACCGCGGGCCCCGCCCCCGACCCCGCACTCGCCGACGTCCCCCTCCAGATCACCGGCCTGAGCAAGAAGTACGCGAGCGGCGACCGCTACAGCGTGCGCGACCTGTCCTTCCGCGTCGAGCAGGGGCAGGTCCTCGGACTCCTCGGCCCGAACGGCGCCGGCAAGACGACGACCCTGCGCATGCTGATGGGTCTGATCACGCCCGACGGCGGCGAGGTCCGCGTCTTCGGCCACGCGATCCGCCCGGGCGCGCCGGTCCTGTCCCGCGTCGGCTCCTTCGTCGAGGGCGCCGGCTTCCTGCCGCACCTGACCGGCAGGGAGAACCTGGAGCTGTACTGGCGGGCCACCGGCCGCCCCGCCGGGGACGCCCACCTCGACGAGGCCCTGGAGATCGCCGGCCTCGGCGACGCCCTGGCCCGCGCGGTGCGCACCTACTCCCAGGGCATGCGCCAGCGCCTGGCCATCGCCCAGGCCATGCTCGGCCTGCCGGACCTGCTCATCCTCGACGAGCCCACCAACGGCCTCGACCCGCCGCAGATCCGCGAGATGCGCGAGGTGATGATCCGCTACGCGGCGGCCGGCCGCACGGTCATCGTCTCCAGCCACCTGCTGTCCGAGGTCGAGCAGTCCTGCACGCACCTCGTGGTGATGGACCGCGGGAAGCTCGTCCAGGCGGGCCCGGTCGCCGAGATCACCGGCTCCGGGGACACCCTCCTCGTCGGCACGGCCGCCCCCGTGGACGAGCCGGTCGTCGAGAAGATCGCCGCGCTGCCCGGGGTGGCCTCCGCGCTGCGCGCCGACGACGGCCTGCTGGTCCGCCTGGACGCCGACGGCAGCGCCCGCCGCCTGATCGCCGACCTCGTCCGGCTCGACGTGCCGGTGACCTCGGTCGGCCCGCACCGCCGCCTGGAGGACGCCTTCCTCACCCTGATCGGAGGTCCCGCATGAGCACCCTCACCGAGGTCGCCCCCGGTTACCAGGCGTCCCGCACCCTGCCGCTGCGCGTCGAGCTGGTCCGCCAGCTCAAGCGCCGCCGCACGCTGGTCATGGGCGGCGTCCTCGCCGTCCTGCCGTTCGTGCTGCTCGTCGCCTTCGCCATCGGCGGTGAGCCCGGCGGCCGCAACGGCCAGGTGACCCTGATGGACACGGCGACGGCGTCCGGCGCCAACTTCGCCGCCGTCAACCTGTTCGTCTCCGCAGGCTTCCTGCTCGTCATCCCGGTCGCCCTGTTCTGCGGGGACACGGTCGCCTCGGAGGCGGGCTGGTCCTCCCTGCGCTACCTCCTCGCCGCGCCGGTGCCCCGGGCCCGCCTCCTGTGGTCCAAGCTCGTCGTGGGCCTCGGCCTCAGCCTGGCCGCGATGGTCCTGCTGCCGGTCGTCGCCCTCGCCGTCGGCTCCGCGGCCTACGGCTGGGGCCCGCTCGAACTGCCCACCGGCGGCGCGCTCGCCCCGGGCGCCGCAGCCCAGCGGCTGGTGGTCGTCGTCGGCTACGTCTTCGTCTCCCAACTGGTCACCGCGGGACTGGCGTTCTGGCTGTCGACCAGGACGGACGCCCCGCTCGGCGCGGTCGGCGGCGCGGTCGGCCTGACCATCGTCGGCAACGTGCTGGACGCCGTCACCGCCCTCGGCGACTGGCGCGACTTCCTGCCCGCGCACTGGCAGTTCGCCTGGGCCGACGCGGTCCAGCCCACCCCCGAGTGGTCCGGCATGATCCAGGGCGCCGCCGTCTCCGTGACCTACGCCCTCGTCCTGTTCGCCCTCGCCTTCCGCGGCTTCGCCCGCAAGGACGTGGTGTCCTGACGCGGCCCCGCCCGGCCCGGCGGCGCCACGCCAGGCCCGCGCGGCCTCTGGCGCACGACCTTACTTCTCAGTAAGTTACCGCCCGTCACACGCCAGCCGCGCCGCGACCGGGAGGGCCGCCCATGGGTGTCCGCAGGGATCTGAAACGGGCCGGACGGCGCCCCGACCTGGCCTCCCGCACCACGATCGACCTCGTCAGGGACGACACCGGCGCGGTGCGCGAGGCCCGCACCGCGCCCCTGGCGCCGCCGCTCGCCTCGGGCAGCGTCGCCGACCTCCCCTTCACCAACGCGGCCGAGGCCCCGGAGGCCGTCGTCCTGCGCCGCAGTGAGGCCGGCGTCTGGCGACCGGTCACCGCGCGCGCCTTCGCCGCCGAGGTCACCGCCGTCGCCAAGGGCCTGATCGCCGCCGGCGTCCAGCAGGGCGGCCGCGTCGCGGTCATGTCCCGTACCCGCTACGAGTGGACGGTCCTCGACTTCGCCGTCTGGGCGGCCGGCGGCCTGGTCGTCCCCGTCTACGCCACCTCCTCGGCCGACCAGATCGACTGGATCGTCCGCGACTCGGGCGCGACCCTGCTCGTCGCCGAGACAGCGGACAACGCCGTCACGGCGACGACCGGCACCGCGCACCACCCCCGTCCCCCGCGCATCCTGCGACTCGACGAGGACGCCCTGGCCGAACTCACCGCACTCGGCGCCCGCGTCCCCGACGAGGAGGTGACCGGACGCCGGGCCGCCCTCACCCCCGACGCCGTGGCCACCGTCTGCTACACCTCCGGCACCACCGGCCGCCCCAAGGGCTGCGTCCTCACCCACGCCAACCTGCACGCCGAGGCCGCCAACACCCTCGAACTGCTGCACCCCGTCTTCCAGGAGGTCACCGGCCGGACCGCTTCCACCCTCCTCTTCCTCCCCCTCGCCCACATCATGGGCCGCACCCTCCAGATCGCCTGCCTGGCGGCCCGCATCGAGACCGGCCACTTCCCGAGCCTCAAGCCCGCCGAACTGCGCCCGGCGCTCAAGGAGTTCCGGCCCACCTTCCTGGTCGGCGTGCCCTACCTCTTCGAGCGCATCCACGACGCCGGACGCGCCACCGCCGAGAAGATCGGCCGCGGCGCCTCCTTCGACCGCGCCGAACGCGTCGCCGTGCGCTTCGCCGAGGCGTACCTGAACCGGTTCACGGGCCGCGGAAAGGGCCCCGGCCCCGGCCTCTACGCCGCCTGGGCGCTGTACGACCTGCTGGTCTACCGGCGCATCCGCAACGAGCTGGGCGGGCGCATGCGCTACGCGATCAGCGGCGGCTCCCCCCTCGACCGCACCCTCAGCCTCTTCTTCCACGCCGCCGGGATCGTCGTCTACGAGGGGTACGGCCTCACCGAGACCAGCGCCGCCGCCACCCTCGTCCCGCCCCTGCGGCCCCGCCCCGGCACCGTCGGCCGGCCCGTCCCCGGCACCGCCGTCCGCATCGCCGCCGACGGCGAGGTGCTGATCAAGGGCGACGTCGTCTTCGCCGGCTACTGGAACGACCCGGCGGCCACCGCCGAGGTTCTCGCCGACGGCTGGTTCGCCACCGGCGACCTCGGCGCGCTCGACGACGACGGCTACCTCACCATCACCGGCCGCAAGAAGGACATCCTCGTCACCTCCGGCGGCAAGAACGTCTCCCCGTCCGTCCTGGAGGACCGGCTGCGCAGCCGCGCCCCGGTCGGCCAGTGCCTCGTCGTCGGCGACGGCCGCCCCTTCGTCGCCGCCCTCGTCACGCTCGACCCCGACGCCCTCGCCCACTGGCTGACCGTGCGGGGCCTGCCCGCCGACACCCCGCTCGCCGGACTGACCGACGATCCCCGTCTGCGCGCCGACGTCCAGCGGGCCGTCGACCACGCCAACGAGGCCGTCTCGCGCGCCGAGTCGATCCGCGCCTTCGCCGTGGTCGACGGCGAGTTCAGCGAGGCCGAGGGCCTGCTCACCCCGTCCCTGAAGGTGAAGCGCCAGGCGGTGGCGCAACGGTACGCCCGGGAGATCGAGGACCTCTACCGGAGGTGACGGGACCGCGCGGCACGCGAAACGGCGGGCCACCGGAGAACCGGTGACCCGCCGTCGCGGAACGTCGGGGTGTGGCTCAGCCGTTGCCGGCGCCGTTGCCCGCGAGGACCGAGATGTCGTCCAGGATGTGCGACAGCGGCTCGTCGCCCTTGGCCTGGGTGCTGTTCTCGACGCACTGCTGGTTCTGCGGCGCGGACAGGATCGGGATGTCCTGGACGCCGACGTTGAGGAGCGCGACGAGCGACTGCACGTTCGCCTTCACCGGCAGACCGACGCACGGCTTGTTCAGCGACCCCTGGACCAGCGAGAGCTGCGGGCTCATGTCGCCGAAGGTGGCCGAGTTGCCGAACTCCGACGAGGCGCCGTTGCCGCTGGCCGACGTGGTGCCGCTGTCGTCGCCGATGGCCAGCGCCTGCGGGGCGCTGACGGCCGCGAGGCCGGCGACCGAGGCGGCGAGAGCCGCGGATGCCCACAGCTTCTTCATGTTCGTTCCCTTCGAAAGGCGGACTCCGGGGGAGGAGCTGCGTGATCGACAACGCCCGCAACCCGCCCGGGGTTGCGTGCTGTGCCCCGATCGGCCCAGCGCACCGGGCGCGGCGGGCGCACGCCCCTCACGTGCACGCGTACGCGCTCCCGCGCACCGGCGTCGTGCTGCCGAGCACGGTCGGGGGATCGGCGGGCCGCGGGTCGTCGCTGTCGGAGACCAGGGGCTGGTCCCTGCGCACCTTCGCGAAGAGCTCGTCCGCCCTGTGCTCGTCCCAGGTCAGCGCCGCGCCGATGCCCAGGGACGCCGGTGCGAACCCGCTGATCGGCACCGTGGTGAACTCCGTGGCCGAGGCGGGCAGACTGCGCAGCGCGACCGCCTCCTGGACGAGTTCGTTGACGGAGAAGCCCTGCGGACCGGACCCGAGCAGCGTGCGCACCAGGTGCAGCGCCCGCACCGGGTCGCCGAGCAGCCCGCGCAGCTGCAACCCCCGCCACGCCTGCACCAGGAACCGCTGCTGGCGCTGGATGCGGCCGAGGTCGGCGCTGGAGTCGACGTGCCGTGACCGGACGTACTGCAGGGACCGGCCGCCGTCGAGCCGGTGCTTTCCGGGCTCGAGGTCCAGTGCGGTCGCGGAGTCGTGAAGCCGTCGGGGCGTGCACACCTCGACGCCGCCGGCCTCGTTCACCGTGTCCATGAAGCGCCGGAAGTCGACCTGCACGAACCGGTCGACGTTCACCCCGGTCATCGACTCCACGGTCGCCACGGCGAGCTCCGGGCCGCCCTCCTGGAAGGCCGCGTTGAGCTTCGCCGGATGCGGCGGGCGCTCCTTGGCGTCCGGCCCCTCGCGGTAGGGCGGGATCTGCGCGGCGGAGTCGCGGGGCATGCCGATCACGCTGACGCGGTCCCGGTGGGCCGACAGGTGGACCAGCATCAGGACGTCCGTGCAGCCGCAGGGCTGGCCGCCGGCATGGAACTGCTGCTTCTCGGCTTCGCTGATGGTGTCCCGTTCGTCGGTTCCCATCAGCAGGATGTTCATCGCGCGCGGGGCGTGTTCCTCGCCGGGCGGCCCGGAGGCGCCGAGCAGCGCCCCCGTGCAGGCGAGGACGATTCCGGGAATCGCCAGGCGGCGGGGCCAAGGGTTTCTCTTCACCGTCACGCGCCGCACGCTAGAACAGCGGGCCGCCGATGATCCGGCGGCCCGCTGTCCGGGCGGAGAATCCACCCCGGGGCTCAGGAAAAGAACCCGTTCACCACGTCGGCTCAGTGGTTGGCGGCACCGTTGCCCGAGAGGGCGGAGATGTCGTCCAGGATGTGCGACAGCGGCTCGTCGCCCTTGGCCTGGGTGCTGTTCTCGACGCACTGCTGGTTCTGCGGCGCCGACAGGATCGGGATGTCCTGCACGCCGACGTTGACGAGCGCGAGGATCGACTGCACGTTGGCCTTCGCCGGCAGGCCGATGCAGGGCTTGTTGAGGGAGCCCTGGATGAGCGCCATCTGCGGGCTCATGTTGCCGAAGGTGGCCGAGTTGCCGAACGACTGGCTCGCGCCGTTGCCGCTGGCCGAGGTCGTCCCGCTGTCGTTGCCGATGGCGAGGGCCGGGGCCGCTGCGACGGCGGAGGCGCCGACGACGGAGGCGGCGACCGCAGCGGTGGCCAGTACCTTCTTGATCACTTGTAAGTCCCTTTCGTGAAAACCCCGTCCACCGGAGCGCTCTGGTTAACCCACGATCCGTGTTTTGGTTCTCTGGCTTCACTCCGATGGCCCATCGGCGGGAACAGGGCCGGGCGTGTCGGCGAAACCGATCGGGTGACGAGCCGCAACCAAACCCGCGGCTTCCGGTTGGTTCGGTGGCAGGCACATGGTCCTGGCCCGGAGCCAGGACAGGGAAAGGAATAGCGAAATGCTGAAGAAGGCAATGGCCGCGGCTGCGGTCGCCGCTTCCGTCATCGGAGTGTCGGCGGCTGCCGCCCCCCAGGCGCTTGCCATCGGGGACGACGCGGGCACCACCTCCGCCAGCGGCAACGGGGCGCACGAGGCGTTCGGCAACTCGGTGACCAAGGGCGACATGAGCCCGCAGGCGACCCTGGTCCAGGGCACCGCCAACAAGCTCTGCGTGGGCCTGCCGGTCAAGGCCGACGTGCAGTCGCTCGTCGCGGTCCTCGCGAACATCGGCGTCCAGGACATCCCCGTCCTGTCCGCCCCGCAGAACCAGCAGTGCGCCGAGAACAGCACCCAGGCCAAGGGCGACGAGCCGCTGTCGCACATCCTGGACGACATCTCCGCCCTCTCGGGCAACGGCGTGGCCAACGGCTGACGTCCACCGGCGCCGCCCGCCGCACGGTCCGTCCCTCATCCGGCGGCCGTGCGGCGGACGTGTTTTCGCACCCCGATTCCGGCCGGTTCCACGGGAGTTGTGCGGGAGTCTTCCCGCCGTCCGGGTGAACCGTTTCCTCGCTTATGCGCCCGACCTGCCGATCATATGAATGCATTCGAGTGAATTCCCGCGCAGCGCGTGTTCCCGGGTTTCTTCGCCCGTCTATCTGTCGTTTGCAGCCTGCGAGTCATGGTGCGAGCCCTTCCGGTTGCGCTCGCTCGGTTTCGACCGTCATCTGGGCATGACCGCAGAGAAGGGAAACTCATGAAGAAGAGCGCTGCTGTTGTCGCGGGTCTGGTCCTGGCCCTGGGCGGGGCCGCCCCCGCCTTCGCCGACGCCGGAGCCAACGGTGCGGCCGTCGGCTCGCCGGGCGTCCTGTCGGGCAACGTCGTCCAGGTTCCGATCCACATCCCGGTCAACGTGTGCGGCAACACGATCAACGTGATCGCGCTGCTGAACCCGGCCGCGGGCAACACCTGCGTCAACGACTGACGACGCGTCACGCCGGCTGCTGACGGCCGGTCCTAGGCCGGTCCTGGACGACTCCGCGTGGTCCAGGGCCGGCCTTCCCACTTCTCCGAGCAGGAAGACAACGGAAATTGCGACAGACCCTGAGCAGGGGAATGGTCGCGGCAGCCGCCGCGACGAGCATTCTGTCCCTGTGCGGGGGCGGGTACGCCCTCGCCGACTCGCAGGCCGAGGGGGCCGCCAAGCAAGCGCCCGGAGTCCTCTCGGGCAACCACGGCCAGGCGCCGGCGCACGCCCCGGTGAACGCCTGCGGCGACACGGTCGACGCCGTCGCGGCGCTCGCCCCCGCGTTCGGCGCCGACTGCGCCGGCGCCTCGGCCGCCCACCGGCGCAGCGCCCGCACCGCACCCGCCGACGACTCCGGTTACGGCGACTCCGGGTACGGGGACTCCGACGACGGCGGCTCCGGTTACGGCGACTCCGGGTACGGGGACTCCGACGGCGGCTCCGGTTACGGCGACTCCGGGTACGGGGACCACGGCGACGGGAACAACGGGCCGGGGGAGGACTGCGGAGGCTACGGCGACACGTGCGGCGGCGGGGGCCACGGCACGCCCCCGGGCGGCGGCCACAGCAGCCCGCCCGGTGGCGGTCACTCGTCTCCTCCGGGAGGTGGGCACAGCAGTCCGCCCGGTGGCGGTCACTCGTCTCCGCCTGGTGGCGGGCACAGCAGTCCGCCCGGTGGCGGTCACTCGTCTCCGCCTGGTGGCGGGCACAGCAGTCCGCCCGGTGGCGGGCACTCGTCTCCGCCTGGTGGCGGGCACAGCAGCCCGCCCGGCGGTGGGCACTCGTCTCCTCCCGGTGGCGGGCACAGCAGCCCGCCCGGTGGCGGTCACTCGTCTCCGCCGGGAGGTGGGCACAGCAGTCCGCCGGGAGGCGGGCACTCGTCCCCGCCCGGTGGGGGTCACTCGTCCCCGCCCGGTGGGGGTCACTCGTCCCCGCCCGGGGGCGGGCACTCGACACCGCCCCCGCATGGGGGTCACAGCTCGCCTCCGTCCGGGGGCGGGCACAGCACACCGCCCGGGGGCGGGCACACCACGCCTCCGTACGGCGGTGGCGGTGGCGGCGGGCACGACCGGCCGCAGCTGCCGCACACCGGAAGCGACAGCGCGGCGCTGCTGGCCGCCTCCGGGGTGAGCGCCGCGCTCATCGCGGGCGGCGCCGTCCTGTACCGGCGGGGCAAGGGCGCCTCGCGGCGCTGAACGCCGAGGGTGCCGGACGCTTCCGCGTCCGGCACCCTCGCGCCGTCCCGCCTCAGCCCCGTACGGCCTGCGCCGCCCCGCGCCGGCCCGGCGCCGGGATCGCCGCGCCCGGCAGCCCGGTGCGCAGCCTGCGCCGCACTCCGCGCACGAGGGTCCCCGCCGTGAACGTCGCGCCGTGGACGAAGCGCATCGCCGGACCGAATCCGGCCGCCGTCACCAGCCCGGCCATGAACAGGCCGGGCTGGGACGACTCGAAGTCCCGGCCGACCTCGGGGGAGCCGTCGGCCACCACGGCCAGCGAGTCGCGCAGTTCGGGGGCGAGCAGGCCGAGCCGGTCGCGGGTCGCCCGGAAGCCGGTGGCCGCGATCACGTGCTCGGTCTCGACGCGGCCCGCGCCGGTCACCTCCAGCCGCACCCCGCCCGGCACCGCCCGCGCCGCCGTCACCTCCTGGCCGAGGAGCACCTCGACGGAGCGCTCCACGCGGTCGCGCACCCACCACGCCCCGGCCGGTCCGAGCGCCGTCGCCGCGATCCGCGCCCGGGTCTCCTCCGGCAGCCTGCGGTACAGGCCGGGGCGTTCGGCGTAGAACCAGTTGCGCCAGCCGCAGCCCAGGCCGCTGTGCGGCGAGCGGGCCGACCGCCACCACGGCCGTTCCCAGGGCGGCGGTACGTCGTTCCAGCCCAGCCGGCCGGCGCGGGCCAGGACCCGGACGCGGGTGCCCTGTTCGGCGAGGAGCGCGGCCGTCTCCAGGGCGGCCTGGCCGCCGCCGATCACGGTGACGTCCCGGCCGCGGAACCGTTCGAGATCGCCGTGGTGGCTGCTGTGCGTGACGAGGTCGCGGGGCAGGGCGCGCAGGGCGGCGGGGATCTCGGTGAACGGCAGCACGCCGACGGCGAGGGCCACCGTCCGGGCCCGCACCGTCTCGCCGTCCTCGGTGACCGCCTCGAAGAAGCCGGGCCGGGCGGCGATCCGGGTCACCGTGCGCTCGTCCACCTCGGGAACGGCGTTGCGGGCGAACCACAGCCCGTACCCGGCGAACATCTCCACCGGGATCGGCCGGCCGTGGCGTGCGGCCGTGCCGCGGGCCGCGCAGTACGCGTCGAGCCGCCAACGGCCCGCCGGGTCGGAGAGGTTGGAGGCCCACGGCTCGGACTTCAGGAACATCCCGGCCGGCATGTTGTCGCGCCAGGAGGCCATCGGCCGGCCGAAGACGCGCAGGCTCAGCCCCGCGTCCGCGGCGTGGGAGGCGATGGACAGGCCGTACGGGCCCGCGCCCACCACCAGCAGGTCGTCCATCAGCATCTGCTCGCCCTCTCGTCGTCGGTCGGTTCGGCCGGGGTCGCGTCCGGGGCGCCGGCCGCGCCCGGCAGGCCGGTCAGGGACGGCGCGGGCGGCGGCGACTGGCGCACCACGCGGGGCAGGTCGCCGCTCACGCGCGCCGCGCCCGGCCGGGGGAGCCGGTCCAGCAGCCGGCGGACGACGTGGGAGCCCCACAGGCCCCACATGGCGCGGCCGGGTGCGGTGTCGTCGTGGGCGTGCCAGGCCAGCTCGCGGTCGCGACGCGGGGTGCGCAGCGCGGCGAGCGGCGCGTAGTTCTCCACGATGAACGCCCGGCCGGGCCGCGGAGTGCGCGGCGGCAGCGGACGGTGGGTCAGGTCGAGGTGCTGGGCGCGGACGACGTCGAGGCCGGCGGCGTCGGCGAAGAGCCGGAACTGGGCGCCGGGGCGCGGGTTGAAGTCGAGCAGGTGGTAGGCGCCGGTGCTGCCGCAGCGGCGGAAGTCGAGGTCGAGGACGCCCCGGTAGCCGAGGCTGTCGGTGAGCCGTTCGGCCTGCGCCTCCACCTGCGGGTTGTCGGTCCACTCGCCCACCGCCGTCAGGCCCGCCCCGCGCGGCCAGGCGCACAGCTTGCGGCCGGGTCCGCCGGCGGCGAGCGTGCCGGAGCGGTCGGCGTAGCCGTGGAAGAACCAGTCGCGGTCCGGGCCCGGCGGCAGGAACGTCTGGAGCAGCAGTCTGCTGCCCGCCTCGTCGGTGCGCAGGTAGAGGTCGCGGGCCTCCTGGGTGGAGCGCACCACGACCGTGCTGCGCAGTCCCGAGCCCGCGGGCAGCAGCCAGGGGCGGCTCCACTTGGCGACCACCGGCAGTCCGAGGCGCCAGGCGGCGGAGGCGGCCTGGGAGGGGCTCTCGGGGATCAGGGTGACCGGGTGCGGCACGTCCGCCGCCGCGCACACTCCGGCCAGTTCGGCCTTGTCGGCGACCAGTGCGGGCACATGGCGCGGCTGCGGGGGGAGCAGGTAGGCGGGCGCCAGTTCGGCGCGCAGCCCGCTCACGGCGACGGCGCCCGCGTCGTCCATCGGGATCAGCACGGCGGGCCGTGCGACGCGGGCGGCGACCCGCAGCAGGGCGGCGGCGATGTCGGCGGGGCCGGCGCCGGGCGGCGGCGGGGGGTGCAGCCCGGTCACGAACCGGGAGGCGCGTACGGGGCTTCCCGTCGAGTCGGCGACGACGTGCACGTCGACTCCTGCCCGGCCGAGCGAGCGCACGGCGCCCAGCGTGCCGTGGTGGAAGGGATTGCGGTCGATCCGCAGGAGGACGGCGGGGACACGGGTGTCGAGGGGCGACTGGGGCATGTGGTCGTGGTCCTTCGGCTCGTTTCACCGGAACGGGCGATCGAGAAACTCGAAAGCCCTAACGGCGGTGGCGTGATTCCTTTTCGTGTGACTTTCATATGACTGGGTGTCAGTAATGCGCGGGCAGTGCGCGTTACGCGAAAGTGGAGAAAGGAGCAGGCATGGCTCCACAACAGCGACGCGCACGGTCCCGCAGGCTGGCCGTCGTCGCGGCGGCGGTCGCGGCTTCGGCCGTCCTGGCGTCCGGACCCGGATTCGCCGCGGGCTCGGGGGTGGTGCGGGTCGCCGATCCTCCCGCTCCCACCCCGACCGCTCCGGCGCCCGCCGCGCCCGACCCGGCCGTCCCCACGCCGGGCGTCACGCCGGCCCCGCCGGCCGCACAGGTGACGCCGGCTCAGAGTGCGGACCCGTCCGGCGAGTCCGCCGCACCCTCCTCGTCCGGCGAGTCTGCGGCTCCGTCCCCGTCCCCGTCCCCGTCCGCGTCCGGCGCGGCCGCCGGGCCGGCCCCCGCCTTCGGCGCCTACCTCGACTACGGCGCCCGGGGCGTGGCCCGGATCGCCGAGCTCAGCGAATGGCTGGGAGGCTCGAAGCTGCGTGTCGGCCACACCTACCTGCCGGGCGACCGCTGGCACAACATCGAGGGCCCGCCCGGCTTCCTCGACGTGTGGGCCGACTGGCGGCTGGAGGAGGACGACCGGATGCTCGTCCTCAACGTGCCCATGATGGAGCGCAACGAGGAGGGCGTCTCCGACGCCGAGGTGCGCCGGCTGCTGCGGCAGGGCGCGGCCGGGGACTTCGATCACCACTTCAGGGCGCTCGCCCGCAGGCTGGTCGCGCTGAAGGTGCCGGACACGGTGATCGTCCTCGGCTGGGAGATGAACGGCATCACGTACACCCATCGCTGCGGGCCGGACCCGGAGGCCTGGAAGAAGTACTGGAACAGGATCGTCTCGGCGATGCGTTCGGTGCCGGGCCAGAAATTCCGGTTCGACTTCACGCCGACCCGCGGCAAGGACGCCGTTCCCTGGACCGAGTGCTATCCCGGGGACGACACCGTCGACATCCTGGGAATGGACTCCTACGATCAGCCGACCGGCCTGTCCTTCGACGAGCAGGTGAAAGAACCGTACGGACTCCAGGCGCACGTGGATTTCGCCAAAGCCCACGGCAAGCCCATCTCCTATCCCGAATGGGGGCTCTTCCGCAACGGTGACAACGCCGAGTACATGCGGCGCATGATCGCCTGGATGGACGAGCACAGGCCGCTGTACAACACGCTGACCGACTACTGCCCGCACGGCGTGTGGCAGTGCCGCCAGAACCCCCGCGCGTCCGAGGTCTACCGCTCGCTGCTGTCCGGCCGCCTCGACGGGCCGAGCACGCCGCCGACGACCCCGGCGCCGTCCCAGGAACCCTCCGTGGAACCGACGGTCCCGCAGCCTCCCACCACCGACCCGACCGGCGAGCCCCCGGCCGCCTGCACGCCGATGGACCTCGGCGACTGGGTCGAGTACTGGCTCGGCGGCAAGCTCTGCTTCCGCCTGGACTGGTGGCCCGACAAGGGATGAACCGCGGTGCGGTGGCGGCAGGCCCGCGTCAGGACCTGCCGTCACCGGCCCGCTCCCTCCGCCGCTCCAGACGGAGCAGCAACTCCTTGCCGCGCCGGCGGGCGGCCACGTCGCAGACGGCGGCCGCCAGCAGCGGGGCGGTCCGCCGGCGGGCGAGCAGCAGCCGCTGGTTGACGACCGGTTCGGGCCGCCAGTGGTGCTTGTACGGCTCGTCCCCGCGCAACAGGCTCAGCGCGGCGCGCCCCCCGTCCCGGGTGTGCTCCGCGCACGCGTCCAGCAGCATCACCGCGACGTCCGCCTTGCTCTCCCGCAGCCGCGGATGGGCGCCGTACAGATACCCCCCGGCCAGCCGCCGTGACAGCAGGGTCAGGTCGACGGCCACGACGTCGTCGTCCAGCCGGAACTCGGTCACCACCGCGTCCCCGGCGCGCACCATCGGGCCCACCGAGCGCACCAGGTGCTCGCAGAAGCGGGAGCGCAGGTGTTCCCCCGTCACCTTGCGGCCCTGCCACTGCAGCTCGTGCAGTTCCAGCAGCCGCCGCAGCGCCGAGTCCACCTCCTCGGGGCACACCGCATTGCGCTGCACGCCGAGCGCGGTCAGCTTGCGCAGCTTGGCGCGCACCCGCTGGGCCTTCGCCGACGGCAGCCGGGCCACCAGATCCTCCATGGCGACGGCGGGCAGCTCCAGGCACACCGAGTCGCTGACCCGCCGGCGCGGCCCGCGCCAGCGTTCGTAGACCTGCTCCACCGCACCGCCGGGCCGCACCTCGCGGAAGTCGATCAGTGCGGTCCGGGCGACCTGGGCGAGGCCCTCGGCGAGCGCGGCGACGGCCCGCTCGCCGTGCTCGTCGTCGACGAGGACATCGCCGTAGTCGGAGATCGCCCCACCGAGCGGCACGAGCGCGGGCAGCGGCCGGCGGACGGCCGTCAGCGGGGCCGCCGCGACCAGCTCACCGCCGTCGCGGACCAGCAGCAGCCGCAGCCGTCCGCGCCGCCCGTAGGACAGCCACCACGAGTGCAGCCAGGCGTGGCTCTGGAACGGCGTGGCCGTCGCGCACCGCCGGTACAGCCGCCCCCAGGCGGGCGCGAGGTCGGCGAAGACCTGCTCGTCGGTGACGAGTTCGGTGGTGAGCGCCGGTTTCACAGTGCTCCGTGGGCGTCGGCGGCCAGCGCCGGGCCGGGGACGGCGGCCGGGCGGCCGGCCTCCTCCTGTGAGCCCCGCCGCGGTCGTACCAGCAGGATCAGCCCGCCGAGCAGCCCGCCCGCGCTCGCCCCGACCAGCCCGGTCACCGCCGGGGACGCAGAGGAGGGCGCGGTCGGCCGCACCGCGCGGGCGAACTGCTGCAACTCGACGTTGGTGGCTGCCTCGGCGCCCTTGGCGTGCTGGGTCAGCGCGCGGGTGACCGCGTTGGCCATGTCGGCCGCCAGGTCGGCGCGCGGGGAGGTCGCCGTGATCGCGACCATCGGGGCGTCCGGGGAGGTCGCCGTCTGCACGTTCTGCTGGAGCGTCTTCACGGGCACGCCCGCCCACACCTGGGCGTCGCCGAGCACGGCGAGCTGGGTGGCGACCCGGCCGTAGGCCTGCGCGAAGCCGAGCGCGGACGCCGGGTCCGACTTGGCCGTCGGGACGGCGACGACATAGGCGGTGGCCGTGTAGACGGGCGGCTTGACGGCTCCGTAGGCGCCGCCGAGCAGACCGCCGGCGACGACGCCGGCCGCGAGCAGGGACCACGGCGGCAGCGCCTTGGCGCGGCGCAGGGCGGCAGGACGACGGGGGTTCTCGGTCATGGGGAACTGACTCCCTGGGGTGTCGGGGAAGCGGAGGAAGACCGGGGTGGCCCGGTCAGGGCGGCCGCGTACACGTCCATGAGCTGGGCGGCGCTGCGGGTGATGTCGTAGTGGCGGACGGCGTCCGGGGCGGTGCGCGGGCCGGGGGCCGCCGCGCGCGTCTCGGTCAGCGCGCGGACGACGGCCTCGGCGCCGCCGCTCACCCGGCGGGCGCCGGCCGGCCGCGCGGGCAGATGGTCGATCGCCGGGCAGGACGCGTAGAGCACGGGAAGCCCCGAGGCGAGCGCCTCCACGGCCGCCAGACCGAAGGTCTCCTCCGGCGAGGGGGAGACGAACACGTCCATGGCGCTGACGAGGGACGGCAGGTCGGGACCCGGCGTGCCGTCGGGGACGCACGGGCGCTCCCCGGCGAACAGGACGCGGTCGGCGACCCCCGCCTCGTGGGCGAGGCGCCGCAGCACGCTCTCCTCGGGCCCGCCCCCCACCAGCAGCAGCCAGTGGTCGCCGGGAAGGCGGGCGAGGGCCCGGACGAGGACGTCGAAGCGCTTTCCGGCCGCGAGACGGCCCACCCCGCCGACGACGCGGGCGTCGTCCGGCAGCCCGAGCCGTCGCCGGGTGGTCTGCCGGGCCCGCGGGTCGAAACGGAAGCGGGCCAGGTCGATGCCGTTGGGGACGACCTCGATCCGCGGGGCCGGCACGCCCCAGTCGAGCAGCCGGTCGGCGACCGTGGGGGAGACGGCGACCGTCGTGCGGCCCAGCCGCTCGCTCGCGAGATACAGGGCGCGCACCCCGGACGTCAGCTCGCGGCCCTCCAGCTGCGACTCGCCCAGCGAGTGCTCGGTGGCCACGACCGCGCGGACCCCGGCGAGACGTGCGGCCAGCCGGCCGTAGACACACGCCCGGTAGAGGTGGGTGTGCACCAGGTCGTAGCCGCCGGAGCGGATGATCCGCACCAGCCGGGGCAGCGCGCCCAGATCGCGGTTGCCGGCCATGCCGAGGTGGACGACCCGGACCCCGTCCTCGGCCAGCCCGTCGGCCACCGAGCCCGGGTTCGTCAGCGTCACCACGTCGCACCGCGCGGGCAGATGCCGCAGCAGCAGCCGCAGCTGCTGCTCCGCGCCGCCGACGCCGAGCCCGGTGATGATGTGCAGCGCCTTCACCGCAGCCCCTCCACGGGCCGCCGGCGCAGCCGGTGCAGCCGGTACTTCAGATACAGCCGCAGCGCGTCGTCGTTCTGCCCGACGTGCAGCCGGGGGAAGGCGTGCGGGCCGTTCAGCGGGCCCGGGTCGATCGCGCAGGCGTAGGCGTAGCCGGCCTCGCGCACGGCGTCCACGGCCCGCCGGTCGATCGTCCCGTAGGGGTAGCAGAAGCCGTCGGGCGCGGCGCCGAGCAGCTCGGCGAGGACGGCCCGGCTCTCGACCGTCTCCGCCTTGAGCGTGAGGTCGTCGGCCGCGGTCAGGTCGACGTGGGTGAGGCCGTGCGAGCCGATCTCGACGCCTTCGTCGGCCGCGCGGCGGATGCCGTCCGCGGTCAGCAGGGGCTTGCGCGGGCCCAGCGGATCCCAGGCGTTGTCGCCGCCGAACCGGCCGGGCAGCACGAAGAGGGTGGCCGTGCAGCCGTTGCGGCGCAGCACGGGCAGCGCCTCGGTGAGGAAGTCGGCGTACCCGTCGTCGAAGGTGAGGCCCACCAGGCCGCGGCCCTCGCCTCGGGCGCGGGCGGCGAGCAGTTCGCCCATGGAGACGCCCCGCAGCCCGCGCCGGCGCAGCCACTCCAGCTGCTTCTCCAGCCGCTCGGGGGTGACCGTGATGTGGTACGGGTCCTCGGAGCAGTCGCCCACGGAGTGGTACATCGCCACCCACGGGACGGCGGTGGGCGGGCGGCGGTCAGGAGCGGCCATGGGAGAGCCTCCGGGTCGCGGAACGTACGGAGCCGAGTGCGCGGACGATGCCCTGGGCGCGCAGAGCCCGGCCGAGGGACAGGAAGACGACGGTCACGGTGAGCCCGCCGACGACGAGCCCGAGGAGCGGGTCGTCGCACCGGCCGGCGGCGAGCATCCCGGCCAGGGCCGCCACCAGGGCGGCCCGCACCGGCCGGCTCAGTTCGTGCAGCACGCCCCGCACGTCGACGGGCACGCTGCGCGGTCCCATCCCGGCCAGCAGGACCAGCGCGGTGACGGTGATGCCGGTCGCGTTGGCGGCGGCGATCCCGTACACCCCCCAGGTGTGGACGCTCCAGGCGCCGATCCAGGAGGTGACGACGATCCCGCAGGCCATCGCGCCGACCGGGTACCAGGACCCGCGGCCGGCCGAGAAGTAGGAGCGCACCAGCACGCCCGTCAGGGTCTGGCCGAGCAGTCCCAGCGCGTACACCCGCATCAGTCCGGCCGTCGCCGCGGTGTCCCGCGCGGTGAACGCGCCCCGCTGGAACAGCACCTCGATCATCTGGGGCGCGCAGGCGACCACCGCCGCCGTGCCGAGCAGCACGATGCACGCGGCCAGCGCCAGGTCCCGCTCCACCCGGCTGCGGGCCCGGCCGACGTCGCCTTCGGCCAGCGCCCGCGCGACGACGGGGAAGGTGACCGTGCAGACCATCACCGACAGGATCATCGGCATCTGCGCGACCTTCTGCGCGTAGTTGAGGTGCGAGATCGCGCCGGCCGGCAGCTGCGAGGCGAGGAAGCGCTCGACGAGGACCTGCGACTGCCGGCACAGCGCGAACAGCAGCACCGTCGTCAGGAGCGCGGTGTCGAGGGGCCGGGGGGCCTCGTGCGCGACGGCCCGCTCCCCGTCCCCGGCCCGCCGCCCCAACCGGCGCAGGAGGGAGGGGAGCTGCACGAGGACCATGAGGAGTCCGCCGACCGCGACCCCGGCCGCCGCCGACCGCACCCCCCAGCGGCCGCCGAGCGCGTACATCCCGGCGATGATGCCGACGTTGTAGGCCACGTAGATCGCCGCCGGGGCGACGTACCGCCGGTGCGCGCGCAGGGCGGCGCTGCAGTACCCGGCGAGCCCGAAGCTCACCGCGCAGGTGGCGGTGAGCCGGGTGCAGTCGACGGCGAGCGCGGGGTCGGGCAGGCCGGGCGCGAGGGCCCCGACGAGCTGCGGCGCGATGCCGATCAGCAGGGCGCCCACCGCGACGAAGGCCAGCGACAGCCGGGGGAGCGTGCCGGCGACCAGGGCCCGCACCGGGTCGCCCGGCTCGCCCCGGGAACGGCGGGCCAGCGCCATGCTGAACGCCGGGATCAGCGCGAACGCCAGTCCGTCCTCGATGAGCAGGGTGGCCGCGAACTCGGGCACGGTCCACGCGACGAGGAACGCGTCGGTGTCACTGCCCGCCCCGAACAGCCGGGCAAGCGCCTGGTCCCGGAGCAGCCCCAGCAGGGCTCCGGCCACCGACAGCCCGGCGGTGACGAGAGCGGCCCGAGCGAGAAACCCCCGGGACACCACGGGAAGCTCCCCGCCTCCCCGCCCCGCCGCCCCGGCACCCGGCGCGCCGCCCCCGCCCGCCCCGCCGGCCTCCACGGCATCGACCGCCCCGACGGCCACGTCCGTCCCGACCGCCTCCACCCCACCGAGAGCGCCGGCCGCACCAGCGGACCCGTCCACCCCGGCGGGACCGGCGGGACCGGCGGTCCCGGCCGCACCGAGGGTCACGGCCGCACCGGCCGCACCGGAAGTCACGGCGCTACCGGCCGACTCCATCGTCTCGGCGGTCCCGGTCGTCCAGGTGGTCTCGGTCGCTTCCTCCTCCGTCTCGGCGGTGGCCTGCCCGGGCTGTGCGGCGTCCCGGGCCGGCGGTACGGACGGGGGGCCGTCCGTGCGAGGCGTCCGGGGAGGCGTGACCGTCATCGCGCGAGCGCCTCCTCGCGGCCGTCGGCGCCGACCAGCGCCCACCAGGCCACGGCGCCGAAGACGACGGCCGTCAGCACGGTCGACGGCCCGCCGATGTCGGCGTACACGAAGTCGATCAGCTGCCAGATCAGGAGGCCGCAGGCGACGAGCGCGCAGTCCAGGCCCGGCCCCGAGCGCCGCACGCGGGCCCAGCCGCGCAGTCCGCGGGCCAGCATCGCCAGCCAGCAGCCCGCCAGGGCGAGCAGCCCGATCAGGCCCTGCTCGGCCAGGACGAGCAGGTACATGTTGTGCGGGGACAGCAGCGGCTGCCGGACGAAGCCCGAGCCCGCGCCGTCGGTGTCACTGCCGGAGGACAAGGCGAGCGACGCGTGCGCGTCCCGGTGCTCGGGGAAGCCCTTCAACCCGACGCCGGTGAGCGGCTGTTCACGCCAGATGCCGACCGCGGACGCCCACAGCGTGTACCGGTCGGTGACCGACTGGTCGGGGGCGTCGGCGACCTGGGTGATGCTGTCGACGCGCTCCTGGAGCATCGCCGAGCCGACCCCGAGGCCGCCGACCAGGATCACCCCGGCCGCCAGGCCCACCGCGCCGATCGTCAGCGCCCGCCGCAGCCCCGCCAGGGCCAACTGGACCGCGCAGGTCAGCGCGGTCGCGATCCACGCGCCCCGGCTGAAGGACAGGGCCAGCGGCACGAACAGCGCCAGGGCGCAGCCGGCGGCGACCGCCCGCTGCCGTGCCCGTGACCCGCCGAGCGCCAGCCCGAGCGAGCAGACCAGCCCGAACGACACCACGGTCGCCATGCCCATCACGTCCTGCGGCCCGAACGTGCCGACCGCCCGGATCGTCTCGCCCTGGTACGAGGCCCCGGTCCCGGTGACGAACTGGTGGACGCCGACCGCCCCCTGCCAGCCCGCCAGCGCGACGAACGACCAGGCCAGCACCCGGAAGTCGGCCCGGTCGCGGACCAGGAGCACCACGGCCGCCGGGACCAGCACGAAGATCTGAAGGTAGCGGCCCAGGCCGGTGAGGCCCGCGCCCGGCGAGGAGGCGCCCATCGCGGCGAGCGCGAGGCCCGCGACCGGCAGGGCGAGGAGCAGCGCGGCCGTCCGGGACAGCGGACGCCGTCGCTGCCGCAGCAGCCGGACCGCGCAGAACAGCACGACCAGCGCGGACAGCGCGTCCGCCGGTCCGGCGCCCTCGCCGCCGGGCGCGGGCGGCAGGCCCAGCAGGGCGACCACGGCGACCACGGGCAGCACCGGGGACAGCGTCCGCGCGGCCGTCAGGGGCGGGGCGAGGGCCGGTCCGGAGCGCGCCCCGGGCCGCCCGATGGACGGGCGCCCCGGGTCCCCGTGCGCCGCGTCGCACGGTGCGGGGGCGGCCGCATGAGCGTACGCGGGCGCCCCGGACAGCCCGGCGAAGCGCCGTGCCAGACGCCGCAGCGCGGGCGGGAAGGTCCGGACGGGTCCTTGGCTCATCGGCGGTTTCAGCTCCCGGTCGGTCGCACGAGGGCGGCCGCGGTGCGCAGCAGGATGCACACGTCCTGCCACAGCGACCAGTTGTCGATGTACGCGTTGTCGAAGCGGGCCCGGTCCTCGATCGAGGTGTCGCCGCGCAGCCCGTGCACCTGGGCGAGGCCGGTGATGCCGGTCTGCATGCGGTGGCGGGCCGCGTAGCCGGGGTAGCTCTGGCTGAACTCGCCGACGAAGAAGGGGCGTTCGGGCCGCGGGCCGACCAGGCTCATGTCGCCGCACAGGACGTTCCACAGCTGGAGCAGCTCGTCCAGCGAGGTCTGGCGCAGGAAGCGGCAGAAGGGGCTCATCCGGCGCTCGCCGGCCACGCTCCAGCGGGTCGCGGCCTCGTGCTCGTCGACCGGGCGGTGGGTGCGGAACTTCAGCAGGGTGAAGGGCCTGCCGTCCTTGCCGATCCGCTCCTGCCGGAAGACGACGCCGGGCCCGTCGGTCAGCCGCAGCACGGTCGCGCACAGCAGCAGCAGGGGGCTCACCAGGAGCAGCAGCGTTCCGGAGACGGTGACGTCCAGCAGGCGTTTGCCGAGGCTGCCGCGGCGCCGGGCGCCCATGTCGAGGCGCCGGCAGGCGAACCCGGCGAGCTGCTCGCGGCTCGCGTACGAGGGCGTGTCGGCGTCGATCTCCCACACCGTGCAGCCCGACTCGGCGAGCGCCCGCAGCAGCGGGCCCTGCACGCTGCGCACGGCCGGGTGGACGCACAGGACGTCGCGGACGCCGTTCTGGATGAGGGCCCGCTGCACCTCCTGACCGGTGGTCAGCACCGGCAGTCCTTCGGCGCCGTCGGGGTTCTCGGTCACGATCCCCACCGGGCGGATCCCGCACCGGGGATGGCGCAGCACGGCGGCGGCCACCCGCTGCGCGGTCGTGGCGGGTCCGATGACGAGCGCGGCGTGCGGGCGGCGCAGCAGCGCCCGCCGCCGCCGCAGATGGACCACCGCACGGCCGGCGCAGCACGCGGCGGCCTGGGCCGCGCAGCCGACGAGCAGGGTGCGGGCGGAGAGCGCGTGCGCCGGGTTCCACGCCCCCACGGCCGCGGCCAGCGCCAGCCAGCCGACGGCGATCCGGCCGCAGAGGGCGGGCAGTTCGTCGAGCACCCCCGCCACCGGACGGCTCCGCTGCGGGCGCAGCAGCATCGTCGCCGCCACCAGCAGGGCCGTCAGGAGCGGCCGGTGCTGCGCGCCGGTCAGCGCCGCCGCGCCGGCCAGCGCGGCGAGGCCGTCGGTGAGCAGCAGCGGCAGCGGGGACGCGGGCCGTGCGGCGGGCCGTCGGGCGGGGAACCTGAATCCCGTGGCGCTTCCCCGGCGCGGGATGACCGAGACGGACGAGTATCCGGGCTGCGCGCCAGGAGAGGGGACGGTGCTTTCCGCAGTCACGAGTGGATGGACTCCCTGCACTCGGTGGGCGCGACGGGCGCCCCTTGTGTGGTCGTGAGCAGCTCGCGGTAGACGACCGCGACCCTCTCGGCCGTGTGCCGCACGTCGTGCGTGGCCAGCACGTGCCGGCGCCCCTGGTGGCCGAGGGACTCGCGCAGCAGCGGGTCGAGGAGCAGCGCGGTGACGGCGTCGGCCAGCGCCGAGGGGTCGTCGGCGGGTACCAGGCAGCGGGACGCGAGGGCGTCCGGCAGGCTCTCCCGGGCCCCGTCCACGTCGGTGACCACCACGGCCCGCCCGCAGGCGAGCGCCTCCAGCGGGGCCAGTGCCATGCCCTCCCAGCGGGAGGGCAGCACGACCAGGTCGGCGGCCTGGTACCAGGGCACGGCGTCGGCGACGGACCCGGTGAACAGCACCGACTCCGGGGCCCCGCGCCGCAGTCGCTCCGCCTCCGGGCCGTCGCCCACCAGCACCAGACGGGCGCCGGGGGTGCGGCGCGCGACGGCGTCCCAGGCCCGCAGCAGCACGTCCTGCCCCTTCTGCCGGCACAGCCGCCCCACGCACACCACCAGCGGGGCGGCCGCGTCGAGCCCGGGGAGGAGGGCGGCGCGCACGGTGTCGACGGGGGCGGGGTGGAAGCGCCCGGTGTCGATGCCGTTGGGGACGACGCTCCACCGTCCGGCGATCCGGGCGCGTTCACCGGTGGCGCGCTCGGCGTCGCTCACGCAGAGGAGCCGGTCCGCCCAGCGCGCCCCGAACCGCTCCCAGCGCAGCGCGAGCGCCGCGGTCGTGCCGTCGACGGCCTCGAAGGACCAGGCGTGGGGCTGGAACACCGTCGGGATCCGTCCGCGCAGCGCGAGCCGGCCGGCCAGCCCGGCCTTGGCACTGTGCGCGTGCACCAGGTCGGGGCGTACCTCGTCGAGCAGGCGTGCGAGGCGCCGCACCTCGCCGGGGAGCGAGGGACCGGGCGACCGGGACGCCGCCCAGTGCCGGACCTGCGCGCCCAGGGCCCGCAGTGGCCCGTCCAGCGGGCCGGCGGGGCAGGCCACCGTGACGTGCAGACCGGCCGCGAGCTGGGCCCGCGCCAGGTCCGTCACGACCCGGGCGACCCCGCCGTCCACGGGCTGGGTGAGGTGCAGGACCCGGGTTCTCCTGGCGGGTTCTGGCTGGTGCATTGCGCGGTTTCCTCGCTCACGGTGGCGCTCGGGACGTGCGGGAACGCGCCTGACTACTTCTTCCGTGTGTCGACGGCGACGAAGAGCGCCCCGGCCCACGCCGCGTCCCGGTGGGCAACGAGCCGAACCGTCAGCTGGTCACCGCCGGACCGCAAACCCCTGCGCAGATCGAACACATCGGAGTCGTAGCCCAGGGTGTTGGCGTACGCCGGTACACGCGCTCCCGGAGCCTCCCCCGGCTCGCTGATCGTGGAATTCAACACATCGTCAGATGGATTGACCGGGTTCGTGAGCGCGACGGCCGCCCGGCCACCGGTCGACAGCATGAGCGAATCACCCGAACGGCCGCGGTCGCCGTCGTAGGCGACCAGCCCGGCCCGGCCGCCCGCGCCCGCCGGGATGCGCAGTCCGCGCAGCCGGATCTCCTTGCCGGCGGGCGCGTCGAGAGCGTCGAAGCCGTCCCACACGGACAGGTCCCGCAGCGGCTCGGCCGGGTTCTCGTAGGCCACGACCAGCGTCCAGCCGCCCCAGGCCCCGGTCGCCGACCTGCCCATGGCGACGTTGATCTGCGCGACCGTGTAGAGGCCCCGGCCGCTGGCGCGGACCAGCTTCGTGACGTCCGCGGAGGCCTGGAAGGCGTCGGCGCCATGGGCCGTGCGGTGGCCGACGACGGTGTCGGCGAGCACCGCCTTGTACGCGCCGCCCGGCTCGGCGATCAGCACCCGCCCGTTGTCCCTGGGCGGCTTCTGCTCGCCGACGCGCAGGTTGCCGCCCCAGTACAGGCGCGCGTACGACACCCGCGCGCCCTCGGGCAACCGGACCTCGGCGCGGGAGGAGTTGTAGGTGTTGGGGTCGTCGTCGACGTCGACGTAGAACATGTCGAAGTCGTTGTTGCGCGCCGCCCGGCCCGCGCGCACGGCCGGGCAGTCGGGGGCCGCCTTGGCCGCGGGCGCGGCGCGGCAGCTGATGGCGGCGTTGGCCGCGCGCACGATCCCGCCGTGCTGGGTGGAGTGGTAGCGCTGAGCGAAGGGGAGACGGGGGGCCTCCGCGGCCGGCGGTGCGCCGGCGGCCCGGGCGCCGCCCGGCGCCCAGAGGACGGCGAGGGCGAGGACGCCGACCGCGGCGCGACGCAGCGTCGGACCCAGGGAATTACGCATGACCGGCGGTGCCCTTTCGTGCGATTTGCTTGCTATAGGCGTGCGTCGGATGGGGCGCAACTCTAACCGCTGTCCGGATTAATCCCCTGAAACCGGACAACAGTGTCGGTATGGTGAACGTCGATCCCCGGCGACATCACTCATTCGGCCGCACAACCCCCGTGAGCCCCGCGCGTTGACTTCAGCGCCGGGCATCCCCGCCCGGGTGTCTGTGTCAAAACCCCCAAGGAGCACCTCTCCATGTCGCGTATCGCGAAGGGCCTGGTCCTGACCTCCGTTGCCGCCGCGGCCGTCGCCGGCGCCTCCGGCATCGCCGCCGCCGACAGTGGCGCGAACGCCGTCGCCGAGCACTCCCCGGGCGTGCTGTCGGGCAATGTCGTCCAGGTCCCCGTCCACATCCCGGTCAACGTCTGCGGCAACACGATCAACGTGATCGGCCTGCTGAACCCGGCGTTCGGCAACACCTGCGTCAACGACTGACGTCACCTCCCCGAGAGGTCACGACACGTCATTCGCCGAACGGCCGCCCTCCTGTCAGGAGGGCGGCCGTTCGCGTTGCCGTGGGCGTTGCCCCGGACGGGGGAACCGGCCCCCACCCGCCCGACGGGCCCCGGCGTGCCCCCCATCAGGGGCGATGCCGGTCCGGCGGCTCGCGGGATGTCACCCGGTGCAACGGTTGTGTTGCGGGTTGTGACGGCGCTTTGCACGGTGAGCACGAGACCCGACGCAATCGAAAGGATTTCCCATGCGTGGTCTGCCCGTACGGCGTATCGCTTCCACCGCACTGTGCGCCTCCCTCGTCCTCGGCCTCGCCGCACCCGCCGCCATGGCGGCCGACGGCGCCACCGCCCGCGAGCGCGTCGCAGCAGCCTCCGATGCGCCCGTTCCCGGCAGCGCCGCGCTGCTCGCCCAGGGCAAGGGCCTCGGTGATCTCAGCACCGTCCTCGCCCCCGTCACCCAGACGCTCACCACCGTCCTCAAGGCCGACGACGGCCGCCTCACCCCCGGCGAGGCGACCCGGCTCGGCGACGCCGTCAAGACGGCCGTCGCCAAGATCACCGCCGAGACCGCCGTCGCCCCGGCCGCACCCGCCGCCGTGCCGCCCGCCCTCGCCAAGGGCACCGACGACAGCGGCGCCAAGGCCGCGGCCGACCCGGTGTCCGACGCCCTCGCCGCCGTGCAGAAGGCCCTGGACGACCTGCTCCAGGCCGCCACCTCCCTCGACGTCGGCCAGGTGGCCTCGGCGGTCACCGGCGTCCTGGGCAGTCTGCTCGACCTGCTCTCCTCGACGCTGAACGGACTGGACCTGAGCCTGCCGAGCGTGCCCAGCCTGCCGAGTCTGCCCGGCCTGCCGGCCGAGGCGGCCCAGGCCCCGGCGACGCCCGCGCTGCCGCCCCCGCCCACCCGCTGACCGCCCGCCCGGGCGCGACCGCCGGCCGGGCGTCTCCCCGCCCGGCGTTCCGCACCCCGCCGTTTCCGCACCCCGGCGTTTCCACCGCCGGGGTGCGGAAATTTTCCGCGTACCCGGTTTCCGCACCCGACAGGCCTCGTTGAACACGACGTCAGAACGTGCCCCGGCGACTTGCGCCGCCGAGTCGCCGAAGAAAGGAACCCGATGAAGTCCCTGAAGGCCGCCGCTGTCGTCGCCGGATCCGTGGCCCTCGCCGGCCTGGCCGCGCCCGCGTTCGCCACCCCCGCCGACCTCACGCCCACCAGCCTCAACGGCGCCGTGGACACCCTGGCCCGGGGGCCGGTCAACCTGGAGGACGCCATGCCGCTCCAGCACCAGTCGGACGCCCTCGACACCGAGAACAAGGACTCCGTGCTGAGCACCGTCAAGGGCGCGGCGGGCGCGCTCAACACCCACAACCCGCTGCTCGGCGGACTGCCGCTGCAGGGCTGAACCGCCCCCCGCCGCCGGGGCCGGTCCGTCACCCACGGACCGGCCCTCGCCCATGTCCGCAAGGCCCCGGACGCCACGGCGCGGGCGCTGTTCGAGGGGAGTCGAGCGGGCCGTCCCTCGTTCGTGTGGAGCGACCCGCCGAAGTCCCCCGGTCGGGTGAGAACACGTCAGGCGGCCCGCCGGCCCGCCGATAGGGTCGCGCGGTGACCTCAACCCCAAGCGCAACCCGCCCCTTTCGCGTGGCCGACCTGGGCACCCTCGTCGTGATGCCGTGGAGCGGCGAGGCCTCCGACGGCCGTGACATGCCCTACCTCCTGGCCTACTCCCTCGGCGACACCGCGGACGGGCCCGAGGGGACGGCCGCCGCCGTCGCACGGCTCCTCTCCGACAACGGCATGCCCGTCGGCGGCGACGTCGTCGACGGCACCGAGCGGCCCAGCCTGCCGTTCAGCCTGCTCGTCGAGTCCGGCGCGGCCGTCCTCAACATGCCGGGCCTCAACGCCCAGTGCCTGCCCCCGGCGGAGTGGCTCACCGCCGTCGCCGAGCGCGGCTACGCCTACCTCGTCCTCACCACCCGTGCCTGGCCGGAGGCCACGCCCGGACGCGCCGTCGCGCCCGAGGCGCTGGCCGCGTTCGCGGGCGCCGACGAGACCCTGACGGCGGCGGCGCACATCGTCCTGCCCGCCCGCCGACTGCGCGGCTGATGCGGCGGCCGCAGCCGGTCGCCGTGGGCGACGGCCGCGCCTTCGCCCTGCTGCTGGTCCTTGCCGGAGCGGCCGGGCTGCTGGCCTCCTGGGTCATCACCCTCGACGAGTTCAAGCTGCTGGAGGACCCCGGCTTCACACCGGGGTGCAGTCTCAACCCCGTCGTCTCCTGCGGCAGCGTCATGCGCAGCGACCAGGCCTCGGTGTTCGGGTTCCCCAACCCGATGCTGGGCCTGGTGGCCTACGGGACGGTGCTGTGCGTCGGGGCGAGCCTGCTGGCCGGGGCCGCCTTCCCCCGCTGGTACTGGCTGACGTTCACCGCCGGCTGCCTCTTCGGCGTCGGCTTCGTGTCCTGGCTCCAGTTCGAGTCGCTGTACCGGATCAACGCGCTGTGCCTGTGGTGCTGCCTGGCGTGGGTCGCCACGATCCTCCCGTTCTGGTACGTCGTCGCCTTCGACGTGCGCAACGGCCACCTGCCGGCACCGGCCGGCCTGCGCCACTTCCTCGACGACTTCACCTGGGCGCCCCCGCTGCTGCACATCGGGATCGTCGGCATGCTGGTGCTGACCCGCTGGTGGGACTTCTGGACGAGCTGACCGCCGCGGCATCCGCGGCCGCAGCGGCTCGGCCCGGCGCCGGCCCGTCCGTCGCGCCGGTTCGGCGGTATGGCGGTAGCACTATTACGGCACCCGGGGGAATTGTGCACTGATGCCGTTTTCCGGCTCGTTACCCGGTACGGACGCACCGCCTTCCGAACTCCACCGAAAGGGCCCGTACCCGAGATGAAGTCGACCACCCGAGGAACCCTCGCCGCCGTGCTCACGTGTGTCGCGGCCGCGGCCGGCGCCGCCGTCTGCGCGAGCCCGGCATCCGCCGTCGGCACCGTCCCCGTCCCCGTGCCGCTGGACGGCGTCGAGAAGTCCCTCAACGTGGAACTGCCCACCATCGGCGGCGAGATCCCCCTGCCGACGCCGGGCGCGCCCGAGGGGCCGCGCTTCGTCGAGGGCCGCCTCATCCCGGAGCACGTCGTCCCGCAGCTGCCCATCGCCGCCGGGCTGCCGGGCCTCGGCGTGCGGGCGCCCCTGCCGGAGGTGCTGGGCGACGGCTTCGACCACGTCGGCCTGGACGCCCCCGCCTCCGACCTGCGCACGCTCGGCCCCGGCCTCGTCCTGGACGCGCCCCTCACCGCGCCCAACCCCGACCACTTCGGCCTGCCCGACCTGAAGCTGCCCGAGGCGGGCGTGATCACCCCCGTACTCCAGGCCGTGCCCGGCGCGGACCTCGGCGTGGACCGAGGGCTGTAGCAAGGGCTGAAGCAGAGGTCAGCAGCACTGCGGTCGCCCGCCGCGGAACACGGGCCCGGACGCCGTCGTCCGGGCCCGTCGCCGTACCCGAACCGGCCGTTCGGGCGCAGACGGTGACCAGGCGGCCCTCCCCGCGGTTAGCCCCACAGACAACCGCACCGGACCACCGTCCCGGACGAGGAGCACACCATGGTCGCCAGCGTCGACGGAGTACCCGTGAGCGCAGTTCCGGCAGTTCCGGCAGCCGCGGCGGTCACGGCCAGATCCGGGCCGGCCCGCCGCGCACGGCGCCGGGACCTGCTGCGCGGACTGTTCGCAGGCTCCGCGGCCCTCGCCGTCGCCCCGGTCGTCGCCGCCTCCCGGCCGCTGCGCCCGGCGGACGGCGGCCCCCCGGACTCCTCGTTCGACGAGACCTACCGGGGCCGGCGCATCCACGGCGTCCTCAGGTCGGCGGGAGGGGCCGCCGCGGCCGGCGCGCGCTGGGACGTCACGGTCGACGGCCGCCCGCTGCACCTGATGCGCCGCGCCGACGGCACCTGGCTGAGCATGGTCGACCACTACCGCTCGTACGCCACCCCGCTGGAGGCGGTCCGCGCCGCCGTCGACGGGCTCGGCCCGGGGGAGCGGCTGCGCGAGGACGCTCCGGCACACCACCACACGCACATGGGGGGACACCATGGCCTACATCCGTAAGGACGTCAGCACGCTCACCGGCGCCGAGCGGCGGCGCTTCGTGAACGCACTGCTGGCGGTCAAGAAGAGGGGCGAGTACGACGCGTTCGTGCGGATGCACATCGACCACTACGTCTCCGACGGCGACGGCGGTCTGCGCAGCGCCCACATGACGCCTTCCTTCCTGCCCTGGCACCGCAGGTTCCTGCTCGACCTGGAGGCGGCCCTGCGCCGGGTCGACCCGTCGGTGACGGTGCCCTACTGGGACTGGACGCGCGACCGCGCCACCACCGCGGCGCCCTGGACGAAGGACCTGCTCGGGGGCAACGGACGCCGCTCCGACCACCAGGTGACGACCGGACCGTTCGCCTACGCCACCGGCAACTGGACCATCAAGGAGAACGTCACCGACGGCAAGTTCCTCACCCGCGACCTCGGCCGGGCCGCCGCCCCCATCGACCTGCCCGGCGCGAGAGACGTGGAGACGGCGCTGGCCGACCCCGTCTACGACGTGTCGCCCTGGGACTCGACCGTCGCCCGCGGCTTCCGCAACAGGCTGGAGGGCTGGGGCTCAGGCTCGGGCAGCGCGGCCTGGCGCAACCACAACCGGGTGCACCGCTGGGTCGGCGGGGTCATGCTCGGCGGCGCCTCCGTCAACGACCCGGTGTTCTGGCTGCACCACGCCTTCGTCGACCTGCTGTGGACCCGCTGGCAGCGCCGCCACCGCGAGCACCGCTACCTCCCCGCCGAGCCGCCCGGCCCGAGCAGCCGCCAGTACCGCAGGGTCGTGGCCCGGCACGAGAAGCTGCCCCCCTGGAACGTGACCCCGGACGCCCTCGAGGACGTCTCCCACATCTACCGCTACGCCTGACGCCCACCGAGGAAAAGGGGAGAGCCCCGGCGCTCGAGGTGCCGGGGCTCTCCTGGGGAATGCTGCTCAGTCGCCGTAGCCGTTGTGGCCACCGTGCTTGTCGCCGCCACCCTTGCCGTGGTCGCTGACGTTGGCGCAGGTGTTGCCGAACGCGGGGTTCAGCAGACCGATGACGTTGACGGTGTTGCCGCAGACGTTGACCGGGATGTGGATCGGAACCTGGACGACGTTGCCCGACAGGACACCCGGCGAGCCGATGGCAGCACCGTTGGCACCCGCGTCCGCCATGGCCAGGCCGGCCCCGCTGACCACCACGGCGCTGGTGCCGAGGGCAACAGCGGCAACCTTCGCGATGCGAGACATCACGTTCTCCTTAGCTGATTCGGTTCGTGCGGCAGCAGGGGGCGCCGTCGCACTTCCCGTTCAACGCCGCCGTTCCCACCGGGTCACGGCACGACCGTAGGGATCACCCTTTTTGAACAGGGTGGACGTACAGACGGGTGGCTAGGAGGGCTGGAGGTGGGCCGCGACGAAGTCGCTCAGGGTGGCGATGGACTGAAGGCTGTCCAGGCTCAGGTCCAGCGCGGCCACGTCCACCCCGAAACGCCGGTCGACGGCGCCCAGCAGGGTCACCCCGGCCAGCGAGGTGAGGCCGATCCGCGGCCCGAACAGGTCGGTGTCGGCGGGCAGTGCGGCGACGAACGCCTCGTCCAGGCGGGCCGCCTCGGCGATCATCGAGCGCAGCTCGCGTTCCACCGCGCCGCGGTCCAGGGTGTCCGTCACGCCTCGGCGTCCTCTCGTTCGGCGACCCGCAGCCAGGCGGGCGGCTCGGGCAGTTCGTCGTCCAGGCTGCGCCCCAGGACCGCTGAATCGGCGGCCGCGCCCTCGCCGGGGCCGTCCACACGGCGCAGACCCGCCTGGCGGAGCAGGATCCGCATCTCCAGGTTGGCGTCCGTCGGGCGCAGCGTGACCCGGAACTCCGACGCCCCCCGCTCGCGGGCCCGCCGCATCAGCCGGAACAGGAACGCCGCGGCCGCTCCCCGGCCGGCGACCCGGCAGGACAGGGCGAGCAGCGGCACCGACCAGCAGGCGTCGCCGGTCCGGTCGACGAGGGCGGCGCCGATGACGCCGTACTCGCCGAAACGGTCCGTCATATGGGCCGTGAACAGCTCGTGTCCGGGCGCGGCGGCCAGTTCGCGCAGCCGGTGGGGGGTGAGGCCGGAGGAGTTCAGACGGTGCGTGCGGGCGGCGAGTTCCAGCGCGCGGGGGACCTCGCCCGGCGTCGCCGCGCCGACCGTCAGACGCATGTCGCACCAGCGCAGGAACTCCTCGCGCGAGCCCCGGAAGCGCTCGCCCTCGGCCCGGCGGGTCTCCTCGGTGCGGTAGCGGCGCACCCGCTCCCGTGACTCCGGGGTGACCTCCCGGCCCTCGAACGCGGCCAGCAGCGCGGGGACGTCCTCGGGGGCCAGGGTGCGCACCTGCGGCAGCAGCGCCTCGACCTCGGCGCGCTCATAGGGGGAGTCGTCGACCAGGAGCAGCGCGTCCACCGCGATGCCCAGCTCCTCGGCGATCCTGCGCAGCGACTCGCTCTTGTCCTGCCAGGACACCTGCGGCGCCAGGAACCGCTCGCGCAGCGCCGGCACGGTCTCCAGCCGGTCGAGCACCGACGGGGCGCTGCGGCTCGCGATGCTGCTGAGCACGCCGAGGGCGGCCAGCGCGTCGATCGCGGCGAGCGTGCCGGGGCGGGGCGTGGGCAGCGCGTCGGTGGCCGACTCGACGGCGACCTCGTCCCACAAGGTGCCGTCGAGGTCCCAGACGACGCACTTGACCCGGTCCGGGTCGAAGCCCTCCGTGCCGCTCATCGCACGCCGCCGTCCGCGCTCGTCCGCCGCGCCTCTTTCCCGTCCGGCTTCTCCTGCTCGCCCTTCGGCAGGAACAGCTTCATCGACAGGCTGGTCGGGTCGAAGCCGAACTTGCGGTAGACCGTGCGCATCGGAACGTTCCCCACGTGGACCCTGCCGACGACCTCCGTGATGCCGTTGGCCGCGCAGAACTCCAGGCCCGCGGTGAGCAGGAGTTCGGCGACGTCGCCGCGGTTGTCCAGTAGGGAGACCGCGAGGGAGCGGAAGTTGGCGTACCGGTCGCCGGTCATCGCGTTCTGGTTGATGCTCACCCAGCACCAGCCGACCGGCTCCTCGCCGGGGCGGTGAGCGACGATCATGCCCTCCTTGGACTTCTCCATGGCGCGGCCGAGGCGCGACTCCCAGCGGGCGGGGTCGTCGATGGCGTCCTCGCCGAAGGAGACACGGGCGATCTCGGCCTCGAACCGCCCGATGGCCGGCAGATCGCGTTCGTCGGCCTGCCGGGTGACGTACGGCCGGGCCCGCTCGGCGAGCGCGGCACGCTCGGCCTCCTCCGGCGGACGCCAGCCGTAAGCGCGCGGCGCGGGGGCGATCGGAGCGACGGGGGCGGGCGGAGCGGGGGCGGGGGGAGCGACGGGGGCCGGGACGGCGGCGGCCGGAGTGCCGGCGGCCGAGGGCCGCGGTTCGGCGGCCGGCGCCGGCGGCTCCTCCGCCGGGACCAGGCGGCCGGGGCGGAAGGGGCCCTTGCCGCACTGCGGGCAGCCGTCCTCGCGCAGCGCGGCGACCGACGTCCAGCGGGCGCCGGGGCCGACCCGGATCCGCGCGTCGCACGCCGCGCACGTGTACTCGCGCTGCCGGGTCCGCTTGTCGCCGGTGTAGAGCGGGCCGCTGAACTCACCCTGTCGGGAGGCGGTCGAGGTGGTGGTCAGCAGGTGCTGGAAGAAGCCGACGCCGCCGAGGATGCCGCTGCCCTCGTACTCGTTGAAGTTGCGGACGTAGCCGTTGGTGACCAGGCCGAGTTCCATGATCTCCCGCTGCACCTCCAGCATCTCGTCCGGGCTCTTGCCGCCGAACGAGAAGAAGACGCTGTGCGCAGGACCGGGCCGCAGCCCCTCCACCGCGCGGGAGAGGAAGAGCCGGGCGCCCTCGGGCGTGTACGGCGGGTCGGTCATGGCGACGTCGTGCTGCCCGTGCAGCTCGGCGGGCAGCGGACGGCGCAGATCGTGCTGGACGGTCTCGACGCGGGTGCCGAGCCCGGCCGCCGTCTTGCGGATGTGGTCGAGGATCTCCGGCGAGATGTCCACGACGGTCACCCGCTCCACGATGGGGCCGCCGAGCACGTCTCCGACCACGGCGACGGCCAGGGACACCAGGTCGTCGTCGCCGATCAGCAGCAGCGAACCGCCCGGCAGCGCCCCCGCCGTGAGCAGCGCGAGCACCCGGCGCACCTTCGTCTCGGCCGTGCAGTGCGACTGGTCGATCGCCATGTCGGCGGCGGGACCGGACTCCATGAGCGCGCGCAGCCGGGTCACCGCCTCGTCCAGCACGTCGGGGATGACCAGCTCACGGCCGTCGCAGGCCCGGCAGGTGGCGTCGAGGACGAGGTCCATGCCCAGCTGGGCGACGAGGTCCGCACCGGCATCGGTCAGCCGCGACGGACGTGACTCCGTGACGAGACCACGGCGGCGCAGCTCGTTGCCGAGGGCGGCCACGATCGGCACGGGCAGGCCCGTCGCGCGGCTGAGCTCCTTCGTGGACGCCGGGGCGAGCCGGCGCAGGGCGCGCAGGACGGACCGCACTCCGGGCGGACCCTCCTGGAGCCGGACGGCGTCCGCGACTTCCGTGAGCACGGAATCGGCGGGGGTGCTCCGAGGGTGCCGACGCGCGTTGGTCACAATGCTGCTCCAGGCAAACTGATCTGTGGATTCCGGGACCATCGAGTATACGGGCTGGTGGAGAGCCGTCCGGTCCCGCACCCGGCGCGGAGAAACGACAGCGGAACGGCGCGTAATTCGCCCGCCCAGGACGTAATGGCATGGCGTTCACGCAGCGGAATCCCCGAATGCCTGCCGCGACGATTCCCGAAAAGGTTCCGGGAACTCACCGAAACCTTCCCGAGGACTTTCCGGAAACTTCCCGGATGCTCCTGGGCATGAAAGGGAAATGCCTCCCGAAAGGCACCGCACCGGTTCTCCGCCGAATGCGCCGGACGCCCCCCGGCCCCCTTGACGCACCGCGCGCGCGAGCCCCCCTGCGCCCCGGATGCTACTCTGGGCACCATCGAGCGCCTATATGAAAGGAGACGGGGGCAGCGGTTCGTCACCCCCGGTTCCCCATGACCAACTCCTCCAGCCTCGCCACCGAAGGCATAAATGTCGACGACCTCTGCTCTTATGCGGTCGACGTTTGGGTGAGCGACCACAGCATCCTGACCGACGAGGAGCGCCTCCTCCAGGTGCTGCGCACGGCCGCCGAAAAGGGAAACGCCACGGTGCTCGGCGAGGCGTCGCACGTTTTCCCCAACGGCGCCGTCACCGCGATTCTCCTGCTTTCCGCCTCGCACCTGAGCATTCACACCTGGCCCGAATTCAGCCTGGCGAACGTGGACCTCCTCGCCTACGGCCGGCTGAACGGCGAGCGCATGATGCAGAGCGTGGAACTCGGCCTCTCGCCGACGCGCATCAACGTGACGCGCATGCTGCGCGCCGTGCACTGACCGCTCCCTCCCTCGCGCCGCCGGGACGAGACGCCGCCGTGCCAGGACATCCCGTTCACGTGTGGTGGGCCGCTCTGGCCGACGCCCACCCGGGGCTCCTGGCACTGCTCGACCCGGTGGAGCGCCGCCGCCACGACGCGACCGCCGACCCGGCGGACCGCGGACGGTTCCTGGTGGGCTGTGCGCTGAGCCGGATCGCCCTGGCCGGACCGCTGGGCGTGCCGGCGGCGGACGTCCCCCTGCGCCGCGTGTGCCCGCGCTGCGGCGGCCCGCACGGCAAGGTCCGGCTGGAACCGCCGCCGCGGGGCGGACCGCGGCCCGACTTCTCCGTCACGCACAGCGGCGCGGTCATCGGCGTCGCCGTCTGTGAGAACGGACGCGTGGGCCTCGACGTCGAGGACGCGGACCTCGGCCTCGACGTGGACACGGCCGCCCGCGTCGCCCTGGCCGCCCCCGAACTGGCCGCGCTGCACCGCCGCCCGCCCGCCGCCCGCAAGGCCGCCTTCCTGCGCACATGGACCCGCAAGGAGGCCGTGCTGAAGGCACTCGGTGTGGGACTCGGAGCACCCCTGCGCGCCCTGGAACTGTCCGACCCCGAACAGCCCCCGGCCGTGCTCACCTGGCCCGAACAACTCACCCCCGCCGCCGTCCCGCCCCACATGATGCTGACGGACCTGCTCGCCCACGGGACGCATCCCGCGGCGGTGGCGATCACGAACTCCGTCGCCCCCAGGACCGAGGCCGACGCGGCGACGCCGAGCGGGGTGCACATCACCCTGCGGGACGGCTCGGCCGCCCTCACCGAATACCTCCGGACCAGGGGCCGGGAAACGACGGCGCCGGATACGGCATGGGGGGCGTGAGGGCGGGGGAGGCAGAGGCGCACGCGGACGTGGACGGGTACGGCTACGGGACAGGTACGGGTCCGGCTACGGGACAGGTACGGGTCCGGCTACGGGTACAGGTACGGGTACAGGTACAGGTACGGGTACGGGCGTCGAAACCGGGTCGACGTACGCCATTGCGTTACTCGATCATGCGTTCATGCCCCTGAGAGAGACCCTTGCCCGCGTGGACGCGGACCTGGCCGCCGGCCGCATCCCCGTCGCGCGCCAGCGCCTGCGCGGCCTCGTCTCGTCGTACCCGCACGACCTGACGCTGCGTAGACGTCTGGCCGAGGTCTACCGGCTCTACGGCGACGCCGCCGAGGCCGGACGCTGGATGTACCTCGACAGCGACCGCAACGCCGACGAGAGCGCCGCCTTCGAGGCGCGGTACAGCTCTCCCCGGCAACGGATGAAGGCCCTCGCCTGGCAGGCCCCCGAGACGAAGGCCGCCTCGGCTTTCGCGGCGGAGCAACTGGTCGCGGTACGGACCGCTTGCGCCGAGGAGTCGGGCCACCCCGTCCACTGGGAAGACCCGGCCTCCTACCGGGACGCCCCGGAGGGCGAACACGAGGCGCCGGCCGAGCCATGGACGATCGGCGGCGCGCTGGCAGGCCTCGGCTGCCTGACGGCGGCCGTCGCCTTCCTGGCGATCTGGGTGAACGGCCTGGTGGCTCTCTTCAGCTGATCCAACATCCGGATTCCGCCCAGCCCGCCCGGCCCCGCCCGGCCTCACCGACGCCGCGCTGCGGCGCCCACGGCGAGAACCTGTGCCCGGCGCCCGGCGGCCAAGTGCCGCACGAGCGGCGGCAGTCCACCGCCCACGGACGTACGACGCCTTCGACACGAGTTCGGCGGAGGGCGGATCATGCGTCTCGGCTGAAGTCGTGCGCCCGGGGTATCCGCCTGAACATGCTCGCCCTGAATGCTTACCGCTCGTATCACGGCGCAACGACCGTGTGGGCCTTCGTCGTTGCCATCCTCATCGTGCTGGTGGCCGGTTGGTACATCCGACGCCGAAGGTAGCCGCGACGCTCGCTGACCCGCTACGGGCGGGTCCGGCAGACCCCTACGGACGGTTGACCGGAACCGCGTGGACGATCTCGCAGCGAGCGGCAGGCACCACGCCGCCCGCCGCCTGCAAGGGCCGTCTCTGCGCGAGGAAGCGAGCAGCTATGCGGCTGCGAGGCGCCGGTGTTGCCCGCGGTTGCCCCCTGCGCGCGGCACGCACCCTCAGCACCGCCCCGGCCAACCCGGGTGTACAGCCCCCTGCCCAAACGAGCCCTGCCACCTGAGCACAGATGACAACGACGGCTGCACGTCACGTCCGGCGGACATGGCTGAAGCGGAGCAACTCCACACAACAGCAGCCCTGTTGAAGTACGCCGCGGACACTCCCGACGATCAGGACGCGGAGCCGGTGAGCGTAGGTACTCCGCGTCGCAACCAGTCGCGGTCACTCTTGGAGGTGGGCGAACCGCACCGCTTCTGACGCAGTGACCACAAGCGGTGCTTGCCGCCGACGACGCACCGTCTCAACCGGGGAGGAGAGCCCACCACGTCTCGGCTCCCCTCCCCGATGCTATGGCCGACTACCGCTGAGACGGAGGGGACTGCCGACGAGGTCGAGGCGGGCGGTAGACCCTCAGGGATGCGATACCGCGGGGATATAGAGGCTTCCTAAGGTCGCTGCTGCCCGCATTGATCGTCCAGCGCGACCGAAAGGACACCCATCATGCGCAAGACTCTGGTTGCCGCCGCGGCAGGTGCCACACTGCTGCTCACCGCAGGCACCGCCACGGCAGCGCAATCCACACCGGAGAACCTGGCAATCCCGGGTGCCGGCTTCAAGGGCACCCTGACCACCTCCGACACCTTCGAGGTCTCGCTCTCGGGGAAGCTGACCGTCACCGACCCGACGGCCTGTTACTACGTGCAGGCCGGCGTCAGCGTATGGATCGGAAAACCTCGCGAACCGCGGACCTACGTCTCATCCCGCACGCACTGCGGTCCGGGCACCTATGACGTCACGACGCCCAGCGTCAAGTGGTCAGCCGGCGTGCGGGGCCCGTCGGCCCACCTCTGCAAGGTCACCGACGAGCCCCCGGCCTCCAGCGAGCCCTGCCGTCCCTTCCCGCCGTCCGCCTGACATCGGCCGACAGCCACGCGAGCGGCATCACCGCTGCGGCGGCATCGCACGGTCCTGGCCGGCGGGCGTCCTCGCCGCAAGACATGACGAGGGGAGGACGAGCAGCTCAAGTCCGGTGATCCGCTGTTCCAGGGGGAGACGGGCGGCGTCCTCGCGGGATCGGTCATCCGCCGGGCGGGGCGCAGCGCGCGGAGGGCCGTCCTGCCGCCGCACGTCTTCGAGCCGCCCACGGGAAAGCGGGTGTACGACAACCGGCACACGCGCCTCACGAAGTGGCTCAATGACGGGATCCCGCCCGCCCAGGTGGCTGAATGGGCCGGCAACAGCGTGCCGGTATTGCTGGCCACCTACGCCCGGTGCGTCGAGGGGCAGCTGCCTGACTTGAAACGGCGCCTGGAGGCCGCGGGGGATCTTCCCGAGCTGCCCGACGCGGGCTGAGGCTCCGCGCCGAAAACTTCGACACGTATTCGACACAGCCACCCGCGAAAACCCGGTTGCAGCCGGACAGCCCCGGACCCTCCCCATGATCGTCGGGGGAGTGTCCGGGGCTTTGGCGCGTCGCACCATACATGCTCTGACCAGCAAAAATGCCCTCCCAATGGGAGGGCGGAGACTTGCGCCCCCGGCAGGACTCGAACCTGCGGCCAAGCGCTTAGAAGGCGCCTGCTCTATCCACTGAGCTACGGGGGCCGGTGTGGTGGCCTCGTACGTGCTGCCCGGGTGTGGGCTGATCCGTCACGCTGCCGGGGACAAGGATAGGGCTCCCGGTTCCTTGTCCTGGTTGCTTCGCCTCCGTGGCTCAATGTGGAGGTTCGGTGAAGCGGTCCTGATAATCGCAGGCAGGTGCGAATCGTGCACCGCTTTTGGCGTCCCGCGACACGGGTGTTGTGCACTCGTTATGCCTGGCCTGCACCTCTGTCCCAGTCGCACCTTCCGTCCGTTGTGTCCTATCGGCGCGCAGACATGCCTATATGCTTCATAAATCCCCTAAAATTGGGCATTCTTCGCGTGTGGTGACCTTGGACGTACGGCCTCAGCTGCTCGACGCACTCTCCGCCCTGCGCGACCGTGTCGCCGCCGCACGCTTTCCGCTGCCCCTGGCGGGCGCCCCACGCGCGCGTGCCAACCGCGACGAACTCCTCGCCCAGCTAGACGACTACTTGGTGCCCCGGCTCAGGCAGCCGGAGGCCCCGCTGCTCGCGGTGGTGGGCGGGTCCACCGGCGCCGGCAAGTCCACCCTCGTCAACTCCCTGGTGGGGCGGCGCGTCAGCGAGGCGGGCGTGCTGCGGCCGACGACACGCACACCGGTGCTCGTGTGC
The DNA here is from genome assembly GCF_043200075.1 of Streptomyces sp. NPDC048481. Taxonomy (NCBI): domain Bacteria; kingdom Bacillati; phylum Actinomycetota; class Actinomycetes; order Kitasatosporales; family Streptomycetaceae; genus Streptomyces; species Streptomyces sp. NPDC048481. The sequence continues at coordinate 367,549 of NZ_JBICXC010000001.1, forward strand.
CATCCGGAGGACCAGCACTGGTTCAGCGGCATGCGCGTGCTGCCCGGCCTCACCCGCGTGTGGACGCACCGTCAGGAGTCCATGGAGGACCTGTTGCTGCCCGGCGAGGACGGCAGACGCGTGCTGCGCATCGAGACAGCCGACACGCTCCCGCCCGGCCTCGCCCTCCTCGACGCACCCGACGTCGACTCCCTCGTCGCCGACAACCGCGTCCTCGCCGCCGAACTGATCTGCGCCGCCGACATCTGGGTGATGGTCACGACGGCCGCACGCTACGCCGACGCCGTGCCCTGGCATCTGCTGCGCACGGCCAAGGAGTACGACGTCATGCTCGTGACCGTCCTCGACCGCGTGCCCCACCAGGTCGTCTCCGAGGTGTCCCGGCAGTACGGCGCCCTGCTCACCAAGGCCGGGCTCGGGGACGTCCCGCGCTTCACGGTTCCCGAACTGCCCGAGTCCGCCTGGGGCGGCGGGCTGCTGCCGGGCACCGCGGTGGCGCCGCTGCGAACCTGGCTGGCCCATCACGCCCAGGACTCGGGCGCCCGCCGCTACGCGCTGAGCCGCACGGCCCACGGCGTGCTCGACTCCCTCAAGGCCCGCATGCCCGAACTGGCGGGCGCGGCCGCCGCCCAGTACGCGGCCGCCCTGCGGCTGACCTCGGCGGTCGAGACGGCGTACGACAGCGAGTACGCGCGTGTACGGGGCCGGCTGCAGAGCGGCGCCGTGCTCGCCGGTGATGCCCTCAAGCGCTGGCGGGCCTTCCCGCTGGACTGCACCGCGAGCGAGCTCCTCGACGCCCTCTCAGAGAGCCTCGTGGCGCTCCTGCTGTGCGCGGTCGCCGCCGCCGACGAGCGCGTCGACGAGGCATGGCGGCGCGAACCCGCGGCACGAGCCCCGGAGCTGACGGGCCATGACGACGCCGATCCGGAGAGCGTCGAGCACCGGATCGGCCTCGCGGTACGACGCTGGCGGCGCGAACTCGACGAGTACGCCGAGGACGAGGTGCGCACCCTGGAACGTGGTGTCGCGCCCGATCCCGAGGCCGTCGCCGCCCTCGTCGCCACCGCACTGCTGGGCGGCCGCAGGGCGCGTTCGGCGGGCGAGGGGCTCGCGGAGCGGATCGGCGCGCACGGGGCCCTGCGGCTGCGCGACCGGGCCGGACGTCTGCTCGCCGAGCACCTCGACCGCGTCATGCACACCGAGCGCGAGCGCCGGCTCGCCCCCCTTGACGGACTCGAAGTCCACCCCGAACCCCAGGCCGAACTCATCGCCGCGCTGTCCGTACTGCAGAAGGAGAGGTGACCGGTGACCGCCGTCACTGACCAGGACCACACGGACCACACGGACCACAGGGACCACAGGGAGCACTCGGATCACCCCGATCGCTCGGACCACTCGGATCACACAGGTCACTCTGACGACACGGATCACTCGGGTCACTCCGATCAGGGGAGTCGCAGGGGCCCCACGGGCGACGGGGACGAGCGCGGCGACGGGAGCGCCGACAGCGACGTGGATGCCCGGGACGTGACGGACGCCGGTGACGAGAACGCGGCCGAGGCCCGCTCCCGCGCGCGGGAGGGACGCGCCGGCCGGCGCGACCGTGCGGAACGCGTGGCAGCCCGTCACGCGCGCGTGCCCGGCTCGGTCCCCCCGTCGGACGGCGACTCCGATGGGGAGGCGCGCACCGACTCGCCGGCGGAGGACGGCACGGCCTGGGACGACGGTCTCATCGCCCGCAGGGTGACCGAAGCGTCCGCAGCCGAGCAGGCCGCCGCCAAGGAGCCCCGGAGCGGCGTGACCGCCGCAGGGGGCGCAGGCGGAGGAGCGGGAAGCGGAGGAAGCCGAGGCGGGGGAGGCGGGGGAGGTGGGGGAGGCGGCGGGGCGCTGCCGTCGACTCCGCTCGTCTACGAGGGGCACCTGCGGTCCCGGCTCGAAGCCCTGCGCGAGCTCGTGGGGCTCTCCCGCGCCCGTCTCGACAACAGGACGCTCGCCCGCGCCGGCCGGGTCCTCGACGAGGCGGCGGCCCGGCGCAGGCTCTCGGGGCAGCACACCGTCGTCGCGCTCGCGGGCGCCACCGGGAGCGGGAAGTCCCAGCTGTTCAACGCCCTCGCGGGGGTGAACATCTCGGAGACGGGCGTGCGCAGGCCGACCACCTCCGCGCCCATCGCGTGCACGTGGAGCGACGGCGCGTCGGCCCTCATCGACCGGCTCGGCATTCCCGGACGGCTGCGCAGACGGCCGGTGCAGAGCGCGGACGCGGAGGAGCAGCTGCGCGGGCTCATCCTGGTCGACCTGCCCGACCACGATTCCGCCGCCGTCCAGCACCGGGAGCAGGTCGACCGCGTCCTGGGGCTGGTCGACGCGGTCATCTGGGTCGTCGATCCGGAGAAGTACGCCGACGCCGTCCTGCACGAGCGCTATCTGCGGCCCATGGCGGGCCACGCGGAGGTCATGTTCATCGTCCTCAACCAGGTCGACCGCCTGCCCGGCGAGGCCGCCGAGCTGGTCCTCGACGACCTGCGGCGCCTCCTGGACGAGGACGGCGTGGCCCTCGGCGAGTACGGCGAGCCCGGTGCCACCGTGCTCGCCCTGTCCGCGCTCACCGGCGACGGCCTGCCGGAACTGCGGGAACTGCTCGGCCAGTTCGTCGCGGAGCGCGGCGCCGCCGCACGCCGCATCTCGGCCGACCTGGACACCGCGGCATGGCGGCTGCGTCCCGTCTACGCCACCGGACGGCGCACCGGGCTCAGCGAGGAGGCGCGGGACGAGTTCGCCGACCGGCTCGCCGACGCGGTGGGCGCCACCGCGGCCGGTGAGGCGGCCGAGCGCGCCTGGCTGCGCAACGCGGGCCGCGCGTGCGGGACGCCGTGGCTGCGGCTGTGGCGCTGGCATCAGGACCGGCGCGACCCTCCCACCGGGCGACTGCCGGTCAGCGCCCCGCCCGACGAGGAGACCACGGCGAGGCAACGCGTCGAGCAGGCGGTTCGCACGCTGTCCGAGCGGGCCTCGGCGGGACTGCCCACGCCCTGGGCGCAGGCCGTGCGGGAGGCGGCCGTGCGCGGCGCGCAGGGGCTGCCCGAGGCGCTGGACGAACTGGCGGCGCGGGCCGGTCTGCCGCCCGGCAGGCCGCCGCGGCCGGGGTGGTGGCCCGTGGCCGTCATGGCGCAGGCGGCCATGACGCTGCTCCAGGTCGTCGGCGGTCTGTGGCTGGTCGGGCAGATCGTGGGCGTTCTCGCGCCGAATCTCGGGGTTCCGGTGCTGCTGATGGTGTCCGGCATCGTGGGCGGTCCGCTGGTCGAGTGGAGCTGCCGGATGGCGGCCCGCGGCCCGGCCCGGCGCTACGGCCAGGATGCGGAACGCCGGCTGCGGGAGGCGGCGGCCGGCTGCGGCCGGGCACGCGTCCTGGACCCCGTCGCCTCGGAACTGCTGCGCTACCGGGAGGTGCGGGAGCAGTACGCACGGGTCACGGGGGTGGCGGCCGGCGCGCGATGACGACGGGCGGTCGACGGGAGCGAGACGTCCGTCGCTCCTCGCGCGCCAGATGTCGGGCGATTCACGGGGGTGCGGCGTCGGATGCACGGGGGTGATCCGTCCAGGGGGATGTGTGTCACTCGTCCGGGTGGTGGCGTTGTCCACAGGCCGGGGGTGGTCCACAGGGCCCGGCGGGTCCGGTGCGGCGGAGGCAGTCTGGCTTCGCGGCGGTCGCGAAGGACGCGGTCGCCGTGAGGCAGCCGGCGGGGCGTGGTGTATCGGTGCGCGACCGCCGCTGCGTACTCGGCCGTACGGGAGAGGCCCGTGGGCCCGTCCGGGTGCGCGATCGCCCGGTGAGGGAGGGGTTCGAATGAACGAGACGATGGTCTGCGCGGTGGGCAACGTGGCGACGCAGCCGGTGTTCAGGGAGCTGGCGTCGGGCGCGTCGTTGAGGTTCCGGCTGGCGGTGACCTCGCGCTACTGGGACCGGGAGAAGAGCGCCTGGACCGACGGGCACACCAACTTCTTCACGGTGTGGTCCAACCGGCAGCTGGCCTCGAACGCGATGGCCTCGCTCAACGTCGGCGACCCGGTCGTCGTGCAGGGCAGGCTGAAGGTGCGCACGGAGTCGCGCGAGGGACAGCAGGGCTGGACGTCGGCGGACATCGACGCGGTGGCGATCGGTCATGACCTCGCCCGCGGCACGTCGGCGTTCCGGAGGTCGGGCCGCCCCGATCAGGCCGCCGCCGGCACGCCGTCACGGCCCGAGCCGGACTGGGAGACGCCGGCCACGAGTCCCGGGAGTCCCACGAGTACCGGAAGTCCCACGAGTACCGGGAATCTTGTGAGCCCCGCGGAGCCCGCGGACCCCGCGGGTTCCCCGGAGCGGAAGCCGCAGTCCCGGCGGCGGCGCGAGCCGGTGGCCGCGGGGGTGGCCGCGGCAACGTGAGCCGGGATGCGGGGCGACGCGGCGCGACGCGGGACGGACCGCTGCGCGAGGGAACGGGACGGTGACGCAGCGTCAGGGCGGCCCGGGCTCGGACGCCGACCGAGTCGCGGCTTATCGGCGAACGGACTTCGGGTCGTGGAGTGTATTTGTCGATAAGCCCGGCCGGCCGGCGATCTTGGGGATAACGATTCCGAGTCGGATCGCCGATCCGATGAGATCACCGGCAAGCGTGGTGCGCCACGTCTCTAGGATGCCGGACGTGGCTCATGGAGCTTCAGATTCTGCAGGTGGGACCGTGCCCCCCACGTCAACGGGTCCTGCTCGAAGGGGAATTGTGTGATTTCTTCGTTCTCTGCGCGGTTCTCGCGCGGACGAGGCATGGTGCGCCTCGCCGTGGCGACGCTGGTGTCCGGCTTCGTCGCGGTGGGCGTCGTCGCCGGTGCGGACACGGCGACGGCCGCCGAGATGACGCAGAGTCAGGGCGGGGCCACCGCGACGATAGGCGGCCTCAAGACCTACGGCGCGGCCGTGATCCACGCCGACGGCGCAGACCGCGAGGTGTCGGCCGGTCTGTTCGAGATGTCCGTCGAGGGTGGCGGAACCCTTCAGACCTACTGCGTCGACCTCTACAACCCCACGCAGCGGGACGCGAGATACCACGAGACGCCGTGGAGCGGCACGTCGCTCGCCGCCAACAGGAACGCGGGGCGCATCCGCTGGATCCTGCAGAACTCCTACCCCCAGGTGAACGATCTCGCCTCGCTCGCCCGCAAGGCCGGCATCGACGGCGGTCTGACCGAGCAGGACGCCGCCGCGGGCACCCAGGTGGCCATCTGGCGTTACTCGGACGGCGCCGACGTCGACGCCGTCGGGCCGCGGGCCGAGCGGCTCGCGGACTACCTCCAGAAGGCGGCCCGCCCGGTGGCGGAGCCCGCCGGCTCCCTCACCCTCGACGCGCCCGCCGTCTCCGGCCGGCCCGGCGAACTGCTCGGCCCGGTGACCGTGCACACCGGAGCGACCGCCGTGACGGTCTCGCCTCCGCCGGACGCCGCCACCAGCGGGGTGCGGATCGTCGGCAAGGACGGCAAGGTGGTCACGTCCGCGACGGACGGCAGCCAGTTGTTCTTCGACGTGCCCGCCGACGCGGTCCCCGGCTCGGCCGCGCTGACCGTGCAGGCCTCGACGACCGTCCCCGTGGGCCGCGCGTTCACCTCGGAGAGCCGCAGCCAGACCCAGATCCTGGCCGGCTCCAGCGAGTCGACGGTGTCGGCGACGGCCGGCGCCGCCTGGGCGCCGCAGGGCGCCCTCCCGGCGCTGTCCGCGGCGAAGAACTGTGTGAAGGGCGGCTTGGACCTCACCGCCGTCAACCGAGGTGACGCGGCCTTCGTCTACGAGCTGATGGGCGTCGGCCACGCCGTCCCGGCCGGCGCGTCCCGCACCGAGACGATCCCGCTCCAGGAGGACCAGGCCTACGACTTCACGATCGACGACCCGCAGGGCGTCGGCTACCGCTTCACCGGCGTCCTGGACTGCAGAACCCGGGCCGACGACACCGCGGGCCTGACCACCCAGACCCTCAGCGAGCCCAGCCCCGCCACGATCGGCGGCGCCTCCACGGACAAGGGCGTCGACCTGGCCGCGACGGGCGGCGGCGCCGCCACCCCTCTCATCGCGGGCACCGCCATCGGCCTGGTGATCATCGGCGGCGCGGCCCTGATCCTGATCGGCCGCAAGGAAACCCAGCCCCACGACTGACCCGCGGCGGACCCCACGACGGCACGCCGAACCCGGCCGGACGACCGAACCGACTCCGGCCACACCCCTCGACCGACTCGACCGGCCGCGACCTCACGTCCGATCCGACCTCTGCCGTCGGGCCGGCGGCCGTCGGCCGAAGTCGGCCGACCTCGACCTGCGATCTCGTCGCGCCGGTGAAACCCCCAGGTCAGCCGCGCCCCGTCAATCGGGTTTCCGCCCGGGGGTGGCGGTCAGGCAAGATGGGGTGTATCTGCCCACTGCCTGATTTCAAGCTGCCGGACGGTTTCTCTTGGCTGAGTACATCTACACCATGCGCAAGACGCGCAAGGCACACGGCGACAAGGTCATCCTTGACGACGTAACGCTGAGCTTCCTGCCCGGCGCGAAGATCGGTGTGGTCGGGCCGAACGGTGCCGGTAAGTCCACCGTTCTGAAGATCATGGCGGGGCTCGAGCAGCCTTCCAACGGTGACGCGTTCCTGTCGCCCGGCTACAGCGTCGGCATGCTGTTGCAGGAGCCGCCGCTCGACGAGTCCAAGACCGTTCTGGAGAACGTGCAGGACGGCGCCGCCGAGATCATGGGCAAGCTCAAGCGCTTCAACGAGGTCGCCGAGCTGATGGCGACCGACTACTCGGACGCGCTGCTCGACGAGATGGGCAGGCTGCAGGAGGACCTGGACCACGCCAACGCGTGGGACCTGGACACCCAGCTGGAGCAGGCCATGGACGCCCTGGGCTGCCCGCCCGGCGACTGGCCCGTCACCAACCTCTCCGGCGGTGAGCGCCGTCGCGTCGCGCTCTGCAAGCTGCTGCTGGAGGCCCCCGACCTGCTGCTGCTCGACGAGCCCACCAACCACCTGGACGCCGAGTCCGTGCAGTGGCTGGAGCAGCACCTCGCCAAGTACCCCGGCACCGTCGTCGCCGTCACCCACGACCGGTACTTCCTCGACAACGTCGCCGAGTGGATCCTGGAGCTCGACCGCGGTCGCGCCCACCCCTACGAGGGCAACTACTCCACCTACCTCGACACGAAGGCCACGCGTCTCAAGGTCGAGGGGCAGAAGGACGCCAAGCGCGCCAAGCGGCTCAAGGAAGAGCTGGAGTGGGTGCGGTCCAACGCCAAGGGGCGTCAGGCCAAGTCCAAGGCGCGTCTCGCCCGGTACGAGGAGATGGCGGCCGAGGCGGACAAGATGCGCAAGCTGGACTTCGAGGAGATCCAGATCCCGCCGGGCCCGCGGCTGGGCTCCATCGTCGTCGAGGTCAACAACCTCTCCAAGGCGTTCGGCGAGAAGGTCCTCATCGACGACCTCTCCTTCACGCTCCCGCGCAACGGCATCGTCGGGGTCATCGGCCCGAACGGCGCCGGCAAGACCACCCTGTTCAAGATGATCCAGGGGCTGGAGGAGCCGGACTCCGGTTCCATCAAGGTCGGCGAGACCGTCAAGATCTCGTACGTCGACCAGAGCCGCGCCAACATCGACCCCAAGAAGACGCTGTGGGCCGTCGTCTCCGACGAGCTGGACTACATCAACGTCGGACAGGTCGAGATGCCCTCGCGCGCGTACGTCTCGGCGTTCGGGTTCAAGGGCCCGGACCAGCAGAAGCCGGCCGGCGTCCTCTCCGGCGGTGAGCGCAACCGCCTCAACCTGGCGCTCACCCTCAAGCAGGGCGGCAACCTGCTCCTCCTCGACGAGCCGACGAACGACCTCGACGTCGAGACCCTGTCGTCCCTGGAGAACGCGCTGCTGGAGTTCCCGGGTGCGGCCGTGGTCGTCTCCCACGACCGGTGGTTCCTCGACCGGGTCGCCACGCACATCCTCGCCTACGAGGGTGACTCCAAGTGGTTCTGGTTCGAAGGCAACTTCGAGTCGTACGAGAAGAACAAGATCGAGCGGCTGGGCGCCGACGCCGCGCGTCCGCACCGCGCCACCTACAAGAAGCTGACCCGGGGCTGATCGATCTTGCGGCACATCTACCGCTGCCCGCTGCGCTGGGCGGACATGGACGCGTACGGCCACGTCAACAACGTGGTCTTCCTCCGCTATCTGGAGGAAGCCCGTATCGACTTCCTGTTCCGCCCGGAGAAGGACTTCAAGCAGGGGTCCGTGGTGGCGCGCCACGAGATCGACTACAAGCGGCAGCTCGTCCACCGGCACACGCCGGTGGACATCGAGCTGTGGATCACGCAGATCAGGGCCGCCTCCTTCACCATCGCCTACGAGGTGAAGGACGGCGACCACGTCTACGTCCGGGCCTCGACGGTGGTCGTGCCGTTCGACTTCGAGGCCGAGCGTCCGCGCCGGCTCACCGACGAGGAGCGCGAGTTCCTCTCGGAGTACCGGGACGACGACGACCAGAAGGCCGGCAAGGAGGCCGTCGCCGCATGACGGTGCTCCACCTCGCCGACGAGGGGGAGGCGGCGGACCTCGCGGCCTTCCTCTCCCGGCTGCTCCACTACGACCGTGGCGCGGCCGTGCGGCTCCAGGCGGCCGGCACCGCGCTCGCCGTCTTCGGACGGCCCCCCTCGTTCGAGGTGCTCGCCGTCCGCGCGGTCCGGCTGGCCAAGCCGTACGAGAACGGCCTGGACGTCACGCTGGACGTGACCGTGTCGGCCGGCGAGCTGCTGGAGGCCGTCGACGAGAGCGCCGCCACGGCCGCCGTCCCCGCCGCCGTCACCGGGCCGCCGTGGGCCGGGGTGCTGCCGCCGCGCGGCGGCTGGCGGCCTGGGCCCGGCCTGCCCTCGCCGGACGCGCTGCGCGCCACGGTCGGCGCAGCCGTCACCGAATTCCGCTCCCGTACCGAGGAGTTGACCGCCGACCTGCGCACGCGGACCGAACTCGACCGCATCGGGCGGGAGATCTGGTCCCGGACGGTAGGCGACACCGGCCTTCCCGTGCGGGCCGTGCACGCGGCCCAGTCGCTGGGCTTCCTGCGGCCCTCGACGCGCTCCGAGGACGTCGCGCTGCTGTCCCTCGGCACCTGGCTGCGGCTGCGCACACCGTACGGGTCGATCGCCGTCCGGCAGCGGTCGGGCGGGCTGGGAACGCTCGACATCAGCGTCCACTGACGTCGTCGACCAGCTCACGGGCGCCCACCTCCCGGGTGCCCGTCTTCGTCGTTGCGGTCACCGGGATCCGGCGGCCTCGATCATGCCGGGGCCCTCGGCGTCGTGGCCCCGCTCGATTGCGATCGGGGCTACTCCGGGGTGTTCACCATCGACGCGGCCGCGTACGTCAGGTAGTTCCACAGCGTGTGCTCGTGCTCCTCGGACAGGCCGAGCTCGTCGACCGCCTCGCGCATGTGCTTCAGCCAGGCGTCGTGCGCGGCCCGGTCCACGACGAAGGGCGCGTGCCGCATGCGCAGCCGCGGGTGGCCGCGGCGCTCGCTGTACGTCGTCGGACCGCCCCAGTACTGCATGAGGAACAGCGCGAAGCGCTCCTCGGCCGGGCCCAGGTCCTCCTCCGGGTACAGGGGCCGCAGGATCGGGTCGCCGGCGACTCCCTGGTAGAAGCGGTGGACCAGCCGGCGGAAGGTCTCCTCCCCGCCGACCTGCTCGTAGAAGGTCTGCTCCTGAAGCGTGCCGCGCCGAATCTCTTTCACGCCTCCCATGGTCTCAGACGCCGAGACCGAGGACGCAAGGCTTAGGACCGAGGACAAGAGGCTCCGGGACCGGGGGAGTGGAGACCGGCCGCCGCCGTCAGCCCTTGCCCGCGGGTTCGCCTCGGAGCGTGCCGCCCCGCACAGTGGAGGCATGGGAGGCATGGGTGAGCACGGACTCGGCGGGCGGCTCGCGGATCTCGCCGCCGCGGAGCGGGCCGCGCTGGTGCGCGAGATCGACGCCAGTGGCGCCTTCGCCGTCGACCCGCGGTGGCGGGAGGCCTTCGCGACCGTTCCGCGCCACCTCTTCGTGCCCTACTACTACGTCAGCGGCGCCGGCGGCTACGAGCGGCGCTGGTGCGAGAGCGCCGACCCGCGCGGCAGGGAGCGCTGGCTGCGCGGCGCCTACGAGGACGCCCCGCTGGCCACCCGGCTGCGTGACGGCGTGCTGGTCTCCTCCAGCAGCCAGCCCTCCCTGATGGCGCTGATGCTGGCCGAACTGCGGGTCGGGGACGGGGCGCGGGTCCTGGAGATCGGCGCGGGCACCGGCTACAACGCCGCGCTCCTGTCGTACCGGCTCGGCGACGCGAACGTCACCACGATCGACCTGGATCCGGAGATCACGGAGTCCGCGCGCAGACATCTCGCCGACGCCGGATACCGGCCCACCGTCGTCACCGGCGACGGGGCGCGCGGGGTTCCCGAGCGCGCCCCCTTCGACCGGATCGTCGCGACCTGCACGCTGACGTCGATCCCGTCCCCCTGGCTCGCCCAGTGCCCGCCCGGCGCGCTCGTCCTGGCGCCGCTGGCCACCGGGCTGATCGCGCTGACCGTGCGGGACGCCGCACACGCGGAGGGACGCTTCCTGCGCACCCCCGCCTTCTTCGTGCCGTTGCGCGGCGCGGACCGGCCCGAGCCCGAACCCGTGCCGTTCGCGGGCGTCCCGCACCGGGCGAGGGAGAACGACCTGTTCCGCTTCCTGGTGGCCCTCACCCGTGGCGTCCTCGACCCGCAGGAGGCGTACGCCCTCTGGGAGCGCGAGGGGATGCCGGGGCGGGAGCGCTACGGCGTCACGGTCGGCGACGGACACGCGTGGGCCTGGCTGGACGCACCGGAGGGGCCGTACGCATGGCCCCTGCCGGGACCGTCGGACCCCGCCCCGGTGCGGACGTAGGGGAAGGCGAGGGCGCGGGGCGCAGGGGCGCGGGGTGCGGGCGATGCCCGTGTCCCCGATGCCCCCGTACTCCGCCGTCCGCCCGTAAGAGTCCGGACGGTGTCCCGGTCAGCCGCGGCGGACGGTGATCGTCGTCCAGGCGCCCACGTGCACCTGGTCGCCGTCCTGGAGGGGCACCGGGACGAACGGCTGGATCGGTTCTTCCGAGCCGTTCACCGTGGTGCCGTTCGTCGAGTTCTGGTCGACGACGGCCCAGCTGCCGTCCGGCTGCTGCACCAGCACCGCGTGCTGATGCGAGACGCCCGGGTCCTCCGGAGGCACCGACAGGTCTATGTCGGGGGTCTCGCCGGTGGAGTGGCGGCGGCGGCCGATGGTGATCTGGTTGCCGGTGAGCGTGCGCTGCTGCTCGGGCGAGTACGCGGGCAGGTTCAGCCCGGCGGCCTCGGGGCCGGAGCGGTGCATCATCGCCATGAAGTACGCGCGGTCCGGGCCGATCGTGGCCGTCCAGGTCGCCGGCTGCTGCTGGTACGACGGTCCGGGCGGAGCCTGCGTGGCGCCCGGCTGCGGGTAGCCGTAGCCACCGCCGCCCTGGGGCGGGCCGGGGTTGCGGGGGTCGCCCTGACCGGGACCGGTGTTCGACGGCGGGGACAGCACCCAGTCGTCGTCACCGCCGCCGAAGGGCGCGCCGCCGGGCTGCTGACGGCCGGTCTCCTGGGGGAACCCGGACGGGGCCGACGGACCGGACGGACCGGGCCGGCCGGGCTGCCCGGGAGGCTGGAACGCCTGCGGAACGCCCTGGCCGCCGGGACCGCCGCCCTGTCCGAAACCGCCCTGGCCGCCGGGACCACCCGGTCCGCCGGGAGCGTTCTGCCCACCCGGACCACCAGGGCCGCCCTGGCCGGGGAAGCCGCCGCCGGCGGTGGGGCCGGGCGGCGGGGGAAGCGGCCGCGAGGGGTCGCCGCCGAAGCCGGACGGACCCCCCTGGCCGGGACCGGGGCCGCCGGGGCCGCCCTGGCCCGGAGGACGGCCGCCGGGGCCGGAGGGTTCACGGGAGAAGGGGTCGCCCCCGGGGCCGCCGGGCTCGCGCCGGAAGGGGTCGGAGGGCTGACCGGGCTGCTCACGCCGGTACGGGTCCGAGGGCGGGCCGGAGGGCTCGCGGGAGAAGGGGTCGCCGGACGGGCCGGGAGGACGGCCGCCGGGGCCGGAGGGCTCGCGGCCGTACGCCCCCGGCGGAGGACCGCCGGCGGTGCCGCCGGGTCCGGAGGGCTCGCGTCCGAACGGCGGCGGACCGCCGGCCGGGCCGCCCTGGCCGCCGTGCCCACCGGGGCCGCCCGGCCCAGAGGGCTCGCCGCCGAACGGCGGGATCGGCTCGGCGGGACGGTTCACCTGGGACGGACGGGAGCCCTGGTAGTCGAAGGAGTCGCTGCCCCCGAAGGACGGAGGGGGCGGCTGGAACCGTCCGCCCTGACCCCCGGGACCCTGGCCGCCGGAGCCCGGACCACCGTGGCCCGGGCCCGCCGGGCCCGCGCCGGGGCCGGAGGCCGGCGGACGCGGTGCGGCCGGGGTGTACGAGGTCGCCGTGTTGGTCAGGAAGTTCCAGCGGCACTCCTCGCAGAACGGCGCACCGCCCTCGCGGGGCGTGCGGCACTGCGGGCAGAGCTCGGGCTCGTGCCGGGGTCCGGAGGACGGCTGGGGTCCGCCGGGCCGGCCCTGACCGCCCTGGCCGGGCGGGGGCGGCGGGAAGCCGTAGCCGCCGCCGGGCGGGGGCGGCGGGGGAGGGGGCGGGGGCACGGCACCGGCCATGCGGTGACCGCAGACCTCGCACCAGTCGTCGGAACCCGACTGGTGTCCGTTCGGGCAGGTCGGCATGTCGGCGCGTCCCCCTCTCTCCTTCGGTGTCCCGGAGGGCCGGCGGTGTCCCGCGGCCCGTTCAGGTCACTTCTTCACACGAACAGTCTTCGTGGACCTGGTCTCGAGCGTCATCTCGTCGGCGTCCGCGACCTTGGCCTTCAGTCGCACAGTACCTGTCGTCGCGTCGACCACGTCCACCACCTTCGCAAGCAGTTTCGCAGTATCCGCGTTCCCCGAGACGCTCGCGAGCTGCACGGCCCGGCCCAGTTTGGCCGTCGCTCCATCCATATCGCCCGCTTTGCGCAGATCCAGGCCCTGCTGGATGACCCGGGCCAGTTCGGCCTGGCCCGTGTAGTGGGCGACCTGGGGGTTGATCGACGTGGAGGCGGCCATGTCGTCGGTCCACACGGCCCGCACCAGTCCCTGCGCCCCCAGGTTGTGGACGGCGCCGTCCGGCTGCGGGATCACCAGCGAGACCCGTGCGGCCAGCATCTCCTGGCCCACGTTCGCCGCCGGGACCTCGACGCACACGTGGTAGTCACGGGACTCGTCGCCCCAGGAACCGGTGGGGTAGTCGCCCGCGCGCGGGCCCGCCTCGGTGCGGCGGCCGGTCAGTTCCTCGACGGTCGGCGCGACTTGCTTGACGAACTTGACGGTGGTGCCGACCGGGGTCCACAGCCGCAGGGCGACGTCCGCGACCTCCTTGCCCATCGCCGTCTCCATCATCTGCGTGAAGTCGGCGGCGAGTCCGGACGGGTCCGCGACGATGTCGGCGGTGCCGAGCAGCGCGGAGGCTATCCCTGTGACTTCTTTCACTTCCCAGTCGGTGCCCACGCCGCGGGCGTCACAGGTGAACCGTCCGGCGCAGGAGTCGAGGGCGGCCTTGAGGTCCTGCGGCGACTCGTGCTCGTTGCGGCCGTCGGTGAGCAGGATGCCGTGCCGGATGGCGACGTCGGCGGTGGACAGCAGCCGGTCGGCGAGCCGCAGCCAGGTGCCGATCGCGGTGCCGCCGCCCGCGCTCAGCCGGCGCAGGGCGTGCTTGGCCTGCTCGCGGGTGGTCGCGTCGGCGACCGCGAGCCGGCCGCCGCCCGGGTAGACCTCCTTGGCGACGTGCGTGCCGCCGATCACCGCGAAGTGCACGCCGTCGCGCAGGGTGTCGACGGCGGCGGCGGTGGCGTCGCGGGCGTTGCGCATCTTGGTCGGCGGGTAGTCCATCGAGCCGGAGCAGTCGACCATGAGCGCAACGGCGGCGGACGGGCCCTGGCCCGGCGCGTACAGGTGCGGTGCGGCGACCGCGCTGCCCACCGTGCCGCCGCCGGTGGCGGTGACCGTGACGATCGCGCTGACCTCGCGACCGCCCTCCGGCAGGTACTCGTTCTGGTAGACGTCGACCGAGAACTGCGGCACGTTCGACTTCGAGAAATTGGCCATGCCTGCTCAGATCCCCCTCGGAAAACCCCGCGTGCGCGGGGCGGTGTCCGGACACGGACCGGTCCCCACCGGCCCGTGCGTGCTTCCCCATGTGTCCCCGTGCCGGCGGCGCCTGCGGTCTCAGGCCGATCCTGCCCCCTGAACGGGGGCGGGGAACGGCACGAGGGCCACTGTTACGTTGTCGTGGCCCCCGCCGTCGAGGGCGTGGCCGACCAGTACCCGTGCGCTGTGCAGTGGCCGGGCCGCGGCGTCCGGCGGGAGGACCTCGGCCATCTCCTCGGCGGCCTCCGCGTAGTTCCACAGGCCGTCCGTGCACACCACGACCACGCCGGGCCGGTCCGGCTTGAAGGAAGCGGTGTGCGGCTCCAGTTCGTAGGCGTCGGCGCCGAGCCAGCCGGTGATCGCGTGGGCGCGCTCGTCGGCGTAGGCCTCCGCCTCGCTCATCAGGCCAGCGGCGACCATCTGCGCCGCCCACGAGTCGTCCTCGGTCAGTCGCGCGGGGGGCGAACTGCGGTCGCCGGGGACCCAGTAGGCGCGGCTGTCGCCGACCCAGCCCACGACCAGCAGACCGGCGGTGACGACCGAGCCGACGAGGGTGCAGGCGGGGGCGTTCTGGTGCGGGGCCTGCTCGCGGGCCGTGGCCGGCTCGTCGGCCAGCGCGTTGACCGCGTGCGAGGCGGCGACGATCGCCTCGTGCATCGCCTGCTGGGGGTGCGCTCCCTGCGGCAGGGCCGCCAGCAGGGACTCGCTCGCCGTCTTCGCGGCGGCCAGGGAGGCGTCGTCGGGCCGGGTCGCGGAGGAGACGCCGTCGCAGACGATCGCCACGAGCGCGGGCGAGCCGTCGGGCAGCGTGGCGCAGCCGAGGCCGAAGGCGTCCTCGTTGCGGTGGTGGCGCAGCCCGCGGTCGCTGACGGCGGCGATCGGGCCCGACTCGGCCTCCATGTGGTCGCGTTCCCGCGGCTGGGCGTGTCCGCAGTTCTCGCAGTACCCGTCGTCGTCCACCCGGCCCGCGCGGCAGGCCACGCACACCTTCGCGGTCTCGGCCACCGCGGCGGCCTCGGCGGCCACCCGGGGGTCGGGCGCCTGGAGGGCGTACTCGTCGGGTTCCGACGGCCGGTCGAACCGGACCCCGGCGACGGGCGCGGGCGGGGCCGCCGGGGCTGACGCGGCCGGAGCGGCGGGCGGCGGGAGCGGTGCCCCGGGCACGCCGGCGGAGGCGCCCGTGCCGGGAACGCCCGCGCCGGCGACGGGAACGGCCGTGCCGTTCGCGCCCGGCGCTTCGGCTCCCGGGTTCCCCAGGATCCCCGCCGTCCCCGTGCCGTGCGTGGTGGGCTGCGCGGGGGCCGGACGGACGGGGGCGGGGTGGGCGGACGCCGGGTGGGCGGAGCCGTTCATCGTGAGGGTCGGGTGGTCGTCCGGACGCGACGGCGCGGCGGACAGGTCGTATCCGCACGCGCCGCAGAAACGGTCACCCGCGTCGACCGGCTCGGCGCAGCTCGGACACGTCGGCAGTGCGGCCTGCCGGGGCATCTGCGACATTGACTACACCCACGTCCGGGGGCGGTAACGATTGGCGCGTTCCACCAGGTCGATCCTTTCCTCGCCGCCGGTCGCCAGCCGGGCCAGCGTGCGGTACGAGCGCTCCAGGCCGAAGCGCAGCCCCCGCTCGTCCAGTTCGCTGCCGAGCAGGGCCCGGGCGGCCGGCGCGGCGTCCCGGCCACCGGAGAGTATCCAGTCGAGGGCGCACCCGAGGACTTCGGCGGACAACTGCTCGCGCCGCGTCGGGTCGAGGCCGTACGCGTCCAGCGCCTCCACCTGCGCCGCGGCGGCGACGAGGTCCTCCAGAAAGGGTACGTCGGAGGCGAGGGCCGTCCGCTGCCGGAGCCGGGCCCGCACGGCCGCGACCCGCGCCGCCGTGTAGTGGATGGACGACTCCGGCACCGACTCCAGCGTCCGCACGGCGCTGCCGCGGTCCCCGGCGGCCAGTTGCACGCGCGCCAGGCCGAACGCCGCGCTCACATAGCTCGGGTCGGTCGACCAGACCAGGCGGTAGTACTCGGCGGCGTTGTCGAGCTGTCCCAGCACCTCGGCGCACAGGCCGAGCGCCAGCTTGGGCGCGGGCTCGCCCGGGAAGGCGTCGTAGATCGCGTCGAAGGACAGCGCCGCGCCCTCGTGGTCGCCGGTGTTCAGCGAGGCCACACCGCGGTACCACACCACCCGCCAGTCGTCGGAGCGTTCGTCCTCCAGCTCGCCGAGCAGGGCGAGGGCGGCCCGGTGGTCGCCGTTCTCCAGCCAGGCGCGGATCTGCCGCAGCCGGGTCTCGACCGACGGCGCCGGCGCCGCGGCGAGCGCCGTGATCAGCTCGGCCGGCGCGGAGGCGGAAAGACCCGCGAGGAAACCCGCGTTGGGGTCGGTGGGGTCGACGTGGGGGACGGGCAGGGCGAGGGCGGCGGCGGGGGCGGGCACGGTCCGCACCAGCCCGCCGGGGACGACCGCGGGGGCGCCGCCGGCCGGAACCGGGCCGCCGCCCGCGCCCGCCTGCGTACTTCCCGCGCCCGGCAGCGGACCGCCCGCGGGGACGACGCCCGCGCCGCCCGCGAAGGCGAGAGCCGGTGCGGCGCCGGGCGTGCCGGGCAGACCGGGCGCGGCGCCCGGCGCGCCGGACGGCATGACCGTCGCGCCCGTGCCGCCGGCGGGCGCGGCAGCGGGCCGGGCCGGCCGGGCGGATCCGGAACGGCCGAACAGGCGGGCGGAGTTGACGTCCGTCCGGGCGCCGAGCCGGGACACCTCCCCGTCCAGCTTGGGGAACAACTCCGTGTCCGTGACCTTGAGTTCCGGCCCGAACAGCGTCGACAGCGCGGGCCGCGCGCGGCCGCTCTGCAGCGAGACGACCTCGCGCAGCACACCGGTCAGCTGCTCCGCCATCTCCTGCGCGGAGGCGAACCGGCGCGCCGGATCGGGGTCGGTGGCGCGCACGAGCAGCCGGTAGAACGACTCGTACCGGCGGAAGACCTCGATGGTGTCGGGGTCGGGCAGGGAGTCGGCGAAGACGGTCGTGTAGCCCTGGAAGTCGAAGGTGAGGACGGCGAGGGTGCGGCCCACCGTGTAGAGGTCGGAGGCGACCGACGGCCCGACCTCGGCGACCTCGGGGCCCTGGTAGCCGATCGTGCCGTAGATGGCCGACGTGTCGTCGTCCATCCGTCGGACCGCGCCCATGTCGATCAGCTTGAGCTCGTCCTCGGTCTGGATCGCGTTGTCTACCTTGAAGTCGCAGTACAGCAGGTTGCGGCTGTGCAGATGGCCGAGCGCCTCGAGTGCCTCGATGCCGTACGCGCAGGCCTGCTCGACGGGGAGCGGGTCCCGCTTGCCGTCCGGCGTGCGGCGGCCGTTGGCGATCTCCTTGAGGGACTTGCCGCCGACGTACTCCATGACGATGTAGCCGTCGAGGGAGCCGGTGCGCTGGTCGAGGTGCTCGACGAAGTTGTAGATCCGCACGATGTTGGCGTGCTCGATCTCGGACAGGAAGCGCCGTTCCGAGATGGCCGCGGCCATCGCGTCCTGGTCACCCGTGTCCAGCAGGCCCTTGAGCACCACCCAGCGGTCGTGCACCGGGCGGTCGATGGCCAGGTAGACCCAGCCGAGCCCGCCGTGCGCGAGGGCGCCCACCACCTCGTACTGGCCGTGCACGATGTCGCCGGCCTTCAGCTTCGGCACGAACGAGTACGGGTGGCCGCACTTGGTGCAGAAGCCCTCGGTGCGGCCCTCCCGCTCACCGCGCGAACGGCCCACCGGAGCGCCGCAGTCGGAGCGCGAGCAGAACCGCTTGCGCTCCGGGACCTCGGGGTTCTCCTGCACCATCGCGCGCGGGTCGGGCTTCGGCACCTGCGGCACCGAGACCAGGCCGACGCCCAGCCGGGCCCGGCCCGAGGAGCCGGCCGTCGAGCCGGAGCTGCGCACCGACACCGACCGTCCCGTCGACGCGCCCGACAGCGAGCGCGACAGCCGCCCCGACACCGAGCGCCGCGACTTCGACGACTGCGACGACGTGCGGGTGCTGCGGGCGCTGGAGCGTGAACTCGCGCTGCCCGAACCGTCCTTCCCACCCCGGGTCACCCCGGTCGGCAGCGATCCGACCGGGCCCGCCCCGGAGGCGGGACCGGGGGACGAGACGACCGGGGCCAGACCGCAGGTGTCGCAGTACAGCTCGCCGTCGCCGACATCCTCGTACGACCCCTCGCAGCCCGGCCGCTGACATGACTGCCCTGCCTGACTCATGGCTACTGCTCCCCCCTACGGTCCTCAGGGCCGCCCTGTTCCGGCACGCGCGGCGCCGTGAGCAGTTCGGCGGCCGCCTGCTGGTAGCGCAGGACGGCCTGTTCGGCGACGCGCAGATCACAGGGCGCGCTCCACAGCATGCGGCGCGCCGCGTCGTAGCGCTCGATGAGGAACGGGTCCTCGGCGAGCCCGTGCCGGGCGACCTTCGCCTTGTACGCGTCCAGACGGCCGCGCAGCTCGGCGCGGACCGCCAGCGGCTGGGTGACCGCGCTCAACGACTCGCGGGCACGCAGCAGTTCGTCGTCCGCCTTCTGCTCCAGGGACTCCAGGAGCGGGGACAGGCGGTGCCACTGGGCGTGCCGCCGGTACTCGGCGGCCGTCGCGAGCTGCTCCTGGAGCGCGGTCGGCGGGCCGCTGACGACGGGCACCTCGGTGGCGGCGATCTTCGCCAGCACCTCGCCGCGCGCGGTGCGCGCCTCGGCGAGGGTGCGGTCGGCGCGGCCGAGGACGTCCCGCAGGCGCACCAGCCGCTGTTCCGCGTCCTGGCGGACCGTCAGCACGGCGTCGATCTCCCGCCGCACGTCCTCCAGGGCGCGCGCCTCACGGTCGTACACGGTGGTGTCCGGGCGGCCGCCGCCGGGGGCGGAACTGCGCTGCGCGCGCACCCAGAAGGCCAGCGGGTCGGACACGACCTGCTCGCGCAGGGACGTCAGCGTGCGGGTGATGCGCTCCAGGTCGTCGCCCGCCGGGTGCTCGCCCGGGCGGACGCCGACGGAGTGCGCCAGCCGGCGGGTGCGCTGGAGCTCGGCGGCCAGTAAATCTATCCGCGCGGGCAGCGCCGACCAGACGGCGTCGGCGGTGACCACCATGTCGAGCGAGGTCGCGTACAGCTCGTTCATGCGGTCGACGAGCGTGGCGAGCGAGAAGCTCTGGCTGAGCCTGCCCGTGATCCGCGGCGCCGGCGCGTCGTCGCCGCCCGCGGCCGGTCCGGTGACCTCTCCGGTGACCGTTTCCGCGGGGGGTCCGGCCAGTGATCCGGCGACCGATCCGGCGACCGTGACGGACTCGCCGCGCAGCAGCTCCGTCAGTTCCACCAGGTCCTCGCGGCTGGACCAGCGGCGGCGCGAGCGGATCTCGCGGGCGCTGCGCAGCGCGTCGGAGTAGGCGTCGAAGTACGCCCACAGCAGCGTGATCGACGCCTCCGCGGACGCCCAGCGCTCCTTGGTGACGCCGGTGAGGTCGGCGCCTTCGAGGAGCCTGCGGCCCGCGTGGTCCTGGAGCGCGAGGAGCGAGGTCTCGATCGCCTCGTGCTCCGCGCCGAGCCGCGCCAGCGCACGGTCGACCTCGTCCCGGTCCATCACCGGCCCGGGGGGTCCCGTGACGCCCATCGATCACCTCTCGCTGCTGTGTCGGTTGCCCGCTCGGTGTCTGCCCGCTCGGTGTGTGCCCGCTCTGTGGTTGTCCGTTCGGTGGTCCGACCGCCCGGCGTCCGGCGCCGGTGGCCGCCCGTCGGCGGCCGCCCGCCGCGCTCCCGCGGCCCGTCAGCCCGTTCGCAGGTACTGCGGCGCGGGCGGCCTGGACGTCGCCGCGTCGGCGCCCAGTGTCGCCGACAGCCATCTGTCGTACGACGTCTGCCAGCCGCTCGCGCGATACTGCACCAGGATCTGGTTGACCCGGCGTACCAGGTCGTCGGCGTCCTTCTTCATCGCCACGCCGTAGTACTCGGTCGTGAAGGGGGCGCCCTTGAGTTCCACGGTCGGGTCCTGGGCGGCCTGGCTGGCCGCGAGCGCGCCGTCGGTGACCACGGCGTCGACCTCGCCGAGCTGGAGCCGTACCAGGCAGTCGAGTTGGTTGGGGACGGTGGTGGCGATGTCGACGCCGGCGCCGAGCCGGCCCGCCTTCCTGTCGTCGGCCAGCTTGGTGTTGGCCGTGGAACCGGCCGCCGTGCAGACCTTGGACTTCACCAGGCTGCCGTCATAGCCGGTGATCTTCGAGGACTTGGGGGCGAGGACCTGCTGGCCGGTCTTGAAGTAGGGCGCGGAGAACGCCACGTCCTTGAGCCGGCTGCACGAGATCGTCATCGTGCGCACCACCATGTCCACCCGGCCCTCCTGGACGGCCGGGACGCGCTGGTTGGTCGGGATGGCCTTGAACTGGACCGCGTTCGGGTCGCCGAGTATGTCCTGCGCGATGCGGTGGACCAGGTCGATGTCGAAGCCCTCCAGCGCCGCACCGGTGTTGTTGGGGTCGCGGTAGCCCCAGCGGTAGCTGTTCTGGTCGACGCCGACGACGAGCTTGCGCTTCTCGCCCTGCCGGGCCTTGATCGCGGCGATCGCCGGGCCGTCCGCGGCCGACGGGGCCAGTGTCTGCTTCTCGGGGGCCGTGCAGTCGGCGTCCGCCGCCTGGCTCGCCTCGGCGACCTTGCCGCCGGTCCGGCCGGCGGCCGCGGCGCCGCCGGAGCGGGCCCACGGCAGCATCAGCACGAGCGCCAGCGCGAGGGCGCAGCCGGCCGCCATCGCCCCCACGCCGCCCCAGCCCCGCAGCCGGGCCCGTACACGTCGCGCACGCATCGTCGTCACGCCCCTCATCACCGGTACTCCGACAGTCTGCGCCCGATGCCGAGGACCGCGCCCGCGGCGGCCAGCACGGCGAGCACGGCGGCCCCGACGGACAGGCCGGTCATCGCGTCCAGACCGTTGCCCGCGGCCTGCCGGAACTCGCTCTGCTCGTGCGCCAGCGCGAGCGCCAGGTTCTTGTCGACGCCGTCGAAGCACGCGCCGGTCGCGTCCTTGCCGCCGATCACCAGGGCGAGCGCCTGCTCGTAGTTGCCGTTGTCGTCCTGGGCGCGGGCCGCGGTGTGGCGCTTCTTCCACTCCGCCATGTTGCTCTCGGCCGTCGCCACCGGCTTCTCGCCCGATCGGTCGTCGGCCAGCTTCGCCGCGAGGCTGAGGCCCTTGTCGAGGGCGCCCATGTCGGTGGTGAACTCGTGGTCGTACTTGTCGAGGGTGATCTCCTCGCCGTCGGCCGTCACCTTCGCCGTCTCGGCGCCGCGCGAGACCAGCGTCAGGTTCTCGTTGCCGCGCGCCTTGAGGGAGGCGATCCGGGCGTCGTGCAGGACGTTCAGCGAGCGGACGCCGTCGTCGTAGGAGGAGTTCAGGCCCGCGCGGGCCACCGTGTGCCCGACGGTCAGCCACAGCAGGACGACCGCGGTGGCCGCCGACGCGGCGACCAGGCCGTGGTTCAGGACCCGGTTGGTGCGGCGGTAGTTGCGGTGCTGTGCCCAGGCCAGGGCGGCCAGCGCGACGACGCCCAGTGCGATCGCCGCCCACGGGTAGGGGGTCGCGTCGCCGTAGTCGTCGCGCAGCCGCCGGTTCTCCAGCTGGTAGAGGTCCTCCGCCGCCGGGAGCATCTCCTCCTGCATCTTCTCGTTGGCGTAGCGCAGATAGGCGCCGCCGACCGGGAAGCCCTGCCGGTTGTACGTCCGCGCGCGCTCCACCAGGCCCTTGTACTCGGGCAGCAGCTTGTTCAGCCGGGTGATGAACTCGGTGGAGGGGGAGCCGGGATCGGCGTTGCTCGCCGCGGTGACGAGTTCCGCGGCCGCCTTGTCGATGTCCTCCTCGTATCGCTGCCGGGACGCCGCCGTCTCCTGGCCTCCCGCCAGGAAGCCGCTGGAGGCGGCCGTGTTGGCGTCGGCCAGCGAGCGGTAGATGTCGGCGGCGGCCGAGCTGAGCGGCTGGCTCTTGTGCAGCACGTCGTCGGCGGCGGCCCGGCGGTCGGCCGTCTGCCAGGCCGTCACCGCGCCGAAGGCGAGGACGAGGAGTGCGAGAAGGGCGCCGATGATGCGCAGCCGCCCCGGTTCGGTCGTCGCCGCGGCACGGACCGTGTCGACACCCTCGGCGAACGCCGTACGGCGTGCCGGCGGTGGCGTCGTTCTGGTCGGCGGGCTTGCCAGGTCTGCCACTGTTCGACCTCCCCCATGGTCATCTCCCGCCGGTAAGTATCGCTGGCGGGAGGCGTCGTGCGCACCGGCCTTCACTCGATCTTGATCAGATCGCAGTCCCCCCTGCTCATGAATACGTCTCCGGCGGGTGTTCGGTTCCTTCCGGGGGGCTCGCGTCGCGAGCGGAGCGCGGGCGCTAACCGGCGCACGCCCGCTTTCCCGGCCTCCCGTACGCCCTGGGGCTCCCGCTCCCGGCGGCGCCGGGCGCCGCGCGCTCAGGCCTCGAAGAAGGCCCGGGTGGTGCGCTGTGCCCGGGCCGGCGCGCCCACGTGGTCCAGACCCAGCAGCGCCGCCCCGAGCACCGGCCGGGCGCGGACCACGCGGGGCACCGCCTTAGGAGCCTTGGCCGCCAGCAGTTCGCGCACCCGGTCGTCCAGTTGGGCGTGGCCCGCCGTGAGGACTCCGCCGCCCAGCAGCACCGGCGTCTCCTCCTCCAGCAGTTCCAGGCGGGTCAGCGCCACCGTCGCCATCGTCGCCACCTCCTCCGCCAGACGGTCCACGACCGCGCGCGCCACCGCGTCGCCCCGCGACGCCGTCGCGAAGAGGACCGGGGCCAGTTCGTGGCGGCGCGACGGCGGGACGCGCTCCAGGTGCAGGGCCTCGATCAACGCGTACACCGTCGGCAGGCCGAAGTGGGCGGGAAGGGTGCGGGTGAGGTCCGTCGGTCCTCCTCTGCCGTCCGCCGCCCGCGCCGCGTGCCACAGGGCCTCCTCGGCCAGCCCCCAGCCGCCGCCCCAGTCCCCGGAGAGCCGGCCGAGGGCCGGGAAGCGGGCCGTGCGGCCGTCGGGGCGCATGCCCACGCAGTTGATGCCGGCGCCGCACACCACGGCCACCCCCCGCGGTTCGGCCACGCCCGCCCGCAGGATCGCGAAAGTGTCGTTGCGGACGTCCACCGACCCGCCCCACGCGCGCGCGTGCAGGGCCGCCGCCAACTGCGCCTCCTCCACCGGCAGATCCGCGTTGGCGAGGCAGGCCGACACATGGGTCGCGGAGGGAACGCCGGCGGCCTCGTACGCGCGCGTGACGGTGTCCGCGAGGTCGTCCACGGCCGCCGCCACGCCCACCGCGGGTGGTCGGAAACCGCCGCCGCGGGCCGTGGCGAGCACCTCCCCGTCGGCCGCCACGACCGCGACGTCGGTCTTGCTGTTGCCCGCGTCGATGGCGAGAACGCTTGCCGTCAGGCCCACGCGAGATGCTCCCGGTTGTGTGCGACCAGTCGGTCGGTCAGCTGCTCGGCGTACTCGTACTGGCCGATCAGGGGGTGCGACAGCAGGGCCTTGAAGACCCGGTCGCGGCCGCCGTGCAGGGCCGCTCGCAGGGCCAGGTCCTCGTACGCCGTCACGTTCGCCATCAGGCCCGCGCAGAGCGGGTCGACGGGCGGCACCGGGAGCGGGGACGGACCCTTGGGGCCCACCGCCGCCTGGACCTCGATCACCGCGTCGTCCGGGAGGAAGGGCAGCGTGCCGTCGTTGCGGGTGTTCACCACCTGGTAGGGGCTGCCCGAACCGGTGAGCAGCGCCGCCGCCAGGTCCACCGCGGCCTCCGAGTAGAAGGCCCCGCCGCGCTTCGCCAGCAGCTCCGGCTTCTCGTCCAGGGCCGGGTCGGCGTACAGCGACAGCAGCTCCTTCTCCATCGCCGCCACCTCCGCCGCGCGCGACGGCTTGGTGCGCAGTTCCCGGACGACCTCGTCGTGCGCGTAGTAGTAGCGCAGGTAGTACGAGGGGATGACGCCCAGCCGGTCCAGCAGGGCGGGGGGCAGCCGCAGGTCGGCGGCGATCGCGTCGCCGTGGCGGGCCAGCAGGCGCGGCAGGACGTCCTCGCCCTCGGGGCCGTGCAGCCGTACCCCGGTCTCCCAGGTGAGGTGGTTGAGGCCCACGTGGTCGAGGTGCAGTTCGGCGGGCGCCACGTCGAGCAGGGCCGCGAACTTGCGTTGCAGGCCGATCGCCACGTTGCACAGGCCGACCGCCCGGTGTCCGGCCTGGAGCAGCGCGCGGGTGACGATGCCGACCGGGTTGGTGAAGTCGATGATCCAGGCGTGCGGGTTGGCCCGCCGGACGCGTTCGGCGATGTCCAGGACCACCGGGACGGTCCGCAGCGCCTTCGCGAGGCCGCCGGCTCCCGTCGTCTCCTGTCCCACACAGCCGCACTCCAGCGGCCATGTTTCGTCCTGCTCGCGGGCCGCCTGGCCGCCGACACGGAGCTGGAGCAGCACGGCGTCGGCGCCCTCGACGGCCGCGTCCAGGTCGGACGTCGTCACGACGCGGCCCGGATGGTCCTGCCGGGCGAAGATCCGGCGGGCCAGGCCCCCGACGAGTTCCAGGCGGTCGGCCGCCGGGTCGACGAGGACGAGTTCCTCCACGGGGAGGGTGTCCCGCAGGCGGGCGAAGCCGTCGACGAGTTCGGGTGTGTAGGTCGAGCCGCCGCCGACCACGGTGAGTTTCATGGCTTGTTAACCCTTTACTCCGGTGAGGGTGACACCTTCGACGAACGCCTTCTGGGCGAAGAAGAACACGAGGATCACGGGGGCCATGACCAGCACGGTGGCCGCCATGGTGAGGTTCCAGTCGGTGTGGTGCGCGCCCTTGAACGACTCCAGGGCGTAGGAGAGGGTCCACGCGTTCGGATTTTCGGAGGCGTAGATCTGCGGGCCGAAGTAGTCGTTCCAGGCGGCGAAGAACTGGAAGAGGGCGACGGCGGCGATGCCGGGCTTCGCCATCGGCAGCACGACCTTCAGGAGGGTGCGCAGGTCGCCGCAGCCGTCCACCTTCGCCGCGTCCAGGTATTCGTTGGGGATGGTCAGCAGGAACTGGCGCAGCAGGAAGATCGAGAACGCGTCGCCGAACGCCAGCGGGATGATCAGCGGCCACAGAGTGCCCGACAGGTCCAGCTGCTTCGCCCAGAACAGGTACATCGGGATGACGACCACCTGCGGGGGCAGCATCATCATCGAGATCACCAGCATGAGCGTCAGATTCCGGCCCCGGAAGCGGAACTTGGCCAGCGCGTACGCCACCGGGACGGACGAGACGACGGTGAGGACCGTGCCCAGGCCGGCGTAGATCAGCGTGTTCCGCCACCAGGTGAGGAAGCCCGGGGTGTCGAAGACCTTCTTGTAGTTGGCCCACTCCCAGGTGTGCGGGACCAGGTCCCGGCTGAGCGCCTGGGAGTCGCTCATCAGGGACGTCAGGAACACGAACACGAAGGGGAGGGTGAAGAAGAGGGCCGCGGCCACGCCGAGGGAGTGGACCGCGATCCATTCCAGCAGGGCCTGGCGGCGGGCGGTGCGCTCGGCGGGAGAGGAGGGGGTCCCCAACTCCGCCGGACGGTCCAGTACTTGGGTCATCGGGTCAGTCACCTGCCTGGATGAGACCGCCCCGGCGCCGCATCAACAGCGCGGTGAACGCCATCGACAGGGCGAACAGGACCAGGGCCACGACACAGGCCGAGCCGTAGTCGAAGCGCTGGAAGCCGAGGTTGTAGACGAGCTGGGGAAGGGTGAGCGTGGAGTGCTCGGGGTAGCCGGGCTCGAACATGGTGCCCGCGCCCTGGATCACGCCCGAGGCGACCTTTCCGGCCACCAGCGGCTGTGTGTAGCACTGCATCGCCGCGATCACGCCGGTGACGACCGCGAACATGATGATCGGCGAGATGTTGGGCAGGGTGACGAACCGGAACCGCTGCCACGCCGAGGCGCCGTCCAGTTCTGCGGCCTCGTACTGCTCCTTCGGAACGTCGAGCAGCGCGGCCATGAAGATGACCATCAGGTCGCCGACCCCCCACAGGAACATCAGGGTGAGGGCGGGCTTGGACCAGTTCGGGTCGTTGAACCAGCCCGGCGCCGGGATGCCGAGCTTCTCCAGCAGGGAGTTGACCGGGCCGGTGCCGGGGTTGAGGAGGAAGGCGAAGGCCATGGTGGCCGCCACCGGCGGGGCGAGATAGGGCAGGTAGAAGAGGGTGCGGAAGACACCCGTACCGGTCTTGATCTTCGTGATGAGCATGCCGATGCCGAGTCCGAACAGGACCCGCAGGGTCACCATGATCACGACGAGCCAGAGCGTGTTGCGCAGGGCTGGCCAGAAGAAGGGGTAGTGCTCGAAGACGTACGTCCAGTTCTTCGTGCCGCTCCACGTCGGCGGCTTGAAGCCGTCGTAGTGCATGAACGAGAAGTAGACCGTCGAGATCATCGGGTACGCGAAGAAGACCGCGAAACCGATCAGCCAGGGCGAGAGGAAGGCGAGGGTGCGCAGTGCCGAGCGCAGGTGCTTCGCCCTCAGGGTGTGCGTGGCCGCCATCGCTACTTCGCCTGCGCGATGTCCGTGTCGATCTGCGCCGCCGCCTTCTTCAGGCCGGCCTTCAGGTCGGTCACCTTGCCGCTCTCGTAGTCGTAGCCGAGCTGCTGCACGGTGGTGAGGTAGACGCCGCCGTTGATCGACGCGGGGGAGGTGGTCGAGTTCGGGTTCGCGGCGATGTCCAGGAACGTCTTGAACCGCGGGTCGTACTTCAGGTCCGGGGACTTCAGCGCGGCCAGCGTGGACGGCACGTTGTGGATGGCGTTGGAGAAGGCGACGACCGCGCCCGTGTCGGTGGTCATGTACTTCACCAGCTCCCAGGCCGCGTTCTGCTTCTTGCTGGTGGCGGCGATACCGGCGATGGTGCCGGTGATGTACCCCTTGCCGTACTGGGCCACCTGGTCGTCCGCGACGGGCAGCGGGGCGACGCCGATCTCGAAGTCCGGCTTGGCCTCGAGCGCCATGCCCAGCCGCCATTCGCCGTCGAGCTGCATGGCGACCTGACCGGTCTGGAAGGGGTGCTTGGGGCCCCACTCGTCGCCGAGCGTGGAGCGGAAGGTCTCCAGCTTCCTGAAGCCGCCGAGGTCGTCGACGAGCTTCTTCTGGAGGGTGAAGGCGGAGGCGACGGCCGGGTCGGTGGCGATGGTCGACTTGCCGGCGGTGTCGAAGTACGTCGGGGAGAACTGGCCGAGGTAGTGCTCGGTGGTCGTCTCCCAGCCGTGGTAGTCCGGCATGAAGCCGAGCTGCTTGAACGTGTTCCCCTGGGTGATCGTCAGCTTCTTGGCGTCGGCCTCGAACTCGGACCAGGTCTTGGGGGGCGCGGTGATGCCCGCCTTCTCGAACGCCGTCTTGTTGTAGTAGAGGCCGTACGCGTCGCCGAGCAGCGGGACGGCGCAGCGGTTGCCGTCGAACCGGGTGTACTCGTTCATGGCCTTGGGGAAGGTCGTGGACGGGTCGATCTTCGCCTTCTCGAAGAAGGGGTTGAGGTCGACGAGGGCGCCCGACGAGCAGAACTTGCCGACGTTGTTGGTGGTGAACGACGAGATGACGTCGGGCGCCTTGGTGCCGCCCGCGCGCAGCGCCTGGTTGATCTTGTCGTCGGTCATGTTGCCGACGACGTTCACGTGGATGTTGGGGTGCGCCCTCTCGAAGCCCGCGATCAGGGACTTCACGGCCTTCACCTCGTTCGGCGCGCTCCAGGCGTGCCAGAAGGTGAGGGTCGTCTCCTTCGACGCGTCGTCGTCGGAGCCGGTCGCGGACTGGCCGGTACAGGCGGTCGTGCTGAGCAGGAGGGCCGTGGAGGCGGTGAGGGCAAAAGCCGCCTTTCGGACGACTTCGGATATGCGTGTGGGCATGGCGGAGCCTTCCAGGGACAGGGCAGGGTGAGGGGAATGCGGTGAGACGAGGTGCGGTGCGGTGAAGCGGGCGGAGCGGGGTGGGGTGAGGGGCCGGGGGTCGCGGGAGGGGGGTGGTGTTCGGCTAGCGCGAGGTGTCGAAGACCTCGTCGCGGGTGGCCGCCAGCGCGCTCTCCAGCGCGCCGCGCAGCACGGGCCGTTCGGTGACGTCGCCCATGACCAGCTTCGGCCGGGACGCGGCCAGTTCCTCCAGCTCGTCCTGGACGAGGGCGCGCAGCACCTCGCCGCCGGCGGTCAGGGAGGCGCCGCTCAGGACGACGAGTTCGGGGTCGAGTACGGAGACGAGCGAGGCGAGACCGGTCGCGAGCCGGGTCGCGTACGTCTGGAGCAGTTGCCGGTGCGCGGGGGTGTCCTCGGCGGCGGCCCGCTCGACGAGCGCGGCGGCGGCGTCGGCGTACGGCCCGGACGGGATGTCGCCGATCCCGAGCTCCCGGGCCAGCCGGGGCACGGCCTGGGAGCCCGCCAGCTCCTGGAAGCCGCCGCTGTTGGCCTTGGTCACCTGACGGACCAGGGGTGCGCCGGGGACCGGCAGGAAGCCGACCTCTCCGGCACCGCCGGTCCAGCCGCGGTGCAGCCGGCCGCCCAGGACGAGGGCGGCGCCGAGACCGCCCTCGTTCCACAGCAGGACGAAGTCCTCGTGGCCGCGCGCCGCGCCCAGGCGCTGCTCGGCGACGGCGGCGAGGTTGACGTCGTTCTCGTACTCGACCGGCATCGGCAGGGCCGCGGCGAGATCGTCGAGCAGCGCGGGGGAGTGCCAGCCGGGCAGGTGGGAGGCGTAGCGCAGGCGTCCGGTGGTGGGGTCGAAGGCGCCGGGGGTGGCGACGACGAGCCGGCGGACGTCGGCCCGGGTGAGGCCGGCCGCCTTCACCGCGCCGTCGAGCGCGTCGGTGACCTGCCGTACGACCGCGCCGGCGGTCTTCCTGCCGGGTGTGGGCACCTCGTGCGTGCCCACGGTCCGGCCGGTGACGTCGGCGACGGCGGCGAGAACGCGTTCGGGGGTGACGTCGAGCCCCGCGGCGTGGGCGGCGGCCGGATTGACCTCGTACAGCTGCGCGTTGGGGCCGGGGCGCCCCGCGGTGGTGCCGGTGGCCAGCACCAGTCCGGCGGCCTCCAGGCGGGCCAGGAGCTGCGAGGCGGTGGGCTTGGACAGGCCGGTGAGCTTGCCGATGCGGGTGCGGGACAGGGGGCCGTGCGTCAGGAGCAGGTCGAGGGCCGCCCGGTCGTTCATGGCGCGCAGGACGCGCGGGGTGCCCGGCGTGCCGGCGGTTCCTGCCATGGATCGACACCTGCCTTTCTCGACTGCACAGCTTCTCAGTGCCGCCGGACGCGCGTCCATATCCGGCACTGTTAGGAAAGTTTCCTATCGGTGGAAGGGAACGTAAGCCCGGGGTGAAGCGGGCGTCAAGGCGCGACACGACAAAACGCCCCCGAGGCAACGGAGTCGTTACCCGGAGGCGCCTCGGTCGAGCGCGGGGAGGCCGGACGGCCTACTTGGCCGCGGGCGTCGTCCCCCGCGGCTGCACGATCGGCGTCGTCGCCGCCACCTGCGGCGAGTCCGCGTTGGCGAAGGCGGACGGCGCCGCCACGGCCGCCGCCGGATCGGCCGGGTCCTCCGTCACCGGGGCGGTCGCGCCGCCCACGATGCGGATGTCGGCCTCGTCGAAGGCGCGCTTGACGCGCCAGCGCAGCTCCCGCTCGACCGCCAGGGACTTGCCCGGCATCGTCTTCGCCGAGATCCGCACGACCATCGAGTCGAGCAGGACGCTGTCCAGGCCGAGCACCTCGATCGGGCTCCACAGGAGCTCGTTCCAGGGCTCCTCCTTGCTCATCTTCTCGGCGACCTCGTCCAGCGTCGCCTTCACCCGGTCGAGGTCCTCGGACGCCTTGACGGTCACGTCGACGCCGGCCGTCGCCCAGCCCTGCGACAGGTTGCCGATCCGCTTCACCTCGCCGTTGCGGACGTACCAGATCTCGCCGTTGCCCCCGCGCAGCTTCGTCACGCGCAGCCCCACCTCGATGACCTCGCCGGTGGCCACGCCCGCGTCGATCTGGTCGCCGACGCCGTACTGGTCCTCCAGGATCATGAACACGCCGGAGAGGAAGTCCGTGACCAGGTTGCGGGCACCGAAACCGATCGCCACGCCCGCGACGCCCGCGGAGGCCAGCAGCGGGGCGAGATTGATCTCGAAGGTGCCCAGCACCATCAGCGCGGCCGTGCCCAGGATCAGGAAGCTCGCCACCGAGCGCAGCACCGACCCGATCGCCTGCGAGCGCTGCCGGCGCCGCTCGTTGTTGACCAGCAGCCCGCCCAGCGCCGTGCCGTCCACCGAGGCGACAGTGCGGGTCATCCGGTCGATCAGCTTGGTGATCGACCGCTGCACCACCACTCTCAGCACCACCGCGATCACCAGGATCAGCAGGACGCGCAGACCGATCGCCAACCACGTCGACCAGTTCTGCTCGACCCAGCTGGCCGCGTTCGTCGCGCTCTCCTGGGCGTCCTGGAGGGACGGGACGGTCACCGCGCTCGGCGACTCCGAGGGAGTCGGCGTGGGCGACGCTCCGGCGGCCGACAGGACGGCGGACAAGGACAAGGCAGGTACCTCCACGTGCTGCGCTGCTCCGTCCGGCGCGGCGGTCGTCGTCGACGCGCACTGCGAGGTCACGGAAAGGTCACCGGACAGGCATGACCACCACACTAACGGGGCATCGGGTGGGGTTCGGCGCGATCCGGAAAGGAGAGACGGTCCTCACCTGCGCGTGAACAGGCCGTGATCCCGGGGAGGAACAGCGTGTGGTCGAAAACACTCCCAGCCCGTTACCGGGACATGGTGGCGCGTCCACCAGGCAAGAGGGGAGACTGACTGCAGATCGTCCCGGCGCGAGCCACGCGCCGCCGACGCCCAAGGAGGCATCCGTGCCGCATGTCCTGGTCCTCAACGCGTCGTACGAGCCGCTCGGCGTCGTACCGCTCCGCCGCGCGCTCATCCTCGTCCTGGAGAACAAGGCCGTCTCCCTGGAGGAATCCGGCGCCTTCATGCACAGCGCGACCGTCACAGTCCCCGCACCCAGCGTGGTCCGGCTCAAGCGGTTCGTCCGCGTTCCCTACCGTGGGCCTGTCCCCCTGACCCGTCGAGCGCTCTTCGCGCGGGACGGGGGCCGGTGCATGTACTGCGGTGGCGTCGCCACCAGCGTCGACCACGTCATCCCGCGCAGCCGCGGGGGCAAACACGTGTGGGACAACGTCGTCGCGTCCTGCCGTCGCTGCAACCATGTCAAGGCCGACCGCCACCTCGTCGAGATCGGCTGGCGGCTGCGCCACAAACCCGCTCCCCCTTCGGGCCTGGCCTGGCGCATCATCGGCACGGGCCACAGGGACCCGTGCTGGCTGCCGTACCTCCAACCGTACGGCGCGGACGACGCCCTGGCCCGGATCGACGGCATCTCCGCATAGCCGGCCGCTCCGGGCTTCTTCATGCCCCGTGGCGCCCGCAGCCTGTCGTACGCGCGGACGCCGACGACAGGCCGGGACGCGGGGCCCTTCGGCACGGGGACGCCCGGCCGCGTCCGAAAGCCCCGCGGGACGCCGCACCCCGCGCCGGAACCCGGCCGTGCCCGCCCCCGCGGCCGTTCAGGCGCGCACGCCCTCCGGCCGGGAGCCGCGGATCACGTGCAGCGCCGTGCCCAGCACGAACACGGCGCCCGCCGCCGGCCACGCCCCCGCCTCCTGCCCGGGCCGCGTCGGCCACGCCCACACCGTGACCCCCCCCCACCCGTGCACCCCGCTCGACGCGAGATGGACCGCGCCGACGTAGCAGAACACGGGCAGCCGGCTCAGCCGCGCGCCCACCACCGCCCGCAGCAGCGCCGCGTCCGTGTCGCCCTCCCGGTGGCCCCTCACGGGGCGGAACAGTCTCACACCTCTTCTATCGGCCGGGCCCGGCCGACCGGTTCACGCGGCGGCGGCGTTTCCGGGCCCGTGTGCCTGTGAGCGGACCGGGAAGGGTTGTGGCAGGTTGGGATGCGAGGGGGACGTCTGTCCTCGCGCCGGCTGGGTAGGGCTGCGGTGTCCGATGTCGTTTCCGATGAGGAGGCCCCCGTGATCGCGCCGGCCCGATCCAAACGCCCGGCGGAGACTTCCGCCCCCACCGCCGCCGACCTCGCCGATCCCCATCCGTGCGCCTTCGGCGCCGAGGGGAACCGCGCACAGCCCCCGCTGACCAGCGAACCGCCGCTGCCCGGCGCCGAGCCCCTGACCAGCGAACCTCCGCTCGCCGCGGACCCCGACTCCACGAGGCCGTAGATGACCGAACCCCCCGGAGAGGAGCTCGCCCGGCTCGCCGCGCTGCACGGCGTGGCGACCTCCTACCAGCCCTCCCCGGACCGCACGGTCACGGCGCCGGCCGTCGCCGTCGTCCGCGTCCTGGCCGCGCTGGGCGTCGACGCGGCCTCCCCGGCGGCCGTGCGCGCCGCGCTCGCCGCCCGGGAGCGCGAACTGCGCGAGCGGCTGCTGCCGCCGACCGTGGTCTGCTGGACCGGCGACCGGGTGGAGGCGCTCGCCGCACTCCCCGAGGGCAGCCGGCTGCGCGTCGAGACGGAACACGGCGACAGCCACGAGTTCGACGACGCCCACGCCTGCCTCGCCGGACTTCCCCCCGGAGTGCACCGGCTGACGGCCGTCACACCCGACGGGCGCTCCGGCAGCGCCCACCTCGTCGTCGCGCCGCCCCGGCTGCCCGCCCCCGCGGGCCGGTCGTACGGGCTGCTCGTCCAGCTGTACTCGCTGCTGTCGAGCCGCTCCTGGGGCATGGGCGACCTCGGTGACCTCGGCGAACTGGCCGCCTGGGCGGGGCGGGTGCTCGGAGCCGGGTTCGTCCAGGTCAACCCGTTGCACGCGGCCGTGCCCGGAACCCCCACCGACCCCTCCCCCTACCGGCCCTCCTCCCGCCGCTTCCCCGACCCCGTGCACCTGCGCGTCGAGGACGTCCCCGAATACGCCTACGTACGCGACGACACGGTGCGCGCCGCGCTGCCGGAACGCGCCGGACGGCTGCGCGAGGCCGTCCTGGACGAGGGCGGGCTGATCGACCGGGACGCCGTGTGGGCGCTCAAACGGGAGGCCCTGGAGCTGGTCGCCCGAGTGCCGCTCGGACCCGGCCGGCATGCCGCCTACTGCGACTTCCTCGCCGAGCAGGGCCAGGCCCTGGAGGACCACGCCACCTGGTGCGCGCTCGCCGAGGTGCACGGTTCCCGCTGGCAGCAGTGGCCGGCCGAACTGCGCGACCCGCGCTCGGCCGGGACCGCCCGCGCGCGCGAGGAGCTGATGGACCGTGTGGACCTCCACACCCGTCTGGCCTGGCTCACCGATTCCCAGCTCACCGCCGCCCAGCGCGCCGCGCGGGAGGCGGGCATGCCCGTCGGGATCGTGCACGACCTGGCGGTCGGCGTGCACCCCGAGGGCGCGGACGCCTGGGCGCAGCAGGAGTTCTTCGCCGCCGGGATGTCGGTCGGCGCCCCGCCGGACGCCTTCAACGCCCGCGGCCAGGACTGGGGTCTGCCGCCGTGGCGCCCGGACCGGCTGGCCGCCTCCGGCTACGCGCCCTACCGGCGGCTGCTGCGGGCGCTGTTCCGCTACGCGGGCGCCCTGCGCATCGACCATGTGATGGGCCTGTTCCGGCTGTGGTGGGTGCCGCAGGGCGAGCCGCCGACGCAGGGCGCGTACGTGCGCTACGACGCGGAGGCCATGCTCGCCGTTCTGGTGCTGGAGGCCTCCAGGGCCGGCGCGCTGGTGATCGGCGAGGACCTCGGCACCGTCGAGCCGGGCGTGCGCGAGGCGCTGCGCGAGCGCGGTGTGCTCGGCACGTCCGTCCTGTGGTTCGAGCGCGACTGGGAGGGCGACGGACGTCCGCTGCCGCCCGACCGCTGGCGCGCCGACTGCCTGGCCACCGCCACCACCCACGACCTGCCGTCCACCGCCGCCCGCCTCACCGGCGAGCACGTCGAGCTGCGCGACCGGCTCGGCCTGCTGACCCGGCCGCTGGAGGAGGAGCGCGCGGAGGCCGCCGACGACGCGGCGGAATGGCTGGCCCTGCTCAGCAGGCTCGGGCTGCTGGCGGGCGCCGGCGGGGGCGGGGACCTCTCCTCGGAGGAGGCCGAGGTGCAGGCCGTGCACCGCTTCCTGCTGCGCACCCCCGCCCGCATGATCGGCGTGTGGCTCCCGGACGGCGTGGGCGACCGCCGCCCGCAGAACCTGCCCGGCACCTGGGACCAGTACCCGAACTGGCGGCTGCCGGTCGCGGACGCGCAGGGCCGCCCGGTCACCCTGGAGCAGCTGGCCGCCTCGCCGCGACTGCACGCCCTGATGGACGTCCTGAGGGAGCGGCCCGCCCCCTCCCCGGACGGCCCTCACGGGGACGGGGCCGAGTGAGCGCGGGGAGGGACCCGGGCGCCCCGCGCCTCATACGGCACCCCGGACGCGCGCTCCCCGACGCCGTTCGCTAACTTTGCACCGTGGACAAGAAGAACGCCCTGCGCGCCGGCGCCCTGGCTGCCGGTACGACGCTCATGATGCTGCTCATGTCGTCCCCCGCCCTCGCGCTGACCCGCGACGACGGCGACGACCCCGGCCCGGGACTGAGCGTCATCGAGACGCTGGGTCTGTACGTCCTGGCCCCGCTGGCGCTGTTCGCGCTGATCGCGGGCCTGGTCTGGGTCCTCGACCGGTCCAAGGACCGCGCCGACTCCACCAGCTCCAACATCGCGGTCAAGGGCAAGGCCTAGGCCCAGCCCCGGCCCGAGAGTTTTCCGGCCCACGGGGCGGCGTCGTCGAAGGACGCCGTGCCGTGGGCCGTCACCATGTGATGACGCCGCTATGACGGCCGGCCCCAGTGGGGGAAGGCCGTCCCGTGCGGCCACCCGTGCGGCCACCCGTGCGGCCGCCCCGTCGAGAAGCGGGGGGCGGGCGAGGGGCGGCCGTCCCCGCGCGCCGGCCGGTCAGCCGCCGGGCGTCTCCGTGGCCAGCAGCAGTTCTCGCAACAGGTCGGCCAGCCGGTCGGCCTGTTCGGCGTTCAGGGCCGCGTTCAGGGCCTTCGTCTGGACGTCCAGTCCCGCGCCCACCGCGCGGTCGACCAGTTCCAGCCCCTTCTCCGTCAGCGTCACCTGGAGCCCGCGGCGGTCGTGCGGGTCCGGGAAGCGGCGCAGCAGGCCGGCCCGCTCCAGTTTGTCGAGCCGGCCGGTCATCCCGCCCGTGGTGAGCATGAGCGTCGCCGACAGCCCGCGCGGCGAGAGGGTGTAGGGCTCACCGGAGCGGCGCAGCGTCGCCAGGACGTCGAACTCCCCGCGGGCGATGCCCAGCGCCCCGTACGCCTTGTCCATCCGGTCGCCCATCGCGCGCGTGAGCCGGGAGATCCGGCCGAAGATCTCCATGGCGGCGGTGTCGAGGTCGGGGCGGACCGTCGCCCACTGCTCGACGATCGCGTCGACCGGGTCCTTGCGCGGCGGCTGCTGACTGCTCATGCACCGAGTATCCAAGGCGTTCCGGTCGCGCGCAAGAAAGTGGCTTGACGGTAAGTAGCTTGGCGCTAAGCTATTCCCATGAAGAAGTCGGCGATCGTCCTCCTCACCGCCCTCGCCCCGGTCTCCTGGGGCACCACCTACGCCGTGACCACCGAGTTCCTCCCCGCGGACCGGCCCCTGTTCACCGCTGTGATGCGGGCCCTGCCCGCCGGGCTGCTGCTCCTCGCCCTGGGCCGGGTCCTGCCGCGAGGCCTCTGGTGGGGGAAGGCCGCGATACTCGGCGCGCTGAACATCGGCGCCTTCTTCCCCCTGCTCTTCCTCTCCGCCTACCGGCTGCCCGGCGGCATGGCGGCCGTCGTCGGCTCGGTCGGGCCGCTGTTCGTCGTCGGTCTCTCCGCGCTGCTGCTGGGGCAGCGGCCCACCGCCCGCAACCTCGTCACCGGGGCCGTGGCCGCGTTCGGCGTCAGCCTCGTCGTGCTGAAGGCGGCCGGGGCGCTCGACCTGCTGGGCGTGCTCGCCGCGGTCGCCTCCACGGCCTCGATGTCGACGGGCACGGTCCTGACGAAGAAGTGGGGCCGTCCGCAGGGCGTGGGGCCGCTCGCCCTGGCGGGCTGGCAGCTCACCGCGGGCGGCCTGCTGATCGCTCCGCTCGCCTTCCTCGTCGAGGGCGCACCGCCCGCTCTCGACGGCCGGGCCGTCGGCGGCTACCTCTACCTCGCGCTCGCCAACACGGCCGTCTCCTACTGGCTCTGGTTCCGTGGCATCGGCCGCCTCAGCGCGACCCAGGTCACCTTCCTCGCCCCGCTCTCCCCGCTGACGGCCGCCGTCGTGGGCTGGGCCGCGCTGGGCCAGGCGCTGACGCCGGTCCAGCTGGCGGGGATGGCGCTGGCGTTCGGCGCGACGGTCGCCGGCCAGCTCGGCGCGGGCCGGCCCGGCGCCGCAGGCCTCGCGACGGACCGGTCCGGGAAGGGCCGGTCCGGGGCCGGCGGCGGGTCGCGTGCCGGACGACTCACGGCGGACACGGCGGACACCTCGCTCAGGACGCCCCCGGCGACCGCGCCCGCCCCGGCTCCCGGCCCCCGGACCGCCGCCGAGCGGAGTGCGTGACGCGAGCCGTGCCGCAGGGGCGGGGCATGCGAAGGGCGCCCGGTGTGACACCGGGCGCCCTGACCGCCGTACGGGTGAGCCGTGCGGGCGGACTAGCTCGCGTCGGCCGCCTGGGCCCTCAGCGCGCGCTCCACGCCCGAGCGGGACTCGGAGACGAGGCGGCGCAGGGCCGCGTTCGGCTCGGCCGAGGCCAGCCAGGCGTCCGTCCTGTCCAGCGTCTCCCGCGAGACCTGGACCGCGGGGTAGAGGCCGATCGCGATCTGCTGGGCGATCTCGTGCGAACGGGAGTCCCAGATGTCCTTGACGACCTCGAAGTACTTCTCCGTGTACGGCGCGAGCAGCTCACGCTGGTCGGTCTGCACGAAACCGCCGATGACGGCCTCCTGGAGGGCGTTGGGCAGCTTGTCGGACTCCACGACCGACGCCCACGCCTCCGCCTTGGCCTCCGGCGTCGGACGCGCCGCCCGCGCGCTCGCGGCGTGCCGCTCGCCCGCCGCCGTCTTGTCCCGCTCCAGCTCGGCGGCGATGTCGGACTCGTCGAACTGCCCCACCGCCACCAGCCGCTGGACGAACGCCCAGCGCAGCTCGGTGTCCACGGCCAGGCCCTCGATGGTCTGCCCGCCGTCCAGCAGCGACTCCAGCAGGTCGATCTGGTCCGGCGTGCGCGCCGTCGCCGCGAACGCCCGCGCCCACGCGAGCTGGTGGTCGCTGCCCGCCTCCGCGGAGCGCAGATGGGCGAGCGTGGCGTCCGTCCAGCGGGTCAGCAGGTTCTCGCGGGCGGCCGGGTCGGCGTACAGGTCGATGGCGAGCTTGACCTGGCGGTGCAGCGACTGGACCACGCCGATGTCGGACTCCTTGCCGATACCGGACAGCACCAGGGACAGGTAGTCGCGGGTGGGCAGTTCGCCGTCCCGGGTCATGTCCCAGGCCGACGCCCAGCACAGGGCGCGCGGCAGGGACGACTCGAAGTCGCCGAGGTGCTCGGTGACGAACGCGAGCGACTGCTCGTCCAGGCGGACCTTGGCGTACGACAGGTCGTCGTCGTTGAGCAGGACGACGTCCGGACGGCGCTTGCCGACCAGCTGCGCCACGGGGGTCAGCTCGCCGTCGATGTCCAGCTCGACGCGCTCGTCGCGCAGCAGCTTGCCGCTCGTGCCGTCCAGCCCGTAGAGGCCGACCGCGATGCGGTGCGGGCGCAGCGTCGGCTCGCCCTTCGCTCCCGCCGGGAGCGCCGGGGCCTCCTGGCGGATGGCGAACGACGTGACGACGCCGTCGGCGTCCGTCTCGATCTCGGGGCGCAGCACGTTGATGCCTGCGGTCTGAAGCCACTTCTGCGACCAGGTGCCCAGGTCGCGGCCGGAGGTCTCCTCCAGCGCCCCGAGCAGGTCCGACAGCCGGGTGTTGCCGAACGCGTGACGCTTGAAGTACGTCTGCACGCCCGAGAAGAACTCGTTCATGCCGACGTACGCCACGAGCTGCTTCAGGACGGACGCGCCCTTGGCGTACGTGATGCCGTCGAAGTTGACGAGGACGTCGTCCAGGTCGCCGATCTCGGCCATGATCGGGTGCGTGGAGGGCAGCTGGTCCTGCCGGTAGGCCCACGTCTTCATGGAGTTGGCGAACGTGGTCCACGAGTGGGGCCAGCGCGAGTCCGGCGCGTAGGCCTGGCAGGCGATCGAGGTGTAGGTGGCGAACGACTCGTTCAGCCACAGGTCGTTCCACCACTCCATGGTGACCAGGTCGCCGAACCACATGTGGGCCAGCTCGTGCAGGATCGTCTCCGCACGCACCTCGTACGCCGCGTCGGTCACCTTGGACCGGAAGACGTACTGGTCGCGGATGGTGACCGCGCCCGCGTTCTCCATCGCGCCCGCGTTGAACTCGGGCACGAAGAGCTGGTCGTACTTCTTGAACGGGTACGCGTAGTCGAACTTCTCCTGGAACCAGTCGAAGCCCTGCCGGGTGACCTCGAAGATCGCGTCCGAGTCCAGGAACTCGGCGAGGGACGGCCGGCAGTAGATGCCGAGCGGCACCGACTGGCCGTCCTTCTCGTACACGCTGTGCACGCTGTGGTACGGGCCGACGACGAGCGCGGTGATGTAGCTGGAGATCCGCGGCGTCGGCTCGAAGACCCAGACGTCGTCCTCGGGCTCCGGCGTCGGGGAGTTGGAGACGACGGTCCAGCCGGACGGCGCCTTCACGGTGAACTGGAAGGTGGCCTTCAGGTCCGGCTGCTCGAAGGACGCGAAGACGCGACGGGCGTCCGGGACCTCGAACTGCGTGTACAGGTAGGCCTGCTCGTCGACCGGGTCGACGAAGCGGTGCAGGCCCTCGCCGGTGTTGGTGTAGGCGCAGTCCGCCACCACCCGCAGGACGTTGCGGCCCTCCAGGAGCCCGGGAAGCGCGATCCGGGAGTCCTCGAACACCTCGGCCGGGTCCAGCGCGTCCCCGTTGAGGGTCACTTCGTGGACGGTCGGGGCCACCAGGTCGATGAAGGACTCCGCGCCCGTGCCGGCGACGTCGAAGCGCACCGTGGTCACGGACCGGTAGGTGCCGCCCTCCTGCGCCCCGGACAGGTCGAGATCGATCTCGTACGAGTCAACGGTGAGCAGCTTCGCCCGCTGCTGCGCCTCTTCGCGAGTCAGGTTTGTGCCAGGCACGCGGTCATCTCCTCGATATGTGTCGGTTGCGCCATCCTTCCACGAGGGGGCCGCCCGGGGCGACGACGTTCCCCGCGCCTCCCGGACCGCCTCACGGGAGCCCGCCCGCAGGCTTCCGGCGGCCGCGCCGCGCCGGCGGCGGGCCCGACCACGACGTCCGGATCCCGCCGGTTCCGCCGCGCGGCGGGCGGGACGCTGGACGCATGACGACTCCGACAGCCACCCGCCCCGGCGTCCGCACCGCACGGCCGGTCCCGATCCCGCCCGGCGTCCTCGACGAACTGCGCGCCGCGGACGACGCGGGCCGCCCGGCCGTCCCCGTGACCGACGAGGAGGGCGGCGCCCCGCTGCGCTGCTGCCTGCGCCGCAGCGAGCCCGGCGAGTCGGTCGTCCTGGTCTCCTACGCGCCCCTGCGACGCTGGGCGGCCGGGACCGGCGCCGACCCGGGACCGTACGACGAACAGGGCCCCGTCTTCCTCCACGCGCGCGCGTGCCCCGGCCCGGCCGGGGACGCCCTGCCGTTCACGGACAGCCACCGCACCGTCCGCCGCTACTCCCACGACGGCCGCATCCTGGGCGGCCGGCTCGTCGAGGATCCGGACGGGTTCCCCGCGGCCTTCGCCGAGGCGTTCACGGACCCGGAGGTCGCGCTCGTCCACGTACGGGCCGTCGAGTACGGCTGCTTCCTCTACGAGGTGCGCCCGCGCTGACGCCCCGGCCCGCCACGGGCCGGGACGGCGCGGGGGAGCGGCCGGGGACGGGGGGCCGGGCGGGGACGACGGAGGGGGGCGGGCGTCCGTGCGGACGCCCGCCCCCCTCCGGGGACGCCGTGCCTCAGTCCTTCAGCTCCGCCGCCACCAGCTCCGCGATCTGCACCGCGTTCAGCGCCGCGCCCTTGCGCAGGTTGTCGTTGGAGACGAACAGGGCGAGGCCGTGCTCCACGGTCTCGTCCTGCCGGATGCGGCCCACGTACGAGGGGTCCTGACCGGCCGCCTGGAGCGGGGTGGGGATGTCGGAGAGGGCGACGCCCGGCGCGCCGGCCAGCAGCTCCGTGGCGCGCTCCACCGTCAGCGGGCGCGCGAACCGGGCGTTGACCTGGAGGGAGTGGCCGGAGAAGACCGGGACGCGCACGCACGTGCCGGAGACCTTCAGCTCCGGGATCTCCAGGATCTTGCGGGACTCGTTGCGGAGCTTCTGCTCCTCGTCGGTCTCGTGCAGGCCGTCGTCGACGATCGAGCCCGCGAGCGGGACCACGTTGAAGGCGATGGGGCGCCGGTAGACCTGCGGCTCGGGGAAGTCGACCGCCGCGCCGTCGTGGGTGAGCCGGTCCGCGTCCGCCACGACCTTCTGCGCCTGCCCGTGCAGCTCCGCCACGCCCGCGACGCCCGAGCCGGACACCGCCTGGTAGGTGGCGACGATCAGCGCCTCCAGCCCCGCCTCCTCGTGCAGCGGCTTCAGCACCGGCATAGCCGCCATCGTGGTGCAGTTCGGGTTGGCGATGATGCCCTTGGGGCGGTCCACGATCGCGTGCGGGTTCACCTCGGAGACCACGAGGGGCACCTGCGGGTCCTTGCGCCAGGCCGAGGAGTTGTCGATCACGACCGCGCCCTGCGAGGCCACCTTCTCCGCGAGCGCCTTCGACGTCGCCCCGCCCGCGGAGAACAGCACGATGTCGAGACCGGTGTAGTCGGCCGTCGCCGCGTCCTCCACCGTCACGCCGTCCAGGACCGTCCCCGCCGAGCGGGCCGAGGCGAACAGGCGCAGCTCCGTGACCGGGAAGTTCCGCTCCTTGAGGATGCTGCGCATGACCGTGCCGACCTGACCGGTGGCTCCGACGATTCCGACCCTCACGGCGACTCCCTTTGTCTCGTTCTGTCTCGCTGCGTACGCATTGCCTGGCCGTGGCTTTTCCATCATGCGGCCGACACCGGCCTACCTGTCCAATTCTTTGCCCGCCATGCCCGAGGACTGGGACGCCCCCCGGTGGCCGGCGGTTGCGGAAATCGCTCCCGTACCCCCGCTGAGCTGGAGGGTTTCCCTCCGGCGCGGCCGCCGGCCGCAAGCTGTGCCGCCGCGGGCGCCGGTGTGACGTACGCCTCCGCGGCCCGCTCCGAAATCGCCCGCGCCGGAGGCGAACGTTTCCGGGCGCGGCGGCGTCGTAGGAGAAACGCGGCGAGGGAGGGGTGCGCGTGCTGCGCAGAATCACCCGCCGGGTCCAGGGGGACGACGCGGCCGGGCCCGGCGACGACCCGCTGGACCCGGCGCAGGAACGCCGGGTGCGGGCGGTGCTCGCGCTGGGCGGCGTGCCGCAGGCGGACCTGCCGGACGGGGTACAGCAGGTCCGCCTGCGGCTGCTGGAGCGTGCGGCGAAGGGACACGCGGCGCCGCGCGACGTCTCCGCCTGGGCGGCGGTCGTGGCCTCCAACCTCGCCATGGACTGGCACCGGGCCCGGCGCAGGCAGGAGCGTTTGGGGGAGCGGCTGGCCTCCCTGCGCGGGCACGAGCACGCTTCCGGCGAGGACGACAGCGTCCTGTCCCTGGCCGTCGCGCGCGGCCTGGAGGACCTGCCGGACGCCCAGCGGCAGGTCGTCGTCCTGCGCTTCTACGCCGATCTGCCGGTGCGCTCCATCGCCCGGGAGCTGGGCGTCCCGGAGGGCACGGTCAAGAGCCGCCTGCACACGGCGGTCCGGGCCCTGCGCGCCCGCCTGCACGAGGACGAGGTGGTCTGACGTGACCGCGGAACACGAGGCCCGTGGCGGGCCCGACGCGCTGACGGCGGCGATCACCGGGGAGCCGCTGCCGGACGAGGCCCGTGCGGACGCCGCCTTCATGGCGGAACACCGCTCGGCGGTCGCCGACGTGGCGCTGCTGCGGGAGCAGCTCGGCGTCCTCGCCGACGCGCTGACGCGTCCGGTGCAGGAGGGCGCGGCACGGCCGTCGCCGGCGCCCGTCCGCCGGACGCGCGCCCCGCGCCGGCTGCGTCCCCTGCTCCTGGGGGCCGTCGGGGCGGCCGTCGCGGGGGCGCTGGTCCTCGGGACCGGCTGGGTGCTCGTGCGGACCGGGCCGGGGGCCGCCGACGGCGCGGACAGCAGAAGCGCCGCGAGCGACGCCGGCCGCGGGGAGGCCGGGGGGAAGGCGTCCGAGGACGCGGGCGGGCTCCTGGCCGATCCCGGCTACCTGGCCTGCACCCGGCTCGTCGTCGAGGGCGACGTGACGGGCGTGCGCCCGCTGCCCGGCACGAACCGCGAACGCGTCAGCGTGCGCGTCACCCACGCCTACCGGCCCGCGCGGATTGCGCCCGAGGTCGGCGTGGACAGGGAGCCGGACGCGGGGACGCCGCTGAACCCCGGCGACCACGTGCTGGTCGCCCTCGGGCGGGGGGCCGGCGTCTCCGACGTGTGGGTCGTCGGCGAGCCCGACATCGCCCCGCGACGCCGGGCCCTGGCCCTGGCCCTGTCCGGGCCGGCCGCCGTCTGCGGATAGGCGACGGCCAGGGGCGGGCGCCCGTACGGACGCCCGCCCCCTTCGTGCCCAGGTGCTTCAGGTGTTGCGGTGTTGCAGGTGGTGCGGATGTTGCGGGTGTTACGGAGCGACCTTCTCGATCGTC
This sequence comes from Streptomyces sp. NPDC048481, assembly GCF_043200075.1. Classification (NCBI taxonomy): domain Bacteria; kingdom Bacillati; phylum Actinomycetota; class Actinomycetes; order Kitasatosporales; family Streptomycetaceae; genus Streptomyces; species Streptomyces sp. NPDC048481. The sequence goes on from NZ_JBICXC010000001.1 coordinate 410,650, forward strand.
ACGTTGCCGGCGCCCGCGACGGTGCCCCGCGCGTTGACCAGCTGGACCTGGCCGAACAGGACCCGGCCCGCCGGGGCGGTGGCCGCGGCGGTGACGGTGGCGGAGACCGCCGTCGAGGCGCCCGTGGCCAGCTTCACCGGCGCGGAGCCGTCGACCGAGACCGTGCCGAGAGCGGACGACAGGAACGCGTCCACGTAGTCGTACGTGGTCGTGCCGGCCGGGACCGAGTAGCCCGCGACCTCGACGGTGTACGTGCCGGCGGCGGGCGACGGGATGGAGACCGCCTCCTCCGAGTCACCGTCGGCCTGCTGCGCGACCTTCTTGCCCGACGCGTCGTAGACCGTCAGGTCGAGGTCGGCGGAGGCGTCGGAGACGTTGCCGATGGAGACGTCGAGCGACTTCGCGCCGGCCGGGACCTCGACCGTGGTGGTCCGGGTGGTGCCGTTGGCGATGGTCGGGCGGTCCTTCTTGGACGAGCCGAGCGGGCCGCCGGCCAGCTTGCCGTCGAAGGCGGCGAACTTGTTCGTCACCGTCCAGGAGGCGGCGGCCGGGACGCCGACCTTCGCCTCGGGCACGGTCACGTTCTCCGGGGCGAAGGCCGCGCCGTAGACGGTGGCCTCCAGCTTGTACGGGTTGTCGAGCAGCGGCGACGTGCGGCGCGACTCGACCTCGATCTCCCAGACCCCGGCCTGCGGGTTCTGGTACGAACGGGCGTCGGGCCGGCAGCCGTTGGTGTCCGGGTAGTTGCTGTAGCAGTAGATCGTGGAGCTGTCCTCGACCGCGACGCCGTAGGGGTGGATCGAGATGAACCGGGTCTGGCTCTTGTCCTTCAGCCCGCCGATCGCGACCTCGAACGCCTTGGCGCCCTCGGGCACGGTCAGGAAGTAGGACTGGAAGCTGTTGCGCTGCACGGTGTTCGACACCGAGAACGTGTGCTTCACCGGCGTCGAGACGACCACCGTGTTGAGGATCTGCTTGTCGACGCCCTCGGTCTTGGGGTCGTCGACCGTGAGGATGGCGCTCGCGATGCCCGCGGCCTTCGGCCTGGCCTGGATCCGGACGGTCACCGGCTTGTTCAGCGGCAGCTTCACCTCGTCGTCGCCGAGGATCCGGAAGGTGCCGGCCGCGTTGTTCTCCAGCTCCAGCTCGTGGCGGACCGCCTTGTCGGGGCCGGAGGTGCGGGTGACGGTGACGTCGTACGTCTTCTTCTGCCCGGCCTTCAGACCACTCTCGCGGTCGTAGATCCCGGTGCCGAAGCCCGGCGTCTTCAGGGCCTGGTCGAGCGCGGTGTCGACCGGGGCCTTGACGGTGTAGTCGTGCGCCGTGGCGCCGTGCCGGATGGACTTCCAGGCGCCGACGATGTCGATGGCGCCCGCACCCTCCTCGTAGGCCTGCAGACCCTTGATGTGGTCCGCGGTCGAGGTCAGCGCGGTGCGCAGGACCGCCGGGGTGAGCGCGACCTTGTGCTGCTTGGCTGCCGAGATCAGCAGCGCCGAGGCGCCCGCGGCCTGCGGCGAGGCCATCGAGGTGCCCTGGAGCATGGAGTAGCCGGCCGGCAGGGTGTAGCCCGCGTCGGCGACCGGGGAGCCCGGCAGCCAGGTCTGCGTGGTGTTGATCGCGGCGCCGGGGGCGACCAGGGTCGGCGTGAAGCCGCCGTCCTCACGCGGGCCGCGCGAGGAGAAGGGCAGCAGCGCGTACTTCTTCGTCACCTGGGAGCCGTAGTTGGCGGCCCAGGTCTCCTTGGAGATGGCCGCGCCGACCGAGATCACCTTGTCGGCCAGACCGGGGTCGCCGATGGTGTTCGCGCCGGGGCCCTCGTTGCCCGCGGAGATGACGAGCTGGACCCCGTAGGTGTCGATGAGGCGCGTGTACAGCTCGGCGCGCGCGTTGTTGCCGTCGTTGAGGCCCGGCAGACCGCCGATCGACATGTTGACGATGTCGACGCCGCGGTTGACGACCAGGTCGATCATGCCCTCGGTGAGGGCGACGTTGGTGCAGCCCGGGCCGAAGACGCAGGCACGGGAGGAGACGATCTTCGCGCCGGGGGCGGCGCCGTTCATCCGGCCGCCGAACAGGCCGTGCGCGGCGGTGATGCCGGCGACGTGCGTGCCGTGCTCGCTGGCGATGAGACCGATGTTGGCGAAGTCGGCCTTCTTGCCGACCCAGTCGCCGCCGAACGGGTCCATCGGCACGTCCTTGCGGATCTGCACGACGAACGGCTGGCGCTCGGCCACGTCGGTCTTCGGGTCGTCGGTGCCGAAGTACCCGATCTGGTAACCGTCCTTGTACGGCTTCATCGCGGTGTCGTCGCCGAAGTCGCCGTTGTTGTTCACGTCGACGGTGACGGTGCCGGCGGCCGCGTCGTACAGGACGCCCCACGCGTCGGTGGTGTCGCCGTCGCGGTTGACGTCGCCCTTGGCGTCGCCGCCGGCGGTGGCGGACTCGCGGAACAGGTTGACCTGGTACGAGCCGGGCTTCGCGGTCCAGGTGCGGCCGCCGTAGGTGAAGCCGGGGCCGGACACCGAGGTCGTCATCGGGCGCCAGGAGGCGTCGCTGTCGAGGATCGGGTCGGTGGCGGTCACCCAGTCGACGATCTTGCGCTCGCCGGTGGTGGTCTTCTGCAGCGCGGGGTGCGCCAGGTCCACGCCGGAGTCGAGGATGCCGATGGTGACGCCGCGGCCGTCCGCCTTCGGGTTCTTCTTCACGAAGTCGACGGCGCCCGTCTCGAAGGACGGGTTGTACGGGTTCTCGGCGGGGGTGTTGCGGTTCGGCGCGGGGTAGGTCTTCGCCTTCCCGGCGGACCGGGTGTGCCCGGCGGCGTCCGCGTCGGGGGCCGGGTCGTCGAGGACGATGTCCTGCCGCAGGTCGATGGCGTGCACCGAGGACAGCTTGGCGGCCGCGGCGATCGCGGACTCGGCCTTGCCCGTCGGGACGGTGGCGCGGACGTAGCCGAGCTTGTCGTAGGACTGGCCCACCGAGCCGCCCTTGACCGCGTCCAGCTCCTCGGCGACCTGCTCGGTCCGGCCGGGGGCGGTGGCGACCATCAGCGTGACGTTCTTGGCGCCGGAGGCCTTGGCCTCGGCGAGGAGGGCGGCGTCGTCGGAACCGAGCTTGACGGGTGCGGACTTCGCGCCCGGGTCGGAGGTTCCCGGAGCCGGTCCGGAGTCGGCGGAGAAGGCCAGGGGTATCGGCCCGGCCGCGGACAGTGCGGCCACCAGGCCGGCGGCCACGGCTATGCGGGCCACGCGTCTGGTGCCCGATATCGGTGCACGCTGGGGGGTGAGGGTCATCGGCATCCCTTGTAGGTAAAGGAACGAGCGGCACGTGATCGAGACCGTTCCTGCCTGATCACGACCGTCCGGAACGCGATCCCGGATGACCGCAAAGCTTTACCTAAGGGGCAGCTGTTTGGGGAGAGTTGACCGAAACGATATGGATGTATGGGGAAAACCCTCTACGAGCCCGCTGTGCGCGGACTGTCCGCCGGCTGTCCGTCCGCCGCCCGTCCGCCGGCTGTCCGTCCGCCGCCCGTCCGCCGGGTGCGCGCGGCGGCGTCGGGGCGGCCGCCGCGCAGGCCGGTCGCTCTCGCCGTCGGCCCCCGGGCGTCAGGCGTCCTTCGAGCGGGCGTGGTGCCGGGAGGCCTTGGCGCGGTTGCCGCAGGTCGCCATGGAGCACCACCGGCGGGCGCCGTTGCGCGAGGTGTCGAAGAAGTGCAGGGTGCAGGCGTCGTGGGCGCAGCCGCGGATCCGGTCCGGGGCGAGGGAGAGCAGCCTCAGGTAGTCGCGGGCGGCGAGCCAGGCCGGTCCCCACGTCCCGTCCGCGAACTCGGCCCGCTCGCCGGGGCCTTCGCCGGTGAGGGTGGGCCGGATGCGGCCGTGTTCGAGGACGGCGTCCAAAGGCTCCGGCCCGGCCCCGTCCACGGCGGCCCCGATCGCGTCGCGGGCGTCGAGGAGGCGCCGCAGGGTCGTCGGGTCGGCGGTGAACCGCTCATCCAGCCCGTTCGCCGCGAGCCACACCGCGGGTCCGTCCGCGTCCGCCAGCAGGTCCCGCACGGCGCCGTCCTGCGTCCAGCGGGTGTTGAGCAGGTCGAGGGCGAGCGGCTCGCCGGTGAGCGGGCGGGGGTCCGGCGGGCGCGGGACGGGACGGCGGGCAGCGGGCGCGCCAGGCATGGGCTCTCCTTCGTCCGACCCTCGATCTAACCCTTCAAGGGTACGTGACCGGTTGCGATGTGCCGAAAAACCGCCTGCCGGGCGCGGGCCGGGCGGCTAGCGTCCCCTCATGCGCCAGACCCTGAGAGTGGCGGCCTACGCCGTCTGCGTCCGTGACGACCGTGTTCTGCTCGCCCGTTCGCCGGCTCCCGGCGGCTCGCACGAGTGGGTGCTGCCGGGCGGCGGGATGGAGCACGGGGAGGACCCGCTCGACACGGTCGTCCGGGAACTGGAGGAGGAGACCGGGTACCGCGTCGAGGTGACCGGCCTGCTCGGCATCGACTCCTCCCGCCGCGTCCTCGGCCGCGGGGGTCTGCGCGGCCCGGTGGACCACCACGGCGTCCGCGTCGTCTACGAGGCCCGGGTGGCCGGCGGCGAGCTGCGCAACGAGGTGAACGGCTCCACGGACCTCGCCGCCTGGCACGACCTGGACGCGGTCGCGGGGCTCACCCGGGTGCGCCTGGTCGACGTCGGGCTCGGCCTGTGGCGCGAGCGGCCGGTGGACGGCCGGACGCACCCGCCCGGGCACTGAGGCCGCCGCCCCGCCACGAACGCCCCGCCGTGCGCCACCGCGTACGCCATCCAGGCGCGGGCACCGGCTGCCCGCTGCGTGCGGCCGGCGCATGAGGAGGGGCCGCCGGTTTCCTCCCCGACGGCCCCTTCTCATGCCCCTCCTGGCGACGCCCCGGTCCGTCACTAGCGAGGCAGCACCACGACGTACGCGGCCGGGTCCCGGTCGCCCGACGCCATCAGCGCGGTGCGGACCACCGCCGCCTGCTGCTCCATCGCGTCCCGCAGCTTCCCGGGCGTGATGTACACGACCGTGATGCCCAGCCGTTCCAGGTGCTCGCGCTTGCGGGCGTACTCGGACCACAGCGCGTCCTCGTCCTGGCGCGGGGCCCGGGTGTCCAGTTCGACGGCGACCGCGTGCTCCGGCCAGTAGGCGTCCAGCCCGCCGAGGTGCGGGCCGCCCGGCAGACGCAGGTCCACGTTCCACACCGGGTCGGGCAGGCCGTGCTCGCACACCATCGTGTACAGGCGCTCCTCCGCGATCGCGCGGCCCTCGGCGAGCAGCGAGTCCACGGCGTCCACCACGTGCGGCCGGCTCAGCAGCTTGGCCTCGTTCAACTCCCGGACGATCGCGGCGGGTTCGCAGTGGCCGCCGCGCACCGCCTCCGACAGCAGGCGACGCACCACCCCGGCGTCCGTCAGCTGGGCCACCGCGTCGGCCAGCGCGCGCGGCACCGGCGCCACGGCGACGCCGGTCGCCTGCCCGGGAGCCGGCAGCGTGGAGGTGCGCACGACGTGCGCGAAGCCCGTGGAGCGCAGCCGGCGCAGCCGCGGCACCAGGACGTCGATGTGCTCCAGGGACGGCAGCGGGGGAGCGCACGACAGGCCGTGCAGGTTCAGCGCCGCGAGGCCCGTGATCATGGCCTCCTTGTAGACCGGCCGGTGCGGCTCCCCGCAGCCCGGCTGGGCGGGCACCCCGGTCGGCGCCGAGGTGTCGCGGCCGGCGTAGGCCAGCACGGCGTGCAGTCGCTCCTCGCTGGTCGGCGGGCCGGGGTGGAGCAGGTACACGCCCGGGAGGATCTGCTGCCAGGGCCCGCCGGGGCGGCACTGCTCGTTCGCCTCGGCGGGCGCGACGCCCTGGACGCGCAGCTGGGCCGCCGTCATGACGCGGCGCTGGACCTCGGACAGGTGGCGGACGGAGCGGGGGGACGCCGGGGGAACCTGGGGGAGCGGGGTGTTGTGGTTCATGCACAGGGGGATTCCGCGCCGGACGGGCCCTCTAACCGCTGTTACACGCCCGTCGACAAATCCGGACAAGCTCGTCCTAAAGGACGGGTGTTCGGATGCCGAGTAGGGGCCGAAAACCCCTGGTCCCGCTCGGGGTGTCCAGGGGTTACGGGTCCGATTGCCTGAATTCCGTAACGGTGACCGTGCGCGGAATTCATGGCCAAAGGTCAGGCGTTCGGGGCGGCCGCCGCCTCCGCGCCGTACGCCTGCGCCCGCAGCGACCGCGCCAGGTCGTCCCGTGCCTCCAGCACCAGCCGCCGCAGCGCCGGGGCCGCCGACTCGTGCTCCGCCAGCCAGGCGTCCGTCGCCGCCAGCGTCCGCGGCGAGTCCTGGAGCGCCGGGAACAGGCCCCTGACCACGTTCATCGCGCTCTGGATGGACCGCTCCGCCCAGATCCGCTCGATCGCCGCGAAGTACTTCGGCGCGTACGGCGCGAGCAACTCGCGCTGCGAGGGCTGCGCGAACCCCGCGATCGTCGCCTCCGTCAGCGCGTTGGACAGCGTGTCCGACTCCATCAGCTGGGCCCACGCCTGCGCCTTGACGGCCGCCGACGGGCGGGCGGCCAGACAGCGGACCTGGTGGCGTTTGCCGGACGCGGTGTCGTCGCGGGCCAGTTCGGCCGCCAGCGCCGACTCGTCCACCACGCCGTGCGCCGTCAGCGGCTCCAGGAACGCCCAGCGCAGCTCCTGGTCCACCTCCAGGCCGTCGATCTTCGTCGTGCCGTCCAGCAGGCTCCGCAGCAGGTCCAGGTCCGCCGCGGACGAGGCGACCGACGCGAAGAAGCGCGCCCAGGCCAGCTGGTGCCCGCTGCCCGGCTCGGCCGCCCGCAGATCGCGCTCGGCGACCCGGGCCAGCGCCCGCTCGCCGGCGGGCCGCCAGTCCCGGGGCGCGTAGTGCACGAGCGCCGACTCCGCCCAGGCGTGCAGCATCTGCAGGACGCCGATGTCGGACTCGCGGTGCGCGAAACGCGTCACGAGGTCCACGAAGTCGGACGCGGGCAGCAGGGCGTCCCGCGTCAGGTTCCACAGCGCCGACCAGCACAGCGCGCGGGCCAGCGGATCGCTCAGGCCGCCCAGGTGCGCGCGCAGGGTGGCCAGCGAGGTCTCGTCGAACCGGATCTTGCAGTAGGTGAGGTCGTCGTCGTTGACCAGCACCAGGTCGGGCGCCTGCTCCCCGGCCAGCTCCGCGATCACCGTGCGCGGGCCGTCGACGTCCGCCTCCGCGCGCGCGTACCGCTCCAGCCGGTCGCCCGCCAGGCGGTACAGGCCGATCGCCACCCGGTGCGGCCGCAGCTCGGGATGTGATTCGGCCGCCTCCTGGAGCACCGCCAGCTCGTCGACACGGCCCCGCGGGTCCAGCAGCACCTGCGGGGTCAGGGAGTTCACGCCCGCCGTCTGGAGCCAGGACCGAGCCCAGCCGGCCATGTCCCGGCCGCTGGTCTCCCCGAGCACCGACAGCAGGTCGCCCAGGCGCGTGTTGCCGTAGGCGTGCCGCTTGAAGTAGCGGCGCGCGCCCTCCAGGAACGCGTCCTGGCCGACGTACGCCACCAGCTGCTTGAGCACGCTGGCGCCCTTGGCGTAGGTGATGCCGTCGAAGTTGAGTTTGGCGTCCTGGAGGTCGCGGATGTCGGCGGTGATCGGGTGCGTGGACGGGAGCTGGTCGGCGCGGTAGGCCCAGGCCTTGCGGCGGTTGGCGAAGGTGATCCAGGCGTCGGAGAAGCGGGTCGCGCCGACGTTCGCGAACGTGCCCATGAAGTCCGCGAAGGACTCCTTCAGCCACAGGTCGTCCCACCACACCATGGTGACCAGGTCGCCGAACCACATGTGGGCCATCTCGTGCAGGATGACGTTCGCCCGCGCCTCGTAGGACGCGCGCGTCACCTTCCCGCGGAAGACGTACTCCTCGCGGAAGGTGACCAGGCCCGGGTTCTCCATCGCGCCGAGGTTGTACTCGGGCACGAACGCCTGGTCGTACTTGCCGAAGGGGTACGGGTAGTCGAAGTGGTCGTGGAAGAAGTCCAGGCCCTGCTTGGTGATCAGGAAGATGTCGTCGGCCTCGAAGTACGGGGCCAGGCCCTTGCGGCACATCGCGCCGAGCGGGATCTCCAGGGTCGTGCCGTCGCCCAGGTCGCGCCGGTAGACGTCCGTCACATGGTGGTAAGGGCCGGCCACCACGCAGGTGATGTAGGTGGAGATCGGCTTGGTCTCCGCGAACCGCCAGACCCCGTCCGCGCGGTCGCCGGCGCCGTTGCTCCACACCGTCCACTCCTCGGGCGCGCGCACCTCGAAGCGGAACGGGGCCTTCAGGTCGGGCTGCTCGAAGCAGGCGAACACCCGGCGCGAGTCGGCCGGCTCGTACTGCGTGTAGAGGTAGACCTCGCCGTCCTCCGGGTCGACGAAGCGGTGCAGGCCCTCCCCGCTGCGGGAGTAGGCGCAACGGGCGTCGACGATCAGCTCGTTCTCCGCGGCCAGGTCCTCCAGCAGGATCCGGGAGCCGTCGAAGACCTCGCCCGGGTCGAGGTCGCGGCCGTTGAGGGACACCGCCGTCACACCCGGCGCCACGAGGTCGGCGAAGGAGGACGCGCCGGGCTCGTTGCAGCGGAAGCGGAGGGTGGTGACCGACCGGAAGGTGCGCGGCTCCGCCTCCGCTGCCTGGTCGCCGACCGCCGAGCGGACGTCGAGGGACACGTCGTACCCGTCGACGGACAGCAGGGCGGCCCGCTCCCGGGCCTCGTCGCGGGACAGGTTCTCACCGGGCACGGGCGGTACTCCCTCACTGCGTGGCGCATATGTGCTGTGGACAGGAGCGATCCTGCCATGCGCACCTGACACGCGGCAGCAGGCGAATGCGCGCCAGCGGGGAATGCGCGGCACGGGCGGCGGCGTTCAGTGGGGAAAGCCTTATCTGCTGAGGATCTCTGAGGAGAGACATGCCGGAGAAGACCCCCGTCGACTTCTGGTTCGACCCGTCGTGCCCCTGGGCCTGGATGACGTCGCGCTGGGTGCTGGAAGTGGAGAAGGTCCGTGACATCGAGGTCCGCTGGCATCTGATGAGCCTCGCCGTCCTCAACGAGGACCGGCTCGCGGAGCTGCCCGAGGAGTACCGCGACTTCCTGGAGAACAAGGCGTGGCAGCCGGTCCGGGTGGTGGCGGCCGCCGCGCAGAAGCACGGCGCGGACGTCCTCGGCCCGCTCTACACCGCGCTCGGCACCCGCATCCACAACAACGGCGAGGGTCCCACCCTGGGCGCCATCGCCGGCGCGCTCGCCGACGTCGGGCTGCCCGCCGACCTGATCGACTACGCCGAGCAGAAGGACTTCGAGTTCGACGCCGAGCTGCGCGCGTCGCACAAGGAGGGCATCGAGAAGGTCGGCCAGGACGTCGGCACGCCCGTCATCGCCGTGCCCGGCCCGGACGGCGAGCAGATCGCGTTCTTCGGTCCGGTGGTCACCCCGGCCCCCAAGGGCGAGGAGGCGGCCCGTCTGTGGGACGGCACGGTCGCCGTCGCGTCGGTTCCCGGCTTCTACGAGATCAAGCGCAGCCGCACCAAGGGCCCGGACTTCAGCAACCTGTGACAGCCCGGCCGGCGGGTGGTTCCGCCGGCCGGAGGAGAGCCCCCGTGAGTCACGTCCTCACGGGGGCTTCCCTCGTTCCGTCCGCCGGTGCGAAAGTGAGAAGACGATCACGAGGCAGGACGCGGCAGCGCGGACCGTGACGGCCCGGCGGCCTTGTTGCAAGTTACTTGCAAGTGCGTCCCGGCGGCAAGTGGGCGGGCGGGTGCCGGCTCGCCCAAGGGGTGAGACGGGCGGTACGCCCGTGGCGCGGGTGACCGGACGGCGCGCGGCTACGCCGCTATGGAGGTGTAGTGCGCCGCGTCCCCCTCGACGGAGTAGCTCTCCTTCCCCTCGACGCCGACCGGGACGTCGCCGGCGGCGGTCACCCGGTGCAGCAGGCGCGGCAGCCGGTCGTAGTTGTCGACGGCGTAGTGCTGGGTGATCCGGTTGTCGAACAGCACCAGCTGGTTCTGCGACCAGCGGTGGCGCAGGACGTTCTCCGGCCGGGTGACGTAGGACTGCAACAGGTCCAGGATCCGGCGGGACTCGCCCACCGACAGACCCACGATCCGCTGCGCGAACCCGCCTATGAACAGGCCGCGTTCCCCCGTGAGCGGGTGGACGCGCACGACCGGGTGCACGGTGCGGAACTTGATGGACGTGAACCGGGCGCGCTGGGCGGCCCGCTTCTCGTCGATCTCCTCCGCCGGCACCGCGTAGTCGTAGTCGTTGGTGTGCTCGGCCCACAGCGTGTCCGCCAGTGCCCGCAGGGGCTCCGGCAGCTGCCGGTAGGCCGCCGCCGAACTGGCGATCAGCGTCTCGCCGCCGTACGGCGGGACCGTGATGCTGCGCAGCGTGCTGGCCTGCGGCGGGTTGAGGACGAACGTCACGTCGGTGTGCCAGTGGTTGGCGCTGCCCTGCTCGCTGTCGACCGGCAGCACGTTCGGAGCGCCGTCGACGGCCGCCACGGTGGGATGGGCGGTGGTGACGTCGCCGAAGTGGCGGACGAAGGCCTGCTGCCCCTCGTCGTCGAGGTGGACGTCGTCGAAGACGAGGGCCTTGTGGACGTTGAGCGCCTCGCGCAGCGCGGACGAGGTCTCCTCGTCGAGGGGCCGGGCGAGGTCGACGCCGCTGACGCGGGCGCCGATGTTCGCGGTGACCTTGTGAAGGTGGAGGGACATGGCGGGGTCCTTTCAGACGGTGGCGAGCGCCGGGCGGACGTACTGGTTGGCGGGGCGAGGCAGGCCGTACCTCTCGCGCAGGGTCGTGCGCGGCCCGTATCCGGTCCGCAGCAGACCGCGGGCCCGCAGCAGCGGCACGACGTGGTCGACGAAGGCGTCGAGGCCGGACGGCAGCACCGCGGGCATGATGTTGAAGCCGTCGGCGGCGCCCTGGGTGAACCAGGTCTCGATCGCGTCGGCGACCTGCTCGGGCGTGCCGGCGAAGGTCAGGTGCCCGCGCCCGCCGCCGAGCCGGCCCACCAGCTGCCGCACCGTGAGGCGTTCGCGCCGGGCCAGCTCCACGATCAGGGTGTAACGGCTCTTGGCGCCCTCGACGGCGTCCTCGGACGGCAGGTCGGCGGGCAGTCGGGCATCCAACTCCAGTGTCCCTGCGTCTAGTTGAAGCAGTTGTTCCAGGCGTCGCACTCCGTGCGTGTACACGATGTGGTCCTCCAGGACGCGTTCGGCGGCGCGCGCCTCCGCCTCCGTCGAGCCGATCACCGGCACGATGCCGGGCAGCACCTTGAGGTGGTCGGGGTCGCGGCCCTGCGCCCCGGCCCGCGCCTTGATGTCCGCGTAGAACGCCTGCGCATCGGCGAGAGTCTGCTGCGCGGTGAACACCGCCTCCGCGTACCGGGCGGCGAACGCCTTGCCGTCCTCGCTCGACCCCGCCTGCACCAGCAGCGGGTAACCCTGCGGCGAACGCGGGACGTTGAGGGCGCCCTCGACGCTGAAGTACGTCCCCCGGTGCCGGGGCGGGTGGATCTTGCCGTCGTCGCCCCAGACGCCGGCCGCCTTGTCGGCGACGATCGCGTCGTCCTCCCAGCTGTCCCAGAGCTTGAGGGCCACGTCGAGGAACTCGGCGGCACGGGCGTAGCGCTCGGCGTGCGCGGGCTCGGCGTCGAGACCGAAGTTGCGCGCGGCCTCCGCGCCCGCCGTGGTGACGATGTTCCACCCCGCCCGGCCGCCGCTGATGATGTCCAGCGAGGCGAACTTGCGGGCTAGGTTGTAAGGGGAGTTGTAGGAGGTGGACGCGGTGGCGATCAGGCCGATGTGCTCGGTGGCCGTCGCCAGGGCGGTCAGCAGGGTGAGCGGTTCCAGGGCGCCGGCCGGCCGCTGGGCGATGTCGCTCCACAGCTGCGGCCCGTCGGCCAGGAACAGGGAGTCGAAGGCGCCGCGCTCGGCGGTCCGGGCCAGCCGGACGTAGTGGTCCAACTCCACATGGGCGTACGGATCGCTCTCGGGCAGCCGCCACGAGGCCTCGTGGTGACCGGTGTTCATGAGGAAGGCGTTCAGATGAAGCTGGCGGGGCATGGAGTGTCCTTCGCTTCGGACAGGTACGGGGAGAGGGGGAGGGAGAAGAAGGAGACGAGAAGGAGACGAGAAAGAGAGGGGAGGTGGCGGGGTCAGGCGACGTCCGTCGTCACGCCCAGCGCCGCCAGCAGCCGCTCGCGGTACTCGCCGAGCAGCGGGTCCCGGTACGAGCGCGGGTGCGGCCGCTCGACGGTGAGGTCGAGCCCGATGCGCCCGTGGTCGAGGACGAGGACCCGATCGGCGAGCACGATCGCCTCGTCCACGTCGTGCGTGACCAGCAGCACGGACGGCCGGTGGGCCTCCCACAGCACCCGCAGCAGGGCGTGCATCCTGATGCGGGTCAGGGCGTCCAGCGCCCCGAACGGCTCGTCGGCCAGCAGCAGTTCGGGCTCGCGCACCAGCGAGCGGGCGAGCGCCGCGCGCTGCGCCTCGCCTCCGGACAGCTCGTTGGGCCAGGCCCGTTCGCGGCCTTTCAGACCGACCTCGGCGAGCGCCTCGCGGCCCCTGCGCGCGGCCTCCTTGCCGTCCAGGCCGAGCAGCACGTTGTCCAGCACCCGCCGCCAGGGCAGCAGCCGGGAGTCCTGGAAGACGACGGACACCCGCTCCGGGGCCGTCAACTCACCGTCCCCGGTGACCTCGTGGTCCAGGCCGGCGACCGCCCGCAGCAGGGTGCTCTTGCCGGACCCGCTGTGCCCGAGCAGGGCCACGAACTGTCCCGCGGGGATGTCCAGGTCGATGCCGTCCAGGACGGTGCGTCCGTCGAAGGACCGGGTCAGACCGCGCAGCCGGACGGCGGCGGGCCGGGTCAGTTGCTCAGTGTGCGGCGCCACGACAGCACCCTCCGTTCGATGAGACGGACCGCGCTGTCGGAGATCAGACCGAAGACGCCGTAGATGAGGAGACCGACCAGGATGACGTCCGACTGGCCGTAGTTCTGCGCCTGGAACATCATGTAGCCGAGCCCGCTGGTGGCGTTGATCTGCTCCAGCACGACCAGGCCGAGCCAGGATCCGGTGACGCCGAGCCGGAGTCCCACGAAGAATCCGGGCAGTGCGCCGGGGATCACGATCTGCCGGATGAAGCGGACCTTCGACAGGCCCTGCACCTCGGCGAGTTCGACGAACCGGTGGTCGATGCCGGACAGCGCGGCATGCGTGTTGAGGTAGATCGGGATGTAGACGACGATGGCGATGATCGCGGTCTTGAAGGTCTCGCCGATGCCCAGCCAGAGGATGAACAGCGGGATCAGACCGAGGGTCGGGATCGCCCGGTTGAGCTGCACCGTCCCGTCGATCAGCGCCTCGCCGGTGCGGGTCAGCCCCGAGAGCAGCGCGAGCGCCACACCGGCGACGAGACCGATCGCGAAGCCGTATCCGGCGCGCTCCAGCGAGGTGAGGACGTCGGTGGTCAGCGTCCCGTCCGTCCACAGGTGGACGCCGGTCTCCACGACCGTCCAGGGGGCGGGGATCGCGCCCGTGTCCAGCCGCCCGGCGGCGGAGGCGGCGGCCCACAGGGCGATCAGGAGCAGCGGTCCGGCGAGCCGGGAGGCCGGCCAGGGCCTGCCGGGGGCCAGCCCGCGGCGGCGCCGGCGACGGGCCCGGGGCGCGTCGGCGGCCGTCACGGGGGCGGCGCCGGGAGCCCCGATCGAGGCCGTGCCCGCCGCGCCGCTCGTCCCGGCGTCCTCGTTCGTCCTGGCGTCCTCGCTCGTCCCGGCGTCCTTGCCGGTCTCCGTGCCGGTGCTCGTGTCGGTGCTGGTGGTCATGGCGGTCACCTCCGGTACTCGGCTGCCACGGACTTGGCGGCGATGCCCTCGAAGCGGTGGTCGAAGAGCGAGGCGACGTCGAACCTCTTCACGAAGCCGCCCTCCGCGAGCAGGTCCGCGGTCTCCTGCTCCCACTTGACGGCCTCGTCCCAACTCGGCGGGAACAACGGCTTGTTGGCGAGGGCGGTGATCGACTTGGCCTGGTCCGAGGTCAGGTTCTGCGTCTTGACGAAGAACTCCTCGTTCCAGGCGTCGGGGTTCTCGTAGCTCCACACCAGGCCCTGCGCCCACTGCGGGATGAACGCGGCGACGGCGGCCGCCTTCGCCCTGTCGTTCAGCACGGATGCCGGCGCCCACAGCAGGCTGAGCAGATCCACGACGTCGGTGGTGATGACACGGGCCCCCTTGGACCCGTACTGCTTGAGATAGGCCGGCGACTGGGTGTTGCCGAGCGGGGCGATGTCCACCTGGCCCGACTGAAGCGCCGTGAGGAACTGGTTGCTGGTCAGCGGGACCAGTTTCACGTCGTCGTACTTCAGGCCGGCCTTCTTCAGCGCCCGCAGCAGGACGACGCCCTGGGCCTGGCCCTGGGAGAACGCCAGCTTCTTTCCGCGGAAGTCGTCGACGGTACGGATGTCGCTGCCCGGCTTGGTGGCGAAGACGTAGTTCGGCCTGCGGGTGATGTTGATCGCGACGATCTTCGCGTCGAAGCCCTGGTAATGCGCCTGGATCGGCGGGATGCCGGCGTTGTTGGCGAGGTCCAGGGATTTCGCGCGGAACGCGTTGATGACGTCCGGACCCGCCCCGATGTTCAGCCAGCTCGACACCTTGAAGGGCAGATCGGGCAGATGCGCCAGTTTGAGCTGCAACTCCTGCTGACCCTGGAAGGAGGCGATCTTCAGGCTCGTGCCGGCGGGCACCTGGGCGGCGAGCGGAGCGGTCGGGGCGGCCTCGCCGCCGGTGGCGGCGCTGCTCTGCGCGCAGCCGCTGAGCCCGACGGCCCCCGCGGCGGCGCCGAGCAGGGAGGTGAGGAAGAGACGCCGGTCGACGCCGGACGTAGCGCGGGAAACGGGCATGGGAGGACCCCCGGGGAAAAGGAGAGAGCCTGGCAGCGGCAACGGGAGAAAGGTGTCGGCTGCGGCAGACACAGGGCGGGCATGGCGGGCACAACGAGGCGGCGCGAGGCGCGCCGGGGCATGACGACAGGTCATGACGACAGTTCATGACGACAGGGCATGAACGGGCGCGACGGAATGCGGAAAGGGCCGGCAGAGGAAAATCGCCGAAGGGAGGAATTCACCCGCGCAGGGGCGGGGAGAATGGCGCGCTCCCGGCGCACCGGGGCGTCAGCAACAGAAAGTGCGACAGCTCATGGATAAGATTTTCCGGTCCGGGCCCGAGCCCTGTCAACATTCGGAGTTTCTGAATTAAGTCGGTAGGGGCACGGCGTCCGCGGAAAGGGTCAGCGGGTCGCGGTAGAGCACGTCCAGCGCCACCGCCCCGCCCGCCACGGCCGCCACCGAGTCCGGGAAACTGCTCGGCGAGACGGCGGCCGCGCGCTGCGCTCCCACCTCCTCGCGCAGCGCGGCCAGGCAGTCCTCCCGGAACAGCACCCCCACCTCCGTGACGACCACCCGCTCCGGATTGAGCACGTCCAGCAGCAGACCGGCCGCCCGCCCCACCATCCGCGCCCGCTCCCGCAGCAGCCGTGCCGCCACCGGGTGCCCGGCGTCCGCGGCGGCCACCACGTGCATCGGGTCCACGCCGTCGCCCACCCCCGCCTCCCGGGCCCGCCGGCACAGCGTCCGCTCGCCCAGCTCCGCCTGGAGGCAGCCGGTCCGGCCGCAGTCGCAGCGGCGCGTGCCGCCGGGCAACGGCAGATGGGCGATCGACCCGGCCTGGGAACGCGGCCCGTGATGCACCTCGTCATGCGTGGCGAAGGCCGCGTCGACCAGATTCCCGACGAACAGGTGCAGCACGCTGCGGCTGCCGCGGGCCCGTCCGAACAACCGCTCCGCGTTGACCAGCGCCCGCGCATGACCGTCGACATGGACCGGCAGCCCGGTGCGGGCGCTCATCGCCTCACGCACCGGCACGTCCCGCCAGCCCAGCAGCGGATGCTCGACGACGGTCCCCGAGTCCCGGTCCACCCACCCGCCCGCGGCCACTCCCAGCGCCAGCGGGCGGCGGCCCGGGGTCTCGTCCAGCAGCGCGGCCAGCCCGTCGCCCGCCCGCGCCAGCACCGTCGACGGTTCGAGACCGCGATGCCCCGACCTCCGCCGCGCCACCACCCGTCCGCGCAGGTCCAGCAGGGAGACGGTCGTGAAGGACGCCGCCACATGGACGCCGCCCACCACGAACCGGGAGTCGTCCAGGTCCACGGGAACGTGCGGGCGGCCCACTCCGTTGCTGCGCCGGGGCGCGTCCGCCTCCCGCAGCAGCCCGGCGCGGGCCAGTCGGGCGCAGTGATCGGTGACCGACGCGGGGGACAGCCCCGTCAGCCGGGCGATGGTGGAGCGCGCCACCGGCCCGTGCTCCAGCACGGACCGCAGGATCACGCTGGCGCTGGTACGCCGGCGGTCGCTGTCGGCGACGCGGGTGAGAGGGGAGACCAGGGCGGGGGGAGCCGCGGTACGAGGCATGGGGAACTTCCTCGGAAATCAGGAGCCGGTCCGACACTGCGCCGTCTGCGGGGCGCGGCGCGCCGGATGACCGGCTCCGCCCGCCTCACACCGCGGGGCGACAGACGGCAGTGCTCACCCGTCGCAGGTCGACATGGCGACGCGACGAGAAGTTCAGAGCCTGGGCCCGGGCAACCATGGCTCGAAGCTAGCAGCGAGGACCGGTCCTGCCCAGACGGCGACCGACGGGCGAGACGGCCGCCCACGCGAGTTGGCGGAACCCTACAGACGGCCTCCGCCGGGCCCGCGTAGTCCGCAGCACCCCACCTCAGTGACCGGCGTCACCCCGGACCGGGTGTAACCCCCAAGCTTTGTCCGAAGCCCACCAAGGCCCGACCGGACCGTTTGTCGACCGCTGACGGTGATCACGCGGACCCCGCTGGGATAGCGTCGCCGTGTCCCGATCCGTACGACCTCCGCGGAGTCCCCATGAGCACGGCCGCCGTCACCCCCTCCCGCCCCGGACAGGTCCTCGCCGACCTGCTCCCTTCCCCCACGCTGCGCGTGGGCGGGGCCGGCGCCGCCCGTGTCCGGGACGCCGCGCTCGTGCTCGGCGGCGCCGCGCTGACCGGCCTCGCCGCCCAGATCGCGGTCCCGGTCCCGGGCACCCCGGTCCCGGTGACCGGCCAGACCTTCGCCGCGCTGCTCGTCGGCACGACCCTGGGCGCCCGCCGCGGCGCCTCCTCGCTCGCCGTGTACGCGCTCGCCGGACTCGCGGGCGTGCCGTGGTTCGCCGACGGCGCCTCGGGCATCGGCGTCTCCTTCGGCTACATCCTCGGCATGATCCTCGCGACCGCCGTCGTGGGCGCCCTGGCCCGGCGCGGCGCCGACCGCTCCGTGCTGCGCATGGCGGGCACGATGCTGCTGGGCGAGGCGGTCATCTACGCCGTCGGCGTCCCGTACCTGGCCTACGCGGCCGACCTCTCCGCCTCCGCCGCCGTCGCGGCCGGCCTCACCCCCTTCCTGATCGGCGACGCCCTCAAGGCGGCCCTGGCGATGGGCCTGCTGCCCACCGCCTGGAAGCTCGTCCGGCGCTGACCGTCAGGCGGCCGCCGGGGCCGCCGTCCGGCGCGGGCCGGCGAGGAGGCGTGATCCGACGACGTCCGTCGGGTCACGCCTTCGGCGCGTCATGCCCCCTGTGCCTCACGGGGCGCGGGCCGCCGGCGGGACCACCACAGTCCGGCCGCGCCCGCCGCGAGCAGCGAGGCGCCCGCCGCGCCCAACGGGACCACGTCCCGTCCGACGCCGGTCTTCGGCAGTTCGTCCCCGCCCGGAGCCGCGGGCGCGTTGTCGGTGCCGAGCAGCAGCGGGGTGGCGGGCGCGTTCGGCGACGGGTTCGTCGTGCCGAACGGCACCGGCCCCTGCTGCCAGTACGTCTTCTTCCCGTCACTGCTCTGCACCGGCAGGCAGATCTTCCCGGCCTTGTTCAGATCGAAGGTCGCGTCGACGGCGTACGACTTCGACGCACCGGCCGCGAGAGGGCCGACGGGGCACGAGAAACCACTGTTCGACCCCGCCGGAAGGTCCTTTTTCGCGATCGCGTCGCATCCCTGCACGCTTTTGACCGTCAGCCCGTCGAAACCGACGACCAGAAGACGTATGGGCCCGCTGTCCTTGGTTCCCCCGTTCTTCACCGTCGCGGTGATCGCCGTCTTCCCGGATTCGTTGTCGACCGAGATCCTCTCCGGCAGTGTCGTGGTCGTCCGCACGCCCGCGGGCGCCGCGTCGACCGGCTTTCCCCCCTTGTCGCTGCCCGGCCCCTGGTCGTCCGCCCCGGCAGGGAAGGAAAGGATCAACACCGCCGAGAACGATGCCGCGACCAGCGGTGCGGCCACGCTCTTCGTACGACGTGAACTCATGTTCGGCCCCCTTTTGCTGCGCCTGAATTCGCAGTACTCGAAGAGGTACCACAAGATTTCTCCGCACTATGCTGGTACGGCACTAAGTGTGACTATTGTGTTTCTGAGTCCGGACGACGGCGGGGGTGCAGCGGATTGCCGGGGAATTCGGGAGACATGGGGAATCCGGGAACACCGGAAATTCCGGGGAGTGCCGGTGATTCAGGGAGCGGCGGTTTTCCCGGGTTGCTGGTGGCGAGGCGCTACCGGCTGGTCGAGAGTATCGGCCAGGGGGGAATGGGGCGCGTGTGGCGGGCCGTCGACGAGGTGCTCGACCGGCCGGTCGCGGTGAAGGAGATGCGCATCGACGGCATGGGCTCGGAGGACACCCGCACCCGCCGTGAACGCACCCTGCGCGAGGCCAGGGCGACCGCCCGCATCGACCATCCGCACGTGGTGCGCGTCTACGACGTCGTGGACGAGGGCGAACGCCTCTGGATCGTCATGGAGTTGGTCGCCGGCCGCTCCCTCGAACAGATCATGGCCGAGGACGGCCCGCTGGACCCGCGTGAGACCGCCCGCATCGGCCTCGGGCTGGTCACCGCGCTGCGCGAGGTGCACGCGAGGGGCGTGCTGCACCGGGACATCAAACCCGGCAACGTCCTGGTCGAGCACGGCGGCCGGGGAGCGGGGGAGCGGCTGGGGGACGACGGCCCCCGCGCGGGCGAGGGCGGCGGACAAGGCGACGGACGGGAGCCCGGCGACCGGCGGGGGAGCGGTGAACGGCGGGTGGTGCTCACCGACTTCGGCATCGCCGCGATCCAGGACGCCAAGGCGCTGACCATGGTCGGCATGCTGGTCGGCTCCCCCGACTACATGGCCCCCGAGCGCGTCTCCGGCCGACCGCAGGGGCCGCCCTCGGACGTGTGGTCCCTGGGTGCGACGCTGTGCGCCGCCCTGGCCGGCAACTCCCCGTTCGCCCGGAACGGCACCCTGGCCACCCTGCACGCCGTGCTCTACGAGGAGCCCCGGCTCCCGCCGGAGGCGGGGCCGTTGCACGCCGTCCTCGCCGCGCTGCTGCTCAAGGACCCCGCCGCCCGCCCCACCCTCACGGATCTGGAAGCCGTCCTCGCACCCATAGCCTTCCCGCCTCCCGCACCACCCCCGACGCCACCCCCCTCCCCGACGCCCGCCCTCACGCCGACATCGCCCCCTCCACAGCCCCAGCCCCAGCCCCCGCCTCCCGGCCCGGTCCCGGTGCCGACACCGACCCCGGTCCCGGCCCCGGTTCCGACGCTGAGGGTGCCACCGCGGCCCGCACCACAGCTCCCGCACCCTCATCCGCAACCACCTCCACCGGTGCCGCCGGCGGGAGAACCGCCCACCAGCACGCTGCTCGACTCCCGCGGGCCGGTCCCGCAGACCCCCGGAAGTCCCGCGCCGGCCCGCCCCGGCCGCCGGGCCTCCGGCGCCCTCGTCACCGTCGTCGCGGCCGTCGTCCTCGTCGTCGCCGGAGCGGTCACGGCCGTCCTGCTGGCGACGGATCCCGGTGCGCACGACGGCGGCGGGCGGACCGCGGGCGCCTCGCCCGGGCCCTCCGCGGCGGGCGGAGCCCCGGTCGGCGGTTCGGCGGCCGGCGGCGCCGCGGCCACCGGCGCAGCCCCCTCCGCGTCCCCGACGGTCGAGGGGACCTTCAGGCCGCCGAGTCTGCCCCCGGGCGCGCACCAGGAGGCGGGCGGCTTCGCCTGGGCGACGCCCCGGGGCTGGCGACGCGACGTGAAGACGGGGGCCGAGGTGCACTACACGTCCCCGGACGGCCTCCAGGAGCTGGTCGCCAAGTCCTCCCTCGCCCGCGGGGACCTGATGGACACCTGGCGGACCTCCGAGCAGAGCGCCCGCGCGGGCCGCGACTACCGCAAGATCCGCCTGGAGGAGACGACGTTCCGGGGTCTGCGTGCGGTCGTCTGGGAGTACACCTTCACCCTGAAGGGCACCCCCTGGCACGCCCGGCTCCTCGGCTTCGACGAGAACGGGAAGTCGTACCAGGTCAACACCTGGTACCAGCCCGGCGTCGAGGCGGCCGCCCTGCGGACCTACGACAAGGTCAAGGCCGGCTTCACGGTGACCTGAGCCGGGAACGGCCGAGGGGAGGAAGCCCGCTTCTGCGGGCTTCCTCCCCTCGGCCGTTCGCCCGGTCCGGGCGGCCAGGACCTCAGACCTTGGTCTCCACCGGAGCCTCGGGCCCGGCGCCGGCGGTGGCGGCGAGGGAATCCGTGCGGCCCTTGCGGCGGGCGTCCCACTGCCGCACGAAGGCGATGGCCACCACGACCGCCGCGACGAGGAGCGACAGCAGCACCGTCGTCCGCCCGCTGCTCTCGCCCTCGGTGTCGGTCAGCATGTAGCCGAGGACGAAGACGATCAGCGCGGCGGTGGCCCACGTCAGGTACGGGTACAGCCACATCTTCACGACCAGCCTCTCCGGCGCCTCCGCCTGGATGATCTTGCGCATCCGCAGCTGCGAGAAGCAGATGACCAGCCAGACGAACAGGGCCACGGCCCCGCTGGAGTTCACGAGGAAGAGGAAGACGGAGTCCGGGAACCGGTAGTTGAAGAAGACCGCCACGAACCCGAACACCACGGAGGAGACGATCGCCGCGAGCGGGACGCCCCGGCTCGTCGTCCGGGCGAAGGCCTTGGGCGCGTCGCCCCGCTCGCCGAGCGAGAAGGCCATGCGGGAGGCCGTGTAGAGACCGGAGTTGAGGCAGGACAGCACCGACGTCAGGACGATGAAGTTCATGATCTGGCCGGCGTGCGCGATGCCCAGCGAGTTCAGCGCGGCGACGTAGGAGCCCTGGTCCTTGATGGACGGGTCGTTCCACGGCAGCAGCGTGACGACGATGAAGATCGAGCCGAGGTAGAAGACGCCGATCCGCCAGATGATGCTGTTGGTCGACTTCGTCACGGCGCGCTGCGGGTTCTCGGACTCGCCGGCCGCCAGGGTCGCGATCTCGCTGCCCATGAAGGAGAAGACGACGAGCAGCACGCCGGTGAGGATGGCGCCCGGCCCGTTGGGCAGGAAGCCGCCGTGGTCGGTGAGGTTGCCCAGTCCCGCCTTGTCGCTGTCGGCGCCGGGCAGCACACCGGCGACGGCGAGCGCGCCCACGACGATGAACGCGCCGATGGCGACGACCTTGATGCCCGCGAACCAGAACTCGAACTCGCCGTAGGAGCCGACCGAGACGAGGTTGGTGGCCGTCAGCACCACCATCACGATGAGGGCCCAGCCCCATTGCGGTACGGCGGGGATCCACCCTTCGAGGATCTTCGCCCCTGCGGTGGCCTCCACCGCGAGCACGACGACCCAGAAGAACCAGTACAGCCAGCCGATGGAGAACCCGGCCCAGCGGCCGAGCGCCCGGTCGGCGTGCGCGGAGAACGAGCCGGAGGTCGGATTGGCGGCGGACATCTCCCCGAGCATGCGCATCACCAGCACCACGAGCGTGCCGACGAGAGCGTAGGACAGCAGGATGCCCGGTCCGGCGGTGGCGATGCCGGAGCTGGATCCGACGAACAGTCCCGCGCCGATGACACCGCCGATGGCGATCATCGACAGATGCCGGTTCTTGAGACCTGCCTGGAGCCCGGAACCGTTCTCTCCGGGCGCTCCAGGACCGTGTTCGGCCTTGGAGAGGGTCGGCTGCGAAGTCATGGGGAGGGTCTTCCTTTGCGCCGCGTGGGGATTCTGGTGCGTCGTGCGTGGGGGAAGCGTACGAGCCGGTCCAGTGAATCGGAGGTGAATGAATTCGGGAACCTCTGATTCGGAATCGTTACTTGAGGTTTTCCTGAGGTTCCATGGACTTGTGCGGGCTTTTCGGACGCGGCACCCGGCGCTGCTACCCCGCGCCGCGCGTGTCACACTCATCCCATGCGCGTGTATCTCGGCTCGGACCATGCCGGCTTCGAACTCAAGAATCACCTCGTCGAATGGCTCAGGGCGGCGGGCCACGACCCGGTCGACTGCGGGCCGCACATCTACGACGCCCAGGACGACTACCCGCCGTTCTGCCTCCGCGCCGCGGAGCGGACGGCCGCGGACCCCGAGGCCCTCGGCATCGTCATCGGCGGCTCCGGCAACGGCGAGCAGATCGCGGCCAACAAGGTGAAGGGCGTCCGTGCCGCCCTCGCCTGGAGCGAGGAGACCGCATCCCTCGGCCGCCAGCACAACAACGCCAACGTCGTCGCGGTCGGCGCCCGCATGCACACCCAGGACGAGGTGACCAAGTTCGTCGAGACGTTCCTGGCCACCCCGTTCTCCGAGGACGAGCGGCACATCCGCCGCATCGACATGCTCTCGGCGTACGAGACCACGGGCGACCTCCCCGAGATCCCCGCCCACCACCCCCAGCAGTAACCCGGAACCCATGCTCCGGCCGCCCCGCGCGGCGGCCGGAGCCCGGACCCGGAGCCGTCCGCCCATCCGCCCGACGGGCCGGGGCGGCGGTCAGGAAAGGAACGCGCCGGTGCCAGAAGGGCACACCATCCACCGGCTGGCACAGGACTACGCCCGTTTCGCCGGCCGCCCCCTCCAGGTGACCAGCCCCCAGGGCAGGTTCGCCGACGCCGCCGCCCTCCTCACCGGCGGCCCGCTCACCCGCACCGAGGCGCACGGCAAGCACCTCTTCCTCGGCTTCGGCGGCGAGCGGTGGATCCACATCCACCTCGGCCTCTTCGGCAAGGTCGCCTTCGGCGACGCGCCGGCGCCCCCGCCCACCGACACGGTGCGCCTGCGCCTGGCCGACCCCACCTCCTACGTGGACCTCCGGGGCCCCACGACCTGCGCCCTCATAGCGGACGCCGAGAAGCAGGCCGTGCACGCCCGACTCGGCCCGGACCCGCTGCGCGCCGACGCCGACCCGAGACGCGCCTACGCCCGCGTCTCCCGCAGCCGTACGACGATCGCCGCGCTCCTCATGGACCAGAAGGTCGTCGCCGGCGTCGGCAACGTCTACCGCGCCGAGGTCCTCTTCCGGCACGGCATCGACCCCTACCGCGCGGGCCGCACCGTCACCCCCGCCGAGTGGGAAGCGATCTGGACCGACCTCGTGGCCCTCATGCGCGAGGGCGTCCGCCACAACCGCATCGACACGGTCCGCCCGGAGCACACCCCGCAGGCGATGGGCCGCCCGCCCCGCGTCGACGACCACGGCGGCGAGGTGTACGTCTACCGCCGCACGCACCAGCCCTGCCACCTCTGCGGCGACACCGTCCGCACCGCCGGCCTCGCCGCCCGCAACCTCTTCTGGTGCCCCACCTGCCAGAAGAACTGAACCACCCGGCGGTCTCGGAGGCGCCTCAAGACCCCCGCCCCCAGGGGCCCGACGAGGGCCGGTCCCCGCCGGAAGGCCGGTCTAGAAGTTGTGGGGGAGCCAGGGCGCCGACGCCGACCCGAAGGCCACCGCCGCCTCCGCCAGCGCCCCCGAACGCAGTTCGCGCACCCGGCCGGCCTCCGCCAGTGCGGCGAGGCCCACCCCGCCGAGGTACGCCGCCCCCAACTCCCGCACCGAGAGCGCGAGATCGGGCGCATCCGCGGTGGGCGCGCAGACCGCGCCCTTGGCGTCGCCGCTCAGCCGCCAACGCCCGGTGTTCCAGGGGCAGAAGGCGTCCTCCACGTCCAAAACCACATCCACCGGCGACTGGTACGTGCGTGCCTCCAGCGCCGCGCCGACGTCCACCAGCCGCACGTACAGCGAGTCCTTCACCTGCAGTGCGCACCTGCGGACGTCGGAGACGAGATGCCGCCATCCCTCGTCCACGGGCCGGCCCCGCAGCCTCAGCGACGTGGTGAGGTCGATCCCGAACAGGAACCGCCACAACGCCGCCCGGGACAAAGCGTCCACCCCGGCCAGATCCTGCACCTGCACCTGCCCGTCGTGCCCGCTGTCCGTCCACCGCGGCAGCACCCGGAAGCGGGCGTACCCGGTGACCTCGCCGTCGCGCTCGGCGAGCACGCACTGCAACGGCGACGCGCCGCCCCGCTCGCCCTCCGGGTCGAGCAGCCCCAGCCGCTCCCAGCCCGGCCGCCGCGCCAGCATCCCCGGCCGGCCGGGCACGGTCCGCGCGTACACGCGCTCGCACGCGGCGAGTTCGGCGCCGGGGTCGGCGTACCGCACCCGCACGTCGTCCGTGCCGGCCGGGACGGACAGCCCCACCCGGACGGTGTCGATCTCGGCATGCAGGGCGAACGACGCCGCGGCGTACCCGAACCGGCCGTAGATCGCCGGGTCGGACGCGGTGAGCGCCGCCAGCGGCTCGCCCCACGCCCGCACGTCGTCCAGCTGCCGGCGCATCATCGACGTCAGCATCCCGCGCCGCCGGTGCGTCGCGCTCACCGAGACCATCGTCACGCCCGCCGCCGGCACCGCCGCCCCGCCGGGCACCGTCATCCTGAAGTCGTAGGCCCCCGCAGTCCCCACGCACGCGTCGCCGTCCCACACGCCCAGGGACCGTTCGTACGGGGTGAGCTCCCGGAACAGCTCCCGCTCCTCGGCCGCCTCCGCGACCCCGCCGAAGGCCCGCAGGAGAGTGCCGTACCACTCGTCCCATTCGTCCCGTCGCAGGTTCCGCATCCGCCCTGCCGCCTCGCTCGTCATGACCTCATGCCTAGCAGCCCCGTGCGGGACGGGCCAGGGAATTTCGCCCACCCGGCGGCGCGAGCGCTTTCCGTGACGTTCACTGTGAAGTTGAGCCTCGGAGGGGGGACAAGTGGGACCTCCCGTGCCAAGCGACGGGTTCGATGGATAGGGTCCCGAACTAATGGCAGCAGGACGACAGCGGCGCGCGGAAGCCGAGACGTTGACGGCCCGGATGAGGCACTTGTGGCACCGGGTCCGCACCGGCGTGCGCCGGAGCGCCGTGGACTACTTCCGCGGCGACGGCTCGGACTGGATCGCACTGGCCTTCCTGCTGCTCACCGTGCCGCTGATCGCCCTCACCACGCTCGCCAACTCGGTGTGGTGCTCCCCGGCCGCCCTCGTCCTGCCGATCGTCGCCGGCGGCCTGCTGCTGCGCCCGTCGAGCCTGCTCGGCCTGTACGCGGCGGCGGCCACCGCCCTCATCGTGGAGTCGGTGCGACTGGGCCCCTACACCGAGGGACCCTCCCGGGTCACGCCAGGCGTGGTGCTCGTCGTCGCCGCATGCGGTTTCTTCGGCCTGCTCATCGCCCAGTTCCGCAGCCGCGTCGGCGTGCCCTGGCGGCGCGGCGGCACCATGCTCTTCGACCTGCGCGAACGCATCCGCGTGCAGAGCAAGCTGCCCGGTCTGCCCACGGGCTGGCACCGCGAGATGGCGCTGCGGCCCGCGGGCGGCCAGTCCTTCTCCGGGGACTTCGTCGTCGCGGCCCGCACCAACGGCGGCCGCACCCTGGAGGTCGTCCTCACCGACGTCTCCGGCAAGGGTATGGACGCCGGCTCGCGCGCGCTGCTGCTGTCGGGCGCCTTCGGCGGCCTGCTCGGCTCGCTGCCGCCGCACGCCTTCCTCCCGGCCGCCAACGGCTATCTGCTGCGGCAGGACTGGGACGAGGGCTTCGCCACCTCCATCCACCTCGTCCTCGACCTCGACTCCGGCGACTACGAGCTCTACTCCGCCGGCCACCCGCCGGGCCTCCAGCTCAGCGCGGGCAGCGGCCGCTGGGAGGAGAAGGCCGCGGAGGGCCCCCTCCTCGGGGTGTACGACGGCGCCCAGTTCGACCCCGTGAAGGGCTCGCTGCGCCCCGGCGACGTGCTGATGCTCTTCACCGACGGTCTGGTGGAGACGTCCGACCGGGACATCGTCGAGGGCATCGACCGCCTCACCGGCGAAGCCGACCGCTACGTGGCCGGGGGCTTCCAGGGAGCCGCCTGGCATCTGATCGAGGCCGTGGCCAAGGACGTCAACGACGACCGGGCCCTCCTGCTGATCTGCCGCGAAGGCCCGACGGCCCTGTCCGCGCCCCTGTCCTGAACCCGGCCGGGCCGCCCGCCCGGCCCGAGCCCGTCCCGGCCCCGCGCCGAGTGTTCCGAGGGGGAACCGTCATGCTCACGCTGTCCGAGATCGAGGCCCTGGCCCGCTCCGCCCACGAGGGACAGACCGACAAGGCCGGCCGGCCCTACGCCGAGCACCTGCGCGCGGTCGCCGAGGGCGTCCGCGCGCGGGGCGGCGACACCGACCAGATCGCCGCGGCCTGGCTGCACGACGCCGTCGAGGACGACGCCCTGTCCGAGGCCTGGCTGGAGGCGGCCGACCTGAGCGACCGCACGAAGGCGGTCGTCCTCGCGGTCACCAAACGGGCGGGGGAGACGCCGCAGGCTTACGCGGCGCGCATCCTCGCCACACCGGGCGCCCTGCTGGTGAAGGAGGCGGACCTGGCGCACAACGCCGACCCGGCCCGCCTGGCCGTCCTGGACGCGCCCACCCGCACGCGGCTGACCGAGAAGTACGCGCGCATGCGCGCCCTGCTCGGCCTCCCGGATCAGCGTTCCTGAACTCCGGCGGGCTCGCGCCGCCCCGGCGCCGGAGCCGGCTCGGACGGGGACGTGTGCTCCTCCCCGCGCTCCCGCTCCGGCCGCTCGCCGTCCGGCCGCTGCCGGGCGCGCTCACGGGCGAGTTCGGCGGCGTTCGGCTTGAAGGCCCAGGCCATCTTCGGTTCCATCACGAAGCGGAAGACCCGCCGCACGGGCGGGGTGCACAGCGCGGTGACGGCCGCGGCGATCGCGACGCTGACGGCGATCTCGCCCAGCGGCCCGTGCAGTGCCGGACGGTCGAACCAGCCGCGGTAGTCGGCGCCCTTGATCAGGAAGCCGTGCAGCAGATAGCCGTACAGCGTGCCCGCGCCGAGCACGGTGAACCACATCCTGCGCCCCGGCACCCAGGAGAAGAAGCACGCCGTCAGCAGCAGCGAGCAGCCGAGCAGCGCGAGCTGCATGAGAGGGCCCACCCACCAGGGCTGGCCCAACTCCTGTGCGGCGGACCGGTGGTAGAGCCACCCGGTGTCCACCTTCGACACCGCCCACCAGCAGAAGGCCAGGGAGAGGGCGAACACCGGGACCGCCGCGATCCGCACCGAGCGGCGGCGGACCAGCCGGAAGTGCTCGGGACGCAGGCACAGGCCGAGCACGAAGTACGGCAGGAACTGAAGGACGCGCTGGAGGTCCAGGTCGCCGCCGAAGCGGGGGGTGAGGGAGGCCAGCATCGCGATGGCCAGCGCGACGGGGAGGGGGTGGCGCAGCGTCTTCCAGATCGGGGTGGTCAGCCGCCAGATGAACAGCGCGCACAGGAACCAGGTCAGGTAGTACGGGTCGAGGAGCGTGATGGCGGCCTGCGGGTCGTGGTCGACGACTCGCTTGAACAGCGGATACGCGCTCTCGAACACGACGTACGGCACGGCGACCCCGGTGACCAGCCGCTTCAGCCGCGCGGGGCTGCCGTCGAAGCTGCGCGAGAAGAACCCGGAGACGACGATGAACGCCGGCATGTGGAACGTGTACACGAGCATGTACGCGGCCTGGAGCACCCGGCTGTCGCCCTTGAGCGGCTCCCAGGAGTGCCCCAGCGCCACCAGGACGATAGCCAGGTACTTGGCGTTGTCGAAGAAGGCGTCACGCTGCGCGCCGGGCCGCGGCGACGGCTGCTCGGCGGATCCGTGCCCGGGGCGGCCGGAGCCGGAACGGCCGGGGGAACGGTCGTCGTGTTCGTCCTGTGGACCGTTGTGCTGATCGTTCGGGTTCCTGGTCGAGCGGGAGCCCGGAACGAGAGACGAGGCGGCGTGGAACATTCGATGCACCCTAGCCGCGTGCCCGCTTATTCGTAAAACACCCCTGGTCATTCCGCGTTATTCGCTGTTCGGGCGTGTGAGCGATCGCGACGGATCGACGTCTGACCGACCGTGATGTCACGATTCATCCCGATGAAAAGGTGCATAACGCCGGTTGTGGGACCGTAGTTGACGTGACAACCGTCATTATTCGAATTCCCTGCGGACACATTGTGCGGACCGGGAAACGGGCCGCCCCAATTCCCGTGCGGACGCGGCCTCGAATTGCCGTACGGCGCGACGGCGGCCGCCGACGGCCGCGCGATGATGCGTCACGGGCCGCATAGGGAGGCCGGGTTGGTGGCACGATGGTCTCGGGAGTGCGGACCGACCGAGGGCGTGTGATCAGTTGTGGCCATTTCACTGTCAGTGGTGCTGCTTTTGGCGATCATTCTGGTCGTGCTGATCCGAGGGGGATCGATCAAGGCCGGCCCGGCCATCGTCGCCATCCTGTTCGGCTTCTTCCTCGCCTCGACCGGCATGGCCCCGTCGATCAACAGATTCCTCAACTCCCTCGCCGACACGATCAATTCGATCAGCTTCTGAGGCGGGGGACCGCGCCCCCGGCCGTGACGAGGACCGGCCGGGAACCGAACGGCGAAGGCGCGGCGGCGAGGCGCGGTGATGTGCGGTGATGTGCGGTGCGCGCGCCGACGCGCTCAACCGCAGGCGCACCCCGCGTTCGCCGGGGCCTCCGGTGCGGTGGCCCGGTTGCTGCGGCAGCGGTCGCCGGTGGCGTCGGGGCCGGTGCTGCGGCCGAGCGTGTCCGCGTCGGCCTTGACAACGTAGACCTCCCAGGGCTCCCGCCCCGGACCGTGGACCCACACAGCTTGAGCGGGGGCTCGGTGACGGCGAAGTTGGCGTAGCCCTCGCGCCGCTTGGCCGGTTCGGCGCCGAACGGCTTCGTGTAGAAGGCGATCGACGCGTCGAGGTCGCTGACGCGCAGGGCGAGCTGAACACGGGACATGACACGACTCCCCACTGATTGCATTGATGGCTGTCGATATAGAGCTTGCGCCTTGGATCGAAAAAAACGTCAACATAGAGGAATGTCGAAGCAAGATCCCGTGATGATCGCCGGGGACGACGGGCCCGCCGACTGCTGCGCCCCCCTGTCGACCGCCCCCGTGGACGAGGCCCGGGCGGCCGGGCTGGCGAAGATCTTCAAGGCGCTGGGCGACTCGGTCCGCCTGCGTCTGCTGTCGATGATCGCCTCGCGGTCGGGCGGCGAGGTCTGCGTGTGCGATCTGACCCCCGCCTTCGACCTGTCGCAGCCGACGATCTCCCACCACCTCAAACTGCTCCGCCAGGCCGGTCTCATCGACTGCGAGCGCCGCGGCACCTGGGTCTACTACTGGGCGCTGCCCGACGTGCTGGACCGGCTGTCCGCGTTCCTGGCGACGCCCGAGGCTGCCGGGGCGCCCGCGTGAACGCACCGCCCGCCGTGGCGTCCGCACGATCCAGCCCGGCAAAGCACCTGAGGGCTGCATGACAAGGTTCTAGGCTGGCTGCGGCAGAACATGGGGGAAAGGGGCAGCCGGTGGACTGGTTCTGGTGGGTTCTCATCGTCTTCTGGACGGGCGGTTTCGCCTGGGTGGCCGACAACGTCCGCACCGCGCTGCGTCATCGCCACGAGCGCAAGCTCCAGTTGCTGGAGGCGGCGAAGCAGGAGCGGCTGGCCGTCGAGGCGGCGCACAGGTCGCCCGAGCCGGTGTGCGGGTGCACGCACCACCTCGCCAAGCACGACAAGCAGGGCCGGTGCCACGAACGCGTCGAGGTGCCCACGGCCTGGGACGAGAACAAGAAGCCGCTGCGCTACGAGGCCGGCGTGTGCAACTGCCAGCAGTACGTGGGACCGCAGCCCCTGTCGCAGGTCTTCGCCGAGGAACTGACTGACCGCGCCTGAACGAGACCGCCCCCGCCGGCCCGCGGTGGCGGCGGCCCTGGAACGGCGGAGGGCCAGGCCCGAGGAAACACCCTCCGACCTGGCCCTACGCATTTCAGAGCGGGCGACGGGAATCGAACCCGCGTAGCTAGTTTGGAAGACTAGTGCTCTACCATTGAGCTACGCCCGCACACGACGCGCCGCAGGTCAGCGACCGCGGCACTGCAGGCATCGTAGCGGGTCCGGGGCCGGTGTCGCACACCGCCTTTTTCCGCTCCCGCCGCCGTCCGCCCGAGGGCTCGGTGAATGCGGCGGCCGGAGAGCCTGCGGGCATGTACCCTACGTGTCGCACCAGACGGGGTGTGGCGCAGCTTGGTAGCGCGTCCGCTTTGGGAGCGGAAGGCCGTGGGTTCAAATCCCGCCACCCCGACCACCGACCTCGGTCGCCGCCGACCGATCCCGACCGCCTCCGCGGCCACCTCGCTTGATCGCCTTTGGGGCGTGTCGTCGCTGCCGTTACTATGCAAGCTGCACGCCCGTGCGTCCTCATTCTCTGAAGTCCTCCGGGCGGCGAATCCGTCGGAGCCGGTCTGGCTCCGGCAGAAACCAAGAAGTCAGCCCCCAAGGAGACCGAACCGTGAAGAGCGCCGTGGAGACCCTGAACCCGACCCGGGTTCGGCTCAGCATCGAGGTGCCCTTCGAGGAGCTCAAGGACAGCCTCGACGCGGCGTACAAGAAGATCAACCAGCAGGTCACGGTGAAGGGCTTCCGCAAGGGCAAGATCCCCGCCCGGGTCATCGACCAGCGCTTCGGCCGTGGCGCCGTGCTGGAGGAGGCCGTCAACGACGCGCTGCCGAAGTTCTACACGGAGGCGGTCAACGAGGCGGAGATCGACGTCCTCGGTCAGCCCGAGGTCGACATCACGGAGCTGAAGGACGGCGAGACGCTGAACTTCACCGCCGAGGTCGACATCCGTCCGTCCCTGGAGCTCCCCGAGGACTTCTCCTCCATCGAGGTCGAGGTCGACGCCGTCGAGGTCACCGACGAGGACGTCGACAAGTCGGTCGAGCAGCTCCGCGAGCGCTTCGCCTCGACCTCCCCGGTCGAGCGCGCCGCCGAGGACGGCGACGTCGTGACGGTGGACCTGGAGGCCAAGGTCGACGGCGAGGTCCTGGAGGACGGCGTCGCGAGCGGCGTCTCCTACACCATCGGCTCCGGTGAGCTGCTGGAAGGCATCGACGAGGCCGTCAAGGGCCTGGAGGCCGGTGGCGAGACCACCTTCACCTCCGAGCTGAAGGGCGGCTCCGCGGCCGGCAAGGAGGCCGAGGTCACCGTCAAGGTCACCCAGGTCGCCGCCCGCGAGCTCCCCGCGCTGGACGACGAGTTCGCGCAGCTCGCCTCCGAGTTCGACACCCTCGACGAGCTGAAGGCCGACAGCCGCAAGCGCCTCGAGAACATGAAGCAGTACGACCAGGCCACGCAGGCCCAGGAGCGCGTCCTGGAGAA
The DNA here is from genome assembly GCF_043200075.1 of Streptomyces sp. NPDC048481. Lineage (NCBI taxonomy): Bacteria > Bacillati > Actinomycetota > Actinomycetes > Kitasatosporales > Streptomycetaceae > Streptomyces > Streptomyces sp. NPDC048481. The sequence goes on from NZ_JBICXC010000001.1 coordinate 442,261, forward strand.
GCTGCTGGAGCTCGTCGAGGTGCCCGTCCCCGAGAAGCTCCTCGAGGACGAGGTCAACACCCGCAAGCACAACCTGGAGCACCACCAGCTCGGTCAGATGGGCCTCGACCTCGACAAGTACCTGGAGATCCAGGGCAAGTCCGCCGAGGAGTTCGAGACCGAGACCCGTGAGGCCGCGGTCAAGGGCATCAAGACCCAGTTCGTGCTCGACGAGCTCGTCAAGCGCGAGAAGCTGAACGTCAACCAGGAGGAGCTCACCGAGCACCTCATGCGCCGCGCCGCCTCCTCCGGCATGTCCCCCGACCAGTTCGCCCAGGCGGTCGTCGAGGGCGGTCAGGTCCCGCTGCTGGTCGGCGAGGTCGCCCGCGGCAAGGCGCTGGCCACGGTCGTGGAGTCCGCCACGGTGAAGGACACCAACGGCGAGGTCATCGACCTCGACGACGAGGACGACGAGACCGGCGCCGAGGGCGCCGAGGGCGCCGAGTCCGCGGAGGCCGCCGCCGAGGCGGACACCTCCGAGGAGAAGAACGAGGGCTGAAAAGCCTCGCGTCGCCTCTGACGCAGACATGAACAGACATGAGGGGCCCCGGACGGACATCCGTCCGGGGCCCCTCATGCCGTGCGTGACGCCGTGCGCGCGTCCGTCCGCGTCCGCGGCGCCGCGGGACCCGTGCGCCCCCGGCCGACTACGCCCCCGGCGAACACTCTCCTCTCCGGGATTCCCCGAAGGGACCCGCGCGTTAGGGTCCATGAGTACGAGGGCAGGGGAGTCCCCGAGCCCCAGGCAGTACACGTGAGACGGCCCGGCGCCGTCGCAAGACGAGCAGGTGGATACGACGTGACGAATCTGATGCCTTCCGCCGCCGGCGAGCCTTCCATCGGCGGTGGCCTCGGCGACCAGGTCTACAACCGGCTGCTCGGCGAGCGGATCATCTTCCTCGGCCAGCCGGTCGACGACGACATCGCCAACAAGATCACCGCACAGCTGCTGCTCCTTGCCGCCGATCCGGACAAGGACATCTACCTCTACATCAACAGCCCCGGCGGCTCCATCACGGCCGGCATGGCGATCTACGACACCATGCAGTTCATCAAGAACGACGTGGTGACGATCGCCATGGGCCTGGCCGCCTCCATGGGCCAGTTCCTGCTCAGCGCGGGCACCCCCGGCAAGCGCTTCGCGCTGCCGAACGCCGAGATCCTGATCCACCAGCCCTCCGCGGGCCTGGCCGGATCGGCCTCGGACATCAAGATCCACGCCGAGCGTCTGCTGCACACCAAGAAGCGCATGGCGGAGCTGACCTCGCAGCACACCGGCCAGTCGGTCGAGCAGATCACCCGCGACTCGGACCGCGACCGGTGGTTCGACGCGTTCGAGGCCAAGGAGTACGGCCTCATCGACGACGTCATCCCGACGGCCGCCGGCATGCCGGGCGGCGGCGGTACCGGGGCGGCCTGAGGGTCGCCGCTGACGGCGGCAGGGCCGCCCAGGCAGCTCCCCGGAGCGTCCTGAGCCCCTGACCCCTCCGAGGCCCCAGGCAGTCCGCTGAGGCCTCCGGGAGGCCCGGCCGGCCCCTCGGGGCCGCCGGGCCGCCCGGAGCCTCCCAGCGGGCGCCGGGAGCCCCGCAAGCCGTCGGAGCCCCTCTCCAGCCCCTTCAGTCCACCGCCCCAGCCCCCTTTCCAGGAGACATCGTGAACGACTTCCCCGGCAGCGGCATCTACGCCCGCACCGAGGCCGAATACACCGGACCCCGCGCCGAGTCCCGCTACGTCATCCCGCGCTTCGTCGAGCGCACCTCGCAGGGCATCCGCGAGTACGACCCGTACGCGAAGCTGTTCGAGGAGCGCGTGATCTTCCTCGGCGTGCAGATCGACGACGCCTCCGCCAACGACGTCATGGCGCAGCTGCTGTGCCTGGAGTCGATGGACCCCGACCGGGACATCTCGGTCTACATCAACAGCCCCGGCGGCTCCTTCACGGCGCTGACCGCGATCTACGACACCATGCAGTTCGTGAAGCCCGACGTCCAGACGGTCTGCATGGGCCAGGCGGCCTCCGCCGCCGCGATCCTGCTGGCCGCCGGCACGCCGGGCAAGCGGATGGCGCTGCCGAACGCGCGCGTGCTGATCCACCAGCCGTACAGTGAGACCGGCCGCGGTCAGGTCTCCGACCTGGAGATCGCCGCCAACGAGATCCTCCGGATGCGCGCGCAGCTGGAGGACATGCTGGCCAAGCACTCGACCACGCCGATCGAGAAGATCCGCGAGGACATCGAGCGCGACAAGATCCTCACGGCCGAGGACGCCCTGTCGTACGGCCTGATCGACCAGATCATCTCCACCCGGAAGATGAACAACGAGTCTCTGCGTTGACGCCCGGGGCAGCCTCGTTCGGGCCCCCTCGGCACGGTGTGACACGGTCCACGTCGCAGTGAACCGTGCCAAGGGGGGCCCGAACGAGGGGCCGGGCAAGGTACCGTCGGAATAAGGCAGCACCAGGAGCCGCTGGATTCGTAAGCGTCCAGGCGTCTCCCAGGCGAAGGGGAAGCACACCGTGGCACGCATCGGTGACGGCGGCGATCTGCTCAAGTGCTCGTTCTGCGGCAAGAGCCAGAAGCAGGTCAAGAAGCTCATCGCAGGGCCCGGTGTCTACATCTGCGACGAGTGCATCGATCTCTGCAACGAGATCATCGAGGAAGAACTCGCGGAGACGAGCGAGGTCCGCTGGGAGGAACTCCCCAAGCCCCGCGAGATCTACGAGTTCCTCGAGGGCTACGTGGTGGGCCAGGAGCCCGCCAAGAAGGCCCTGTCGGTCGCGGTGTACAACCACTACAAGCGCGTCCAGGCAGGCGAGAACGGCGGCGCCCAAGGGCGTGACGACGCCATCGAGTTGGCGAAGTCCAACATTCTCCTGCTCGGCCCCACGGGCTCGGGCAAGACGCTGCTCGCGCAGACCCTGGCGCGCATGCTGAACGTCCCCTTCGCGATCGCCGACGCCACGGCGCTCACCGAGGCGGGGTACGTCGGCGAGGACGTCGAGAACATCCTGCTGAAGCTGATCCAGGCGGCCGACTACGACGTCAAGAAGGCCGAGACCGGGATCATCTACATCGACGAGATCGACAAGGTCGCGCGCAAGAGCGAGAACCCCTCCATCACCCGCGACGTGTCGGGCGAGGGCGTGCAGCAGGCGCTGCTGAAGATCCTGGAGGGCACCACCGCCTCGGTCCCGCCGCAGGGCGGACGCAAGCACCCGCACCAGGAGTTCATCCAGATCGACACCACGAACGTGCTGTTCATCGTGGGCGGCGCTTTCTCCGGTCTGGAGAAGATCATCGAGACCCGGGCCGGCGCCAAGGGCATCGGCTTCGGCGCGACGATCCGCTCCAAGCGCGAGCTGGAGTCCAAGGACCAGTTCGAGGCCGTCATGCCCGAGGACCTGGTCAAGTTCGGCATGATCCCGGAGTTCATCGGCCGTCTGCCCGTCATCACCTCGGTCCACAACCTGGACCGCGAGGCGCTGCTGCAGATCCTGATCGAGCCGCGCAACGCGCTGGTCAAGCAGTACCAGCGGCTCTTCGAACTCGACGGCGTGGAGCTGGACTTCGAGCGTGAGGCCCTGGAGGCCATCGCCGACCAGGCCATCCTGCGCCAGACCGGCGCGCGCGGCCTGCGCGCCATCATGGAGGAGGTCCTCCAGGCGGTGATGTACGAGGTCCCGTCCCGCAAGGACGTGGCCCGCGTGGTCATCACGGCGGACGTGGTGCTCTCCAACGTCAACCCGACCCTGATCCCGCGCGACGCCCGCGGCGGCCGCGGTCCGGGCGAGGCGAAGACCGCCTAGCCGGCACGCGTACAGGGAAGGGCCCCGGTCACCGACCGGGGCCCTTCCCTGTACGCATGGAGCGGGTCGTCACGCCCCGACGCGGATCTGCTCGCGCAGCCGCTTGGTGATGTCGATCGCCACGTCCTTGCTGACGTCCTTCGTGGCGTCGCCCGGCGACACCATGGCGATGGTGCTGTAGTCCGCCCAGGCGCAGAACCAGTCGGTCTTCTCCTTCTGGGTGACCTTGTTCTTCCCCTTGGCCGCCTGGCACTTCATGACCGCGCCGTCGAGGTCGGCCTTTTCGGCCTCGCCGATCAGCTCGCCCTTGTCGGCCCCCGCGGAGCCGGACGAGCTCTTCTCGGACGACTTCTTGAAGTTGGCGAAGAACAGGTCCAGCGTCGCCTCCGGGTCGGCGATCTTGCCGTAGGCGCCGGCGAAGGTGATGGTCTTGGAGGTGGCCAGCTCGGTCGCGTCGGGCGCGGTGCTCGGGTCGGCCGGGTCGTACCCGCTCAGGTCCGCCGTCGTGTAGACGCCGATGACCGACTTGCCGTCCTGGACGCCGGTCTTCGCCAGGTCGGCGGCCGAGTCCTTGCCGGCGCTCGCACCGTCCTTCGTGACCCGGTTGTAGTCGGTCAGGGCGGTCCCGGGAGTCGTCAGTGTGTGCGGGCCGTCGTCCTTGAGGCCCGCGCCGCCGCCTCCGCCGATCACGAAGTAGGCGCCCACGCCGAGCGCGGCCACGACCGCGACCGCGCCGACGACGATGGCGGCCGTCTTCTTCCCGCGGCCGCCCGCAGGCGGCTGCGGGACGCCGTAGGGGGGCTGGCCGTAGGGCGGAGGCTGCTGCCCGTAGGGAGGCTGGCCGTACGGCGGCTGCTGGCCGTAGGGCGGGGCCTGCGGGGGCACGCCCTGCGGGGGCTGCGCCGGATAGCCGTAGCCGGGCTGCGGGGCGGTGGGCGGCTGGGGGTAGCCGTAGCCGGGCTGCGGCGCCTGGGGCGGCTGACCGTACGGACCGGGCTGGCCGTACGGTCCGGGCTGCTGGGGCTGCCCACCGTACGGGCCCGGCTGGTTGTGACTCATTCCTGGGTTCCCCTCCAGATGCTTATGCGTTTTTCACATCCTGGCGCAAAGCACCTGCGGGCACGGCAGTGGGGGCCCCACCGTTACAGAGGAAACACGTTTCGGGACCGCGCGGTGACACCCCTAAACTGGGCCCGTGACCGAGAACGCTCAGCAGCAGCCATCAGCGCCCCACACCGAACTGCCGACCCAGTACGCGCCGGCCGACGTAGAGGGGCCGCTGTACGAGCGCTGGGTGGAGCGGGGCTACTTCGAGGCGGACGCCAAGAGCGAGAAGCCTCCGTACACCATCGTCATCCCCCCGCCCAACGTCACGGGCAGCCTGCACCTCGGGCACGCCTTCCAGCACACGCTCATGGACGCCCTGACCCGCCGCAAGCGCATGCAGGGCTACGAGTCGCTCTGGCTGCCCGGCATGGACCACGCCGGGATCGCCACCCAGAACAAGGTCGAGCAGCAGCTCGCCGAGGAGGGCAAGTCCCGCCACGACCTGGGCCGCGAGGAGTTCGTCGAGCGCGTGTGGCAGTGGAAGGAGGAGTACGGCGGCAAGATCCTCGGCCAGATGCGCCGGCTCGGCGACGGCGTCGACTGGACCCGCGAGCGCTTCACCATGGACGAGGGCCTGTCCAAGGCCGTCCAGACCATCTTCAAGAAGCTCTACGACGACGAACTGATCTATCGCGCCGAGCGCATCATCAACTGGTGCCCGCGCTGTCTGACGGCGATCTCCGACATCGAGGTCGAGTACCAGGAGGACGACGGCGAGCTGGTCTCCATCCGGTACGGCGAGGGCGAGGAGACGCTGGTCGTCGCCACCACCCGCGCCGAGACGATGCTCGGTGACACCGCCGTCGCCGTCCACCCCGACGACGAGCGCTACCGTCACCTCGTCGGCAAGCGCGTCAAGCTCCCGCTGACCGACCGCACCATCCCCGTCGTCGCCGACCCCCACGTCGACCCGGAGTTCGGCACCGGCGCCGTCAAGGTCACCCCGGCCCACGACCCGAACGACTTCGCGATCGGCCGGCGCCACGGCCTGGAGTCGATCACCGTCATGGACGAGCGCGCGGTGATCACCGTCCACGGCCCGTTCGAGGGACTCGACCGCTTCGAGGCGCGCTCCGCCATCGTCGCGGCCCTGCGCTCCCAGGGCCGGATCGTCGCCGAGAAGCGGCCGTACACGCACAGCGTCGGCCACTGCTCGCGCTGCAAGACCACCGTCGAGCCGCGCCTGTCCCTGCAGTGGTGGGTCAAGGTCGCCCCGCTGGCCCAGGCCGCCGGTGACGCGGTCCGCGACGGGCGGGTCGGCATCCACCCCGCCGACATGTCGAAGCGCTACTTCGACTGGGTCGACAACATGCACGACTGGTGCATCTCGCGTCAGCTCTGGTGGGGCCACCGCATCCCGGTCTGGTACGGCCCCGAGGGCGAGGTCGTCTGCGTCGGCCCCGACGAGGAGCCGCCCACGGGCGAGGGCTGGCGTCAGGACACCGACGTCCTCGACACCTGGTTCTCCTCCGGCCTGTGGCCCTTCTCCACCCTCGGCTGGCCCGAACAGACCGCGGACCTGCGGAAGTTCTACTCGACCGACGTCCTCCTCACGGGCCACGACATCATCTTCTTCTGGGTCGCCCGGATGATGATGTTCGGCATGTACGCCATGGACGGCGAGGTCCCCTTCAAGACCATCGCCCTCACCGGCCTGGTCCGCGACGAGCGCGGCAAGAAGATGTCGAAGTCCTTCGGCAACGTCGTCGACCCGCTGGACTGGATGGACAAGTACGGCTCCGACGCCGTCCGCTTCACCCTCGCCCGGGGCGCCAACCCCGGCACGGACGTGCCGATCGGCGAGGACTGGGTCCAGGCTTCCCGCAACTTCGCCAACAAGATCTGGAACGCCACGCGCTTCGCGCTGATGAACGGCGCGACGGTCGAGGGCCCGCTCCCGGACCCGTCCGAGATGACGGCGACGGACCGCTGGATCCTCTCCCGCCTGAACAAGACGGTCGCCGAAGTCGACGCGTTCTACGACGACTTCCAGTTCGCCAAGCTCTCCGACGCCCTCTACCACTTCGCCTGGGACGAGGTCTTCGACTGGTACGTCGAGCTGTCCAAGACGACGTTCATGGCCGGCGGCGAGCCCGCGAAGGTCTCCGGCCGCGTCCTGGGCGAGGTCCTCGACGTCACGCTGAAGCTGCTGCACCCGATCGTCCCGTTCGTCACGGAGACGCTGTGGACGACGCTGACCGGCGGCGAGTCCGTCGTCGTCGCCGAGTGGCCGACGGACAGCGGCTTCCGGGACGTGGCCGCCGAGAAGGAGATCGAGGGCCTCCAGTCGGTCATCACCGAGGTCCGCCGCTTCCGTGCCGACCAGGGCCTCCAGCCGGGCCAGCGGGTTCCCGCCCGCCTCACCCTCGACGGCACGCCCTTCGCGGCGCACGAGGCCGCCATCCGGCAGTTGCTGCGCCTGCAGCCCGAGGGCGAGAGCTTCTCCGCCACGGCGACCCTGCCCGTCGCGGGCGCCACGGTGGCGCTGGACCTCTCCGGCACGATCGACGTGGCCGCGGAGCGCAAGCGCCTCGCCAAGGACCTGGCCGCCGCCGAGAAGGAGAAGGCCCAGGCCCACGCCAAGCTCGGAAACGAGGCGTTCCTCGCCAAGGCCCCGGACAACGTGGTCGACAAGATCCGCGGACGCCTCGCCAAGGCGGACGAGGACATCGCCCGCATCCAGGCCCAGCTGGAGCGCCTGCCGCAGGCGTGAGCCGGCGCGACGGCGGCGCCACGACGAAGGCCCACGACGAAGGCCCCCGGGACCGGCACGGTCACGGGGGCCTTCGCCCACCTCTGTCGGCGGCCGTCCGTAGACTGGCCCCGTGAGCGAGCTCCCCCCGAACGGCAACCACGACGACCTGCCCGCCCCCTTCGACCCCCTCGATCCCTTCGACGAGATCATCGCCGAGGAGACCGACCGCGATCCCGATCTCGCGGTCATCGAGGCAGGCAGCCGCACCCTGCGCACCCAGGGCGGCGCGCCGCAGGCCGATGTGCCCGCGCGCCCCGAGGATCCCGAGGTCGACAAGGCCCTGCGCGAGGTGGAGGCGGAGCTGGCCACCCGCTGGGGCGAGACCAAGCTGGAGCCCTCCGTCGCCCGTATCGCCGCGCTGATGGACGTGCTCGGGGACCCGCAGCGTTCCTACCCGTCGATCCACATCACGGGCACCAACGGCAAGACGTCCACCGCCCGCATGATCGAGGCGCTGCTCGGCGCGTTCGAGCTGCGCACCGGCCGGTACACGAGCCCGCACGTGCAGTCGATCACCGAGCGGATCAGCCTGGACGGCGCCCCGATCTCCGCCGAGCGGTTCATCGAGACGTACCAGGACGTCAAGCCGTACGTCGACATGGTCGACGGCGCGCAGGAGTACCGGCTGTCGTTCTTCGAGGTGCTCACCGGCATGGCGTACGCCGCGTTCGCCGACGCGCCCGTGGACGTGGCCGTGGTGGAGGTCGGCATGGGCGGCTCGTGGGACGCCACGAACGTCATCGACGGTGACGTGGCCGTCGTCACGCCCATCGACCTGGACCACACCGACCGGCTGGGGGAGACGACCGCCGAGATCGCCGCCGAGAAGAGCGGCATCGTCAAGCAGGACGCCACCGTCATCCTCGCCCAGCAGCCCGTCGACGCGGCGCAGGTGCTGCTGAAGAAGGCCGTCGAGGTCGACGCGACCGTGGCCCGCGAAGGTCTGGAGTTCGGCGTGGTCGCCCGCCAGGTCGCCGTCGGCGGCCAGCTGGTCACCCTGCGCGGGCTGGGCGGCGAGTACCCCGAGGTGTACCTGCCGCTGCACGGCCCCTACCAGGCGCACAACGCGGCCGTGGCGCTCGCCGCCGTCGAGGCGTTCTTCGGCGTCGGCTCGCAGCGGCCCGAGCCGCTCGACATCGACACCGTCCGCAAGGCCTTCGCCGCCGTCACCTCGCCGGGCCGCCTGGAAGTCGTCCGCCGTTCCCCGACCGTCGTCCTGGACGCCGCCCACAACCCGGCCGGCGCCCGGGCCACCGCCGAGGCCGTCGGGGAGGCGTTCGACTTCTCCCGGCTGATCGGGGTGGTCGGGGCCAGCGGCGACAAGAACGTGCGCGGGCTGCTGGAGGCCTTCGAGCCGATCTTCGCCGAGGTCGTGATCACGCAGAACGCCAGCCACCGCGCGATGGACGCCGACGATCTGGCCGCCATCGCCGTCGAGGTGTTCGGCGACGACCGCGTCCAGGTCGAGCCGCGGCTGCCCGACGCCCTGGAGGCGGCGATCACGCTCGCCGAGGAGGAGGGCGAGTTCTCCGGCGGAGGCGTCCTGGTCACCGGTTCCGTCATCACCGTCGGCGAGGCGCGTCTGCTCCTCGGGAAGGGCTGAGGCCCGCCATGCGTACGCTCTGCTCCTCGACCCTGATCGGCGAGTTCTTCGTCATCGGCTTCGCCGGCCTGGTCGCCATGAAGGACTCCGACCTGTCCCCGTCCACGGTGTGGACCGTGTGCGGCATCGCCATGCTGCTCAGCGTGCTGCTGTGCGGCATGGTCACCCGGCCCGGCGGGGTCGCCCTCGGCTGGGCGCTGCAGATCGCCCTCGTCGCGTCCGGTTTCTTCGTCCCGGTCATGTTCTTCATGGGCGTGCTGTTCGGGGCGCTGTGGTGGGCGTCGGTGCACTACGGCAGAAAGGTCGACGAGGCCAGGGCCCGCTTCGCGGCGCAGGCCTCCGCCACCTCTGCGGATACCGCTGACGCTGCGTGACGAGCGCCCGGACCGGACCTGTAACCTCATCCCACCGCACCTGGCGGCGCCAGAGCACCGGCGCCGGAACACCGGCAGTAGAAGGAGCCCCCTCGTGACCCAGCGCACCCTCGTCCTGCTCAAGCCCGACGCCGTCCGTCGTGGCCTGACCGGCGAGATCATCAGCCGTATCGAACGCAAGGCCGGCTGGCAGATCACCGCGCTGGAGCTGCGCACGCTGGACCAGGACACGCTGGAGCAGCACTACGGCGAGCACAAGGGCAAGCCGTTCTACGAGCCGCTGGTGCAGTTCATGGCCTCCGGCCCGGTCGTGGCGCTGATCGTCGAGGGCGAGCGGGTCATCGAGGGCGTGCGCGCCCTGGCCGGCCCCACCGACCCGATCGCGGCCGCCCCCGGCTCCATCCGCGGCGACTTCGGCGTCATCGTCCGGGAGAACCTGATCCACGCCTCCGACTCCGAGGAGTCCGCCGAGCGCGAGGTGAAGATCTTCTTCCCCGGCCGGGCCTGATCCCGCTACGGTCGCGAAAGGGTCCGAAGCGGGCGATCGAGGGAACGTGAGCCCCCGAACGCCCGTCTCCGGAAGCGAACCCACACAGCATCTGCAAACAATGGCGGAGACCGCTCCGCAGTGTCCGTGCAGGCGCGTTTACGATGGAAGCCTTCACGTCACAGCACCCACCTCGCCGACCTGATAAGCCCTCAAAGCTCATGGAAGGCCAGTCGAATCCTGATGGGGAACTCAATGTCGTTCATCGGCCGTGACATGGCTGTCGACCTCGGGACCGCCAACACGCTGGTGTACGTCAGGGGTCGCGGGATCGTACTCAACGAGCCGTCCGTCGTCGCGATCAACACCAACACCGGTGGCATTCTCGCGGTCGGCGCCGAAGCGAAGAAGATGATCGGGCGCACGCCCGGCAACATCGTTGCCGTGCGTCCGCTGAAGGACGGCGTGATCGCCGACTTCGAGATCACCGAGCGGATGCTCCGCTACTTCATCCTGAAGATCCACAAGCGGCGGTATCTGGCTCGGCCGCGGGTCGTCGTCTGTGTGCCCTCGGGCATCACGGGCGTCGAGCGCCGTGCCGTCATCGAGGCGTCGACCCAGGCCGGCGCCCGCCAGGTGCACATCATCGAGGAGCCCATGGCCGCGGCCATCGGCTCCGGCCTGCCGGTCCACGAGGCCACGGGCAACATGGTGGTGGACATCGGCGGCGGCACCACGGAGGTCGCGGTCATCTCGCTCGGCGGCATCGTCACCGCCCAGTCCATCCGCGTCGCCGGCGATGAACTGGACAACGCGATCATCCAGCACATCAAGAAGGAGTACAGCCTCCTCCTCGGTGAGCGGACCGCCGAACAGATCAAGATCACGATCGGTTCGGCGTACGACCTCGACGACGACCAGCACACCGAAATCCGTGGCCGCGACCTCGTCTCCGGACTGCCCAAGACCGTCGTCATCTCGGCCGCCGAGGTGCGCAAGGCGATCGAGGAACCGGTCAACGCGATCGTGGACGCGGTGAAGACCACGCTCGACAAGTGCCCGCCGGAGCTGTCCGGCGACATCATGGACCGCGGAATCGTTCTGACCGGCGGCGGAGCCCTGCTGCGCGGTCTGGACGAGCGGCTGCGCCGGGAGACCGGCATGCCCATCCACATCGCCGAGGACCCGCTGGACAGCGTCGCCCTCGGCTCCGGGAAGTGCGTCGAGGAATTCGAGGCGCTCCAGCAGGTCCTGGACGCCGCGCCGCGCAGATGACGTAACGCTTCGATTCCGCCGTACGGGATGATCTCCTCTCGTGCGGCGGATCGTTGATATTGCGGCATAGGCTCCCATAAAGCGCCCTTGGTCATCCTGGCCCGGGGCTACCGCAATTCCCGATCCGCACCCGACACCGCACTCCGACAACTGCTTCACCACACCTGCTTCCTGATTTCTGTTCTGGTTTTTCTCTCGAGGAAGGGCACGGCCGCCGCACGTGAGGGACACACGAGAGAGCCGGCTGCTCCTGGTGCTGCTGATCGCCGTAGCGTTCGCGCTGATCACGGTGGACATCCGGGGCGGGGAGGACTCCCCGGTCGACGGCGCCCGGCAGGCCGCGGCCGCCGCCTTCGGCCCGATCGAGAACGGAGTGTCGTCGGCGGTGGACCCCGTCGGCAACGCCGTCTCGGCCGTCCGCGACTCCGGGGAGCGCCATGACCGGCTCACCGCGCTGGAGAAGGAGAACGCGGCGCTCAAGGCGAAGCTCGGCAGCGACGACCGCAACCGCAGCCGGCTGGCGCAGCTCGACAAGATGCTGAAGATCGCGGGTACCGGCCAGTACGGCATCAAGGGCGCGGAGGTCATCGCGATAGGGGCGGCCCAGGGCTTCTCCTGGACGCTCACCATCGACGTCGGCGCCAACGACGGCGTCAAGCGCGACATGACGGTCCTCAACGGGGACGGGCTGGTCGGACGGGTCACCACGGTCGGCCCCGACACCGCGACCGTGCTGCTGGCCAGCGACCCCGACTTCACCGTCGGCACCCGCATGGAGGCGTCCGACGAGCTCGGCTTCGCCTCCGGGCAGGGCGACCGCCCGCTGCGCGTGGAGCTGCTCAACGGCAAGGCCGACGTGAAGAAGGGCGACCGGCTGGTCACCTTCGGCTCGCAGGCCGACAAGCCCTTCGTGCCCGGCGTCCCCGTCGGCGTCGTCTCCCGTGTCGACCCCTCCGGCGGCGACCTCACCCGCACCCTCTACGTCACGCCGTACGTCAGCTTCACCAAGCTCGACATCGTGGGCGTCGTCGTCGAGGCCCCGAAGAAGGACCCGCGCGACACCGTGCTCCCCTCCAAGCCCAAACCGGTCCCCACGCCGACGGTGACCGTCACGGTCACTCCGAACGCGAACGCACCCGTAGACGGCCAGCAGCAGTAGGAGCTGACAACCCCCATGCGCGTCAACCGGATCCTGCTCTCCGTCCCGCTGGTGGTCGTCGCCCTGGTGATCCAGGTGAGCGTCCTCGCCCGCCTCCACCTCCCGGGCGCCGTCCCCGACCTCCTCCTGCTCACCGTCCTGGGCCTGGCCATGGTGTACGGCCATGTCGGCGGCGCCCTCATCGGCTTCGGCGCCGGCCTGCTGGCCGACCTCGCGCCGCCCGCCGACCACGCCGCCGGACGCTACGCCCTGGTGCTCTGCGTGATCGGCTACCTCGCCGGACTGATCAAGCCCGAGACCGGGCAGATCAAGTCGGCCACCGGCCCGATGGTCGTGGTCGTCGCCGCCGCCGTCGGCTCCACCCTGCTGTACGCCGGGGTGGGCGCCCTCGTCGGCGACACCGCCGCCCGTCACGTGGGCCTCACCGGGCTGCTGTTCACCGCCGCCCTGTACGACCTGCTGCTCGCCCCGTTCGTGGTCCCCGCGATCATGTTCCTGGCGCGCCGGGCCGACAACGACCCGCTCGCCGAGACGAACTCCGCCGCCAAGAGCCCCGACATCTCCTCCGGCTGGCTCTCCTCGGGCACCGGCCTGAGGATCGGCGGGCAGCGGGGCGGGCTCAAGCTCAAGGCGGCCCGGTCGCGGGCCACGCGGGCCGGGCGCATCAAGGGGGTCAAGCGGCTGTGAACGCGGGCGTCCGCGCGCCGAGCGCGCCGGTGGAGGAATCACCCGAACGAGGAAGTACAGGCGGAACGAGGCCGCACGGACCGGCCGTTCATCATTCGTCCGCGCACACACGTTCGCGCACCGCGTCCGCGCACTGAGAGGGGGAGACAGCCGCAGTGACCAACATTCCCGAGACCGGTCGGACCCCACGGGTGCAGATCCGGCTCGTCGTGATCCAGATCCTCGTCCTCTCCCTGCTCGGCACCCTCGGCGGACGCCTGTGGTACCTGCAGATCCGCGAGGGCGCGGCCTACGCCAAGGAGGCCTCCGGCAACCATGTGCAGCAGGTCGTCGAACCCGCGGTGCGCGGCTCGATCCTGGACGCGCGCGGCGTGGCCCTGGCCGACAACGAGACGCGCCTGGTCGTCTCCGCGTCCCGCACCGAGCTGCTGAAGCAGAAGGACGACGGCAAGGCGGTCCTGGCCAAGCTCGCGGGCGTCCTCGGCATGAAGCCCGACGAGGTCGCCCAGAAGGTCCGCCTGTGCGACGCGAAGACCCCGCAGCCCTGCTGGAACGGCTCGCCCTACCAGCCGATCCCGATCACCGACGAGGCGACCGCCAAGCAGGCCCTGCAGATCCGCGAGCGCGCCGAGGACTTCCCCGGCATCACCGCCGAGCCCGAGGCCGTGCGCCGCTACGCGGCCCCCGGCAACGCCAACACCGCCCAGGTCCTCGGCTACCTCTCCCCGGTCACCGACGAGGAGATCACCAAGGCCCAGGACACCGACTCGCCGTACCTGCGCTCCGACCAGGTCGGCCGCAGCGGCCTGGAGCGCCAGTACGACAAGCAGCTGCGCGGCAAGGCCGGGGTCACCCGCTACGAGGTCGACAACCTCGGCCGTGTCATCGGCCAGGCCGAAGCGGACGCGGCCCAGCCCGGCTCCAACCTCGTCACCAGCATCGACGCCCGTGTCCAGCGGGTCGCCGAGTACGAGCTGAACAACGCGATGAAGATCGCCCGCACCCAGTTCGACAAGATCACCGGCGAGAACTACAAGGCCGACTCCGGCGCCGTCGTCGTGATGGAGGCCAAGACCGGGCGGGTCGTCGCCATGGCGTCCGCCCCGGCCTACGACCCCAACGTCTGGGTCGGCGGCATCTCCGCCAAGGACTACAAGAAGCTCACCGGCAAGAACTCCGACTACCCGCTGCTCAACAGGGCCATACAGGGTCAGTCCGCGCCCGGTTCGACGTTCAAGGTGGTCTCCACGGCCGCTGCGGTCGAGGCGGGCTACGAATGGGACGGCGGCTACCCCTGCACCAGCTCGTACTCGGTGGGCGGCCAGGTCTTCAAGAACTTCGAAGGGGAGAGCTTCGGCCCCATCTCGCTCGGCCGGGCCCTCGAGGTGTCCTGCGACACCGTCTTCTACGGCCTCGCCGACCGCGAGTGGAAGAAGGACGGCGGCATCAACCCGAAGAAGGGTGAGCCCAAGGACTACTTCTACAAGGCCGCGCATCAGTTCGGCCTCGGCAAGGAGACCGGCCTCGACCTGCCCAACGAGGTCACCGGCCGGGTCCCGGACCGCCAATGGAAGGAGTCCTACTGGAAGGCCAACAAGGACTCCTGGTGCAAGTCCGGTAAAAAGGACGGCAGTTACGTCGAGAAGATCGCCTACGAGAACTGCCTCGAAGGCAACAAGATGCGCGAGGGCGACTCGATCAACTACTCCATCGGTCAGGGCGACACCCTCGTCACCCCGATCCAGGAGGCCGTGATCTACGGGGCGATCGCCAACGGGGGCACCATGTACACCCCGACCATCGGCAAGGCGATCGTCAGCGCCGACGGCCGGACCGTGCGGGAGATCAAGCCCAAGCCCAAGGGCAGGCTGCCCGTCACCAAGGCCACGATCAAGGGCATGGACGCGGCCCTGGAAGGCGTGGTCACCCGCGGTACCGCCGCCTGGAAGTTCGGCGGCTGGCCGCAGGACAAGATCCCGCTGCACGCCAAGACCGGTACCGCGGAGGTCTACGGCAAGCAGACGACGTCCTGGCTCGCCACGTACAGCAAGGACTACACGGTCGTCATGACGATCGCCCAGGCCGGTACCGGTTCGGGCGCCTCCGGTGAGGCCGTGCGGCACATCTACAACGCGATGTACGGCGTCTCCGACGACGGCAAGATCGACAAGAAGAACGCCCTGCTGCCCACCCCGCAGGTGGGTCTGCCGAAGGTCCAGGCGGACGGCACGATCAAGTCGCCCAAGGTCTCCAAGGACCCGGCCAAGGAGCAGCGCGCCAGTCAGCAGACCGCCCCGGACCCGGACGGGACGCAGACGGCGGGCACCGTGCAGCAGAACACCGCCACCAACCGCGACACCCGCCGCCGACGACGGAAGAAGGGAAGCCGGAGGATGCGCACATGACCGGCGTGAACAGTTTCTCCGTCTCCGGTTACGGGCCCGCCCGGGCCGGCTGGACACGGGTCTTCGCCCGTGACTCGATGGCCCGCCGGCTGGACTGGCCGATACTGCTGTCGGCGATCGCGCTGTCCCTGATCGGCTCGCTGCTGGTCTTCTCGGCGACCCGCAACCGCACCGAGATCAACCAGGGCGACCCGTACTACTTCCTCGTCCGGCACCTGATGAACACCGGCATCGGGCTCGCCCTGATGATCGGCACGATCTGGCTCGGCCACCGCACGCTGCGCAACGCGGTGCCGGTCCTGTACGGCCTGTCCCTGCTGGGGATCCTCGCGGTGCTCACCCCGCTGGGCTCCACGGTCAACGGCGCGCACTCCTGGATCGTGCTCGGCGGCGGTTTCTCGCTCCAGCCCTCGGAGTTCGTGAAGATCACGATCATCCTGGGCATGGCGATGCTCCTCTCGGCCCGGGTCGACGCGGGCGACAAGCCCTACCCCGACCAGCGCACGGTGGTGCAGGCGCTGGGGCTCGCGGCCGTGCCCATGCTGGTCGTCATGCTGATGCCCGACCTCGGGTCGGTCATGGTCATGGTGATGATCGTGCTGGGCGTGCTGCTGGCCTCCGGCGCCTCCAACCGCTGGGTCTTCGGACTGCTCGGGGCGGGCGCGGCGGGCGCGATCGCCGTCTGGCAGCTGCACATCCTCGACGAGTACCAGATCGCCCGCTTCGCCGCCTTCGCCAACCCCAGCCTCGACCCGGCCGGCGTGGGCTACAACACCAACCAGGCGCGGATCGCGATCGGCTCCGGCGGCCTGACCGGCGCCGGACTGTTCCACGGCTCGCAGACCACGGGTCAGTTCGTGCCCGAGCAGCAGACCGACTTCGTCTTCACCGTCGCGGGCGAGGAACTCGGCTTCATGGGCGCGGGCCTGATCATCGTCCTGCTCGGCGTGGTCCTGTGGCGGGCCTGCCGCATAGCGCGGGAGACGACGGAGCTGTACGGCACGATCGTCGCCGCGGGCATCGTGGCCTGGTTCGCCTTCCAGTCGTTCGAGAACATCGGCATGACCCTGGGGATCATGCCGGTGACGGGCCTGCCGCTGCCGTTCGTGTCCTACGGAGGCACGTCGATGTTCGCGGTGTGGGTGGCGGTGGGGCTGCTTCAGTCCATCCGGGTGCAACGGCCGATGTCGGCCTGAGCCGCCTCGGCACCCCGCGGCACCTCGTCGTTTGCCTCCGTGGGTCCCGCCGCGGGCCGCGCTCCGGGTCCGGCGCGCACTGACGCCCGGACCCGGGTGCGACTAGATTCGGTTCATGGCGGAGACGAAACGCGAGATCGAGCGCAAGTACGAATCCGACGAGGGCGGGCTGCCCGACCTGACCGGGGTCGCAGGAATCGCCACCGTCCTCGACAAGGGCGTCGTCGAGCTGGACGCGACCTACTACGACACCTCCGACCTGCGGCTGGCCGCGGCCTCGATCACCCTGCGCCGGCGCACCGGCGGCTCCGACGCGGGCTGGCACCTGAAGCTCCCCGTCGAGACCGGCGTCCGCGACGAGATCAGGTCACCGCTCTCGGACACCGTGCCCGAGGAACTCGTCCGGCTCGTCCGCTCGCGGGTCCGCGAGGGCCGGCTGGTGCCGGTGGTGCGGCTGCGCTCCAGCCGGGACGTGCGGGAACTCGTCGACGGCAAGGGCCGGCCGCTCGCCGAGGCCAGCGTGGACGCCGTGCGCGCCGACCGGCTGTTCGGCGGCGAGGGCAGCGCCCGGTGGACCGAGATCGAGGTGGAGCTGGCCGACGGCGCCGATCCGGCCTTCCTCGACAAGGTCGACAAGCGGCTGCGCAAGGCCGGCGTCCGCCCGTCGGCGTCGTCCTCCAAACTGGCGCGGGCGCTGAGCGAGACGGCGTCGAAGAAGAAGCGGGCGCAGGAGAAGCGGGCGCAGAACGAGCGGGTGGGGGAGAAGGCCGGCGCGGGGGATCCCGTGACCGCGGGCGACCATGTCCTCGCGTATGTGCGCGCCCAGCGGGACGCGATCGTCGCCCTCGACCCGGCCGTCCGCCAGGAGGCCCCCGACTCCGTGCACGACATGCGCGTCGCGACCCGGCGGCTGCGCAGTACCTTCCGCACCTTCCGCAAGGTCCTGGACCCGGCCGTCACCGGCCCGGTCGCCGACGAGCTGAAGTGGCTCGCGGGCGAACTGGGCGCCGGCCGCGATCAGGAGGTGCTCGACGAGCGCCTGACGGCCGCCCTCGACGACCTGCCCCGCACCCTCGTCTCCGGCCCGGTGCAGGCGCGGCTGCGGGCCTGGGCGCAGGCCCGCCACCATGACGCGCGCCGCCGGCTGCTCGGGGTCCTGGACTCGCCGCGCCATCTGACCCTCCTCGACGCGCTGGACGCCCTCGTCGCCGACCCGCCGCTGCTGGAGGCCGCCGGGGGCAAGCCGGCCAAGGTGCTGGCCAAGGCCGTGCGCAAGGACTTCCGGAAGGTGTCCGCGCTGATCGACCGGGCCCTGGAACAGCCGCCCGGCCGGGCACGGGACGTCGGCCTGCACGAGGCGCGCAAGAAGACCAAGCGGACCCGTTACGCGGCGGAGACCGCGGGCCCCGCCCTCGGCGGCTCCGCCAAGGCGCTCGCCAAGTCCATGAAGTCGCTGCAGAGTCTGCTCGGCGACCACCAGGACAGCGTCATGGCCCGCCGGACCCTGCGCGAGCTGTCCGCCGTGGCGCACGCGGCGGGCGAGAGCGCGTTCACCTACGGGGTGCTCTACGGGCGGGAGGAAGGGCGGGCCGGGCTGGCGGAGGAGGCGCTGCCCGACGTCTGGAAGCGGGTCTGCCAGCAGATGGAGGTGTGAGGAGCGGCCGCGCGGGACGTCTCGCGGGCGGGGGATGCCTCCGGTCGGGTTACGCTAGATGGTCACCCTCCCCCGAGCCCCGCGCCGGGGGGATCCCCGGTCAGCTCACGAAGGTGCCCCCGCGATGTCTGTCGAGTCGGTCTTCCCGCAGCTCGAAGCACTGCTCCCGCATGTGCAGAAGCCGATCCAGTACGTGGGCGGCGAACTCAACTCCACGGTCAAGCCCTGGGAGGCGTGCGACGTCCGCTGGGCGCTGATGTACCCGGACGCGTACGAGGTCGGTCTGCCCAACCAGGGCGTCATGATCCTCTACGAGGTGCTCAACGAGCAGGAGGGCGTCCTCGCCGAGCGCACCTACAGCGTGTGGCCGGACCTGGAGGCGCTGATGCGGGAGCACGCCGTCCCGCAGTTCACCGTGGACAGCCACCGCCCGGTGAAGGCCTTCGACGTCTTCGGCCTGTCCTTCTCCACGGAGCTGGGCTACACCAACATGCTGGCCGCCCTCGACCTGGCCGGGATCCCGCTGGAAGCCCGCGACCGCGGTCTCGACGACCCGATCGTGCTGGCCGGCGGCCACGCCGCCTTCAACCCCGAGCCGATCGCCGACTTCATCGACGCGGCGGTCATCGGCGACGGCGAGCAGGCCGTGCTCGACATGACGAAGATCATCCGCGAGTGGAAGGCGGAGGGCCGGCCCGGCGGCCGCGAGGAGGTCCTCTTCCGCCTCGCGAAGACGGGCGCGGTGTACGTCCCGCGGTTCTACGACGTCGAGTACCTGCCGGACGGCCGGATCGCGCGCGTCGTGCCGAACCGGTCGGGCGTGCCGTGGCGGGTGTCCAAGCACACGGTCATGGACCTCGACGAGTGGCCCTACCCCAAGCAGCCGCTGGTCCCGCTCGCCGAGACGGTCCACGAGCGCATGTCGGTGGAGATCTTCCGCGGCTGCACCCGCGGCTGCCGCTTCTGCCAGGCCGGCATGATCACCCGCCCGGTGCGCGAGCGGTCGATCACCGGCATCGGCGACATGGTCGAGAAGGGCCTCAAGGCGACCGGCTTCGAGGAGGTCGGACTGCTCTCCCTGTCGAGCGCCGACCACAGCGAGATCGGCGAGGTCGCCAAGGGCCTCGCGGACCGCTACGAGCAGGACAAGATCGGCCTGTCCCTCCCCTCGACCCGCGTGGACGCCTTCAACGTGGACCTGGCGAACGAGCTGACCCGCAACGGCCGCCGTTCGGGCCTGACCTTCGCGCCCGAGGGCGGCTCGGAGCGCATGCGCAAGGTCATCAACAAGATGGTCTCGGAAGAGGACCTGATCAGGACCGTCTCCACCGCCTACGGCAACGGCTGGCGCCAGGTGAAGCTGTACTTCATGTGCGGCCTGCCCACGGAGACCGACGAGGACGTCCTCCAGATCGCCGACATGGCGATGAACGTGATCGCCGAGGGCCGCAAGGTCTCCGGCCAGAACGACATCCGCTGCACCGTCTCCATCGGCGGGTTCGTGCCCAAGCCGCACACCCCCTTCCAGTGGGCCCCCCAGCTCTCCGCCGAGGAGACGGACGCCCGTCTGCAGAAGCTCCGGGACAAGATCCGCGGCGACAAGAAGTACGGCCGCTCGATCGGCTTCCGCTACCACGACGGCAAGCCCGGCATCGTCGAGGGCCTCCTCTCGCGCGGCGACCGCCGCATCGGCGCGGTCATCCGGGCCGTCTACGAGGACGGCGGCCGCTTCGACGGCTGGCGCGAGCACTTCTCCTACGACCGCTGGATGGCCTGCGCCGACAAGACGCTGCCCGCGTTCGGCGTGGACGTCGACTGGTACACGACGCGCGAGAAGACGTACGAGGAGGTCCTGCCCTGGGACCACCTGGACTCGGGCCTCGACAAGGACTGGCTCTGGGAGGACTGGCAGGACGCCCTCGACGAGACCGAGGTCGAGGACTGCCGCTGGACGCCCTGCTTCGACTGCGGGGTGTGCCCGGCGATGGACACCCACATCCAGATCGGCCCCACGGGCAAGAAGCTCCTTCCCCTGACGGTGAAGCAGCCCGCGGGCAGCGGCCACGCCCACGGTCACTGAGCGGCGCGCGCCCCCGGACCCCGACCCGGCCGGCCGGGCGGCGGCGCACCCCTGAGGGGGGAGCCCGACGCCACGCGCCTGCCGGGACGGCAGCCGGGCTCGGTTCGATCGATGCCCGGCGGGTGCGGGGCGAGTGGCGGCCGGTCTGGGTCGTCGGGGGCGGCCCGCGGCACGTGACGGTCGACGCCGCGACCGGTGAGCGCCTTGCGGGCACGGTCTGAGCCCGTGCGTCGGGACCGTCGCCCGGGCTGTTTCTCCGGGAAAGCGGACGGGAACGCGGACGGCGGGACGCCCCTGACATGCCCTCAGGAACACGTCACCGCACGGGCGTCGGCAGCCGTCCCGGCGTGCGTGCATCCGCTCGGCCGGCTGTAGCGTCTACGTCCATATGGACCTGCAGAAACAGCCCGCAGCCCCGTCGCCCGCGCCACCGGCGGGCCGGCCGTCCGGGCAGGCGCCCGAGGGGTGTCTCGTCGTGGCGATCCGGCTGCCCGTGCGCATCGTGGTGCTCGTGCTGGTCGTGCCGGTGCGCATGGCGTGGGACGCGCTCGTCGTCGGCGGACGCCTCCTGCGGGACACGGTCCTGAGGCCCTTCGGGCGGGCCCTGCTCTGGCTGGGGAAGGCGCTGTTCGTCTGGCCGCTGATCGGCCTGTGGCGGTACGTCGTCACCCCTGTGGGCCGCGCGCTCGCCTGGCTCGGACACATGCTGCTCGTCGTGCCCGCGATCTGGCTCTACCGCGGGCTCCTCACCCCGGTCGGGCACGGCCTCATGTGGCTGGCGCGGGGAGTGGGAGCCGGCGCGGAACGGGTGTACGCGCGCGTGCTCACGCCGGTCGGGCACGCCGTTCTCCGGCTGCTGCGGGGGATCGGCGCGGTGGCCGCGGCCGTCTGCTCCGGCCTGTACGGCGCGGGAGCGTGGCTGGTCGGGTACCTCGTCGTCGTGCCCGCCCGCTGGCTGTACACATGGTCGATCGCACCGGCCGGGCGGGCGCTCGCCTGGTGCGCGCGAGGGGTGTGGCGGCTCCTGGAACTGCTGGCCGGCGGGATCGGCCTCGTCCTCTACTGGACCGCCAGGATCCTGCTGGTGCTGCCCGCGCTCGCCCTGTGGCGCTGGGTGCTGGCCCCCGCCTGCCGCGTCCTGGCCGTCGTCGCGCGGGAGGTGGGAGACGCTCTCGGGCACGCCTGGCGGATCGCCGGCCGCATGTCGCTCGCCGTCGGCCGGTTCCTCGCCACCGTCCTGAGGTGGACCTTCGTGGAGCCCGTGCGCTGGGCGTACCGGACCGTGCTCACCCCGGTCGGGCACGTCGTCCGGGACGCCGT
This sequence comes from Streptomyces sp. NPDC048481, assembly GCF_043200075.1. NCBI lineage: Bacteria > Bacillati > Actinomycetota > Actinomycetes > Kitasatosporales > Streptomycetaceae > Streptomyces > Streptomyces sp. NPDC048481. The sequence goes on from NZ_JBICXC010000001.1 coordinate 464,207, forward strand.
GCTGCGCCCGGCGGCGCAGGCCGCCCGCAGCGTGGGCAGGGCGTCCCGGCAGGCCCTCGCCGCCGCCCGGGAGACGGCCCGCCGGACCCGCGCCGACGTGCGCCGCATGCTCTTCGGGGAGCCCGCTGCGCGGGAGGCGGTCGCCCGCCGGGAACCATCGGCGGGCGAGGCACGTACTCTTGGTAGCAGTACGACCGCTCTCACGAAGGACTGAACGACACTGGGCAAGCGACAGCCCGAAGGCCCGCCGCCCGCACCCGCGGTGCAGCGCATCCGTCTGCGCTACACCAAGCGCGGCCGCCTCCGGTTCACCAGCCACCGTGACTTCCAGCGTGCCTTCGAGCGCGCGTTGCGCCGTGCCGAGGTGCCGATGGCGTACTCGGCGGGGTTCACGCCGCACCCGAAGGTGTCGTACGCCAATGCCGCACCCACCGGCACGGGCAGTGAGGCGGAGTACCTGGAGATCGCGCTGACGGCGGCGCGTGATCCGGAGAAGCTGAGAGCTCTGCTCGACGAGTCGCTGCCCACCGGGCTCGACGTCGTCGACGCGGTCGAGGCCCGGACCTCCGGTCTGGCCGACCGGCTGACGGCCTCCGTGTGGGAGCTGCGGCTGGTGGGCGTGGACCGGGCCGACGCCGACCGCGCGGTGGAGGCCTTCAACCGGGCCGACGCCGTGGAGGTCCAGCGCACGACCAAGAACGGCGTTCGCACCTTCGACACCCGGGCCGCGGTCGTCAGTCTGGAAACGCACGGTGAACCTGCTGATAGGCCGACCGACCAGCCCTGTGCGATACTGCGGCTGGTTGTTCGGCACGTGACGCCTGCCGTACGACCCGACGACGTCCTGTCCGGTCTCCGCGCCGTGGCCGACCTGGCGCCGCCGGTCCCCGCTGCGGTGACCAGGCTGGCGCAGGGGCTGTTCGATGAAGAGACCGGCACGGTGACCGACCCGCTCGCGCCCGACCGCGAGGCAGCTCAGGCCCTCACAACGGCCGATCCCGCTGCCGCCGCGAAGGCGCCCGCGTAGGGAAGGTCCCGCGAAGGAACGTACGTCGTAGCGCCGCCCTCGTACTCGGGAGCCACCTGGGTCGGGCAGCGCACCGACCAGAAGACTTTCGCCAGGCCGTACGCATTCGGCGTACGGAACCGGCGAGACAGGACACAGAGAGCTCCCGTGCGGCGCCCGCGCCCCGGACGGCGGCACCGCGCATCGCGCGAGCCGCGGACGTCAACGGCGGTCGATCCCTCGTGATCGCCGCCGGACCAGGCGCGGCGCCCGGGAGCCTGACGGGAGAAACGCCCGCATGCTCGAGCCAACCGAATCCGCAGAGTCCGTGAAGGACTCCGAAGCGAACACCCCCAGCGACACCCTGCCGCCGCGACGTCGGCGCCGTGCCGCTTCCCGGCCGGCGGGTCCGCCGTCCGGGGCCGCCGCCGACGCCCCCGCCGAGATCACCACGCCGGCCATACCGGCCGTGGAGTCCGTCGAGGAACCGGCGGAGGACGACGTCACGGACGACACCGTCCAGGACGCGAACACCGTCGCCGCCGCGGCCGACCAGCCCGCGGAGGCCGCCGAGGCCGCTCCGCGCACCCGCCGCCGGGCCACCCGCCGGGCCTCCGCGCCCGCCGGCGCCCCGGCTGCCGCCGAGGCGGCCGAGGCCGTCGTGCCGGCCGCCGCCGAGGCGAGCGTCCCGGCCGTCGACGAGGCCGCCGCCGAGGAGGCGACGGCCGAGGAAGCGGCTCCCCGCCGCTCCCGCCGTCGCGCCACGCGCCGCGTGACGACGCCCACGGAGGCCCCGGCCGAGATCGTGGAGTCCGCCGTGGAGCCTGCCGCCGCGCCCGAGCCGGTCACCCAGGCAGCCCCGGCTGCCGAGGAGGAGCCCGCAGAGGCCGCTCCGCGCACCCGGCGCCGCGCCACCCGTCGGGTGACCGCCCCGGCCGCCACGCCGGAGGCCGCCGCGCCCGCCGAAGCGACCGCCCCCGCCGAGGCCGAGGCGCCCGTCGCGACGGAGGAGGCGGCCGAGCCGGCTGCTCCGCGCTCCCGTCGTCGTGCCACCCGTCGCGTCTCCACGCCCGTCGCCGAGACCCCGGAGACCCCCGAGACCGTCGAGGTCGCTGAGCCGCAGGCGTCCCAGGAGCCCGAGCCGGCCGTGCAGCCGGCCGCGCCTGCCGCCGTCGAGGAGCCGAAGGCCGCCGAGGCCCCCGCCGACGAGGACGAGGCCGGTCCGCGCCGCGGTCGCCGCCGGGTGGTCCGCCGGGCCGCGGGCGGCTTCTCCGCGCCCGAGCCCGTGAAGGGCGAGGACGACGCTCCGCGCCGTCCGGCGCGGCCCGCGGTCGCCGTCTTCCAGGCGCCCGTGTTCGCCGAGCCCCAGTTCCAGACCCCGCAGCGGGCCGCGGCCGAGGCCGCCGCCGCCGAGGCGGACACCGTCGAGGCCGAGGAGCCCGAGGAGGTCCAGAGCGCCCCGGAGCCCGCAGAGGAGCCCGCCGGCACGCGCCGCCGCCGTCGCCGCAGGGCCGCCGTCGCCGGTGAGGACACCGACTCCGGCCGCCCCGCCGCACCCGCCGCCGAGAGCGTGGCGCCCGTCGCCGAGGACGAGCCGGAGAGCGAGCCGGAGGAGGCCGACGAGGCCGCCGAGGACCTCGCCGACGGTGACGACGACGGCGAGGAGACCGGTTCGCGCCGCCGTCGCCGCCGCGGCGGCCGCCGTCGCCGCCGGGGCGACGCGGCCGACGGAGAGGGCGAGTCCGGCGACGCCGACTCCGACTCCGACGACGCCGCCGGGCAGAGCGCCCGGGACACCGAGGACGCCGCCGAGCAGGACGACGCCGAGGACGAGCACGCCGACGACGAGGACGCGGGCGGTTCCACCGCCGGCAGCCGCCGGCGCCGCCGCCGTCGCCGCCGCGCCGGGGACGCCTCCACCGAGGCCGAGCCCGTGGACGGCGACCCCGAGCGCACGGTCGTCAAGGTCCGCGAGCCGCGCAAGCCCTCCGAGCCGTCCGACGAGGTGCAGTCCATCAAGGGCTCGACCCGTCTGGAGGCCAAGAAGCAGCGCCGCCGGGAAGGCCGCGAGCAGGGCCGCCGACGCGTCCCGATCATCACCGAGGCCGAGTTCCTGGCCCGCCGCGAGGCCGTCGAGCGCGTGATGGTCGTCCGCCAGAGCGGCGAGCGCACCCAGATCGGCGTCCTGGAAGACAACGTGCTCGTCGAGCACTACGTCAACAAGGAGCAGGCCACCTCGTACGTCGGCAACGTGTACCTGGGCAAGGTGCAGAACGTCCTGCCGTCGATGGAGGCCGCCTTCATCGACATCGGCAAGGGGCGCAACGCCGTCCTGTACGCCGGCGAGGTGAACTTCGAGGCGCTCGGCATGGCCAACGGGCCGCGCCGCATCGAGGCCGCCCTGAAGTCGGGCCAGTCCGTCCTCGTCCAGGTGACGAAGGACCCGATCGGCCACAAGGGCGCCCGTCTGACCAGCCAGGTCTCCCTCCCGGGCCGCTACCTCGTGTACGTGCCCGAGGGCTCGATGACCGGCATCAGCCGCAAGCTGCCCGACACCGAGCGGGCCCGCCTCAAGACGATCCTCAAGAAGATCGTCCCCGAGGACGCGGGCGTCATCGTGCGCACCGCGGCCGAGGGCGCGAGCGAGGACGAGCTGCGCCGCGACGTCGAGCGGCTTCAGGGCCAGTGGGAGGACATCCAGAAGAAGGCGAAGAACGGCGGCGGCTCCAACGCGCCGACGCTGCTGTACGGCGAGCCGGACATGACCGTCCGCGTCGTGCGCGACATCTTCAACGAGGACTTCACGAAGGTCATCGTCAGCGGTGACGAGGCCTGGTCGACGATCCACGGCTACGTCTCGCACGTCGCCCCCGACCTCGCCGGACGGCTGTCGAAGTGGACCTCCGAGGTCGACGTCTTCGCCACCTACCGGATCGACGAGCAGCTCGCCAAGGCGCTGGACCGCAAGGTCTGGCTGCCCAGCGGCGGCTCGCTGGTGATCGACCGGACCGAGGCCATGGTCGTGGTCGACGTCAACACCGGCAAGTTCACCGGGCAGGGCGGCAACCTCGAGGAGACGGTCACCAGGAACAACCTGGAGGCGGCCGAGGAGATCGTGCGCCAGCTGCGGCTGCGCGACCTCGGCGGCATCATCGTGATCGACTTCATCGACATGGTGCTGGAGTCCAACCGGGACCTGGTGCTGCGGCGTCTGCTGGAGTGCCTGGGCCGCGACCGCACCAAGCACCAGGTCGCCGAGGTCACCTCGCTGGGCCTGGTGCAGATGACCCGCAAGCGGGTCGGCCAGGGCCTGCTGGAGTCGTTCTCCGAGACCTGCGTGCACTGCAACGGCCGCGGCGTCATCGTCCACATGGAGCAGCCGACGTCCGCCGGTGGCGGCGGCAAGCGCAAGAAGCGCGGCCGCGGCGGCGACGGACAGGGCCACGACCACGAGCATGAGCACGAGACGGCGGCGGCCGAGACCGCCGAGCCGTACGCGGACGCCGAGCCGGAGACGGAGAGCGAGGCCGAGGTGACCGCCGAGGTGGCCGAGCCGGTCGCCCTGGCCGCACCCGACTTCGCCGTGGACGAGGAGCTGTACAGCAGCGTCGCCGAGGCGGAGGCGGCCGCCACGCGCGGCCGCGGCCGACGTCGGTCGAGCCGCCGGGCGTCCGCTCCGGCGGGCGCGCCGCGAGGCGGGTCGCGCCGCGCGGGCGGGTCCGAGGCGTTCGTCTCGGAGCTGTCGGCCGGTACCGCGGAGGAGGCCGTCGAGGCGCCCACCGCGCAGGACGTCACCGTCGAGGCGGAGACCGAGCGCCCGGTGCAGCCGGCCGCGACAGCCACCGCGCACACGGAGCCGGCCGCCGTCGAGGACCCGGTCGTCGAGGCGTCCGCCGCCGACACGCCGGCCATCGAGGAGGCCGCGCCCAAGGGCCGTACGCGCCGCCGCGCCACCCGCAAGGTGTCCGCGCCGGCCGGATCGCCCGCCGGCGCCGAGGCCGCCGTGGTCACGGTCGCCGAGACCCCGGCCGCCCCGGCCCCGGTTCCGGCCGCGGCCGCCGAGGCCGCCCCGGTCGAGCAGCCGGAGGCCGGACAGGCCGGCGGACCCGCCGCCGAGCCCGTCGCCGAGAGCGCGGCCCCGGCCCGCCCGCGGCGCCGGGCCGTGCGCAAGGCCACCGCGCCGACCGCCTCCGAGGAGACGGCCGTCGTGGTCGTCCCGTCGGTCGCGGCGGAGGCCACGGCCGGGTCCGTGACCGAGGGCGCGGCCGAGGCCACGTCCGAGGGGGCCGCCGCGCCCGCCGAGGACACGGCCGCCCCGGCGAAGAAGACGGCCGCCCGCAAGACGGCGAAGAAGGCCACGGCGAAGAAGGCCGCCACCAAGAAGACGGCGGCGGCCAAGACGACGGCCGCGAAGAAGACCGCCGCGAAGAAGGCGACGGCCAAGAAGGCGGCCAAGTCGGTCTCGAAGAAGACCGCGGCGGCCGAGCAGAGTGTGCCGTCCGTCACGGCCTCGACGGAGGACTGACCCGCCCGGCGCGGACAGACACGGTGCGGGCGTCCGGAGCATCCGGGCGCCCGCACCGACGTTTCGCCCGCCCCCCGTGCTCGCGTCGCCGTGCGTTCACCGGGGAGTTACTCTGTGTCTCTCTTGTGAGAGAGCGCACCCGCGCCATGGGTTTCGGGGTGATGACCCTGGGCAAGTTCGTCGTCTCCAGGCTGGTAACGTGCACTCTGGTCCCGGTGGCCAAAGACATGCACACCGTGACCACAGCCGATGAGCACATCCGGTCCTCCGGCCCGGACACGGCTGACTTCCCGCAAGGAACCCTCACGGGGCGGGGTCCTGTGTACAAGCCGTCCGCCCGCCCACAGGCGCCGGCGGACAACCAGGGATGCGGCCGTGCTGTGCATCGACACGGTCCCTTCCCGACCATGCATGACGTGGTGCGCCTTCGAGGTCGCCGTAGAGGAGGGGATGTCGATGACCGACGCCCATGAGTTCATACCGGCCGCCAAACCAGTGATCGGCGAGGAGGAGATCGAAGCCGCCGTGCGCGTGCTGCGCAGCGGCATGGTCGTCCAGGGGCCCGAGGTGGCCGCCTTCGAGGAGGAGTTCTCGGAGCTCGTCGAGGGACGTCACTGCGTCGCGGTCAACTCCGGCACCTCAGCGCTGCACCTGTCGCTCCTCGCCCTGGGCCTCGGCCCGGGCGACGAGGTCATCGTGCCGTCGTTCTCCTTCGCCGCCTCCGCCAACGCGGTGCGGCTCGTCGGCGCGGACGTCGTCTTCGCCGACGTCGACCCGGAGACGTACTGCCTGGACCCGGCCGCGGTCGAGGCCGCCCTGTCGCCGCGCACCGCCGCGATCATGCCGGTTCACCTGTACGGTCACCCGGCCGCCATGGACAAGATCATGGCGATCGCCCGGCAGCACGGACTCGCCGTCGTCGAGGACGCCTGCCAGGCCCACGCGGCCGCGCTGAACGGCACCCCCGTCGGCGCCTTCGGCGCCGTGGGCACGTTCAGCTTCTACCCGACGAAGAACATGCACAGCCTCGAGGGCGGCATGATCTCCACGGGTGACGCGGAGACCGCGCGGACCCTGCGCCTGCTGCGCAACCAGGGCATGGAGAAGCGCTACGCCAACGAGATCGTCGGCGCCAACGTGCGCATGACGGACGTCTCGGCCGCCATCGGCCGCGTGCAGCGCCGCAAGCTGGACGGCTGGACCGAGCAGCGCATCGCCAACGCCGCCTACCTCAGCGAGCACATCACGGCGCCGAACGTGATCACGCCGAAGACCGCCGACGGCGCCCGGCACATCTTCCACCAGTACACGGTCCGCATCCAGGGCGACCGCGACGCCGCCATGGCCCGGCTCACCGAGGCCGGCATCGGCAACGCCGTGTACTACCCGACTCCCATCCACCGGCTGAAGCCGTACTGGGAGCCGGACCAGAAGGCGGGCCGCACCTGGGACCTGCCCGAGACGGACCGGGCGGCCGCCGAGGTCGTCTCCCTGCCCGTCCACCCGGCCCTGTCCACGCAGGACCTGGAGCGGATCGTCACCGCCGTCAATGCTCTGGGGGAGCAGCTGTGAGCACCGGGAAGTCGCTGCGAGCGGGACTCGTCGGCCTCGGTTCCATGGGGCGTCACCACGCCCGTGTCCTGTCGGGTCTGGACGCCGTCGACCTCGTCGGCGTCGTCGACCCGATGGGGGACAAGTTCGGCGCCGCCCAGGGCGCGCCGATCCTGAACACCGTCGAGGAGCTGATCGCCCTCGGCGTGGACTACGCCGTGGTGGCCTGCCCGACGCATCTGCACGAAGAGGTCGGCCTGGCGCTCGCCGACGCCGGCGTCTGCGCGCTCATCGAGAAGCCGGTGGCGGAGTCCGTGGAGGGCGCCCGCCGGCTCGTCGAGGCGTTCGAGTCCAAGGGGCTCGTGGCCGGCGTCGGTCACATCGAGCGGTGCAACCCCGCGCTGCTCTCGCTGCGGGCCCGCCTGGAGGCCGGCGAGCTCGGCGACGTCTACCAGGTCGTCACCCGCCGCCAGGGTCCCTTCCCGCACCGCATCGCGGACGTCGGCGTCGTCAAGGACCTCGCCACGCACGACATCGACCTGACCGGCTGGGTGACCGGGCGTCAGTACGTGTCCATCGCCGCGCACACCGTCTCCAAGAGCGGCCGTGAGCACGAGGACATGGTCTCCGCGGTGGGCCGCCTCGACGACGGCACCATGGTCAACCACCTGGTGAACTGGCTGAGCCCGCTCAAGGAGCGGTTCACCTCGGTCACCGGCGAGCGCGGCTGCTTCATCGCCGACACCCTCACCGCCGACCTCACGTTCCACTCCAACGCGGCGGTCACCACCGAGTGGGAAGCCCTGCGGGCCTTCCGCGGCGTGTCCGAGGGCGACATGATCCGCTACGCGATCCCGAAGCGCGAGCCGCTCCAGGTCGAGCACGAGCTCTTCCGGGACGCGGTCCTCGGCAAGCCCGTCGACATCTGCACCCTGCGCCAGGGCATGCGCACCGTCGAGGTGGCCGCTGCGCTCCTGGAATCGGCCACGAACAACACCAGCGTTACGCTTCCGGTGGAGGACCTGGCCGTCCATGGCAGCTGAGCATCACACATCGGGGGAACGGTGCGTGCTCGGCGGGACTCCTACGTTCTGTGAGACTTTCCCCGCAGGACCAAGCCGGCCCGGCCGGCGGAGACCAGGAGCCCGAGCATGAGTGCTGCGCCTGACGTCAGCGTCGTCGTGGCGGTGTACAACACGATGCCGTACCTGACGGAGTGCCTGAACTCCCTGGTCGGGCAGACCATCGGACGCGAGCGGCTGGAGATCGTCGCCGTCGACGACGGCTCCACCGACGACAGCGGCCGCGAACTCGACCGGTTCGCGGCCCTGTACCCGGACACCGTCAAGGTGATCCACCAGCCCAACTCCGGCGGCCCCGCCGCGCCCAGCAACCGGGCGCTGGAGGTGGCGACCGGCCGGTACGTGTACTTCATCGGCTCCGACGACTACCTCGGCGAGGAGGCGTTGGAGCGCATGGTGAAGTACGCCGACAAGCACGACTCGGACGTGGTCGTCGGCAAGATGGTCGGCACCAACGGGCGCTACGTCCACCAGGCGCTGTTCCAGCACGGCGACCGGGACGTGCCGCTGGACGAGCCGGGGGTGCCGTTCACCCTGGCCAACACCAAGCTGTTCCGCCGCGAGATGGTGGAGAAGCACAAGCTGCGCTTCCCCGAGCACATGGCGGTGGGCAGCGACCAGCCGTTCACCATCGAGGCGCTCGTGCGGGCCCGCAAGATCTCGGTGGTGGCGGACTACACCTGCTACTACGCGGTCAAGCGCGGCGACGCCAGCAACATCACCTACCGCGCCGACCACCTCTCCCGGCTCGAGTGCACCGCCGAGATGATGAACTTCGCGGCCGGTCTCATCGAGGCGGGCCCGCAGCGCGACGCCCTGTTGCGCCGGCACTTCACCTGGGAGCTGGCCAAGCTCGTCCAGGACGACTTCCCGGCCCTGGACCGCGAGCGGCGCGAGAAGATCTGCGCGGGCATAGCGCGGCTCGCGGACGCCTACTTCACCGACGGCATCCGCGACGCCATGGACGTCAGGCGGCGGGTGCGCATCGCCCTGGCCCAGGCCGGCGCGGTCGACGAGCTGTGCGAGGCGATCGTCTCGGAGCCCCGCGACGGCGTCACGTTCGTGGTCGAGGACGACCGCACGTTCGCGCGCTACGCCGGCTTCCGGGATCCGCGCATCGGCCTCGCCGACCGTGTCTACGAGGTGCTGGACGGCGACTCGGTCGCCGCCCACCTCGCCCCGGGCGTCCGGCTGCTGGCCTCCGACTGGGAGCAGCAGGGCGACGGCCTCACCTACACCGCTTCCGTGCGGGTGCCCGTGGTCGGCGTGGCCGAGGGGATGACCCTGCGGCTCACCAAGGGCGCCATGCCCAAGTCGGCCGACAAGAACGGCGCCCGGAAGCTGAAGCCGAACCACAAGACACCGGCGCCCGTGGGCGAGCAGGTGGTGAAGCCCGCCGAGGACGGCGCGGCCACCGTGCTGCACGCCCGCGTCCCGCTGGAGTACGTCACCGCCAAGCGCGGTGTGCGGGTGTACCTGGACGTGGCCGGCGCCACGTACGAGGTCCCCGTGCGGGGCACCGACCTGCCCATGCCGCTGGCCCGCCGGTGGGGCCGGGAGGGGGACCCCTACCGGGCGTCGGCCATCGTCAACGACAAGGGGCGTGTCGTCGTCGACACGGCTCGGATGTTCCCGCCCAAGAGCGCTCTGGTCATCAGCGCGCTGTCAGCTCCCGTACGGAAGCTGAAGTCCCTGGCCGTCCGCGTCAGGGCGGCCGGCGTCAGAAAGTTGAAGTCCGCCGGTTTCAAGAAGCCGACCGGTTCCAAAAGGAAGTAGCGACCCTCCATGAACATCTGTGTAGTAGCACTCGGCAAGATCGGCCTGCCGCTCGCCGTGCAGTTCGCCTCCAAGGGCCACCGGGTCATCGGCGCGGACGTCAACGAGAAGGTCGTCGAGCTGGTCAACGCCGGCGTCGAGCCGTTCCCCGGCGAGCACGACCTCGACGTCAAGCTGAAGCAGGCCGTCGACGCCGGGCTGCTCAGCGCGACGACCGACACCGCGTCCGCGGTCGCCGAGTCCGAGGCCGTCGTCGTCGTCGTCCCGCTGTTCGTGGACGCCGAGGGCACCCCGGACTTCGGCTGGATGGACTCCGCGACGAAGGCCATCGCGCAGGGCCTCAAGCCCGGCACGCTGGTCTCGTACGAGACGACCCTCCCGGTCGGCACCACCCGCACCCGCTGGGCGCCGATGCTGGCGGAGGGCTCCGGCCTGACCGCGGGCGAGGACTTCCACCTCGTCTTCTCCCCGGAGCGCGTCCTGACCGGCCGGGTCTTCTCCGACCTGCGCCGCTATCCCAAGCTGGTCGGCGGCATCGACGAGGCGTCCGCGGCCCGTGGTGTCGAGTTCTACGAGGCCGTCCTCGACTTCGACGCGCGCGACGACCTGCCCCAGCCGAACGGCGTCTGGGACCTGGGCACCGCCGAGGCCTCCGAGCTGGCCAAGCTCGCCGAGACCACCTACCGCGACGTCAACATCGGCCTGGCGAACCAGTTCGCGCGCTTCGCCGACAGCAACGGCATCGACGTCAAGAAGGTCATCGAGGCCTGCAACTCGCAGCCCTACAGCCACATCCACCAGCCGGGCATCGCCGTCGGCGGCCACTGCATCCCGATCTACCCGCGGATGTACCTGTGGAACGACCCGGCCGCGACCGTCGTGCGCTCCGCGCGTGAGGCCAACGCCGCGATGCCCGAGTACGCCGTCGACCTGCTGGCCGCCGCGTACGGCGACCTGACCGGCGTGAACGTGCTGGTGCTGGGCGCCGCCTACCGTGGCGGCGTGAAGGAGACGGCGTTCTCGGGCGTCTTCCCGACCGTCGAGGCCCTCAAGGCGCGTGGCGCGGTCCCCTTCGTCTCGGACCCGATGTACACCGACGCCGAGCTCCTCGCGCACGGCCTCACCCCGCACGCGGGCGAGAAGGTCACCGCGGCGATCCTCCAGGCCGACCACGCCGAGTACCGCACGCTGACCCCGGCCGACCTGCCGGACGTCACCGTCCTGGTCGACGGCCGCCGCACCACCGACCCGGAGGCCTGGAAGGGCGTCCGCCGCGTGGTCATCGGCGGCTGAGCGCCGCCTCGCGCCGCACCGCCTCCGGCCCCTGTCTCGTACTCACGAGGCGGGGGCCGGAGCGGTTTGCACGCCGAGGCCCACGTGCGCGGAGCAGACGCGGCTGCGCTGATCGGTCGAGGCGAGGCGCGGCTGTCCGGCGCGGACGGCCGTCCGCTGGACCGATGGCAGGCCCGGTCGGGTGTGGTCGCGGGCGGCGGTCAGCAAGGGCGACGAAGGCGCGGGAGAAAGTCCCGTATCCGGGCTGCCTCGCCCGGCTCCACGGCGGGGTGGCCCCGGGGCGTCGTGGGACGGTGGCGGCGCTGGCCCGATCGCGGGGCCGGGAACAGGGGCCGATTGCGTGGGGCTTGTGGCGCTGAGCCGTGCGCTGACGTCGGCGCGCTCCCCGCCCTGCGGTGGGGGCGACGCACGTAAGGGGTCGTCGACGGCGGGGCCGGCCGTCCCTTGTCGACGTATGTGCCGGGCGGCCGTCGAGCACCTCGGCGTCCCTGAGGAGGTTTGGGACGAAAGTGTCAGCGCGCGCCCACTGATGCTCGGGGCTCCGGGTGCTCCGGCCGGTCCGGGCGTGGCACGGAGGGGCCGGCGCGGCGCAGGCGACGCTCGGCCGGGTGCTCCACCCCGTGGTAGGCGGCGGCCGCGGCGGTCAGGCTCACGGCCAGCACGCCCGCCCAGAACAGCAGCGTCGCGTCGCCGGGGGCGGGCCTGCCCCACGTGAAGACGGCGGCACGGATCACGATCTCGTGGAGCAGATACCAGGCGAACGACCAGTGTCCGAGCCTGATCATCCAGGCCCCGCCGAGCCCGGTGCGCCGGCCGTCCAGGTCGGCCCGTGCGGCCGCGCAGATCAGCGCCGCGAAGATCGGGGCCGACAGCCACTGCGAGGCCGTGTAGGGGCTGTACCAGAGCGCGTCCGGGACCGCGTGCGACCACGGGATCAGGGCCAGGTGCCAGCCCATGACGAGCGACGCGGCGGCCCACAGCGGCAGCGGCGGCCGCCAGCCGCGCTTGAGCGCCAGACCGGCCACCACGCCCAGCACGAACTGCAGCGCACGCGTCAGCGGCAGGTAGTCGAGCGCCCAGCCGCGCGTGGCCGGCGACAGGCCGGACAGGGACGGCCACAGCACCAGGGCGGCACCGGTCACGGCGACGGCCGTCCACAGCCATACGCGGGCGCGGCGCCCCGCCAGCAGGGCCAGCAGCGCGGGGAAGAGCAGATAGAAGAAGGCCTCGTCGCTGAGCGACCAGGCCGCCGGGTTGCCTCCGGTGAACATCACCGGCTGCGGGAACCATGCGTGCACCGCCAGCAGGGTCGCCGCCACCGCCTTGAGCGACACAGGGTGATCCATGACGGCCCACACGGCGACCGACACCCCGACGCTGACCGCGAGCAGCGGCCAGATCCGGGCGAAGCGCCGCCACAGGAAGACCTTCGCCGGGACGCGGGCGCCGTCGTACGTCCAGGCCAGGACGACACCGGACAGGACGAAGAAGAAGGTCACGCCGCTGCGCCCGTACCACACGGCTTCGCTCAGGAACGGGACGGTGCCGACCTGACGGGAGAGGTGATACAGGACGACCAGCAGGGCCGCCCAGAAACGAAGCCCGGTCAACGACGGGAGTCGGTCGCGGCCGGGCCCGGGTATCGAGGTCACAAGGGGTCCTTCACCATCAGGGAAGCAGAAGGCGGTCGAACTCCTCGCAGACGACCGGCCAGTCCCATGATGCCAGGGCGTGCGCGGAAGCCGCCTCGCCGGTTCGGCGCCAGGTGTCCGGGTCCGCGGTGACCTTCAGGATGCGTTCCGCCGCCTCCTGTGGCGAGGCGACGACCCAGTCGGCGGGGAACAGGGTGCGCGCCCCGTTGGCCTTGCCCGCGAAGAACGGCCAGTCGCGGCCCACGGGGACGGCACCGCTCGCGGCGCCCTCCACGAACCCGCAGTGGAAGCTCTCCCGCACGGAGGCGCTGAGGATGACGCCGACGTCCGTCAGCGCCGCCGGGACGTCGTCCAGCTGGCCGAGCCTGCGGACGGCCCCCGACGGCTCCAGCTCGGCCAGGTCGCCCCGGTAGAGGCGGGCGTAGGCGCGGGCGGCGGCGCTGAGCTTGGCGTCGACGTCCTCGCCGATCAGCAGGAGCCGGTAGCGGGAGTCCTGCGCGCGCAGGATCCGCAGCACCTCGATCGCCCAGCGCGGGTCCTTGGCGACCGACGAGATCCCCGTCAGGCCGAGGGTGAAGCGGGCGTCGTCCGGCTTGGGGCGCACCTGCGCGGCCAGGTCCATGGCGTTGGCGATGACGTGCAGCCGGGGCGTGCGCCGCCCGGGCTCCGCCGTCAGACCGGGCGCCACGGCCACCGTCAGGTCCCGCAGATGAGCGCCGACGAACACCAGGTCGTCGACGCGGCTGAAGTCGACCAGGAAGGGCCAGGGGCTGAACGTCTCGGCGCTGTGCAGGCGCACGACGATCCGGGTGTCGCCGGGGTCGACGGAGGTCAGCAGCGCGGCCGGTCCGACGCACCAGTCGACGAAGACGGTGTCCGCCCAGTCCAGGTGGGGCCGCAGGAGCTTCTCGGCCTGCCGGCCGAACTCCTCGTCCTCGCCCAGCCGGTGGGCCGCCAGCGCGGTGAGGGAGCCGGCCAGCTTGTCGAGCTCCGGCTCGTCCTTCAGGTCCAGGGAGCGGACCTCGACGCCGGGGTGCTCCGTGTAGTGGTCGCGGATCTCCCCGAGGAAGTTCGCGTTGCCCCGGGTGACGAACAGCAGCCGCAGCGGCCGGCCGGCGGGCGGCGCGGCGGGTTCGGCGGTGCGGCCCGCGCCCTCGGTCAGCGCCCGGACGGACGCCGCGGCGTGCACCTGCGCCAGATACCCGGCGGGGTCCTGGGCGAGCGGCGACGTCGTCCGGTCGAAGTGCAGCACCCGGTGGAAGGCCAGTTGCAGCGCCCGGACCGCGGACGCGGCCGCCGCGCCGGCGTCGCCCTCGGCCAACCGGTCGTCGGCGTAGGCGAGTTCGGCGGTGACGGCGTCGGTCAGGGCCCGTGGGGCCTTGCCGCGCCCCAGTTCGAGGCGCGCGGCGTCGCCGAGCAGGTCCGCCCGGTGCCGCGCGCTGGTCGTGCGGCGGGCCGCGGAACTCAGCGTGAGTACCGCGCCCTCGGGCCGGTTGGCCTTGTCCAGGCCGTCCCGCACGCGCTGGGCGATGCGGAAGCGCAGCGAGTCCGGCAGTCCCGGAGCCGCCACCACGAGCCGCCAGGCGCGCGCGCCCGCTCCGGTCCGCAGCACGCTCGGGTGCAGTGCGCGCCGGGCCACCGCGCCGGGCAGCCGTGTGATCCCCCGTTTGGCCGTCATGCCGATCGGCTCCCGGTGAGCGCGGAGCGGACGGTGTCGCTCAGGTGCTGGGCCGCGGGGGCCATCAGCAGGCCGCGGGTGAAGCGGGCGGCGTGGGCGCGCGCCTCTGCCCGCTGCTCGGGCGTCGTCTCGACGGCCATCCGGGCCGCCTTGACGAAGGAGTCGGCGATGCCCTCGGCGTCCAGGCCGCAGGCCCCGGTCCACAGCGGGTGCCCGGCCAGCACGGCGGAGGCGTCGTGGTCCACCTCGTGGGCGGAGACCACCGGCAGCCCGGACGCCATGAACTCGTACACCTTGCCCGAGGTCACGAAGCGGCCGCCGACGAGCATCAGCACCAGGGCGTCCCAGCGGCCGTAGGTCGCGCCGACCTCGGCCTTGGCCACCGGGCCGCCGAACAGGACGCCGTCGGGCTCGGCCTGCCGGATGAGCGTCATATGGGCGTTGGCCTCGCGGCTGGCGCCCGCGCCGATGTGCCCGCGGATCTCGAACCGGGACCGGGCGACCAGCGGGTCGCGCTCCCGGGCCGCCCGCCAGCCGTCCAGGACGGTGGCGAGGAAGGCGGGCTTGAAGTTCACCGAGCCCAGGTAACCGAAGGTCAGGCCCTTGTCCGGGTCGGGCCTGCCGTGCACCTCGGGCACGCTGTCCGGGTCGAAGCCGTTGCGTACGACGTGCACCCGCTCGGCGAGCTGCGGGTAGCGGTCGCGGTAGAAGTCCGCGATGGGATCGTTGACGCACCAGATCGCCACGGCCTGCGAGAGGACCTTGGACTCCCACTCGCCCGACTCGGAGTCGCGGGTGAACGCCTCGCCGCCGCCGATCACGTCGACGGACCAGCCGTCGCGGAAGTCGATCGCGTACGGGACCTTGTGCGTCTCCCACAGCTTCCACGCGGCCGCCAGGTTGACGTACGGGGCGCAGCTCGCCAGCAGCAGGTCGGCCGGGAACTCGCGGTGGATGTCGACCACGCCCTGCTCCAGGGCCGAGCGCCAGCCGCCGAACACCGGCTCGGGGAAGTGCTCCAGGTGCCGGTCGCGCTCGCGCTGCATCCAGCGGATCGGGTTCAGCGCCCGGTCCTCGGTGAACAGCCGGATGTCGGTCTCCAGGTCCTCACGGGCCAGCGGGAGTTCGACGATCCGCACCCGCGGGTCCACCGGGTCGGAGAGCGTGTGGTCGAGACCGTACTCCCGCTCCCAGGACTCCTCCGCGATGGTGAGCACGGTCACGTCCCAGCCGAGCTCGACGAACTTGTTCGCCGTCTCGCGCATCCGGTACGCACAGCTCTTCGCCGCCGGCGGGAAGCCGATGGCCAGGTAGATCATGTGCGGGCGGACTCCGTCGGGCCGCGGGCCCGTCGTCCTGGGACGCTTGATCACGTTTCGCAAGGGGTGCTCCGGGAGACTGATGGAACGGTGGCGAGAGCGGCGGCCGGCTCAGGCCTCGACGATGGCCTGTACGGCGCGCACGGCGGCGTTCCCGTCACCGTACGGCGTGCCGCGCGGGGTCTCGGGCGCCGGACGGGTGGCGAGCGCGGTGAAGTCGGGGGTCTCGTGCGGGTCCGGCACGAGGTGGTTCCAGCCGCCCTCGAGCGTCTCGACCCACTCGGTCTCGGGACGCACGGTGGTGCAGGCGCGGCCCAGCAGGAAGGTCTCCTTCTGCAGGCCGCCGGAGTCGGTGACCACACCGGCGGAGCCCAGGACGGCGCCCACGAGGCCGGCGTAGGGCAGCGGACGGCCGACGCGCACGGCGCCCTGGTTCAGCTCGATGCCGTGCTGCTCGGCACGGGCCACCAGACGCGGGTGGGCCAGCAGCGCCACCGGGACGGGCAGCGCGGCCAGCGAGCCGATGATGGCGGCGAGCCGCTCCGGGTCGTCGGTGTTGTCCGGGCGGTGCAGCGTCGACACCAGGTAGGGCGCGTCGGCGTCGATGCCCTCGGGCAGCTCCGGACGCGGGTGCTCGCCGGCCAGGACGGCGTCGCGGATGCGCAGGCAGACGTCGACCATGACGTCGCCGACGAGGGTGGAGCGGTGCGCCAGGCCCTCGTTCGACAGGTGGCGCATGGCCTCCTCGGTCGGCGCGAGCAGCAGGTCGGCGGCGTGGTCGGTGAGGACGCGGTTGTGCTCCTCGGGCATCCGCCGGTTGAAGGAGCGCAGGCCCGCCTCCAGGTGCGCGACCCGGTAGTGCAGCTTCACCGCGGAGAGCGCGCCGGCGACCGTCGAGTTCGTGTCGCCGTAGACCAGGACCCAGTCGGGCTTCTCCGTCTCCAGCACCTTGTCCATGGCGGCGAGCACCGCGCCGGTCTGCTCGCCGTGGCCGCCGGAGCCGACGCCGAGGTGCACGTCGGGGTCCGGGATGCCGAGGCCGGAGAAGAAGACATCGGAGAGGTCCGCGTCGTAGTGCTGGCCCGTGTGCACGATGACGTGCTCGTGAGGGGTGTCGGCGAATGCGGCCGCGATGGGCGCGAGCTTGACCAACTGGGGGCGTGCGCCCACGACACTGATGACCTTCACGTGCGCTGCTCCTACTGAATAAACGTATGGACGGCCGAACCCAGATCATACGGGCGTGGCGGCGGCCGTCGCCGCGCCCGGGCGACGCCCCGGCGACAGCCAGGCGACAGCCCTGCAACGGCCCGGCAACGGCGCGGGCCGGGCCGCTGGGCGGTCCGTCGCTGACGGTATGCTTTGATGCGCCGGGTTATCGGGTTATGTAGCCGTGCCGTCAGCACCCAAGTGCACTGCACGAGACACCCGCTTTGGACGGAACTGGTGTGCGAGCTCGATCATCCTTGCGGGCTCCTGCAACGTGCCAGAAGTTTCAGATCAGGAAAGGCACACATTCATGGAGCTCGACAGCACCGAGGGCCAGAGAAGGCCCAAGGCCTCCCGCGGCCGCGTTGTGATGCTGGTCGACAACGGTGTCCGAAATGACTCGCGTGTCCAGAAGTCGGCTCGTTCCGCTGCCGAGGCCGGCTGGGAGGTCGTCCTTTTCGGCATCTCACCCGCTCCCGAGATCCAGACCTGGAACATCGGCGACGCCGAGGTCCGCCTGGTGCCCAAGCCGAGCCCGCTGGGCCCCAGCCGTCAGGACAGGCACGGACTGCGCTGGCGCAGCCCGCTCGCGTATCGCACGCCCCAGATCGCCAAGTACCGCAAGCAGCAGGTGAAGGCCTGGCGCGCGGACCTGCGCTTCCGCGCCGCCGCCGCCAAGGCCGGCGGCCCCGGCCGTCCCAGCGCCAGCGGCGCCGCCGCCCGCCTGGTCGTGCCCAAGGCCGCCGCGAAGCTGACGAGCAAGTGGGTGTCGGTGCGCTCGCGCATGACCGGCCGCGCCAAGCGCAAGCGCTCGAAGTTCGACACGCCGCTGGACAAGCTGCAGATCAAGTTCTGGCAGATCACCATGGGCCAGCGCGCCTGGCGCCGGCTGCTGCCGTACCTGTGGGACTTCGAGCTGGCCTTCGGCCCGCACATCGACGAGCTCAAGCCCGACATCATCCACGCGCACGACTTCCGCATGCTGGGCGTGGCCGCCCGCTCGGCGGTCCGGCTGCGGGCCGCGGGCCACCCGGTCAAGCTGGTCTGGGACGCCCACGAGTTCGTGCCCGGCCTGCACTCCCACCACGACCGCTGGATCCCCGGTCACGTGGCGTGGGAGAAGGAGCACGCGGTCTTCTCCGACGCGGTGATCACCGTCTCCCCGTCGCTCGCCGAGCTGCTGGTCAAGGGCCACAAGCTCAAGGAGACCCCGTACGTCGTCCTCAACGCCCCGGTCATGAAGCCGGCCGCGGACGAGGTGGCCGACGTCGACCCGGTCCCCGACCTGCGCGAGCTGTGCGGCGTCGACGCGGACACCCCGCTGCTCGCGTACTGCGGCGGCATCAACCCCGTGCGCGGCGTCGAGACGATCATCGAGGGCCTCACCCTGATGCCCGACGTGCACGTCGCGCTGGTGTCCCTGCCGCCGTCGGGCAAGCACTTCCCGGCCACCAAGAAGATCATCGAGCTGATCGAGGAGCTGGGCGTGGGCGACCGCGTCCACATCCTGCCCTTCGTGCCGCACTGGCAGGTGCCCGAGTTCCTGTCCACGGCGGACGCGGCGGTCAGCCCGCTGCACCACCTGCCCAACCACGAACTGGCCCTGAGCAACAAGTTCTTCGAGTACTCCCAGGCCCGGCTCCCGCTGGTGGTCAGCGACATCCGCACCATGGCCGAGATGGTCGAGAAGACCGGCCAGGGCGAGATCTTCAAGGCCCAGGACACCGAGGACTACGTACGCGCCGTCAAGGCCGTCCTCGCCAATCCGGACCGCTACCGGGCCGCCTACGACGACCCGGGGCTGCTGGAGAAGTGGACCTGGGAGGCCCAGGCCGTGGTCCTGGACCAGATCTACAGCCGGCTGCTGCCCGGCGACGGGAAGACCGCGTGACGGCACTGCTGTGACCCACGGCGACGGTCCGGCGCAGGGGCGTGACACCGCCCCTCGCCGGACCGACGCGCACAGCACGTCCCTCGCACGGAACGCAGAACAGGTGGAGGACCTCCTCGCATGACCCACGTACTCCTGATCGCCGGCACGGCGCCGACGCTCTCGATGCTGAAAGCCGCCGTCGAACAGTTCCGGGCCGCGGGAGCGACGGTGCGGCTGGCCGGCTACTTCGACCGTGAGGCGGTGGACGGCGTCCTCGACGCCGCCGACGTCTGCTCGCTCACCGAGTCGGCCGCCGAGCGGGGCGACGCCTTCGCCAAGCGCGTCGCCAAGCTGCCCCCCGCCCGCCGCACTTGGGCGAGCGCGGAACGCAACCGCTGGGTCCTGCGCAACGCCCGCAGGTCGCAGGTGCTGGTCGCGCTCGACGCGCACGGCGTCTACACCGTCTGGCGGCTCGCCGAGCGCAACCGGCGCGCCGACGCCGTCTTCGGCGTCGCACCCGGCCTGCGCGCCCTCCAGGCCCGCGGCGAGCGCCCGGTGCACTACGTGCTGCGCGACGCCGTCCGCACCGTCCCGTCCCCGGCCGTCACCCTGCGCTCCACCAAGCGCGGCGTGCGGCACAGCGCGGGCGCCGTACTGCGCCGGGCCTCGTCGCCCGCCGTGATGCGCACCTCGATCGGCGCCAAGGCGTGGCGGACCGCGGTCGTGGCGCCGCGCGTGCCGGACGCGATGCGCGCCAAGCTGGCCCGCCGGGTCAGCCTGAGCATGGCCAAGGGCGGCCGCAAGACCGGCGCCACCATGGTGCTGAACCAGGCCGCCGAGCGGATCAACAACCGCAAGCTCAGCGCGGCCCTGCTGGCGGACGCCGCCCGCGCCGACCTGGCCCGCGGCCACGACGACCCCAAGCTGCGCAACAAGGCGATCGGGGCCGCCCTGGCCATCGCCGAGCAGCGGTTCAAGAAGAAGGACCTCTCGGCGGCCGCCGACCAGCTCTCCACGGCGTTCGCCCTCGCGTTCAACCGCGGTCTGCACTTCGACGGCGTGTCCTCGCCGATGGCCGAAGACCCCGACGCCTACCTGGCGCCGTTCCGCGAGAACGCCGCGTTCAAGGCGCTGTCCGCGCCGCGCGGACGCGCGCTCCCGGCCGCCGAGGCGCCGGCCGGCCGTCCGCTGCGGCTGCTGGTCACCACGTACGCCAACGCGGCCTTCCTGAAGGCGATCCGGGACCGCTACGAGAACCACCCAGACGTCGAGATCCGCTACCTCGACGTCAACGAGGACGAGAAGCTGCGGCCGCTGGTCCGCGGCATCAAGCGGATCATGGAGCACGCGCTGGGCGGCCAGCCCGCCTTCCACGACAAGGTCGAGGAGGCGCTGCGGCCCCACCTGGACTGGGCGGACACCGTCTTCGTCGACTGGTGCACCAACGCGGCGGGCATCTTCACCGCCGTGGACCCCGGCACCACCCGCATGGTCGTCCGCCTGCACAGCTACGAGGCGTTCGCCTTCTGGCCGCACGTGGTGGACTTCACCCGCGTCGACGATCTGATCCTGGTCAGCGAGCACCTGCGCGAGGTGGTGGAGAAGGTCCTGCCGCAGCTGGCCGGACCGGACACCGCCACCACGCACGTCGTCCCCAACGCCATGGATCTCGTGCCGTTCAAACGGCCGAAGACCGGCCCCGAAGCCCGCTTCAACCTCGGCCTGGTCGGCGTCAGCGCCGTGGCCAAGGACCCGCGCTGGGCGGTGCGGGTGCTGCGGCTGCTGCGCGAGAAGGACGAGCGCTACCGTCTCGTCGTCATCGGCGAGGGCCTGCCCCGCAAGGCGGGCGCGGCCGTCCGCGCCTACGACGACCTGCTCCAGGCGGATCTGGCGGAGCTGGAGGCGGCAGGCGCCGTGCATCTGGTGGGCCAGACGGACGACGTGCCGGCGGCGCTCACCGAGGTCGGCGTCATCCTGAGCAGCTCGGTCCGTGAGAGCTTCCACTGCGGTCTGGTCGAGGGCACGGCCAGCGGCGCGCTGCCGGTCGTGCGCGACTGGCCGTTCTTCGCCTCGCTGGAGAACGGGCCCCGCACGCTGTTCCCGGGCGAGTGGGTCGTCTCGACGCCGGAGGAGGCCGCCGAGCGGATCCTCAAGCTCACGGCCACCGAGGACGCCTGGCGCGCGGCGACGGAGCCGGCCGCCGAGCACACGCTGGAGAGGTGGGACTGGTCGGTGGTGAGCCGGGAGTTCGACCGGCTGCTGCTGGGCGAGAAGGCGTAGCGTCGCCTCTGTACGGAAAAAGGTTTCGGCCGCGTCCTGTTGGACGCGGCCGAAACCTTTTTCCGTACGGTACGGAGGCGGCGGCGACGAAAGGCAGGGGGCCGGAGCCCGGCGGAAGAGCCGGGGAGAGCCGGGGGAGAGCCATGGCCCGCCGCCGCGCGGGGGAGCAGCGAGCAGCCCTAGCGGGCGTCGCGCTCCACCAGCACGCCGTCCTTCTCGTCGTACAGCTCGCCGCTGCGCGGGCACTCCCACACACCGGACCCGCCCGCGCGCTCGACCAGCTTGACGCCGGCCTTGCCGACCCAGCCGACCTGCCGCGCGGGGACGCCGACGACCAGGCCGAAGTCCGGCACGTCCTTGGTGACGACGGCGCCGGCGGCGACCATCGCCCAGCGGCCGATGGTGATCGGTGCCACGCACACGGCGCGGGCCCCGATGGACGCGCCGTCCGAGATCTTCACGCCGACGGCCTCCCAGTCGCCGCCGCGCTTCTGCTTGCCGTCCGGGTCCACGGAACGCGGGTTGTGGTCGTTGGTGAGCACCACGGCCGGACCGATGAAGACACCGTCGCCCAGCTCGGCCGGCTCGTAGACCAGCGCGTAGTTCTGCAGCTTGCAGTTGTCGCCCATGTGCACGCCCGAGCCGACGTAGGCGCCCCGGCCGATCACACAGCCCTCGCCGAGGCGCGCGCCCTCGCGGATCTGAGCGAGGTCCCAGACGCTGCTCCCGGCGCCGATCTCGGCACTGTCGTCGACCTGCGCGCTGGGCTGGACCCTGTAGTTCACTTCTTCGCCTTCCGGTGTGGGGCTTCGCCCGGCGAGCATACGGGGCCCGGGGGACGAGAGCCGCGCGCGGGCCGGGCGGCCGGTAAGACGGAACCGCGGCCCACGCGCGGGCGCACCGGACGGCAGCCGTGCCGTCCGGTGCGCCCGCCCGGTCAGCTGTCGGCCAGCACCGGCCCGTTCGGCACCCAGTACCCGGTCAGTCCACCGGCCGTGATGCGCAGCATGGGCCGCCCGTTGACGATGGCCCGCTGGTCGAAGGGGGCCTTGGAGCTCTTCGCGAACTTCACGGTCTTCGTGGTGCCCGTCTTGCCGTCGCTGCCGAACTTGATCGCGGTGATGGAGACGTTGGCCGGGAAGGTGGCCGTGCGGTTCGGCCGGTAGGTGGTCGGCAGGTGCACCCCGCGCAGGAACACGTTCGGGTAGTACTCCCCGACCCACCAGCCCGCGTAGGCGCCGGCGCTGATGCGGTAGTAGATGCCCCGCCCGTAGATGCGGCGGCGGACGTCCACGGGAGCCTGGGTGGCCTTGGTGAAGGTCACCTTCTTGGTCGCCTTCTGGGCGTCGTTCATCGTCGGCGACCAGCCGTACAGGGGGGCGCCCTGCGTCTTCAGCTGGTAGAGGGAGTGCGTGCCCGCCGCGAACGCGACGACCGAGCCGGCCGGGAGGTTCTGGGCCGAGGGGTAGTCGTTGATCAGCGTGTCCTGCCGGTCGGCGAAGGCGGGACTGCCGGTCTGCCAGTGGAGCTGGCGGAACAGGTTGATGTGGTGCTGGTGGTAGCCCTTGGTCGGCACGCGGTGGGTGTTGCAGTAGTACGAGAGCCACTTCGCCTGACGCAGCCGCGGGAAGTGGTCGCGGATGGTGGTGACGGCGCCGTCGTAGAGCTTGAGGGCCAGCTCGTTGCCGGTGGCCATGTAGTAGTCCCAGACGCCGAACGTGGCGAAGATCATCCCGTTGAACGTGTAGTCACCGGTGCCGGGGGTGGCGCCCGGGTACTCCTGGATCCACAGGTAACCGTCCTTGTCCCGGTTCACCACCCACGGCTTGGCGTTGTCGCCGCGCAGCAGCGAGGCGAACGCGCCGTCCGCCGCGGCCCGGTAGAGCTTGCGCTCCTCCTCGGTCACCCCGTCCAGCTGCGACAGCTGGATGAACAGGCTGATCGACTCGCCCTGCGCCATCCCGGAGTACCAGGGCGCCTTGTAGGTCACGCCGCTGTGCTCGGGGTGGAACCAGTCGAAGGGATACGGGAAGTACCAGGCGCCGCGCGTCTCCACGCGCTTGTCGATGAGCCGCTTCGCCTGCGCCTTGGCGCGCTCCAGGAACAGCGCCTTGCGGGTGGGGTCGGTCGCGGTGCGGTAACTGGAGACGCAGCCGAGCCCGAACTGGATCTGGGTGACGGGCTGGTCGTAGCCCGGGGTGTTGCGGTCGGGCCGGTACTGGACCGCGCCCTCGGCGTCGAGGTACACGTTCTCGGTGTTGGGCGTGACGTTCGACCAGGTGGTGGGCCGGTCGCGCCAGGGCCGCATGTACTCCGGCAGTTCGTGGTCGAGCTGGTAGCCGGAGGTCTTGAAGTCGAACGGCAGCTTGGTCGGAACGGAGCCCTCGTCGGGGTCCGGAGTGCCGCCGGTGTAGGGGATCCGGGTGCCCGGGCTCGGCGGCTTGATCACACCGTCCGCGAGCTGGTCCGGCAGCTCAGGCGCCGGCGGCTGGACGCTGCCGGGGGCGTCGGGAAGGCTCAGCACCAGCGAGCGCGGCACACCGTCGATCAGGTCCTTGGGGGGCGAGTCGAGGATTCCCGTGGCCAGCGCGGTGAAGGTTCCCCCACCCACCACGGCCGCCCCGGCGACCGAACCGCCGGCCACCCGCATGAACCGCCTGCGCCCCAGCTCGACACGTCTTTTTCCAGCCATGAACTTGCCTACCCCCCACGGGTGTTGACGGGTCGCAGGGAGAACGGCGCGGCGGGTCTTCCCGGGGCCCGCCGGAGCACGGCGGACGCGACGGGATCCCGCGCGCAGCGCAGTGTCCTTGCGGCCTTTTCCCAAAGACAGAAGTTCATCCGACGGCGGTGGGACGTAAATGCGTTCATAACGGTGCGAGAGGGCCCAATCCGCCGGTCCTGAGGAATTTTCGTGATGGAACCGTGATGGTGTGATGTGTTCATGTCGGACATGTGTATGGGGCGAGGCGAAGAGAGCCCTTGCGGGCGGTGACGGGCATCGCCGCGCTCGCACTGCCCAACTCTTGCTGAGTGGCGGGTCGTTGGGGTCGTCCTGGCGGCGTGGGGCTCTGGTCCGGCGGTGGCGCCACCCGGGCTCCCTGCCTCCCGATCAGGCCATCCCTCGTCATGCGTCCGGGGGTTCGGACTCGTTGCGCCCGTCGCCGCGGGCGGGTCGGATCGAGCCGTCCGGCATATGCCGACAGCTGGGAATGTGACGCCTTTTCGCCGTGGCTCATGTCACATTCTGCGTGGCGGACACATGTTGCATGTGCACTTCACGTAAAGGGATGATCCGTTGACCTTCTTTAATTCCTCTTTATTTACGGGGCGTCTGTGTCAAGGGTGGGGAAAGGGTGGCGGCGTGGCGCTGTCACCGTCGTGGCAGGGGCACTGCTGACCTGGGGGCTCGGAATCGGCGGGACGCCCGCCGTGGCCGCCGTCGCATGCCCCTCGGGCGTCGAGTCGGATTTCAACGGTGACGGGGTCAGGGACACGGCGATCGCCGACCCCGAGGCCACCGTCGACGGTGTGGCCGAGGCGGGCGAGGTGCAGATCGTCTACGGCGGCGGAAAGGGCGTCCTCACCCTCTCGCAGGCCCTCGACAGCATCCCCGGAGCACCCGAGACGGGCGACCGCTACGGCGAGTCGCTCGCGGTGTACGACGCCGACCTCGACGGGTGCAGCGACCTGGTCGTCGGCGCGCCCTACGAGGACATCGGCACGGTGGTCGACGCCGGGTTCGTCCACGTCGTCTACGGCTCCACCAGCGGACTCAACGCCGGCGCCAAGCCCGTCAAGGAGTTCTACCAGGGAACCGACAAGGCCCTGGGCGGCGCTCCGGAGACCGACGACTGGGTGGGTTACGCCGTGGCGGCCGGCAAGACCTCCGCCGGCGCGCCCTACCTGCTGATCGGCAGCCCCGGCGAGTCGGTCGGCACCGTCGAGGACGCCGGCGCCTTCTACTACGTCGGCGGCACCGCCCAGACGGTCGTCTTCGTCAGCCAGGACACCGAGGTAGCGGGCGCCGTGCCCGGCACCGCCGAGCAGGACGACCGTTTCGGCTCCTCGCTCGCCGCCACCCCGACCCACTTCGCCGTCGGCGCGCCGGGCGAGGCGCTCGGCACCGTGGCCTTCGCGGGCGGGGTGGCCTACTTCAGCCACGCGCTCACCTCCAACTCGCCGAAGCCCCTCGGCGGACTCGGCCAGGACCAGGACGTGATCTCCGGGGCGGAGGAGGTGGGCGACCAGTTCGGCGCGGCGCTCGCCATGGTCCCCTACCGGGCCTCCGGCGCGACCTCGACCACCGAGTCGCTCCTCGCCGTCGGCGTACCGGGCGAGGACCTGACCACGACCGTCGACGCGGGCGCCGTCCAGGTCTTCAGGCTGGCCGCCAACGGCACCTTCACCCAGACCGCCTGGATCGACCAGAACACGGCCGACGTGGACCAGGAGGCGGAGGCCGGCGACTTCTTCGGCAAGCGACTCGCGGCCGTCAACTCCTCGCCGAACGCCACCTCGACCGCCACCACCACCCGGCTCGCGATCGGCGTGCCCGGTGAGGAGTCGGACGAGGACAACCCGGAGAAGGGCGGCGTGCAGATCGTCCCGCTCGTCGGCGCCGCCGGCGCCTCCGACCAGTGGATCGACCCCGGTTACGGCATCGGGCCCGCACCGGCGCCGCGCATGCTGGCCGGCATCTCCCTGGCCGCCACCCCCTCGCTGCTCTACGTGGGCGTGCCCTACGGCCCGGCGGAGACCCGCGCGGTCTACGGCTTCCCGTGGAACGTGGCCTCCGGCGGGGCACCGACCCAGACGATAAAACCCGGCGTGGGCGGAGTGCCGGCCACCGGCGTCGCCTTCGGCGCGGTCATCCGCTGACCGCCGCACCCCTCCTGCACCGCCTTTCCCTCTCGCAGCGGTTCGCCGCCGTGCCCGGGCGCCCCGGGCACGGCGGCGGCGACCGCGCACCCAGCTCTCGCTCACTTGGCCCACCGGGGAGGAACACCCATGCCCGCAAGCAGCCACCGGGCGGCGGACCAGACGGCTCGCCGCCGGCCGTCCGGCCGAAGACGCCCGGCGCCTGCCGTCGCCGGGGCGATCGCGGCGGCGCTGCTCCTGCTGGGCCTGACCGGCGGGAGCACCCCGGCAGCGGCCGCGGCCGCCTGCACGGCCGGCACGTCGTCCGACTTCAACGGCGACGGCGTGCGGGACACGGCCATCGCCGACCCCGACGCGACCGTCTCGGGCCATGAGCGGGCCGGGCTCGTCCACATCGTGCTGGGCGGCGGCAAAGGGGTCGTCGAGATCTCGCAGGACACCGCCAACGTCGCCGACGCGGCCGAGACGGGCGACCGGTTCGGATTCTCGCTGGCGGTCTACGACGCCAACAAGGACGGCTGCAGCGACCTGGCCGTCGGCATCCCGTACGAGGACGTCGGCACCGTCAAGGACGCGGGCTACGTCCAGGTGATCTACGGATCGGCGACCGCGGTGGGCTCGGAGTTCAACAGCAGGGGGTTCGTCCAGGGCGAGAACCAGCCGCTGGGCGGCGGACCCGAGGCCGAGGACTGGCTCGGCTACGCGGTCGCGGCCGGCACCTCCCCCACCGGCTTCCCCTTCCTGGTCATCGGCGTCCCGGGTGAGGACGGCGCGGCCGGCGCGGACATCGGCCTGTTCGGCTACGTCTACGGCACCGACTACCAGGCCGCGTCCGTGGGCCAGGACACCACCGGGGTGTGGGAGGAGGCCGAGCCCTACGACCGCTTCGGCGCCTCGATCGCCGCTACCGACCGGCACTTCGTCGTCGGCGCCCCCGGCGAGAGCCTCGGCACGGCCGCCTTCGCCGGCGGCGTGGTGGCCTTCCGGCCGTCGATCAACTCCAACGGCGTGCCCGACCCGCTCTTCGGCATGGGACAGGCACGGACCGTCGGCTCGAACCCGGACCTCGCCGCACAGACCGACGACCGGTACGGCGCCGCCCTCGCGATGGCTCCCTACCGGCCGACGGGAGCGGCCACCGTCACGGACTCGCTCCTCGCCGTCGGCGTTCCCGGAGAGGACCTCGGCACGACGGTCGACGCCGGGGCGGTGCACGTCTACCACGTCAAGGCCGACGGCTCCGTCGCCCTCCTCAACTGGATCGACCAGAACGTCGAGGGCGTCGAGGGCGACGCCGAGGCCGGCGACTTCTTCGGCCAGCGGCTCACGGCCGCCAACACCGCCACCAACGTGGTGAGCACGGCGGCGACGGTGCGCCTGGCGGTGGGCGTTCCCGGCGAGGAGGCCGGCGAGGACGCCCCCGAGGCCGGCGGCGTCCAGATCCTTCCGATGATCGGCGCCCCCGGCGCCTCGGACGCCTGGATCGGGCCGGGGGACGGCATTCCCTCGGGACCCTCGGCCCGGACGTACGCCGGCATCGGCCTCGGATCGAGCCCGGCGCTGCTGTACGTGGGCGTGCCCTACGGGCCGGCCGGCGGGCGCGCGGTCCACGGCTTCCCGTGGAACGTCGCCTCGGGCGGGGCGCCGACCCAGACGTGGAAGCCCGGTGAGGGCGGCATCCCCGCCGGTGCGGGCGCCTTCGGGGCGGCGGTCCGATGACCGCGCGCGACCGAGGACCGGCACCGGCATCCCGCAGACAACCCGACGCAACCGAATTGACCCAACGGGAGAGTGGACGCGTGTCCGCAGACACACAGAGACCGATACGGCGTGGCGTGCTGCTGCGTGCCGCCGTCGCGGCCGCCGTCGCCGGCGCGGTGACGGCCGGGACCCTCGCGGTCCTGCCGGGCGGCGCCCCGGCCGGACCTGCGCCGGTCGCCGCCGGACAGCCCATGGCGACCGAGCAGCAGGCCATGGCGGCCGCGAAGGACAGCGGAAAGAAGACGGAGGTCGTCGGCCTGCGCACCGAGCGCCGCGAGATCTTCGCCGAGCCCGACGGCACCTTCACCGCCCGCGAGTACACCGAGCCGGTGCGCACGGTGCAGGGCGGCAAGTGGGTCAAGGTCGACGCCACGCTGGTGAAGCGGGCCGACGGCAGCTGGGGCCCGAAGGCCGCCACCGTCGACCTCAGCTTTTCGGCGGGCCAGGCGGGCAAGCCGTTCGTGACGATGCGCCGGGCGGGCCGCGAGTTCGCCCTGACCTGGCCGTACGGCAAGCTGCCCGCGCCGACGGTCGAGGGCGAGACCGCCACCTATGCGGACGTCCTGCCCGGCGTGGACCTCACGGTGCGGGCCGAGCCCGACGGCTTCGGTCACCTGCTCGTCGTCAAGACGCCGCAGGCCGCGGCCGATCCGAGACTGGCGCAGCTCGACCTGGGCATGACCACGGACGGCCTCAAGGTCACCGAGAACGCCACCGGGGCGATCGTCGCGCAGGACGCGGTCGTCGGCGGCAACGTCTTCGAGGCGGGCAAGCCCGCGATGTGGGACTCGGCCGCCGTCCAGGAGGCCGCCTCCCGCAAGCAGGGCCCCAAGGCCGTCGCGAAGGCGCTGAAGTCCGCCGCGGCGGCCGTCACCACCGCCGGCGACGACGCGTCCGCCACGGCCGGCTCGTCCGCCGCGCCCACCACGGCCCCCGGCCCGCAGACGGCGCCGGAGGCCGCGCTGGAGGGACCGGGCGGCGGCGGGCGCGTCGCCCCGCTCGGCGTCGAGGTCGGCAAGGGCAAGCTGCGGCTCGTCCCCGACCAGAAGCTCCTCAAGGGCGCGGCCACCGTCTTCCCCGTCGTCATCGACCCGATCCAGCACACCACCTCGCGCACCTCCTGGACCGGCGTGATGTCCGGGATGCCGAGCGAGCAGGACTGGAAGTACTCGGGCAGCGCGGGCGTCGGCAAGTGCCCCACCGACTACAACCCGGTCTCCTGCAACGGCGTCGGCACCCGTCGCGTGATGTTCACGATGCCGCTCTCCTTCTACAAGGGGAAGCAGATCCTGGGCGCGACGTTCTCCGCCCGGGTCGAGCACATCTACAGCGCCTCGCCGACCGCCGAGCCCATCAAGCTCTACCGGATCGGCGGCAAGAACTACTCGCTGACCTCGTCCAGCAACTGGTCCAACACCTCGGACGACTGGGACGACTACCTCCAGACCGTCGACAAGGCGATCTCCCCGACCTCCTGCTCAAGCCCGGCCAACCTGCACTTCGAAAGCGGTGCGACCGGGGAGCTGACCAGTGAGATCAAGACGGCCGCGGCCGACGGCTGGAGCTCGATGACGCTGGGCCTGCGCGCGTCCGACGAGTCCCGCTTCGCCGAGTGGAAGCGGATCTGCGGAAACGCCTACCTGTCCATCTCGTACAACACTCTGCCGCGGCAGATCAAGACGTCCGACATGTCCACCGATCCCGGTGGCGTGTGCAAGTGGGGCGCGAGCCGTCCCACCGTGGACACCCCGCCCAAGCTGCGGGCCATCGCGAGCGACCCCGACCACGGCAACGGTCAGACCGACAAGGTGAAGGTCGAGTTCAAGGTCGAGTGGGGCGGCACCACGCCCGGCTCCTACACGTACATCACCAAGGACGCGCTCTCCCCGACGGCCAACACCAAGTTCGAGCACACCGTCAAGTCGAGCATTCCGCAGAACACCGTCATCTACTGGAGCGCCCGCGCCAACGACGGCGACGGGAACGGGCCGTGGAGCTCGGACGGCGACCCGGCCCAGCGCTGCGAGTTCGTCTACGACGCGACATGGCCGGGCAAGCCCCTCGTGATGTCCAAGCAGTACCCCTCGGACACCGTGTACCACGACGGCGTGGGCACCTACGGCAGCTTCACCTTCTCGCCCAACCCGAACGACAAGATCGCGGACACCGACGTCGTCAAGTACCAGTACTCCTTCGACGGCGCCGCGCTGACGCCGCTCACCCCGACCACCGGCGGCGGCTCCGTCACCGCGCAGTGGGTGCCCACCAGGGCCGGGCGGCACGTGCTCGAGGTGATCGCCCTCGACAAGGCGGCGCACGCCTCCAGCAACTCCTACGACTTCCTGGTGGCCGAGGGCCGGCCGGTCGTCGGCCAGTGGAACCTCGCCGACGAGTCCGGCGGCGAGGCGCACGACGAGAGCGGTGAGTACTCGGCGACCGCGGGCAGCGCCGTCACCTTCGGCGTGGACGGCCCCGGCGGCCGGGCCGACAAGGCCGCCCGCTTCGACGGCAGTGCCGAGTCCTACCTCGACGCCGACGAGACCGTGCTCGACTCCGCCAAGTCCTTCAGCGTCAGCGCCTGGGTCCGGCCCACCGCGCTGGACAAGGACATGGCCGTGATCAGCCAGGACGGCACCGGCGAGCCCGGCTTCACCCTCGGCTACGACGCGTCCGCGCAGACCTGGAAGTTCTCCGTCCCGGTCAACGACGTCGACTCGCTCGGCGAGTGGAAGGCCGTCTCCACCGGTCTGTCGGTCGTCAAGGACCAGTGGGTGCTGCTGACCGGCGTGTACGACGCGCAGAAGACCGGCGGCCCGCTGCTCCAGCTGTACGTCAACAAGGACCTGAAGGCCTCCGCGGGCCGCCGCTCCACCTGGAAGTCGTACGGACCGCTGCAGATCGGCCGCGCCACGGCCAAGAGCGGCTACCGCGACAACTTCACCGGTGACCTCGCCGAGGTCCGCGTCTTCGACCGCGTCGTCCTGCCGGCCGAGGTCGCCGAGCTGCTGACCGTCAAGCCGGCCCGCAAGGGCTACTGGCAGCTCGACGACGCCGCGGGCGGCGCGGCCGCCGAGACCGGCGGCGGCCAGGCGCTCACGCTGGCCGGCAACGCGTCCATCTACCGCCCCGCCGACCCGCTGTTCGACACGGCGGCCCTCGTCGGCGACGGCAACCTTGTCCTGGACGGCGACGGGGACTACGCGTCCACCGCCACCGCCCCGGTCACCGGCAACAGCAGCTTCACCGTGACCGCCCGGGCCCAGCTCACCTCGCTGGACCCGGAGAAGTCGCAGACGGTGCTGTCCCTGCCGGGAGCCAACGCCAACCGTGTCCAGGTCCGCTACCAGGCGACCACCGGCCAGTGGGAGCTGGCCGTCGCCAAGTCGGACGTGGCCGCCCCCGCGGTCGTCACCTTCACCGACGACCAGGAACTGCCCGACACCGGCGGCTCCGGCCAGCACCTGGCGGTCGTGTACGACGCGTTCGCCAACTCGCTGCGCCTGTACGTGGAGGGCCAGCTCGTCGCCGGCGCCTACGGCACGGACGACACCCTGTGGCCCGCCACCGGCGGTCTCCAGGTGGGCCGTTCGCTGCGCGGGGCGAGCGAGTACTTCGCCGGGGCGATCGACGAGGTCCGCGTCTACAGCGGAGCCGCCGACCCGGTCACGGTGCAGCAGATGGCGGCGTTGACGGCCGTCCCCGAGCTGTGACAGTCCGTCGGTTCTGACGTGTGCCGGGTCCTTCGAGGCCCGGCACACCTGTCCCGGCACACCTGTCCCGGCGCCCTGTCCCGGCGCCCTGGTCCGCCTCCGGCCCCGCACCCTCTCCTCCCTTACCTGTCCCTCCCATGACGTCTCACGACGTCCTCCTCCGATCAGGAAGTTGCCGAATGTTCTTCCGTGGCCGCTCACTGAGCCGCCGCATGCCCAGACCGGCGGTCGCCGCGACAGTGCTCGGGCTCACGCTCGCGCTGTCCGCGTCGTCGGTGCAGGCATTGGCGCTCGACGACGGCGACCGGGGCCGCACCAGCCGCCCCGGCGTCCAGGACGACGGGGATCCCGCCAGGGGATCCGCCGCGAAAGCGAAGTCCCGCCCCTCCGACCCCGCGCGCAAGGCCGCGGTCAAGGGCCTCGACAAGGCCGTGTGGCCCCACCAGGGCGGCGCAGAGGTGAAGCTCGGGGCCACCGCAGAGGCGGGCGGCCTGCCCGTCAAGGTCGGCAGGGCGCGGGCGAAGGCCACGGCGTCACAGGCCGCCGGCAAGGTGCGCGTCGACGTCCTCGACCCCCGGCGCGCCGCGAAACTCGGCGCCGGTGTGCTCCTGGGCGTCGAGCGCGCCGACGGGGCCGACCGCTCCGCGAAGGTCCGCCTCACCGTCGACTACTCCGAGTTCGCCGAGGGCTTCGGCGGCTCCTACGCCTCCCGGCTGCAACTGGTCCAGCTCCCGGCCTGCGCCACGACCGCCACCCCCGGCAGCAAGGCCTGCCCCGAGCTGCCCAGGGCGCTGCCCACGGTGAACGACGTGAAGGCGGGCACCGTCTCCGCCGACGTCACCGCCGCGCCGGCCGCCGCCGAGGGCGTCTCCACGATGGCGGGCACCGCGACCTCCCTGGTCGCCGTCGCCGCGGGCCCCTCCGGCGCCCAGGGCACGTACAAGGCGACGGCCCTCTCGCCGTCGGCGAGCTGGAGCGTCGCCACCTCCTCCGGCGCGTTCAACTGGAACTACCCGCTGAACACGGTTCCGACCCCGGGCGGTCTGTCCCCCACCGTGGGCCTCGGCTACTCCTCCCAGTCGGCGGACGGCCGCACCTCGGCGACGAACAACCAGGGCTCCTGGGTGGGCGAGGGCTTCTCCTACGACCCCGGCTACATCGAGCGCCGTTACAAGCCCTGTTCCGACGACGGTCATTCCGGCTCCGGCGAGCAGTGCTGGGCGTTCGAGAACGCCACGATCATGCTCAACGGCTCCTCCGGCGAGCTGGTCAAGGACGACACCACCGGCAAGTGGCACATGTCGTCCGACGACGGCTCCAAGGTCGAGCGGCTGACGGGCGCCGTCAACGGCGACGACGGCGGCGCCGACGACAAGGGCGAGCACTGGAAGGTCACGACCTCCGACGGCACCGAGTACTTCTTCGGCCTGAACCGGCTGCCCGGCTGGGCCACGGGCAACGAGGAGACCAACTCGGTCTGGACCGCCCCGGTCTTCGGCGACGACTCCGGTGAGCCCTGTTACAACGCCACGTTCACCAGCGCCTACTGCCAGCAGGCGTGGCGCTGGAGCCTGGACCACGTCCGGGACACGCACGGCAACGTGATGTCGTACTTCTACGACCGCGAGACCAACTACTACGCCCTCAACGGCAAGACGGACGTCAACGGCACCGCCTATCACCGCGGCGGCTGGCTCAAGCGCATCGACTACGGCCAGCGCGACGGCAGCGTCTACGCCGCCAAGGCCCCGGCCCGGGTCGTCTTCAACACCGCCGAACGCTGCCTGACGACCTCCGATTTCGACTGCGCCGAGAGCAAGCGCACCAAGGCGAACGCCTCGCACTGGCCGGACGTCCCGGTCGACCAGGAGTGCAAGTCCGCCACCAAGTGCACCTCGCCGGTGCAGACGTTCTTCACGACGAAGCGTCTGACGTCGGTCGTCACGCAGATGCGCAAGGACGCCACGAACTACCAGGACGTGGACGCCTGGCTCCTCACGCACCTGTTCACGGACAACGGCGACGACTCCAAGACCCTGTGGCTGTCGAAGATCGAGCACGAGGGACGCGTCGGCACCGCCGTGAAGCTGCCCTCCGTCGACCTCTTCGGCGAGCAGCTCGCCAACCGCGTCGACGCGGTCGGCGACAACATCGCCCCGTTCTACCGCTTCCGTCTGTCGATGGTCCTCAGCGAGACCGGCGCCCAGCTCGACGTCACCTACGCGCCCACCGAGTGCACCAAGGCCACGCTGCCCCGGCCCGGCGAGTCGAAGAGGCGCTGCTACCCGGTCAAGTGGGCCCCG
This sequence comes from Streptomyces sp. NPDC048481, assembly GCF_043200075.1. Classification (NCBI taxonomy): domain Bacteria; kingdom Bacillati; phylum Actinomycetota; class Actinomycetes; order Kitasatosporales; family Streptomycetaceae; genus Streptomyces; species Streptomyces sp. NPDC048481. The sequence continues at coordinate 498,106 of NZ_JBICXC010000001.1, forward strand.
CCGGGCTATGTCGACCCGATCACGGACTGGTTCCACAAGTACGTGGTCTCGGCCGTCATCGAGACCGACCGCACGGGCGGCAGCGACGGCATGGTCACCCGCTACGACTACCAGGGCGACGCGGCCTGGCGGAAGGCCGAGCCGGACGGCATCACCGACGACAAGTACCTCACCTGGGGCGGCTGGCAGGGCTACGGCAAGGTCAAGGTCACCAGCGGCACCGCCGACCAGCAGAAGACACGGGTCGACTACACGTTCCTCCAGGGCATGAACGGCGACAAGGACGCCGACGGCAACACGCGCTCGGTGTCGGTCAAGGACTCCACGGGAGCGTCGTACGACGACGAAAAGGAGTTCACCGGCCAGGAGCTGGAGGTGGCCACCTACGACGGCCCCAAGCTCGTCGCGAAGACCATCAACGTTCCCTGGAAGTACAACACCGCTACGCAGAAGCGCAGTTGGGGCACCTCCAACGCGGTGATCGTGCGCACCCAGACCGGCCGCGGCTTCAGCCTGAAGTCGGACGGCACCTGGAGCGAGACGAAGTCCACGACGACGTTCGACACGGCGAACGGCACCGGCCGCACACTGACCGTCGACGACCAGGGCGACGTCTCCACCGCCAAGGACGACACCTGCACCCGCACCACCTACGCGGACAACGCGGCGAAGAACATCCTGTCGCTGCCGGCCCGCAGCGAGGTCGTGTCCGTCAAGTGCGCCACGACCCCGGACCGCAAGACGCAGGTCCTGGGCGACGAGCGCACCTCGTACGACGGCGGCGCGTTCGGCGCCGCGCCCACCAAGGGTGACGCCACCAAGACCGAGCGGCTGACGGCGCACGACGGCACCACGGCGACCTACCAGGTCACCGGCGCGACGACCTACGACGTCTACGGCCGTCCGAAGTCCCAGCAGGACGCCAAGCAGTACGGCACGGCGGACCAGACGAAGACCGTCTACGTCGAGACCAACGGCCTGCTGACCAGGACGACCGTCACCAACGCCCTCGGGCACAACACCGTCACCGACTACGCCCCCGCCTGGGGCATGTCGGCGGGACAGACCGACCCCAACGGCAAGCGGACGGACCTCGCCTACGACGCGCTGGGCCGGCTGACCTCGGTGTGGCTGGCGGACCGGGCCTCCACTCAGACGCCGAGCATCAAGTACTCGTACAACGTCCGCAAGGACAAGGTCACCGCGATCAAGACGGAGAAGATCGAGAACGACGGCTCGTACGGCGCCGAGTACCAGCTGTACGACAGCATGCTGCGTTCCCGTCAGATCCAGACCGAGGGCCCCGACGGCACCCGCATGGTCGCCGACACCTGGTACGACGGCACCGGCAACATCAAGAAGACCAACTCCACGTACAACGCCGACGGCGCCGCCTCGGACGAACTGCTGCTGGTGAGCAACAGCCAGGTCGGCGCGCAGAGCCTGCTGGAGTACGACGGCCTGGGCCGCGCCACCGCCCAGATCTCCGCGGTCTCGGGCGCCGAGCAGTGGCGCACGACGACCTCGTACGACGGCGAGCTCACGAACGTCGACCCGCCGGTCGGCGGCGTGCCCACGACGACGATCACCGACAACCAGGGCAACCTCTCCGAGATCCGCCACTACCGCGGAGCCTCGCCGGGCGCCGGCGTCCCGTACGACTCGACCAAGTACACCTACAACACGGCCGGCCTGCTGGAGACGGTCACCGACGCCAAGAGCAACGTGTGGCGCTACGAGTACGACCAGCTCGGCCGCAAGACCAAGTCCGTCGACCCCGACGCGGGCACCTCCCGCACGGAGTACGACGAACTCGACCGGCCGGTCGTCACCTATGACGGCCGCAACAAGAAGTCGACCACGGTCTACGACAAGCTCGGCCGCGTCAGCACCACCTGGCAGGGCGACGCCGACACCGGCACCAAGCTGACGGAGACCAAGTACGACAAGGCGGGCTGGCTGGGCCAGGCCTACGGCACGCTGAGCTACACCTCGCCGACGGAGTACTTCGCCACGGCCGTCCAGTCGATGGACGAGTTCTACCGGCCGCTGAAGACGGCCTACCAGGTGCCCGCCTCCCAGGGATCCCTGGCCGGCACGTACGTGTACACCCAGACGTACAACCGGGACGGCACGCTCCAGACCACCGGTCTGCCCGCCATCGGCGACCTGCCGGCGGAGGTGCTGACCTACACGTACGACGCGTTGCAGCGTCCCAAGACGATGAAGGGCACCAGCGATTCCTACGTCACCGACACCGTCTACAACAGGAACAGCCAGCTGCAGCAGCTGGAGCTGTTCACAGGCGGCAGCGGCAAGAAGGTCTGGCAGACCTACGGCTACGAGACCGGCACCGACCGGCTGACCCGGTCGCTGGTCGACGTCTACGGCGCGACCGCCCCGGCGAAGGACTCCACCTACTCCTACGACCAGGCCGGCAACGTCCTGTCCATCGCGGACGCCGCGAACTCCGCCACGCCGGACGTGCAGTGCTTCGCCTACGACAGCCGGCAACGGCTCCAGGACGCCTGGACGCCCTCGGCCACCGCGGCGACCGCGGCCGGCTCCGGCAGCCGCGGCTCCACGACGCCGGTCAACGGCACGGGTCCCACGGCGTGCGACTCCGCCGCCGGTTCCACCTCGCTCGGCGGCCCCGCCCCGTACTGGAAGTCGTACGAGACCGACGCCATCGGCAACCGCGTCTCCGAGGTCAACCACGACACCGGTCTGAACGCGGCGAACAACATCACCCGCAGCTATGAGTACGGCGGCGCCGGCGCCCTCGGCGACGGCCCGCACCAGGTCACCAAGGTCACCGAGACCCTCCCGACCGGGACGAGGCAGTCGTCGTACGAGTACGACGACGCGGGCAACACCACCAAGCGCACCATCGGCGGCAACGCCCAGGCCCTCGCCTGGGACGACTCCGGGGCGCTGAGCAAGGTCACCGAGGCGAGCGGCGCGGAGACCGGCTACCTGTACGACGCGGCCGGCAGCCGGGTGCAGCGCAAGGACCCCTCGGGGACCACGGTCTACCTGCCCGGAACCGAACTGAAGCTGTCGGCCGACGGCACCAAGAAGGAGGCCACGCGCTACTACGAGTACGCCGGGCAGACCGTCGCGGTCCGCACCGCGGCGAAGGTCTCGTTCGTCGCCTCCGACCACCACGGCACCGGTGAGCTGGCGATCGACTCCGTGACCGGTGCGATCTCGCAGCGCCGCTTCGACCCGTTCGGCGTCGACCGCGGCGAGAAGACCGGTGTCTGGCCGGGGGAGAAGGGGTACGTCGGCGGCACCATCGACGCCTCTACCGGCCTGACCCACCTCGGAGCGCGGGAGTACGACTCGGCGATCGGCAAGTTCATCTCGGTGGACCCGGTCATCGACTACACCCAGCCGCAGCAGATCAACGGCTACGCCTACGCCAACAACTCCCCGGTCACGCACGCCGACCCCAGCGGCATGATCATCCCGGAGTGCCGTGAGGGCTTGATCGAGTGCCGCGGCGGAATGCCGGTCACCAATGCCGACCCGGAAGTCTCCAAGGCGCAGTCCGACGTCAGCAAGGCGTCCAGTGACGTCGCGGTGGCGCAGCAGCAGCAGGCGTCCGCCCGGCAGCGCATCAAGTCCGCGGGCAAGGCCCTGATCAAGATCGCCCGGGACATCCTGGGCGTGGACGCGGCCCTGGACTGCATCTCCAGCGGCGACGTCGGCGCCTGCGGCGAGACCCTGCTCAACATCGCCGGAAGCTTCGCGGGCGGCCTGGCGGGCAAGATCCTCGCCAAGTACGGGGCGCCCTGGAAGTGGGCCAAGGGCATCAAGCTCGCCAAGCGGGTCACCGGCCTGGTCAAGGACATGATCGGCGGGGTCAAGGGCCTGTGGAACGCCAACAAGGCGGTGGGCCGGGCCAAGTTGGGCCTGTCCAAGGCGGCGGAGAAACTCGCCGAGGTCAGAAAGAAGGCCGCGGCGGCCCTCAAGAAGAAGCAGGCCAGTTCCTGCCCGGTCCCGACGCACAGCTTCCTGCCGGGCACACGGGTCCTTCTGGCCAACGGCAAGGGCAAGCCGATAGAGAAGGTGGCTCTCGGCGACAAGGTCGTCGTGACCGACCCGCGAACCGGCGGCACGAAGGTGCGCGAGGTCGTCGGCACGATCGTCACCAAGGACGACAAGCACTTCGTCGACCTGAAGGTCAAGGGAAAGTCCGGTAAGGCCGAAGCTCTCGTCTCGACGACGACCCACCCGTTCTGGGTGGATTCCGAGCAGGCGTGGGTCGAGGCCGGTGCTCTCAGACCCGGTATGCGCCTTCACACGTCGGTCGGGGACACGGTCGTCCTCACAGGCGTCCGTTCCTTCGACAGGCGCCAGGTCACGCACGACCTCACCGTCAGCGACGTTCACACGTATTACGTGTTCGCCGGGACAGTGCCGGTGCTTGTGCACAACACCACCCCTTGCGACCCCCTGCAGGTCCACGCCGACAATGTGCGCAACGACCAGGGTGCGAAGTTCGCCTCCGAGTACACCTCGCCCTCGGGCGAGAAGTACTACGGGAAGAACAGACACGGCCAGGACATCACCGGACCGCTCAAGCAGGCGGTGGACGACGCCGGCCACCACGGCGGATGCTCCGAAGTGGAATGCCTCGTCAACGCTCAGCGGGCGGAGGGACCGGAGGCCATCCGGGGTGGTTCAATGCGGACGGTGAAAACGCGGAACAATCAGATGCCAACGTCGAACACCGCGGAGCATGGCAAGGTGGCCGAGCCCTGTGCTCGCTGCAAGCGACTGCTGGACGACCAGGAGATCGATTACTGATGTCCGCCATCGATTTCGCGTCGTTGCACCCCGACGCCCTGACGGCGCTTCGCCAAGCAGGATGGTCCCCCGACAGGAAGGTTTCCACCGCTCAGTGGTTGGAGCCCCTCCAGAGCGAGGGGTTTCGGGCCCACCCGCTCGCCGGGGAGATCCTCGCTTCTTTGGGAGGCCTCACGGTCGAGCCGGGCAACCGGGTCGGACCGAACTTCACCAATGAGGATCCCCTCACGTTCGACCCACTGGAGGCCGGAGCGGGCCAGCGCGGTACAGCGGAGGAGGTGGAGGGCATTCTGGGCGGGTCGTACTTTCCCATCGGCGAATGGCTCAGCTACTCCAGCGTCTTCGTCGAGGCCGGCGGCAGGGTGATCGCCACGGGAATGGGCTGGATCTGGGAGCTCGGCGCCACGGTCGAGGCGGCTCTGGAACTGGCGATCTGCGCCAACCGCCCGCTGATCTGCCTCTACTCGGATCCAGGGCTTGACCCCTGGCCCGCGATGCCGACGGGGTGAGGATCGCCGCGGGGCCCGGTTTGACCCCTCAAGCCGGGCCCCGTAGCCTTGACCATCGGCGTGTCGAGTGGCGCGCCACATCTCCGTAAACCCTCTTCCTCCCGGGTACCGGTACCTAGGTGGCCGGGAGAGGCCGTCCGTGTTCGTTCCCGGGTGGCTGGACTGCGGGGATGCCGTCCCAGAGCGAGAGAGTGAGATCCGCGTGTACGCCATCGTGCGCAGCGGTGGTCGCCAGCACAAGGTTGCTGTCGGCGACATCGTTGAGGTTGACAAGATTTCCACTGCCAAGGTTGGCGACACGGTCGAGCTCTCGACCCTGCTCGTTGTCGACGGCGACGCTGTGACCAGCGACCCGTGGGTGCTGGCCGGCATCAAGGTCCAGGCCGAGGTCGTGGACCACCACAAGGGCGTCAAGATCGACATCCTTCGCTACAAGAACAAGACCGGTTACCGCCGTCGTCAGGGCCACCGCCAGCAGTACACGGCGATCAAGGTCACTGAGATCCCCGCGGCTGCGAAGTAAGGGACTGAGGAGACATGGCACACAAGAAGGGCGCATCGTCCACCCGGAACGGTCGCGACTCCAATGCCCAGCGGCTCGGCGTGAAGCGCTTCGGCGGTCAGGTCGTCAACGCGGGTGAGATCCTGGTCCGCCAGCGCGGCACGCACTTCCACCCCGGCGCGGGCGTCGGCCGTGGCGGCGACGACACGCTGTTCGCGCTGAACGCCGGTGCGGTGGAGTTCGGCACGCACCGTGGCCGCAAGGTCGTGAACATCGTTCCGGTCGCCTGATCGGAAGCTTTCGCGAGGCGGACCTCACTTCCCGTGCGGGAAGGCGGGTCCGCCTTTCGCGTGTTACGCAGTAGACAGATACGTACGTTCCGTTTTGTAGCCAGTGCTGGAGGCACCCAGATGACCACCTTCGTGGACCGCGTCGAACTGCATGTCGCCGCGGGTAACGGAGGCCACGGCTGTGCCTCCGTCCACCGTGAGAAGTTCAAGCCGCTCGGTGGCCCCGACGGGGGCAACGGCGGCCGTGGCGGCGATGTGATCCTGGTCGTGGACCAGTCGGTCACCACGCTCCTCGACTACCACCACAAGCCCCACCGCAGCGCCACCAACGGCAAGCCCGGCGAGGGCGGCAACAGGTCCGGCAAGGACGGCCAGGACCTGATCCTGCCCGTCCCGGACGGCACCGTCGTCCAGGACAAGGACGGCAACGTGCTGGCCGACCTGGTCGGTCACGGCACCTCGTACATCGCCGCCCAGGGCGGCCGCGGCGGCCTCGGCAACGCGGCGCTGGCCTCGGCCCGCCGTAAGGCGCCCGGCTTCGCGCTGCTCGGCGAGCCCGGCGGCCTCCAGGACATCGTGCTGGAGCTGAAGACGGTCGCGGACGTGGCCCTCGTCGGCTACCCGAGCGCCGGCAAGTCCTCGCTGATCTCCGTCCTGTCCGCCGCCAAGCCGAAGATCGCGGACTATCCGTTCACCACCCTCGTCCCGAACCTGGGCGTGGTCACGGCCGGCTCCACGGTCTACACCATCGCCGACGTGCCGGGCCTGATCCCGGGCGCCAGCCAGGGCAAGGGGCTGGGCCTGGAGTTCCTGCGCCACGTCGAGCGGTGCAGCGTCCTGGTGCACGTGCTGGACACCGCGACCCTGGAGTCCGAGCGCGACCCGCTCTCCGACCTCGACATCATCGAGGAGGAGCTCAAGCAGTACGGCGGCCTCGGCAACCGGCCGCGGCTCGTGGTGCTCAACAAGATCGACGTGCCGGACGGCAAGGACCTCGCAGAGATGGTCCGCCCGGACCTGGAGGCGCGCGGGTACCGCGTCTTCGAGGTGTCCGCGGTCGCCCACATGGGCCTGAAGGAACTGTCGTTCGCGATCGCCGAGATGGTGGCCGCGACACGCGCGGCCAAGCCGAAGGAGGAGGCGACCCGGGTCGTCATCCGTCCGAAGGCGGTCGACGACACCGGCTTCACCGTCTCGCTGGAGGAGGACGGCCTGTTCCGCGTCCGGGGCGAGAAGCCCGAACGCTGGGTGCGCCAGACCGACTTCAACAACGACGAGGCCGTGGGCTACCTCGCCGACCGGCTCAACCGGCTCGGCGTGGAGGACGCGCTGATGAAGGCGGGCGCCCGCGGCGGCGACGGCGTCGCCATCGGCCCCGAGGACAACGCGGTCGTCTTCGACTGGGAGCCGTCGGTCACGGCCGGCGCCGAGATGCTCGGCCGCCGGGGCGAGGACCACCGCTTCGAGGCGCCGCGTCCGGCGACCCAGCGCCGCCGGGACAAGCAGGCCGAACGCGACGAGGCGGCCCAGGAGTTCGAGGGCTTCGAGCCCTTCTGATCCCCGCTCCCCGCTCCGCGTCTTCACCGTCGAGGCAGGCACCCGGCCCCGGGCGCCTGCCTCGACGCTTTCCCGCCCGACCACCGCGCCGGCCCGCCGCCACGGGAGGGGGACGAGGGCGTTTTCCGGCGATCCGCGTGCCCCGAACGCCCGGCGTTATCACGGACGGCGCCGGCACAGGAATTCCCAGGAATTCCGACAGGGAATTCACTGATATCGGCCTCCGGCGGAACCCGTCCAATTCCGGGGTGGTCCGCCGGGGAGTGGCGTGGAGTGTCATGCATATGAAGGACAGGTGCAGCACCGTCGGCCGGGACGTGAAGATCCCAAACCGTCTTCGGAACCGTCTGCCGGAGCCCGCCACGCCGAGGGCCGACGACGAGGCCCGCTGCGGCGCACCGTCGCCGCCGCCGCGGGCGGTCGCGGTGGCAGGGGCACCCCTCGGGGACCGTTAGAGTCACACCCGTCACCCCCGGCATCGGCAATGCGTTACTTCTGTGGAGTAACTCACAGGATTTCCCAGGGGCATCCGCGGGAAGCCGCGCCGATGCCTCGACAATCGTCAGCGTCGCAAGGTGAATGCCGGGTTGCGGGCACATTTGCAGCGAACGGCGCTCACCTTGCATCGCGGTAACCGCAAGTGGGACCATTTCCCCGTCCCTGTCGCCCCAAGGTAGGTCCCCTGTGTCCCAGCACATAGCCAAGCCCCGTACCACCGCAGTGATCCTGGCCGGTGGCACCGGCCAGCGCGTGGGTCTGTCGATCCCCAAGCAGCTGCTGAAGATCGCCGGCAAGGCAGTCATCGAGCACACGCTGACCACCTTCGAGAAGGCGGCCTCGGTCGACGACATCATCGTGCTGATGGCGCCCGGCTATGTCCCCGACGTCGAGAAGATCGTCGCCAAGGCCGGGTTCACGAAGGTCCGGGCGATCATCGAGGGCGGTTCCACGCGGAACGAGACCACCGAGCGCGCCATCGCCGCCCTGGGCGAGGGACTGGCCGAGGGCGAGGACCTCAACGTCCTCTTCCACGACGCCGTGCGCCCCCTGCTCTCGCAGCGCGTCATCGACGACTGCGTCACCGCCCTGGAGCGCTACCAGGCCGTCGACGTGGCCATTCCGTCCGCGGACACCATCATCGTCACGCGCACGCACGGCGAGGACGGCGAGTTCATCACCGAGATCCCGGACCGCTCCCGGCTGCGCCGCGGCCAGACTCCGCAGGCGTTCAAGCTGTCCACCATCCGGCGGGCCTACGAGGTGGCCGCGGGCGACCCCAACTTCCAGGCCACCGACGACTGCACGGTCGTCCTGCGCTACCTGCCGGACGTGCCGATCCACGTCGTCGCGGGCGACGAGTACAACATGAAGGTGACTCAGCCCGTCGACGTCTTCATCGCCGACAAGCTCTTCCAGCTCGCCTCCTCCGCCACCCCCGAGCAGAAGGGCGAGGAGGTCTACCGCGAGCTGCTCACCGGCAGGACCGTGGTCGTCTTCGGCGGCTCGTACGGCATCGGCAAGGACATCGCCGAACTCGCCGAGTCCTACGGCGCCCGGGTCTACGCCCTCGGCCGCTCCACCACCGGTACGCACGTGGAGAACCCGGAGGAGGTCGACGACGCCCTGTCCAAGGCCTACAGCGAGACCGGCCGCGTCGACTACGTCGTCAACACCGCCGGAGTGCTGCGCATCGGCAAGCTGGCGGAGACCGACAACGCGACCATCGAGGAAGCGCTGAAGGTCAACTACCTGGCGCCGGTTCAGATCGCACGTTCGGCTTACAAGTACCTGGCGGAGACCAAGGGCCAATTGCTGCTCTACACCTCCAGCAGCTACACCCGCGGCCGGGCCGAGTACAGCCTGTACTCCTCGACCAAGGCGGCCATGGTGAATCTCACCCAGGCCCTGTCCGACGAGTGGGCCGGTGACGGCATCCGGGTGAACTGCGTCAACCCCGAACGCACCGCGACCCCGATGCGTACGAAGGCCTTCGGGCAGGAGCCCGCGGGCAGCCTGCTGTCCTCCGAAGCCGTCGCCCGCACCTCCCTCGACGTGCTGCTTTCCGAGCTCACCGGGCATGTCGTCGACGTCCGCCAGCAGGACCCGACGGCCGCCGCCGGCAAGGCCTCCGACTTCGAGCAGGCTCTTGCCGGGGTGCTCGACCGACAGGACGGCGTGGCATAATCGAGGCCAAATAGCCATCGATTTTTCAGGCCTCTGTGGTTCCCGATTTACGGAGAATTCACAGAGGCCTGAATCCGTAAAACTCCCGAAACCTTCAAAAAGGATTTTCCGGACTTTCAGGCACCTATGACCGGCCCCCTCCCAGAGCAGGTTTCTCCGTGATATCCACCGCTATTCGCGTAGCCCGGGTGGGCAGCGCGGCCGAACTGGCCGCAGCGGTCCTCATGATGCTGGGCTACCCCGGCCTCATGGCGACCGCGCTCGTCCCGAGCGCTCCCGCCTTCGCCGTCGCGGCCGCCGTGACCTACCTGGCGGACCTCTATCTCCACCGCAGGCGCAGCCGTCTCATCGGACTGCTGTCCAAGGTGCGAGCCGGTGTGTCCACCCGGTTCCTGGTGCGCGAGCTGCTGCTGATCCTGCTGCTGGCGAGACTCGACCTCTCACAGGAACCGGTCTTCTACGCCGCGATCGCGTGCTTCACGGTGTTCTTCGGCCTTCAGGCCCCGCACGGCGCGCTGGTCACCCTGATCGGCAAGCGCCGCCAGATGCCGGTCGCGACGAGGAACGTCGACCTGGCCTCCCGGCTGCGCATCCCGGACGCCCCGCCGCGCCTGCTGCTCAACCGCGCCACGGTCAAGATGCTCCACCTCGACCTCGCGGCCGTCGTGGGCCTGCTGATCGTCGCGATGGCCGACTCGGTGCGCCCCGGCTTCGCCGGCATCGCCGTCACCCTCGGCCTCGGCGGGCTGTACGTCCTCGCGCTGGTGCCGTACCTGCGGGCCAGGCGGCTCCCGCCCAAGGCCCCCAAGGTGCTGGCCGCCGTCAGCGCCTGGCTGCGCGAGTACCGGCCCGAGACGGTCCTGTACTTCTCCGGCTCCGACGACTCCGCCTACCAGGTCAACATGTGGCTGGAGACCATGGAGCAGATGGAGGCGCGGCCGCTGGTGATCCTGCGCGAGCGCGCCATCCTGGAGAACATGGCGCCCACGTCGGTCCCGGTCGTCTGCGTGCCCGGCGGGGTGCACCTGATGAACCTGGACCTGTCCATGGTGCGGGTCGCGCTGTACTGCGCGAACGTCGGCAAGAACATCCACCTGCTGCGCGTGCCGACCATGAAGCACGTCTTCATCGGCCACGGCGACAGCGACAAGGCCGCCAGCGTCAACCCGTTCAGCAAGGTCTACGACGAGGTGTGGGTCGCCGGCCGCGCGGGCCGCGACCGCTACGCCATCGCCGACGTCGGCATCCGCGACGAGGACGTCGTCGAGGTCGGCCGCCCGCAGCTGGCGTCCATCAGGCCGGGCGCCGGCGTGCCCGCCGACCGGATCCCGACCGTGCTGTACGCGCCCACCTGGGAGGGCTGGGACGACAACCCGGGCAACACCTCGCTGCTGCTGGCCGGCGAGAACATCGTGCGGAAACTGGTCGCGGCCGACCCTCCGGTCCGCGTCCTGTACAAGCCGCACCCCTTCACCGGCACCCGCAACGCCAAGGCCGGCGCCGCCCACCGCCGGATCGTCGCCCTGATCAAGAAGGCCGCCGCCCAGCGCGCGAGCGACCCCCGCTTCACCGCGGACCCGGCCTCCCAGTCCCGGGCCAAGGCCGAGCTGAACCGCCTCAAGGCCCGCCTGGACGCCCTCTCGCTCGCCTTCGACGAGCGGGCCGACGAGGCGGTGACCAGCCGCGACGGCATCGTCGACGTCCGCAGGCACCAGGAGGCGGCCCGGCTGCGCGCCGAGTGGAACGAGACCTACTGGCGCTCCTTCCCCTCCTACGAGCACCGGGTGATCACCGGCGACTCGCCGCGTCTGTACGACTGCTTCAACGCGTCCGAGGCGATGGTCTCCGACATCTCCAGCGTGGTCTCCGACTTCATCGCGAGCGGCAAGCCGTACGCGGTCACGGACTCCGCCGAGCTGGGCGCGGAGGAGTTCAGGCGGCAGAACACCGCCGTGCGCGCCGCCGTGATCCTCGGCAACGACGCCGCCGGGCTCGACCGGCTCCTGGACGCCGTCCGCGACCCCGCCGGCGACCCGCTGGCGAAGGACCGCAAGGAGCTGAAGGAGTACCTGCTCGGGCCCGACGAGCCCACCTCGCGCGAACGGTTCGACACCGCCGTCACCGATCTCGCGCTGAAGGCCGAGGCCCGCAACGTCGGTCAGGCGTCCCTCCAGGTCGCGCCGGACGACATGCCGGACGGTGAGACGGACGCCGACAAGGACGCCGAGGCCGCACGGACCAAGGACGTCACCACCGCCTGACAGCGCACCGCCCCGCAGCGCATCGCCTCGGGCCCCGGAGAGAACTCTCCGGGGCCCCGACCTTTGATGCATCCTGTGATGTGGAACACGTGTCGCAAGCCAGGCAACCCGTCCCGCCCACCCGTCGTCTTCCGGGTGTCCAAAGCGTTTCCGTGCCGGGAAACCGTTGCGTGATGAGAGGGAACAGTGACCGTTGCGCAGCCTGACGTCACGGTGGTCATCGGGGCGTACGAAGCGATGCCCTATCTGGTGGACTGCCTGGCATCGGTCGAAGCCCAGACCCTGGACCCGGCGCGCATAGAGGTCATAGCCGTCGACGACGGGTCGCAGGACGGCACCGGGGACTGCCTCGAGGAGTTCGCCGCCCGCGTCCCGATGGCCGTCACCGTGATCCGCCAGGACAACTCCGGCGGCCCCAGCGGCCCGCGCAACGTCGGCCTGTCCAAGGCCACCGGGCGCTACGTCTTCTTCCTCGACGCCGACGACCGCCTGGGCGCCGAGGCTCTGGAGCGCATGGTCGCCATGGCCGACCGCAACGGCACGGACGTGGTCCTCGGCCGGGTCGAGGGCATCAACCGCAAGCCGCCCCGGTCGATGTGGGGCGAGACCCTCGACCGCACCGACGTCTACTCGTCCAACATCAAGTTCACGCTCAGCGCGCAGAAGCTGTTCCGCCGGGAGTTCCTGGAGCGGCACGGCATGCGCTTCGACGAGTCGCTGTGGACCGGCGAGGACGCCCTGTTCACCATGGAGGCCTATCTGCGGGCCGACGGCGTCTCCGTGGTCGCCGACTACACCTGCTACTACCTGGTGGGCCGCACCGACGGCAAGCACGTGACGAAGAGCGGCAGCTACACCCTGCGCTTCGACTCCGCGCGCGCCCTGATGGGCCTGCTGGAACGGCTCGTCCCGCCCGGCCCCAAGCGTGACGTGCTCATGGTGCGCCCGTTCCTAGTCACCGTGCTGCCGCAGTTCGGGCCCGTCTTCCTCAGAAACGACGAGGAGACCCGGCGCACCAAGCTGGAGCTGGCCAGGCCGCTGATGGACGCCTACTGGAACGAGGGGGTCGCCCAGCGCCTCCTGGTCCACGAACGGCTGCGCCTGGAGCTGGTGGCCCGCGGGCGCGCCGACCTCCTCGTGGACGTCCTGGAGTTCATCCGTGCCAAGAGCACCCCGGAGCCCGTCCTGAAGAAGCGCGGCACCCAGCTCTACCTGGCCTATCCGCACTACGGCTCCGCGGAGGCCGGCGTCCCCGACCGGATCTATCTGGCCGAGCCCCGCGAGGCCAAGGCCTACCCCGGATGGCGCAAGAACGGCACCGAGACCTTCGTGCGCGGCTTCGTCCGCAAGGTCCGCCGCAGGGTGCGCCGTATGCGCCGCCCGGCGCGTCCGGGCGGCACGGCGGCCGTCTGAGGCGCCGCCCGGTGGACGGCCCGCTCCTCGGGCCGTCCACCGGGCGTCCGGCCCGGCGTCCTACTTGGCGGGCTTCAGGGCGCGGCGCAGCGGACCGCCCACGACCCGTCGGGCGCGCCGGTAGATCGAGGGGGCGGGAATGCCCGCGACTCCCTTCGCGCCGGACCGGCTCCTGGCCAGGTCGCGCTTCAACTGGGCGTTGTGGGAGTCCAGTTCGGCGATGCGCTGCTGAAGCCAGCCGAACCGGCTGGTCAGCGAGGCCAGGTCGGCGTCGTTCCAGGGGCGCACGCCCGGCGGGAAGGACAGCGAACGCAGCCGCTTGTCGAAGGCGGCCCCGCCGTCACCATGGGTGAAGGTGTTCCGCAGCCCGTTCCGGTCGAGGAACGCCGTGAACCGGTCGAAGCGGCCCTTGTGGTTGCCGGTGAGGGCGCTGAAGTCGGACTCCTCGTACAGTGCCGCCGGGTCGAGGTCCTCGGGCGCCTCGCTGAGCAGGCGGTGCGGTATCTCGAAGTAGCGGCACAGCTCCAGCGTGCGGGAGTCGAAGGCGAGGACGGTGGCGGGCGTCCCGGCCAGGAGCGCCGCGATGTTGCCGTGGATGCGCGAGCCGAACGAGAAGTCGAACTCCCGCAGGTCGTCGATCCAGGTCGACGGGTCCACGTAGACCCGGACCTTGTCCTCGCGGTACATCGGGTGGTCCGGATGCGTCGGCATCTGCGTCATCCGGCCGGCCGGCGAGTCCACGTCCCGCCAGTGCAGCTGCCGCGCGTCGGTGAGGTTCTGGCCTATGTAGCGCAGGTTCGGATACCGCGCGTGGGCGTGGCCGATGATCCGGTGCAGGCCGCCGCCGCGCACCGCGGTGTGCGAGCCGTTGACGGCGATCCTCGACTGCTCCGTCAGCGCCGGCGTCTTCTTCTCCACGGGGAGGCGGTCGCCGTACAGGAACATCGACGGGCACCCGATGACCTCGACGTCGCGAAAGCCCATTTCGTTGAGGTACTTCTCGGTGAACTCGCCGCGCACGCCGATGGAGGCGCTGTGGTCCAGCACGGCCGCGCAGAACGCCCGCACGCTGGGCTCCATCGCCTTCAGCCGCTCCGGGATCGGCCCCAGGGGGGCCTGCGCGCCGACCCCGAGCACCACGACCGGGATCCGCAGCTTCCCGATCAGCCTGGTCAGCCGCTGAAGCGACGGCTCGAAGGTCGGCCGGAAGGCGTTGGCGAGGGGCACGACGAACGCGTCGTACTCCTCGTTGATCCGGGCCGCCGCGCTCACGTCCGTCCGCATGCCGTTCGAGACGACCTCGGTGTCCGGCGCCTGGAGGATCTTGTGGGCGGCGTCGCTGAAGATCAGGTTGCCCGCGTTGGTGGCGATCACGTCGCGGTGGAGGGCTTCCTCCACCGGAACGACGTCGAAGGGGCTCTTCCCCGATCGGAGGAGTATGCGCGTCACAAGCCGAACTGTAGGTCACGCAAACTTCAAAATAAATTTGTCTTCTCTTCAAATCACATGGGGAACCGGCACCTTCTCTTTGCCGTACGCAAAGCGTGAGCGAACCGTTACCCGGGCGGCCCCGTCCGGGCAGTGAAACCGCCGCGCGACCCGCGCCCCCGTTCGCGTAGATTGCCGGAAAGGCAGCCGTGGACAGGCATGGACAGCCATGTACAGCCATGGCGCCGCGGACGTCCGTGGCCTATCGCGAGGAGCGCAGAACAAGGTGGCAGGGGCAAGGCAGGCTGTGAGCGAGGCCCACAGGATCGTCGTCAAGGTCGGCTCCTCGTCGCTGACCACCGCCGCCGGCGGCCTGGACGCCGACCGGGTCGACGCGCTCGTCGACGTCCTCGCCAAGAGCCGCAGCGGAGGGGAGAAGGAGGTCGTCCTCGTCTCGTCCGGCGCCATCGCCGCCGGACTCGCGCCGCTGGGCCTGCGCCGCCGCCCCAAGGACCTCGCCCGCCAGCAGGCCGCCGCCAGCGTCGGCCAGGGACTGCTCGTGGCCCGCTACACCGCCTCCTTCGCCCGCTACGGCGTCCGCGTCGGACAGGTGCTGCTGACCAGCGACGACATGAG
Source organism: Streptomyces sp. NPDC048481 (assembly GCF_043200075.1). Classification (NCBI taxonomy): domain Bacteria; kingdom Bacillati; phylum Actinomycetota; class Actinomycetes; order Kitasatosporales; family Streptomycetaceae; genus Streptomyces; species Streptomyces sp. NPDC048481. The sequence continues at coordinate 513,701 of NZ_JBICXC010000001.1, forward strand.
CCGGCGCGCCCACCACCGCAACGCCTCCCGCACTCTCGACGAACTGCTCGCGATGGGCGCGTTCCCGGTCGTCAACGAGAACGACACCGTCGCCACCGACGAGATCCGCTTCGGCGACAACGACCGGCTCGCCGCCCTCGTCGCCCACCTCGTACACGCCGACCTGCTGGTCCTGCTGTCCGACGTCGACGGCGTCTACGACGGTGACCCCAGCAGGCCGGGCACCTCGCGGATCGCCGAGGTACGGACACCGCAGGACCTCGCCCACGTGGAGATCGGCAGTGCCGGCAAGGCGGGCGTCGGGACCGGCGGCATGGTCACCAAGGTCGAGGCCGCCCGGATCGCGGCCGCCGCCGGCATCCCCGTGGTCCTCACCAGCGCCGTCCACGCCGCCGAGGCCTTCGCCGGCGGGGACACCGGCACCTTCTTCCACGCCACCGGCAAACGCTCGGCCGACCGGCTGCTGTGGCTCCAGCACGCCTCCACCCCCCAGGGATCGCTGACCCTGGACGACGGCGCGGTGCGCGCGGTCGTCGAACGGCGCACCTCGCTGCTGCCGGCCGGGATCGCCTCCGTCGAGGGCGAGTTCAGCGCGGGCGACCCCGTCGAGCTGCGCGACGTCCGGGGGCGCGCGGTCGCCCGCGGGCTCGTCAACTTCGACGCCAAGGAGATCCCTCAGCTGATCGGGCGGTCGACCAGGGAACTGGCGCGGGAACTGGGCGCCGAGTACGAGCGCGAGGTCGTCCACCGGGACGACCTGGTGATCCTCCACCCGTAAACCCGCTCGAACGGAACGTACCGGTGGGGGACGTTCCGTGAAACCGCCCCACGGAGCCGTGCGGCCTGCTCAACTTTGTTCTCAGGGGCGGACCACGGGTCCGTCACGGGGACAGGCCGCGCGAGTCCGGTGGGCGCACGCGGCACACGACCGCACGAGCGCTGCGTGAAGGAGGCCGTCGTGAGACGAGTGCGCCCTGGGGTGGCAGCGACCCGTGGGAGTACCGGCGGGGCCGGCGGGACGGCGTCGCGCACGGCGGGCGCGCCGGCGCGTGCGCCCGGCGAGGAGCGAGCCCTGACCAGCGTGGCCGCCGGCGAGACGTACCGGGCCCGGGAGAGCGCCGAGCCGAAGGGCGGGCAGCCCGTGGACGTCCCCCGGCTGTGGCACGTGACCCTCAGCGTCTCGGGTGAGCGGGCCCCGCTGAAGGAGGTCCGGCGCGCTCTCGAACAGCTCGCTCACGACCACCCCTTCCTCCTGACCAGCAGATACGCGGGCGACCACGCCGAGATCCGGTACTGGGAGGAGGCCCGCGACCTGCACGACGCGGCCGCCGTCGCCCTGCGCCTGTGGGGCGAGCACCGCCAGACCGCCGGACTGCCCCCGTGGGAGATCGTCGGCCTGGAGGTCATCGACCGCCAGACCTACCACCAGCGCATCGCCGAGGGCTACGGCCCGGCCCCGGCAACCCCGGTAGGGGTCCACCCGTACTGAACCCGTTCTGGCCCCCTACCGAACCCCCACCGAAACCCTGCTGACCGCGTGCCCGGTCGAGCGGTCCTCCGCCGCCTGGCGTTCATGGCCTGGGACTCGTGTCCTGGGGGCTCGGGACCCGGAGCCCCTGATGCGTGGACGCAGCCCGGAGCCCGGGGTAGGGAGCCCCTGGCGCAGGGCCGATGCCCCATGGGCCTGCGGCCACGCCAGTGATCCATCTCGTCGGTTGCCGTCTCCGGGGCCTCCGGCGGATGGCGTCGCTCCGACGTCTGTGCGCGTGCCCGTCCCCGTCGGGGGCGCCCCGGACGTGCCTCAGGGGCGCAAGGTGGTGCTCACGGCTTAAGGGGCCAAGGCCGCCGGCCGGGGGCCAGGTGGCCAGCGGGCCGGGAGGGCCCCGGGGGCGGGGGCCTCGGGTGCCGCGGGACGTCTCGAGCGGCTCCCGGATATCTCGGGGTCCCGGACGTCTCGGCCCCCGCGAGGTCTCGGGATGTCTCGGGGTGTGGAACGAGCCGGGAAGCGGCCGGTGCGGCGCACTACCCTTCCCTTATGACCACGCTCTCGCCGTACGACTCCATGTCCCCGGTCACCCGCGCCGCCTACCGCGCCAAGGCGGCCGCCGCCGACCTCGCGCCGCTGCCGCGTGCCGTGAAGGACGACGCGCTGCTCGCCATCGCGGACGCGCTGGAGGTCCGCACGAGCGAAATCGTCGAGGCCAACGCCAAGGACATCGCCAAGGCCCGGGAGGCCGGCACCAGCGAGGCCATCGTCGACCGGCTGACCCTCACCCCGGAGCGGGTGCGGGCCATCGCCTCGGACGTCCGTGACGTCGTCGCCCTGCCCGACCCCGTCGGCGAGGTCGTCCGGGGCTCCACCCTCCCCAACGGCATCGACCTGCGCCAGGTCCGGGTCCCGCTCGGCGTCGTCGGCATCATCTACGAGGCCCGCCCGAACGTCACCGTGGACGCCGCCGCCCTCTGCCTGAAGTCGGGCAACGCGGTGCTGCTGCGCGGCTCGTCCTCCGCCTACGAGTCGAACACCGCCCTGGTCAGGGTGCTCCGTGACGCCGTCGGCGGGGCCGGGCTGCCCGCCGACGCCGTCCAGCTGGTGCCCGGCGAGGGCCGCGAGAGCGTCGGCGAGCTGATGCGCGCCCGCGGACTGGTCGACGTCCTCATCCCGCGCGGCGGCGCGTCGCTGATCCGGACCGTGGTCACGGAGTCCACCGTCCCGGTCATCGAGACCGGCACCGGCAACTGCCACGTCTACGTCGACGCCCACGCCGACCTCGACATGGCGATCGACATCCTGATCAACTCCAAGGCGCACCGGGTCAGCGTCTGCAACGCCGCCGAGACCCTCCTGGTGCACCAGGACATCGCCCCCGCGTTCCTGCCGCGTGCCCTCGACGCCCTCGCCGAGGCGGGTGTGACCGTCCACGCCGACGAGCGTGTCCTGGCGTACGCCGAGGACTCCAAGGCGACGGTCGTGGAAGCCACCCCCGAGGACTGGGAGACCGAGTACCTCTCCTACGACATCGCCGCCGCCGTCGTCGATTCGCTGGACCGGGCCGTCGAGCACATCCGGCTGTGGACCTCCGGTCACACCGAGGCCATCGTCACCACCTCGCAGCAGGCGGCCCGCCGATTCACCCAGTTGGTGGATTCCACCACCGTTGCCGTGAACGCCTCCACGCGCTTCACCGACGGCGGTCAGTTCGGCTTCGGCGCGGAGATCGGCATCTCCACCCAGAAGCTGCACGCCCGGGGCCCGATGGGCCTGCCGGAGCTGACCAGCACCAAGTACATCGTCACCGGCGACGGGCACGTACGGCGCTGACCGGGCCCGCCGCGCCCGCCTCGCGGAGACCGCAGGACCCGGTCCCCGAAGGTCGTGACAGGCGTCTCATCCGGCGGACGAATTTCCCTACCGCCTGCCCAAATTGACCCCCCAGGTCTACTCTGGAACCGTGCCGGAGGACGTGGGGGGTATGCCGTTCCCTGACGGCTGGGAGCCCGACGACGATCACGACCGCGGGGTGTCGGACGAAGAGTTCGCCTCCGTGGTCTTCGACGAGGCCTTCGTACAGGCGGCCGTGGTGCACGAGCCGACCGCCGTCGAACGTCTCCTGGCCGCCGCCGAGGCGAGAGCGAGGGCCTCCGAGGCCGAGGCCCGCAGAGCCCGCGCGCGAGGCGACCGCTACGACGACCCCTACGGGACCGGCGGTTTCGGCCATGATCCCGACCTCGACGACCCGGACGACGCCGACCTCCCCGAAGCCTGGGAGCGCGGCTACGGCATGCCCGGCGCATACGGCAAGCAGATCCGCTGGCACCGCGCGGTGGCCTGGATGCTCGCCGTCGTGATGGGCATCGGCATGGTCGCGCTGGCCTTCGCCGCGGTCTACCGGGGCGGCTCCTCGGACAGCCGGGACCAGGTGCCGGGGCCCGCCACGACCGGCCTCGAACAGGGGAGTGTGCCGCCCCCCTCCGCATCCGCCGACTCTTTCCGGCCACCCGTCTCCGCGGCCCCCCGCACCCCCTGAACACCTGTGCGACGCAGGGCTGTGCGAAGGCGCTGCGCAGAGCGGTGACGGCAGAGCGGTAATGCTGGTGAGTACCTGTCAGAAGTTGCGGTATGGCGGGGCGTTTACCCGAGCTCCACGCGACCTACTCTGAAAGTATGGCCGGGCCTGGAGACCCACCGGAGGGGACACCCGACGGCACTTCCGGAAACGCAGAGGACGAGTATCGATCCGTCGTCTTCGACGAATCGTTCGTCCGCGCTGCCCGTATCCAGGAGTACTCGGCAGAGGAACGCCTGAGCGACCACGCCCCCGCCGTCCGCCGCCGCCCCCCCCTGCGCCGGGGACTGTCGCGGCAGGCGCTGATCCTCGTCCTGCTGATCGCCGTCGCCTTCGGCACGGCCGTCTACATGGGCCTGCGCAGTCCTTACCAGAACCAGGCGCTGCGCCGGTCCGTCGAGCCCTTGCGGATGACGGTCATCCCCCTCTCGCCGCAGGGCGTCGTGCCCGGGGCGGCCACCCCGGAGGCGCTGTTCGCCCACAGCCCCGCCGCACAGTTCCGCATCGGCGCCGAAGGCATCCCGCTGCCCGCCTCCCGGCGGACCGCGCACTTCTCCGACAGCCAGGTTGTCACCGCCCTGACCACGGCCAAGGACTACCTCGTGCACTCCTCCCTCTACCCGGAGGTGCTCACCGGGCAGCAGGTCCGGCCCGTGCGCGCCCTGGTGGACGCCGACCAGCTCGACCAGTTCGACGAGAGCTTCAGCCGCCCGACCGCCGACGGACGGCACGCGCCGACCGGCTGGCTGGTCCGCTTCGACCCCGCCCGGGTGCAGCTGGCCGACACCCGGATCCGCGTCCAGGGGACCCTGAGCGCCGCCGAGACCGACTCCGCCACCCTCGAAGTGACCGCCGACCACACCTTCGTGTATGCCCTGCGCCCCACTGGCGCGCAGACGGGCGCCGAGGCCTCCCTCTTCACCGTCCGACGCGAGCTGCACTTCCGCTTCGACCGCGTCGACCTGCGCACCCACCAGCTCCAGCTGAGCGTGTCCTACGTCCAGGCCGGCCCGCTCTCCTGCGCCGAGGACTCCACGAACCACCTGCGGCCCCTGCTCGCCGGCCAGACTGCGAAGGCGGGCGGCCCGGCCGGTACGGACCCCTACGCGACCGACGACGCGACAGCCCTGTGCGGCGCCCTGGCGACGAGCGCCCAGCCCAAGGTGTGACCTGCCCGGGGTCGGTGCCAAGGTGTGGCCATCCCGGGGGCGGTCCGGTGCCGGGCGGGGGGCGGCGGTCGGCCCGCGCGGCCGGGCGACCGCCCGGCACCGCCGGCCCGCGCCCGCCCTCAGGTGGCGTCGCGCGGAGGCGTCTGCGAAGGACCGTCGGTGCCGTCCGACCCGCCCGTGCCGTCCTCGCCGTCGGTGCCACCGCCCTTCGAGCCGTTGCGCGGCGAGGCGTCGTCCGACGGAGCCGGGCCGGTGAAACCGCCGAAACCGCGCCGCACCCTGCCGCCCAGGTCCCCCGCCCCGCCGGCTATGTCGCTGACCAGCTTCATCAGCGGATCCTTGGAACTCTTCACGCTGGTCGCGTAGTGGGCGGCCGACTCCCGGAACGAGTCCGTCACCGAGGTGTTCTTGTCCTCGCCGCGCCGCGGGTAGTGGCCGTCCATGATCCGCTGGTGGTCGCGGGACTCCGCCCACTTCTTCAGCTCGGCGGCGCGCACCGTCGAGAAGGGGTGGGTGCGGGGCAGCACGTTGAGGATCTTCAGCACCGAATCGCGCAGGTCACCGGCGGACTCGTACTCCTCCGCCTGCTGGAGAAACGCGTCCACGTTCATCTCGTGCAGGTGGTTGCCGCCGGCGATCTTCATGAGGCCGCGCATCGACGCCTTCAGGTCCTGGCCGACGAGGAGACCCGCGCGGTCGGCGGACAGCTCCGACTTGCGGAACCACTCGCGCAGCGCCGTCACGATCGCCATGATCGCGAGGTTGCCCAGCGGGATCCAGGCGACCCGGATGGCCAGGTTCGTCAGGAACAGCAGGATCGTGCGGTACACGGCGTGCCCGGACAGGGCGTGGCCCACCTCGTGCCCGACGACCGCGCGCATCTCCTCCTCGTCCAGCAGCTCGACGAGACCGGTGGTGACGACGATGATCGGCTCGTCCAGGCCGATGCACATCGCGTTGGGCTGCGGATCCTGGTTGACGTACATGGGCGGGACCTTCTCCAGGTCCAGGATGTAGCAGGCGTCCCGCAGCATGTCGTTGAGATGCGTGAACTGCTGGTCGGACACCCGCACCGAGTCCGACAGGAACAGCAGTCTCAGACTGCGCTCCGGCAGCAGCCCGCTGAGCGCCTTGAACACCGTGTCGAAGCCGCTGAGCTTGCGCAGCGCCACCAGCGCGGAGCGGTCCGCGGGGTGCTCGTACGCGCGCGAGGAGATCCCGGGGAAGCGCCTGCGCCGCCTGCTCGGCGCCTTCTCGTGACCGGCGCCGTGCTGCTCGTGGCCTTCGTCCGACATGTCTTCCCCCAGTGCGTCTGTATGGCCTTACCTGACCCTTTGCGGACCCTTGTGCGGCCCTTTGCGCCCCCCGAGCGGAACCCGGCCCCGGCGGCGTTACCGTGGACGGGCACCACACCTAAGGAGTCCCGCGCCATGGAGCACCACCCCGCAGCCGCCTGGTTCGGCCAAGCCGCCGTCGCCGCCCAGCAGCAGGGGGCGGGGAATCTGCTCCGCGTCGTACTGATCGTGATGATTCTGGGCTGTGTGCTCACCGCGTGGTTTCTGCTGCGGGGCTACAAGCGGAAGGACGACTGAGCTGTCGCGAAGGTTCCCAATGGCGGAGTCGGCGTGATCGCCGCCGAGCCTCACGCTTACCATGGGCCGACGTCTTTCCCGCCTTCCCCCACTCTCGGTCCCGGCCGAGCGGGGGGACCTCCATCGGATAGGTCCTGCCGAAGATGAGCCTTCACAGCGCCGCTGCCCAGTTGGTCACCCTCGCCGCCGAGGGCGAGGAGCACGGTGGCAACCACGAGAGCCTCAGCCCCCTGGTCACCGGTGGCAGCGCGTTCCTCATCCTGCTGCTCCTGCTGTGGATCACCACCCGCTTCAACCGCGACCGCTGAGACGACGCGTGTTGAGCGACGGGCAGCACGGCATAGCGGGACGCTCCGGACAGGCGCCGGCCGGAGCCCCGGAAACGGGCCGGTAGGGTCTGCACGCATGGGAGAGCAGGACATGCCTACCGGCCCGAGGAATCCGGGCAAGCGCCGCCTCGGCGTCATGGGCGGAACGTTCGATCCGATCCACCACGGACACCTCGTGGCGGCCAGTGAGGTCGCCGCGCAGTTCCACCTGGACGAGGTCGTGTTCGTGCCGACCGGGCAGCCGTGGCAGAAGAGCCACCGCAGTGTCTCCCCGGCCGAGGACCGCTATCTGATGACGGTCATCGCGACCGCCGAGAATCCGCAGTTCTCGGTCAGCCGCATCGACATCGACCGCGGCGGCCCCACCTACACCGTGGACACCCTCCGCGACCTGCGGGCCCTCAATCCCGACACGGACCTGTTCTTCATCACCGGCGCCGACGCCCTGGGCCAGATCCTGACCTGGCGGGACAGCGAGGAACTGTTCGCCCTCGCGCACTTCGTCGGCGTCACCCGGCCCGGGCACAACCTCATGGACCCCGGCCTGCCCGAGGGCGGCGTCTCGCTCGTCGAGGTCCCCGCGCTCGCCATCTCCTCGACGGACTGCCGTGCGAGAGTCGCCAAGGGCGACCCCGTCTGGTATCTGGTGCCCGACGGAGTCGTGCGCTACATCGACAAGCGCGAGCTGTACCGCGGCGAGTGAGCCGAGAGGGGTACCGGTGAACGACCGACACGACGCGGGATACGGGGACGGCCAGTACGAACTCGTCGGCTACGACGAGTACGGACAGCCCGTCTACCGCCAGATCCCGCAGGTCCCGCCCCGGCAGATGCCGCAACAGTCCTACGGCGACGGCGGGCAGGGACACCAGGGCTACCCGGGCCCGCAGGACCGCCAGGGGCAGCAGCGGGGGTACGCGGGACAGGCGCAGCAGGGGCAGCAGGGCCAACAGCCGTACGGCTACGACCTGTACGCCACGGGCGGACAGCAGCAGACGCCCGCCCACGACCCGTACGGCTCCTACGAGACCGGTCGTCAGCCGGCCGCGTCCGGTTACGACACGGGCGGCCAGGCCCCCGCCGGCTACGACCCGTACGGCGCCGCCACCCAGACGCCGTACGACCCCTACGGCCAGACCGCCGCCGGCGGACAGCAGCCCCGGGGCGAGCAGCCCCGTACCGCCGAACAGACCGCGTACATCCCCCAGCAGGCCGGTCCCGCCGAGACCGGGTCCTTTGACACCGGCGCCTTTGACACCGGGTCCTTCGCGACGGAGACCCCGGAGGCAGGGGAATCCGAAGCCGGGGCTTTCGACGCCGGTCGCGAAGCCGGTGACCCGGACCGGGCCCGCGGGAGGGCCGACGCCCCCTCGGGGGACCAACCGGACTACCGCACCGAGCAGTTCGCGTTCGTGGAGGAGCAGGCCGGTGACTCCGAGGACGTCATCGACTGGCTGAACTTCACCGAGAACCGCACCGAGCGCCGCGAGGAGGCCAAGCGCCGCGCCCGCAGCCGCGTCGTGGCCCTCGCCGTGGTACTGGCGCTGGTCGCCGTCGGGGGAGTGGGCTACCTCTGGTTCGCCGGCAAGCTGCCCGGCCTGTCGTCGTCCTCGGACCCGGACGCCAAGACCGCCGCCGCCGGTGCGCAGAAGCGTGACGTGGTCGTCGTCCACCTGCACAACACCGCGGGCGGGAGCACCTCCACGGTGCTGCTCGTCGACAACGCCACGACCAAGCAGGCCACCACGGTCCTGCTGCCCAACTCCCTCGTCCTCACGAACGACGACGGCGCCACGACCACACTCGCCAAGTCCGTCGACGACGACGGCTCCGCCGGGACGCGCGAGGCGCTGGACACGGTGCTGGGCACCAGCATCGAGGGCACCTGGCGGCTCGACACCCCGTATCTGCAGAACCTCGTCGACCTCGTCGGCAACATCGAGGTCGACACCGACGCGGCCGTGCCCGACCCGGCCGCAAAGAAGGGCCAGGCTCCGCTCGTCCCCAAGGGCGGGGACCAGACCCTCAGCGGCAAGATGGCCGTCGCCTACGCCACCTACCGCGCCCCGGGGGAGCCCCAGAACGCCCAGTTGCAGCGGTTCGGCCAGGTCATGCAGGGCGTGCTGCGCAAGGTGTCCTCCGACGCGCAGGGCGCGACCGTCACGGTCCAGACGCTGGCCCAGATCCTCGATCCCTCCCTGACGGACAAGGACCTCGGCGCCTTCCTCGCCCGGCTGGCCGAACTCGCCAAGGGCGGCGACTACAAGACCGCCCTGCTCCCCGTCCAGAACGACGGCACCCTCAGCGCGGCGGCCAGCGCGAGCGTCGTCAAGGACGTCCTCGGCGGCACCGCGAAGAGCCCGGACAAGGGCGCCGCCGTCAGCGTGTCCGTCCAGAACGCCAGCGGCGACAAGGCCGACACCGAGGACGCGCGCGTGGTCCTCCTCAACGGCGGCTTCACCTTCCTGGACGCCGGCACCCCGTCGGGCACCGAGGCCGCCTCCCGGGTGCTGTACTCCGACCCCGCCGACAAGGAGAACGCCACCGAGGTCGCCAAGACCCTGGGCCTGGACGCCGGCGCCGTGAAGAAGGGCGCCGTCTCCGGGAACGCGGACGTGGCGGTCGTCCTGGGCGAGGACTACAAGCCCTCCGCGACCGGGTGAGCCGACCGGCCGTCCCCCTGGTCCGCGCCCTGCGGGCCGGGGAAGAGGGCTGGGGGAGAGGGCCGGGTGGGGCCGGAGTCGGGCGCCTGTCCGCGCGGTCCGCTCATCGCGTGGGGTGGCGTCGGCGGTCCGTGAGACCCTTGAGGACAAGTGTCCGCCGACGGAAAGCCACGTAGTGACCGCCACCGACCGCTCCATCGAGCTCATCCAGACCGCCGCGCAGGCGGCCGCCGACAAGCTCGCGCACGACATCATCGCCTACGACGTCAGCGACGTGCTGTCGATCACGGATGCCTTCCTGCTGGCCTCCGCCCCCAACGACCGCCAGGTCAAGTCGATCGTCGACGAGATCGAGGAGCGCCTCCAGAAGGAACTCGGCGCCAAGCCGGTACGCCGTGAGGGCGACCGCGACGCCCGCTGGATCCTGCTCGACTACGTCGACATCGTCGTCCACGTCCAGCACAGCGAGGAGCGCGTCTTCTACGCCCTCGAGCGCCTGTGGAAGGACTGCCCCGAGCTGGAGCTGCCCGCCGACGCCCAGGCGACCCGCGGCAAGGCCCAGGAGCACGCCGAGCTGCAGGCCGAGGAGGACGCCGACGCCGGATTCGGGGACCTGCGGTGACTGCCCGCGCCCGGAGCGCCGCGTCCCGCGAGCCGGGGCGCGGCCGTCGCGTCATCCTCTGGCGGCACGGCCAGACCGCCTGGAACGTGGAGCGCCGCTTCCAGGGCACGACCGACGTCGCACTGACCGAGACCGGCGTGGCCCAGGCCCGCCGCTCCGCCCGGCTGCTGGCCTCCCTCCAGCCCGACGCGATCGTCGCCTCGGACCTGTCCCGCGCCGCGAACACGGCCGCCGAGCTGGCCGCGCTCACCGGGCTCGCAGTCACCCACGACGAAGCCCTGCGCGAGACGTACGCGGGTTCCTGGCAGGGGCTGACGCACGAGGAGATCATCGCCCGCCACGGTGCGGAGTACACCGCGTGGAAGCGCGGTGAGCCGGTCCGCCGCGGCGGCGGGGAGCTGGAGACCGAGGTGGCCGACCGCGCCGCCCCGGTCGTGCTGCGGCACGCCGAGAAGCTGCCCGAGGACGGCACGCTCGTCGTCGTCAGCCACGGCGGCACCATCCGCACCACCATCGGCCGCCTCCTCGGCCTGGAGGCGCACAACTGGGAGAGCCTCGGCGGCCTCTCCAACTGCTGCTGGTCGGTCCTCGGCGAGGGCGCGCGCGGCTGGCGTCTGCTGGAGCACAACGCCGGCACCCTGCCCGAGCCGGTGCTCGGCGACGACGACTGAGCGGCCGCTCGGCCCGCGGGGGCCGGATTTCACTTTCCGGCAGGTCGCAGGCTAAAGTTCTTCTTGTTCGCACCGCGGAGCGGGAAGAACGCAAGGGGCTATAGCTCAGTTGGTAGAGCGCCTGCATGGCATGCAGGAGGTCAGGAGTTCAATTCTCCTTAGCTCCACAGATCGATCGGTTCGATCAGTCGATGGACACTCTGTTGAGTTGTCAAAGATCGATGGAGCCGGTGAGAGCCGGCCGAGACCGGTTCACGAAGATCCCGTCCCTCAGGGGGCGGGATTTTTTGTCGTCTCCCTCCGCAGCAGGGCCGTGCGGCGGGCCGTCTCCTCGTCGTCCGGCGTGTAGACGACGATCCGGCACTCCGGCATCCCGTCGATCGACAGGGACGTGGACGTCATCCGCAGCTCGCCCACCGTCCCGTGCCGGAAGGCCTTCACGCGTCGGCCCGGCTCCGCCACGTCGCCGGAGGCCCACAGCTGCGCGAAATGGGGACTGGCCTGCGCCAGCTCGGCTATGAAGCCCTCCCAGGCGGGCTCGCCCGCATGCAGCCCGTACGACGCCCGCAGGGTGGCCACCATCATCCGCAGCTCACGGTCCCGGAAGAGCAGCGGGCAGTCCTCCTCCGGCACGGTGAACAGCCGCCACATGGCGTTCGCCGGCACCCGTGCGGCCGCCCCGGCCGTCGGCGCGATGAACAGGTCGCGGTAGACGGCGTTGGCGGCCAGGATGTCGTAACGCGAGTTGTAGACCACCGCCGGGCGGGGCGCCAGGGCGTCGATGATGCCCCGGATCTCCGCACCCACGCTCTGCACCAGCGCCTCGGGAGGAGACGCGAAGGGCACCTCCGCCAGGTGGTACAGATGCTCCCGCTCCGGCGGGTCGAGGCGCAGGGTGCGTGCCACGGCGTCGAGGACCTGCGCGGAGGCATTGATCGGCCGCCCCTGCTCCAGCCACGTGTACCAGGTGACGCCCACCCCCGAGAGCTGGGCGACCTCCTCGCGCCGCAGTCCCGGTGTGCGCCGCCGCAGACCGGGCGGCATCCCGACGTCGCCCGGTGTCACGCGGGCGCGCCTGCCGCGCAGGAAGGCGGCCAGCTCGGGCCTGCGGCGATGTGCCCGGCCCGCGCCGGGCGGGTGCCCGGTCTCTCCTCCTGCTCCGGCCGCCGTCCTCGGCTTCCCGGCGATCCCCGCCTCCGGGCCCGCCCACGCCACCGTCGCCACGATGCGCGGCGTCACGCTTCCCGCCATGCCGTTCCCCGTCGTCACGTTCCCCACGTCCCCCATGGTCGATCCCCCGTCCGGCGTCTGCCAGGTGCTGTCAGTACCAGCATCGGCGGGCTCTCGGCACCCGTACCGGATCCTCGTCACGCTCGACGGCATGACGACGACTTCCGGGACGAGCCCGGTCCCCGCACCCGTTCCACCCGTTTCACGTCCTGTCGCCAGTAAAGCCCCCGCCACTGACAATCGGCCCCGGCGGTTGCTGGCGGTCGTGCTGGCGGCCCAGTTCATGGCACTGCTCGACGTCTTCATCGTGAACGTCGCGGCCCCCACGATCGGTTCCGACCTGAACGCCTCCGGCGCGGACCTGCAACTGGTCGTCGCCGGCTACGCCATCACCTACTCGGTGCTGCTGATCACCGGCGCGCGCCTCGGCGACCGGTTCGGGCACGGCCGGGTCCACCTGGTCGGGCTCGCGCTGTTCACCGCGGCGTCGCTGGCCTGCGGACTGGCCGGCGGGAGCACCGAGCTGATCGTGTTCCGGCTGGTGCAGGGCGCCGGGTCGGCGGTGATGATCCCGCAGGTGCTCAGCCTGATACAGCGCACGTTCACGGGCGAGGCCCGGGTGCGGGCGCTGGGCGTCTACTCGGCGGTGATCGCCGTCGGCGCGGCGGCCGGGCAGGTGGTGGGCGGCGTGCTGGTCAGCGCCGACCTGCTGGGCGCCGGCTGGCGGCCGGTGTTCCTCGTCAACGTGCCGGTGGGCCTCGTCCTGCTGGCCGTCGGCAGGCGCGTACTGCCGCGGGGCGGGGGCGTGGGGCGGGAGTCGGTGGGGCGAGCGGCGCGCGAAGGGGCGCGCGGGTCGGACTGGCCCGGTCTCGTGCTCCTGGGCGCGGCCGTGTCGCTGGTCACGGTGCCGCTGGTGCTCGGGCAGGACGAGGGCTGGCCGTGGTGGTCCTGGCTGTCGCTGGCCGTCGGCGCGCTCGTGTTCGTCGCCTTCTGCGGCTACGAGGTGCGACTGGCCCGGCGCGGCGGTTCCCCGTTGATCGCACCGCGAGTGCTGCGCCACCCGGGGATGGGCCTGGCCGTGCTGCGCGTCATGGCGGTGATGGCGGTCAACGGCGGCTTCCTCTTCGTGCTGACGCTGCACGTCCAGGGCGGCCTCGGCTACAGCGCGCTGCGCGCCGGGCTCACGTTCGCGCCGACCGCGGTCGTCTTCGGGGTGGTCGGGCTGACCTGGCGCAGGTGGCCCGAACCCTGGCGGCGGTCGCCGGCCACGGTCGGTTTCGTGCTCACCGCGCTGTCGGTGACCGGTGTGGGTCTGGCCTTCGAGGGCGGCGACCACGGGGGCGCGTGGCTGTTCGTCGCGTACGCCGGCGTGGGCGCCGGACTCGCGCTCGCCTTCGGCCCGACGCTGACCGGGGCGCTGGCGGCGGTGCGGCCCGAGGACGCGGCGGACGCCAGCGGGCTGCTCGCCACGGTGACCCAGCTGGGGCAGCTGATCGGTGTGGCGGTCTTCGGCACACTGTTCTTCAACCGGCTTGAGTCACTTGGGGCCCCGGCGGCGTATACCTCTGCGGAAGCGCTTCTCACATGCATGTTCGCGCTCGCTACGACAGCAGTCCTCGGTGCCGTGTCCGGACTGGTACTGAGGCGTCGCTGACCGTATTGCTCCGGCCGTGGCAGAATCAAACGGCCGGAAGGGGGCGCGGCCCGACGGGAGGGAGTAGCGATGCCTGCGAGCATCCTCGGAGAGGTCGGCCATCTCTCCGAAGCGGCGTTGACACGGGACAAGGCCACCCGGCTCAGCTGCCCCTCCTGCGGTTCCGGTCATGTGGCCCTGGTGCTCGGCGACAACGGCGGGACTTCCTACGTGTGCACGGCCTGCGGCCACAGCTGGAGCTGATCGATGGGTGCACACAGGCGAAAGTGCGACTGGTGCGGCAGCGGCACCCCGATCGTCCGTGACATGGAGCCGGTCAACCCCGACTACCAGTACTGGTGCGAGGAATGCGCGCGGGCGCTGATCATAAAGGGCGACCCGATCGAGACCTACCGGGAACTGGAGGGCGAGCCGATCTACGGGCGTCTGCTGGAGGAGCACTGCACGCTCAAGCGCTTCTATTCGTTCGTCACCGCCTGACGGCCTTCTGCGGGAATCCGCGCCGCAGAACGGTCATGCAGGGCGAAATCGGGCAGGGTGGAAACGATTTGGTGCTCCACCCGTCGTACCGGTAATGTTGGCGTCGCCGCCGGGGAAACCGGGCGACACGGTCGATGAACGGCTTCGCCGTTCGACCATGAGGGGCTATAGCTCAGTTGGTAGAGCGCCTGCATGGCATGCAGGAGGTCAGGAGTTCAATTCTCCTTAGCTCCACAGCAGATCCCGCCGGATCGGATGCGATCCGGCGGGATCTTTTTTGCGTTCAGGGGCCGTTGACACACGCGTGTGGGGGCCGCCTGTTGTCAGGCGGCCCCCACACGCGTGCGGCCCTCGTCCTTCGTCCCCGGCTCTCAGTCGTGGCGGGGTGTACCGCTCAGCGGCCCAGGGCCCGTCGGCCGCGGCCCTGGGAGAGGACCGGGAGGTTGCGGGCCGGCGCCTGCGCGCGCGTGTCCTCCTCGATGCGCAGGGCCAGCGCCGGACAGCGACGCACCGCGCGTAGAGCCTTGGCCTCGGCGTACTGCGGCACCTTGGCCTGGGCCACCGTCGGGAAGCCGTCCGCGCCGAGCTGGAAGACCTCCGGGAGGATGTCGGCGCACAGGCCGTGCCCGCGGCACAGCGTCCAGTCCACGAAGATCTTCTGGCGGCTGGAGCCGCTCTCCTCCGGCGCGTTGCCGCTCGTGATGCCCGCCGGGGCCATGCCCGCCTCGAAGAGCGGCAGAACGCCCTCCACGGGCCGTCCGCAGCCGTTGCCGAGGACATGCGCGGCCAGGTCGTCGGTGAACGCCTTGATGGTCGACTCGAGGAACATCGCGGAACCGTCCGGATGCGAGCAGGCCCCGCGTCGCTTGACGTTCTTGGCGACCTGCTTGAGCGCCTCCAGGGCGGCGGGGCCGCCTCCGTTGAGGATGTCCTCCATCCCGCGCGCGGCGGCGGGCAGACCCAGGTAGCAGGGACCGCACTGGCCCGCGCTCTCGTCGGCCAGCCACTGGGCCACGCGCAGCGACTCGCCCAGGGGGCAGGTCTCCTGGCTGATCGGCAGGATCGCGCCGGCGCCGAGCGCCCCGCCCACCGCGTCCAGGGAGTTGCGGGAGACGATCGCCTCGTTGACCGTCGCCGCGTCGATCCACTTGCCGTGGTACCCGCCGGTGAGCACGCCCTGGGGCACCGGCGGGGCGCCGGCGAGTTGCAGGACGTAACGCAGCGGGACGCCGGTGGGGACCTCGATCACCATCGGGCGGGCGACGGCGCCGGAGACCGTCAGCATGACGGTGCCCGGCTCGTCGTAGAGGCCGGTGTTGCCGTAGCGCTCGGGGCCGATGCGGGCGGCGATGGCCAGCTGCGCGAACGTCTCGGCGTTGGACAGCAGCGTCGGCGCGCCCCCGACGCCGTTCTGCGAGGCGCTGACCTTGCGGCCGGGCGGGATCGGCGGGCCGCCGTCGATGGAGCGGACCAGCGACGCCGCGGCGCCGGTGACCATGCGGATGGGGTTGCGCTGGACGAATGCCTTCAGCGCCGATCTGCGGCCGTTGCTGAGGCCGCGTTCGGCGAGGGCGGCCTCCATGGACCGCTGGGTGGATTCGCGGGTGACCCCCACCACGAGCGTGCGGGCTCCCAGCGCCTCCGCGACCAGCAGCGCGCCGTCCAGGATGAGATGCGGGGCACGGTTGATCAGCACCGTGTCCTTGCGGCAGGCCGGTTCGTCCTCGCTGCCGTTGACGACGACGACCGGGCGGACGCCGCGCTTGATCGCGGCCTCGGCGACCGAGCGCAGCTTCTTGTGGAAGGGGAAGCCCGCGCCGCCGCGGCCCTTCAGGTTGATGTTCTCGGAGAGCTTCGCGAGGGCCTCTCCGCCCAGGGGTTCGAGCGGCCCGTGCACCTTGAGGTGCATGGGCAGATCCAGTCGTTCGACAAGGTCGAAGCCCGACGTGAGCTGCGGAAGGCCGACCACGCGGACTTCTGGGACGTCGGGCAGGGCCTCGTTCACCTATAGCCTCCGGAAGGCGTGTTCCAAGGTTCGCCCGAACCCGGAGCGTCGAAGGACGCGCCGGGCGATGGTTCACTGGCGGGACCGCTGTTGTACGTGTCGTTCTGGTTGTACGCGCCGTAAGCCTGATTCGTCTCACCGGTGTCGTACACGTCACGTGAGCCGTAGCCGCCGGCGCCCGAATTGCCATAGACCGGGATGTTGAATCCCGTGTCCTGGAGGGGGTCGTAGGCGGACGGCGGGGCCTCGCCGACCGGCGGCGGGGACGGAATCGGCCAACTGCCCGAGGTGCTGCCACCGTTGTCGGTCCGCGGGATCGCCTCGGTGGCCTGCTGGAGATCGAAGGGCATGCCCATGCTTGCCGTCTGGTCGGCCACGTAGGGCTGCTGCTGAGCGCGCGGCGGCGTGTTGACGGCGCGGTAGGCGGCCGCGAAGCCGTTGGCGGGCTCCGGGGTGGCGGGGGTGTCGTACATGGGCGACGCCGGCGGCGACATGCGCGTGGAGCTCATGGTGTCGGTCAGCGGCGAGCGGCCTGAGCGGCCCTCGTAGCCGGGCAGCGAGGAGGACCCGGTCTCCGCCACGCGCGCGCGTGACGCCTCGAGACCGTCCATCTCGTAGCGGTCCTGCGTCCCCAGAAGGCCGGTGATGCGGTCGGCGACCTTGCGCTTGAACGGGCGCGGGGCGGCGCGCAGCGCGAGGGCGGCCATGACGCCCACCAGGCAGAGCTCGTAGGAGATCATGAAGAACGGCTTGGCCGCGCGGCCCGCGTACAGGCCGTGGATGAGGGCCGCGCACAGTGCCGGGTAGGCCAGCATGTGCATCGCGCGCCAGCGGGCGGCGACCTCGGCCGGTGCGGCGAACTGGTTGCGCAGCGCGCCGGTGATGCCCACGAAGATCATGAGGAGCGCGGCCAGGGAGCCGAGGCCGATGAGGCCGGCGCTGCCCTTGACGCCCAGGCTGAAGGGGATCAGCGCGGCGATCAGGACGGTGTGCTCCAGGGCCAGCTTGACGGTGATGTGCACCACGAGGAACGCGATGGAGCCCACGGCGGTCACGCGGTGGACGCCCTGGGCCAGGATCCGCTGACGCGTGTTGAGGATGAGCCGGTCCTGGGCGACGAGGCCCCAGATGACCGAGCAGGTCAGGCATACCAGCGACAGGACGCCCGCACCGAAGTTGAGGAAGGCCTGCACCTGGTCGCCGCCGACCAGCACGACCACGGGTATGAGGACCAGGACGACAGCCGTCGCCAACCCGTAGGCCGACCGGCCGGGCTTGGGGAGCGAGCTGTAACTAGGACGAGGGTTCATGGGGGCAACTCCGAGCAGTTTCGGGAAAGCGGTCCCGCTGCCGAACTCTAAGTGGCTCCATACCGATGGGTACGAGGTTTGAGTTATTGCGTTGTTATGAAACGACAATGTGGCTGGTGTGATGTCCTATAGCGGCTGTTACGCGAAGTAACCATTGGCCTTGGCTCAGCTTCGACCCCCCGTTCTCGCCTCCTCAACGTTGTCGCGACCATGCATACGTAAGTTCGTCGCAGCCTGCTCAAGGCCTGCGGTACCCTAACGCCATGCGTGCTGTACGCCTTCTGCTTAGCGAGCCGCGCTGATCAGTCCCGACCGCCGGTGAACGGACGGTTCGGAATCGGCGCGGCGTCCCCTCCTGTGCGAGGGGATTTTTCGTTTCCTGGACGACAACCCGCTGGCAGAGACGATCGATGGAGCTTTGAGGACCATGAGCGAGACGAACCCCGCTGCCGCCGCTGTCCCGGCAGAGGCCGCGCCGCACCGCTACACGGCTGCCATGGCCGCCGAGATCGAGGCACGCTGGCAGGACTTCTGGGACGCGGAAGGCACCTACGCGGCGCCGAACCCCGAGGGTGACCTGGCCGGCGACCCCGAGCTGGTCGCCCGGCCCAAGAAGTTCATCATGGACATGTTCCCGTACCCCTCCGGTGCGGGCCTGCACGTCGGCCACCCCCTGGGCTACATCGCGACCGACGTCTTCGCGCGCTTCCAGCGCATGACCGGCCACAACGTGCTGCACACCCTGGGCTTCGACGCCTTCGGCCTGCCCGCCGAGCAGTACGCCGTGCAGACCGGCACGCACCCGCGTGTGTCCACCGAGGCCAACATCGAGAACATGAAGGCCCAGCTGCGCCGGCTGGGCCTGGGCCACGACAAGCGCCGGTCGTTCGCGACGATCGACCCGGACTACTACAAGTGGACCCAGTGGATCTTCCTGCAGATCTTCAACTCCTGGTACGACACCGACGCGGACAAGGCACGTCCGATCGCCGACCTGGTCGCCCAGTTCGAGTCCGGTGAGCGCGCCGTGCCGGGGCACACGCGCGCGTGGGGCGAGCTGACCGCCGCCGAGCGCGCCGACGTCCTGAGCGGCTTCCGCCTGGCCTACGCCTCCGACGCGCCGGTCAACTGGTGCCCCGGCCTGGGAACCGTTCTGGCCAACGAGGAGGTCACCGCCGACGGCCGTTCCGAGCGCGGCAACTTCCCCGTCTTCAAGGCCAAGCTGCGCCAGTGGAACATGCGCATCACCGCCTACGCGGACCGCCTGCTGGACGACCTGGACGCCCTGGACTGGCCCGAGGCGATCAAGCTGCAGCAGCGCAACTGGATCGGCCGCTCCGAAGGCGCCCGCGTCGACTTCCCCGTGGACGGCGAGCGGATCACCGTCTTCACCACCCGCCCGGACACCCTGTTCGGCGCGACCTACATGGTGCTGGCCCCCGAGCACCCGCTGGCCGACAAGTTCACCCCGGACGCCTGGCCCGAGGGGACCCACGACGTATGGACCGGCGGTCACGCGACCCCGGCCGAGGCCGTCGCCGCGTACCGCGCGCAGGCCGCCTCCAAGTCCGACGTCGAGCGCCAGGCGGAGGCCAAGGACAAGACCGGCGTCTTCACCGGCGTGTACGCGACCAACCCGGTCAACGGCGAGAAGGTCCCCGTCTTCATCGCCGACTACGTCCTGATGGGCTACGGCACCGGCGCGATCATGGCCGTCCCGGCGCACGACACACGTGACTTCGCGTTCGCGCGCGCCTTCGAGCTGCCGATCACCTGCGTGGTCGAGCCGACCGACGGCCGCAGCACCGACACCTCCACCTGGGACGACGCCTTCGCCTCCTACGACGCGAAGATCGTCAACTCCGCCCACGACGACATCGTTCTGGACGGCCTGGGCGTCGTCGAGGCCAAGGCGCGCATCACGCAGTGGCTGGAGCGCAAGGGCATCGGCGAGGGCACCGTCAACTTCCGTCTGCGTGACTGGCTGTTCAGCCGCCAGCGCTACTGGGGCGAGCCCTTCCCGATCGTCTACGACGAGGACGGCGTCGCCCACCCGCTGCCCGAGTCGATGCTGCCCCTGGAGCTGCCGGAGGTCGAGGACTACTCGCCGCGCACCTTCGACCCGGACGACGCGAACACCTCCCCGGAGACGCCGCTGTCGCGCAACGAGGACTGGGTGAACGTCACCCTGGACCTGGGCGACGGCCCCCGGAAGTACCGCCGCGAGACCAACACCATGCCCAACTGGGCCGGCTCCTGCTGGTACGAACTGCGCTACCTGGACCCGCACAACAGCGAGAAGCTGGTCGACCCGGAGATCGAGCAGTACTGGATGGGCCCCCGCGAAGGGCAGCCGCACGGCGGCGTCGACCTGTACGTCGGCGGGGCCGAGCACGCCGTGCTGCACCTGCTGTACGCGCGCTTCTGGTCGAAGGTCCTGTTCGACCTGGGGCACGTCTCCTCGGTGGAGCCGTTCCACAAGCTGTTCAACCAGGGCATGATCCAGGCCTACGTCTACCGCGACGCCCGCGGCATCGCGGTACCCGCCGCCGAGGTGGAGGAGCGCGACGGCGCCTACTACTACCAGGGCGAGAAGGTCTCCCGGCTGCTGGGCAAGATGGGCAAGTCCCTGAAGAACGCGGTCACCCCCGACGAGATCTGCGCCGAGTACGGCGCCGACACCCTGCGCCTGTACGAGATGGCGATGGGCCCGCTGGACGTCTCACGCCCGTGGGACACCCGCGCGGTCGTCGGCCAGTACCGGCTGCTGCAGCGGCTGTGGCGCAACGTCGTCGACGAGACCACCGGCGAGGTGAGCGTGGTCGACGTCGCGGACGCCGACATCGACGTGGACACCCTGCGGGCGCTGCACAAGGCGATCGACGGCGTGCGCCAGGACCTGGAGGGCCTGCGCTTCAACACCGCCATCGCCAAGATCACCGAGCTGAACAACCACCTGACCAAGGCGGGCGGGCCGGTGCCGCGCACGGTCGCCGAGGACCTGGTGCTGCTGGTCGCGCCGCTGGCCCCGCACATCGCCGAGGAGCTGTGGCGCCGCCTGGGCCACACCGACTCGGTGGTCCACCAGGACCTGCCGGTCGCCGACCCCGCGTTCGTCGTGGACGAGAGCGTCACCTGCGTCGTGCAGATCAAGGGCAAGGTCAAGGCACGCCTGGAGGTCTCCCCGGCCATCTCCGACGAGGAACTGGAGAAGGCCGCGCTGGCCGACGAGGCCGTCGTGAAGGCGCTGGGCGGGGCCGGCATCCGCAAGGTGATCGTGCGCGCGCCGAAGCTGGTGAACATCGTCCCGGCCTGAGACGGACGGCCGCGGCTCGTAGGCCCGCAAGCCGGGGCTCGCGAGTGCCGGCCCCGTCCGGGATCTCAGGCGCTGAAGGCCTGAGACGTCCCGGGCCCCTAGGGGATACGTGCGGGCAGGTTCGGGGTTCCTCTGGAACTCCGGGCCTGCCCGTCTCGTTTACCGTTTGAAGTGCGGCGCGTCCTCGGAGCGCCGGACGAGACCTGGCGGGCCGGAGGAGGAGCTGGTGGAAGCAGTGATCACGATCGTCGCCCTGCTCTTCGTGCTCTTCGTGGCGCTCGGCGTCTACGCCACGGTGAAGGTCGTCGGCGCCGCCAAGCGAGGCGTCGACCGCACCATCACCCAGGCCCGTCGCACGGTCGAGGACCACACCCTGCGAGCCAAGTCCTTCGCGCAGCTCGGTCCGGCCGGCGAGATCGCCCAGCTGCGGCTCGCGCTGCGCACCTCCATGCGGGCCACACAGGACGCCCTGCACGCGGGGGTCGCCGAGGACGAGTCGCTCAAGGAGTCCCTCGGCCTGTTCCGGCGGCTCAGTGCGCACGGGCAGGAACTGGACGCCGAACTCAAGCGCCTGGAGTCCGAACCTGACCGGGCCGCTCTCGCCCAGCGCCTTCCCTCCTTGCGGGAGCGCACCGAGCGCATCACGACATCCGCGGACTCACTGCGCTGGGCGGCCCGCGACCGGGCCCGCCGCTTCGCCGAGGACGATCTCGACTCCCTCAGCACCCAGATCGACGTCGAGGCGGGCGCCCTGCGGCACTGGACCACATCGGATCCCTCCCCGCAGCCCGCCTCCCGGACTTCACCCACCACACCGCCGTGGCCCGAGGCGGCCGCCGCCGACGGGGCGGCGCAGGGACAGGCCTGGCCGGAGGCTCCCGATGCCCGCACCGCGCAGGAGCCCACCCGGCCCGCCATCACCCCCGCGGCGCCGCGCCCCTCCTACCCCTGGCAGAAGAAGCCGCGCCCCGAGAGCACCACCTGACGAGGGCTGCGCGGACGCGAGGTTTCGGGGTCGCCAGGTGTGGCATTTGATTCGGTCAAGGGCGGTCCGGCTGCCAGGGGCCGGGCTGCCGCACGGAGGCTACGCCAGGTAACCTCCAGGTCATGTCCCGCCATGTCGCTATCGTCACGGATTCAACGGCCTATCTGCCGCAGCGGACGATGGAGCGCCACGGCATCACCTCGGTGCCGCTGACCGTCGTCCTCGGCGACCAGGCCCTTGAAGAAGGCAGCGAGATCTCCACCCGCTCCCTCGCCCAGGCCCTGCAGAAGCGACGCCCCGTCACCACCTCGCGCCCCAGCCCCCAGGTCTTCGCCGAGACCTACCGCAAGGTCGCCGAGTCCGGGGCCACCGGCATCGTCTCCCTCCACCTCTCCGCCGAGTTGTCCGGCACCTACGACGCGGCCGTCGTCGCGGCGCGTGAGGCGCCCGTGCCGGTGCGAGTGGTGGACACGGGCATGGTCGCGATGGCGCTCGGCTTCTGCGCGCTCGCGGCCGCGGAGACCGCCGAGTCGGGTGGCACCGTCGACGAGGCGGTCACGGCTGCCGAGAAGCGGGCCGCCGGTACCTCCGCCTACTTCTACGTCGACACCCTCGATTACCTGCGCCGCGGCGGCCGAATCGGCACCGCCCAAGCCCTGTTGGGCTCCGCGCTCGCCGTGAAACCGCTGCTCCAGCTGGAGGGGGGCCGCATCGACCTCCTGGAGAAGGTGCGCACGGCGTCGAAGGCGATCGCCCGCCTGGAGGAGATCGCTGCCGACCGGGCCGGCAGCGCGCCGGTCGACATCGCCGTCCACCATCTCGCCGCTCCCGACCGGGCATCCGCGCTCGCGGACCGTCTGCGATCTCGCGTGCCCGCACTTGTCGATCTGCACGTGAGCGAGGTCGGCGCGGTGATCGGGGCGCACACCGGACCTGGGTTGCTGGGAGTCGTGGTCTCCCCGAAGTAGGGCCGCCCCCGCCGTCCCCACCCGCACGGGTGGCCGAGTTATCCACAAC
Organism: Streptomyces sp. NPDC048481; assembly: GCF_043200075.1. Classification (NCBI taxonomy): domain Bacteria; kingdom Bacillati; phylum Actinomycetota; class Actinomycetes; order Kitasatosporales; family Streptomycetaceae; genus Streptomyces; species Streptomyces sp. NPDC048481. The sequence goes on from NZ_JBICXC010000001.1 coordinate 536,811, forward strand.
CCGCCGGTTTTCCCCGGAAAACCATCAAGATCATCGCGGTTCGGTGAAGTGCCCGATCCTCGACGCATGGCACTTCGATCACGCTCAAGCGACACGAACGCGACCAGCGGCCCCGGCCGGCCTCCCGGCTCCGACGGCCGTTCCCCACGACGCCGTTCACCAGGCGGCGGCCGAGGCGGACACCGGCACGCCCAGGCCTCGGCGGAGGAAAACCTGCGCCGCGCGGAGGCGCTCTTCGCCGAACGGGCCCGCAGGCAAAGGGACATGGACAGGGACACGCCGCCGGGTGCGTTTGGCGACGGTGTGAGTGGCGGTGGCGATCGCGGGGGTGGAGGCGGTGGAAGCAGCGGAGGAAGCGCCAGTGTGGCCGTGGCTGTGACTCCGGCTGTGGGGGCGGGGCCGGGGCCGGGCGTGGGCTCGGGTGGATGGCGGCACAGGGTCGGCGCGGACGCTCAGGCGGCTGAGGCGGACGCGGATGCCGAGGTGCGCGAGGAAGAGGTGCGCGAGGAAGAGGTGCGCGAGGACGAGGGTGAAGGAAGGGGAGAGGGTGGAAGCGGAGCCGTCGCGGGCACGGGCGGTGCTGGTGCTCTGGCCAGTGCCCGCGTTCGTGCCGGTGCCGGTGGCGTAGTCGGTAGCGGTACCGCGCTCTACGCCGGTGCCGAAGTTCACGGCAGTGACGCACTGCTCGCCGGCACCGACACGGCTCTTGACGCTGAGGGTCGTGTTCTTGGCAGCCGTCCTGCTTCCCGTGGGGTGGTCCTGTGGCGAGAGCGGGCGGGACTTGCTCTGCGGGAGCGGATGCCCGTGTGGTTGCAGACGCGCTGTGGGCTGGAACGCAGGAGCGTGTTCGTGCTCACGGTGCTGTTGGTCACCGCCGCTGCGTTCGCCTTTCTGCATTTCTGGGTCGGCCGGGCCCAGCAGGTCCGGGCGCCGGAGGTGGTACGGGCGGCGACTCCTTATGAGGCAGGTCGGCAGAACCCGTCGGCCGAGTCACCGGGTAGCACGGGATCACCGGTCCCCGGTGGCACGGCCGGTGCCGGAGCCGGGGCCGAGATCGTGGTGGACGTCAGCGGCAAAGTGCGGAAGCCCGGCATCCATCGACTCCCTGCCGGTTCACGGGTGGTCGATGCGCTGAGCGCGGCTGGTGGTGTTCGGCCGGGAGCCGACACCGACGGGCTCAACCGCGCGCGCTTCCTCGTCGACGGAGAACAGGTCGTCGTAGGAGTACCGGCCCCGCCCGGAAGCACAGGGGTGGGGGCCGGGGTCGGAGTCGGGGCGGGTCCGGCGGCTGGATCGGGACCCGCGGCTCCCGTCTCCCTCAACACGGCAACCGTGGAGCAGCTCGACACCCTGCCCGGTGTGGGGCCCGTGCTCGCGCAGCACATCGTCGACTACCGCGCACAGCACGGAGGCTTCAGGTCGGTGGACGAGTTGCGCGAGGTCAACGGCATCGGCGAGCGACGCTTCGCCGACCTGCGAAATCTCGTGCGGCCGTGAGGCGCGAGCACCGCGAGGGCGGCGAGAGGGGCGGGAGCGGCGAAAGGGGGGAGAGCGGTGGCAACCGCGGGAGTGGCGAGAACGGCGAGCACATGGCAGGAGGGCTGGGCAGGGCAGGAGCTATGGGCCCGCGCAGAGGACAGCGGGCGGTCTTGGACGATCATGTGCGGGCAGCGCGCGGACCCGACGCCCGTCGGTCGGTGCACGCTGCCTCAGGCAAGCGGCTGGGTGAGGCCCACCCGCGGCAGGAGGGGCCGCTGGATCTACGGCTCGTACCGCCCGCGTTGGCGGCCTGGGCGACGGCGGCGTCGACGCTGGGCGCCTCTGCGGAGCTTGTCGGCTGCCTCGTGGCCGTCTGTCTGCTGAGCGCCGGCGTCCTGCTGCCGGCCGGTCGGCGGCGGCGAGCAGAGGATGACGGGCACCGCGACGGGTCCGGTTGGGTGGATCAATCGGCGGAGCCCACGGCCAGCGGCAAGAGGGCCTGGCCTCGGGTCACGGTCGCCGCCTCGCTGCTGTGTGTGGCGGCGGCTGCCGCGTCGGCCGGGCTGCACGGCGCCGACCTGCGACGGGGGCCGGTGCCTGCACTGGCACGGGAGTACGCGACTGTCACCGCAGAGGTGGAGATCACTTCCGATCCCCGGCGAGCCCGGCCGAGAGTCAGAGGCGATCACCTCACCCCCGATTCCGTTCTGGTCGAGGCGGAGGTGCGCAGCGTCGAGGGGCCGACGCGGACGACGGTGGCGACTCGGGCACCGGTGCTGGTGATCGTGGACGTCCGATCGGACCGGGGTCGGCAGGGGCCGAGGGCGGGGCTCGGCGGAGGGGCGAGCTTCGATGGAAGGGCCAGGTTCGGTGGGACGGCAGGGTTCGACGGAAGGGAGGGAGCCGGAAGCGGGGACGTGGGAGGTGATCGGGGCCGGGGCAGGGTCCGGGGCGGTGGCCTCGGGAACGTCGGGGAGAGCGCTGGGGCAGCGTGGCTGAAGCTGCTGCCGTCGACCCGAGTGCGGGTGACCGGGCGGCTGGCCCTTCCGTTGGCCGGAGGCGACCGGATCGCGGCGGTCCTGCGGGTGCGCGACCACGCAGTGCCGATGACGGTGGGGGAGCCCACGGCCGTGCAGCGGCTGGCGGGCCGGCTGCGGGCGGGACTGCGGTCGGCCACCGACGGACTGCCGGCGGACGCGCGGGCGCTGCTTCCAGGGCTGGTGGTCGGGGACACCTCGCGCATCACCCCCGAGCTGGACGAGGCCTTCAAGGCCACGGATCTGACCCACACCCTGGCCGTCTCCGGAAGCAATCTCACGATCATTCTCGCGTTGCTCCTCGGCCCGCCGGCTCTGGCGCAGCAGGTCGAGCGACGCGGCCTGGCGCCGCGGCTGGGTGTGTCCCTGCGGACGACCGCGCTGCTGGGCGGGGCGCTCACGCTCGGGTTCGTGGTCGTGTGCCGTCCCGACCCCAGCGTGCTGCGCGCGGCGGCCTGCGGAGCGATCGTGCTGGTCGCGCTCGCGACCGGCCGACGCAGGTCCCTCATCCCGGCGTTGGCGGCGGCGGTTCTGCTGCTGGTGCTCTACGACCCCTGGCTGGCCCGCAGCTACGGGTTCCTGCTGTCGGTCCTGGCCACCGGGGCGCTGTTGACCCTGGCGCCGAGGTGGAGCGCCTCGCTGCGCCGGCGCCGGGTGCCCCCGCGGCTCGCGGAGGCGCTGGCGGCGGCGGGAGCCGCCCAGGCCGTGTGCGCGCCGGTCGTCGCGGTGCTGTCGGCGCGGGTGAGTCTGGTGGCGGTGCCCTGCAATCTCCTGGTGGAGTTCGCGGTCGCGCCGGCCACGGTCCTGGGCTTCGCCGTGCTGGCGACGGCGCCCGTGGCGATGCCCGTGGCCAAGCCGCTGGCCTGGTTCGCGAGTTGGCCGGCCGGCTGGATCGCCGCTGTGGCACGGACCGGGGCGGCGCTGCCCGGTGCGGGTGTGGACTGGCCGGGGAGCTGGGCCGGGGCCCTGTTGCTCGCGCTCGCCACTGCGGTGGCGGTGATGCTCGGGCGACGGTTGCTGGGACACCCGTGGCTGTGCGGGCTCTGCGGGGCGCTGCTGCTGCTCGTGGTGGTGCAGCCGCCGCCGCTGACGAGGGTGCTCACGGGATGGCCGCCGCCGGGCTGGCGACTCGCGATGTGCGACGTCGGGCAGGGGGACGCGACCGTCCTCGCGGCCGGGGGAGGCGCGGGCGTGGTGGTGGACGCCGGACCCGACCCCAGGCTGGTCGACCAGTGTCTGCGCACGCTGGGCGTCACCCGGGTGCCTCTCGTCGTGCTCACCCACTTCCACGCCGATCACGTGGCCGGGCTGCCGGGGGTGCTGCGTGGACGGGCGGTGGGGGCGATCGAGACGACGGGCTTCGAGGAGCCCCGGGAACAGGTGGAGTTCGTGCGGAAGGAGGCGCGGGCGCGGAACGTCCCCGTGGTGCGGGCCGCGGCGGGGGAACGGCGCAGGGTCGGTGCTCTCAGCTGGGATGTGCTCTGGCCGCCACCGGCACTGGCGCCGGAACCGGATGGGCCGAACGACGCGAGCGTGACGCTGCTCGTGCGTTCGGCGGGCCTGCGGATGCTGCTGCTCGGGGATCTCGAACCCCCGGCACAGCGGGCACTGTCGCGATCACCGGCGGCCGCGCTGGTGCGTGGAGTCGATGTGCTGAAGGTGGCCCATCACGGCTCGGCCTACCAGGACCCCGACCTCATACGGACGGTCGCGCCACGGCTCGCGCTGATTTCGTGCGGCGAAGACAATCCGTACGGTCACCCGGCGCCCGGCACGGTGGCGGCGCTGCGTGCGGGAGGCGCGGTCGTCATGCGGACGGACCGTGACGGGGCGCTGGCCGTCGTCACGGATGAGGACGGGGGCATACGGGTAGCGCGAGACTGAGGGCATGGATCCCGCAAAGGCCCACCGAGACGCTCCCGACGTTCCCGAGCCTTCCGCCCGCCGTCTCCCAGCCGCCCAGCCACCCGACGCCGTCTCCCCGTCCGACGCCGACGCCGACGCCGACGCCAGCGCCAGTGCTGGTGCTGGTGCCGCATCCGCCCCTGGTCTTGGTTCCGGATCCGGTTTCGGTGCGGGGCAGTCGGAGGATCGTCCTCTCCAAGGGCGTTCGGGGCTCGACGCTCGTCTGGCCGATGCCTACCTGCGACGCCTCGGGCTCGGTTCCGGGGGCAGCCCCGTTCGCCCGGCACCCACGGTCGAACTGTTGCGCGAACTGCACCTGCGGCATCTGCGGGCCGTGCCGTTCGAGAACCTCTCGGTGCATCTCGGCGACGAGATCGTCCTGGAGGAGAGGAGGTTGGTGGAGAAGGTCGTCCAGGAGCGCAGGGGAGGGTTCTGCTACGAGTTGAACGGGGCGTTCGGGGCGCTGCTCGGGGCGCTGGGGTTCGAGGTCACGTTGCTGGCGGCACGGGTGTACGGGGAGGAGGGACGGCTCGGCATTCCCTACGACCATGTCGCGCTGTTGGTGAGGACGGCGGACGCGGGGGAGTGGCTGGCGGACGTCGGGTTCGGGGCGCACAGTCACCAACCGCTGGAGTGGGGACGTAGGGATGAGCAGCCGGATCCCGGCGGGGTCTTCAGGCTCGTCGAGGCCGGCCCGTATCCGCTGGGGGCCGGGAGCGGAGCCGGTTCGGCGGCGGAGCGGGATCTCGACGTGGTGGTGAACGGGACGCCGGTGTACCGACTGGAGACGCGGCCGCGGGTGTTGCGGGACTTCGTGGCGGGAGCCTGGTGGCACAGGTCGTCGCCGGAGTCGCATTTCACGAGGTCGCTGATCTGCTCCCGGCTCACCGAGGACGGCGGGAGGATCACGCTCAGCGGGCGTCGGCTGAAGGCGACGGCCGCCGACGGAACCAGCCGGGAGAGCGAACTGGCCAAGGACGAGGAGGTGCTGGAGGCGTATCGCGAGCGGTTCGGGATCACGCTGGAGCAGGTGCCGACAGTGCGGGAGGCGGCAGCGCGGCAGCGGTGATCGTGCGGCAGACGGCAGACGGCAGACCGCAGGCGGCGCAGGCGGGAGGCGACGGGCGGCGGACGGGAGACGGGCAGCGGGAGGCGTGGCGGCCCAGGGGCTGGGTGCCGAGGGCCGGGATCCGGGGTCCCCCCGGGTTCGGAGTCCGGGTGGCGCCCGGACCTGTCTGCTGCGGGGTTTTCCGGACCCGAGGTTCGGTACTCCGCGCACATGTCGGAAGATGGCCGTGTGAGTGACGTGCGACATGTGCTGGTGCTGCCCGATCGCGAGGCGGCGGAAGCGGTGGCCCAGGCGCTCGGGGAGCGGTTCGGGGTGAGCGAGGAGCCGCGGATCGTCCGGGACGCCCTGGCCGGCGAGGACGACGCGGAGGACGCGCAGTGGCTCGTCCTGCTGCACGACGAGGAGCAGAGGCTCGACGTGTCGGCGCTGGACGGGTTCGCGGCGGAGTGGGAAGGGTGGCGCGAGGATCCGTAGGCCCGCTCGACGACTCACGCGCGGTGCCGCCTCCCCGCATCCGCGTCGGCATCGCGCACGCGCCAGGCCGGCATCGAGCCCGCGCCACCCGCGCCCGCATCACGCCGCGCCGCCCGCATGCCCATGCCCGCCCATGCCCGCGCTGTCCGCACCGTGCCCGCGTCGCGCCCGCCCCTACGGGAGCAGGGCTGCGGTCCGGGTGAAGTCGGGCGGCCGGGCTCCACGCGTCAGCGTCGAGCCGGGCTCCACGCGTCAGCCTCGTCGACGGGGTGGGGAGGAGGCGGTGGGGGTGGGTTGTCAGTGCGGCGTGGGATGCTTTCGGGGATGGCCAGGAAGACTGCGAACGACGACCCTCTCGCCTCGGTGACGCTTGCCGTGGGCCAGGAGGACCTGCTGCTCGACCGTGCCGTGCGGGAGGTGGTGGCCGCCGCCAGGGCCGCCGACGCCGACACGGACGTACGGGATCTGAGTTCGGACCAGTTGCAGCCCGGGACCCTGGCCGAGCTGACGAGCCCGTCGCTGTTCGCGGAGCGCAAGGTCGTGGTCGTGCGCAACGCGCAGGATCTTTCGGCGGAGACGATCAAGGACGTCAAGGCGTATCTGGGGGCGCCCGCCGAGGAGATCACGCTCGTGCTGCTGCACGCGGGCGGAGCCAAGGGCAAGGGCCTGCTGGACGCGGCGCGCAAGGCGGGCGCACGTGAGGTGGCCTGCCCGAAGATGACCAAGCCGGCCGACCGGCTGGCCTTCGTCCGACAGGAGTTCCGGGCGACCGGGAGATCGGCCACGCCCGAGGCCTTCCAGGCGCTGGTCGACGCGATCGGCAGCGATCTGCGGGAGCTGGCGTCGGCGGTGTCCCAGCTGGTCGCCGACGTCGAGGGGACCATCGACGAGGCTGTGGTCGGCCGGTACTACACCGGGCGGGCGGAGGCGTCGAGCTTCACCGTGGCCGACCGGGCGGTGGAAGGGCGGGCCGCGGAGGCGTTGGAGGCGCTGCGCTGGTCGCTGGCCACGGGCGTGGCGCCTGTGCTGATCACCAGCGCGCTCGCTCAGGGCGTGCGGGCCATCGGCAAGCTGTCGTCCGCGCGCGGCGGCCGCCCTGCCGACCTCGCGCGTGAACTCGGCATGCCGCCCTGGAAGATCGACCGGGTCCGGCAGCAGATGCGCGGCTGGACGCCGGACGGGGTGGCCGTCGCACTGCGCGCGGTCGCCGAGGCGGACGCCGGGGTGAAGGGCGGCGGCGACGATCCCGAGTACGCCCTGGAGAAGGCGGTCGTGACCATCGCCCGAGCCGCGCGCTCAGGCGGCCGCGGCTAGGAGCCACCCCCCCCTCGGCCCCGCGCTGATCCACTGGCTCTTCCTCCCCGGGGGAGGAGAATCGGAGCTACCAGCCGCATGTCGCCGGTGTATGCGAAAGGTGGCGATCGACATGGCTGAACACCCGCACGCGGACCTGATCCGCAGGGGTTACGACGCCTTCTCCCGCGGGGACATGGACGCCCTGCGCGGGATGATGACGGGCGACTGCACGCATCACGTGCCCGGGTCCCACCCGCTCTCGGGAGACTTCAAGGGCCTGGACGCGATCACGGACATGTACGGCAGGCTCTTCTCGGAGACGGCCGGGACGATGCGTGTCGAGTTGCGCGCGGTGTTCGTCGACGGCCGGGGGCACGCCGTGGCGATGCACCGCTCCACCGCCGACCGCAAGGGCAGGCACCTGGAGGAGGACGGCTGCATCGTCTTCCGGATCGTCGGCGACAAGATCACGGATCTCGACGAGTGCGTGCGGGACATGGATGCGAGCAACGACTTCTGGTCGTGACGTCCGGCCCGGTCGGGCTCTCCGTCCTGTCATGACGTCGGCCTTGTCGAGCTCCCCGCCGTGCCGTCCCTGCTGTCCGTGGTGCTGTCCGGCCGTCCCTGCTGTCCGTGCTGTCCGTGCTGTCCGTGTCATGAGTGAGGTATGCCGAAGGCCCCGGCTCGCGCCCTGGGGAAGGGCGAGGGCCGGGGCCTTCGATGCAATCCGTTCGACGCATGCGGTCCATGCATCTTTACAGGCCGGAATGTGCCTGGTCTTGCCTGTTCTGCTGGTGAGCCCGTACCCGCGTGGCGAACGCAGGCCGCGTACAGGCTCGGGGTGCCGGACGGGAGCGGATGAGAGAGGGCCCGCTCTGGACCCCTCCGGCGTTCAGATCAGTTGAGGGGTTCAGCCCTTGAGGGTCTCGACCTTGGAAGCAAGCGCCGACTTCTTGTTGGCGGCCTGGTTCTTGTGGATGACGCCCTTGGAGACGGCCTTGTCGAGCTGACGCGCGGCAGCGCGCTGGTACTCGGTGGCCTTCTCGACGTCACCCGCGGCAGCAGCCTCGCGGGCCTTGCGGATCGCGGTCTTCAGGGAGGACTTGACGGCCTTGTTGCGCAGCCGGGCCTTCTCGTTGGTCTTGATCCGCTTGATCTGGGACTTGATGTTCGCCACGAATGAGCCTTTGCAGGTTCAGGCGCGGGGCCGTGAAGGTCCCGGGCCAGGTGATTTTTCCTAGGTGTGCCTCGCGCTGAGAGGGCATGAGACACAGCTGCCCAGACTACCAGTGGTGCCGCGAGTGGCCCAAACCGGTCCCCGGTCGCCGCCCGTGGGACCATGGAGCCTACGTATCGATCCGACCCGAGGCATAAGGCGCCTCAAGAGACAGGACCCTGCGTGCCCGCGACCCCTAAGAATGTGCCCGAGCCGAGCCGTACCGCCCCGGCTCTGATCCGTAATTTCTGCATCATCGCGCACATCGACCACGGCAAGTCCACGCTCGCCGACCGGATGCTCCAGCTGACCGGTGTGGTCGAGCAGCGGCAGATGCGCGCTCAGTACCTCGACCGGATGGACATCGAGCGCGAGCGCGGAATCACGATCAAGTCCCAGGCCGTGCGTCTGCCCTGGGCCCCGACTCAGGATCCGGGCAACACGCACATCCTCAACATGATCGACACCCCGGGGCACGTCGACTTCACGTACGAGGTCTCGCGGTCGCTCGCGGCCTGTGAGGGGACCGTCCTCCTCGTCGACGCCGCCCAGGGCATCGAGGCCCAGACCCTCGCCAACCTGTACCTGGCGATGGAGAACGACCTCACGATCATCCCCGTGCTGAACAAGATCGACCTGCCGGCCGCGCAGCCCGAGAAGTTCGCCGAGGAGCTCGCCAACCTGGTCGGCTGCGATCCGGACGACGTGCTGCGGGTGTCCGCCAAGACGGGCCTCGGCGTCGACGCGCTGCTCGACAAGGTCGTCAAGGAGATCCCGGCGCCGGTCGGCGTCGCGGACGCCCCCGCCCGCGCCATGATCTTCGACTCGGTCTACGACTCCTACCGCGGTGTCGTGACGTACGTCCGTGTCATCGACGGCCAGCTCAACAAGCGCGAGCGCATCCGCATGATGTCGACGAACGCCACGCACGAGCTGCTGGAGATCGGCACCAACTCGCCCGAGATGCTCTCCGCGGACGGCCTCGGCGTGGGCGAGGTGGGGTATCTGATCACCGGCGTGAAGGACGTCCGCCAGTCCAAGGTCGGCGACACCATCACCACGCTGCACAAGGGCGCGACGGAGGCGCTCGGCGGCTACAAGGACCCCAAGCCGATGGTCTTCTCGGGTCTGTATCCGCTGGACGGCTCCGACTACCCCGAGCTGCGCGAGGCCCTCGACAAGCTCCAGCTCAACGATGCCGCGCTGGTCTACGAGCCGGAGACGTCGGCCGCGCTGGGCTTCGGGTTCCGCGTCGGCTTCCTCGGCCTGCTGCACCTCGACGTGATCCGTGAGCGGCTGGAGCGCGAGTTCGGCCTCGACCTCATCGCCACCGCGCCGAACGTGGTCTACCGGGTGCTCATGGAGGACGGCTCCGAGCACGTCGTCACCAACCCGAGCGAGTTCCCCGAGGGGAAGCTCTCGGAGGTGTACGAGCCGGTCGTGCGCGCCACGATCCTGGCGCCGAGCGAGTTCATCGGTTCGATCATGGAGCTGTGCCAGACCCGGCGCGGTGTGCTGCTCGGCATGGACTACCTCTCCGAGGACCGCGTGGAGATCCGCTACACGCTTCCCCTCGCGGAGATCGTCTTCGACTTCTTCGACCAGCTGAAGTCCAAGACCCGCGGCTACGCCTCGCTCGACTACGAGCCCACCGGCGAGCAGACGTCCAGCCTGGTCAAGGTCGACATCCTGCTGCACGGCGACAAGGTCGACGCGTTTTCGGCCATCACCCACAAGGACGCCGCGTACGCCTACGGTGTGCGGCTGGTCGCCAAGTTGCGCGAGCTCATCCCGCGCCAGGCGTTCGAGGTGCCCATCCAGGCGGCCATCGGCTCCCGGGTCATCGCCCGCGAGACCATCCGCGCCATCCGCAAGGACGTCCTCGCCAAGTGCTACGGCGGCGACATCTCCCGTAAGCGCAAGCTGCTGGAGAAGCAGAAGGAAGGCAAGAAGCGGATGAAGATGGTGGGTTCCGTGGAGGTTCCGCAGGAGGCCTTCATCGCCGTCCTGAGCAGCGACGACAGCGCGGGAAGCGGCAAGGGCAAGAAATAGCCCGTTCGGCGCAGGAGTCCGGGGCCCGTCGTGCGTGAGCGCGGCGGGCCCTGTCGCTGTATCCAGGAGAAAGTGGCGGTCCGGAGCCCCTTACGCGCTGGCCAGTCGCCCTCTACTCTGTCCCTGCTCGGTAGTTACTCGTGAGTTAAACAACAGCCGCGGTCAACAACAGCCACCGTCAACAGCAGCCGCGTCGAACGACGCCGCAAACGAGCCAGCCGCACCGTCGCGGGCCCCGGAGGATGTCGTGAGCGACACACAGACACTGATCGAGAACCGTCCGCCGTCCGTCGCGGGCCTCTTCCTGGACCGCGTGGCGGCCACGCCCGACGCGGAGGCCTACCGCTACCCGGTGCCGGCGGCGTCCGGGGAGGGCCCGGACGACTGGAAGTCGCTGACCTGGGCGCAGTCCGCCGAGCGGGTCTACGCGATCGCCGCGGGCCTCATCGAACTGGGGGTGCAGGCCGAGCAGCGGGTCGCGCTGGCCGCTTCGACGCGGATCGAGTGGATCCTCGCCGACCTCGGCATCATGTGCGCGGGCGCGGCCACGACCACGGTCTATCCGCAGACCAACGCCGAGGAGTCGGCGTTCATCCTGTCGGACTCCGAGAGCCGGGTGCTGATCGCCGAGAACGCGGCCCAGCTCGCCAAGGCGGTGGAGAAGCGCGCCGAGCTGCCCGCGCTCACCCATGTGGTCGTGATCGACCCCGCCGGCGTGGAGAGCGCCGACTGGATCCTCACCCTCGACGAGCTGGAGAAGCGCGGCGCGGCCCGGCTGGAGAAGGACCCCGGCCTCATCAAGGACCGCGTGGCCGCGATCACCTCCGACCAACTCGCCACCCTCATCTACACCTCCGGCACCACCGGCCGCCCCAAGGGCGTGCGCCTGCCGCACGACAACTGGTCGTACATGGCGAAGGCGATCGCCGCGACCGGCCTGATCAGCGGCGACGACGTGCAGTACCTGTGGCTGCCGCTCGCGCACGTCTTCGGCAAGGTCCTCACCTCCGGGCAGATCGAGGTCGGGCACGTCACCGCCGTCGACGGCCGCGTCGACAAGATCATCGAGAATCTGCCGGTCGTCCGGCCCACGTACATGGCGGCCGTGCCGCGCATCTTCGAGAAGGTCTACAACGGGGTCGCCGCCAAGGCCCGCGCGGGCGGCGGCGCCAAGTACAAGATCTTCCAGTGGGCCGCCGAGGTCTCCCGCGAGTACGCCAAGGCCGCCCAGGACAACTTCCGGCGCACCGGCAGCATGTCCGTCCCCTTCGGGCTGGGCGCCCGGCACAAGGTGGCCGACGCGCTGGTCTTCGCCAAGATCCGCGAGGCCTTCGGCGGCAACCTGCGCGCCTGCGTCTCCGGATCCGCCGCCCTCGCCCCGGAGATCGGCTACTTCTTCGCCGGGGCCGGCATCCACGTCCTGGAGGGCTACGGCCTGACGGAGTCCTCGGCGGCCTCCTTCGTCAATCCCGGCGAGGCCTACCGCACCGGCACGGTCGGCAAGCCGCTGCCCGGCACGGAGGTGCGCATCGCCGAGGACGGCGAGATCCTGCTGCGCGGCCCCGGCATCATGGAGGGCTACCACAAGCTCCCCGAGAAGACCGCCGAGGTCCTGGAGGCCGACGGCTGGTTCCACACCGGTGACATCGGCGAGCTGTCGCCCGACGGGTACCTGCGCATCACGGACCGCAAGAAGGACCTGATCAAGACGTCCGGCGGCAAGTACATCGCGCCCGCCGAGGTCGAGGGACAGTTCAAGGCGGTGTGCCCGTACGTCTCCAACATCCTGGTGCACGGCGCCGACCGGAACTACTGCACGGCGCTCATCGCGCTGGACGAGCCGTCGATCCTCGACTGGGCGCAGGAGAACGGACTGGCCGGGAAGTCGTACGAAGAGGTCGTCGCCGCCCCCGCGACGGTCGAGATGGTCGACGGCTACGTCAAGCAGCTCAACGAGGGCCTCCAGCGCTGGCAGACCATCAAGAAGTTCCGGCTGCTGCCCCGTGACCTGGACGTCGAGCACGGCGAGATCACGCCGAGCCTGAAGCTGAAGCGGCCGGTCGTGGAGCGGGAGTACAAGCACCTCATCGACGAGATGTACGCCGGAGCGCGCGAGGCGTAGCGCGCGGGCGCGGGCCGGGGCGGAGTCCGCATGCTCGGATTCCGCCCCTCAACCGTGCGTCATCGAACACAGGCGTACACGTGCGTGCACCCGCGCGGCCCGCTTCGCGCCCAGGACGGCCCACTTCGGTGACCCGGTGCTCACGACCGGCCCCGGTCTGTCACCCTGTGGGCATCCGAACCGTCCGGGGAGCTGCGCATGGGGGCCATTCCGATGCAACGGGAGACCGTTTCCCGGACCGGCGGCGCGCCCGCGCACGCGCCCGGGCTCCCGTCCGTGCGCGCCGCGCTCGCCGGGAGCCCCCTGGCGCCCGGCGCCGCCCGCGACCTGGTGCGTGCCGCGCTGTCGGAGTGGGCGGCACCGGGCCGGCCGCTGGCCGAGGAGTCCGGCGAGGCGCTCGCCCAGGACGCGGTGCTCGTCGTCAGCGAACTGGTCACCAACGCCGTCGTGCACGCCGGCACCGATCTGGAGCTGGTGTGCCGGCTGGAGGAGGGGCCCGGCCGTACGGGCGGCTGCCCGGGGGTCGTCGTCGAGGTCGGCGACCGTCACCCCACTCGTGCGCCGCGCGAGGGTACTGGCGAGACCCCGTGCGAGATCCCCGAGTACGGGCGCGGCCTGCGGCTGGTCGCCGCCCTGGCCGACGCCTGGGGAGTGACGTACCGCAAGGGCACGAAGACCGTCTGGGCGCGACTGCTGCCCACGGCCATGCTCCCGGTCCCGGCCTTCGACCCGGCGGCCCCTGGATCCGGCCCGGCGGCTTCCGCGCAGGGCCCGGTGCTCGACCGGGCTGTGGCTCCGGGCCGAGCCGTGGGCCTCGACCGAGCTGTCGGGCCCGACCGGGCCGCGGGGCTCGACCGCGCCGTGAGCCCTGAAGCGGCGGCGGTGGGCCTGGATCCGGCTTCCCGTTCGGGCGGCGGCGGGCGCGGCCCGGCGGGGCCCGGCCACGACGCCCTCCCCGATCCCGTCGCCCTCGGCCACGGCGGTCCTCACCCGCACCCCTCTCCCCAGCCGCACCCCCACGCCCCCGCGCAGCCTCACGCCCACCCGCGCCTCCCTTCCCAGACGCAGCGGGAGCCGATCGTCCGGGGGGACCGGGAGTGGCTCAACCGGGGCGCGCTCTCCTTCCTCGCCGAGGCGTCCGACCTGCTCGCCGGGCAGCTCGACGAGGACCTGGTGGCGGCGCTGACCGGTCAGCTGCTCGTACCGCGTCTCGCCGACTGGTGCGCGGTGTGGCTGGAGGACGAGGTCAGCGGACGCGGCGAGTGGGCCGGCGGGCCGGGACCGCGACTGGCCCGGGTCTGGCATGCCAGCGAGAACCGCATCGAGGAGCTGCGCCGGGCCCTGGAGAAGGAGCCGCCGTGTCCGCCCGACGGCGGTCCGCGCTCCGGGCCCGAGCCGTTCCCCTGGCCCGGCGCGGCGCTCGGCCCGGACGGCGCGTCGCTCGCCTACCGGCTGATCGCGGGCGGCCGCCCGCTGGGCACGCTGGTGATCGGGCGCGCCGGGCCGGAGGCCTTCCCCGACGAGGTGACCGGACTCGTCGAGGACCTGGGCCGCCGGGTGGCGCTGGCCATCGGGGCGGCCCGTCAGTACGCCCGCCAGGCCACCATCAGCGCCGTCCTCCAGCGCGGGCTGCTCCCCGGTGCGGTCGCCGAGATCCCCGGCCTGCGCAGCGCTCTCGTCTACGAGCCGCGCGAGCAGGGCGGGCCGAGCGGCGATTTCTACGACCTGTTCCCGGCGGGGGACGGCCGCTGGTGCTTCGCGGTGGGCGACGTGCAGGGAAAGGGGCCGGAGGCGGCCGTGGTCATCGGTCTGGCGCGGCCCTGGCTCCGGCTCCTGGCCCGCGAGGGCTATGGCGTGGCCGACGTCCTGGACCGTCTCAACCAGTTGCTCCTCGACGACGCGACCGAGGCCGCCGACGCGGCCGCCCGGGCCTTCGTGGGGCCCGTCGTTCCGGGCGAGGGGCCACAGACCCGCTTCCTCTCCCTCCTCTACGGCGAGCTGGCCCCGTTCGAGGGCGGGGTGCGCTGCACCCTCGCCTCCGCCGGGCACCCGCTGCCGCTGCTGCTCGGCGCGGACGGCTCGGTCGCCACGGCGGGGCATCCGCAGACCCTGCTGGGAGTCATCGAGGACGTCGCCTACACGTGCGACAGCCTGCGGCTGCGGCCGGGCGACACGCTGCTGTGCGTGACCGACGGCGTCACCGAGCGGCGGTCCGGCCCGCGGCAGTTCGACGACGACGCGGGTCTCGCCGCCGCGCTCGCGGGCTGTGCCGGCCTCGACGCGGACCTGATCGCGGAGCGGATCCGGGGCCTGGTCCACGCCTTCGGCGAGCACCCCCCGGAGGACGACCTGGCCCTGCTGGTGCTCCAGGCGGAGTAGCGCTCGCCGGGGCGGCGGCGGGGGGCGGGCGAGGGAAGGCGGCTGTCCGCCCCTGCGGATGTATCGTCCGGTTCGTGCCGAAGGCAACGAATGTCCCCATCGACGCGCCTCCGCGTCGACGCGTTCTGATCGCCGGCGCCGGCGCCGGTCTCGGGCTGAGCGCGACCGCCTGTACCCGGGCGGCCGGTCCGCCGCACCACGGCGCCCCCGGGCCCGCCGCCGGCTCCGGCTCCCGTCCGGGTCCCGGCGGTCACGGCGCCCGCGGCGTGCGCCAGGCCGGTGTGACGACGCCCCAGCAGGCCACCGCGCTGCTCCTGGCCTACGACCTCGGTCCCGCCGTGCGCGGAGCGGCGGGCGTGCGGGCGCTGAAGGAGGTGCTCGGCGCGTGGACCGACGCGCTCGCCGAGGCCGGGGAGGAGGCGGACGGTTCCCCGCAGGACCGGCTCACCGCCACCGTCGGCGTCGGACCGCGCCTGCCCGCCCGTCTCGGCGTGACCGCCCCCGCGGCCCTGCGGGAGCTGCCTGCGTTCCCCGGCGACCGCCTCGATCCGGCCCGCTGCGGCGGCGACGTGCTCGTGCAGCTGTGCGCCGACGACTCGGACACGGCCGAGGAGAGCGCCGAGGCCCTCACCCGGCTGGCCGGGGAGACCCTGCGCCCGCGCTGGCGGCAGTCCGGCTTCCTGCCGCCGCCCCCGGACGACGGCGGCACCCCGCGCGACCTGCTCGGCTTCAAGAACGGCAGCGCCAATCCGGACGCGGAGGAGTGCGAGCGCTGGGTGTGGTCGGGCGACGCCACCTACCTCGTCGTCCGGCGGATCCACCTGCGGGTGGAGGACTTCGCCCGGCTCGCGGTGCACCGCCAGGAGGAGATCGTCGGCAGGCGCCGCTCGACGGGCGGCCCGCTGTCCGGCGGCCCCGAGCACGCCGACGTCGACGTCTTCGCCAAGTCCCCGAAGGGCCGCCTCCTCACCCCGGCGCGTTCCCACGTCGGCGTGGTCGGTCCCCAGCACGACGCCGGGGCCAGGATGCTGCGCCGCTGCTACTCCTACGCCGACGGCCCCACCGACCAGGGTCTGCTGTTCCTCGCCTTCATGCGGGACCCCGCCCTGTTCACCCGGGTGCAGCGGCGGATGGCGACCCAGGACGAGCTGAGCGGGTTCACCGAGACGCGGGGCTCGGCGCTGGCCTACGTCCTGCCGGGCGCCGGCCCGGACCGCCCCCTGGGAGCGGACCTCCTGTCCTGAGACCTTGCCCCGGCCGAATCCCCCGGCCGAAACCCGGCCGAATCCCTCGGCCGCTCCCCCCGGGGCCGCGCCCGCGCCCGGCCCCGGGGTCCGGCGCCTACGCGGGTACGCGTCGGCGTGCGGGACAATGGGCGACATGCCTTCCGCACTTCCCGACGGTGAGCCGGTCCCCGACGACGGCGCGCTCCCGGCGCACGCGCTCGCCGGCGCCGCCGACCGTCCCCTCGGGTTCTACCTGCACGTCCCGTACTGCGCGACCCGCTGCGGGTACTGCGACTTCAACACCTACACGGCGACCGAGCTGCGCGGCACCGGCGGCGTCCTCGCCTCCCGTGACAATTACGCGGACACCCTGATCGACGAGATCCGGCTGGCCCGCAAGGTCCTCGGCGACGACCCGCGCGAGGTCCGCACGGTCTTCGTCGGCGGCGGCACTCCGACGCTGCTGGGCGCGTCCGACCTGGTCCGGATGCTGGGCGCGATCCGCGACGAGTTCGGGCTGGCGGCGGACGCGGAGGTGACGACGGAGGCGAACCCGGAGTCCGTGGACCCGGCGTATCTGGCGGCCCTGCGCGCGGGCGGCTTCAACCGTGTCTCCTTCGGCATGCAGAGCGCCCGGCAGCACGTCCTGAAGGTCCTCGACCGCACCCACACCCCGGGACGCCCCGAGGAGTGCGTGGCGGAGGCGCGGGCCGAGGGCTTCGAACACGTCAACCTCGACCTGATCTACGGAACCCCCGGCGAGTCGGACGACGACTGGCGGGCGTCCCTGGAGGCGGCGCTGGGCGCGGGCCCCGACCATGTCTCGGCGTACGCCCTGATCGTCGAGGAAGGGACCGGCCTCGCCCGCCGCATCCGCCGCGGCGAGGTGCCGATGACCGACGACGACGTCCACGCGGACCGCTATCTGATCGCGGACGAGGTGATGTCGGCGGCGGGTCTCGACTGGTACGAGGTCTCCAACTGGGCTGCCTCGCCGGCGGCCCGCTGCCTGCACAACGAGCTGTACTGGCGGGGCGCCGACTGGTGGGGCGCGGGGCCGGGGGCGCACTCGCACGTGGGCGGGGTGCGCTGGTGGAACGTCAAGCATCCCGGCGCGTACGCGGCGGCACTCGCGGGCGGGCGCTCGCCGGGCGCCGGGCGCGAGGTGCTCTCGGACGAGGACCGCCGGGTCGAGCGGATCCTGCTGGAGCTGCGGCTGCGGGAGGGCGCGCCGCTCGCGCTGCTGCGGCCCGACGGCCTCGCGGCGTCCCGCCGGGCGCTCGGCGAGGGCCTGCTCCTGCGCGACGCCTACGACGAGGGGCGGGCGGTGCTGACCCTGCGCGGGCGACTGCTGGCCGACGCGGTGGTGCGCGACCTGGTGGACTAGGCAGGGCGGGCCGTTCGCAGCACCGCGCGGCGGGCGGGAGGACGGACGGGCCCGGACCCCGGCCCCGTCCCCGGCTCGGGCGGTTGCCGGTGCCGGAGGTCAGCCGGCCGGGGCGGTGACGAAGTCGATCAGTTCTTCCACGCGGCCCAGCAGTTCCGGTTCCAGGTCCTTGTAGGAGCCGACCCGCTTGAGGATCGCCTGCCACACCGCGCCCGTGTTCTCCGACGGCCAGCCCAGGGCCCGGCACACCCCCGTCTTCCAGTCCTGCCCGTGCGGCACGCGCGGCCAGGACTCGATGCCCAGGGAGGCGGGCTTCACGGCTTCCCAGACGTCGATGTAGGGGTGGCCGACGACCAGGGCGTGTTCGCTGGTCACGGATCGGGCGATGCGCCATTCCTTGGTGCCGGGCACGAGGTGGTCGACGAGGATCCCGAGCCGCGCGTCCGGGCCCGGCGCGAACTCCGCGACGATCGACGGCAGGTCGTCGACGCCCTCCAGGTACTCCACGACGACGCCCTCGACGCGCAGGTCGTCGCCCCACACCTTCTCGACCAGTTCGGCGTCGTGCCGGCCCTCGACGTAGATGCGTCCGGCGCGGGCGACCCGGGCGCGGGCGCCGGGGACGGCGACGGAGCCGGAGGCGGTGCGGGAGGGGCGCGCCGGCCCCGAGGCGGGTCTGACGAGGGTGACCGTGCGGCCCTCCAGCAGGAAGCCCCCGGGCTCCAGCGGGAACACGCGGTGCTTGCCGAAGCGGTCCTCCAGGGTCACCGTGCCCGCCTCGCAGCCGGTCACCGCGCCGCAGAACCCGGTGCCGGGCTCCTCCACGACCAGACCGGGGTCCGCCGGGACCTCGGGGACGGGCTTCGGCTTCTTCCAGGAGGGGGTCAGGTCGGTGGAGTACTCGCGCATTCGGATGACGATAGGAGAAGCCGCGGGACGCGGGGCACAGGGTCAGCGCGACACGCCGAAACGGGCCGCGAGGGCGTCGCGTTGGGCCCGTACGAACGCGGCGTCCACCGTCGCCCCGTGGCCGGGCACGTACAGCGCGTCCTCGCCGCCGAGCTCCAGGAGGCGGTCGAGGGCGGCGGGCCAGCGGCCGGGGACGGCGTCCGGCCCGGCCTGCGGTTCGCCGGACTCCTCGACCAGATCGCCGCAGAACACCACCTCCGGCGAGCCGGCGGCTCCGGGGACGAGGACCACCAGGTCGTGGGCGCTGTGGGCGGGGCCGACGTTGGCGAGCAGGACCTGGCGGCCGTCGCCGAGGCCGAGGGTCCACTCGCCGCAGACCGGATGGCGGGGCCGCACGAGGGTGTCGACGGCCTCGGAAGCCGCCGTCTCGTCGAGGCCGTTGCGCACCGCGTCCGCCCGCAGCTCCTCGCGCGGCACGGCGTCCGCGCCCACCGCCCCGTAGACCTCCGCGCCCGCGAACGCCGCCGCCCCGAACACGTGGTCGAAATGGGGGTGGGTGAGCGCGAGATGAGTCACACGCGCACCCGTCAGCTCCTCGGCCTCGGCGCGCAGCCGCGCCCCTTCCGCCAGGCTGGATCCGGCGTCCACCATCAGCACCGCGCCCGCCCCGACGACCAGCCCCGCGGTGCAGTCCCAGCCCGGCAGCCGCACCCGGCCGACACCCTCCGCGAGCCGCTCCCATCCGAGCTCTTCCCAAGTCACCGTCATACCGCGACGCTAGCTGCACAACGCCCCCGGAGGGGCCGACCTTGCCCTGGGTGTACCCCACAGCCGTACACTGGGCCGGGGAACGCTGGCACTCGGATGTGAAGAGTGCCAGACGAGACGCCCAGGGGACTGGGGGACGAGATCTTGGAGGTGCGCGCGGATGCTGAGTGAACGCAGACTTCAGGTCCTGCGCGCCATCGTCCAGGACTACGTCGGCACCGAGGAGCCCGTGGGGTCGAAGGCGCTCACCGAGCGTCACAACCTCGGCGTGTCCCCGGCGACGGTCCGCAACGACATGGCCGCCCTGGAGGACGAGGGGTACATCGCCCAGCCGCACACCAGCGCCGGGCGCATCCCCACGGACAAGGGCTACCGGCTGTTCGTCGACAAGCTGGCCGGCGTCAAGCCGATGACCGGCCCGGAGCGCCGGGCCATCCAGAACTTCCTCGACGGCGCCGTCGACCTCGACGACGTCGTGGCCCGCACGGTACGGCTGCTCGCACAGCTCACCCGTCAGGTCGCCGTCGTGCAGTACCCGTCCCTGACCCGTTCGACCGTGCGGCATGTGGAGCTTCTCTCGCTCGCGCCCGCGCGCCTGATGCTCGTGCTGATCACGGACACCGGGCGGGTCGAGCAGCGGATGGTGGACTGCCCGGCGCCCTTCGGCGAGTCCTCCCTGGCGGACCTGCGCGCGCGGCTCAACAGCCGGGTCGCGGGCCGCCGGTTCTCCGACGTGCCGCGTCTGGTGGAGGATCTGCCGGACGCCTTCGAGGCGGAGGACCGCGGCACGGTCACGACGGTGCTCTCCACCCTGCTGGAGACGCTCGTCGAAGAGAACGAGGAGCGGTTGATGATCGGCGGCACCGCCAATCTCACCCGCTTCGGACATGACTTTCCCCTCACCATCCGGCCCGTCCTGGAGGCGCTGGAGGAGCAGGTCGTGCTCCTCAAGCTCCTTGGTGAGGCGGGGGATTCGGGCATGACCGTTCGCATCGGTCACGAGATCGCCCACGAGGGGCTCAACTCCACTTCCGTGGTGTCGGTGGGCTACGGTTCGGGCGGCGAGGCAGTCGCCAAACTGGGCGTGGTCGGACCGACCCGCATGGATTACCCGGGAACGATGGGAGCGGTACGAGCGGTGGCACGGTACGTCGGACAGATCCTGGCGGAGTCGTAAGTGGCCACGGACTACTACGCCGTCCTCGGCGTGCGCCGCGATGCGTCGCAGGAAGAGATCAAGAAGGCCTTCCGGCGGCTCGCGCGCGAGCTGCACCCGGATGTGAACCCGGACCCGAAGACCCAGGAGCGGTTCAAGGAGATCAACGCCGCTTACGAGGTGCTGTCGGACCCGCAGAAGAAGCAGGTCTACGACCTCGGCGGCGATCCGCTGTCCCAGTCGGGCGGCGGTGGCGCCGGCGGCTTCGGGGCCGGCGGCTTCGGGAACTTCTCCGACATCATGGACGCCTTCTTCGGCACGGCGTCCCAGCGCGGCCCGCGCTCGCGCACCCGCCGCGGCCAGGACGCCATGATCCGGCTGGAGATCGACCTCGAAGAGGCGGCCTTCGGCACGACCAAGGACATCCAGGTCGACACGGCGATCGTCTGCACCACGTGCAGCGGTGAGGGCGCGGCGCCGGGGACGACGGCCCAGACGTGCGACATGTGCCGCGGCCGCGGCGAGGTGTCGCAGGTGACCCGGTCCTTCCTGGGTCAGGTCATGACCTCGCGGCCGTGTCCGCAGTGCCAGGGCTTCGGCACCGTCGTGCCGACCCCGTGCCCGGAGTGCGCGGGCGACGGGCGGGTCCGCTCGCGTCGCACGCTGACGGTGAAGATCCCGGCCGGCGTCGACAACGGCACCCGCATCCAGCTCGCGGGCGAGGGCGAGGTCGGCCCCGGCGGCGGCCCCGCCGGCGACCTGTACGTGGAGATCCACGAGCTGCCGCACGCGCAGTTCCAGCGGCGCGGCGACGACCTCCACTGCACGGTGACCCTGCCGATGACGGCGGCCTCCCTCGGCACGAAGGTGCCGCTGGAGACGCTGGACGGCCTGGAGGAGGTCGACATCCGGCCCGGCACCCAGTCCGGCCAGTCGATCCCGCTGCACGGCCGGGGCGTCACGCATCTGCGGGGCGGCGGCCGCGGCGACCTCATCGTGCACGTCGAGGTGCAGACGCCGACGAAGCTGGACCCGGAGCAGGAGCGGCTCTTGCGCGAGCTGGCCAAGCTGCGCGGCGAGGAGCGGCCCACGGGCCAGTTCCAGCCCGGCCAGCAGGGTCTGTTCTCCCGGCTGAAGGACGCCTTCAACGGGCGCTGAGCGGTGCCGCGAGGGCGTCGGGAACACTGTCCCGGCGCCCGCGCGGGCGGGGCGCGGGGCCGATTCGGACTTGTTCAAAGGACGTGACAACATGCCGTCATGTCCTCCGCACTGACCGATCTCCTCCCGCACCCGATCGTGCAGGCCCCCATGGCGGGCGGTGTCTCCGTGCCCCGGCTCGCCGCCGCCGTGGCCGAGGCCGGCGGACTCGGTTTCCTCGCGGCCGGGTACAAGACGGCCGACGGCATGTACCAGGAGATCAAACAGCTGCGGAGCCTGACCGGCCGTCCCTTCGGCGTGAACCTCTTCATGCCGCAGCCCGACCACCCCGGCGCGAACCCCGGCTCCCAGGCGGCGCCCGGCGCCCCCCTCCCCGCCGCCGGCGCCATAGAGGTCTACGCCCATCAGCTGGCCGGCGAGGCCGCCTGGTACGAGACCGAGCTGGGCGACCCGGACAGCGGCCGCGACGACGGCTACGACGCCAAGCTCGCCGTGCTCCTGGACAACCCGGTGCCGGTCGTCTCGTTCCACTTCGGCGTCCCCGGCGGCGACACCCTGGAGGCCCTGCGGCGCGGCGGCACGTTCACCCTGGTCACGGTGACCACGGTCGAGGAGGCCGTCGCGGTGGAGCGGGCCGGCGCGGACGCGGTGATCGTGCAGGGCGTGGAGGCCGGCGGTCACCAGGGCGCCCACCGCGACAACCCGGAGACCGACGGCTGCGGCGTCGGGCTGCTCTCCCTGGTCGCCCAGGTCCGCGAGTCGGTGCGGCTGCCGGTCGTCGCCGCCGGCGGTCTGATGCGCGGCAGCCAGATCGCCGCCGTTCTCGCGGCGGGCGCGAGCGCGGCCCAGCTGGGCACCGCGTTCCTCGCCACGCCCGAGTCCGGCGCGCACGCCGTGCACAAGCAGGCCCTGACCAACCCGCTCTTCGTGCGCACCGAGCTGACCCGCGCGTTCTCCGGCCGCCCGGCCCGCGCCCTGGTCAACCGCTTCCTGCGCGAGCACGGCCCCTACGCGCCCGCCGCCTACCCGGAGGTCCACCACCTGACCGCGCCGCTGCGCAAGGCGGCGGCCGCGGCGGGCGACGCGCAGGGCATGGCGCTGTGGGCCGGACAGGGGCACCGGATGGCCCGCGAAATGCCCGCGGGGCGGCTCGTGGAGGTCCTGGCGGCCGAACTCGCCGAGGCCCGGACAGCGTTGTCGCGGTTCCCGGCCGGGGACGGGGGCCGCTCATGACCGCCCCCGTCTTCGTCGTCGGCGAACTCCCCGGTCCGCAGCCCGCGTTCGTGCTCGACGGTCCCGAGGGCCGGCACGCCGTCTCCGTGAAGCGGCTGCACGCCGGCGAGGAGGTCGTCCTCACCGACGGCGCCGGACGCTGGGCGCGCGGCGAGGTCGTCGCGGCCGAGGGCAGGGACCGGCTGGTGGTGCGCCTCGCGGAGGTGGCCGAGGAGCCCGCCGGGTCGCCCCGGATCACCGTCGTCCAGGCACTGCCCAAGGGCGACCGGGGCGAGCTGGCCGTCGAGACGATGACCGAGACCGGCGTCGACGCGATCGTGCCCTGGGCGGCCTCGCGCTGCATCACCCAGTGGAGGGGCGAGCGCGGACTGAAGGCGCTCGCCAAGTGGCGGGCCACCGCCCGCGAGGCCGGCAAGCAGTCCCGCCGGGTCCGCTTCCCCGAGATCGCCGATGCGGCGACGACCAAGCAGGTGGCTGCCCTCCTGGCGCGGGCCGACTTCGCCGCCGTCCTGCACGAGGACCGCGACTACCCCAGCGCGGCCCTGGCAACCGCCGAACTCCCCGCCTCGGGCGAGATCGTGCTCGTCGTGGGTCCCGAAGGCGGGGTCTCCCCCGAGGAGTTGACGCTGTTCGAGGAGGCGGGCGCGAAGGCCCACCGCCTCGGTCGCAGCGTGTTGCGCACCTCGACCGCCGGCACGGCGGCCACCGCCCTGCTGCTCGGCCGCACCGGCCGCTGGTCCTGACCTCGGGGGGACACCGTGGAACTCGCCCAAGTCCGGCTGCTCGTCACCGACTTCGCCGCCTGTTACCGCTTCTACGCCGACGTCCTCGGCCTCAAGCCGCAGTCGGGCGCGGTGGACGGGCCGTACGAGAAGTTCAGCCCCGTCACCGGCTCGGCGGGCATCGCGCTTCAGGACCGGGCGATGATGGCCGCCGTCCTCGGCGAAGTGGGCGACACGGCGAGCGGGCACCGCTCCCTGGTCGTGCTGCGCGTCGACGACCTGGACGCGTACTGCGCGCGGATCACCGGCCGGGGCGCGGTCCTGCTGCGGGGGCCCGCGCCGATGACCGACCGGATGCGCGTCGCCCACCTCAAGGACCCGGAGGGCAATCTGGTGGAGCTCCAGGAGTGGCTGCTGCTGCGCGGCTGAGCGCCACCGCCTCGACGACCGCCGGGAACAGCTCCCAGCCGTCCAGCTCGCCGCCCTGCCCGAGCAGTCCCCGCCGGACGGCCTCGTCGACGAAGGCGCGCACCACGCCGGGCTCGTGCAGGTTGAGGTAGTGCTCGCGGTCGCTCACCCCGCCGCTGTGCCCGTACCCGCCGCCCCCCGAGGAGCGCCCCTCGCCGTCGGGGAAGACGATGCGGGTGCGCCTGCCGTCCCGGCCGAGGGTGAGGATCTCCCGGCACGGCAGCCCGTCCCCGTGGCGGTGGCGGACCGTCCACACGTAGGCGGTCGTCGCGTCCACGACGAGGGTTCTGCGGCGGCGGTCGCTCATGCCCACACGGTAGGCCGTGCACGGAGCCGGCCGGAACCCGGTTTGTGCGAGGCAACTCGGCCGAGCACGGCGGAACATGACCGCATTCGGGCTGTCGGACCGGCTGCCGGAGTGGCACGCTGCCCTCCATGGGGGCTTTGAGGCGGATTTGGCTTCTCCCGGCGGTGGCCGCGGCCGCGCTGGGCGTCGTGGCCTGCGAACCGGGCGGGCTCAGCAGCATGTCCATCGCGTACACCACCGACCAGGCGGCGACCGCGGAGATCCAGCGGCGGGACGTGAAGGTGCGCTGGCTGACCTGCACGGCACGCTACGAGAACCAGGGCAGGCCGGGGGCCGTCGCCTCCGTCGACTGCCAGGGCGAGACCGGCGACGGGCGGGACATCACCGTCACCGGGAAGGTCGGCCGGGCCGTCGACGGGGCCTGTGTGCGCGGGGACCTCACCGCCGTCGTGGGCAGGAAACAGCTGTTCCGGGTGAGCGGGCTCGGCGACTGCCGCGACGCCACGCCCTCCCCGGTGGGCCAGTCGCCCGGCCGGCCCGCCAAAACCGCGCGCCCGGACGTACGGCCCACGGTCACCGTCACGGTGACCGTCACCGAGACCGTGCGCGCGGGCGCTGTCGGGAAGTGATCCAAACCCCTGACCAGCCGCCCCGCCGTTGCCTACAGTGAAGCGGTGACCCAGCCCGCGACGCCCGGCGCGTACCTCAGATTCCCGCACCTGCACGGCGAGTCGGTGGCCTTCGCCGCCGAGGACGACATCTGGCTCGCGCCCCTCGACGGCGGCCGCGCCTGGCGGGTCAGCGCCGACAACGTGCCCGTCTCCTGGCCGCGCATCTCGCCCGACGGGACCACCGTCGCCTGGACCTCCACCCGCGACGGCGCCCCCGAGGTGCACATCGCCCCCGTCGACGGCGGCCCCTCCACCCGCCTGACGTACTGGGGGAGTTGGCAGACCCGGGTGCGCGGCTGGACCCCGGACGGTCGGGTGCTCGCCGTCAGCAGTCACGACCAGGCCACCCTGCGCCGCACCTGGGCCCGCGCCGTCCCCGTCGACGGCGGCCCGGCAGAGACCCTGCCGTACGGGCCCGTCGGCGCCGTCGCCCACGGCCCGCACACCGTGCTTCAGTCCGCGCCGATGGGCCGCGAGGCCGCCCACTGGAAGCGCTACCGGGGCGGCACGGCGGGCAAGCTGTGGATCGACCGGGACGGCGACGGGGAGTTCGTCCGGCTCCACGAGGACCTCGACGGCAACATCGAGTGCCCGGTGTGGGCGGGCGGCCGGATCGCGTTCCTCTCCGACCACGAAGGCGCCGGAGCCCTCTACTCCTCTCTCGCAGACGGTTCCGACCTGCGCCGCCACACGCCGCTCGGGGACTTCTACGCCCGCCAGGCCGCCGGCGACGGCAGCCGCATCGTGTACATGTCGGCGGGCGAACTGTGGCTGCTGGACGACCTGGACGGCGCCGAGCCGCGCCGGCTCGACGTCCGCCTCGGCGGCCAGCGCGCCGACCGCCGCCCCCACCCGGTCGCCGCCTCCCGCTGGCTGGGCGGCGCCGCCCCCGACCACACCGCGCGCGGCAGCGTCGTCGAGGTGCGCGGGGCCGTCCACTGGGTCACCCACCGCAGCGGGCCCGCCCGCGCGCTCGCCGCCGAACCCGGCGTCCGCGCCCGGCTGCCGCGCGCCTTCCGCACCGAGGGCGAGGAGTGGGCGGTCTGGGTGACCGACGCGGAGGGCGAGGACGCGCTGGAGTTCGCCCCCGCCACCGGACGGATCCCGGGCGCCGCACCGCGCCGGCTCGCCGCAGGACGGCTCGGCCGGGTCCTGGAGCTCGCCATGGCGCCCGACGGCAGCCGGGCCGCCGTCGCCGCGCACGACGGACGGCTGCTGCTCGTCGAGCGGGAGAGCGGCGAGGTCCGCGAGGTCGACGCCAGCCCCGACGGCGAGGTGTCCGGCCTGGTCTTCTCGCCCGACTCGGCCTGGCTGGCCTGGTCGCACCCCGGCCCGCGCCCGCTCAGCCAGCTCAGGCTCGCCAACGTCACCGACCTGTCGGTCACCGAGGCCACCCCGCTGCGCTTCCGGGACTACGCGCCCGCCTTCACCCTCGACGGCAAGCACCTCGCGTTCCTGTCCGCCCGCGCCTTCGACCCGGTCTACGACGAGCACGTCTTCGACCTGTCGTTCGTGGCCGGCGCCCGCCCGCACCTGATCACCCTCGCCGCGACGACCCCGTCCCCCTTCGGCCCGCAGCGGCACGGCAGGCCGTTCGAGGCGCCCGACAAGGACGAGACGCCCGACAGCGAGGGCGCCCCGGCCACCCGGATCGACCTCGAAGGCCTCGCCGACCGGATCGTGCCCTTCCCGGTCGAGGCCGGCCGGTACTCGGGGCTCGCCGCGGCGCGGGACGGCGTCCTGTGGCTGCGTCACCCCGTCCGCGGCGTCCTCGGCGCCTCCCGGGCCACCCCGGACGACCCCGACCCGCACACCGAGCTGGAGCGCTACGACCTCGTCCAGCGGCGCGTCGAGCACCTGGCCGCCGACGCCGACGGCTTCGAGGTCAGCGGCGACGGCAAGCGGCTGCTGCTGTGGACCGACGGCAAGCTCAAGGTCGTCCCCAGCGACCGGCGCGCCCCGGGCGACGAGGACGGCGACGGCAACGTCACCGTCGACCTCGGCCGCGTCCGCCGCGTCGTCGACCCCGCCGCCGAGTGGCGGCAGATGTACGACGAGAACGGCCGCATCATGCGGGACAACTTCTGGCGGCCCGATCTCGGCGGGGTCGACTGGGACGGCGTCCTGGACCGCTACCGGCCCGTGCTGGAGCGCGTCGCGACCCACGACGACCTCGTCGACCTGCTCTGGGAGGTGCACGGCGAACTCGGCACCTCGCACGCCTACGTCATGCCGCGCGGCGGCCGAGGCCGCGGCGCCCGGCAGGGCCTGCTGGGCGCGGACCTCTCCCGGCACGAGGACGGCTCCTGGCGCATCGACCGGGTCCTGCCCTCGGAGACCTCCGACCCCGACGCCCGCTCCCCGCTCGCCGCGCCCGGCGTCGCCGTGCGGGCCGGCGACGCGATCCTCGCCGTCGGCGGGCAGCCGGTCGACCCGGTCACCGGACCCGGGCCGCTGCTCGTCGGCGCCGCGGGCAGGGTCGTGGAGCTGACCGTCTCGCCGTCCGGCGGCGGCGAGCCCCGGCACGCCGTGGTCGTGCCCGTCGCGGACGAGGAGGCGCTGCGCTACCACGCGTGGGTCGCCGACCGCCGCGCGTACGTGCACGAGATCTCGGACGGCCGGCTGGGGTATCTGCACGTGCCCGACATGCAGGCGCCGGGCTGGGCCCAGATCCACCGGGACCTGCGGGTCGAGGTCGTGCGCGAGGGGCTGATCGTGGACGTGCGCGAGAACCGGGGCGGCCACACCTCCCAGCTCGTCGTGGAGAAACTGGCCCGGCGCGTCGTCGGCTGGGACGTCCCGCGCGGCGTGCGCGCCTCCAGCTACCCGGAGGACGCGCCCCGGGGGCCCGTGGTCGCCGTCGCCAACGAGTTCTCCGGGTCCGACGGGGACATCGTCAACGCGGCGATCAAGGCGCTCGGGATCGGTCCGGTGGTGGGCACGCGCACCTGGGGCGGGACGGTCGGGATCGACAGCCGCTACCGGCTGGTCGACGGCACGCTCGTCACCCAGCCCAAGTACGCGATCTGGCTGGAGGGGCCCGGCTGGGGCGTGGAGAACCACGGCGTCGACCCGGACGTCGAGGTCGTCTGCGCCCCCCAGGACCACGCGGCCGGCCGGGACGTCCAGCTGGACGAGGCGGTGTCACTGGCGCTGGCCGCGCTGGAGACCACGCCCGCCATGACGCCCCCCGAGCTGCCCTGACCGCCGCGGCCCCCGGATACGATGCCCCGTACCGATCGACCGACTGTCCGAGGAGGACCCGCATGGCAGGGGAACCGCAGGACGACTGCCTGTTCTGCAAGATCGTCTCGGGGACGATCCCCGCGACGATCGTGCGGGAGACCGGCACGACCGTCGCCTTCCGGGACATCAACCCGCAGGCGCCCACCCATGTCCTGGTGATCCCGAAGGCGCATCACCAGGACGCCGCCGCCCTCGCCGCCGAGGCCCCGGAACTCGCCGCCGACGTGCTGCGCGAGACCCGGGAGGTCGCGCGGGAGGAGAAGCTGGAGAGCTACCGCACCGTCTTCAACACCGGCGCCGGCGCCGGGCAGACGGTCTGGCACGCCCACGCGCACGTCCTCGGCGGCCGCGGCCTGCACTGGCCCCCCGGATAGGCCGTCGTGTCCGTACGCGAACTCGTCGTCCTCGGCACCGCCAGCCAGGTCCCCACCCGGCACCGCAACCACAACGGCTACTTCCTGCGCTGGGACGGCGAGGGCATCCTCTTCGACCCGGGCGAGGGCACCCAGCGCCAGATGGTGCGCGCCGGCGTCGCCGCGCACGACATCCACCGGATCTGCGTCACCCACTTCCACGGCGACCACGCCCTCGGCCTGGCCGGGGTCATCCAGCGGATCAACCTCGACCGGGTCCCGCACCCGGTCACCGCGCACTACCCGCGTTCCGGGCAGCGCTTCTTCGACCGGCTGCGCTACTCCACCGCCTACCGCGAGACCGTCGGCGTCACCGAGGCCCCGGTGGACGGCGACGGCGTCCTGGCGACCGCCTCCTCGTACCGCCTGGAGGCCGCCCTGCTCTCGCACCCCGTCGAGTCGTACGGCTACCGGCTCGTCGAGCCCGACGGGCGCCGCATGCTGCCCGAACTGCTCGCCGCGCACGGCGTGCGGGGGCCGGACGTGGGCCGAATACAGCGGGAGGGCTCGGTCGGCGGGGTGTCGCTCGACGACGTCAGCGAGGTGCGCCGCGGACAGCGGTTCGCGTTCGTCATGGACACCCGGCTCTGCGAGGGGGTGCACGCCCTCGCCGAGGGCGCCGACCTGCTCGTCGTCGAGTCGACCTTCCTCGACGAGGACGAGCGGCTCGCCGTCGACCACGGGCATCTGACCGCCGGTCAGGCGGCCCGGGCGGCACGGGACGCGGGAGTGCGGCACCTGGTCCTCACGCACTTCAGCCAGCGCTACTCCGAGCCCGCGGAGTTCGAGCGGCAGGCGCGCGCGGCCGGCTTCGAGGGAGAACTGACCGTGGCGCACGACCTCCAACGGGTGCCGGTTCCGAAACGCAGCTGAAGCGGCCGTACGATGCTCTGATGCCCATCCCCAAAGCTGAACTGCACCTGCACATCGAAGGCACCCTGGAGCCCGAGCTGGCCTTCGAGCTGGCCGCCCGCAACGGGGTCGCGCTGCCGTACGCCGACACCGAGGCGCTCCGGGAGGCGTACCGGTTCGAGGACCTCCAGTCCTTCCTGAACCTGTACTACGAGCTGATGGCGGTGCTGCGCACCGAGCGGGACTTCGAGGACCTCGCGAACGCCTACCTGGCCCGGGCGGCCGCCCAGGGCGTGCGGCACGCCGAGATCTTCTTCGACCCGCAGGCCCACCTCGCGCGCGGCGTCGGCATGGGCACGGTCGTGGAGGGGCTGTGGCGGGCGCTGGGTCGCAGCGAGGACGTCCACGGCGTCTCCACCCGGCTGATCCTGTGCTTCCTGCGCGACGAGTCCGCCGAGTCGGCGCTGGAGACGCTGGACGCGGCGAAGCCCTACCTCGACCGGATCACCGGCGTCGGGCTGGACTCCGCCGAGGTCGGGCATCCGCCGGCGAAGTTCCGCGAGGTGTACGAGGCGGCCGCAGCGCTCGGGCTGCGGCGGGTGGCGCACGCCGGCGAGGAGGGGCCGCCGCGGTACATCACCGAGGCGCTGGACGTCCTCGGCGTCGAGCGCGTCGACCACGGCCTGCGCTGCATGGAGGACCCGGCGCTGGTGGAGCGCCTGGTGCGGGAGCGGATCCCGCTGACCCTGTGCCCGCTGTCCAACGTCCGGCTGCGCACCGTCGACGTCCTCGCCGAGCACCCGCTGCCGGCCATGCTCGACGCGGGACTCGTCTGCACCGTCAACTCGGACGACCCCGCCTACTTCGGCGGCTACGCCGACGACAACTTCGACGCCGTCCGCGCGAGTCTCGGCCTGAGCGAGGA
Source organism: Streptomyces sp. NPDC048481 (assembly GCF_043200075.1). Classification (NCBI taxonomy): domain Bacteria; kingdom Bacillati; phylum Actinomycetota; class Actinomycetes; order Kitasatosporales; family Streptomycetaceae; genus Streptomyces; species Streptomyces sp. NPDC048481. Next base: position 567,281 of record NZ_JBICXC010000001.1, read on the forward strand.
GCGGCTGCGCGAACTGGCCCGCAACTCCTTCGTCGCCTCGTTCCTGGAGGACGACGAGGAACGCCGGGCCCGGTGTCTCGCCGAGGTCGACGCCTACACGTTCTGACCCGGCCGGACAGCCCGCCATGGGCCCCCGGGGCCCGGTCCCGGCTATCGCCAGTCCGCGCCGCCGCCGGAGCCGGGCGCCGTCGCCTCGATCGCGGTCCTGATCTCCCGCATCACCGCGACGATCCGCTCCTCGTGCCCGGGCGTCAGCCGGGACACCGGCACCGAGCAGCTGATCGCGTCCTGGGCGGGGACGTCGTAGCGCAGGGCGAAGCCGAAGCCCACGATGCCGGGGACGCCCTCCTCGCGGTCCACGGAGTGGCCGCGCGCCCGCACCTCGGCGAGGTCGGCCAGCAGGGCCTCCCGGCTGGTGCGGGTGTGCGGGGTGAGCGCCTCGTAGGGGCCCTCGGGCAGTTCGCCGTCCGGGCGTTCCGCCAGCAGCGCCTTGCCGAGCGCGCCGGCGTGCGCGGGCAGCCGCCGTCCGACCCGGCTGAGCGTGCGCCGGTATTCGTGCGACTCGCGCGTCGCCAGATAGGCCACCCCCCGGCCGTCGAGCCGCCCGAGGTGGATCGTCTCGCCCAGCGCCTCGGACGCCTCGTCGAGGAAGGGCCGCACCAGGCGCACGCGGGGATCGGAGTCGAGGTAGCCGGTGCCGGTGAGCAGGGCGTGGATGCCGATGCCGTAGAGCGAGCCGGTGACGTCCGTGCGCACCCAGCCCCGTCCGATCAGGGTCTGGAGCAGCGCGTACATCGAGCTGCGCGGCACCCCCAGCTCGTCGGCCAGCTCCTGCAGCCGCGCGGGCCGGTCCGCGCGCGCCGCGAGCAGTTCCAGCAGCTCGACCGTGCGCGCCGCGGACTTCACCTCGCGCACGCCCCCTGTCTCCGACATGCGCCGATGGTAAGGGCGGGAGTGGCCGCATTGACGAGCGCCGTTCGTGTATCTAACCTCCATTTCCATACATGGATGACGTCTACATAGGGAGATGGCGAGGGTGACCCCCGAAAGAGACGCGACCGGCGAGCCGGTCCGGGACACGGTCCGGCGCCTGCGGGACGGCATGGCCCGCGGGGTCCTGTCCTTCCCGCTCACCAGCTTCCACGACGACGGCTCCCTCGACCCCGACGGCTTCCGCGCCCATGTCGCGGCCCAGATCGCCACCGCCCCCGGCGCCCTCTTCCCCGCCTGCGGCACCGGCGAGTTCTTCTCCCTCGACGAGGACGAGTACCGGCAGGTCGTCACGGTCGCCGTCGAGGAGGCCGGCGGCCGCCTCCCCGTCGTCGCCGGCGTCGGATACGGCTGGGCCCAGGCCGCCCGCTTCGCCCGCATCGCCGAAGAGGCCGGCGCCGACGCCCTCCTCGTCCTGCCGCACTACCTCGTCGCCGCCCCGCAGGACGGCCTCGTCGCCCAGCTGGAACAGCTCGCCGCCCGCACCCGGCTGCCCCTCATCGCCTACCAGCGCGGCCAGGTCGCCTACACCGCCGCGTCCCTGAGACGCATCGCCCGCATCCCGAACGTCATCGGCCTCAAGGACGGCCACAGCGACCTCGACCGGCTCCAGCGCCTCACCCTCGCCGCCCCCGACGGCTTCCTCTTCTTCAACGGCGCCGCCACCGCCGAGATCCAGGCCCGCGCCTACGCCGCCGTCGGCGTCCCCGCCTACTCCTCCGCCGTCCACGCCTTCGCCCCCGAGATCGCCGACGCCTTCTTCACCGCCCTGCGCGACGGCGAGGGGGCTCACGGCAAGCCGGTGGAACGGCTGCTGCGCGACTTCTACGTCCCCCTCGTCGAACTCCGCGACCGCGTGCCCGGCTACGCCGTGTCCCTGGTCAAGGCGGCGGCCCGGCTGCGCGGCCGCCCCGTCGGCCCCGTCCGCGCCCCGCTCACCGAGCCCTCGCCCGCCGACCTGGCCGACCTCGGAGCCCTCCTGGAAACCGGCCTCGACCTCGTGGGAGCCACCCTGTGAGCCCCGACCTCACGATCACCGACGTCCGCCTCACCCCGATCCTGGTCGCCGACCCGCCCCTGCTCAACACCCAGGGCGTCCACCAGCCCTACACCCCCCGCCTGATCGTCGAGGTCGTCACCGCGGCCGGCGTCACCGGCGTCGGCGAGACCTACGGCGACACCAAGTACCTGGAACTGGCCCGCCCCTTCGCCCGACGCCTGACAGGACGCCAGGTCAGCGACCTGAACGGCCTGTTCACGATCGCCGACGGCGTCGGCGTCGACGGATCCCGGACCTCCTCCCAGGTCGACGTCGGCGGACTGCGCGGCGTGCAGACCGCCGACAAGCTGCGCCTGTCCGTCGTCTCCGCCTTCGAGGTCGCCTGCCTCGACGCCCTCGGCAAGGCGCTCGGCCTGCCCGTGCACGCCCTGCTCGGCGGCAAGGTGCGCGACGCCGTCGAGTACAGCGCCTACCTCTTCTACAAATGGGCCGCCCACCCCGAAGGCGTCCCCGCCGAGAAGGACGACTGGGGCGCCGCCCTCGACCCGGCCTCCGTGGTCGAGCAGGCCCGCCGCTTCAAGGAGCGCCACGGCTTCACCTCCTTCAAGCTCAAGGGCGGCGTCTTCGCGCCCGACGAGGAGATCGCCGCCGTCCGCGCCCTCGCCGAGGCCTTCCCCGGCCATCCCCTGCGCCTGGACCCCAACGGCGCCTGGTCCGTGGACACCTCGCTGCGCGTCGCCCGCGAGATCGGCCACCTCCTCGAATACCTGGAGGACCCCGCGCTCGGCACCCCGGCCATGGCCGAGGTCGCCGCCCGCACCGACGTGCCGCTCGCCACCAACATGTGCGTGACCACGTTCGCCGAGATCCCGGAGGCCTTCGCCCGCGACGCCGTCCAGGTCGTCCTCTCCGACCACCACTACTGGGGCGGCCTGCGCAACACCCGCGAACTCGCCGCCGTCTGCCGCACGTTCGGCGTGGCCGTCTCCATGCACTCCAACACCCATCTCGGGATCTCGCTGGCCGCGATGACCCACGTCGCCGCCACCGTCCCCGACCTCCACCACGCCTGCGACTCCCACTACCCCTGGCAGTCCGAGGACGTCCTCACCGAACGGCTCGTCTTCGACGACGGCAGGGTCGCCGTCTCCGACGCGCCCGGCCTCGGCGTCGAACTCGACCGGGACCGGCTCGGCCTCCTGCACCGCCGCTGGCTGGACGACGACGGCGCGCTGCGGGAACGCGACGACGCCGCCGCCATGCGCGCCGCCGAACCCGGATGGGTCACCCCCGCCGTCCCCCGCTGGTGACCCGCCACCGCCCCGCACGCCCTCCCGCACCGTGACGCCGGCCGCCGGGGGCGGCCGGGCCCCGAGCCCGGCCGCCCCCGGCGTGACGCACCGCCCGCTGTCGGCCCCGTGGTGCACACTGGCCAGATCGGCACCACGTCAGGGAGCGCACCGTGACCGCGTCATACGCGTCCGTCGGAGAGGGACACCACCGCCGCACCGGCCAGAACCGCCCGGCCGCCCCGGTCGACCCGCTGGCCGCCCGGCGCACCCCCGACGATCCGCCCTGGGACGTCTACCTCACCGGTGACGTCTTCCTCGACATCGTCTTCACCGGCCTCGACTCCGCCCCCGTGCGCGGCACCGAGTCCTGGGCGCGCGGCATGGGATCGAGCCCCGGCGGCGTCGCCAACATGGCCACCGCCCTCGCCCGCCTCGGCCTGCGCACCTCCCTCGCCGCCGCCTTCGGCGACGACCACTACGGCGAGTACTGCTGGGACGCCCTCGAACACGGCGAGGGCATCGACCTCAGCACCTCGCGCACGGTCCCCGGCTGGCACTCCTCCGTCACCGTCTCCATGGCCTACGAGGGCGAGCGCACCATGGTCTCGCACGGCCACGAACCGCCCCCCGAGGAACCCGCGCCCGAGTTCCCCCCGCACGCCCGCGCCGCCGTCGCCTCCCTCACCCCCGGCCGCAGCGCCCCCTGGATCGCCCAGGCGGCGAGCCGCGGCACCCGCGTCTTCGCCGACGTCGGCTGGGACGACACCGGCGCCTGGGACCTGGCCGGCCTCACCGACCTCGCGCACTGCGAGGCCTTCCTGCCGAACGCGGAGGAGGCCATGCGCTACACCGGCGCCACCTGCCCCCGCGCCGCCGCCCACGCCCTCACCGCCCATGTGCCGCTCGCGGTCGTCACGCTCGGCGCGGACGGCGCGTACGCGGTCGACCGGCGCACCGGCGAGTCCGCCGAGGTCCCGGCCATCGCCGTCGAGGCACTCGACCCCACCGGCGCCGGGGACGTCTTCGTGGCCGGCTTCGTCACCGGCACCCTGGCCGACTGGCCGCTCGCCGACCGCCTCGCCTTCGCCGGCCTCACCGCCGCCCTCTCCGTCCAGGAGTTCGGCGGCTCCCTCTCCGCCCCCGGCTGGTCCGAGATCGCCGCCTGGTGGCGCAAGGTCCAGTCGGTCGCGGGCCAGGACCCCGAGGCGCTGCGACGGTACGCCTTCCTGGACCGCCTGCTGCCGGAACTGCTCCCGAAGACGCAGGACACCGCCCCCTGGCCCCTGCGCCGGGCCGTTCCGACGATCGGTTTCGGCCGCTCGGCATAGCCGCCGGTTCGGCCGAGCGGGCATGACAAAACCACTACGGCGTTGTCAGCCCCCTGGCGTACCCTTGAACTCGCCAGGCCGCCCTCGTGGCGAGCGAGACGCATCCGGGAGGACGCAGAGGCCTTCGGGCCGGTCTATGACTGAGACACCCACAGCTCAGACGCCCGCGCAGGGCAAGGCGAGAGCACAGTTCACCGTTCCCGCCCAGCACCCCATGGTGACCGTGCTGGGATCCGGCGACTCCCTCCTGCGCGTGATCGAGACGGCCTTCCCGGCGGCCGACATCCACGTCCGGGGCAACGAGATCAGCGCGACCGGCGACGTGCGGGAAGTCGCCCTCGTCCAGCGCCTGTTCGACGAGATGATGCTGGTGCTCCGCACCGGGCAGCCGATGACGGAGGACGCAGTGGAACGCTCGATCGCCATGCTGCGGGCGAGTGAGAACGGGACGAGTGACGGCCAGGAGACCCCGGCCGAGGTTCTGACGCAGAACATCCTGTCCTCACGCGGCCGCACCATCAGACCCAAGACCCTCAACCAGAAGCGGTACGTCGACGCGATCGACAAGCACACGATCGTGTTCGGCATCGGCCCCGCGGGCACCGGCAAGACCTACCTGGCCATGGCCAAGGCGGTCCAGGCCCTCCAGTCCAAGCAGGTCAACCGCATCATCCTGACCCGCCCCGCGGTCGAGGCCGGCGAACGCCTCGGCTTCCTCCCCGGCACCCTGTACGAGAAGATCGACCCCTACCTGCGCCCCCTGTACGACGCCCTGCACGACATGCTCGACCCGGACTCGATCCCGAAGCTGATGGCGGCGGGAACCATCGAGGTCGCGCCGCTGGCGTACATGAGGGGTCGTACGCTCAATGACGCCTTCATCATCCTGGACGAGGCCCAGAACACGAGCCCCGAGCAGATGAAGATGTTCCTCACCCGGCTCGGCTTCGACTCGAAGATCGTGATCACCGGCGACGTCACGCAGGTCGACCTGCCGGGCGGCGCCAAGTCGGGTCTGCGGCAGGTCCAGGACATCCTCGAAGGCCTCGACGACGTGCACTTCTCCCGCCTGTCGTCCCAGGACGTCGTCCGGCACAAGCTGGTCGGCCGTATCGTCGACGCGTACGAGAAGTACGACAGCGACAACGGTACGGAGAACGGCGCCCACAAGGGCGGCCGCACCAAGCGGAAGTAGACAAGACAGCACCATGTCGATCGACGTCAACAACGAGTCCGGAACCGAGGTCGACGAGCAGGCGATCCTCGACATCGCCCGCTACGCGCTCGCGCGGATGCGCATCCACCCGCTCTCCGAGCTGTCGGTGATCGTCGTGGACGCCGACGCCATGGAGCAGCTGCACATCCAGTGGATGGACCTGCCCGGCCCGACGGACGTCATGTCCTTCCCGATGGACGAGCTGCGGCCGCCGTCCAAGGACGACGACGAACCCCCGCAGGGACTCCTCGGCGACATCGTGCTGTGCCCCGAGGTCGCCGAGCGGCAGGGCAAGGAGGCGCCCACGGAGCACTCCATGGACGAGGAGCTGCAACTGCTCACCGTCCACGGAGTGCTGCACCTGCTCGGCTACGACCACGAGGAGCCCGACGAGAAGGCCGAGATGTTCGGCCTCCAGGCCGCCATCGTGGACGGCTGGCGTGCGGAGAAGGGTCTGACCGGGCCCTCCCCGGCCCCGACCGTCTCATGAGCCCCACCCTCGTCGCCGGCGCCATCGCCCTGGTCGTCGTCGCCTGGCTCGCCGCCTGCGCGGAGGCGGGCCTCGCGCGCGTCTCCAGCTTCCGCGCCGAGGAGGCCGTGCGCTCCGGGCGGCGGGGCAGCGCCAAGCTCGCGCAGATCGCCGCCGACCCGACCCGCTACCTCAACGTGGCGCTGCTGGTCCGGGTCGCGTGCGAGATGGCGGCAGCGGCGCTGGTCACCTACGCCTGCCTGCGGCAGATCGACGGCACCGCCCCGGCGCTGCTCGCGGCGATCGGCGTGATGGTCCTCGTCTCGTACGTCGCCGTCGGCGTGTCCCCGCGGACCATCGGCCGCCAGCATCCGCTGAACACCGCGACGGCGGCCGCGTACGTGCTGCTCCCGCTGGCCCGGATCATGGGCCCGATCCCGTCGCTGCTGATCCTCATCGGCAACGCGCTGACCCCCGGCAAGGGCTTCCGTCGCGGTCCCTTCGCCTCCGAGGCGGAGCTGCGCGCGCTGGTCGACCTCGCCGAGAAGGAGTCGCTGATCGAGGACGACGAGCGCCGCATGGTGCACTCCGTCTTCGAGCTGGGCGACACCCTGGTGCGCGAGGTCATGGTCCCGCGCACCGACCTCGTGGTCATCGAGCGGTTCAAGACCATCCGCCAGGCCCTGACCCTCGCCCTGCGCTCCGGGTTCTCCCGGATACCGGTGACCGGCGAGAACGAGGACGACATCGTCGGCATCGTGTATCTGAAGGACCTGGTCCGCAAGACGCACATCAGCCGCGACGCCGAGGGCGAGCTGGTGTCGACGGCGATGCGGCCCGCCGCGTTCGTGCCCGACACCAAGAACGCCGGCGACCTGCTGCGGGAGATGCAGCAGGACCGCAACCACGTCGCCGTCGTCATCGACGAGTACGGCGGCACGGCCGGCATCGTCACCATCGAGGACATCCTGGAGGAGATCGTCGGCGAGATCACCGACGAGTACGACCGCGAGCTGCCGCCGGTGGAGGAGCTGGGCGACGACCGCTACCGGGTCACCGCCCGCCTCGACATCACCGACCTGGGCGAGCTGTACGGCCTGGAGGAGTACGACGACGAGGACGTGGAGACCGTCGGCGGACTGCTGGCCAAGGCCTTGGGCCGGGTGCCGATCGCCGGGGCGTCCTCCGAGGTGGAGCTGCCCGACGGGCGCAAGCTGCGGCTGACGGCGGAGGCCGCGGCCGGCCGCCGCAACAAGATCGTGACGGTGCTGGTGGAGCCGGTCGATCCGGTGGATCCGCCGGAGGAGGAGACGAGTCCCGAGTGACGCCCCAGGAGCTGCGGTCCTTCTGCCTGTCCTTCAACGCGGTCACCGAGGAGTTCCCCTTCCGCCCGGAGATCCCGGTCTTCAAGGTCCTGGGCAGGATGTTCGCGCTGAGCTGGGCGGGCGAGCGGCCGCTGAAGGTCAACCTCAAGTGCGATCCCGAGGACGCGGTGCGGCTGCGCGCGGACCATCCGGACCTGATCGGCCCCGGCTACCACATGAACAAACGCCACTGGAACACCGTCACGGTCGACGGCGGTCTCCCGGACCGGCTGGTCAGGGAGCTGATCGAGGACTCCTACGACCTGGTGGTGGCGGGTCTGCCGCGGGCCGAGCGGCTGCGCCTGGACCGGTCGTGACGCGACGCCGTCCGGCGGGGGCCCGCCCACCCCGCGTCCGGGCGGGCGGCCCGTCCCTTCGTATGCTCGGGGCATGACCGACAGCAACGCGCTCGACCCCGAGGACCGCAAGATCGTCACCCTGGCCCGTTCCGCGCGGGCCCGCAACGGCGTGCCGGAGGGCGCCGCCGTGCGGGACGACACGGGACGCACCTATGTCGCCGCGACGGTGGACCTGCCCTCGTTGCGGCTGAGCGCGCTGCGGACGGCGGTGGCTATGGCGGTGGCGTCCGGCGCGGGGTCGCTGGAGGCGGCGGCGGTGGTGACGGCGTCGCAGGAAGCGGCCGAGGACGATCTCGCCGCCGTGCGCGATCTCGGCGGCCCGGGAACCCCGGTCCTGCTCGCCGCACCGGACGGCACGATCCGCCGCACCCTCTCGGCCGGCTGAACTCCCGGAGCGGCCGCCTCACTCGGCGGGACCACCGGCACGGGCACAAGGGCGACCTCTCGGGCCGGGCGTCGTAACTAGGCCGGAAATCGGCCTTGCCGTCGCCCGGTCCGTCCCGCGTCAATGAGACCGTACGTTTCCGACGGACCGTCAGATCATCCCCACCGGCACCGGTGCCCGCACCCACCCGTCCCGTTTTCGGCCGTCCGTCTCCCCACATCCGGGAAGGAGCCGGAAACATCATGAGAGGCAAACGAATCGGACCAGGTGCGGCACTGCTGGCCGGGGCCCTCGCGGTCACCGGGCTGGCGTTCGCGCCCTCTGCCGCCGCCGTCACGCCGACGACGGCGACCACGACCGCGAACTGCGCTCTGTTCGGTGGCGGCGCCGCCACCCTCACGGCCACCCAGAGCGGCACCGCGGCCACCCTCACCCTGTCCTCCACCGCGATCACCGCGCCGATCCCGATCGGCGCGAACAGCATCAGCTCGACGCTCACCATGGCGAACTCGACCGGCGCCGCCCGCGTCTTCAGCGGCACGGTCAACCCCGCCATGCCCACCGGCGCCCCGATCGTGGTCGGGCCGCTCAACGGGACCGTGGCCGCCGGTGACAGCCTCGACTTCTACAAGGGCTCCCTGAAGATGGTCGTCTTCGGGATCACCGTCACCTGTACGTCGTCCGGGCCGCAGGCGCCCGGACCGTTCGTGTTCTGACCGATCGCTCCCGGGAACAGCGCCATGGGACCGTCAGCTTCCTGCCGGCTTCCTGCCGCAACAGGAAGCTGACGGTCCATCAGTTGACCGCGCCGTCTCCATTGACTTCTCGTGCGGCGGGCATCTCAATGCCCCCTGTCGGCGCAGAAGAGCCGCTGCGCCCGCACTCCCCGGAGGAGGGGGCAACCATGGCTTCACCCCTGAGGTCCCGAAGTACCCGAGGTTCGCGAAGACGGCGCTGGGCGTCGCTGCTCGGGGTCACCGCGCTCGCGCTGACCGCGGGGGGCGCGCTGGCGTGCCCCGCCGGCGCCGCGACCGACGTCAGTTTCCCCACGCACTGCATCCCGCCCGCGATCGCGGGCCTCCCGCCGATCGACGGCACCACCACCGCGAAGGTCACCGCGGACAAGACGAGTGCCAAGGTCGGCGACACCGTCACCGTGACGTACACGGTGGTCACGCCCGCCGCCAACAACCCCACCGATCTCGCCCTGCCGGCCGACATCATGACGCCCACGGGCAAGGTGACCCTGGGCGGCGCGCAGACCGGCAGCGTCACCGTCACCGGCCCGAAGAAGAACGAGCCGGTGCCCGGCAAGGGCGTCTTCCCGTCGTTCTCCATGACCGGCACGTTCACGGTCACCGCGCCCGGCGCGATCTCCCTCTCGCCCGGCGACTACAACATCCACACCAGCTACATCCTGGAACTGGACACGCCCTGCACGGTGACCGACCCGCCGGCCCCGGTGTCGGAGACGGTCACGGCGGCCGACGACCCGCCCGCCAACGCCCGCGCCATCTCGCTGGGTTCGGCGTCCGGCGGTCCCGGCGCGGCCGTCGCCGTCACCGGCAGCGGCTTCACCCCGGGCGCGTCGGTGACGCTCGCCGGGCGCTCCGGGGCGGCCCAGACCTCGGACACGGCGACCGTGACCGCGAACGCCCAGGGCGCGATCTCCGGCTCGCTCGTCGTCAACGACCTCACCACGACCGGTGTGGTGGCGTACGAGGGCGGCGCGTGGAGCGCGGACCTCGGCGCGGGGCCGGTCGCGTACGTCGTGATCGACGACCATCCCGTGCCGGCGGGCAGCCAGAAGGTGACCACCACGGTCCGGGCGGGCACGCTGTCGATGTCCCAGGCCGGGGACGCCGTCCAGCTGTCCGCGGTCCAGTTCGGGCAGGGCGGCGCCTCGACCGGCGCCCTTCAGACCGTCACGGTCAAGGACTTCCGCGGCGGACCCGCGGGCTGGTCCCTGACCGGCAAGGTCACCGACTTCAGCGGACCCGGCGCGAAGATCGACGCCGGCAAGCTGAGCTGGACGCCCGCGTGCACGACCAAGGCGGGCAGCCCGAGCACCTGTCAGGCCGGTTCCGCGGGCGCCGTCGGCTCCGCGGGGGCGACCCTCGCGTCCACGCCCGACGGCACGGCCACCGGCGGCGAGTTCACCGCCGACGCGCGACTGTCCCTCGACGTACCGGCGTTCACGCCCGCGGGCAGCTACGCCGCGGTCCTGACCCTGACGCTCACCTGAGCGTACGCATCACGTCCACCGGCGGCCGGGCGCCCCGCAAGGGGCCGCACCCGCCCGTCCGCCCAGTCGGTGAGGGGTCCGCACCCATGCGCAAGCCGCACGCCCTCCTCCTGCCCCACCCGCCCCGCCTGTCCGCCTTGCCCTCGCTGTCCGTGCTGTCCCTGCTCGCGTTCGCGCTCTGCCTCCTGCCCGCCGGGCCGGCCCGGGCCGCGGACAACGGCAGCTGGTCCGTCTACCCCGTCTCCTCGGCCGTCGCCGCGCGGCCCTACTTCTACGTCTCCGCCGACCCCGGGCAGACCATCGAGGACAAGGTCGTCGTCGCCAACAAGACGGCCCGGCCCCTGTCGTTCCGGCTGTACGCGGCCGACGCCTACAACACCGCGCGCGACGGCGGGTTCGCCGTGAAGTCGCCGGGCGAGCGGATGCGGGGCGTGGGCGCGTGGGCGCGGCTCTCGCGGGACCGGGTCACCGTCCCCGGCGGCAAGGCCGTCACCGTGCCGTTCACCGTCGTGGTGCCCGAGGGCGCCGAGCCCGGCGACCACCCGGGGGCGATCGTCGCCCTCGACGAGCGGATCGACGACGGCGGCGGCTCCCTGGCGCTCGGCGTGCAGCGGGCGGTCGGCGCCCGCGTCCACCTCCAGGTCGGCGGTCCCACCCTGCCCGCCCTGGCCGTCGAGAACGTGGCGGTCGACCACCACCAGCCGGTGATCCCCGGTACCGGGGAGAGCACGGCGACGATCTCCTACACACTGCACAACACGGGCAACGTCACGCTGGAACCGGCCGTCCGCCTGACGGCGCGCGGCCTGTTCGGCCGCACCCTCCTCAGCCGGGACCTGAAGAAGGTCCCCTCCCAGCTGCTTCCGGGCCAGCGCGTGCGCCTCACCGAACGCTGGGCCGGCGCCCCCCAGCTCGACCGGACCGACGTCAGGCTGACGGCGACCGCCGCGAACACGAACGAGTCGGCGACGGCGTCCTTCGTGGCGGTGCCGTGGCTGGTGGCGGGGGTCGTGGTGGCGGCGATCGCGGCCGGGGCGGGATTCCTGATCAGACGGCGGCGAGGGCGGCGAGAACCCGGAGGACAGAGCCTCTGGAGGGCGCGGGGAACGGCGCGGGCCGCCCCCGCGCAGCCGCAGTCGAAGGCCGGCCTGCCTGCCGGAGGCTGACGCTAGAGCGCGTCCGGCCCCCGCTCGCCGGTGCGCACCCGTACGACCGTCTCGACCGGCACCGCCCACACCTTGCCGTCGCCGATCTTGCCGGTGTGCGCGGCGCGCACGATCGCGTCGATGACGGGCTCGGACTCGGCGTCCTCGACGACGACCTCGATCCGGACCTTGGGCACGAGGTCGACCTGGTACTCGGCGCCCCGGTACACCTCGGTGTGGCCGCGCTGCCGGCCGTAGCCGCTGGCCTCGGTCACGGTCAGACCGTGCACGCCCAGCTCCTGAAGGGCCGTCTTCACCTCGTCGAGGCGGTAGGGCTTGACGATCGCGGTGATGAGCTTCATTCCTGTGGCTTGACCTTCTGGGCGGAGAGGACGGAGTGCGCGGAGACCGGGGCGCCATGGCCCAGGACGCCGTGATCGTATGCCGTCTCGGCGTGCACCGTAAGGTCCAGGCCGGTGTGCTCGTGGTCCTCGTCCGCCCGCAGTCCGATCACCGCGTCGAGCAGTCTGCCGATGCCGTAGGTCACGGTGAAGGCGTACACGGCCACGACGGCCACAGCGACCAGCTGCCGGCCCAGCTGGGCGAGCCCGCCGCCGTACAGCAGGCCCTGTGCGCCGCCGGTCATGGTGTCCACCGCGAAGACGCCGATCAGCAGCGTGCCGATGACGCCGCCGACCAGGTGCACGCCGACCACGTCGAGGGAGTCGTCGTAGTTCAGCTTGAACTTCCATCCCACGGCGTACGAGCAGACGACGCCGGCGGCCAGGCCCACGACCAGCGCGCCGAGCAGCGAGACGGTCCCGCACGACGGGGTGATCGCCACCAGGCCCGCGACCGCTCCGGAGGCCGCGCCCAGCGTCGTGGGATGGCCGTCGCGCTTCTGCTCGACGAAGAGCCAGCCCAGCAGGCCGGTGCAGCCGGCGGCGAGGGTGTTGAGGAAGGCGGCGGCCGCCAGGCCGTTGGCGCCCAGGGCGGAGCCCGCGTTGAAGCCGAACCAGCCGAACCAGAGCAGACCCGCGCCCAGCATCACCATGGGCAGGTTGTGCGGGCGCATCGCGTCCTTCTTGAAGCCCAGGCGCGGGCCGAGGACCAGGCACAGGGCCAGACCGGAGGCGCCGGAGGTGATCTCGACCGGGAGGCCGCCGGCGAAGTCCAGCGCGCCGAGCCGCTCCAGGATCCAGCCGCCGGGGCCCCAGACCCAGTGCGCGACGGGAACGTATACGAGGAGCGTCCACACGGGCACGAAGACCAGCCACGCCCCGAATTTCGCCCGGTCCGCGATCGCGCCGCTGATCAGGGCGGCGGTGATGATCGCGAAGGTGAGCTGGAAGGTGGCGAACAGGAGGGTGGGGACGGTGCCGTGGAGGCTGTCCGGGCCCAGTCCCGCCATGCCGGCGTGGTCCAGGCCGCCGATCAGCCCGTCGGCGACATCGTCGCCGAAGGCGAGGGAGTAGCCGGCCGCCAGCCACACCACGGTGACCAGAGCGATCGACACGAAACTCATCATGAGCATGTTGAGGACGCTCTTCGTGCGGACCATGCCGCCGTAGAAGAGCGCCAGACCCGGCGTCATCAGCAGGACGAGGGCGGTGGCGGCGAGCAGCCAGGCGGTGTCACCGGTGTTCGCGTGGGCGGCGGCCAGAGTCACGGGGTCTCCAACGGTGCGGGGGCTCGTCAGAGGGTCACCGCCCCGCGTTTCCGGTTGTGCACGGACATGTTTCCGTGACGTTTCGTTGCGTGGAGGTTTCCGGGAGCTCACCGGAGGGGGTCCTGGCGCTCGTGTGTACGGCGGGGCTTCGTGAATCAGGGAGAATGGGGGCCATGAGCGTTCGCAACCTGTCATCCGAGCAGTCGGCCGAGTCCGCCCACCGTGCCGGCTTCGCCTGCTTCGTGGGCCGCCCCAACGCGGGCAAGTCCACCCTCACGAACGCTCTGGTCGGGAAGAAGGTGGCGATCACCTCGAACCGTCCGCAGACCACCCGGCACACGGTCCGGGGCATCGTGCACCGCCCCGAGGCCCAGCTGATCCTGGTGGACACCCCCGGTCTGCACAAGCCGCGCACGCTGCTCGGCGAGCGGCTGAACGACGTCGTGCGCGCCACCTGGGCCGAGGTCGACGTCATCGGTTTCTGCCTGCCGGCCAACGAGAAGCTGGGCCCCGGCGACCGGTTCATCGCCAAGGAGCTCGCCGGGATCAAGCGCACCCCGAAGATCGCCGTCGTCACCAAGACGGACCTGGTGGACTCCAAGGCGCTCGCCGAGCAGCTCATCGCCATCGACCAGCTCGGCAAGGAGCTGGGCATCGAGTGGGCGCAGATCGTGCCGGTGTCGGCCGTCGCGGGGGAGCAGGTCGAGCTGCTCGCCGACCTGCTGATCCCGATGCTGCCGGACAGCCCGCCGCTGTACCCCGAGGGCGACCTGACGGACGAGCCCGAGCAGGTGATGGTCGCCGAGCTGATCCGCGAGGCGGCGCTGGAGGGCGTCCGCGACGAGCTGCCGCACTCCATCGCGGTCGTCGTCGAGGAGATGCTCCCGCGCGAGGACCGTCCCGCCGACAAGCCGCTGCTGGACATCCACGCCAACATCTACATCGAGCGCCCCAGCCAGAAGGGCATCATCATCGGCCCCAAGGGCAAGCGCCTGAAGGACGTCGGCATCAAGTCCCGCAAGCAGATCGAGGCCCTGCTCGGCACGCCCGTCTTCCTGGACCTGCACGTGAAGGTCGCCAAGGACTGGCAGCGCGACCCCAAGCAGCTGCGCAAGCTGGGGTTCTGAGGGGGGCTGAGGGGCTGCGCGGGCTCGCAGGCGGTCAAGGCCCCGGCGTCGTCAGAGGGGGATGACCCGGACCCGCGGTCCGCACAGCTTCCCGATGTCGTCGGCGTCCGACGTGAGGATCGCGACGGGACCGGGCTGGGCGAGTGCCGTCACAGCCACCGTGGCGTCGATCGCGTACTCGTGGCCGTGCAGTCCGGTGTCCTCGAGCAGCAGCGCGGCGGCCTCGGCCGTCCGCTCCGTGACGGGTTCGACCTTGACGCGCGAGAGCAACCGGGGCATGGGCGTCCGGCCGTGGGGGACCTCGATGATCGTGTGGGCGCAGACGACGAGATCGGTGTGGTCCCGCTGCGCGGAGTCGATGATCGCCCCGACTCCGCGGTGCTCGTCGATCCAGGCGGAGAGGCCTTCGGAGTCGAGAACCAGACTGACGACGGAGGTCATGCGGCGCGGCTGGCCATGCGGTCACATACCGCGATATGGCGACCGTGGCCGGTGTCTCAGTCCACCCCTCTGATCCGCCGCACCAGCACCGCCCCCGCGAGCCCGACGGCCGCGGCCACCAGGTACAGCGTCCGGTAGCCCCCCAGGTAGGTCACGATCGGGGCGGCGAGGGCGGGGGCCGCGACCTGGGGGAGGGAGTTGGCCACGTTGATGACGCCGAGGTCCTTGCCGCGGTCCCCGGCCGCCGGCAGCACGTCCGTCATCAGCGCGAAGTCGACCGAGGTGAACACGCCGAACCCGATCCCCAGCACCGCCGCGGCGACGATCGCCCCCGGCCAGGTCTGCCAGACCGCCAGCGCGGCCGTCGCCACCGCCATCAGCACGCCGGACCAGATCACGAACGGCTTGCGCCGTCCCACCCGGTCCGACCAGACGCCGCCGACGACGACCGTGGCCAGCAGCGTCAGCCCGTTCACCGCCGTCAGGACCAGCACGCCCTGCTCGGGGTCGGCGTGGTGCAGGCGGTCGCGCAGGTAGTACAGGAGGTACAGCAGCACCAGCGCGTTGCTCAGGTTCATCAGGAAGCGGGTCAGCCAGGCCCAGCCGAGGTCGGGATGGCGGCGCGGGCTCAGCCAGAACCCGGCCGCGAAACCCCGCCACGACCAGGGCGGCCGGTCCGCCTCCGCCAGCCGCAGATCCTCGTACCGCACGACGTAGGGCAGCACGCCGGCCAGCGTGAACACCGCGCAGGCCGCGTACCCCGAACCGACGCCCCCGGCGACCGTGGCGAGCCCGGTGCCGCCGACCACGCCGAGGATCTGCGCCGCGCCCAGCCAGCCGCCCACCGAGCCCCGCTGGAGCCGGGGCACCTGGTCGGGCACGGCCGCCGTCACCGCGGCGAAGGACGCGTTCAGGGTCAGCTGGACCAGGCACCAGCCCAGCGCCATCGTCCACACCCCGCCCACACCCGCGAGCAGCAGCAGCGACAGCGCGCCGCCCGCCGCCCCGGCCACGATCCACGGGGTGCGCCGGCCCCGGCGGGACGTCGTCCGGTCCGACAGGGCGCCGAAGACCGGATTGGCGGCCAGCGAGACGACCGCGCCGACGCCCGTCACCCAGGCCAGCATCGTCTCCTTCGACATGCCCGAGCCGGGCGCGAAGTCCTCGGCCTGGGAGGCAAGCAGGATCTGCAGCGGGCCGTACCAGCCCACCCAGATCGCCCCGTTGGCCAGCGACAGGGCCGACGTCCAGCCCCGGCCCACCCGTTCGACGGGCTCGGCCAGCGCGGCCGCCGGGACGCTGTCCGCCGTCGTCATCCCCGGGCCCGCGCGCGCTGCGCGCGCAGCACGTCCCGCAGCCACGCGTACGACGCCTTCGGGGTCCGCCGCTGCGTCGCGAAGTCGACGTGGACCAGGCCGAAGCGGCGCGCGTACCCTTCCGCCCACTCGAAGTTGTCCAGCAGCGACCACACGAAGTAGCCGCGTACGTCGACGCCCGCCTCCAGCGCCCGGTGCAGGGCGCGGACGTGGCCGTCCAGGTAGTCGATGCGGGCCTGGTCGTCGAGGCCCTCGTAGGAGCAGCCGTTCTCGGTGATGACGACGGGCGGAAGGCGGTCGCCGTAGCGGTCCCTGAAGGTCGTCAGCAGCTCGGTGAGGCCCTCGGGGACCACCGGCCAGCCGAAGTCCGTCACCGGCACGCCCTCGATCTCCTGGACGGAGAAGGGCAGTTCGGCCGGCATGGTGATCCCGCCGAACTCGATCTCCGTGCCCTGCGGGGCGCCGACCCGGGTGGGCGCGTAGTAGTTGACGCCGTACCAGTCGAGCGGCTCGGAGATCACCTTCAGGTCGGCCGCCACGTCGCCCGGCATCAGCTCGCCGAGTCCCTCCGGGTACTCGCCCAGCAGCAGCGGTTCGGCGAACAGGCGGTTCAGCAGGACGTCGTAGAACGCCGCCGCCTCCAGGTCGGCCGGCTCCCGGGACGCGGGCCAGGTCGGGCCGTGGGAGTTGGCGATGCCGATGTCGGCGGCGCCCGCCGCGCGCAGCGCCTGCACGGCCAGGCCGTGGGCGAGGAGCTGGTGGTGGGCGACCGGCAGCGCGTCGAAGAGCAACTGCCTGCCGGGGGCGTGGGTGCCGAGCGCGTGGCCGAGCAGGGTGTGCTCGGCGGGCTCGTTGAGGGTGATCCACTTGGTGACGCGGTCGCCCAGGCGGCCCACGACCGTCGAGACGTACTCCGCGAACCGGGACGCGGTGTCGCGTTCCAGCCAGTCCAGGTCCGCCGGCAGGTCCCAGTGGAACAGGGTGGGGACCGGTCGCACGCCCGCGGCGAGCAGTTCGTCGACGAGACGGTCGTAGAAGTCCAGCCCGCCGGGGGAGTTCACCCTCGGCCAGGAGACGGAGAAGCGGTACGCGTCCACGCCGAGCCCCGACAGGAGCGCCACGTCCTGCGGATACCGGTGGAAGTGGTCGCAGGCCACCGCGGCCGTGGAGCCGTCCTTGACCCGGCCCGGCTCGGCGGTGAAGGCGTCCCAGACGGACGGCTCGCGCGCGTCGGCCGCGCCCTCGATCTGGTGGGCGGAGGTGGACACGCCCCAGAGGAAGTCCGCCGGGAACGCAGGGATCGGGTGGGCCGCGGCACGCGGATCTCTCTCCATGGGCGGGATCATCCTTACCGCTGGGTAAGGAAGTCAACGCCCCGGCGTGAAAAGGGAGTTCCCGCGGCCGTCCACACCCCTTCACGCCCCTTCCCGCAGCACCCGCGAGATCAGCGTGCGCTGCTCCGCGGTGAGCCGGGGGTCGGCCGCGTAGACCCGCTCGCCGTCCACGGTGATCTCGTAGCTGAAGCCGTCCGGAACCACGGCCGGAGGCGCGCCCCGGCCGCCGGCCACCGCCTGCTCGGCCAGGGCGTGCCATTCGCCGGCGTCGGGCCGCCCCGCCGTGTCGACCTCGGCTTTGCGCTCGATGCCCGCGAACCCGCCCGTGCGCCTCACCTGAATACGCATGGTCCCTGTGTAGTACGGAACTACAGGATCCGCACCCCGACCTGTTCCCAGGCCTTCTTGACGGCCTGGGACTCGTCGCCGCCGTCGCCGAACCGTTCGCGCGCGGCCTTGACGGTGAGCCCCGCGAAGTCGTTGAAGAAGGCCCTCTCCCCGAGTTCGCCGCCGGTCAGCACGTTGTACCAGATCTGACCCGCCTTCTCCCAGGCGTGACCGCCCAGGGCGGTGGCGACGAGGTAGAACGCGTGGTTGGGGATGCCCGAGTTGATGTGGACACCGCCGTTGTCGCGGCCGGTGCGGACGTAGCCGTCCATCGTCGCGGGCTGCGGGTCCTTGCCGAGGACGTCGTCGTCGTAGGCGGTTCCCGGGGCCTTCATCGAGCGCAGGGCGGAGCCGGTGACGTCCGGGGCGAGCAGGCCCGCGCCGATCAGCCAGTCCGCCTCCGCGGCCGTCTGGCCGAGCGAGTACTGCTTGATGAGCGAGCCGAACACGTCGGACATCGACTCGTTGAGCGCGCCCGGCTGGCCGTAGTAGGTCAGGTTCGCCGTGTACTGGGTGACGCCGTGGGTCAGCTCGTGCCCGATGACGTCGACGGAGTTGGTGAAGTCGAGGAAGATCTCGCCGTCGCCGTCGCCGAACACCATCTGCTCGCCGTTCCAGAAGGCGTTGTTGTAGCCCTCGTCGTAGTGGACGCTGGCGTCCAGGGGCAGGCCGTCGTCGTCGATGGAGTGACGCCGGTAGGCCTTGAGGTAGAGGTCGAAGGTGGCGCCGAGGCCGGAGTAGGCGCGGTTGACGGTCGCGTCCCGGCCCGGGTCCTGGCCCTCGGAGCGGACCTTGGCGCCGGGCAGGTCGGTGCCGTGGGCGCAGTCGTAGACCGTCCGCAGCGGCTGGTCCGACGGCGCCTTCACGGCCGGTGCGGCGGCCAGGCGGAACTCGGCCGTCACCCGGCGGCGGCCGCGCAGCTCGCTGTCGCGCAGCAGGGTGCGCCGGGCGGGACCGGAGAGCGCGGGGTCGTCGTTGCGCGCCAGCCGGTCGAGGAGGTGCGGCGGTACGACGGTGCAGAAGACGGGCTCGGAGCCCCCGTGAGTCGTCATGTCCGCACCCTTGCACTGCGTTACCCACCTGTCACTACAGGCAACCATGATCGGTGAAAAACGGTGACAAACGCGGCAGATCACCGGCGGCGAGTGGTATGGGACACGTTTCGTCCCCTTTCTCACGATTTCCCTGTACCTGTCTTCGGTGGTCCCGCATACTGATACGGACCCGCGCAACCGGAGCGGCTCGGCTAGGCTGCGGAGCACTATGCGTTTCGGGCTGCTTCTCCTTAGCTGCCGCGGCGAGGGCCTGTAGTCGAGGCCGACCCCCTCCCCGCGGTGCTTGGTGTTGCGCGTCGGCCGTCCTTCCGTCCGGAGAGTCTCCGGTCACCCCGAGGAGCCCACGCCCCATGGCGAACCGCCAGCAGCCCAGCCAGATGCCGATCCACAAGTACGGGCAGTACGACCAGGTCGACATCCCCGACCGCACCTGGCCGAACAACCGGATCACCGCCGCCCCCCGCTGGCTCTCCACCGACCTGCGCGACGGCAACCAGGCCCTGATCGACCCCATGTCGCCCGAGCGCAAGCGCCGGATGTTCGACCAGCTGGTCAAGATGGGCTACAAGGAGATCGAGGTCGGCTTCCCGGCCTCCGGCCAGACCGACTTCGACTTCGTGCGCTCGATCATCGAGGAAGAGGGCGCGATCCCGGACGACGTCACCATCTCCGTACTGACCCAGGCCCGTGAGGACCTGATCGAGCGGACCGTGGAGTCCCTGAAGGGCGCCCGGCGGGCGACCGTCCACCTGTACAACGCCACGGCCCCCGTCTTCCGCCGCGTGGTCTTCCGCGGCTCCCGGGACGACATCAAGCAGATCGCCGTCGACGGCACCCGCCTGGTGATGGAGTACGCGGAGAAACTGCTGGGCCCCGAGACCGAGTTCGGGTACCAGTACAGCCCGGAGATCTTCACCGACACCGAGCTGGACTTCGCCCTGGAGGTCTGCGAGGCGGTCATGGACGTCTACCAGCCCGGCCCGGGCCGCGAGATCATCCTGAACCTGCCGGCCACCGTCGAGCGCTCCACCCCCTCCACCCACGCCGACCGCTTCGAGTGGATGAGCCGCAACCTCTCCCGCCGCGAGCACGTCTGCGTCTCCGTCCACCCGCACAACGACCGCGGCACCGCCGTGGCCGCCGCCGAGCTGGCGCTGATGGCCGGCGCCGACCGCGTCGAGGGCTGCCTGTTCGGGCAGGGCGAGCGCACCGGCAACGTCGACCTGGTCACCCTGGGCATGAACCTGTTCTCCCAGGGCGTCGACCCGCAGATCGACTTCTCCGACATCGACGAGATCCGTCGCACGTGGGAGTACTGCAACCAGATGGAGGTCCACCCGCGCCACCCGTACGTGGGCGACCTGGTCTACACGTCCTTCTCCGGCTCCCACCAGGACGCCATCAAGAAGGGCTTCGACGCCATGGAGGCCGACGCGGCCGCCAAGGGCGTCACCGTCGACGACATCGAGTGGGCGGTCCCGTACCTGCCGATCGACCCGAAGGACGTCGGCCGCTCCTACGAGGCCGTCATCCGCGTCAACTCGCAGTCCGGCAAGGGCGGCATCGCGTACGTCCTGAAGAACGACCACAAGCTGGACCTGCCCCGCCGGATGCAGATCGAGTTCTCCAAGCTCATCCAGGCCAAGACGGACGCCGAGGGCGGCGAGGTCACCGGCAACGCCATCTGGTCCGTCTTCCAGGACGAGTACCTGCCCAACCCCGAGAACCCCTGGGGTCGCATCCAGGTCAGGAACGGCCAGTCGACCACCGACACCGACGGCGTGGACACCCTCAAGGTCGAGGCCACCGTCGACGGCGTGGACACCGTGCTGACCGGCTCCGGCAATGGTCCGATCTCGGCCTTCTTCGACGCCCTGCAGTCCGTCGGCATCGACGTACGGCTGCTGGACTACCAGGAGCACACGATGAGTGAGGGCGCCTCCGCGCAGGCCGCCTCGTACATCGAGTGCGCCATCGGCGACAAGGTCCTGTGGGGCATCGGCATCGACGCGAACACGACGCGTGCGTCGCTGAAGGCGGTCGTCTCGGCCGTCAACCGCGCGACGCGCTGACCATCCCGACCGGCGGTTTGAGGACCCCGTTCGCCGACACCGGCGAGCGGGGTCCCGCCGTTTTCGGCCACTCTCCGGTGGAGGTCACGGAAAGGTCTCGTCCAGAGTGCTGACTACACCTGTCCCCTGTGGCTAACATCACGCAGACGTGGCGATGTTGCCACGGGGTTACGGAGGTGCGACGTGCTGCCAGAACGGGGACGAGACGGCCGTGTCACCCGGCTTGCCCACATCATGGGCACCCGCACCGCGTGGACGCCCGTCGGCGACGGCGAGTTCTTCTGCCCGGGCTGCGGCGGCGACCGCAACTACCTGCGACTGACCGGACAGCGCCGCTTCACCGTCCTCGGCGTGCCGCTCGTGCCGCGCGGCGGGACCGGCCCGGTCGTCGAGTGCGCCGCCTGCCGCCGCCACTTCGGCACCGACGTCCTCGACCACCCCACCACCGTGCGCTTCTCGGCGATGCTGCGCGACGCCGTCCACACGGTCGCCCTCGCGGTCCTCTCCGCCGGCGCCTGCTCCCGCACTTCCCTGGAGACCGCCGCGGGCGCGGTGCGCGCGGCCGGCTTCACCGACTGCACCGAGGAACAGCTCTCCGCGCTCGTCGAGGCCCTCGCCTCCGACACCGGCCGCAACTACGGCCCGTCCTACGGCCCCGGTCTCGCCATAGAGCTGCACGAGGCCCTCGACCCGCTCGCGGCCCACCTCGCCCCGGCCGGCCGCGAATCGATCCTGCTGACGGGTGCCCGCATCGCCCTGGCCGACGGCCCCTACACCCCGGCCGAACGCGAGGCCCTCACCACCGTGGGCGCGGCCCTGACGATCTGCGCGGACGACGTGACCCGCCTCCTCGCCGCCGCCGGAACACCGTCCTGACCCCGGTGGGAACACCGTTCTGACCCCGCCCGCCCCCGCGCACCGGCCCCGCCCCTCCCGCACCCCCGTCGCCTCCGGACGACAGCGACGAAGGGAGGACCCGTCTCTTGGGGGCCGGGACAAGGAAGAGCATCCCCTGGCTGGTGCTCGCGCTGTGGGCGGGCGTGCTCGCGCTCGCCTCGCCGTTCGCCGCGAAACCGGCCGACGTCCAGCACGACCGCGTCACCGACTGCCTGCCGGCCTGTCCGGCTCTCCGGCTGCCCCCGCCGCCCTACGGCAGCGTCCGCTGGTACGTGCTGTCCGTGTCGGAGTCGTAGACGAGCCTGCCCGCCGTGTCGTAGCCCTTGATGTGCGGGGCGAGGGTGACCTGACGGTTCAGCGTGCCCGCGGCGACAAACCACTCTCCGTCCAGGACGGCCGTCGTACGGGTGTCCCCGTAGGAGACGGTCACCTTGGCGACCGACGGCTCCACCGTGCCGATGACCCCCCAGCGGAACGGCAGCTTCCAGTGCCCCTTGTCGATGAACGACTGCTGGTACAGCTTGCCGCCGTTGACGTCGGGCAGGACCGGGCCCGCGTCCGGCGGCCCGGCGTCGCTCGAACTGACGCTGATGCCCGAGGCCACCCCGTCCTCGAGGGTGCACACCACCCGGAAACCGGCCGGCTTCGCCTTCACCGCGACGACGTCGACGCCGTCGCCGGGGCTGTTGGAGTCCCCGGTGCTCCTGAGCGCCAGGACGATCCGGTAGTCGTTCGCGCTGCCCAGACCACGGGCGCCGCCCGCGTGCCCGCCCTCGGCCCGCAGGCACTCCTTCAGCCCGTCAGCGGCCTGCTCGAAGGTGATCCCGTCGAGCAACTGCCCCTTCGTGGCGGGCCGCGCCGGGCCGTCCGGCGCCGGGGACGGGCTCGCCGCCCGGTCGTGCGGGGCGCTCACCGACGGGTGCGGCGCGGCCGTGTCGGCGTCACCGCGCCCGCCCCCGCCGTTCACGGCGTACGCCCCCACCGGCACCGCGGCCAGCACCGCCAGCGCCGCCCCGGTCACCGCCACGCGCCGCCGCCGCTCGGCCAGTCCACGCCGGCGGATCGCCTGATAGGGCGCCGGGGCGGGCTGGATCGTGTACGCGTCCTGCGCGAGCATCTCACGCATCAGCTCCTCCAACTCAGGGTGTTCGTAAGGCTTGTTCACCTGCTGCCTCCCTGCGGCTGCGGCTGCTGCGGCCGGGGCCTGGGCCGGGGTTGGGGCCGCGGCTCGGGCGGGGGCTGCTGCGTCCGGCTGCCGGACGCGGTGCGGCCGGCGGTCAGCCCCGGATACGAGCGCAGCTTCGCCAGCCCCTTCGACGCCTGGCTCTTGACCGTCCCCTGCGAGCAGCCCAGCACCTCGGCCACCTCCGCCTCCGACAGGTCCTCCCAGTACCGGAGCACCACCACCGCCCGCTGCTTCGGCGGGAGCTGGGCCAGCCCCGCCATCAGGGAGCCCCGCTCCTCGACCCGTCCCGCGCCCTCGTCCCGGCCCGCCCGCTCGGGCGGCGCCGCGGTCAGCGCCTCGACGACCCTGCGCTTGCGGAACCGGTCGCTGTTGCAGCTGACCAGCATCCGCCGGACGTAGGCCTCCGGGTTGTCACTGCGCGATATCCGCCGCCACGACCGGTACGCCTTCGCCAGCGCGGTCTGCGTCAGGTCCTCCGCGTGGTGGACGTCGCCCGTGAGCAGATACGCGGTCCGCACGAGCCGGGACCAACGCGCTCTGACGAACTCCTGGAACCGGTCCTCTTGTTCGGCCTGCATCAAGCACCCTCCTCGCCCTCCAGACCACCGGTCGGACGGAATCGGTTGCCCGGCCCCCGTCACGATGTTCGAATGGAGTGATGGAGAACCACGCGTGGGCCTGGTGCGCCGGCGACCCCGGAGTGCTGGAACTGCCGTCCGGCCGGCTGGTCCGCGGCCGCGGCCTGCGCCACCCGCTGGACCCGACGGCGCCGGCCCCGGCGTACGGCCTCTACCTGCTCGGCGCCCGCCCCGAACACGCCCCGTGGGAGTCCCGCTGGCTGCGCTGGCCCGACTTCCGCCTCCCCGCCGACCGCCGGGACGCCCGCGCGGCCCTCACCGAGGCCTGGCGCCGCGCGGCCGGCGAACGCGTGGAGATCGCCTGCCACGGAGGCCGCGGCCGCACCGGCACGGCCCTCGCCTGCCTGGCGGTACTGGACGGCGTACCGCCCGAGAGGGCAGTGCGCTTCGTCCGCGACAACTACCACCCCCGCGCGGTGGAGACGCCCTGGCAGCGGGGGTATGTGCGGCGGTTCGGCCTTTCCGGCGACGGCACGGGCCGCGGTTAGACTGCCGTCCCGCGGACGCGGCGGATGCGGGGGCCGCGGCCCCGACCCGAGGAGGCGGCGTGCCGGCACCAGTGGTAGTGATCGGCGCGGGCGTGATCGGACTCACCACGGCGGTGCTCCTCGCGGAAGCGGGCCATGACGTGCGGGTCGACGCAGAACTGCTCCCCGCCGACACGACCTCGGCCGCCGCGGGCGCCTCCTGGGACCCGTTCCTGGCCGAACCCGCCGACCTGGTGGAGCGCTGGAGCAGGGAGACGCTCCGAGTCCTCGTGGAGCTCGGCGCCGACGCCCGGACGGGTGTCCGCCTCGTCGAGGGCACGCACGAATCGCGTGTGCCGCGGGACGTGCCCGCCTGGGCCCCCTGGGTGGACGCCGTGCCGTGCGATCCGGGCGAGCTGCGACCGGGATACGCCGAGGGATGGCGCTACCGCGCTCCCGTCGTCGACATGCCCGCCTATCTGGCCTACCTCGTCGACCGGTTGACCGCCGCCGGCGGCCGGCTGCGCCGGTACCGGCACGCCTCGCTCGACGAGGCGCTGACGGAGGCGCCCGTCGTCGTGAACTGCACGGGAACCGGCTCGCGCGACCTGGCCGGCGATCCGTCGGTCCAGGCCGTGCGGGGCCAGCTCGTCGTCGTCGAGAATCCCGGTATCCGGGCCTTCTTCTGCGACGACACCCCCGACGCCGAGGAACTCACCTACCTCTACCCCCAGGCCGACGTGGTGGTCCTGGGCGGCACCTCGGACTGGGGCAGCTGGGAGCTGCGTCCCGACCCGGCGGCCGCCCGGGAGATCGTCCGGCGCTGTGTTGAGGTCGAACCCTCCCTGGCCGGGGCACGGGTGGTCGGACACCGTGTGGGGCTCAGGCCGGTGCGGTCAGAGGTCCGGCTGGAGACGGAGCCCCGCGGCGGCGCGCTGCTGCTGCACAACTACGGTCACGGCGGCGCCGGACTCACCCTGTCCTGGGGATGTGCCGCCGAGGCCGCCGATCTGCTCCGCGCGGCCGAGTAGCCGCCCCGGCTCACTCGCGGATCTGCCACTGCCTGCGCCCGGCCGTCCCCGCTTCGGGACCTCGCCGGTAGAGATACAGCCAGGTCCGCGCCGCCAGTGCGCAGGCAAGGGCCGCCGTCCACGGCCAACTGGTGGTCTTCGTCGCGATGATCGCCGCGCCGATGAGCGGCGAGGCCGCGGTGAACGCCATGAGGGCGACCTCGGCCGGACTCCGGCGGAAGCGGTGGGCGATGGAGAACTCGGACCACTCGTACCAGGCGAGGCCCGCGCTCAGCAGCGCGGCGAGGACCATGGTCGTCCTGGGATCTCCGCTGGCCTGGGCGTAGGTCACGGGCAGGGAGATGAGGAAGGGCAGCACGCCGCCGTATTCGGAGAGGACGTTGCCGTACTTCATGATCTTCCCGAACGTGTTCGAGTGGATGCGTGCCAGTTCTCCCGAGGCGCTGGCGTAGACGATCAGGGACAACACGGTGCTGAACGTCGCGCCGATCAGCAGGAGACGCACGTCGTCGGGGAAGCGCGTCGAGGTGAAGGCGAAGCCGAGGAGGAAGGTGATGGCCGCCAGGATCGACCCGGAGAAGGCTATGCCGGCCGCCGCCTCACCGGACTGGAGGGTCGCGGGGTCGTCCTGTTCGAAGCGGGTGACCTCCACCGCCGGCTCTCCGCGCAGGGACACCAGGGCGGTCACGGCCTGGTCGCGGGGCGCGAGGGACTCGATCAGCTGCGTCCGCGCCCGTAAGGGCACCAAATAGCGTGTGTCGGGGTCGACGTACTCGACCCGGCTCTTGTGCTGGTAGTGCAGACAGATACCGTCGGGCTCCCGGCTGGTGCGCATGACGCGCGTGCCGATGAAGCCGCTCCGCAGCAGGAGTTGCGACAGGGCCGGCTCGGCTGTGTCGACCACGGCCGAGAACAGCGGTACCGGGCCCGGCAGTTCCGAGATCCGCTGTGACAGTGCGTCCAGGAGACGAAGGGCCAACCCCCGCCGGCGCAGGTCCGCGCGGACGGCGATCACCGAAAGGCGGACGTGGCCCGGTGCGGGCCGCTCCGCCACGGCACATCCCACGATCTCGCCGTCCGACTCCGCCACGCGGACCAGGTCCGCGGCGATCGACTCGGTCAGCAGGGCCGACGGCAGCACGTCCGCGGCATCGCAGGTCTCCGTCAACAACCCTGCGACTGCCGGAAGATCGCCTGCCTGCGCCTTCCGGGTCGATAATGCGCCCACTCCGACCGCGCCCCCTCGCTGCGTCCGGCGACGCAGGAGGGCGACAGCCCCCGTGCGCCTTCGACGGCCCTGCTCCCCAAGCCGATGCGATCCTACCGACGGTCGCCGGCGCAGTGACCGGAACGGTTCACCGGCCCGCGCCTGCCTCTCAGCCCAGCGCCCCCGCCACCACCCCCGCCGTCTCCACGATCAGGGTGTGGTCGTAGGGGGCGTCGGGGGTGGGCTTGGTGAGTTGGACGGCGAGGACGATCGGGGTGCCGTCCGGGGTCCAGGCGATGCCGGCGTCGTTGTTCGCGCCGTAGGAGCCGCCGCCGGTCTTGTCGGCGATCGTCCAGGTCGGGGGGAGGCCGGCGCGGAAGCGGTTGGCGCTGGTGACCGTGCCGAGCATCCAGTCGGTCAGACGGCGCCGGTCGGGGCCGGACAGGACGTCGCCGAGGACCAGCCGGGCGTAGGTGCGCGCGATGGCGTACGGGCTCGTGGTGTCCGTGATCCGGCCGGGCTCGGCCGAGTTGAGGTCGGGCTCCCAGCGGTCGAGGCGGGTGACGTGGTCGCCGACCGAGCGGGCGAAGCGGGTGACCGCGGCGGGGCCGCCCAGCTCGCGCAGCAGCAGGTTGCCCGCCGTGTTGTCGCTGTGCTGGATCGCCGCGGCGGACAGCTCGGCGATCGTCATGCCGTCGGCCACGTGGTCCTTGGTGATCTCCGAGTTCTCCACGACGTCGTCGGCCGTGTAGTGGACGCGCCGGTCCAGCGCCGACGCGGGCAGGTCCCGCAGGACGGCCGCCACCGCCAGCGTCTTGAACAGGGAGCAGACCGGGAAGAGCTCGTCGGCGCGGTGGCGGACCTGGCGGCGGGTGCGGACGTTGTAGGCGAAGACGCCGAGCCGGGCGCCGTGCCGGGTCTCCAGGTCGCGCAGACGGGAGGCGACGGGGCCGGCGGGGTGGCCGGGACCGGCAGCGGCCCGTGCGGGGGCGGCGGCC
This sequence comes from Streptomyces sp. NPDC048481, assembly GCF_043200075.1. Classification (NCBI taxonomy): domain Bacteria; kingdom Bacillati; phylum Actinomycetota; class Actinomycetes; order Kitasatosporales; family Streptomycetaceae; genus Streptomyces; species Streptomyces sp. NPDC048481. The sequence continues at coordinate 594,899 of NZ_JBICXC010000001.1, forward strand.
AGCAGGGCGGCTCCGGCGCCCGCGCCGGCGGTGAGCAGGGTGCGGCGGGTGGTCGAGGCTGAGATCGTTCTCTCCGTCCGTCGGGAACACAGAAGTCGTTTCCCTGTACACGGACGCCCCGGCCCGCACCTCCGGTTGCGCGTGCCCGCCGCGGGCGGGCACACCACCCTCCCGGCGTAGGCGAGAATGGGGCCATGAGCCTGTTCCGCGACGACGGCGCCGTGCCGTGCCCCCGGCACCCGGGGGAGGCAGGGCGCGCCCTGCCGCGTCCCGGCGGCGGCCGGCGGCCCCGGCGGGCCCCCGGCGGGGGTGTGCGATGAGTCTCTTCCGGGACGACGGCATCGTCCTGCGCACCCAGAAGCTGGGCGAGGCCGACCGCATCATCACGCTGCTGACGCGCGGGCACGGGCGCGTGCGGGCCGTGGCGCGGGGGGTGCGGCGCACGAAGTCGAAGTTCGGGGCCCGTCTCGAACCGTTCTCCCACGTCGACGTGCAGTTCTTCGCGCGGGGCAGCAGCGAGCTGGTCGGCCGCGGGCTGCCGCTGTGCACGCAGAGCGAGATCATCGCCCCCTACGGCGGCGGCATCGTGACCGACTACGCCCGCTACACGGCGGGCACGGCCATGCTGGAGACCGCCGAGCGGTTCACCGACCACGAGGGCGAGCCGGCCGTGCAGCAGTACCTGCTGCTCGTGGGCGCCCTGCGCACCCTCGCCCGCGGCGAGCACGCCCCCCACCTCGTCCTGGACGCGTTCCTGCTGCGGTCGCTGGCCGTCAACGGGTACGCGCCCAGCTTCGGCGACTGCGCCAGGTGCGGGATGCCCGGGCCGAACCGGTTCTTCTCCGTCGCCGCCGGCGGCTCCGTCTGCGCCGACTGCCGGGTGGCCGGCAGCGTGGTGCCCTCGCCGCAGACCCTGGTTCTCCTGGGCGCGCTGCTCACGGGAGACTGGGAGACGGCGGACGCGTGCGAGGCCCGCCACGTCCGGGAGGGCAGCGGACTGGTGTCCGCGTATCTGCACTGGCATCTGGAGCGCGGACTGCGCTCCCTTCGGTACGTCGAGAAATAGGCAAGCGGAAGTCGAAGGAGACGAGAGGCACATGGTGGTACGCGGGTTCCTGGGGCGGCAGCGTCGGGAGTACAGGACTCCGGAGCCGCACCCGTCGGGTGCTCGCCCGCCCAAGCTTCCCGGCGAGCTGGTCCCCGAGCACGTGGCGATCGTCATGGACGGCAACGGCCGCTGGGCCAAGGAGCGCGGGCTGCCGCGCACCGAGGGCCACAAGGTCGGCGCCGAGCAGGTCCTCGACGTGCTCCAGGGCGCGGTGGAGATGGGGGTGCGCAACATCTCGCTGTACGCCTTCTCCACCGAGAACTGGAAGCGCTCGCCCGACGAGGTCCGCTTCCTGATGAACTTCAACCGCGACTTCATCCGCAAGACCCGCGACACCCTCGACGAGCTGGGCATCCGGGTGCGCTGGGTGGGCCGGATGCCCAAGCTGTGGAAGTCGGTCGCCAAGGAGCTCCAGGTCGCCCAGGAGCAGACCAAGGACAACGACCGCCTCACCCTGTACTTCTGCATGAACTACGGCGGGCGGGCGGAGATCGCGGACGCCGCGCAGGCGCTCGCGGAGGACGTGAAGGCGGGCCGGCTCGACCCGTCCAAGGTCACCGAGAAGACCCTCGCGAAGTACCTGTACTACCCGGACATGCCGGACGTCGACCTGTTCCTGCGGCCGAGCGGCGAGCAGCGCACCTCCAACTACCTGATCTGGCAGAGCGCGTACGCGGAGATGGTCTTCCAGGACGTCCTGTGGCCGGATTTCGACCGCCGCGATCTGTGGCGCGCGTGCGTGGAGTTCGCCTCCCGGGACCGCCGTTTCGGCGGCGCCACCCCCAACGAGGTGCTGCTGTCCCTGGAGGGGAACTCTTCGGAGCAGGGCGCCGGCTCCTGAAGTCCCGCGGCAGGTCACGCGCGGGGCGGCGGGGGCCCGCCCCGCGCGCGGCGGCCCTGCGCCCGGCCGTTACGATCACGGCTCGTCATCGCGGGACCGGGGAGGGGCCATGGGCGAGGAGCAGGGCGTCGGCGTGCGCGAGGAGACGGTGGTGCTGGAGTACGAGCACGCTCTCGCGGACATGGAGGACGCCGTCCGGCTGGTGTCCCGCAAGAACGGCCGGGTGGGTCTGATCCACCGGCCGGTCTTCCTGGCGTGCGTGGCGCTGGCCGGAATCGCCGTCCTCGCCCTGGGCGTGCGCGGCGACGACGCGGGCGGGGTGTCGTTCGGCGTGATGTTCACGCTGTGGCCGGTGCTGATGTACTTCGCGCCGCGTCTGTCGGCCGGGCAGCTGCTGAGGGCGAACCGGCACCACGGCCGGATCCAGGTCACCGTCGGCCCGGAGGGCGTCCGCACGCTGAGCGCCCACGCCGACCTGCGCATGGGCTGGGCCAACTACGGCAGCTACGCGGAGTCGGCGCGGGTCTTCGCCCTGCGCAGCCCCGACAAGGCCGGCCACTGCGCGATCGTCCTGGTCAAGCGGGGCGCCCGCACCCCGCAGGACGTCGACCGCCTGCGCGCCCTGCTGGACGGCCGGCTGCGCCGCGTCTGACCACCGGGCCGACCGAACCGCCCGACCGGTGCCGGGGTCAGGCCGTGGGGGTCGCCGCGCAGTCCGCGCAGGTGCCGAAGATCTCCACGGTGTGGGCCACGTTCACGTAGCCGTGCTCGGCGGCGATGGCCTCGGCCCACTTCTCGACCGCCGGGCCCTCCACCTCCACGGCCTTGCCGCAGACCCGGCAGACGAGGTGGTGGTGGTGCTCGCCGGTGGAGCAGCGCCGGTACACGGACTCGCCGTCCGAGGTGCGCAGGACGTCCACCTCGCCCGCGTCGGCGAGGGACTGCAAGGTGCGGTAGACGGTGGTCAGGCCGACCGAGTCGCCCTTGTGCTTGAGCATGTCGTGCAGATCCTGCGCGCTGCGGAACTCGTCCACCTCGTCGAGCGCCGCCGCCACGGCGGCGCGCTGCCGGGTGGCGCGGCCCTTCACGGGCGGTCCAGCGGTCGTCACCGTTGTCTCCTCACGTCTGCGGCTTGCCGGGCCATTGTGCCAGCCCGGCCTGTGCGCGGTCAGACGCCGACTTCGTCGCCGGGGGCGCGGGTGGCCGGAATCGCGCACTCGGCGGGGTCGCCCGCGGGCTGCGCCGCGGCCAGCGCGCGGGCGCGGCGGCGGGCCAGCGGGGCGGCCAGCACGCTCAGCGCGACGAACGCGGCGATGGTCAGCAGCACGATCGTGGCGCCGGGCGGGACGTCCTGGTAGTACGAGGTGACCGTGCCGCCGATGGTGACCGTCACGCCGATGGCGACGGCGACGGCGAAGGTGGCGGCGAAGCTGCGGCTGAGCTGCTGGGCCGCGGCGACCGGGACGACCATCAGGGCCGACACCAGCAGCAGGCCCACCACGCGCATCGCCACGGTGACCGTCACCGCCGCGGTGACCGCGGTCAGCAGGTTCAGGGCGCGCACGGGCAGGCCGGTCACGCGCGCGAACTCCTCGTCCTGGCTGACGGCGAACAGCTGGCGGCGCAGGCCGAGGGTGACGAGGACGACGAAGGCCGCGAGCAGGCAGATCGCCGTGACGTCCGACTCCGACACCGTGGACAGCGAGCCGAAGAGGTACGAGGTCAGGTTGGCGTTGGAGCCGCCCGGCGCGAGGTTGATGAACATCACGCCGCCGGCCATTCCGCCGTAGAAGAGCATGGCGAGGGCGATGTCGCCGCGGGTCCTGCCGTACCAGCGGATGAGTTCCATGATCACCGCGCCCAGGACGGAGACGGCCGTGGCCATCCAGACCGGGGACCAGGAGAGCAGGAAGCCGAGGCCGACGCCGGTCATGGCGACGTGGCCGATGCCGTCGCCCATGAGGGCCTGGCGGCGCTGGACGAGGTAGATGCCGACGGCGGGGGCGGTGATGCCGACCAGGACCGCGGCGAGCAGCGCCCGCTGCATGAAGGCGTAGTTCAGGAGGTCCATCAGCTCAGCAGTCCCGTGCGGATCGGTTCGGCGCCCGCGGGTGCGTGCGGGTGCACATGGTCGTGGCCGGGGAGGGCGTGCTGTCCGACGGCACGCGGGGGCGGCCCGTCGTGCAGCACGCAGCCGTCGCGCAGGACGACGGCCCGGTCGATGAGGGGCTCCAGGGGGCCCAGTTCGTGCAGGACCAGCAGGACGGTCGTGCCGGCCGCGACCTGTTCGCGCAGGGTGTGCGCCAGGACTTCCTGGCTGGCCAGGTCGACGCCGGCCATCGGCTCGTCCATGATCAGCAGTTCGGGTTCGGCGGCGAGCGCGCGGGCGATCAGCACGCGCTGGTGCTGGCCGCCGGAGAGGGAGTCGACGCCGTCCCCGGCCCGGTCCGCCATGCCGACCAGTTCGAGGGCGTGCCGGACGGCCGCGCGGTCGGCCTTGCGGAAGACGCCGAAGCGGGTGCGCGACAGGCGGCCCGAGGAGACGACCTCGGTCACCGTGGCGGGGACGCCGCCCGCGGCCGTGGTGCGCTGCGGGACGTATCCGATCCGCGCCCACTGCCGGAACCGGCGGTGCGGGACGCCGAACAGCTCGATCTCGCCCGCGCCGATCGCCACCTGCCCGATGACGCTGCGCACGGCGGTCGACTTGCCGGAGCCGTTCGCGCCGAGCAGGGCGACGACCTCGCCGCGCCGCACGGTGAGGTCGACTCCCCGCAGGACGGGGCGCGAGCCCAGCTCGGCGCGGACCCCGCGCAGGGAGATGACGGGCTCGGCCTTCGCGTCCATGACGCCCTCCGTGGTGGTCATTTGGTTCCCAGGGCCGTCTGGAGCGCCTTGAGGTTCGCCCGCTGGACCGAGAAGTAGTCCTTGCCGCGGGACTTGTCCGTGATGCCCTCGATCGGGTCGAGGACGTCCGTCTTCAGTCCGGCGTCGCCGGCGATGGTCTTCGCGGTCTTGTCGCTGACGAGCGTCTCGTAGAACACGGTGGTGACGCCGTCGGCCCTGGTCATCTTCTCGAGCTCCCTGACGCGGGCGGCGCTGGGCTCCGACTCGGGGTCGAGGCCGTTGATGGCCTCCTCGGTCAGACCGTAGCGCTCGGCGAGGTAGCCGAAGGCGGCGTGGGTGGTGACGAAGACCTTGGTCCGCGTGTTCGCGAGGCCCTTCTCGAACTCGGTGTTCAGGTCGCCGAGTTGCTCGACCAGGGCCGCGGTGTTGGCCTTGTAGTCGGCCGCGTGGCCGGGGTCGGCCTTCTCGAAGGCCTTGCCGACGCCCTCGGCGACCTGCGAGTACCGCACGGGGTCGAGCCAGATGTGCGGGTCGAGGCCGGACAGCTCCTCGTTCTCGTGGTCGTCGTGCTCGGCCGCGTGGCCGCCGACCTCGTTGCCGTGCTTCTCCAGCGTGGTGAGGGAGGCGGCGTCGATCTTGGTCTTGACGCCGGACTGGGCCACGGCGTCGTCGACGGAGGGCTGGAGGTTCTTGAGGTAGAGGACCGCGTCGGACTCCTGGAGGGCGGCGGTCTGCTTGGCGCTGATCTCCAGGTCGTGCGGTTCCTGGCCGGGTTCGGTGAGGCTGGTGACGTGGACGTGGTCGCCGCCTATGCGCTCGGCGAGGAAGGCCATCGGGTAGAACGACGCGACGACGTCGAACTTGTCCGTGCCGGCCGCGGACGCGCTGTCGGAGGAGCACGCGGAGAGGGAGCCGAGGCCGAGGGCGGTGGCCGCCGCGACGGCCGTGCCGGATATGAGTCGCCGTACGTTCATGACACTCATTTTCAACAAATATGGAAACCGTTGTCAACAAGCTGGCCGGCAAGAGACCGGCAAGCGGCCGGCAAGGGGCGGCGGCAGGGGAGGGGGATCGACCCGGTAAGCCCGAAGGGCTGCGGTATGGCCCCCGCGAGCGGGGGCCCGATTTGGTCGAGGGGGAGTCCCCGCCGGTACCCTGAAGTCTTCGCTGGAAGCACCTCGCTTCGTCGCCCGTCGTCGTTATGAAGAGAGCACCGTGGCCGCCGACAAGATCGACACCATCGTCAGCCTGAGCAAGCGCCGTGGCTTCGTATTCCCGTGCAGTGAGATCTACGGCGGCCAGAAGGCCGCCTGGGACTACGGACCGCTGGGTGTCGAGCTCAAGGAGAACCTGAAGCGCCAGTGGTGGCGCTACATGGTGACGTCGCGCGAGGACGTGGTCGGCATCGACTCGTCCGTCATCCTGGCCCCCGAGGTCTGGGTGGCCTCCGGTCACGTCGCCACCTTCTCCGACCCGCTGACCGAGTGCACCTCCTGCCACAAGCGGTTCCGCGCGGACCACCTGGAAGAGGCGTACGAGGCCAAGCACAACCGCCCGCCGGCCAACGGCCTGGCGGACGTGAACTGCCCCAACTGCGGCAACAAGGGCCAGTTCACCGAGCCCAAGCAGTTCTCGGGCCTGCTCTCCACCCACCTCGGCCCCACGCAGGACACCGGCTCCATCGCCTACCTGCGCCCCGAGACCGCCCAGGGCATCTTCACCAACTTCGCCCAGGTGCAGACCACTTCGCGCCGCAAGCCCCCGTTCGGCATCGCCCAGATGGGCAAGTCCTTCCGCAACGAGATCACGCCCGGCAACTTCATCTTCCGCACCCGCGAGTTCGAGCAGATGGAGATGGAGTTCTTCGTCAAGCCGGGCGAGGACGAGAAGTGGCAGGAGTACTGGATGGAGCAGCGCTGGAACTGGTACACCGGCCTGGGCATGCGCGAGGAGAACATGCGGTGGTACGACCACCCCAAGGAGAAGCTCTCCCACTACTCCAAGCGCACCGCCGACATCGAGTACCGCTTCCAGTTCGGCGGCAACGAGTGGGGTGAACTGGAGGGCGTCGCCAACCGCACCGACTACGACCTCTCCGCCCACGCCAAGGCCTCCGGCCAGGACCTCTCCTACTTCGACCAGGAGGCCGGCGAGCGCTGGACGCCGTACGTCATCGAGCCCGCGGCCGGTGTCGGCCGCGCGATGCTGGCGTTCCTCCTCGACGCCTACATCGAGGACGAGGCCCCCAACGCCAAGGGCAAGCTGGAGAAGCGCACGGTCCTGCGCCTCGACCACCGCCTCGCCCCGGTGAAGGTCGCGGTCCTGCCGCTCTCCCGCAACCCCGAGCTGTCGCCGAAGGCCAAGGGCCTCGCCGCCGCGCTGCGCCAGAACTGGAACATCGAGTTCGACGACGCCGGCGCGATCGGCCGCCGCTACCGCCGCCAGGACGAGATCGGCACGCCGTTCTGCGTCACGGTCGACTTCGACACCCTCGACGACAACGCGGTCACCGTCCGCGAGCGCGACTCGATGAAGCAGGAGCGCGTCTCCCTCGACCAGATCGAGGGCTACCTGGCCGCCCGCCTGGTCGGCGCGTAACCGCCCACCGCGTCCGGCGACAGACCGAGGCCGGCCCCGACGGACTTCCGTCGGGGCCGGCCTCGCGTCATGCCTCGGGGTGCCGCTCCCGCAGATGGGCCCTGAGCAGGACGTCGGCGTCGGTCTCCGCGCTGTAGTCGTGCGCCGCGCGCGCCTTCGCCCGGGCCGACGCGAGCCCGTCGCACTCCGGACAGTCCGGGACCGGCCGCGGCGGACGGCGCAGGCCCAGCATGAACGGCCCGTCGGTGCGCGCCCGCGCGTTCACCGCCCGCACCCCGGCGCGCAGCCGCTCGCGCTCGGTCGCCGGCCGCAGCCCGGCCGGATCGGCCTGCCACTCCCGGCCGCCGCCGACCGGACGCAGCATCGCGTAGGGGCCGGAGCGGTCCTGGTACTCGCCGACCCGGTCCGTGGCCGGGTCGTAGAGGACGGTGCCGGGTTCGTGCTCCATGTCGTCCGCTCCTTTTACCCAACTTTCTTACTGAATGTGAAGGTTGGGATACTCTGGGTGGTGGGGGGTTGACGTCAGGATGCCTTCCGGGGAGGGCGGACACGCCGTCGACGAGCGGTTCGTGGTCGTTCGGCGGCGCAAATTCCACAAATGCGGAAGGGGCGGGACGGGATGCCGGCGAGGCGGGTGGTCACAGGGCGGAGCCAGGAACCCCGGCGGCGGTTCGCGGAGGAGCTGCGCCTGCTGCGGGCGGCCAAGGGGGACAGCCTGCGGCAGCTGGAGGAGGTGCTGGGCTGGACCGCGTCCACCTTCGGCAAGATGGAGGGCGGCCAGAGCCTGGGAAGCCCGGAGGTCGTGGAGGCCCTCGACCAGCACTACGGCACCGGCTCCATGCTGCTCACGCTGTGGGAGCTGGCGGTCGCCGACCCTTCGCAGTTCAAGGAGCAGTATCGGCGGTACATGCTGCTGGAGGCGGAGGCGGTCGGTCTGTGGCAGTACTCGGTGAGTGCCCCGCCGGGTCTCCTCCAGGCGGACGGGTACGCGCGTGAGGCGCTGATGGCAGGTGGCCTCAAAGGCGAGGAACTGGAGCAGCAGATCGAGGCGCGTACGAGTCGGCGGAAGCTGCTCGAAGGGGAGGAGGCTCCGCCGTTCCGGGCGATCCTGTCCGAGGCTGTGTTGCGCAACTCGTTACGTGAACTGCCTGAGTGGAAGCGGCAGTTGGAGTTCCTGTTGGAGGCTTCCGGGCGTGGCAACATCACGCTTCACGTGTTGCCGTTCGGCACCGGCCCGCACGGCCTGATGAACACGGACACGATGTTCCTGAGGCTGTGGGACGGTCGCATGGTGGCCTACGCCGAAAACGATGTGCGCGGTGAACTGATCGAGGAGTCGAGCAGGGTTGAGCGTTTGCACCGCACATATGATGCGGTGCGTGACCTGGCGTTGGGCCCTGCCGAGTCGCAGTCGTTCATCTTGCGTACGTTGGAGGATTTGCCATGCGAGCCACCGATCTGAGCAGCGTGACATGGCGCAAGAGCAGCTACAGCAATACGGACGGCGGCAACTGCCTCGAAGTCGCCGACGGCGTCCCCTCCCTCGTCCCTGTGCGGGACAGCAAGGCTCCTCATCTCGCGCCGCTCCTCTTCCCGGCCTCCGCCTGGGCGGCCTTCGTCAGCGCGGTGAAGGGTGACAGCTGACAGATATTGAAATCTGTCATTCGTCATGCCAAGCTGGAGGGCATGACGACGAATACACGTACCCTCGGCCGCACCGGACCCCAGGTCTCCGCCCTCGGCCTCGGCTGCATGGGCATGAGCGCCCTCTACGGAGAAGCGGACCGCGATGAGGCCATCGCGACCATCCACGCGGCGCTGGAGGCCGGCGTCACCCTGCTCGACACCGGCGACTTCTACGGCATGGGCCACAACGAGCTGCTGATCGGCGAGGCCCTGCGCACCGCGCCGCCCGCGCTGCGCGACCAGGCGCTGACCAGCGTGAAGTTCGGCGCGCTGCGCGGGCCCGACGGCTCCTGGGCCGGGTACGACGGCCGGCCCGCCGCCGTGAGGAACTTCGTCTCCTACTCGCTCCAGCGTCTCGGCGTCGACCACATCGACGTCTACCGGATCGCCCGCGTCGACCCGGACGTCCCGATCGAGGAGACGGTCGGCGCGATCGCCGAACTGGTCGAGCAGGGGTACGTCCGGCACATCGGCCTCAGCGAGGTCGGAGCGCAGACGATCCGCAGGGCCGCCGCCACCGCGCCGATCTCCGACCTCCAGATCGAGTACGGCCTGATCAGCCGGGGCGTCGAGCGGTCCATCGTGCCGACCACCCGTGAGCTGGGCATCTCGATCACCGCGTACGGGGTCCTCTCCCGCGGCCTGATCTCCGGGCACTTCACCGCCGACCGCGAACTCGCCGCGAACGACTTCCGGGCGCACTCGCCCCGCTTCCAGGGCGACAACCTCCGGCACAACCTGACCCTCGTGGACGCGCTGCGGAAGATCGCCGAGGGCAAGGGCGTCACCGTGGCGCAGCTCGCGATCGCCTGGGTGCTGGGCCGGGGCGAGGACATCGTCCCGCTGGTCGGCGCCCGCACCCGCGAGCGGCTCGCGGAGTCGCTGGGCGCGCTGGACGTCGTCCTCGACGACGGCGACCTCGCGGCGATCGAGGCGGCCGTGCCCGCCGACGCGGCGGCCGGCGAGCGCTACCCGGCCGCGGCCATGGAGCACCTCGACAGCGAGCGCTGACCGGGCCGCCGGGTACCGTCTCCCCATGGCACCGCAGACCTCCGAGACCCTGACCGCCGAACGCATCCTCGAGGCGACCGAGGAGGTGCTGCGCCGGCACGGCCCGGCCAAGGCGACCGTGGTCGACGTGGCCCGCGCGCTCGGCGTCAGTCACGGCAGCGTCTACCGCCACTTCCGCACCAAGGCGGCGCTGCGGGAGGCGGTCACCAAGCGCTGGCTGGACTACACGTCGCGGACCCTGTCCGGCATCACCGCCGACGAGGGCCGCCCCCCGGAGACCCGGCTGCGGGACTGGCTCGCGGCGCTCTTCGAGGCCAAGCGGCGCAAGGCGGGCGACGACCCCGAACTGTTCGCCACGTACATGGTGCTGACCGCGGAGAGCGGCACGGCGGTCGGCGACCACCTCGCCGACCTCACCGGCCAGCTGACCTCCATCGTCGAGGCGGGCGTGGCGTCCGGGGCCTTCGCGACGGCCGACCCGGCGGCGTCCGCCCGTGCCGTCTTCCACGCCACCGGCCGTTTCCACGACCCCGGCTACTTCGAGGTCTGGGAGCGGCCGGGGGTCGAGGACGACTTCACGGCGGTCGTGGACCTGCTGCTGCGGGGACTGCGCGCTCAGTCCGCGTCCTGCTGAGCGACGAGCTGCACCCGGATGTCGTCGCCGTAGGGCAGCACGACGGTCTGGTCCCGGCCGGCCCGCCACTGCGGCGTGACCAGGAACAGCCGCCCGCCCGACGCCATGAGCAGCCGGAAGCCCCGGTAGCGGTAGAGGTAGGTCCGGCCGCCCCGCCCGTCGCCGCCGAGGCGGTTCTCGCGCACGCCGGTGGGCAGGGCGTCGAGCGGCTCCTTGGTGTCGACGACGACCTCGGGACGCTTGCCGAGCCCCTTCACGTCGCCCTCGCCCCGCCCCTTCCCGTACGCCCACGCCAGCTGCGTCGACCCCCAGAACAGCCCGAAGACGCCCAGCGCGACCGCGCACATGACGCCGTTGCGGGCCAGGCGAGAGGAGAGCAGGGGGCGTCCTCGCTGACGGCCGTAGATCCAGACGCCGTACGCCACCGCCGCCGGCCCGAAGGCCAGTGACAGCGGGGTGGTGCCGAACACCACGCTGACGTCCGAGCCCTGGACGAACATGCCGATCAGCGCCCTGCCGATCAGCAGGACGCCGACGAGGACGAAGCCGTACGCGAGGAAGGCGGCCGCCGAGGTCTCGTCCCCGGTGGCGGTGTCGCGGGAGAGGACCCACAGGGTGAGGGCGTGGATCGCGACCAGCAGCATGACACCCAGGAAGATCATCGCCGCCGGCACGAAGACGACCTCCATGCCGTCCAGCATCAGATCCTGGTTGGAGCGGCCGGTCATCTCCACGGGGACGCCGAAGTAGGCGTACCGCGCGCGGGTGGCGATGTAGCCGAAGTACAGCAGCAGCGCGGTCGCGAGGGTCGCGGGCCCGAGTGCCTCGGCGAGCCGCCGCAACCGCGCCGGAACGGCCGACGCGTCGTCGGCGGGAGGTGCGGGAGGCTCGCGTTGCGGCGACGGCTCGTCCGTCATCCCTCCTCCGAGGCGGGTGAGCTGTCATGCGGCGACTTGGGGGAAGGCGAGACCGGCGGCGGCGAAACCTCGTCGGGCGGGGAGGGGCTCTTCGGTGAGGGCGAGGTGCTGGGTGAGTTGCTTTCGTCGATGAGGACCGTGGCTTGGGGCAGGTCGGACGTCGTCCCGACGAGCCGCACCGGATCTCGTGGCGTCGGCGGCGGACCGCCCCGTTTCTTGAGAACGTCGCATGGCGTGATCTTGACGTTGTCGCACAGGAAGTCGTACTCGACCACGGCCGTGATCGTGTAGTAGTCCGGAGGGGTGTCCGGCGCGAGGACTCCGCCGGCCAGGCATCCCTGGTCCTTCGCCAGTCGCTTGCCGTTGCAGGGCGGAGCGTTGCCGCCTTCGCCGTCGTGACAGTGCGCAGCGTTGTCGGAGTGGATCGACGCCGCCGGGGACACCCGGAACGAGACGTTTTTGATGAGGGCGGTGGTGCCCGTCCCGTTGATGACCGTCAGGCAGCCGAAGCCATGAGCGTCGCCGTCCAGATGCAGGCCGTTGTAGGTGACGGATCGCTGCCCCCCTTTCCCCGGCTTACCCCCACCCGGTGTGTGGCCGTCCGCACCGTTCGACGCCTCCCCGGGGCGGGATCTTCCGCCGTCGGCCGTGACGTCCGCGTCGCCGTCCGCGTCCCCCGTGGCGTTCGACTGCTGGGCGGAGCCGGTCGTCCCGTCGCTGCTGGCGGTGCTCTGGCTGTCCGTCGTGGCCGAGCGGACCAGCCACACCGCCCCGAGGACCGCCACCAGACCGAGGAGCGACGCCATGATGCCGAGCCGGGCACGTGAAGGCTGCATATTCGGAGCGTAAAGCGGCCTTTCGCCGGTTTCCTGCCGGATTACTCCGCCTGTCCCGCCGTGCACCGCCAGAAGTCCCGCATCAGCGGGGTCGGCGTCGGGCTCGTCATCGCCGTCTGGGTGAGGAGGATGGTGACCGTGCCCGTCCGCGGGACGACGTGCGCCGTCGTGCCCGTGCCGCCGACCCAGCCGTAGCGGCCCGGGACGTTCCACGGGTCGAGCGGTTCGACGTCGACGCTGCCGCCGTAGCCCCAGCCCTGGCCCTCCAGGAACAGCGCGCCGTTCTCGCGCTGGGCCGGCGTCAGGTGGTTCGCGGTCATCCGGCTCACCGAGGCGGGCGACAGGACGCGGTGACCGTCGGCCTCGCCCCCGTGCAGCAGCATGCGGGCGAACGCCAGCCAGTCGTCGGCCGTGGACGCCAGGCCGCCGCCGCCCGACGGGAACCTCGGCACGCCGCTCCACTCGCCGTCGGGGGTGTCCGCGAGCTCCAGCCCGCCCGCGCCGTCGGGGCGGTACGCGGTGGTGAAACGGTCCCGCTTCTCCTTCGGGACCTCGAACGCCGTGTCCCGCATGCCCAGCGGCTCGAAGATCCGCTCCGCCAGGAACGCGGGGAGGGCGCGGCCCGAGGCCCGCGCGATCAGCACGCCCTGAAGATCGGACGCCGTGCCGTAAAGCCAGGCCTCGCCCGGCTGGTGCAGCAGAGGGACGCGCGCCAGGTCGGCCAGCCAGACGTCCGGCTCGGGATACGCCTGCGGGGCGCGGCCGTCCTTCTGCACCCCGAAGAGGGCCTGGACGGCGGGGAGGGAGAAGTCCGGCGGAAAGCCCCAGCCGGGGCGCGAGCTGAGCAGGTCCTCGACGGTGATCGGGCGCGCCGCCGGGACCACGTCGTCGACGTCCGCGGACGGCGTGCGGACCACCATCGGCTCCCCCAGCTCGGGCAGCCACTCGGCGACCGGCGCGTCGAGGCCGATCGTCCCCTCCTCGACCAGCGTCAGCAGCGCGGCCGCCGTGACCGGCTTGGTGATCGAGGCGATCCGGAACAGGGAGTCGCGGGTCATCGGCGCCGTGCCGTCGGCGTCCCGCGAGCCGACGCTCACCGCCTCCACCTCGTCGCCGCGGGCCACCAGGCCCACGGCTCCGGGCACGGCGCCGTCGTCGACGTATCGCTGGAGGGTCTCGCTCAGTGCGCTCATCGTCGGCCTTCCGGTGGGGCTGCTGCTTCTCGGTTCAGGGACACCGCTCACCGGTACGACCGTCCGGACGCCGGAAAGTCATCGCGGCCCGCGGCACAGGGCCGCCGCCCCCCCCGGCGCGTCCCCGCGCTCACCCCACCTTGCGGGGCAGCCGGAGGCTGAGCAGGCCGGTCAGGACCACCCCGGCCAGCTGCACGACCAGCGTGACGACGAGGGCGTCCCGCATGCCCGAGCCCGGGACCAGGGAGAGGAACAGGGTGCCGAGCGTGGCCACGCCCAGGGCGAGCGAGGCCTGCTGGGTGGTCACCATGACACCGCTGCCGACGCCCGCGCGGGCCGGCGGCACCTCGGACATCACGATCCGCATGACGACGGGCAGCTGGAGCGCCTGCCCCGCACCGGCGACCGCCGTGCCCGGCAGCAGCTCGACGAAGCCGACGTCCGGCCAGTCGGCGCGCACCGCCAGCACGATGAGCACGACGCCGATGCCCTGGAGGACCGCGCCGGAGGTCACCACGCGTGCTCCGAAGCGGGTCACCAGCCGGGGCCCGGCGAGCGAGGCGAGGAAGAACGCCAGGGCCATCGGCGCGAGGGTGAGACCGGCCTGCACCGGGCCCAGTCCCGCCCCGCCCTGCAGGGCCACGGCGATGACGAACATGAACCCGCTGAAGCCCACCGCGAGCGGACCCATGATCGTCAGCCCGCGCCGCAGCGTGGTGAGCGCGAACAGGCTCGGCGGCACCAGCGGCGTACGGCCCTGTCGGTCGGCCCGCCGCTCCACCCAGTAGAACGCGCCCGTGAGCAGCGGGAACGCGGCCAGCGACAGCCACGTCCACAGCGGCCAGCCCGCGGCCCGGCCCTCGGTGAGCGGCGCGAGCAGGGCCAGCAGCGCGGCGGCCAGGAGCACGGTGCCGGGTCCGTCCATCGGCTCCGGACGCTGCGAGCGGGTCTCCGGGACGGTGCGCACGGCCAGGAGCAGGCCGACGATCACGAACGGCACGTTGACCAGGAACACCGACCGCCAGCCGCTGCCGGCGATGTCGGCGGCGACGAGCACGCCGCCCAGGATCTGGCCCGCCACCATGGACAGTCCGGCGGTCGCTCCGTACAGGCTCATCGCCTTGGCGCGGCGCGTGCCCGCGGTGGCGGACTGGATGGTGGCCAGCACCTGCGGGACCATCGCGGCGGCCGACGCGCCCTGCGCGACGCGGGCCGCCACCAGCGTCCAGGCGTCGGGCGCGAGTCCGCAGGCCAGCGAGGTCAGGCCGAAGGCCGCCATCCCGCCCAGGAAGAGCCGCCGCCGGCCGAACAGGTCGCCGAGCCGGCCGCCGAGGACGAGGAGCACCGCGTAGGCGAGCCCGTACCCGGCCACGACGAGTTCGAGGACGGTCTCGCTCGCGGCGAGATCGCGGCCCATGGTGGGCAGGGCGACGTTGACGATGAAGAAGTCGATGAGGGGCAGCGCCGCGCCGAGCAGCACCGTGAACAGGCCCAGCGGGCCGAGGGAGTGGGCCGGCTCCGCGGCCCCGGCGCCCTGCGGGACCGGGCCCGGGGCGGAGGCGGCGGCAGCGGTGGCCGTCGTGGTGGTCGTGGTTGTCTGGGTCACGCCACCGAGCCTGCGCCGCCCGTCAGACGGGTACCAGAGTCTCCTTATCCTGGTAGAAGGAGTACCTGGCAACAGGATGCGCGAGGCGGCAGGCTGGAGGCATGACGACGATGGTCCGGCAGACGCTGCCCGCCGCGACGACCGCGACGACCGCGACGACCGCCACGAAGGCGGCGACCGCGACGGCCGGGACGACCGCGGAGGCCGCGGCGCCCGGCGGCTCCGAGATCAGGCGGCACGAACTGGCCGCGTTCCTGCGCAGCCGCCGCGAACGCATCACGCCCGAGCAGGTGGGGCTCCCGCGCGGAGCGCGCCGCCGCACGCCGGGGCTGCGCCGCGAGGAGGTCGCCCATCTCTCCGCGGTCGGCGTCACCTGGTACACCTGGCTCGAACAGTCCCGGGACATCCACGTCTCGGTGCAGGTCCTGGACGCCCTGGCCCGCACCCTGCTGCTCGACCCGAGCGAGCGGGCCCACCTCTTCCAGCTGGCCGGCGCGACCGACCCGACCCCCGCCTCGTCCTGCACCGGCGTCACCGACGCCGTACGCGAGCTGCTGGACCAGCTCGACCCGCTGCCCGCGTGCGTCCAGAACAGCCGCTACGACATCCTGGCCTACAACCGCACCTACGCCCACCTGCTGTGCGACCTCGACGCGATCCCGCCCGAGGACCGCAACTGCATAGTGCTCATCCACACCCATCCGCAGTGGCGCGAGTCGGTCGTCCACCTCGACGAGTCGATGCGCCTGATGGCCGCCAAGCTCCGCGCCTCCATGGCCGGTCACCTCACCGAGCCCGCCTGGAAGATGCTGGTCAAGCGACTTCAGACGGAGTCACCGGAGTTCCGTGAGAACTGGGAGCGCTACGAGGTCGTCGTCGGCCGCAGCAAGGTCAAGGAGTTCCGCAACCCGCACGTCGGCCTCCTCACGCTCACCCACACCGACCTGTGGCTGAGCCCGGAGCACGGGGCCCGCATGGTGACCTACGCACCGCAGGACGCGCAGACCCGCGAGCGGCTGGAGAAGCTGTACGCGCACGCGCTGAGCGCCGGCGCCGGGCCCCACGCCGGCTGACCCCCGCCCCCTTCGGCCCGGCGGCTCAGGCGCTGACGCCCGCGGCCTCCCGCACGTCCGGCGCCTCCAGGCGCTGCGCGGTCCGCTCCGCCGTCCGCCGGGCCCACGGGCCCGTCGTCAGCGCGCCGAGGACGAGGACGACCGCGCCGCAGCCGGTCAGGATCCACCAGCCGGGCACGGCCGCGGAGGCGAAGGTGTCACGGTACGACGACGCGTTCACGCCCGCCGCCAGGACCGCGCCGATCACCGCGACGCCCAGCGTCTGACCCAGCTGCCGGCTCGTGGAGGCGACCGCCGCCGCCACCCCCGCCTGGCTGCGCGGCATGCCCGACACCGCCGTGTTGGTGATCGGCGCGTTCACGAACCCGAAGCCCACCCCGAACAGCGCGTACCCGAGGAACAGCGTCGCGTCGGACGACTCGGCGTCGAACGCGGCGAACAGCACCCCGCTCGTCGTGATGGCGAGTCCGGCGATCAGCAGCGGCAGCCGCGGGCCCCGGTTGCCCACGAGCCGCCCGGACACCGGCGCGCACAGGAACGTCGGCACGGCCATCGGCAGCATCCACAGCCCGGCGTGCAGGGCGTCCAGGCCGCGCACGTTCTGCAGGTACAGGGTCGACAGGAAGAGGAAGCCGCCCAGCGCGGCGAACGCGCTGATCGCCACCACCGTCGCGCCGCTGAACGGCACCGAGCGGAAGAACCGCAGGTCGATGAGGGGTTCGTCGCGACGCGGTTCGTACCACAGCAGGCCCAGCAGGGACGCGAGCGCGACGGCGGCGAAGGGGACGCTGGTCGCCGCGCCCGCCTCCGGCGCCTCGATGATGGCGTAGGTCAGCGAGCCGAACAGCGCGATGACGAGCAGCTGTCCGACCGGGTCGGGGCGCCGCGCCTTCGGCGCGCGGGACTCGGGGACGAAGCGCAACGTCGCCAGCAGGGCCACCAGGCCGACGGGCAGGTTGAGCCAGAAGATCGAGCGCCAGCCCACGGACTCCACGAGCAGTCCGCCCAGCAGCGGGCCGGCGGCCATCGATATGCCCACGACCGCGCCCCACACCCCGATCGCCCGGGCCCGCTCGCGCGGGTCGGTGAAGGTGTTGGTGATGATCGACATGGCGACCGGGTTCAGCATCGAGCCGCCCACGGCCTGGATCATGCGGGCCGCGATCAGCAGGTTCAGGCTCGGGGCGAGGGAACAGAGCAGGGAGCCGGCCGCGAACACGACCAGGCCGGACAGGAAGACCTTCTTGCGGCCGATCCGGTCGGCGGTCGAGCCCGCGAGCATCAGCAGCGAGGCCAGGACCAGCGTGTAGGCGTCGATCGTCCACTGGAGGCCGGAGGTCGACGCGTGCAGGTCGCTCTGCATCGACGGCAGTGCGACATTGAGGACCGTGACGTCCAGGCTCACGATCAGCAGGCTCATGCAGCAGATCGCGAGGACCAGGAGGCGTCGGCGGGGGCTGAGCTCGGGCATGGGTTTCATCGTACGCCGACATCAATAGTGCGTCTAACTAATGAGTGATGCATGATCCGCCGGGGAGCGGCGGGCAGGCGGCCGGGCACCTCCGCGCATACGCGACAATGGAGCGATGCCCACGCCCGTGACCCCCTTGCAGATCGGCCCCCACACCGTCCGGCCGCCCGTCGTCCTGGCCCCCATGGCCGGGATCACGAACGCGCCCTTCCGCACCCTGTGCAGGGAGTTCAGCGGCGGCAAGGGCCTGTTCGTCAGCGAGATGATCACCACGCGGGCGCTGGTCGAGCGCAACGACAAGACCATGCAGCTGATCCGCTTCGACGCGAGCGAGGACCCGCGCTCGATCCAGCTGTACGGCGTCGACCCGGCCACCGTCGGCAAGGCCGTCCGCATGATCGCGGAGGAGGGCCTCGCCGACCACATCGACCTCAACTTCGGCTGCCCGGTCCCCAAGGTGACGCGCAAGGGCGGCGGCTCCGCCCTGCCCTACAAGCGCAACCTGCTGCGCGCCATCCTGCGCGAGGCGGTGAGCGGCGCCGGCGACCTCCCGGTGACGATGAAGATGCGCAAGGGCATCGACGACGACCACCTCACCTACCTCGACGCCGGCCGCATCGCCGTCGAGGAGGGCGTGACGTCCATCGCCCTGCACGGCCGCACCGCCGCCCAGCACTACGGCGGCACGGCCGACTGGGAGGCCATCGCCCGCCTCAAGGAACACGTCCCCGAGATCCCGGTCCTCGGCAACGGCGACATCTGGTCGGCCCAGGACGCGCTGCGGATGGTGCGCGAGACCGGCTGCGACGGCGTCGTCGTCGGCCGCGGCTGCCTCGGCCGGCCGTGGCTGTTCGCCGATCTCGTCGCCGCCTTCGAGGGCCGCCCCGACGACGTCGCACGGCCCTCCCTGCGCGAGGTCGCCGACGTCATGGTCCGCCACGCCACCCTCCTCGGCGAGTGGATCGGCGACGAGTCCAAGGGGGTCGTCGACTTCCGCAAGCACGTCGCCTGGTACCTCAAGGGCTTCGCCGTCGGCAGCGAGATGCGCAAGCGCCTCGCGATCACCTCCTCGCTCGCCGAACTCCGCGCCGGCCTCGACGAGCTGGACCTCGGCCAGCCCTGGCCCGCCGGAGCCGACGGCCCCCGCGGCCGCACCTCCGGCAACAACCGGGTCGTCCTGCCCGACGGCTGGCTGAAGGACCCCTACGACTGCGCGGGCGTCGACGAGGAAGCCGAACAGGACACCTCCGGCGGCTGACGGCACGCCCGACGGCCCTCGCCGGTGCTTGCGGGCGGGGGCCGTGAGCGCGCGGGGCGTCAGCCCTTCGACGGGTGCGGGGTCGAGCCGTACGCGGTGAGGAACCTGTCGCGGAACGAACTCATCTTCCACACCGGCGCGTCGTGCGCGGGCCTCAGACCGTCGGTCCACTTCCACGAAGAGATCCTGTCGAGCACCTTCGGGTCCTTGGCGACGATCGAGATCGGCACGTCCCGGCTCGCGTTCTCGCCGCTGACCCGGGCGATGGGCTGGTGGTCGCCGAGGAAGACCAGGACCGTGTCGTCGGTGCCGTAGCGCTCCAGCCACTCGGTGAGCGCGGTCACCGAGTACGCGATGGACTTGCCGTACTCCTCCTTGGACGCGGTGCCGTCGGCGACGACGTCGGACGCCTTCCTGCCCGCCGCCTGGACGCCCTTGAAGACCGAGCCGTCGCCGAGGTCGTCCCAGCCGACCATCTTCGGGATCGGCGCCCACGGCTGGTGGCTGGAGGTGAGGATGATCTCCGACATCAGCGGCTTGTCGCGCCCCGTGCGGCCGTGCTCCAGGCGCTGGAACGCTTCGAGGGCGTACTGGTCGGGCATCGTCGACCAGCTGAACTTCGGCCCCTGATAGCCCATCTGGAACGCGTTGTAGACCTTGTCCAGGCCGTAGAACCTCGACTCCGGCCACGCCTTCTGCACGCCCGGCATGACGCCGACGGTGTCCCACCCGCCGCTCTTGCGGAACGCCTTGGTCAGGGACAGGTGGTCGCTGGCCATCACCGTGCTGTAGCGCTGCTGGTTGTCCACCCACAGGCCCGACAAGGTGGTGGAGTGGCCGAGCCAGCTGCTGCCGCCGTAGGTCGCCGACGTCAGCCAGCCGCTCTTGGCGTGGAAGCCCGCCTTCGCCAGGGCCTGCGTCCGGGCGGCGAGGGTCGCGTCGACGCCCGGCGCCATGATCGGGTCCTCCACGGCGCTGCGGCCGTAGCTCTCGATGAACGTGAAGATCATGTCCTTGCCCCGCAGGTCCGGCACGAGCTGGGCGGGCGGCGTGGCCCCGAACGTGTCGTAGCGGGCCTCCTTGCCGAACGCGGCCTCGTCCGCGAGGGTCTGGCGCACCTGCCGGCCCTTGTTGAGCAGGGCGTCCCCGGCCCGGTAGGAGGCGACGGGCACCCCGGCGTTCTGAAGGCCCACCACCGAGCACGTCACCCACACGGTCGCCGCGAGCAGCGTCACGTGGCTCGCCCGCCGGCTGTCCAGCACCAGCAGGTTGCTCAGCCGGACCGTCGCCAGGGCCATCACCGCGAACAGGGCGACGATCAGCACGACGAGGCCGATCGCGGCCCCGACGGCCGTCGCGCGCCCGAACGAGTCCGCGACGAAGGACTGCGCGTCGTCCAGCAGCCCCCAGTCCAGGACGAGGTTGAAGTCCCGTCCCAGGTACTCCACGAAGCCCATGTCGAGCAGATCGATCACGGTCAGCGCGCCGAGGAGCACCCCGCCCAGCGCCGCGGCGACGATCCGCGGCCGCCGGGGCAGCGCCAGCAGCAGGGACGCGCCCAGGATCGCCTCGACGGGCAGCCGCGTGAACCGGTTGACCTGGAGCCCGCTGATCCGGTTCGGCAGCAGCAGCGATCCGAGCACGAGGACCAGCGACAGCACCGTCGCCGTCCACCACACCACCCGCGCGGCCCGCGGATGCCTCCCCCGCCAGGCCCGCAGATACGCGAGACGAGCCCGCAGCCCCCGGGGCGAGGGAACCCCCTCGGACTCCGGGGCGGACTCGGGCTCGGCTTCGGGGGTCTGGGTGGGTCCGGCGGCGTCGGGGGTTTCCGCCTCGGCCTCGGGGCCGGCCGCGGACGCCTCGCCGTCGGCCCGGGGCACGGGGGTCGCGTCGGCCTCATCGGGTTCAGCGGTTCCGGCGGCCGCATCGGGTTCGGCGGTACCGGCGGCCTCATCGGGTTCAGCGGTTCCGGCGGCCGCATCGGGTTGAGCGGACCCGGTGGTCCCCTCGGTCCCGGTCGTCGCCGCCGTGTCCGTCCCGGTCGCCGTGTCCGCGCCGTCCGCGGTGGGGGGCGTCCGCGCGGGTTCCGCGGTGGTCGCGGTGTCGTCCTCGGGGTCCTTCGATTCAGCCTGCTGGGATGAGCGCGTGGTGACTGGCACCCGAGGGTCCTTCCGTACGAAGCCCGGCGGTTCGGCGGATCCGATGCGGGCCGGATCCGCCACAGTTTCGTACGGCCTGCTCCCGGCCCGCGTTCAGCCCCCCGGGCCAGTGCTCGGCAAACACCGCGCAAACGTCACGCCAAACCGCCGCAGCCGGCCGGGCGGACGCAGCGGTCACGCGCCCCCGACCGCCGTGAGCAGCGCCAACGGAGCCGCCGCCGACCGGGATTCCCGGACGCAAGCGTGCGGGTACGGCACCGGCCGCCCGTGGGTGTCGCGGCCGTAACCCGCGAGGACCTCGGGGAGACGATGACCGGTCGCGGCCGCCGCGTCGATGAGCGCGCGGGCCACCGTGCGGGCCTCGTCGTGCAGCCCGTAGCGCGCGAGACCCAGCGCGATCAGCGCGTTGTCGTGCGGCCACACCGAACCCCGGTGACGGGACAGCGGGTGGTACGCGGGCTGCCCGGCCGCCAGCGTGCGCACGCCCCACCCGGAGAAGAAGTCCGCCTCCAGCAGCCGCCGGCCGACGGTCTCCCCGTACTCCTTGTCCAGCAGCCCGGACCAGAGCAGATGACCGGCGTCCGAGGCGAGCGCGTCGACCTGCCGGCCCTCGCCGTCCAGCGCGAGCGCCGGGAAGGCGCGGTCCGGCATCCAGAAGTCACGCTGGAAGCGCTCGCGCAGGTCGGCGGCGGCCTGTTCGAGCAGCGCCGCGTACTTCTCGTCCTCCCACACCGTGCGGGCCGTCCACGCCGTGCGGCGCAGCGCGTCGTACGCGTACCCCTGGGCGCCCGCCGCCATCACCGCCCCGGTCGGGCGGACGCCGTCCGCGGAGCAGACGGCGCCGGGGGAGTCCTTCCAGTTCTGGTTGGCCAGGCCGCCCCGGTCGGCCCGGTAGACCAGGTAGCCGCGCGAGGTGAGGCCGCCGTGGTCCAGCATCCAGCCGACGGCCGCCCGCGCGTGCGGCTCCAGACGGCGGGCCAGCGCAGCGTCGCCGGTCTGCTCGACGTACGCGCCCAGGACGACGAGGAACAGCGGCGTCGCGTCCACCGAACCGTAGTAGCGGCCGTACGGGACCTGCCCGAAGTGGGCGAGTTCGCCGTGCCGCACCTCGTGCACGATCTTGCCGGGCTGTGCCACCGTCCGAGGGTCCGCCCCGGTGGCCTGGGCCGCGGCCAGCGCGAGGAGCGTCGCGGCGGCCGGACGGGGACGGTAGGGCAGCGCGAACAGAGAGGCGAGGAGCGCGTCGCGCCCCAGCAGGGTCAGGAACCAGGGAGCGCCCGCCGCCGGCACGCGCAGATCCTCGCCGTCCGGGCCGGTCGCCGGCACCTGCAATGCGGCCAGGTCCGACAGACCGCGCGCACAGGCGGCCGTCAGCTCCGGCCACCCGGCGGGCAACGCCACCCCCTCCGCGAACTCGGCCTCCCGCTCCCGCAGCCGCCCGACGACCGAGGCCGGCGAGCGGGGTACCCGCAGCGTCCGCCGCTCGCCGTGCGGCCGGGCCGTCACCCGCAGGGTCAGCTCGGCCGACCCGTGCGGCTCCAGCTCCAGCCGCCACACCAGGCGGCGGGCGCCGGTGCCCGTCTCCTCGACGGCGTCCGGCGCGGGCTCGGCCGTCACCGTCGTACGGGACGTCCACTCGCCGCGCCGGTAGGCGAACTCCACGCCGTCGTCGAGGATCTCGCGGCGGCGGACGACCCCGGTCTTGGCGTAGGTGCGGTGGTCGGAGCGCAGTTCGAACTGGTCGGTGAAGTCGGCGTCGGCGGTGAGCGCGAGGCGCACCGTGGTGGGCACCGGCCGGTTGCACACGATCCGCAGCGACTCCACGAACGAGCTGTCGCCGACGGCCTGTTCCCGCAGGATCGTGCAGGACGGCGGCTCGTCGCGGCCGCCGCGCGGGACGAGCACGCAGCACGCGGTGTCCCCGTCCTCGACCGGCGAGAGCGCCTCCGGGACCGCGCCGTCGACGGTCAGCTGCCAGCGGCTGAGGTGGCGGGCGTCGCGCACGAACAGCCCCTCGGGCGACCCGCAGGCCGGCCCCGGCCCCCGTACGCCGCTGATGTCCCCGTTGTCGCCCACGGCCGCGAACGTCCCGCCGAACACGAGCAGATGATGCCGGTCCGTCATCCCAGGTCCCCTCCCTCGGTACCGCTGCCTGACATGCCCTGATGGACGAGGTCGAGCGTGAGCGCCGCCGTCCAGCCGAACCCGGTCGCGCCGCAGGCCGCTCCGGTGTACGGATCGACGTACTCCGCGAAGTCCGAGCGGCCGGCGATGTCCAGGACGGCCCGGCGCAGCGCCCCCGCCTCGGCCCGGCGGCCGTGCAGCCGCAGACCGCGCTGGAGCAGCCAGCTCGTGTTGAACCAGGCCGGGCCGCGCCAGTAGCGGTGCGGGTCGAAGGCCTCGCCGAGCAGGTCGTAGCTGGGCGCCAGCCGGGTCACGCCGCCCAGGCCGAAGTGCGGGCCGCGCAGCGTCCGCACGAGCGCGTCCACGGTTTCGCCCGGCAGACCGGGCAGCAGCAGCGGCACCAGACCGGACACCCCCCGCTCGGTCACGAGGCCCCCGCCGCGCAGGTCCCGGCAGAAGAACATGCCCCCGGCCGGGTCCCACAGGCGCTCCACGAGCGCGGCGGTGAGCCGTTCCGCACGGGCGTGACGGGCCGCGCCCGACGCGCCCAGCTCGTGCGCGATGTGCGCGAGCGCGTGCTCGGAGGCGATGAGCAGCGCGTTGAACGAGGGGTCCTCGACGGCGAACTCCCCGCGCCCGTCGGCGTATCCGCCGTCCCGATACTGCGCCGCCAGCCGTACGTACCGCCCGTAGTCCAGGTCCGTCGGCCGGTCCTCGGCCGACCCGTGGTCGAGGTCGGCGCGGCGGAAGGAGCGGGCCGGGGCGGGGGCGATCCGGGCGAGGGGGACGTCCCAGCTGGGGGCGTTGTCCATGCCCTGCTCCCACGGGTGGACGACGGACACCAGCCCGCCGCCGCCCAGGTCCCGCCGGTGCAGCAGATAGCGGTGCCAGGCGGCCAGCCGCGGATACACCCGGGCCAGGAAGCCACGCGCGCGGGACAGCACCGGGTCGGCCCGGTGCACGAGCCAGGCCGCGAGCGCGTGCACCGGTGGCTGCACGATGCCGGAGGTCTGTACGGTGCGCGGGGCGCCCGCGGTGCGCCCCGCGGTCGAGGAGCGCCAGAAGTCGGGGCTCGGGAAGTACGCGTCGAGCGGCACGGAGGGGTTGAACACGATGTGCGGCACGCGTCCGTCGCCCCACTGGGCGGCCAGCAGCGTCTCCAGCTCCGTCTGTGCCCGGTGCGGCGCGACGTGCCGCAGGCCGACGGCGATGAACGCCGAGTCCCACGACCACTGGTGCGGGTACAGCTCGCGCGAGGGGACCGTGGACGTCCCCGTCCAGTTGGCGTCCAGCACGGCGACCGCCCGGCGGCGCAGCGTCTCGGCGTGCGGAGCGTGCGGGGCATGCGGATCGTGCGGGGCGTGTGCGGCGGCCTCGGCGACGGCGACGTCCGCCGTACGGCCGCTGAGCTGGGCGGTCCGGTCCACTCGGGGCTCCCCGAAGACGACGAGGCCGCCAGGACGGGCGGCGGCTACCGTAGAGTTACGTCTATTTAACACGCAAAACTCAATATGTAATGCAAGGTTGAGAAACACAAGGGGGTGCGCATGACCGGGCGAGGTCAGGCTGCCGGCGCCGGTGATCTGCTCGAACTGGTGCGCAAGGGCCGCGCGACGACACGCGGCGCCCTCCAGCAGGCCACGGGGCTCTCCCGGGCGACCGTGGGCCAACGCCTTGACCGCCTCTTCCGGGCGGGCTGGCTGCGCGAGGGCGCGGGCGGACCGGTCGGCTCACCGCTGGGCGGACGTCCCTCGATCACCCTGGAGTTCGACGACGCCCACGCCGTCGTCCTCGCGGCGGACCTGGACACGCGGCACGCGCGCGCGGCCGTGCTGACCCTGACCGGCGAGATCCTGGCCGAGCACGGCGGCACGCTGGTCGTGGAGGACGGCCCGGACGCCGTCCTCGGCGAACTGGGCGGCTGGTTCGCCGACCTGCTGTCCGAGGCGGGCCGCCGGCCGGACGAGGTCTGCGGCATCGGCCTCGCCGTCCCCGGGCCGGTGGACAGCGAGACGGGCCGGGTCGTCCAGCCGCCGATCATGCCCGGCTGGGACGGCTACGACATAAGAGGACGCCTCGCGCGGGCCTTCAGAGAACGCACCGACACGGGTACCGGAACCGGCACGGGTACGGGAACCGGGGCGGCGGCGCGCCCGGCGGAGGTCCCCGTCCTGGTGGACAACGACGCCAACCTGATGGCGTACGGCGAACAGCGCGCCGGCTATCCCGACTGCTCCGCGTTCGTGCTGGTCAAGGTGTCCACGGGCATCGGCGCGGGCGTGGTGGTCGACGGCTCGCTCTATCGGGGCGTGGACGGCGGCGCAGGCGACATCGGGCACATCCGGGTGGGCGCGGACGCGCCGTGCCGCTGCGGCTCGCGCGGCTGCCTGGCGGCCGTCGCCAGCGGCGGGGCCGTGGCGCGCAGACTGGCGGAGTCGGGCGTCCCGGCCTCCTCCGGCTCGGACGTGCGCGACCTGCTCGCCGCCGGTCACCCCGGGGCGGCCGCGCTGGCCCGCGAGGCGGGGCGCAGCGTCGGCGACGTCCTGGCGACGGTCGTCACGCTGCTCAACCCCGGCGTCCTGATGATCGCCGGGGATCTGGCCGGAACCGCCTTCCTCACCGGCGTGCGCGAGCTGCTCTACCAGCGCGCGCTGCCCCGCTCCACCGCCCGCCTCGACGTCGTGACCTCTCGGCTGGGGGAGCGGGCGGGGCTGGTGGGGGCGGGTGCGCTGGTCGTGGAGCACCTGTACGCGCCGGAGCGGGCCGAGGAGCGGTTGCTGGCACTCGGGGTCTGAGGGACGCTCGGGGTGGATGAGGGACGCCTGGTCCGGCGGGGCCGCGGGGCGTCCGCATGGTGAACGCGGGCGGCCTGCGACAGCGTGATTCTCGCCACCTCTGAGGAGGAGCGTGCTCAGATGAGCGGTTCAAGAACGACTGCACTTCTCCAAGGAGTGGCACTCAGTGCCATGGCTTGATCGTTCATCGATCGAAATCAAAGGTGTCACGCTACGCTCATACGAGCATGAATGAGGCTCATGTGACGCTCATGGAGCGCTGATCCGTTCAACAAGTGAAAACACCGAGGGCTCCGCGCTTGCCAAGCCTTGACTTTCGATCCGCTGGCGGACGGTGGGTTACGTGCGCATGACGCGCAAGTGGACGTACCCAGGAGCCTTCGATCTGGGTATGTTCCTGGCCGTCAGGGCAGCCACCGCGTCCTCGAGGAGTCGAGACCCGTGTCGGATAACAAAGATCTCCGTGCAGCCGAACCGGCCACGAGCGTTGAGGGCGTGAAGTTCGTCTACGACTTCACCGAGGGCAACAAGGACCTCAAGGACCTCCTCGGCGGCAAGGGCGCGAACCTCGCCGAGATGACCAACCTCGGCCTCCCGGTCCCTCCCGGCTTCACCATCACCACCGAGGCCTGCAAGGTCTACCTCGACAGCGGTGAGGAGCCGGCGGCACTGCGTGACGAGGTGAGTGCGCACCTCGTCGCCCTGGAAGAGCGCATGGGCAAGAAGCTCGGCCAGCCGGACAACCCCCTCCTCGTCTCCGTCCGCTCGGGCGCGAAGTTCTCCATGCCGGGCATGATGGACACCGTCCTGAACATCGGCCTCTCCGACAAGTCGGTCCAGGGCCTGGCCGAGCAGGCCGGCGACGCCCGCTTCGCGTGGGACTCCTACCGCCGCCTCATCCAGATGTTCGGCAAGACGGTCCTCGGCGTCGACGGCGAGCTGTTCGAGGACGCGCTGGAGTCCGCCAAGGCCGCGAAGAAGGTCACGGTCGACACCGAGCTGGAGGCGGCCGACCTGAAGAAGCTGGTCACCCGCTTCAAGAAGATCGTCAAGACCGAGGCCGGCCGCGACTTCCCGCAGGACCCGCGCGAACAGATGGACCTGGCCATCAAGGCCGTCTTCGAATCCTGGAACGGCGACCGCGCGAAGCTCTACCGCCGCCAGGAGCGCATCCCCGGCGACCTCGGCACCGCCGTCAACGTCTGCTCCATGGTCTTCGGCAACCTCGGCCCCGACTCGGGCACCGGCGTCGCCTTCACCCGCGACCCCGCCTCCGGCCACCAGGGCGTCTACGGCGACTACCTCCAGAACGCCCAGGGCGAGGACGTCGTGGCGGGCATCCGCAACACGGTCCCGCTCGCGGAGCTGGAGCAGATCGACAAGAAGTCCTACGACCAGCTGATGCAGATCATGGAGACGCTGGAGAACCACTACAAGGATCTCTGCGACATCGAGTTCACCATCGAGCGCGGCCAGCTGTGGATGCTCCAGACCCGCGTCGGCAAGCGCACCGCGGGCGCGGCCTTCCGCATCG
Source organism: Streptomyces sp. NPDC048481 (assembly GCF_043200075.1). Taxonomy (NCBI): domain Bacteria; kingdom Bacillati; phylum Actinomycetota; class Actinomycetes; order Kitasatosporales; family Streptomycetaceae; genus Streptomyces; species Streptomyces sp. NPDC048481. The sequence continues at coordinate 622,593 of NZ_JBICXC010000001.1, forward strand.
CCACCCAGCTCGTCGACCAGGGCCTCATCGACGAGACCGAGGCGCTCCAGCGCGTCACCGGAGCCCAGCTCGCCCAGCTGATGTTCCCCCGCTTCGACGAGGACGCGAAGGTCGAGAAGGTCGGCCGGGGCATCGCCGCCTCGCCCGGCGCGGCCGTCGGCAAGGCCGTCTTCGACTCCTACACCGCCGTCAAGTGGTCCCGCTCGGGCGAGAAGGTCATCCTCGTCCGCCGCGAGACCAACCCCGACGACCTCGACGGCATGATCGCCGCCGAGGGCATCCTGACCAGCCGCGGCGGCAAGACCTCCCACGCGGCGGTCGTCGCCCGCGGCATGGGCAAGACCTGCGTCTGCGGCGCGGAGGAACTCGAGGTCGACACCAAGCGCCGCCGCATGACGGTCCCCGGCGGCCACGTGGTGGAGGAGGGCGACGTCATCTCCATCGACGGCTCCTCCGGCAAGGTCTACCTGGGCGAGGTACCCGTCGTACCGTCCCCGGTCGTCGAGTACTTCGAGGGACGCATGCACGCGGGCGCCGACGACGCCGACGAACTCGTCGAGGCCGTCCACCGCATCATGGCCTTCGCCGACCGCAAGCGCCGGCTGCGCGTGCGCGCCAACGCCGACAACGCCGAGGACGCGCTGCGCGCCCGCCGCTTCGGCGCCCAGGGCATCGGCCTGTGCCGGACCGAGCACATGTTCCTCGGCGACCGCCGCGAACAGGTCGAGCGCCTGATCCTGGCGGACACGCAGGAGGAGCGCGAGGAGTCCCTCAAGCAGCTGCTCCCGCTCCAGAAGAAGGACTTCGTCGAGCTCTTCGAGGCCATGGACGGCCTCCCGGTGACGGTCCGTCTCCTCGACCCGCCGCTGCACGAGTTCCTGCCCGACATCACCGAGCTGTCGGTGCGCGTGGCGCTCGCCGAGTCCCGCCAGGAGTCCCACGAGAACGACCTGCGCCTGCTCCAGGCCGTGCACCGCCTGCACGAGCAGAACCCCATGCTCGGCCTGCGCGGTGTGCGGCTCGGCCTCGTCATCCCCGGCCTGTTCACGATGCAGGTCCGCGCCATCGCCGAGGCCGCGGCCGAGCGCCGCAACGCCAAGGGCGACCCGCGCGCCGAGATCATGATCCCGCTCGTCGGCACCGTGCAGGAGCTGGAGATCGTCCGCGAGGAGGCCGACCAGGTCATCGCCGAGGTCGAGGCGGCCACCGGCGTCGAGCTGAAGCTGGCGATCGGCACGATGATCGAACTCCCGCGGGCGGCCCTCACCGCCGGCCAGATCGCCGAGGCGGCGGAGTTCTTCTCCTTCGGCACGAACGACCTCACCCAGACGGTCTGGGGCTTCAGCCGCGACGACGTGGAAGCCTCCTTCTTCACGGCCTACCTGGAGAAGGGCATCTTCGGCGTCAGCCCCTTCGAGACCATCGACCGGGACGGCGTCGGCTCCCTCGTCAAGTCCGCGGCGGAGGCCGGCCGGGCCACCCGACCCGACCTGAAGCTCGGCGTCTGCGGCGAACACGGCGGCGACCCGGAGTCCGTGCACTTCTTCCACGAGGTGGGCCTGGACTACGTCTCCTGCTCCCCGTTCCGCATCCCGGTCGCCCGACTGGAGGCGGGCCGCGCGGCGACCCAGTCGACGGGCAGCGACCACCGCTGAGCCCCGCCCCCGCCTCCGGCCACACCTGAACCCCGGAGCCGTTACCGGTCCCCGACCCTCACCGATCGGCAACGGCCCCGGCCCACGAAAAGACGGCACCCCTGTGCGGGGGGTGCCGTCTTCTCGTTGTGGGGGCGCGTCGGGATTGGCCGGTGGGTGGCTGGCCGGAAGTCGATCACCTGATGTGGTGGATATGGGCTGCTAGATCGTTTCTGTCAACTTTCGCACCGCTACAGTCCGTTACTCATGGCGATGACGACGTCGCCATCGGTTACGGAGGTGCGTGTGAAGAGGGCAGTGCTCGGCCTGGCGGCGCTCGGTCTGGTGTTCAGCGGGGCGGTGGCGGCGTTTGCTTCGCCGGTGAAAGGCGCCATTCCGGATCTTGAGGCTACAGGGGTGGCGTTCACCGGAGGGAGGTACGTGTTCAACAGGCCAACAGTCAATCACGGCGCATTTGAGTGGTCGGGGTGGCTGCGGGACACGGTCGCCGCGGACCGGCACAACGTCTATGTCGAAGTGAAGGCTCAGGGTCACGACTGGCTGCGCTACTACGGAAAGCAGCGGAGTTCTGTAAAGCTGCACCATTCCAACTGGAATGGCGCTCAGCGGTATACCGGTGAGGCTCGGTTGCGGGCTTGTCGTGACCGTGGCACCTTGCGGCCCGACAACTGTCTGCAATCCAAGTTGCTCAACTACAACTGGGACCGCGGCTAAGGACCGTCTGACATCCCGAGCCCAGGTTGCACTGGGCTCGGGCTCCAGGATTGGGGAACGAAATCAATACGTCAGAGGTTCTGTCAGCCAGGGGGGTGGATCTCCTGTACGGTCAGACAATGGCCGTCCGTAATGCCGAGATCTCCCTCGGGCGGGGCGAAGTTGTGGCGATCACCGGACAAAGTGGTTCCGGGAAGTCGTCCCTGCTGTACTGTCTCGCGGGTGTTCTTCCCGTGGCTCGCGGTGAGGTTTCTTTTGAGGGGCGTTCTCTCGGTGGTCTCGGCGATGAGGAGCTCAGTTCGCTCCGTCGAGAGCGGTTTGGCTTCGTATTTCAGTACGGGGAGTTGCTGCCTGAACTGACCATCGAGGAAAATGCGGCGCTGCCGCTGCGACTGGCCGGGCAGCGGAAAGCTCAGGCCTTCGCTGCCGCCGGTGAGGTGCTGGACAGGCTTGGCCTAGCAAAACTCCGACAGCGGCGCCCCTCGCAGGTGTCAGGCGGCCAATGTCAACGTGTTGCTGTTGCGCGGGCGTTGGTGCACAATCCTGCCGTCGTGTTCGCCGATGAGCCAACTGGATCCCTCGATAGTGCCAATGCTTCAGCGGTACTGGATGAATTCCTCGGCTTGGCCCGCTCGCAAGGAACGGCCGTCGTGCTCGTTACTCACGATTCTCAGGTTGCAGCCCGCGCCGACAATCGGTACGTCATGCGCGATGGTGAGCTCACGGAACAGGTGCGTGAAGCCTCGTGAACGAACTCCTTCTCGGGCTGAGGCTCCTGCTGGGCAGCGGTCGAGGAAACCGCGCACGATTTCTCCTTATGGCAATGGGCAGCGCCATCGGAGTGTGTTGCCTTGCGGTAATTCTCACGATTCCTGGCATTTTGGCCGCGCAAGATACCCGTAAGGCGGCTCGTGAACCGGACTGTTCAAATGGGTTGGGTATCTGTGCGTCGCAGTCTGGGAGCGGTCTGGCCCTGACAAGGGTGGATCCGTATGGGCTGGAGCCGCTCACTCGAATCTTCGTGGCGACAGGAGCCGCGCCGATTTCCGCACCGCCGGGCCTGCGTGCCCTACCTGGCGCTGGCGAGATGATTGTTTCCCCCAGGCTGCACGACCTCCTCCGTGCGAATTCAGGCCTGGCCCATCTCCTCCCTGGCCGCGAGGCAGGTGTGATCGGCCCCGAAGGGCTAGCTCATCCCGATGAGCTGTATGCGTATGTAGGTGCCAGTCGAGAAGCGCTCAAGGGAGGTGGCCATCTGTCAGAGTTCGGGAAAAAAGAAACCCGATTCCCGACAGTAGAACCGTCAACCCTCGACATCCTCCGCTTCACGCTCGCCGGCGTCGTCCTGCTTCCGTTGGCCGTGTTCTTGTCCGTATGCGCCCGGCTGTCCGCCGCTTCGCGCATGAGGCGACTCGCCGCACTGCGCCTGCTCGGTTTGAGCCGCAAAGGCGTACAGCGGGTCAATGCTGCCGAGACAGTTGCTGCCGCTCTCCTGGGCGCAGTTCTTGGCCTCGGTGGCTACTGGGTCGTCAACCAATTGGTTTCACGGGCAGGGTTGCCCGGCTTCAAGTGGTACCCGGAAGACGGTTCGCTCTCCTTCAGAACCTTCCTCGTCTGCCTGGTCGGTTGTCCGGCGCTCGCTTGGTTCGTGGGTAGGGCCAGCGCAAGGAAGGCGGCCGCGAACCCCCTGGCGGTGCGGCGTAGCGCGGCGGAGAAGCCGCCCCGCCTCTGGGGATTGCTGCCCCTCCTTCCGGGGCTGGGCATCGTCTTCGGGTACTGCGTCGCAGGAGCGACCGGGCACGTTCCCACGGACACCTCGTTCTCGGCGATTCTGATGCCGCTCGCTGTCGTGCTGGTGGGCGCGGGCCTGGTGCTCTCCCTGCCGATCCTCTCGCGCCTACTGGCCCGCAGGGTTGCGCGAACCGCGAGTTCGCTGTCCTTGGGTCTGGCGATGCGCCGCAACGAGGTGGAACCCGGCGGGGCTCTTCGCGTCGCGACCGGGCTGGTTCTGCTGGTCTACGCTGCCTCGCTCACGCAGGGCGTGCTCATCGAGCTGGACCAGGTGTCGAAGAACACCGCGCCGGTTCAGCTGTACTCGATGGCCCTCGATGGCATGACTCGTGAGACGGAAGAAGCAGTCACGAAGGTTCCGGGAGTCCAAGGGCATGCCGTTCTCGTGGATTCGTGGACTGATCCCGAGCGTGAAGAGGTGCCGAGAAGCATCAACGCGGTGATCGCGACCTGCGAGCAATTGCGCCGTATGGCGTCGATGGTGAAGAACTGCGTGGAAGGACGTCCCGCGCGGCTGATGATCTCGGGCTTCACCTATGACGAATTCAGCGAACCGGGGAAGAGCTACCCGTTTCGCCTGCGGAATACGGAAGGGAAGAGCCGGTTCGTCGATGTCCGGGTGCCGGCTGCCACCATCCAGTATCGCGACGAAACGCCCGGGCAGATTCCCCTCAGCGGAACCGTGCTGCTTCCCCCCTCTGTCTTCCCGACCGGGTTCCGCCCGGAGGGAAGGGCCACTCTCGCCCTTGTCGGCAGCTCGGCTCCCGACGCCGTGCGCGCCGTGCTGGAAGGCATCGCGGGAGTCGATCCCACGATCGAGGTCGAGACGGACGCCCTGGACGCCACGGCGCTCCAGCAGATCACCGTCATCAAAACCCTCCTCGCCGTGGGCATGATCCTCGGGCTGGTCATCGGCTTGGCCGCCTACCTCGTAGCCGCGACCGACCGTGGGGTGGAACGGCGGCCGCAGGTCACGGCTCTCTCCTTGCTCGGTGCCAGGTCCCGGACGCTGCGGACCGTGCAAGTCGTCCAAGTGGTGCTGCCGTTGGCCATGGGTCTCGTGCTCGCCGTGGTGACAGGGAAGATGGCCGAGTCCAGCTACCTCGTAACCGGTGGCGGGGCTGTCTTCTGGGATGGGGACGGGGTGCCCCTGTTGCTGGTCAGTGCTCTTGGGGTGGTTGTCGTCGCTGCTCTGGGGTCTTTGCCCCTGGTCGGGCGGCGGATCGATCCCGAGTTGATCCGGCGGGACTGAGTGAGGGCGGGGGCGGGGGTGGCGGCCCGTTCGGTGTGGGGAGGGGGTCGTAGGCTGCACCGCAGACTGCGGAGGGAGTCCGGCCATGGCGGGCTGGAGCGTGCGTGACATGCCGGATCAGGGCGGTCGTGTCGCCGTCGTCACCGGCGCCAACAGCGGGCTCGGGTACGTCACTTCGCGGGAGCTGGCCCGCAGGGGTGCGCGGGTCGTGCTCGCCTGTCGCAGCGAGGCGCGGGGGTCGGAGGCCGTGGCGCGGTTGCGGGAGGAGGTGCCCGGCGCGGAGGTGGAGTTCGGGCGGCTGGATCTCGGGGATCTCGCCTCCGTGCGGGAGTTCGCGAACGCGCTGCCGTGCGAGCGGCTCGACCTGCTCGTCAACAACGCCGGGGTCATGGCCATGCCGTACGGTTCCACCGCCGACGGGTTCGAGACGCAGTTCGGGGTGAACCACCTCGGGCACTTCGCCCTCACGGGACTGCTGCTGCCGGCGCTGCTCGAAGCCGCGAAGGGCCCGGAAGGGGCGCGCGTGGTGACCGTCTCAAGCATGGCGCACCTGCTCGGCAACATCGATCCGCGTGATCTCAACTCCGAGCGGCGGTACCGGCGTTGGGGGGCCTACGGGCGGTCCAAGACGGCCAACCTGCTCTTCACGCACGAACTGGCGCGCAGGATCGAGGCGGCCGGGGCGGAGATCGTCGCGGCGGCCGCGCACCCGGGGTACGCGGCCACGAACCTCCAGACGGCCGGGCCGCTCGCGGAGGGGCGTCGGGGCGCCGAGCGGCTGATGGCGCTCGGGAACAGGGTGGTGGCCCAGCCCGCCGAGGCCGGGGCGCTGCCCACGCTCTACGCGGCGACCGCGCCCGGTGTCCGCCCGGACTCGTTCACCGGGCCGTCGGTCGCGATGTGGCGCGGGGCGCCCGCACCGTCGTGGCGGGCGCCCTGGACCCTCGACGACCGGGCGGGGCGACGGCTGTGGACCGCCTCCGAGCAGCTGACCGGCGTGTCCTACGACGCCCTCACGCGCTGAGCGCGGGCGCGGGGGTGTGGTCCGCGGTGCGTACCTCGTAGACGGCGACGCGCACCGTGTCGTCGTCCAGGCACTCCCCGCTCACCAGGTCGAACCGCTGCTTGAGGAGCGGGGAGGCGACGAACGGGCGGCCCTGGTGGGTGCCGGTCAGGCCCCGGGAGAGGACCGCCGCGCCGGTGAACGGGTCGCGGTTGTCGACGGCGTACAGCGTGCCGGAGCGGTCGCGGAAGAGGGCGACCTGACGGCCGTCGGGCAGCAGGGCGGCCACGCCGCGGCCGGGGACGAGCCGGCTCAGGTCGCAGACCGTGAACCAGTCCGGTCCGCCCTCCTCCAGCCGGAGCTGGACCTTCAGGTCGGTGGTCTCGGGTGCCAGGGTCATCGCTGGGCGCTCCCTTCCAGGGGACGGTGGCCGATGGTCAGCAGCGGCAGGTCGGGCTTGATCTGCTCGCGTTCGGGGACGAAGCCGACGACGGGGTCGGGGGTGTCCGGGGCGTTGACGAAGGACACGAACCGGGCCAGCTTCTCGGGGTCGTTGATGGTGGTCGCCCATTCGTCGGCGTAGTGCGCGACGTGCGTCGTCATCAGGGACTCCAGCTCCTCGCAGATGCCGAGTGAGTCCTCCACCACCACGTCGCGGACGTGGTCGAGGCCGCCGGGGATGCGCTCCAGCCAGGTCGAGGTGCGCTCCAGGCGGTCGGCGGTGCGGATGTAGAACATCAGGAACCGGTCGATCAGGCGGATGAGTTCGGCGTCCGAAAGGTCCTGGGCGAGGAGGTCGGCGTGGCGCGGGGTGGCGCCGCCGTTGCCGCCGACGTAGAGGTTCCAGCCGTTGGAGGTGGCGATGACGCCGAAGTCCTTCGACTGGGCCTCGGCGCACTCGCGGGCGCAGCCGGAGACCGCGGACTTGAGCTTGTGCGGGGAGCGCAGCCCGCGGTAGCGCAGCTCCAGGTCGATGGCCATGCGGACGGAGTCCTGGACGCCGTAGCGGCACCAGGTCTGGCCGACGCAGGACTTCACCGTGCGCAGCGACTTGCCGTAGGCGTGGCCCGACTCGAAGCCGGCGTCCACCAAGCGGGTCCAGATCAGCGGGAGCTGCTCGACGCGTGCGCCGAACATGTCGATGCGCTGACCGCCGGTGATCTTCGTGTAGAGACCGAAGTCGCGGGCGATCTCGCCGATCACGATCAGACCCTCGGGGGTGATCTCGCCGCCGGGGATGCGCGGCACGACCGAGTAGGAGCCGTTCTTCTGGAGGTTGGCGAGGAAGTGGTCGTTGGTCTCCTGGAGCGCGGCCTGCTCGCCGTCCAGGACGTAGCCGCTCGCGCCGATGCTCGGGGCGAGGGACGCGATGATCGAGCCGATCGCGGGCTTGCAGACGTCGCAGCCGTCGCCGCCGCGGGCGCCGTCGCGGCCGTAGCGGTCCAGCAGGTCCTGGTAGGTGTTGATGCGCAGGGCGAGGACGATCTCGTACAGCTCCTCGCGGGTCTGCGAGAAGCAGCCGCACAGGCCCTTGTCGACCTGGACGCCGCTCGCCTCCAGCTCGGCGGTGACCAGCTGGCCGAGGACCTTGACGCAACTGCCGCAGCCGGTACCGGCCTTGGTGCACTTCTTCACCTCGGGCACGGTCGTGCAGGAGTGCTCGGTGACGGCGCCGCGGATCGTGCCCTTCGACACGTTGTGACAGGAGCAGACGATCGCCTCGTCGGGCAGCGCGGACGGGCCGAGCTGCACGGACTCTCCCGCGCCGGCCGGCAGGACGAGCGATTCGGGGGCGACGGGCGGCACGGATCCGGTGAAGGCGCGCAGGGTGCCGTAGGCGTCGGCGTCGCCGACCAGGATGCCGCCGAGCAGGGTGCCGTCGCGGCCGATGACCAGCTTCTTGTACAGGCCGGCGCGGGAGTCGGAGTAGACGACGTCCAGGCAGTCCTCGGCGGTGCCGTGCGCGTCGCCGAAGGAGGCGACGTCCACGCCGAGCAGCTTGAGCTTGGTGGAGAGGTCGGCGCCGGTGAAGGTCAGCTGCTCCGACTCGTCGTCGGCGATGGCCGCGGCGGCCGTCTCGGCCTGCTCGTAGCCGGGGGCGACGAGGCCGTAGACGCGTCCGTCGGCGGCCAGGGCGCACTCGCCGATGGCGAAGACGTGCGGGTCGGTGACGGTGCGGCACTGCTCGTCGACGGTGATGCCGCCGCGTTCGCCCACGGTCAGGCCGCAGTCGCGGGCGAGCTGGTCGCGGGGGCGGACGCCGGCGCTGAACACGACGAGGTCGGTGGCGAGTTCGGAGCCGTCGGAGAGGCGCATGCCGGTGACCGCGCCGGACTCGCCGACCACGATCTCCTGGGTGCCCACGCCCGTGTGGACGGTCAGGCCCATGTCCTCGATGGTGCGCAGCAGGGCCGCGCCGCCGCCCGCGTCGACCTGGACGGGCATCAGGCGGGGCGCGAACTCCACGATGTGGGAGGTCAGTCCGAGGCCCTTGAGGGCGCCCGCGGCCTCCAGGCCGAGCAGTCCGCCGCCGACCACGGCGCCGGTCGTCGCGGTCTCGGCGTACTTCTCGATGGCCAGCAGGTCGTCGATGGTGCGGTAGACGAAGCAGCCCTCGGCGTCCTTGTTGGGGACGGGCGGGACGAAGGGGAAGGAGCCGGTGGCGAGGACGAGCGTGTCGTACGCGAAGACCCGCCCGGAGCGGGCGACGACCTTCCGCGCCTCGCGGTCGACGGTCTCGGCCGGGTCGCCGACGTACAGCTCGATGCCGTGCGTCTCGATGAACGCCATGTCGGTCATCGACAGATCCTCGGCCGTCCTGCCCGAGAAGTACGAGGTCAGCGCCACGCGGTCGTATGCGGGCCGTGGTTCCTCGCACAGCACGACCACGCGGTGGGTGGCGGTCAGGCCGCGCTCGGCGATCGCTTCGAGGAAGCGCTGGCCGACCATGCCGTGGCCGACGAGCACGATCGTGGGGGTGGCCCCCTCAGTGGCGGTCATCAGGTGCCTCCGTCGTTGGTGAGCAGGTGGAGCAGGGGGCCGCCGTCGGAGGGGAGCGGCTCTGCTCCCTCCCAGGCGCGCGCCAGCGCGCCGACGGTGCCGAGTTCGCCGACGAGGACCCCGCCGACCAGGCGGTCGTCGCGGACGACGACCTTGCGGTAGGTGCCGCGGGTGGCGTCGGCGAGCTGCACGACGTCGTCGCCCGGGCGGGGCTCGGTCTCGCCGAACGCGGCGAGGTCGAAGGCGCTGTTCCCGGCGGGGCCCAGGGCGCCGCCCCCGGCCAGGGTGAGCCGGGTGAGGGCGCGGGTGCCGGTGTAGCGGGCGTCCGGGTCGCCGGCCAGGGACGCGGCGAGCACGTCGGCCTGTTCCAGCGCGGGGGCGGCGAGACCGTACACGGTCCCGTCGTGCTGCGCGCAGTCGCCGACCGCCCGCACGTGCGGGTCCGACGTGCGCAGTTCGTCGTCGACGAGGACGCCCTTGTGGACGGCGATCCCGGCGTCCCTGGCGAGTCCGGCGCGCGGAGAGACCCCGCAGGCCAGCACCACCAGATCGGCGTCGAGGGCGTAGCCGTCGGCCATCTCGACCGACCGGACGGCGCCGCCGAGGCAGCGCACGTCGCGCACCCGGCACTCGGTGTGCACCTCGACGCCGAGGTCGGTGAGATGCCGCCGCACCAGCCGGGAGGCGCCGGGGTCGAGCTGGCGTTCCATGAGGCGCTCGGCCTGCTGGGCGAGGACGACCTGGGCGCCGCGCACCGCGAGCGCGCGGGCCGCGGAGACGCCGAGGAGCCCGCCGCCGATGACGACCGCCCGTACGCCCGGCCGTACCGCCTTCGACAGGCCGAGGCAGTCGTCCATGGTGCGGAAGGCGTGGACGCCCTCCGGCAGGACGTGGTCGGGGGTGAACAGGCCGCGCAGGGGCGGCAGGACCGGGTTGGAGCCGGTCGCGAGGACGAGCGTGCCGTAGGCGATCTCCGAGCCGTCCGCGCAGGCGAGGACGCGCCGGTCGCGGTCGATGCCGGTGACCTTGGCGCGGACGGCTCCGGGCGGCGCGGGCAGCGCGATGACGTCGGGGGAGTAGCGGCCGGCCAGCACCTCGGCGAGCAGGACCCGGTTGTAGGGCCGGTGCTCCTCGTCGCCGACGAGCAGCGCGGGCACGCCCAGCTCGCCGAGCCGGCGGGCGAGACGTACGCCCGCGAGGCCGGCGCCGAGCACCACCACACGCGAATTCGAGGTCATGTCCAGGAGCGTGCGGTGCGGAGGTTACCCGGCCGCATCACCGTTGTTTCCCGCGAGGAACGCTGCCCTCAGCAGGGCCCCGGCGCAGGTGTGAGGGTTCCGGCCGATCGGTGGGCGGTCCTCAGCGGCTGCCGGTGAGATGGGCGAACACGACCACGTTGCCCTGGTAGCCGGTCGCCTTCGCATAGCCCCCGCCGCAGGTGATCACCCGCAACTCGGGCCGGTCCGCCGCCCCGTACACCTTCGCGTCGGGGAAGTCGCGGGTCCCGTAGACCTCGACGGCGTCCACGGTGAACACCGCGGTCGTTCCGTCGCGCCGGCCCACCTCCACGGTGCTGCCCTTGCGCAGGGCGCCCAGGTCGTAGAAGACGGCGGGGCCGTCGGCGTTGTCGACGTGGCCGGCGATGATCGCGGTGCCCGTCTCGCCGGGGGTGGTGCCGGCCTCGTACCAGCCGGCGAGGTTCTCCTTCTCGGCGGGCGGGACGTCGAGGCTGCCGGAGGCGGTGAGGGCGAGGCCCGTCAGGGGGGCGTCCACGTGGATGGCGGGGATGCGGACGCGGTCGGGCGCGGAGGGCGGCAGCGCCGGCGCGGACCGGCCGGGCCGCTGCGGGCCGTCGGAGCGGGCCTGGGCCGCGGAGGGCTGCGGCGGGGCGTGCGTCTCGGCGCCGCTGTGCAGCAGCCATGCCCCGCAGCACAGGGAGACCGCGGTGACGGCCGCTATGGCGGTGTTGCCGACCCTGCGCATGCCGCTCCCGTCTGCGTGGTCCCGAGGTCTGCGTGTGTCTCCCCGTCCGCATGGCTCCCGGTCCGGGAGTGCGCGGCCTTCGCTCCCGAAGGCCGGTGGTGGGGTCGGACGGGGCCCATGCCCCCTCCGGGCCGCGAGGGGCGTCGGGCCCGGAGGGGGAGGGGACATGCGGTACCGGCTGACGGACGGCGGAGGGTGCCCGTCAGATCCCGTCGCCTCTCGCCCGGCGATGCAGGAGCCAGGTACCGCCCGCGGCGGCGACGGCGAGAGCCGCCACACCGGCCGCGGTCTGAGCGGGGTCGGGGCCCAGAGCGCCGCCGACCCCCGTCTTGACACTTCCGCGCGGGGCGACCGGCTGCCGGTCCGAGGCCAGCACGACCACCAGGTCTCCGGTGATCCGCCGTCCGTCACCGGCGCACTGCGCGACGAGCTCGTAGGTGCCCGGCTGCGCGCTCGGCGGCACCAGGAACCGTCCGACGGCCTCGCCCTCGTGCGTGGCGGGCGCGAGCGTGAAGCGGCCGGCGCCCACCGCCCCGGCGTCGCCCGCCGCCGAACCGCCGTCCCCGCAGGCCGCGGTGTTCACCGAGACCTGCCCGCCGGGCACGGCGGTGGCGGGGTAGACCTCCAGCTGCCCGCCGGGGGAGGCGGCGCGGACGCCGGAGGCCTGTGCGGGCGCGGCGAACCCGGCCGCCGCGACGACGGCGAGCGCGGCGCCGGCCAGCACGCGGGCCGTGCGGACGCCGGCCGGGCGGGCGGAGCGGCGGGCGGTGCGGGGGAGCGGACGACGGGCGGTACGGCGGGGGGTGTGCCGGACGGTACGTCGTCGCATCGGTGCTCCTCCGAGCTGTTCGGGAATCCCTGCCCTTCCGAGGTAAGTCGCCGCGCGGCTAGCGCGCTTGCTGAGGGTGTGTCAGGAATGGGATGAATGGGTGTCAGGTCCAGCGGAGCCCGGACCTCCCGCGCCGCTGTTTCAGCAGGTCACCGGCGTACCGGCACCCGAGCGCGGAAAAGTTTCCGCGGGGCGGTTGAACGGGTGAGGCGACCGCCGGCCGCCCCCGCCCGCGCCCGCCGCCGGGTCAGCCGGTCGCCGCCCGTGCTCACCGCCGGGGGAGCCGGTCCCCGCCCGTGCTCACCGCCGGGTCAGCCAGTCCCCGCCCTCGATGGGCCTGCCGCGGGCCCGCAGCTCGGCGGCGACGGCCGGTGCGGCGACGTACACCCAGGCGCGCACGGACGCGGAGCCGTCCACGCGGACCACCTCGCGCGCGACGCGGTCGTAGAGGTTGCGCGGGTCGCCCGGCGTGTACTCCTCCAGCCGGTCGAGGTCGGCGAGCAGCCGGGCGTACTCCTCGGGGCGGGCCGTCACGAGTTCCCCGGAGACCGTCGTACCCGCCGCGCCCGGCGCCTCGACGGCGTAGGGGTAGCCCGGTCCGTCGTACAGCAGCGCGCCCGTGAACCGGGCCGGTTCCTCGCGCAGGGTGCGGCCGCGCAGGAGGAGGTCGTGGTTGGCCTCGCCGGGGCGGAGCGTGCCGTAGACGAAGAAGGGGAGTTCGGGGGCGATCACGGAAACGATTCTCTCCCCTCACGGGCTCCTCACCGGTCCGTTGCGCATGCGCTATGGACATGACATGTCATGCCCCCTTAAATGCCAGGACGACATCAGCGCCACCTCCACCGGCCCGGTCACGGGCCGGCCCCACACGCGCCCCCCACGGCGCCTTCCCGAGGAGACCGAGACACTGATGAGTCGGATACGGCTGCACGTCCGAGGTTCCCGTCTCGCCACCGCCGGCATCGCCGCCACCACGGCCACGCTCCTGGCCGCCGTACTCTCCCCGGCCGCCGACGCGGCCGCCAGACCGACCAGGGCGACCGCGCTCGACAACGCGGCGACGGCCCTCGCCGACCATGCGGCGGCCCTGGGCCTCAGCTCCGTGCAGGGCACGTCCGTGCGGGACGTGATCGTCGACAAGGACGGCGCCCAGCACGTGCGCTACGACCGGACCTACCGTCAGCTGCCGGTCCTTGGGGGCGACTTCGTCGTCCACCTCGGCCGCGACGGCGCGTTCCGCAGCGCCGACCGGGCGACGAGGGCGGCGATCTCGCTGGCCACCATCACCCCGAAGGTGTCCGCGCCCAAGGCCGCCGACGTCGCCGTCAACGCCCTGCGCGCGGCCAACCTGGGCGAATCGCTGAAGCAGGTGAAGGCCAAGCCGGAACTGGTCGTCGACGCCCTGCACGGCGCCCCGAGGCTGGCCTGGCGCACGAACGCCGTCGGCCTCGACTCGCTGGGCAACCCGGTCGCCCGCGCGGTGCTCACCGACGCCCGCACCGGCGCCCAGATCGACGCCTGGGACACCATCGAGACGGCCACCGGCGACGGCAAGTCCCTGTACGGCGGCACGGTACCGCTGGAGACGACCGCCTCGGGATCGACGTACCAGCTCAAGGACCCCACGCGCGGCAACACCTACACCGGCGACGCGGCCAACAAGACCGACCTGTGCATCTTCGGCATCTGCTTCAGCCGCGCCCCCGCGACCCTGTTCACCGACGCGGACAACCACTGGGGCACCGGCGCGGCCGCGGACCGCTCCACCGCGGCCGTCGACGCCCAGTACGGCACCGACGCGACCTGGGACTACTACAAGAACGTGCACGGCCGCAACGGCATCGGCAACGACGGCAAGGGCTCCTACAACCGCGTCCACTACGGCAACAGCTACAACAACGCCTTCTGGGACGACAGTTGCTTCTGCATGACCTACGGGGACGGCGACGGCACCCAGATGGGCCCGCTGGTCGCCCTGGACGTGGCCGGACACGAGATGTCCCACGGCGTGACCTCGAAGACCGCCAAGCTGACCTACTCGGGCGAGTCGGGCGGCCTCAACGAGGCGACGTCCGACATCTTCGGCTCGCTGGTCGAGTTCCACGCGGCCAACAGCCAGGACGTCGGTGACTACCTCATCGGCGAGAAGATCGTCCGCTCCGGCTTCGGAAAAGACGCCCTGCGCTACATGGACAAGCCGAGCAGGGACGGCAAGTCCGCGGACAACTGGAGCAGTTCGGTCGGCAACCTCGACGTCCACTACTCCTCCGGCGTCGCCAACCACTTCGCCTACCTCCTCGCCGAGGGCAGCGGGGCCAAGACCGTCAACGGCGTCTCCTACAACTCCCCGACGTCCAACGGCTCCACGATCACCGGCATCGGCCGCGACAAGCTCGGCGCGATCTGGTACCGGGCCCTGACCGTCTACATGACGTCCTCGACGAACTACGCCGGGGCCAGGGCGGCCACCCTGAACGCGGCCAAGGACCTCTACGGCGCGGGCAGCACGGAGTACAACACGGTCGCGGCGGCCTGGAGCGCCGTCAACGTGAACTGACCCGCGGACGCGAGCGGAGCCGGCCTGCGGCGCCCGGGGGAGCGTCCCCAAACGCCGCAGGCCGGAGCGGGCCCGGTCCCCCGCCCGGGGGCGGGCGGCTTCCGCCTCTCCCTCGGGCTCCGCTCCCGGCCCCGCCCGGCCGGGGGTGCGGAATCCCGCTTCCCCGCGGCCTGAGCACCCGTTACGCTCCCTCCGCGCGCATCCGGCGCGAGCAGGGGGTCCCGGGTTGCCGGGAGCACCGGGGCAATGGGGACAGTGGGGGACATGAGCGAAGAAGTTGCCGCGCCCGAAAAGGGTCCGAACCCGTGGGCTCAGGCGATAGCGGCGCTGGTGGTGGTCGGCGCGCTGGGGGGCGCGCTGTTCGTGCTCCAGAAGAACGACGCCAAGGCGGCGGACGAACCGGCGGCCTGCTCGGCCTCCGAGGCGGACAAGAAGGCCGACGCGGTCGCCAAGGCGGCGCACCGCGTCTCCGGGACGCAACTGTGCGGGGCCCTGAACCGTGCGGACCTGCCGGTGCTCCTCGGCACGCCGGGCGAGCACGCGCAGACGGCCTACGGCAGCGACGGTTCGGTCGGCTCGGGCGGCAGGCAGATCCCGACGCCCGAGGCGACCGTCCGACTGGACACCTACACCGTCCAGTTGACGCGGTCCTACGACCGCATGCCGATCGGCGGGATGGCGGACCTGCTGAGCGAGGCGCAGCCGCAGACGATCGCGGGCCACCCCGCGGTGCTCTACTCGACCCAGACCATCGCCATCCGCTTCAACCTCGGCGGCGGCAAGTCCGAGTCCGGCCCCGGCGGCATCGCCCGGGCCCTCGTCATCGCCCCCGACCCCAAGGACCGCGGCGGCTCCTACGAGCTGACCGTCTGGCGCCAGGACCGCATGCGCCCGGACGACGCGGCACTGCTGCGCATCGCGCAAAAGGTCCTCCCCACCATCCCGGGCTGGACGACGGGCGCCTGACGCACGAGCGCCGGGTGACGGCCGTCCGCCGGTGACGGACGGCCGCCGTGCCGTCGACACCCGCCCTGCCGCCGGCGCTCGCCTGCCCGGGACGTGCCGCTGCCCCGGACGGGCGGCTGCCCCTGGCGGGTGCCCCGTGTCAGCCGCCGTAGCCGTCCCGGACTATGCGACGGGCCACCGCGGTGCGCGCGGCGGCCAGTTCGGCGGCGACGAGGCGTTCCCGGTCGGCGTCCATCACCACCGCGGCCGGCGCCGACGGGCCCGCCGTCAGCGACGTGCGCCTGAGGTGCGTGGGCGGATGGGTCGAGTCGACGCTGTGTCCGCGCAGGGCGCCGACCCGGCGCTGCCGCTCGTACTCGCTCTCGGGGATGGACGCCATGTAGGCGGTGAGCCGCTCCCACATCCCGTCCGCGCCAGCCTGGGCCTCGCGGACGCCTCTTCCGCCGGCCATCGCCGCCCGGTTGGCCTCGCGGCGCAGGAGAAGCCCGACCGAGTCCGTCACCAGAAGCCGGTCCATGAGTCCGACCGCCGCCGCCGTGGACCCGGCGTGCGCCGCCGTGCGGTCGGCCAGGTACTCGGCCCGCTGACTCGCCTGGAGCATCAGGCGGTCCAGCACGAACAGCACTCCGCGCAGCAGCAGGCGCGGTCCCGCGTACAGCAGGTTGACGGCCATCTCGACCGGGGTCGGCGAGAGGGCCGGCGCGACGAAGTAGTACCAGGTGGTGAGCGAGCGGTAGGCCGTGGCCACGACGAGACCGTGCCGGGTGTCGCCGTTGGCGTAGTGCCCGAGTTCGTGGCCGAGCAGCGCCACCTTCTGCTGCGGTGCGAGCATCTCCCACAGTGGCAGGCCGAGTTGAAGGGTTCTGCGGCCGCGAAGACCGACGGGCAGGACCGCCGCGTTGACGTCCGTCCCGACCGTGATCAGCTCCACCCCGCGCGTTCCCACGTCGGCGGCGATCTCGTCGATCAGCGCGTAGAGCGCGGGCGCGTCCTCGCGCAGCAGGACCGGTCCCGTGCCGGCCGGTTTCGCCGTCCGGGGCCTGAGGGCCCAGGCGATGACGAGAAGGACCGCTCCCGGCGCCATCGCGAAACCGCCCCACCCCCGCACCAGGCACCAGACCCCGGCGAGGGCCACGGCCGCGGTCAGGCCGTGCACGGCGAGCGCGATCGCATAGCCGAGGAGGGAGGAGGCGTCCCGCCGGGCGCGCAGGCTGTGGCCCGCCGTCACCGTGGCGAGGAGTCTCTCGCCGTGTCTGCGGGCCAGCGCCCGGCGGGCCCTGTGCAGCCGGTCCGGGTCCGGCTGTTTCGGCCGCGGGTCCAGATTCCAGTCGCACGCGGGACACCAGGTGACGAACCTGGGGTCCGCCTCGACGACGGCGGCGCACTGCGGACACGACTGCTGCTGCTTCTCGACAGAGCGCACGGCGGCGCTCCCCCCTCCCCCGGCGGCCCCTCCCCAGAGGCCGCTTGTGCATGAGATCCGAGAAGATCACGCGGGCCGGGCGGCGTACAGGTCTTCCCGGACGGAGGGCGCGAACCGTGACCCGACCGAAACCCCCGTCCGCCGGCACACCGCAGCCGATCGCCGTCGGCCCCAACGGGACTGTCTAGTCGGCCAGTTCGACGCGTACCGCGCAGGACTTGAACTCCGGCATGCGGGAGGTGGGGTCCAGGGCGGGGTTGGTCAGGGTGTTGGCGCGGCCCTCGCCCGGCCAGTGGAACGGCATGAAGACGGTGTCCGGGCGGATGCCCGCGGTGATCCGGGCCGGGGCGACGGCGCGCCCGCGCCGGGAGACGACCGCCAGCCGGTCGCCCTCGGCCGCTCCGAGCCGCGCGGCGAGCCGGGGATGCAGCTCCACGAACGGGCCGGGGGCGGCGGCGTTCAGCTCGTCCACCCGCCGGGTCTGCGCGCCGGACTGGTACTGCGCCACGACCCGGCCGGTGGTGAGCAGCACGGGGTAGTCGTCGTCCGGCTCCTCGGCGTTCGGGCGGTGGACGACCGGGACGAAGCGGGCCCGGCCGTCCGGTGTGGCGAACCGGTCGAGGAAGAGCCGGGGCGTGCCGGGCGCGGGCTCGTCGCCCCGGGCCGGGCAGGGCCAGAAGACGCCGTTCTCCTCGGCGAGCCGGCGGTAGCTGATCCCCGAGTAGTCGGCGGCGCCGCCCGCGCTGGCCCGCCGCAGTTCCTCGAAGACCTCCTCGGGATCTACCGGGAAGCCCTTCTCCACGCCCAGCCGGGCCGCGAGTTCGTGCAGCACCTCCAGGTCGCTGCGCACGCCGTCCGGGGCGTCGACCGCCTGCCGGCGCAGCAGGACCCTGCCCTCCAGGCTGGTGGTCGTCCCCGTCTCCTCCGCCCACTGGGTGACCGGCAGGACGACGTCCGCGAGGGCCGCCGTCTCCGACAGGACGACGTCGCAGACGGCGAGGAAGTCCAGTGAGCCGAGGCGTTCCTCGACGTGCGCGGCGTGCGGCGCGGACACCACCGGGTTCGATCCCATGAGCAGCAGCGCGCGGATGTCCGTGCCCAGCGCGTCCAGCATCTCGTAGGCGCTGCGCCCCGGGCCGGGCAGCGAGCCGGGGTCCACGCCCCACACCCCGGCCACGTGCGCCCGCGCCGCCGGGTCGTCGAGTCTGCGGTAGCCGGGGAGCTGGTCGGCCTTCTGGCCGTGCTCGCGTCCGCCCTGTCCGTTGCCCTGGCCGGTCAGGCAGCCGTAGCCGCTGAGCGGCCGCCCCGCCCTGCCCGTCGCCAGGCACAGGTTGATCCACGCGCCGACCGTGTCGGTGCCCTTGGACTGCTGCTCGGGCCCGCGCGCGGTGAGCACCATCGCGGCCTCGGGCTCGCAGAACATCCGTACCGTCTCCCGCAGTTGCGGAACGGACACCCCCGTGATCCGCTCCACGTACTCCGGCCAGTGGGCCATGGCGGCGGCGCGGGCCTCCTCCCAGCCCACGGTCCGCTCGCGCACGTACTCCTCGTCGACCCGCCCCTCGGCCACGATCAGGTGCAGCAGGCCGAGCGCCAGCGCGAGATCGGTGCCCGGCCGGGGCGCGAGATGCAGGTCGGCCTGTTCGGCGGTCCTGGTGCGGCGCGGATCGATCACGATCAACGTGCCGCCGTTGTCGCGCAGTTCGCCGAAGAACCGCAGAGCGGGCGGCATGGTCTCGGCGAGGTTGGATCCGACGAGGATCACGCACCCCGTCCTCGGGATGTCCTCCAGAGGGAAGGGGAGGCCCCGGTCCAGCCCGAACGCCCTGACGCCGGCCGCCGCGGCGGACGACATGCAGAAGCGGCCGTTGTAGTCGATCTGCGAGGTGCCGAGGACCACCCGCGCGAACTTGCCGAGCGTGTACGCCTTCTCGTTGGTGAGCCCGCCCCCGCCGAACACGCCGAGCGCGTCGGCCCCGTGCTCGTCCCGGATCCGGCCCAGCCCCGAGGCGATCCGGTCCAGGGCCTCCTCCCAGGAGGCCGGCCGCAGCGAGCCGTCCGAGCGCACCAGGGGCGAGGTCAGGCGCACCGCGGAGGAGAGCACCGCGGGCGCCGTGCGGCCCTTGCCGCACAGCGCGCCGCGGTTCACCGGGAAGTCGGGCCGCTCGACCACCTCGACGCCACCCGTGGGCAGAGGCGACAGGGCCATCCCGCACTGCAGGGCGCAGTACGGGCAGTGGGTGGGCGTCGAGGCGGTCCGCATGCGCTTCAGCGTGCGTCGGCCGTGTTACGCCCTGTGCCGTCTGCTGTTACGGCGGTGTGGTGGTGCCCTCCCCGCCGCCTCCCGGCCCTCGTGAGGTGCCGTCGCCGTCCCCGTCGCTCTCTCCGTCCCGCACGCCCCTCCTGCGCCGGGCAGCGGGTCACCCGGCGGAGCCGAGGGCCCGGGCCACGCCCTCCTCCTTCGGACCGAGGAAGCGCGGGTCCGGCTCGAACACCGCGTCCAGCGCCGCCTTGCCGGCCGCGAGGATCTCGCGGGCGCCCCCGTAGTACCAGGTCACGTCGTGTTTCGCCTCGACCCCGACGCCGTAGGACGCCACCCCCGCCGCCTCGCACAGTGCGACGGCGCGCCGGATGTGGAACCCCTGGCTGATCAGCACGGCCCGGTCCACGCCGAAGATCTTCTTGGCGCGCACACAGGAGTCCCAGGTGTCGAACCCGGCGTAGTCGCTGACGATCCGCTCGTCGGGCACGCCGTGCCGGGTGAGATAGGCGCGCATCGCGTCGGGCTCGTCGTAGTCCTCACGGCTGTTGTCGCCGGTGACGAGAACGACCCGGATGCGCCCCGCGCGGTACAGCTTCGCCGCCGCGTCCAGCCGGTGGGCGAGGTAGGGCGACGGCTCGCCGTCCCACAGCCCGGCGCCGAAGACCACGGCGACCTCGGTGCGCGGCGCGTCCGCGGTGGTGCCCAGCCGTCCGGCCGTGGACACGTACAGCCAGGTGGCCGGCAGCAGCGCCAGCACGCACCCGGCCATCACGGCCTGCACCGAGCGACGCCGGCCCGCGCGCGTGCGCGGCAACCGCGGCCGACGGATGTTCATACGGCGTCCCCCAGGGTGTGGCGCTCCGGCGGGCCGAACGGCCCTTCGGTCCGGGAAGACGCGTCCGGCGGTGATCCGGTTCGCGCCCGCGCCGCACGTCACACCCCGCGCCGCACCGCGCACCCGCGCGCCCTCGTCGTGCACCCGTGCCGTGCGCCCCTCTCGACCCCCGCTCCCGCGCCGCCGTCTCACACCGGGGCCGGGGCCGCCGTGAACCGCCGGAAAACACTCGTGACGGTCAGGCAACGGGGGTGCAACCTCGTGCCGCCAGGATGGAGACATGAGCCAGTCAAGCCTCGTGCAGCTCGACGCCCGCCGGAACGCCTGCCGGCCCACGCTGGTGGTCGTCGCCCACGGCAGCCGCGACCCGCGCGCCCTGAGCACCGTCCGCGCCCTGCTGGACGAGGTGCGCGCCCGCCGCCCCGGCCTGCCGGTCCGCCTGGGCCACATCGAGCTGAACGAGCCGCTGCTGACGGACACCCTCGCCGACCTCGACGCCCGCGGCACCGCGGACGCCGTCCTGGCGCCCCTGCTCCTGGCCCGCGGCCACCACGTCAAGCGGGACATCCCCGAGGCGGCCGCGGCGGTCCGGGTACGCACGCGCGTGGCCGCGCCGCTGGGCCCGCACCCCCTGCTCGCCGAGGCCCTGCTCGCCCGGCTCGTCGAGGCGGGCTGGCGCACCGACATGACACCGGCGGAGCGCGCCGCGAGCGCGGTCGTCCTCGCCGCCGCGGGATCGCGCGATCCCGACTCGGCCCTCGACACCCGCCGCACGGCCCGGCTGCTGGCCGGACGGCTCGGCGTCCCGGTCGTCCCCGCCTACGCGTCGACGGCGGCCCCGACGGTCACGACGGCGCTGCGCGCCCTGGCGGCGCGGGGCCGTGACAGGGTGGCGGTCGCCTCCTGCTTCACCGCTCCCGGCCGCTTCGCGACGGAGTGCGCGCAAGCGGCGCCCTGGATCGCGTCGGCCCCCCTGGGCACCCACCCCGCGATGGCCGACCTGCTGCTCCACCGCTACGACCGGGCGCTCGCGGCCGGGACCGAGAGCAGCGCGGCCTGACGGGACGCCGGCCCGGACGGCGGCGCGCAACGGCGCCGCCCCTGCGCCGTGCGTCCCGTGCCCCGCGCCCCGTGGACCGCGCCCTGTGCCCCGCGCCTCCGACTGGGCGTCGCCCCGCTCCCGTCCAGCGGTTCCACCGCGCGCGGACGAGCGACCGCAGCCACCGCACACGACTCACCCCCCCCGCACCGTGCGTCCCACGGGTACGCCGCCCCGGCACCGCACCCGGTAGGCGACCACGCCCCGCCCGGACACCGCACCCGGCCCCCGAACCGGTACGCCCCCGGAATCCGGCCGGCGTGCCACCGCCACCGCCCCCGCGGCCGAGCGGCGCCCGATTGTCGGTGCGGCCGCTTACTGTCGAGGCATGCCCTACGACTTGCCGTCAACGGAACGCTGGGCGGCGGAGCCCGACAAGCGGCCCGGCCGCACCGCCTTCCAGCGCGACCGCGCCCGCATCCTGCACTCCTCGGCGCTCAGGAGACTCGCCGGCAAGACCCAGGTGGTGACGCCCGGCACCCGCACGGACGCCTGGGACGCCACCCCGCGCACCCGCCTCACCCACTCCCTGGAGTGCGCCCAGGTCGGGCGGGAACTCGGCGCGGCCCTGGGCTGCGACCCCGATCTGGTCGAGGCTGCCTGTCTCTCCCACGACCTCGGTCACCCCCCGTTCGGGCACAACGGCGAGCAGGCGCTCAACGACTTCGCGCGCGACTGCGGCGGCTTCGAGGGCAACGCGCAGTCGCTGAGGCTCCTCACCCGCATCGAGCCGAAGCGCTTCACGCCCGAGGGGTCGGTGGGCCTCAACCTCACCCGGGCCGCTCTCGACGCCGCCACCAAGTACCCCTGGGCCCGCGGCGCGCACCCCACCGACCCCGCCTCGCCGAAGTTCGGCGTCTACGAGGACGACCGGCCCGTCTTCGACTGGGTCCGCAAGGAGGCCCCCGGCGCCCGCACCTGCTTCGAGGCGCAGGTCATGGACTGGGCGGACGACGTCGCGTACTCGGTGCACGACGTGGAGGACGGCCTGCACGCGGGGCACATCGATCCCGACTGCCTGCACGCCGGGCCCGAGCGGGAGGAGGTCTTCCGGGTCGCCGTCGGCCGCTACGTGCCCGCCGGCACCGATCCGGCCGAACTCGCGGCCGCCCTCGACCGGCTCCAGGACCAGCCGTGGTGGCCGCACGGCTACGACGGCACGGCGGCCGCCCAGGCCCGCCTGAAGGACGCCACCAGTCAGCTCATCGGCCGTTTCTGCCTCGCCGCCGAGGGCGCCACCCGCGCGCGGCACGGCACCGGCCCCCTGACCCGCTACGACGCGGAACTCGTCGTCCCGTACGAGACGCGCCTGGAGTGCGCGGTCCTCAAGGCGGTCGCCGACCGGTACGTCATGCAGCGCGCCGAACAGGCGCTGCTGCGCGCCGACCAGCGCGTCGTCATCAGCGAGCTGGCCGACGCCCTCACCGTGCGCGCCCCCGACGGCCTCGACCCCCAGTTCCGCGCCCTGTTCGAGGGGGCCGCCGACGACCGCGCCCGCAAGCGCGTCGTCGTGGACCAGATCGCGTCCCTCACCGACGCCTCGGCGCGCTCGCTGCACGCCCGCCTCACGGGGCGCACCGGACCGTGACCGGGGGCGTCGCCGGGACCGCGGGCTGGACGCGGCGGGGCCGCGGCCGAGGGCGCGCGCGGTACGCCCGAACGGGCCCGAACGAGCGCCCGCGCGCCGTGATCGGGCACGTCCCCCTTCCCCCGCCCCGCTCCGTGCGGGACGCTCGCATGAGGCGACAAGCACAGTGTCATCTGGGGGACACTCCCCAGATCCCCGGGTAGGAGGCATCACGTGGTCGACGCGGATCAGACATTCGTCATCGTCGGAGGAGGCCTGACCGGCGCCAAGGCGGCCGAGACGCTGCGGGCGGAGGGCTTCACCGGCCGCGTGATACTGATCTGCGACGAACGCGAGCACCCCTACGAGCGGCCACCGCTGTCCAAGGGGTACCTGCTCGGCAAGGACGCGCGCGAGAGCGTCTTCGTGCACGAGCCCGCCTGGTACGCGCGAAACGACGTCGAGCTGCACCTGGGGCAGACCGTCGACGCGATCGACCGCGCCGCCAGAACGGTCCGCTTCGGGGACGACGGCACGCTCGCCCACTACGACAAGCTGCTCCTGGCCACCGGCGCCGAACCGCGCCGGCTGGACGTCCCCGGCACCGACCTCGCGGGCGTGCACCATCTGCGCCGGCTCGCGCACGCCGAGCGCCTCAAGGGCGTCCTGGCCGCCCTCGGCCGCGACAACGGGCACCTGGTGATCGCCGGCGGCGGCTGGATCGGCCTGGAGGTCGCGGCCGCGGCCCGCGAGTACGGAGCCGAGGTCACCGTCGTCGAACCGGAGCCCACCCCGCTGCACGGCGTGCTCGGCCCGGAGCTGGGCGCGCTCTTCGCCGACCTGCACCGCGAGCACGGCGTCCGCTTCCACTTCGGCGCCCGCCTCACGGAGATCGTCGGCCAGGACGGCATGGTCCTCGCCGCCCGCACCGACGACGGCGAGGAGCACCCCGCCCACGACGTCCTCGCGGCGATCGGCGCGGCCCCGCGCACCGCGCTCGCGGAGGCGGCCGGACTGGAGATCGCCGACCGCGCCCACGGCGGCGGCGTGGCCGTCGACGCCTCGCTGCGCACCTCCGACCCGCACGTGTACGCGGCCGGCGACGTCGCGTCGTTCCCGCACGCTCTCTTCGACACCCGGCTGCGGGTGGAGCACTGGGCCAACGCCCTCAACGGCGGACCGGCGGCCGCCCGCGCGATGCTGGGCAGGACCGTCTCCTACGACCGCGTGCCCTACTTCTTCTCCGACCAGTACGACCTGGGCATGGAGTACAGCGGATGGGCCCCGCCGGGCACGTACGACGAGGTCGTCATCCGCGGCGACGCGGGAAAGCGCGAGTTCATCGCGTTCTGGGTCAAGGAGGGACGCGTCCTCGCCGGAATGAACGTGAACGTGTGGGACGTCACAGCGCCGATCCAGAAACTGATCGCCTCGGGGACGGCCGTGGACACCGAGGCCCTGGCCGACCCCCACGTGCCGCTGGAAACCCTCGGAGGCTAGGACCGGGGCGGGGGGCGGGCGCCCGGGGCGGGCGCGGGACCCCGCTCCCGTGCCGGCCCCCGCCCCCGTGCCGTGCCCGCCCCGGCCCCCGCTCCCGCCCGCGCCCCGGTCGCCGTTCGCCGGGGATGTCGGCGCACCCCCGTAGAATCACCACGTGGCAGGACGGATCAACGACGAGGACGTGAAGGCTGTTCGGGACGCGGTCCCGATCGACGCCGTGGTGTCCGAGTACCTCCAGCTGCGCAACGCGGGCGGCGGCAACCTCAAGGGCCTGTGCCCCTTCCACGACGAGAAGTCGCCGTCCTTCCAGGTGAGCCCCGCCAAGGGCCTCTTCCACTGCTTCGGCTGCCAGGAGGGCGGCGACACCATCACGTTCGTGATGAAGGTCGACCACCTCACCTTCTCCGAGGCCGTCGAGCGCCTCGCCGCCCAGGCCGGCATCACCCTGCGCTACGAGGAGGGCGGCTACAACCCCTCCCACCAGCGCGGCGAACGCATCCGCCTGGTCGAGGCCCACAAGGTCGCCGCCGACTGGTACGCCGAACAGCTCGCGCTGAGTCCCGAGGCCGAGACCGGCCGGGTCTTCCTCGCCGAGCGCGGTTTCGACCAGGCGGCCGCCGTCCACTTCGGCGTCGGCTACAGCCCCCAGGGCTGGGACCACCTCACCCGCTTCCTGCGCGGCAAGGGCTTCTCCGACAAGGAGATCCTGCTGTCGGGGCTCGCCCAGGAAGGCCGCCGGGGGCCGATCGACCGCTTCCGGGGCCGTCTGATGTGGCCCATCCGCGACATCGGCGGCGAGGTCGTCGGCTTCGGAGCGCGCAAGCTGTACGAGGCCGACAACGGGCCGAAGTACCTCAACACGCCCGACACCGCGATCTACAAGAAGTCCCAGGTCCTCTACGGCATCGACCTGGCGAAGAAGGACATCGCCAAGTCGTCCCGCGCGGTCGTCGTCGAGGGCTACACCGACGTCATGGCCTGCCACCTCGCGGGCGTCACCACCGCCATCGCGACCTGCGGCACGGCCTTCGGCGGCGACCACATCAAGATCCTGCGCCGGCTGCTGATGGACAACGGCAGCGCCCGCGTGATCTTCACCTTCGACGGCGACGCCGCCGGCCAGAAAGCGGCCCTGCGCGCCTTCGAGGACGACCAGAAGTTCGCCGCCGAGACGTACATCGCCATCGCGCCGGACAACATGGACCCCTGCGACCTGCGCCTCGCCAAGGGCGACGAGGCCGTCGCCGACCTCGTCGAACCCCGCACCCCCCTCTTCGAGTTCGCGCTCCGCCAGATCGTCGTGCGCTACGACCTCGACACCCCGGCGGGCCGCGCCGCGGCCCTCGACGAGGCCGCCCCGATCGTCGCCCGCATCAAGAACAGCGGGGCCCAGCACGAGGTCGCCGTCCAGCTCGCCGGGATGCTCGGCATCCTGGACACCCAGTTCGTCGTCAAGCGCGTGGCCCAGCTGGCCCGTTGGGCGCGCGACCGCGGCGGCAAGGGCCCCGCGCCGGCCGGCCGCGGCCCCCAGCCCTACGACGCCGCCCCCCGGTCCGCCGCCGGCGGGCCCGCCCTCAACCTGCGCAACGCCGTCTACGCCACCGAGCGCGAGCTGCTCAAACTGGCCCTGCAACGCCCCGAACTGGTCTCCCCGGCGTTCGACGCGTACGGCGTCGACGAGTTCACCGCCGCCCCCTACGCCGCTGTGCGCCAGGCCATCATGGACGCGGGCGGCGCCGAGTGGGGCGTCCAGGACGGCCCGGAGTACCTCGTCCGGGTCCGGGAGGCCGCCCCCGACGACGCGGTACGGGCGATGGTCACCGAACTCGCCGTCGAGGCGATCATGCGCAAGACGGTGGACGAGATGTACGCCGGCGCCCAGCTGGTCACGGTCCGCCGCCGCGCCGTCGAGCGCCGCATCCGCGACGTCCAGTCCCAGCTGACCCGGCTGGGCGCGGGCGACGACCCCGCGCAGGTGGCCGCCGTGCAGAACGAGCTGTGGGTGCTTCAGCAGTACGACCAGACGCTACGGGAGCACGGCGCCGCCGCCCTGTGAGGGCCCTTCGAACGTCGGCGTCACGGCCCGCACCAGCCGCCGCGCGAACTCCCGCTCGTCGTCGGCGAACCGCGGGTACTCGGTGACGAAGTGGTTCCACTCGACGTACCCGACCGCCTCCACGACGTCCTCCAGCAGGATCTCCTCCCGGCGCCGGTCCGGCCACTCGCCGCCGAGGCGGAACACCTCGTGCAGCACGTCCCGGCGAAGCGGGTGCCGTTCGGCCAGTAGCACGGCGTCGTACAGGTCCTTGCCCTGCGCGTAGGTGTCGTTGACGATCCACATCAGCTTCCAGGCCAGCGACAGCTCCGGCGTCGCCGCCCACACGACCACGCCGGGCGCCGGCTCGGCCGGTTCCGGCTCCACGGGCAGCCGCTCGTCGAAGACGAAGTCGAGCTGGACATGGCCGCCGGGCAGCCCCGGCGCGCTCCACGGCAGGATCATGCGCCGCCCGGGCACCCGCTCGTAGGTCCAGATGTCCTCGACCACCGCGCCGTCCGCCGAGATGGTGACGCCCTCCCCGTGCGCGTCGGCCGTCTCCCGCGCCGCCCGCGCGATCTCCGCCAGCATCCGGCCGGTGCGCTCGTGGGTGATCTTCCAGGTGTGGGGAACGACGACGAAGTCCAGGTCCCCGGGCTCGCGGGCGGCCCCGCCGAACCAGGCGGACATCAGCACACTGCCGCGCAGCACCAGCGACTCCACCCACGGCGACGAGGCGATCGCGGCGAGCACGAGATCCAGCGCCCGGCGACGGGCCGCCCGCCAGGCCTCGCCGCGGGCCGGATCGGCGAAGCTCGGGTCGGTCGCGCGGTAGGCGTTGGAGTGGTGCTTCATCGCCGGGTCGAAGACCGGGCGCTGCCGCACGTCGTCCCCCGCCACCCACTGCAACGTCCTCGGCAGGTCCGCCCGCGCGCGGCTGGCCTCGTCCAGCGGAACACGCGGGATGTCGTCCGAACGCCACCCGAAACCGCGCCAGGTCCCGCTCATCGGCCCGCTCCGGAAGCCGCCACCGTCTCCTCGATCCAGCCGTCGTCCACCGACACATCACTGTCGTGGAGAACGAACTCCCTTTCCACGCACAGCACTTCGCAACCCGTCAGCTCGGTCAGCAGCCGCTCCAGAGCGCGCTCCGCGCCCTCGGCGTCCACCCCGCGGCACCGCTGCGTCACGAACCGCTCGTGACATCCCCGGCCCGTCACCCGCCGCGCGTTCCACGACAGATGGGCGCCGTGCGGCGTCACCCGCGCGGCCAGCGCGGGCAGGTCCGCGTCGGCGGCTAGCCGCAGCTTCACATGGTGCTCGAAGTACCGCCCGTCCGCGCACGGCAGCGACGGCACCTCCGGAGCCCACGGCGCCGACTCCGTCTTCACGCGCACGGGGTCGAAGCCGTCCTCGATCAGCCGTGCCACCACGTCCCGCGCCCCGGCCGACGCCTCGGCGAACGTCCGGCCACCGGACAGGGTGAGCATGGGCTGTTCGCGCATCCGGCCCCGCGCCAGCACGATGTGGGTCAGCCCGAGACCGGCCGCCGCCGCCCAACGGTTCAGCCGTCGCGGCTCGTCGGGGCCGGTGCAGCGCACCGTCACATGCGTTTCGTACAGGGAAGCGGACACCGGCGCATCGTCGCAGAACACGACGGGCGCGGGCATCCGGGTTTCCGGGCGCGACGACGCGACGGTCACCGGACGAACGCAAAAAGTCACCGCACGCCCCTCGTGGCGAGGTTGTGTCGTACCCCACACTGGTCCCGGTGCCTGAGTCCTCGGAGCGGCCC
Organism: Streptomyces sp. NPDC048481; assembly: GCF_043200075.1. Taxonomy (NCBI): domain Bacteria; kingdom Bacillati; phylum Actinomycetota; class Actinomycetes; order Kitasatosporales; family Streptomycetaceae; genus Streptomyces; species Streptomyces sp. NPDC048481. The sequence goes on from NZ_JBICXC010000001.1 coordinate 650,860, forward strand.
CCCGGAGTAGCGCCGCCGCTCACCTCAGCAGCGATCATCCTGGAGGTCGCCCCCGTGCAGACCCAGACCCTGACCCAGACCGACCGCACCGCCGACAGCCCGAGCGACACCGCGGAACCGGACGCCGACGCCGACGCCCTGGCCGCGGTCCCGCCGCAGCAACGCGCCGCGCACCACCCCGAGACCGGTCCCGGACCCGTGGCCGGGACGGACCCCGACGCGCAACCGGAACCCGGCGCAGAGGCCGAGCCCGGCGCCGAGCCCGGCGCCGGGCCCGCGGACCCGCCCGCCGAAGCCCTCGAAGAGGGACCGGAACCGGAACCCGTGGAGACCCCGCCGCGCACCCGCACCACCGACAGCGCCGGCCCCTCCTCCGACCTGTTCCGCCAGTACCTGCGCGAGATAGGCCGGATCCCGCTGCTCACCGCGGCCGAGGAGGTCGACCTCGCCCGACGGGTGGAGGCGGGCCTGTTCGCCGAGGAGAGGCTCACCGGCGCGTCCGACCTCGACAGCGAACTGGCCCTGGACCTCGACCGGCTCGTCGTCATGGGCCGGATGGCCAAACGCCGCCTCATCGAGGCGAACCTCCGCCTCGTCGTCTCCGTCGCCAAGCGCTACGTCGGCCGCGGGCTCACCATGCTCGACCTCGTGCAGGAGGGCAACCTCGGCCTCATCCGCGCCGTCGAGAAGTTCGACTACGCCCGCGGCTACAAGTTCTCCACCTACGCCACCTGGTGGATCCGGCAGGCCATGTCCCGCGCGCTGGCCGACCAGGCCCGCACCATCCGCGTCCCGGTGCACGTCGTCGAGCTGATCAACCGGGTCGTCCGCGTCCAGCGCCGCATGCTCCAGGAACGCGGTTACGAGCCCACCGCCGAAGAGGTCGCCGGCCAGCTGGACCTCCCGCCCGAGCGCGTCGGCGAAGTGCTGCGCCTGGCCCAGGAGCCGGTCTCCCTGCACGCCCCGGTGGGCGAGGAGGACGACGTCGCCCTCGGCGACCTCATCGAGGACGGCGACGCGGCCAGCCCCGTCGAGTCGGCCGCCTTCCTGCTGCTGCGCGAGCACCTCGACGCCGTGCTCTCCACGCTCGGCGAACGCGAGCGCAAGGTCGTCCAGCTCCGCTACGGACTGGCCGACGGCCGGCCACGCACCCTGGAGGAGATCGGCCGCATCTTCGGCGTGACCCGCGAGCGGATCCGCCAGATCGAGTCGAAGACGCTGAACAAGCTGAGGGACCACGCCTTCGCGGACCAGCTCCGCGGCTACCTGGACTGAACCGGGCGACCCGCGGAGCCGCTCGCCGTCCCCCGACCCGAGCGGCCCCGCCCCGACCCCGGCCTCCCGGCGCCCCCTAGTCCACCTCGGCCACCGCCTGGGCGAACTGCGCCTGGTACAGCCGCGCGTAGGCGCCGCCGGCCGCGAGCAGCTCGGTGTGCGCGCCCTGCTCGACGATCGAGCCGTTCTCCATCACCAGGATCGTGTCGGCGTCCCGGATGGTCGACAGCCGGTGCGCGATGACGAACGACGTACGCCCGTGCGCCAGCTTGGCCATGGCCTTCTGGATCAGCACCTCGGTACGGGTGTCGACGGAGCTGGTGGCCTCGTCGAGCACGAGGATCACGGGATCGGACAGGAACGCCCGCGCGATGGTGATCAGCTGCTTCTCACCGGCGCTGACCCCGCTGCCCTCGTCGTCGATCACGGTGTCGTAGCCGTCGGGCAGGGTGCGCACGAACCGGTCCGCGTGCGCGGCCCGCGCCGCCTCCTCGATCTCGCCCCGGGTGACGTCCCGCGACGCGCCGTAGGCGATGTTCTCCGCGATGGTGCCGCCGAACAGCCACGTGTCCTGGAGCACCATGCCGATCCCGGCGCGCAGTTCGTCGCGGGACATCCGCGCGATGTCCACGCCGTCGAGCGTGATGCGCCCGCCCGACACGTCGTAGAACCGCATGAGCAGGTTCACCAGCGTCGTCTTGCCGGCGCCCGTCGGCCCGACGATGGCGACCGTGTGGCCGGGCTCCACCGTCAGCGACAGGTCCTCGATCAGCGGCTTCTGCGGGTCGTAGCGGAAGGACACGCCCTCCAGCGCCACCCGCCCGCGCAGCTCCGCGGGCCGCTCCGCCGCCGGGTCGGCCTCCTGCTCGTCGGCGTCGAGGAGCTCGAAGACCCGCTCGGCCGAGGCGACGCCCGACTGCACCAGGTTCGCCATCGACGCGAGCTGCGTCAGCGGCATGGAGAACTGGCGCGAGTACTGGATGAACGCCTGCACGTCACCGATGGACAGGGAACCCGACGCGACGCGCAGCCCGCCGACCACCGCGACCAGCACGTAGTTGATGTTCGACACGAACATCATCAGCGGCTGCATGACCCCGCTGTTGAACTGCGCCTTGAACCCGGCCTCGTACAGCGCGTCGTTCTGCTCGGCGAACTGCGCCGCCGACTCGTCCTGGCGGCCGAACACCTTCACCAGCGTGTGGCCGGTGTACATCTCCTCGATGTGGGCGTTGAGCTTGCCGGTGGTGCGCCACTGCTGCACGAAGTGCGGCTGCGACCGCTTGCCCACGCGCGTGGCGACCAGCGCCGACAGCGGCACCGTCACCAGCGCGACGAGCGCCAGGACCCACGACACCCAGAACATCATCGCCAGCACGCCGATGACGGTCAGCAGCGAGTTGATCAGCTGGCCCATCGACTGCTGGAGCGTCTGCCCGATGTTGTCGATGTCGTTCGTCGCGCGGGAGAGGACCTCGCCGCGCTGGCGCTTGTCGAAGTACGACAGCGGCAGCCGCGACAGCTTCGTCTGCACGTCCTCGCGCATCCGGAACATCGTCCGGTTGACGGCCTTGTTGACCAGGCGCGTCGCCACCGCCATCAGCAGGCCGGCGATCAGGAAGACCCCGAGCGCGAACAGCAGGACCCGGCCGACCGCGTCGAAGTCGATGCCCTGGCCGGGAGTGAAGTCGGTGCCCCCGAGCATGTCGGCGACACCGCCGTCGCCGCGCTCGCGCATCGAGTCGAGGACCTGCTCCTTGCTCGCGCCGGCCGGCATCTGCCGTCCGACGATGCCCGCGAACACCAGGTCGGTGGCCCGGCCGAGGATCTTCGGCCCGACCACGTTGAGACCGACGCTCAGGACGACGCAGGCCAGCATCGCGTAGAGGGTCAGCCGCTCCGGCTTGAACCGGGCGAGCAGCCGCCTGCCGGACACCTTGAAGTCCAGCGTGCGGCTCTCGGGACCGCCGCCGGCCATCATGCGCCCCATGGGCCCGGCCATCAGGCTGCCTCCGCTTCCGTGAGCTGGGAGAGCACGATCTCCCGGTAGGTCTCGTTGTCCGCCATCAGCTCGTGGTGCGAGCCCACGCCGACGACCCGGCCCTCGTCGAGGACGACGATCCGGTCGGCGTCGCGGATGGTCGCCACCCGCTGGGCGACGATCACCACGGTCGCCTCGGCCGTCTCCCGGCCCAGCGCCGCCCGCAGCGCCGCGTCGGTGGCGTAGTCGAGGGCGGAGAAGGAGTCGTCGAACAGGTAGATCTCCGGCCGCTGCACGAGCGTGCGGGCGATCGCGAGCCGCTGCCGCTGGCCGCCGGAGACGTTCGTGCCGCCCTGCGCGATGGGGGAGTCGAGCCCGTTCTCCAGCTTGCTGACGAAGTCCTTGGCCTGCGCCACCTCCAGCGCGTGCCACAGCTCCTCGTCGGTGGCGTCCGGATTGCCGTAGCGCAGGTTGGTCGCCACCGTGCCCGCGAACAGGTACGGCTTCTGCGGTACGAGCCCGACGGTCCTCGCCAGCAGCGTGGGCTCGACGTCGGCCACCGGGACGCCGTCGACGAGGACCTCGCCCTCGGTGGCGTCGAACAGCCGCGGGACCATCCCCAGCAGTGTGGACTTGCCGCTGCCGGTCGAGCCGATCACGGCCGTCGTCTCACCGGGTCGGGCCACCAGGTCGATGCCCTTGAGGACGGGCTCCTCGGCCCCCGGGTAGCGGAACCCGGCCCCCCGGATCTCCAGGTGCCCGTGCCGGCGCAGCTCGGTGACCGGCGCGAGCGGCGGCACCACCGACGACGAGGTGTCCAGCACCTCCTGGACGCGCTCCGCGCACACCTCCGCGCGCGGCACCATCATGAACATGAAGGTGGCCATCATCACGGACATGACGATCTGCATCAGGTAGGCCAGGAACGCGGTCAGGTCGCCGATCTGCATCCCGCCGCTGTCGATGCGGTGCGCACCGAACCAGACGACCGCGATCGACGACAGGTTCACCGTCGTCATGACCACCGGGAACATCAGGGCCAGCAGATTGCCGGTCCTCAGCGACATGTCGGTGAGGTCGGCGTTGGCCTTGCGGAACCGCTGCTGCTCGTACTCGTCCCGGACGAAGGCGCGGATCACCCGGTTGCCGGTGATCTGCTCGCGCAGCACCCGGTTCACGGTGTCCAGCCGCGTCTGCATGGACCGGAACAGCGGGCGCAGCCGCCGCACGATCAGCGTCACGCAGATGCCCAGGGTCGGCACCACGGCGACCAGCACCCCGGACAGCGGCACGTCGAGGCCGAGCGCCAGCACGATCCCGCCCACGCACATGATGGGCGCCGACACCATCAGCGTGAACGTCATCAGGGCCAGCATCTGGATCTGCTGGACGTCGTTGGTGGTCCGGGTGATCAGCGAGGGCGCGCCGAACTGGCCGACCTCGCGGGCGGAGAAGGACTGCACCCTGTCGAACACCGCCCCCCGGATGTCGCGGCCGATCGCGGAGGCCGTCCTCGCGCCGTAGTAGACGGCGCCGATGTTGCACACGACCTGCGCGAGCGAGACGGCGATCATCACGCCGCCGAAGGACACGATGTAGCCGGTGTCCCCCTTGACGACGCCGTCGTCGATGATGTCCGCGTTCAGCGTGGGCAGGTACAGGGTGGCGCAGGTCTGCAGCAGTTGCAGGAGCACCAGCAGGCTGATGGGTTTTCGGTAGGGCCTGAGGTAGGTCCTCAGCAGTCGTATGAGCACGCTATGTCTCTCGGAGTCGGCGGGGAGAGGCATTGGTTGCCCCTGGCCCCTATCGTCGGACACTCCCCCCGCGTTACCTCAACCGATTTAGCCGACAGCAGTGCGTTCCCGGCCTTTCGGCCGCGCACGGCGACACCCGGACGCGCCCGGTGACCCCGACGCGCCCCGTGCACTCCGGTGCGCCCCGCCCTTCCCGGTGAGGGCATGAGAGAAGGAACGGGCAGGAACCCCTACGCGCGGAACGCCCCCGGATGCGTCTGCTCCCGCACCGAGACGAACTGCTGCCGCACCGCCTGCCCCACGGCCAGTTCCTCGCCCGGGTCCAGCACCTGCGCCGCCGCGCCCTGCCAGGCCGGCGGGGTCCGCGGGTCGAGCGTGCCCTGCGAGGCGCCGAGCGCCCAAGCGGCCTGCCGGGCCGCCCCGATCGCCGCGTAGTCCGCGGGCTGCGGAACGACCACCTGGGCCCCGAACAGCGCGGGCGCCGCCGCCTGCACCGCGGGCAGCTCGGCCGCGGCCCCGAGCAGGAAGATCCGCCGGACGTCCACACCCCGGCCGCGCAGCACGTCCAGCGCGTCCGCGAGCCCGCACAGCATCCCCTCGAACGCGGCCCGCGCGAAGTGCTCCGGCTTCATCGACTCGCGCCGCAGCCCGGCCAGCGTCCCGGCGGTGTGCGGCAGGTTCGGGGTCCGCTCGCCCTCCAGGTAGGGCAGCATGACGAGGCCGTGCGAGCCGGGCGTCGACTTCATCGCCAGATCCGACAGCGCCTCCAGATCGGGCGCCCCCACCAGCTCCGCGGCCCCGCGCAGGGTCCGCACCGCGTTCAGCGTGGTGACGACGGGCAGATGCATCCCCGTCGCGTCGGCCAGGGAGGTGATCATCCCGCTCTGGTCGACCAGCGCCTCGGGGTGCACGGCCATGACGGAGCCGGACGCGCCGAGGGACACCACGGCGTCGCCCCGCCCGATGCCCAGCCCCAGGGCCGCGGCCATCGTCTCGCCCGTCCCGGCGGAGATCAGCAGCCCTTCGGGCGTGGTGCCGGCCGCGTCGGAGGGACCGATCACCTCCGGCAGCATCGCCTGGTGACCGAGCGCCAGCTCCACCAGCTCGGGCCGGTAACCGCCGGTGGCGGCCGACCAGTAACCGGTCCCGGAGGCCCCGCCGCGGTCGGTGGTCCGTCTCACGGGCCGTCCGAGCAACTGCCACACCAGCCAGTCGTGGGCCTGGAGCAGCACCGCGGTCCGCGCGGCGGCCTCGGGCTCGTTCTTCGCCAGCCAGCGCAGCTTGGTCACCGGCTGGGCGGCCTGCGGCACGCATCCCACGGCCTGCGCCCACGCCTCGCGCCCGCCGAGAGCGTCCACCAGGTCCGCCGCCGCGACCTGGGCCCGTTTGTCCCCGCCGACCATCGCGGGCCGCACGGTGTTGCCCTGCGAGTCCAGGGGGACGACGGCGTTCTGCTGCGAGGACACGCCGATGGCCTGCACCCCCTCCAGCAGACCGCCGCCCGCGGCCTCGCCCAGGGACAGCAGCCAGGCCTGCGGATCGACGTCGGAAGGCCGCCCGCCGCCCTCGGCGCCCTCCACCGGATGCGGCGCGTATCCCTGCCGGAGCACGGCTCCGGTGTCCGCGTCGCAGACGACGATACGAGTGAAATCGGGCGAACTGTCCAACCCGGCGACTATCCCCATGCCGAAAATTCTGCCGCACTCTTCGCCCGGGTCCGCCCGTCGGGCGGCGCGGGACGCCGGGCGCGGGGCCGGCGCGCCCCTGTCGTGCCAGGTGACACGGCTCGCCGCGCCCTCGGAGACTGCTGAGGGCGCGGCGTTCGCGCGGCGACGAGGAGGGCGGACGGACGAGCGGGGCGGGCGGTCACGTGGCGACCTGGGGCGGACGCCGAGGGCCGGGCCATGGACACATGGGCCACACATGACACCGGCCCGGCCGCGGGATCCGCCGCCGGGCGCTGCTGCCGGGTGTCGCCGTCGCGGACGTCGCCGCCAGGGCCTCAGGTGTTGCTGCTGCCCCAGTCGTCGGCCCCGCCGTTGTGGGCGCTGCGGTCCTTCAGCGAGCGCACCCGGCTGGACACCGACTCGGGCATGCGGTCGCCGACCTTGTCGCTGACCGCGTGGTAGGCCTTGCCCGCGTACTGCCTGCCCTGCTGGGCGGCGGTCTCGGCGGTGTTGCGCACGGCGGGGTTCTGGGCGACCTGCCGGGCGGACTTCTTCAGCTTCTCGTAGCGCTCGCGCCCGGCCCGCGTGCCCAGCACGTAACCCACAGCCAGCCCGACGACGAACGTGAGCTTGTAGCGCATGACTGCCACCCTTCCCTCGTGTAGGTCCCTGGCACGGCGCCGGAGGGAACCGATTGGCGGAGCACCCCCCTGCTTGCGCTAATGTATGTGTCGCAGCGAGCGCGCGCCCCCTGGCGAATACCCAGGTAGCCGCGATCGATGCAACGAGGCATTCCCCTGTAGCTCAATTGGCAGAGCAGCCGGCTGTTAACCGGCAGGTTACTGGTTCGAGTCCAGTCGGGGGAGCTCGGTCCCCTGTAGCTCAATTGGCAGAGCAGCCGGCTGTTAACCGGCAGGTTACTGGTTCGAGTCCAGTCGGGGGAGCATCGTGAACGAGGACCCCATGAGGGTCCTTTTTCATGTGGTGTCACGCCGGTGGAACCGCGCAGGCCAGAGGCGCTGTCCTCGCGGCCGCGGCAAGGCGGGCCAGCCGGAGCGTGAGATCGTATGAGCGGCTATGCTGCGGCAGACGGCGCGCACACATGTACGCGACACGCCGCTATGGGGCGGTAGCTCAGCCGGTTAGAGCAGCGGACTCATAATCCGTCGGCCGTGGGTTCGAGTCCCACCCGCCCCACCTTTGCAGGTCTTTGACCTGCGGAAACGTTCTTCTGTGGGTGCCGGGCCATCCACTGCGCCTGACGCGAGAAGCCTCTGTCGAGGCCGAGGTCCCGCCGTCGGGCACGTCCCGGTTCGTGCCGTCCGGCCGGCTGGACGGGCTGTTGGAGTCTGCTCACTCGGACACGGGATCGGACGGCGGGTCCGGCCGGGTCGCCAGTGCGGCGGTCAGGGCGGAGATGACGGCGGCGTCGGTGTCGGTCGGAATTTCGACCGCGATGTCCCCGTGCCGGAGCACCACGGGTGCGGGCGCGGGCGGCGGTTGGTCCCTGAACCAACGGCGGACGCTGGCGATGAAGGGCGGCAGCGCCAGAACGCTCGCCACGACGACGCTGATGATCTCCATCGTGTCGCCCAGGTCGTCGAGCGGCTCCGCCGAGTCGGCCCGGCTCCGCAGCCTCACCTGGACGCCCGGCCTGAGGGACTCGTCGTGTGTCAGCCAGCGGTACAACCGGCGGGTCGCCGGCGGACTCTTGGTGCTGGTTTCGATCGCAGTGTTCTCGGTCAACGCACGGTCTCCTGTTCCTGCGGGGGTGGAGGGTCAGCGCCGATCGCCCGCCCAGCGGTTGGCGACGACGGGGATCCTGCTCCCCGAGTTCCGCACCTGGCGGCGCGGTGTCGGCCACCCCGCCGTCTCGCAGGCGGACCGGGCGCCTTCGAAGACGGCCTCGGCGTCCAGCATCGGAGGACCGCCAGGGAGGCCGTTCGCCAGGATCTCCAGCAGCGTCCCCGTGAAGGCGGTGTGCCGCCGGCCTCTCGCCTCGCGGGAAGGTTCCGTCGCCCCCGACGAGGCCATCACGAAACTGCCTTCGACGCTGGGCACGGGCAAGGCGTCGTCCAGGAGGTCCAGGGCCGCGCCGCTGTAGCAGGTGTCGAGCACGACCAGCCGCCGTACAGCGGGGCTGAGCGTGATCTGCTCACGGACGCGGTCGAAATGAAGGTAGGTGTAGGGGGTGTGCGGCAGTGAATCCGCACCGGAGAGCAGCAGGCGTCCGCTCTCGGGGTCCTGGGCGCCGTGACCGCTGTAATAGAAGAGCAGGGTGCCACCGCTCCGGGCCGTGATCTGCCCGGCCCACTCCAGTGCCCGCAGCACGAGGCGGGGGTCCCGTGGGTTGCGGAGCAGACGGCAGTGATGTTCGGGCAGGCCGAATGCCGCCGACCGCAGCAGCGCACCGAGGTCGCGGACGTTGTCGGCGATCGCCGGCACGGGGCGGAGGTGATCGTAGGCGTCCACGCCGACGAGCACGGCGCACGCGTCCCGCCACTGAGGTCCGGCCGCTGGTCGAACCACCTGAGGGGCCGCCGGGGACGCTGCGGAGATCGGGGTCGATGCTCTCCGCACTCCCGGGAAAGGTGGTTCCGGGAGGGGGCGCCGCGTCCCGTCGACGGCGCGCAGCAGTTCCGCCCCGGCCTCACGCTGATCCAGTCCGCAAAGGGAGGGAGCGACCAGAGGGCGGAGCAGCGTGGGGGGAGTGGAGTCGTCGATGCGAAGGGGAATCAGGGGCCGGTCCGCCGCCAGCAGCGCGGACCAGTCGCGGCTGTTGCCGTCCGACTCGTCGAAGTAGGCCCGGGAGAACAGCGCCACGACCATTCCCTGATCCAGCGCTTTGTTGAGCCGCAGTACGGCATTGTCGCCCGCGGCCCAGTCCCGGGACCGGAATTCCACCCGAAAGCCGTGTGCCTCCAGTTGCCAGGCCGTCCACTCCGCCCAGCCCCGGTCTGGTTCGGCGAAGCTGATGAAGAATCTTGATCGCTCCCGGTCCGCTCCAGATGTCAAGGCATCACTCCTTCGAAGCAATCCGGGACAGTCGTCCACCCGGGCAAGTATCGTCAGGCCGTGCAGTGAGCGGAACAGCCGTTCCGGTCCTTGTCGACTCAAGGGTGTCTCACCATGGTCCACTTGGTTCCCGCCGGCAGGCAACCCTCAGGCGCGGATTACAAGTTCGGGGACAGTGACATTGCCGCTCAACGGCTTTCCACGGTCGCCGAGGTCTTTGCCGAGAGCAGCAGGTCGTTCCTCTCCCGCTGCGTTCCCGTACCGGTGAGGCTCGCGGTGGACCTGGGCTGCGGGCCGGGGCATTCGACGAGACTGATCGCCGAGGAAGTGCGCGCGGAATGTGTCGTGGGGCTGGACCGGTCCGTGACGTTCCTCGCCCGCGCCGAGGCGGGTGACGGCCTCCCGGTGGCGTTCCGCAGACACGACGTCACGACCACGCCCTTCCCGGTGGCGGGGCCGGATCTCCTCTACGCGCGGCTGTTGCTCTCCCATCTGCGCGACACCGCGTCGGTGGTGGGGCGCTGGGTGGGGGCGCTCGCCCCGAACGGAAGACTGCTTCTGGACGAGGTCGACAGTGTCGAGAGCGACCATCCCGTCGCCATGGACTACCAGCGGGTGGTCGAGGCGATGCTTCGGGAGAACGGCCAACGGCTGGACGTCGGCCGCGTGCTCAGTACGATGCCGGACCCGCCCGGCACCGTACTGCGCGAGGACCATGTGGCCGAAGTCCGCCCTACGTCCCGTCAGGTGGGCCGTATGTTCGCGCTGAATCTCCGAGTGTGGAGAGATGATCCCTTTCTGGTCGAGGAGTTCGGAACCGAATGGCTGGAGAGACTCCAGCAGCGTTTGGACCTGGCCGCGTCGGGAAGGATGGATCTACCTGTCATCTGGACCATGAGGCAGATGGTTCTGGTGGTCTGAAAAGGCGCTTGCGGGGGCTTCCGCCATGGACTCGGACTGTCGAGCAGATTTCTTCATCAGTTACCACGCCGCCAACAGGCAATGGGCCGAATGGATCGGCTCGAAACTTGAAAGCAGCTCGTACTCTGTCATCGTCCAGGACTGGGATTTCAAGCCGGGCGAGGATTTGATCGAGCGCAAGAACCAGGCGCTCGAGACCTGCCGGCGTATCCTGGCCGTCGTCGGTCACGCGTACCTCACCGCTCCCATATCCAGGCAGGAATGGACCGCGGCCTTCCTGCAGAACGAGGAGGATCGCGGTCGCCTCCTGTGCCTGCGCGTCGAGGACTGCGATCTTCCCGCCCTGCTGCGGCCGCTGGGCATGGTCGACCTCGTCGGACTCGATGAGGTCATGGCACTGGCGGCTTTGCGGCGAGGGGTGGCCACCGGACGTTCGCGGCCCGCTTCCGTGACGTATCCAGGCGCCCGGGACACCTCGGCCGGGCTGCTCCGATTCCCGGCCGAACTCCCCCGGATCTTCGAAGTCCCGCCGCGCAACCATCACTTCACCGGCCGGCTGGGATCCTTGGCCAGACTGCAGAAGCAGCTGACCGACTCGGTGACCGTGGTCCAGGCGGCGCTGTACGGCCTGGGCGGCATCGGCAAGTCACAGATCGCCACGGAGTACTCGTATCGCAACGCCGCCTCGTACGACCTTGTCTGGTGGCTGCCGGCCGAGAAGCCGGCCATCATGCAGTCCGGCTACGCGCGGCTCGCCGAGGAGCTCGGAATCGGCATGACCACCAGTCAGCCGGGCCTGCGGGATGCCCTGTTCAGGGAGCTGAAGAGGCGCGGTCGCTGGTTGCTCGTCTACGACAACGCCGAGCAACCCGACGACGTCTACCCCTTGCCGAGTGGCGGCCATGTCCTGATCACGTCCCGCAACCCCAACTGGGAAGCCGTGGCGGCCACGATCGCGCTGGACGTCCTGTCCGGGCCGGAGGCGGAGGCCTTCCTGACCAAGAGGATCCGCAGCGCAGCCGTCGAAGGAACTCAGGAGATCAGGGATCTCGCGAGGCGACTCGGTCGCCTGCCGCTGGCGCTGGAGCAGGCGGCGGCCTACGTCGACGCGGCGGACATCACCGTAGGGGACTACCTCGCACTCCTCGGCGAGAGCGCCGCGGACGCCCTTGCCGCAAAGCCTCCCCTGGGCTACTCACGCAGCGTGGCCGATACCTGGATGCTGTCCCTGGAACAGATCAAGAAGCTGTCACCGGACGGGTACCGGCTGCTCACCTTCTGCGCTTTCCTCGGGCCGGACATGATCCCGCGCAGGCTGCTGGCCACCAGTCACCTGGCGCTGCCGCCGCATCTGGGTGCTGTCGTGGGATCGAAGGCGCGCTATCAGGCAGCGGTGATGCATCTGCGGCGCTACTCCCTGATCACCACGTCGAGCGAGGAGATCTCGCTGCACCGCCTGGTCCAGTGGGTGGTGCGGCAGCGTGCAGCGGGGTTCGGCTGGTCGCCCGCCCACGTGGTGGAGGACGCCGTCGCCTGGCTGCTCCAGGTCTTCCCGGTGGAAAGCGGTGAGCTGGAGAACGCCGCGTTGTGTGAAGCCCTGCTTCCCCACGTCCTGGCGGTCCGCGACCGCGCCGCCGAATACGACGCCCCGCGCGGGGACCTCGCGGTCCTGCTGGAGAGGGCCGCCGTCTTCCTGCACGCCCAGGCCAGGCTGGCGGCATCACGCGACCTGTTCGAGACGGCCTGGGAGATCGGGCGGAGGCTGCCGCAAGCGGACCCCTTCCGGATCCGCCTCCAGATGGGTCACGGGCGGCTGCTCCAGGAACTCGGCCAGGTGGCTGGAGCGCGCGCGGCCTACGAGGAGATCGAGGCATCGGCGCGCAGCGGGCCGGCAGCGGCGGCGCCGTTGCTGGCGATGGTGCTGATCGACATGGGCCGGCTGCTGCAGGAGGAAGGCCTTCTGGGGCCGGCGAGAGAGCGGATCCAGGAGGCCCTGGACCTGATGGCCCGATTCGAGGCCCCGGTCGGCGACCGGGCCAGAGCCGAGGGCATCCTCGGGCGGATCCAGCAGGACTTGGGCAACATCCACGAGGCCCGCAGCGCATACGAGGATGCGCTGGCGCTCAGCATCGGGGAGTTCGGCCTCCGGGACAGCCGAGTCGCCCTGCGTCGCAACAACCTGGCCGGAGCCCTGCACCTGGCCGGACGGGTGACGGAGGCGCGAGAGCAGTTGTCCATCGCGCTGACCACGCTCGAAGACGTCTACGGACGCGATCACGACCGAACGGTCGCCGTGCGGCTCAACCTCGGGACCGCGCTGCACGCTCTGGGCGAGTATCCACGGGCCAGGCAGCAGTACGAGCACGCCCGAGCCATCTGTGAAGGACTGGCACTCCCCGATGACCTGCGCATCGCCATGATCAGCACTGGTCTGGGCTCCCTCTGCCACGACGACGGCGACCTGTCCGGCGCCCGGATGCGACATGACGAGGCTCTGAGTGCGGGCCGCGGCCTGCACGAAGCGAGCCATCCCCGAATGGTGGTGATCGCCGCGAACGCCGCGGCGACGCTGGAGCGCACCGACGAGTTGGACAGAGCGGGCGGCCTCGCGGAAACGGCGTTGGCAGCGGCGGTCAAGCTGTACGGGAAGTGCCACCCGCGGGTAGCCGCCGTGCGGAGCACATGGGCACTGCTGCTCGGCCGCGGCGGCGACTTCCCTTCGGCGCGGGCACAGGCCGCACAGGCGCTGGCGGACTCCGAACGCGTCTACGGCAGCGGCCACAACCGCATCGCCGTGATCGAGAACAACCTCGGCTGGCTGGCCTGGCTGGAATCGTCCGGCGCCGCCGCTTCCGTGATGGCCGCCCACTTCGGACGGGCGGTCGCGGCTGCCGAGGCCTCCTACGGCCCGGCCCATCCCCGGGCGGCGGTGATCCGGGCCAATCTCAGGTCGTCCATGACCGGCACGACGGACCCGGTGCCGCTCTTCGTCCCGCTGCAGATCCATCAGCAGGCGACCACGATCGACCGTTGAGGCGTCAGGTGTCAGGCGTCAGGCGTCGGGGATCCGGCGTGAGGCATTTCGCGCCCGGAGGGGGCTCTCACTGGATCAGTTCGATGTGCGGGTGGTCCGGGGAGGCCGGGCAGGTGTGGAGCTGGAGACGGTAGCCGCCGGCGATCACCAGCATGGTGAAGTTGGCCGGGGGCTGGCCGGGCAGGGTGGGTGTCGGGTTCGCCCGCTCCTCCTCGGGGATCCAGCTCTCGGTGCCGCCGTCCCATTCGGTGCTGGCGATCGTCAGCAGCGGGACGGCCTCGGCGCCGCACTCGGAGCAGATGCGGGGGACCGGGTCGGTGAGGCCCCAGCTGGTCCAGCCGCCGGCCTTCCAGCCGGGGGAGACGGAGAGCTGGTCCAGGTACAGCTCGTCCGGGGCGACCTCGTAGGAGGCGTCCAGTTCCGGGCCGGCCGCCTGCCACTTGCTCCAGTCGTTCAGTTCCTCCCGCAGCTCCTTGTCCAGCTCCATGGGGTTGGGATACTCGGTGACCTGCTCCGGCGCGAGCAGGCACGGCTCCGGGAGGTAGTCGCCGAACCGCATGGCGGGTGGCTCGGGCGGTGCGCCGAGGACGTCGGTCACGGACGCGGCGGTCCGCCAGAACAGGGCCGTGCTCGGGTGCTCCGGGTGGTCGAAGGGACACCACAGGACCTGGAGCAGATCGGCTCCGGACCCGCCCGGAGGGCGCAGGAGCGGGACATCGCGCACGTACAACTGGGCGACCGGCAGCATGGCGACCGGGCCCTCGGGCCACGGTCGGCCGGCCGACAGGCGCTTCTCGGCCTCCAGTTCCTCGGGCGTGGCCCAGGGCTCCTGGGGGCCGCGCCGCCGCCGGCTCTCCGCCGCCGCACGGTTGCGGCGCAACTGCCGCTCGTCCTCCGGCGCCAGGGGCGGGGTCACTCCGTCCCAGGCGTGCGGTCCCGCGCAGTGCGGCCAGGGTTCGCCGGCGGGCCAGAGCAGTGGCCCGCCGACGGAGCTGTCGTGCGGCGTGGGCGACCCGGGCCGCGGATGCAACCGGGTCGCCGTGCGTGCCAGCGGGGCCAGTCGAGGGAAGAGCGCGGTGACGTCGAACGGCCGCGGCGGGGTCGTGAAACTCATACTGGCTCCCGAAGGCACTAACCGGTGGTGGTGATCAGTTTCCGAGGTTGAGCAGCCCGGTGTCCGCCTTGGTGTTGGGGACGTACACGCTGGGGAACAGCTCCTCGGTCGTCCCGTTCGCGCGCTCGATGGTAGCGGTCATCGTGACGCCGGTCGGGATGGTGCTGGTGGCGTCCCGGAAGACGGGCGTCACCTGGTAGAAGATCGCGTCGTTCGGCCCGAAGCTCCCCTCCTTCACCTTGTTCTGCGCCATGGCCTCGTAGGTCCGCATGCTGGGCGTGCCGGTGTTCATGCCCGCCTGCCAGCACGGGACGAGGTTGTTCTGCCCGCCGTCCCTGATCTGCCCCGGCCCGCCGAGAATGTTCGCGATCAGGTGACACCGGGCCTGCTCGGTCTTGGGCACGTTGCCCTCGAACTTCTGCGCGTCCTGCCAGCCGGTGATGTCTCCGCTGGCCGGCTTGCCGGTGCCGAGCGGCCGGCTCAGACAGGCCTGCGCCGTCGACGGCCGGGTGCCGGGCGGGCCCATCGGGGTGATGGTCTTGTTGACGTGCGGGACCGGTTCGGTGGTGTTCCTGATCCAGCCGCTGCCTGAGGGGCGCGCGCCGTCGGTGGTGGGCGGGTTCGCCAGGCACGGCGCCTGGGGGACGGCGTCCGGCGTCGTGAACGCCACCTTGAACTGCTCGCCGTCGACGACGCGCTGGGCCGTGAAGCCCTCCGTGAGCTGCGCGTCGGCGAACTGCTTGTCGGCGGGCGGGACATGGGCGCGCACGCAGGGTGTGGCCGGGTCCAGGTCCCGGCTGTCGCCGAGGACGTAGGTGTCCCAGCCGCCGCTGCTGGCGTTCGGGATCAACTCGACGCACCGGGCGCCGTCGATGCCGCCCTCCTTGGCCTCGGCGAAGGGGAACTCACCGCAGGTGTCGTTCTCGACGAGGTCCGTGTTGGGGTCGAAGCTTCCGCAGGTGCGGCCCGTACGGTCGGCGACGCCGCTCTTCTGCCGGGTCAGCAGCTTCTTCTGGCCCCAGCCGTCGTCGAAGCGCTGCTGGGCCCACTCATAGGCGGCCACCGCGCCGCCCGGCTGCGAACCCTGCGCGCGCATCGGCACGACGGGGGTGACGGAGGGGACGACGCAGCCCGGCGACGGGGTGCCGGCGCCGGTGGTGTCGCGGACGTCGTCGTCGCAGCGGAGCTTGCGGGGGTTGTCCCACGAGGCGTTCGGGTCGACGGCCGTGGCGCCCGGCGACGTCACGTACATCTTGTACGAGGTGGTGAACTGCACGGCGGTGCCGGCGGCGGGCGACGAGGAGTAGGCGACGGAGCCGCTGACGGACTGGCCCGGGACCAGATCGCCGCCGTACCAGGGCGCGGTCTTCGTCGTCGTGCAGCCGCTCGTGCAGGAGGCGCGGAACTTGGCGTTGAGGGCGGTGACGTCGCCGCTCGCGCTCGTCATCCGCGCGGTGATCTGCTCCTGCCAGGCGGTGCCCTTCGCGGGAAGGGTGGCGCTCGTCGAGACCTGCACGGTGCCGCGCCCGATCTCCTTGCCGTTGGCGTCGCGCAGGACGTAGAGGACGTTCACCCCCGTCACGCAGTACTCGAAGCGGTTGTAGGTGTACGAGCCGGGGCTGGTGATGCCGCAGGTGTCGGCCGCCGCCGCGACCGCGGAGCGGCTTCGCCGGGGCGCCGCGACGGCCGGGCTGGTGCTCACACACGCCTGCGCGGCCCCCGCCCGGCGTTCCTTCGACCCGGCCAGGGTGGGCTCGCAGTGCTCCCCGTCCGTCCGGAGCGCGGTGGTCCGGGTGAGGGGCGCGCCGGCCGGCAGGTCCGCGGCGGCGGCCGCGGGCGCGCCCTGCGGCTTCTGCGCGGCGGTCTGCGGCTGTGCCGGGCTCATGCCGGTCGTGGTGAGCCCCAGCGCGGCCATGGTCACCAGGGCCAGCGCGGTCGACCGGGCTCGTCTTCGTACGGGCCGTCCGGGTCGTATCGCAGGCATGCTCGTCCTACCTCTCCTCGTGGCGTGGATCGCCGCCGGCTCACTGCGCCGACGACTCGGTGGTTCGGGGTGGTGGGGGGATGGAGGGCTGGGGGTGGGGGCGTGAGGGGTGGGGGGTGGGGGGTGCGCCGGTTCGGCGACCCTCTCGTGCGGCGGGTCGCTGGCGGGCGGCCGGGGTTCGGGGACCGGCACGTCGAGGGCTGGCGTGTGTGCGGGACGTGCGTGTGCGGGATGGGCGTGCCAGGCGTGCGTGCGTCGGACGCGCGGGGGTGCCGGGCGCTTGCGGGTGTCAGGCGGTGTCCGGCCCTTACGGGCCGGGCGGTCGTGCGGGGGAGGACCGGCCGGCCCGCGGGGGCCCGTCCGGCCCGTGGGTGCGCCGGCGTCGGGCCCGCGCCGCCGGGGGCCCGGGCCGCGGTCGTCCGGGGCGGCGCCCTCTCGCGCGGGGCCGTTCCGGACGCCGGGCGCGGGCCGTGACGCGGGTCAGAAGATGGACGACAGGACCTTGGTGGCCCCGGAGACGACGTCCTCGCCGACGTCGGCGATCTTGCCGACGACGGGCTTGATGAGCTTGCCGCCGACGGCCTTGTCCGCGGCGCCGATCCACTTGGACTGGCCGAAGGTGACCAGGCTCAGGCCGGTGCCCAAGGCGGATTCGATGAACTGGCTGCTGGTGAAGCCGTGTTCGATGCCGGTGAAGAGGGTGCCGAGGGCGCCGGCGCCCATCGAGACCGCGGAGAAGAAGCCGGCCGCCGCGGCCGCCGGGGGGAACACGAAGGCGGCCAGGGCGCAGCCGGCGGCCAGGAACCCTGCGCCGACGCTGATCGCGTTGAACGCGTCGGCGTACCAGCCGGCGTCGTTCCACCACTCGTCGGTGTCCCCGCCGGTGCCGTTGGGGTTGATCTGGTCGTTGGTGTCCTTGTCGGCCGGGTTGATCCGCTGCTCCCGCTCGCGGCGGGCCTTCTCCAAGGCCGCCTCGGCCGCCGCCTTGACCTCGGCCTGGCGCTTGGTCGCGGCGATCTGCCGGGCCTCGGTGGCAGCGGCGGCCGCGGTCGCAGCGTCCTTGCCCGCCTCGATCGAGGAGGCGCGGGCGGCGGCGGCCGAGGCCTGGGCGCTGTACGACGACCGCAGGGCGGCGCGCGCGGAGTCCATGGCCTTGTTCGCCGAGTAGTTCGCCGAACGGGCGGCGCCGCGGGCGGTCGCCGCAGCCGTGCTCGCCTGGTTCGCGGACGCCTTGGCGTCGGCGGCGGACTTGTCGGCGGCGTCCGCGTTGCGGCGGGCCTCGTCGGCGTAGTCGTCGGCCTTGGCCGCGGAGTCGAGCGCCTTGGCCGCCCACTGCTTGGCCTCGGCGGCGGCGTTGCGGGCGTCGGCGGCGGCCTTCGAGGCGAGGGCGGCGTTCTCCTGCGCCTTCTCGGCGATCTTCGCGGCGGCCGCGATGGCGCCGCGGATCGCGGCGACATGGGTGGCGGTGTCGTGGTCGAGCTGGGCCGTGCGGTACTGCACCAGGGAGACGAAGTTGCGGCGCATCCAGGTGGGCCCCTCCATGGCCACCTCTGCGTACGCCTTGGTGAAGGCGCCCCCGGTGTTCATCAGCGTGAGGGTGAGGACGGCGTCGTCCTCCCGTACCGCCTCGGGGTAGTCGTGGTCGAAGAAGTTCTGGAGCGCCTCGGTGGTGTTGAGGTCGAGGGCCTTGTTCGCGGCGGCCTTGACGGCCTTGCCGGGGTTCGAGCCCAGGATGCGCCCGATCGCCACCCGGTTGTCCTCGTCGGAGGCCTTCTTCATGCCGCTGGTGAGGAAGTCGCCGACCGCCTTGGACGAGGGGCTCTCCAGGGCGTCCAGCGCCGCTTCGGCGATCTTGGGACCGGCGATCGTGGCCACGTGGAGCGTGGTCTCCCGGTCGTCCTGCCCCTGGGCCAGCACCCGGTCGAGGTCGATCCAGGCGTACACGTCGTCGTCCGAGCCGGAGAGGGCGAACTGGGCCGCCTGCCGGGTCCAGGCGCCCCGGGAGTCGAGCAGGGCGATGGCCGCCTTGCGCCCCAGGACCGCCGCGGCCGGCATGTCCCCTGCCGCCAGGGCCTGTTCGGCCCCGGCTATCAGGTCCTTGGTCGCCTGGTCGGTCTGCTGGGCCTGGGCGATCTTGTTCTGATAGGCGGCCAGCTCCTTCGCCTCGATCTCCGCGAGCTGCCTGACCTCCTCGATGGCCTGGAGTTTGTCCTGTTCGAGGGTCTCCGCCTCGGCGTTGCGCGCGTTCTGCTCCACCACCAGGGCGTCCGAGACGGCCTTGGTGGCCGTGTTGGCGGCCAGTACGGCGGCCGCGGCGGAGGCGGTGGAGCGGTTGGCGTAGTCGACGGCCTTGCCGGCGTACTTGACGGCTTCCTCGGCCGCGGCCGCCGCCTTGTCCGCGTGGTCGGCCGCGGAGTTGGCGGCGTCCCGGGCGGTGCGGGCGGCCGCCGCCGCGGTGTTGGCGAGGGCCTGTGCGGTGGACGCGGCGTTCGTGGCCCGGTTCGCGGCGCTGGACGCGATCGCGGCCTGACGCTTGGCCTCCGCGGCCTCCGACTGCGCGGCCCCCGCGGCGGCGCCTGCCTGGGCGGCGGCGTTCGCGGCGGCGGCCGCGTTGCGGGCAGCTCCGGCGGCGGCGGAACCGGCGGCGGCGGCCTTGGTGCCGGCGACGGCCGCCTGGTCGGCCGCCTTGGCGGCGGTGCGCGCCTTGGCGGCGGCGTTGCGGGCGGCGACGGCCGCGTTCTTGGCGGCCTCG
This sequence comes from Streptomyces sp. NPDC048481, assembly GCF_043200075.1. NCBI lineage: Bacteria > Bacillati > Actinomycetota > Actinomycetes > Kitasatosporales > Streptomycetaceae > Streptomyces > Streptomyces sp. NPDC048481. The sequence goes on from NZ_JBICXC010000001.1 coordinate 670,357, forward strand.
GCCTTGCCGGCGTCCTTGGAGGCGCCGATCGCGGCGTTGTAGGCGCGGGCCGCGGCGCTGCCGGCGTTCGCGGCGGCCTGGGCGGCGCCGGTGGCGGCCCAGGAGGCGCGACGGGACGCCGACACGGCGGCGTTGGAGGCGTTGATGGCGTTGCGGGCGGCGTCGGCCGCGCCCTTGGCGGCGGATGCCGCCTTGCGGGCCGCGGCCCCGGACTTCTGCACGTCCTCCTTGGCGGCGGAGGCCTCGGCGGCGGCCTTCTCGGCCGCCTCCTTCGCCTTCCCCGCGGCGGTCTGGGCGCGTGCGGAGGCCTCGACGGCCAGGTTCGTCTCGCGCTCGGCGCGCTTGCCCTCCCGTACGACGACGGCGACGAGTTCCTCGATCGTGGCCGACTCCTGGTCCCGGGCCCGGGCGATGTGCTGCCCGGTCTCGATGAACCACTCGACGTCGGAGGCGGTGCCGCCGAGGGCGCGGTCGGCGTACTTCCGCACCTCCGGGCCGGCCTGGGTCAGCATGGCGGTGACCTGGACCCGGGCGTCCTCGAGGCGGGCGTCGTACTGGGTGTCGGTGAGGAACTGGATCAGGGTCGACTCGGTGCCGGTGTTCAGGGCGGCGGTGGCGGCTCGCTGGACCGCCTTGTCGCCGGTGCCCGACACGATGGTGGTGGCCACCTGGAGGTCTTCGAGGACGGCCGGTTTGAAGCCGTCCTTCAGGAAGTCGGCGATGGCGGCGTCGCCGTTGTCGAGGGCGGCGACCGCCGCACGGCGCAGGCCCTTGCCCGCCCGGTCCAGGCTGCTGACGATGGCGACGCGGTTGTCCTGCACGGTCTGGGCCGGAAGCGTCTCGGCCAGGAACGTCCGGATCTCGCCCTCGGTGCCCGCCAGGGCCAGGGCGGCCGCGGCCTTGACGCCGGAACCGCCCGATATCCAGGCCTTGACGGCTCTCGCCCGGTCGGTGTCCGGCAGCGGGACCGGGTCCGGCGGCGTGCCCTCCGCCGCGGCGGCGACCGGGGCGACGAGCAGCGAAGGCGTGGAGGCTGCGGCGGCGGTGGCGGCGAGCGCACCGAGCACGCGGCGCCGGCTCCAGAAAACTGTCTGCATAGGAGAGTCGTCCTCGTGGGCTGTCGACAGGCGTGCCGGACCTCAGTGCGAGGGCATTTCCGACGTACCCGTGGGATGGAGTGCCATGGAGTGCGAAGTGGCCTGTGGGCGGCGCCAATTGTAATGCCGGACCATATCAACTGCTCTGTGAAAAAAAGCCAGTTGTGCAAGTCGACACTTCAACAGCCTCTGGCTGAAAGACTCTTGACCGTACATCAGGGACTATCCGCACGACCTCCACATTCTTCCGGGCAACCTTTGCCGCATGTGACGGAGGTCACTGGATCCTCATGCGGAATGTCGCGGAACGCGTGGTTTTATTCACTCGACCCCGCAGTCGCTTCATGTTGGTATGGCGAAGCGGACGACACTTACCGAGCCGGGGGACCTCTCGACTTCGAGAGGTAAGGGGACTGTTCCACAAGGGAGTTGGGGCATTCCCCGCGGAGCGATGTCGATATCGCCTTCCTGCGCACCCGAATTCGAGTCCGGTGATGAACGTCCGGCCGTCAGCGACGAACTTGGGGATGCGATGAGGAAATTCAGCAACACGCCCGTCAAGCCGCGGCGGGGGCGGCTCGCGCGGCGCGCACTGGGCGTGGCCGTGGTCTGCGCCGTGGCGGGGATCGCGGTGGCCGCGGGCGTCCCCGGCGGCTCGCCGAAGCACAAGAGCCCCACCGAACTGGTCGTGGACGGGGCTCCCGGCTACGCGGTGGAGAACTTCGACTACCCGCAGGCGGACAAGATCCTGGCCGAGAAGAAGATCGTCCTCAAGCGCGGCGACGGGCACATCACCCTGGCCGACTGCGCGGGCGGGACCGGCCTGCTGGAGATCATGGCCCGCAACAGGACCGACCGGATCTGCTTCAAGGTGGCCGGCAACTCCGGGTGGCTGACCCTGGAGGTCCCCGCGGTCTACGCGATCAAGGGCAACGACTACACGACCGCCGTCGACATGACCGTGGGCACCGAGGAGAAGTCGTTCGACGTCGCCAAGAACACCTGGACGGCGGTGGGCGAGACCGCGGACCCGGAGGGGCGCGAGCACGTGCTCGTCGAGATCCGCTCCTCCAAGTAACCGCACGCCGACCCGACTCGCCCGCCGCACGGACCGGCGCCGGCCGGCCGCGCGGCCCTCGTGACCAGGAGCCCCACGTTCATGTACCTCTCCGGACGCCCCCGTCTCTGCGTGCTGGCCGCCGGCCTCGTCGCGGCCCCGTTCGTGCTGACCTCCGCCCCCGCCCACGCGCTCGCCGGACCCGAGGCTCCGGCCCGGCTGAACTACGTCGCGAAGATCAACGTCGGTGAGCGGAGCGCCTGCACCGGCACGCTCGTCGACCCGCAGTGGGTCCTGACGGCGGCCACCTGCTTCGCCGCCGACGGCAAGCCCCCCGCGGGCAGACCCCTCGTCCCCACCACCGTCACCGTCGGCCGCACCGACCTGACCCAGACCGGCGGCGCCGTCCTTTCGGCCGTCCGGCTCGTTCCGCACGCCGACCGCGACCTGGTGCTCGTCAAGCTCGCCGCCAAGGTCGTCGACCCGGCCGTGACGCCCGTCCGGCTGGCCACCACGCCCGCCGCCGCGGGCGAGAGGCTGGAGAGCGCCGGATTCGGACGCACCAGGACGGAATGGGTGCCCGACAAGCTCCACACCGGCGCCTTCACCGTCGCCGCCACCGCGGCCACGACCGTCGACCTCGACGGCTCCGCGGACGCCACCGTCTGCCAGGGCGACGCCGGCGGCCCCGCCCTGCGCACCGTCGACGGCGTCACGGAACTCGTCGCCGTCAACTCCCGTTCCTGGCAGGGCGGATGCCTCGGCATCGACCCGGCCGAGACGCGCACCGGCGCCGTCGACACCCGGGTCGACGACCTCGGCGACTGGGTCGGACACGCCCTCTCCCGCAACCCGGACGACGTCACCGGGGACGGCAACGCCGACATCGCGGCCGTCAAGGACGACGGCATCCTGTGGATCTACCCGGGCACCGGAAAGGCGACCGGCAGCACGTTCGGCACCCGCTTCCAGGCCGGCACCAGCTGGCAGAGCCAGGACGCCGTCACCATCGGCGACCTGGACAACGACGGCCTCGGCGACCTCCTGTCCCGGCAGGCGTCCGACGGCACGCTGTGGGTGTATCCCAACAGCGGGAAGACCGGCATGGAGACCTTCGCCACCCGCTACCAGGTCGGCACCGGCTGGAAGAGCCAGGACGTCATCCGCACCGGCGACCTCAACGACGACGGTCTCACCGACGTGCTCTCCCGGCAGGCGTCCGACGGCACGCTGTGGGTCTACCCCGGCACGGGGAAGACCGGCATGACCACCTTCGGCACCCGCTACCAGGTCGGCACCGGCTGGAAGAGCCAGGACGTCGTCACCGCCGGGGACCTCGACAACGACGGCCGCACCGACGTGCTCACCCGTCAGGCGTCCGACGGCACGCTGTGGGTCTACCCGGGCACCGGCAGGCCCGGCATGGGCACCCTCGGCACCCGCTACCAGGTCGGCACGGGGTGGAAGAGCCAGGACGTCATCCGTCCCGGGGACTTCAACGGCGACGGCCTCACCGACGTGCTCTCCCGCCAGGCGTCCGACGGCACGCTGTGGGTCTACCCGGGCACCGGCAGGCCCGGCACGACCGCCTTCGGCCCCCGCCGCCAGGCCGGCACCGGCTGGGGACCGTACCGCGTCATCTGAGCGACGGGATCCGCCTCCGCCGGCATCCCCGGGAGGCGCGCGGTCCGACGGCCGTCGTACCCGGCGGTCGTCAGGCCGCTGTCGGCGTGGCGTCAGTAACCGTTGCCGCCGCCCGGCCCGCCGGTGGAGGAGCCGGGTGCGGCCCCGGTGATCGGGGAGCCGTCGGCCCCGAGGACGTACCAGGCGCCGCCGTAGGCCGTGCTGCCCTGGCCCGCCGTGTCGCCGGGCCGGGTGTCCTCGGCGAAGCGGTACAGGGGATGTCCGGCGTAGGTGACCTGGGTGGTGTGGTCGTCGCGGGGAGTCGTGGCGACCAGGGAGGCGTCCAGGCCGTGGGCGCCGGGCCGGCCCGTGGTGGTGTCGGGCGGCCAGGCCTGGGCGCAGCCGCCGTAGCAGTGCGAGGTGGCGCCCGTGTCGGCCTCGAACAGGTACAGGGTCCGGCCCGATCCGTCGACGAGGATCTTGCCGAGTGAGGTGTCGCGCGTCTGCAGCGTGCCGGATCCGCCGGCGGCGGGCGTCGAGCTGCCGGCCGGCGGCGGGCCGGTGGGGGAGGGCGAGGAGCCTGAGCCGCCGGAGCTTGTGCATCCGGCGGCGAAGGCCGCGACGGCGGTCGCGGCCACGGCGAGGGTGGCGGCGCGGTGCATGGCGTTCCTCTTTCCGCTGGGATTCTTCCGGGCTTCTTCCGGGTTCGGCTTCTTCGGGGCTTCTTCTCGACCTTTCCGCTGGGGCCGCTGGGGCCGCTGGGGCCGCTCGGGCCGGCGTCGGGCGGCGGGGCTGGTCCGCGGACCCGTCCTGGGGCGGACCCGTAGGGGAATACGTGCGATATGTCCCTTTCGTTCACTTCTTTGGCGCTCAGCTTCGAGCCGCCTGTTCGGGACGGCACATCCAGCCCGGCCGTGTGACGGACCCGGACGTCTGCTCCGACGCCCGGCGGTTCGGCGCCCGGGCAGCGCACCCGGCTTGCCGACGCCCGGCCGCCGGGCGTTACTGACGGAAGCCGCGGAGGCGCCCGCCCGGCGGGCTCCGGCGCGGGCGCCGCGACCGGCGAGCGCGCCGCCGGCCCCCGTCCCGCACCGAAAGGGCCGCCCATGACGACGAACCAGGTGCTGACCGGCATGGGCCTGATCGTGGTCCTGGCGGTCGGGTCGCAGATCCTGGCCGCCCGGCTGCGCGTCCCCGCCCTCATCGTCCTGCTGCCGGTCGGCTTCGCCGCCGGCGCGCTCAGCGACGACGTCGCGCCCGAACAACTCCTCGGGCCGGCGTTCTCGCCGCTGGTGTCGACGGCCGTCGCCGTGATCCTCTACGACGCGGGCCTCGGGCTGGACCTGTCGAGGCTGAAGGGCCACACCCGCCGGGTCGTCGTCCGGCTGATCTGCGTCGGCGTCCCCGTCACCGGACTGCTCGCCGCGCTGCTCGCCGTGCCGCTGATGGGGATGTCCGCGCGGGCGGCCGTCATGACCGGCGCGATCCTCGTCGTCTCGGGGCCCACGGTCGTGGGACCGCTGCTCGCCTTCGTGCGGCCGAAGGACCGTCTCCAGCACATCCTGGTGTGGGAGGGCTCCCTCATCGACCCGGTCGGCGGCGTGCTGGGGGCCCTGGTGTTCCACGCGGTCGTGTCCGGCTCGCGCCACCGCCTCGGCGGCGGGATGGCGCACTTCCTCGCCAGCACGGGCGTCGGGGTGGCGGGCGGCGCGGTCGGTGCGGCCGTGCTGTGGGTGCTGTTCCGGGTGCTGCGGCCGGGCGAGGTCCTCGGCACCACGGCGCAGCTCGCCGCGGTGGTCGCGGTGTCCGCGTTCTGCGACGTCCTGCGCGACGACACCGGGCTCATCGCCGCCGTGCTGATGGGCCTGGCCGTCGCCAACCTGCGCGGCATGGACGTGCCCGCGCGCCGGCCCTTCTTCGAGACCCTGGTCAGCCTGATCCTCGGGCTGCTCTTCGTCTCGATCTCGGCCACCGTCACCCCGCACTCGCTGCGCCACGTGTGGCTGCCCGCGCTCGGGCTCGCCGCGTTCCTGGTGCTGGTCGTCCGGCCGCTGGTCGCGCTCGTGTCCACCCTCGGCACCGGGCTGACCCGCGCCGAACGCGGCTTCGTCGGCTGGATGGCGCCGCGCGGCATCGTGGCCGCCGCCACCGCCTCGACGTTCTCGGCCGGGCTGGTGGCCGAGGACATCGACGGCGCCGCGAAGATCCTTCCGACGACGTTCGTGGTCATCGTGGCGACCGTGACGCTGTACGGGCTGACCGCCTCGCCCGTCGCCCGGCGGCTCGGCGTGGTACGCCCGTCGCGCTCGCGGCCCCTGCTGGTCGGCGGCGACCCCTGGGTGGTCGATCTGGGCGTGGCCCTGAAGCGGGCCGGGCTGGAGGTCCTGATGTGGGCGGGCGAGGAGGAGCAGCGCGAACGCATCCGGCGGGCCGGGATCGAGCCCGCGCCCGGTGAACTGCTGGGCGCCGCCACCGGCGGGGCCGCGGAGCTGGAGGGCATCACGGCCGTGTACCTCCTCACCGGCGAGGACGACTTCAACGCGCTGGCGGCACTGCTGCTGCGCGGCAGCGTCGAGGGCACGGTCCACCGGCTCGACGCACCGGCCGACAGCCAGGGCGCGGTGGCGCCGTTCATCGGCGGCGAGGTGCTGTTCGGGCCGCGGCTGACCCGGCCGGTGTTCGCCCGCGGCTACGAGGCCGGGGCGGCCGTCCTGGCGCGGCCGGCCGACGAGGTCCCGCGGCCCGGCAGCGAGCTGCTGTTCCTGGTGCGCGGCGACGGCCGCCTCGACCCGGTCACCGAGGGCCGGCCGCTGCGGCCCCGGCCGGGCGACACGGCCGTCCTGCTGGTCCCGGGCGTGCGCGCCACGAAGACGCGCCCGGCGTAGGCCGCTCGGGGGAGGGCCGGGCCGGGCGCCGGCCCGCCCGGGTTCAGCTCGGCGGCGTCGGTTCCGCGCCGCTCCAGCGCAGGGTGACGTCGAGGTGGGCGCCGACGCTCGCGCTCGTCAGGACCGCGCCGAGCTTGGCGTCCAGGACGACGCCGAAGGTGACCTCCACCTCGTCGGGCCGCCGGGTGGCGTCACGGAACTGGCCGATCACCTCGGAGGCGGCGGTGGTGATCGGCGCGAGGGCCTCCCGCAGACCGGTGGCCGCGCTCTCCAGGCGGGTGCCGAGGCCCACGGCGCCGGTGCCGGTGCGGGCCGCCGGGGACACGAGGACGACGCTGCCGTCGTCGAGGGTGAACTGCACGGCGTCGGGCATGGCGACTCCTGGAGGTGTCCGGAACGGGTCGGGGCGGGGTTCGGGGCAGGGTTCAGGGGGTGCCGCACAGGGGCGGCGCGGACTTCGGGCGGGCGGGGCCCAGCGCGGTCTGGACCTTGTCGAGCGCCTTCAGGAGCGGACCCAGTGCCGTGCCGTTCGCGTAGTCCAGGACCGCCCGGTAGAAGGCGGCCGAGACGTCGGGGTCCATCGCGTCGGCGGCGCTGAAGCAGAGGGTGTTCGCGGGGGTGTGGAGCATCGCGGCGATCCGGCCCTGGACGCGGTCGGTGTAGTCCGCCACCGTGACCCGCCTGTCGGCGGAGAGCGCGAAGCCGGGCCGGTTCACCCACAGCCGCTGGGCCTCGGTGCTCGCCAGGTAGGCGATGAACTCGTCGGCGCCGCCGTTGCCGGTGAACTTCCCGACGAAGTCCGCCGAGACCTGAAGCGTCCTGCCGGGGGGAGGCACGTACCGGTATCCGCCCCTCTTCACCCGGTCCGCGTCGAAGTCCATCGCGGCGAGGGTGCCGTGGCCCATGGTGCACGCCGGCATCTTCCCGGCGGCGTCCCTGAAACCGGTCTTGGCGGCGCCTTCGAGGGCGTCGCCCATGAGGTCCCCCCACGCGGTCCACGCCCGGTGCACGGGGCCCCGGTCCCAGTGCGCGGCCCCCGACGCCCATGCCGTGTAGGCGTCGTGGCCGTAGCGGGCGAGCAGGAGGTCCGCTATCCAGTCGGCGCCCGGCCAGCCGGAGGTCGGACCGGACTCCAGCCCCAGGCACCACCTGTCGTGGCGGGCGGGCAGATCCGCCCAGCTCCTCGGCGGGTCGGGCATGGCGTGGACGTCGTACCAGACGAGGCTCTTGACGTCGGCCTTCACCGGGATGGCGTACACGTCGCCGCCCTCGCCGGTCACGCCGTCACCGCCGGTCGTGCCGAGTCCCCGGAACGGCTGCACGTAGTCGCCCGTGTCGACGTCGAGCCTTCGCAGCGCCCCGTCCTTCTGGTACTTGGCGATCGCCCCCACGCTGGGCAGCACCGCCAGGTCGGGTTCCGCGTCGGCGGCCACGGCCGCGTCGAGCTGCTCGTTCAGGGCGCGGGTGACCTCGGGTTCGACGTCGATGCCGGGGTGGCTCTTCTCGAAGGCCTCGACGACCGCGTAGAAGGCCTGGAACTCCTTGCCGGACCAGGGGACCATGATCGTCACCTTGCTCCTGCCGGGACCGCCGCACGCGAGGGCCGCCGCGAGCAGCCCGAGGGCCAGGGCGCCGCGCACGAGGAGGGCCGTCGGTCTTCTCATGGGCGCGGGAACCGGTATTCGGCGAGGCGCGGGCGGTAGGCCAGGTGGGCCAGGGCTCCGGCGGCGGCCAGCACGGGCAGGGCGATCACCGCGTCGAGCGGGCGCAGCACGCACATCAGGACGTCGACCGTCGCGGTGGCGGACAGGGCCAGGGCGAGCGCCGGGCTGGGATACCGCCGGAAGCGCCGGGCGACGACGCGTCCGGTGGCCCGGACGAGGAGCAGCAGGACCGCGAGAGGCGTCATGAACAGCGGCCAGAGCAGACGGTGGTCGCGCCAGTCCGAGTCCAGCTGGACCTCGCGGGCGTCGCTCTCCACCTGCCGGAGATCCAGGAGGGACTGTTCGAGGCCGCCGGTGAACCGGACGGGACGCTTCCCCGCGCGCTCCGGCCCGGCGCGCAGCGCCTCGCCGACCTTGCCGACGGCCGGGGCCCCGTCGAGGACCGCCGCGTTGGCCATCTTCACGGTCGTCGCCAACTGGCCCTGCACGAACTGGATGTGGCTCAGTCCCCGCTTCCCCGCCCCGTTGCCCTCCGTCGCCGACGTGAGATGGGAGCTGATGCGGGCGGCGGCGTTGGCGAAGTCCGCGCCGGTGCCGGTCAGCGCGATCGACACGGGGTCCCTGACCCGGGCGACGGCGTCCAGCGCGGTCCTCGCCCGCACGGCCTGCTCGTGCGCACGCAGGAGGTCGTCCATGGCCCCGCGGGTGCGCTCGGAGGCGGCCATCTGGTCCCCGGCGCGGTCCTCCACCACCAGGCACAGCAGCGTCGTCACGGCCAGCACGCCCAGCACGGCAGCCCTGAGCCGGCGCAGCACCACGACCGGATGGGACGGGCGCGGCCGTCTCCCGGTCACGGTCACAGGACGTCCCTCGGCTCGCCGGCCGCGTCCGGGTCGCCGAGCCGGTGCCCGCACTCCTCGCAGAACCTGGCCCTGGGCGACGTGGACGTCGACAGGCACCGGGGGCACGCGCGGGGCGACGGCGTTTCCCCGGGCGGCCGGTCGTGCCGCTCGGCCGGCCGTCTCGCGGTCTTCGTCGAGTCCAGGCCGAGCCCGAGGATCCGGCCGCGGGCGACGTCCCGCCGCATCCGCGGCCGCCCGTCGGGGCCTTCGGCGGCGACCGCTTGCAGCGACCGCAGACGCGCGGTGTCCCCGAGGGACCGCGCGAGATCGAGCGCGAGGCGCAGTTCACGGTCGGCGCGTTCGAGGTCCCCGCGCAGATGGGCGTCCGCGCAGGCGCGCATGGCCATGCCGAGTTCGCGTTCGTTCTCGACGCGGGTCAGGTCGGGGGAGCGGGCGATGCCGAAGCCGGGCGTCGAGCGGCGGCGTACGACCAGGGCGGCGCTCTCGGCGCACGGGCGGCGCGTCCCGTCGGGGAACTCGGCGTGCAGGGTGATGCGGGCGGCGCGCAGGGTCTCGTCCACGGTCAGGCTGTGAGGGTCGACGCTCAGCGAGACCTGGTACTGACGGGTCTCCGGAGCCCACGCGCCGAGCGGCACGTGCGTCTCCTCGCCCCGTAGCTGACGAGCCGTCAACTCCGCTTCGACGGGACGGGTCTGCCGTACGAAGGAGAGCTGGAAACGGCTGTTGAGGCGCAGGCCCAGATACACGCGGGGCACGACGACGCGCTGCGCCTCGCGCATCAGCCGGGTGAAGTCGCCGGTCAGGTCGGAGATGGTGACGACGGCCTCCGCGGAGCCGTGCAAGGCCTGCGTGACGCGCAGGAGTTCGGTGTAGCGCCAGTCGTCGCCCAGGCCGCGGGCGTCGCAGACGAAGTGGTCGGTGCAGGCCGCGAGGACCTCGCCGAGCTGCTCGGGCGTCTCGTGCTCGTCCTTGCCGTCGGTGTACAGCACCGCGTGGCGCACCGTGGCCGGGGACTCCACCGTCGCGAACAGGCCGCGGGCCCGCTCCAGCCACCGGCCGATCGCCGTACCGCCCTCCGGGAGCTGGCCGGCCACCCGCAGCTTGGCGTCCTCCCGGCTGCGCGCGTCGACCCGGGCCAGACCGCCCGTCACCGGGAAGACCACCTCCGCCTCATGGTTGCCCGCGACCACGGCCAGCAGCGTTCCGTCCCGCAGCGTGTCGATGGCCGCCCACATCGCGCGCTTCGCCTCGTCCAGCTTGTGGCCCGTCATCGACAACGAGCGGTCCATGATGAGGATCTCGGCCCCCGGCGCCCGCGCGGACGGGCCGGCGGCGGAGTCCGCGGTCACGGTGATCAGGGCGTCCGCGCGCCGCTCGTCGTAGGGCAGATCCGTGGGCGCGTCCACTTCCAGGGCGAAACCGAGCCCCAACGGCGACCTGTCCCCCACCGGCACCATCCGTTCGCCTCGCCGACTGCGTCCCTTACGGTGCGTGCACGCGTTCACGACGGAACGTGCAAGGGAGCTTAGCCCGCCGGGCGCCGCTCCGACACGGGAACGGACCGTTCCGCACGCTTTCCGCGCCACCCCCAAGTCAGCGCCGGACGCAGCCCGTTGGCCAGGTCCACCAGCGCCACGTACTCGCGTTCCGTCGGCGCGTGCGGGCCCAGCGCGCGGACCGCGTCGGACAGCTTCAGCCGGTCCCGGGTGCGCAGGAACTCCGCGTACTGGATCTCGGCCCGCAGGGCGGCCGCCGCCGCCTCGTCCACGCCGAGGCCGGGCAGGGCCGCCCGCGCCCGCGCCACGTCCTCCTCGGTCGGCGCCGGATGGCCGTGTTCCGGGACGACCATGACGCGCAGCCGGACGGCCGCCACGCGCGCCTCGCGCTCGTAGCGGAACTCGCCGGCCAGCTGCTCGGCGACCGCCACCGCCCTCGCCCGCTCCCCGGCCAGCAGCAGGACGCGGGCCAGACCGAAGCCCGCCGCACCGAGCGCGGGAGTGGTGCCGAACACCATCCCGTAGTGCGACCGCGCCAGCGTCCGGTCCCCGCGCAACTCGGCGCACAGACCGAGACCGAGGAGCGGGAGCAGCTCGCCGGGCAGGGCCCTGCGCACCTGCCCGAGCACCACGGCGGCCCGCCGCGGACAGCCGTCGGCCAGCGCGACGAGAGCGCAGTACCAGTCCGACAGCCAGTGCCAGTCGGGCAGGGCCGCCGCCCGCAGATGCGCCGCCGCCGCCTTCGCGTCCTGGCCGCGCAGGGCGAGCCGGATCTCCGCCAGCGTGCCCCCGGCCGTGGCCGTGACCGCCGGCTGGTCGGGATCGGACAGGGGGGCCGGCAGAGCGGCGGCGATGTCGCCCGGATCCGGCGCAAAGAACGGCGCGGGCATGCCCAGCAGGCCCCGCCCGTCCGGCCGCGCCGCCACCCAGTGCGCGAGGGGCCGCGCCTCGCCCAGACCGCCGTGCAGCGCACCGGCCATCGACCCGAACAGGGCCGACGGCCGCGCCACCTGACGGCCCGTCGGCGGAGCCGCCACGACCTGCCGGATCACACCGCTGAGCTGCTCGGCGAACTGCCGGGCCGACACGAACCGCCACCACGGCCGTTCCGGGTCCGTGGCCCGCTCCAGCAGCAGGTGCAGCGAGTCGACGCCCGGCACGGAGCGGTCCGTCCAGCGTGAACGGCACACCTCGCGCAGCGTCATGCCCAGCCCGAACAGGTCGAAGCCGGGGGTGGGGCGCAGATGCTCCGGGTCGGTCTTCGGCGGCGCGTAGGCCTCCGTGTACGCCACGACCCTGCCGGTGTCCTTCGTGTGGCTGCGCACCGAGCCGAAGTCGATGAGCCGCACCCGGTCGAGCGCGCCCGCCGGGCCCTCCTCCCGGAACCGGATGATGTTCAGCGGCTTGACGTCGCAGTGCAGCAGGCCCCGCGCGTGCAGGTAGTCGAGCGCCTGAAGGACGCGCACACCGTGCGCGAGGAGCGTCTCCAGCCGGTCGCCGTCACGGGCCGAGAGCGGTTCGCCCGGCACGTACTCCAGGACGAGGTGCGGCCCCTCCGGCTCGTAGCCCAGGATGCGCACGATGCTGTCGTGCCGGAGCCCGACCAGCACGTCCCGCTCGTGCCGGGCGGTCTTGGCCACCGACCTGTGCAGCGCCTTGAGGACGACCCGGGTGGCGAGATTGCGGTCGTGGGCCAGATAGGCCGCGCCGTACGCCCCGGAGCCGAGGACGCGTTCGACCTCGTACCGCCCGGCGATGACCAGGCCGTTGGGCTGGGCGAAGTCGTAGTGGGTGCCGCAGGCCGTGCAGAAACCCTCGATCCGGCCCGGTTCGCCGCCCCGCCCCCGGCCGACCGGCAGCCCGCAGGGGGAGTGGGCGCAGAACCGGTGCTCCTCGGCGACCGGGCCCGACGGGCTCGGCGGCACCTCCGGAGGCTGGTCGGAGCCGGCCAGGCCGAGGCCGTACCAGGGATCCGGCCGCACGTGCGCCACACCGACGCCCGCCGCGGCCCGCGCCGGCGGATCCGGCTCCGGGCGGCCCGGTCGCGGCGGCGCCGTGTCGTCCCGCGGCAGCGGCGGCCGGTCGCAGGCCGGGCAGAAGCCCTGGTCGTCGATCCGGCCGCGCCCGCAGTCGGGGCGGTTGCACACGGGAGCGCTAGCGCTCATCCCCGCCAGTCACCTTCCCTCCGACCGTCCACCGCCGTCCGGCGATCGCCGTAGGGCCGGCCGCCGCCCGGCCGCGCGCCGTCCGGTCGTGCGTCGTCCGGCTGTCGGTGGTCCGGCTGTCCGCCGGCGTCCGGCCGCGCACCGTCCGGCTGTCGGTCGTCGCCCGCGCGTCCGCCGTCCGGCCGTGTGCCGTCCGGCCGTCCGTGGTCCGGCTGTCTGCCGTCGGGCTGTCTGCCGACGTCCAGGTCTCTGTCGTCGTCCGCCGGTCTGTGGTCGTCCGCCGGTCTGCCGTCCGGCCGGCGGTCGTCGTCGGGCAGCCTGCCGTCCGGCTGCCCGGCGGCGTCCGGTCGTCTTTCGTCCAGTCGGCGGGCGACCTCGTCGATGTAGTGCGCGACGAGGGTGCGGGCCGCGCCGAGGTCGATCGGTTCCACCTTCAGCGCGCGGAACGCCGGGGCGTGCCGGTCGGCGAGGCGCCGGTCCTCGTCGCCGAAGTAGCGCGCGGCCCGCACCCGGTGCAGTTCCAGGCGGGCGGTGAGGTCCTCGTGCGCCGACAGGAGCCGGCGCAGGTCGCGGTCGAACCGGGCCAGGACCGAGCGGGCGGCCTCGGCCCGCTCGTGGATCACGGCGAGTTCGGGGTTGGGCTCCGTCGCCCGGGCCACGGCCAGCCGGACCCGCAGCCGGGGCGCGGCGCGGGGCGGCGGCCGGGGCGCGGCGAAGAACCGCATCCCGCGCTCCTGGTGCAGCGCGGCGGCCGCGTCCTCCTCCGCGGCGAGCTGTCCGACGACCGTGTGGACCACCGCGGCGGTCACGGTGCGGGTGGCGTCCCCGCGCAGCGGTTCCGGGTCGAGCGACACGTCGTGGGCCAGCCCGGCCGGTGTGACGCCCTCGAAGCCGAGGACCAGGCGCACGCCGCGCGACCGGGCCCGGCGGGCCAGCGGCCCCAGCAGCTCCCCGACGAGCGCCTCCGGGTCCTGGGCGCGGTCGACGCCGGCCACCACCAGACAGGCGGGCGGCCTGCGGCGCAGCAGCTGCCGCGCCACCTCGCCAGGGTCCCCGCCGGGGAGCCCGAACCGGCGTGTGAGGTAGCCGGAGAGGTCGGCGGCCGAGCGGCCACGCGCGTCGTAGGCGGCGTCGATGGTGCCGAGTCCGAGCACGGTGTCCCCGGGCGCGCCGGTCAGCTCGGCGTCGCTGACGGTGGCCCGCGCCGCCGGATCGGCCGTGCGCACCAGCCGGACGAGCCAGGAGTCGCCCACCGCGGTCGTGCCGCCCGTGCCGACGACGACGGTCCCGCACCAGCCGCTGTCCAGCAGCCGGGTCAGCTCCTGCGTCAGCGCGAGCCGCAGCGGGTCGCCCAGTACGTCGCCGGGCAACTCGCCCCGCGAGGGCCCCAGTTCGTCGTTGCGGTCGCCGCCGGTGAACTCCTCGATCCGCGGCAGGTACGTGAGGATCGTCTCCGTCGGCAGCATCCAGGCCGCCTTCGCGTCGCCGTGGACGTAGTCGGCCACGACGATGCCGATGACGCGCCCGTCGAACTCGCCGCCCACCGCCATCGCGCCGGCGCCCGAGTACCCGCGCTCGATCCACGGGTCGCCCTCGCGCATCCGCTTGAGCAGGCCCCACTCGCCCTGCCGGTGACCGGATCCCGCCAGCCGGGCGTCCGCCCCCATGCCGAACGGCTCGTCCTGCGGGAAGCCGTACACCTGGACCGTGCCGCCGGAGATGGGGGCCTTCCACAGCGTGGTCCGGGTGCCGCAGCCGGCCGGTTCGTCGAGTTCGAGCAGCGCCACGTCGCCGCGCTGGGTGTCGTGGTCGTGCACCCACGTGCCCGGGGCCACCCGCGCGGTGCGGGTCCACTCCGGGCGGCACGCCACGCTGCTGACCCGCACCCCCGGCACGGCGCCGGAGCCGGGCGCGGCCCCGGCGTAGCGGACCACATGGGCGCAGGTCAGCACATGCCGGTCGTCGAGCAGCACTCCCGCGCCGCAGGGGTCGCCTGCCGCGTCGTCCACCCTCACGCGCCACGGACGGTCACTGTGGTGATGCAGCGCCATGGGCCCAAGGTAGGGCAACGGGCCGCACATTGCCGGGGGTTGACGGTACGCAATCCGTTCCGGCCGCCGGGCGCGCACGCCGGGCGGCATGCGTGGGGAGCGGCGGAGGGCGGGGCGTCGGGCAGGGGAGGAGGGCAGGGGCCGGGGCGCCGGGCCCGGCGGGTCAGGTCCGGCTGGGGGCCGGCGCCCGCTCGGCTTCCTGCCACGGGGCGGGGTCGTGCCGGGGCAGCAGGACGGGGGTGGCCAGCATGAGGACGCCGGCGACGGCGATCGCCGCACGGGGGCCGACGGCGACGGCGAGCAGGCCCCACAGCCCGGTCAGGGCCGCGATGGTCGCCTTGCCGGTGACCGACCACGCCGACAGCGTGCGGGCGACGCGGTCCGACGGCGTCCGGTCGAGCCGGTAGGCGGCGAACACCGGGGTGAACACGCCCATGCAGGCGATCAGCCCGAACTCGACGACGACGACCAGGACGAGGCCGGCCGCGCCCGGCCCGACGAAGGCCAGCCACACCGACCAGCACGCCCGCAGCGTCCCCGCGGTGCGCACGACCCGGTGCCGCCCGAAGCGGGACACGAGCGGGCGGGCCAGCCGCGAGCCGAGGATGCCGCCGAGGCACGGCAGGCCGAAGGCCAGGCCGTACTGCCAGGGCGCGAAGCCGAGATCGCCGAGCATGAGGACGGCCAGCAGCGGCGAGGTCGCCATGATCAGGCCGCTGACCAGCACCGTGTTGAAGAACAGCGGCCGCAGAGTGGGGTGGGCCAGCACGAACCGCCACCCTTCGAGCAGATCGCGCGGACGGATCCGCGCGCCGGACCCGCCGGATCCCTCGGGGCGCGCCGGCCGTGGCTCGTCACCGCCGGCGGCGCGGATGCCCGCGGCCGACAGCAGATAGCTGACCGCGTCGGCGAGGACGGTCGTCACCGGGCCGAGCAGCCCCATCGCGGCCGTCCCGGCCGGCGGTCCGAGCAGTGTGGCGGTCCAGCCGGTCGACTCGAACCGGCTGTTCGCGACGACCAGGTCCTCCGGTCGCACGAGCGCCTTCAGGAACGCGCCGCTCGCCGCGTTGAAGGCGATGTCGGCCGCCCCCACGACCACGGACACCACCAGCAGCTGGGCGAAGGTCAGCAGACCGGCCGCGTAGGCGGCGGGGACGCTCAGCAGCGCGGCGCACCGGGTCAGGTCCATCGCGATCATCACCGGCCGCTTGCGGCGGAACTCCACCCACGGCCCGAGCGGCACCGCCACCACGGCCCCCACCGCGAGCCCCGTGGCGGCGAGCGCCGACACCTCGGCCGGTGAGGCGTGCAGCACCAGGATCGCGATCAGGGCGAACGCGTCGAACGCGAGCCGGGTGCCGAACGCGCTGACCGCGTACGCGGCCCACAGCCACCCGAACCTCCGGCCCAACGACCGTCCGCCCACCATGCCGGCGCACCCCCTCCGCGTCCCGTCCGAACCCCTCGGCCCCGGCCCGCGCCGACCGGCCCGCGCCGAGCGGCCCGTGCCCGGTCCGGCCCGTGGGGGAGAGCTAAGCGAGCGGAGGGACGGCAGGTCAAACAACCGCGGCGCCCCCGGGGCACAACCACCGGTTGTGAATTAGGGTGCGTCGGCGTGGATCTCGAAGCCGTACGCACCTTCGTCGCCGTCGCGGACGCGGGCCGCTTCCAGGAGGCGGCCGCCGATCTGGCGATCACCCAGCAGGCGGTCTCCAAGCGCGTCGCCGCGCTGGAGAAGGACCTAGCCGTGCGGCTGTTCACCCGCACGGCGCGCGGGGCCCGGCTCACCGTCGACGGGCAGGCGTTCCTGCCCCACGCCCGCGACCTCCTGCGGGCCGAGGAGCGGGCGGCCGACTCGGTGCGTCCCGGCCGCCGCGCCCTGCGCGTCGACGTGATCAACCGGCGGATCGCCCCGGCGGCCCTGCTGCGCGGCTTCCACCACGCGCACCCGGAGACGGAACTGGACGTCGTCACGCTCTTCGACGCCGAGACCGCCGTCGCCGCCGTCCGGGACGGCACGATCGACGCGTCCTTCCGGGCCGTCGCCCCGCTCCCGCGACGGCTCCCCGACGACATCGCGACCGCCCGCGTCCTCGACGACCCCCTGCGCCTCCTCACCGGTCCGGCCCATGAACTCGCCAGGGCCGGGGCGGTCCCCCTCGCCGCACTCGCCGGCCGGCGGATCTGGATGCCCGGCAACGCCGCCGGAACCGAGTGGACCGCCTACTACGACCGGCTCGCCGCCGAGTTCGGGCTGGTCATCGACGCGACCGGTCCCAACTTCGGCTCGGACGCCCTTCTGGAGTCGCTCGCCGGTTCCCCGGCGCTGGCGACCTTCGTCGGTGAGCACGACCGGCTCGTCTGGCCCGCCCACTACGACCTGCGGCGGATCGTCGTGCACGACCCGACGCCCGTGTACCCGCACTCACTTGTCTGGCGCCGCGACAACGCGCACCCCGCCCTCGCCGCCCTGCGCGCCCACCTCGAGGCGACGCGCCCCGACGCCCCCGACGACAGGACCTGGACGCCCGGCGAGCCGGGCCGGACGACGACGGGCTGACCCCCGGCGCTCCCTCAGCCGGAGCCGTCGTCATGGCCGACGGGCGTGCCCCACTCCAGCAGGCCGGTCAGCTCGGCGTCGCCCGGCCGGGCCGGGGGCGGGCCGCCGGACGGCCGGGGCCCGGGGGTGTGCACGCCACGGGAGATGTTTCCGCTGACGGTGGTGTTGTGTTCCACGCGGGGGCGGCGCAGCGCCTCGTAGCGGGCGAGCGCGGCCGGGAGGCCGGGGATGTCGCGCAGGCACTTCGCGAGGATCACCGCGTCCTCCAGGGCCATCGACGCGCCCTGGCCGGTCGCCGGGGAGGCCGCGTGCGCCGCGTCGCCGATCAGCAGGGTGCGGCCGGAGCGCCAGGGGGTGCCGTTGGGCATCTCGGTCGCGTCGGTGACCAGGACGGGGGCCTCGGTGGCCGCGACGATCCCAGCGGCGGCCGTGCGGTCCGCGCGCAGCAACGCGACGAGCAGGTCACGCCAGTGGCCGGGGCCGGCGTGCGCGATCTCGTCGGCGGTGAGGGGCTCGTCGGCGCCGACCCGGGCGAACCAGAAGGTCTCCCCCCGGGGGGACGTCATATGGCCGAAGGCGGCCGCGCTGCCCCGGGTCATCGTGATGCACGCCGACTCGTCGACGCCGCTCGCCGGCGCGTCGGTGGTGTACCCGTAGAAGACGCGCTGACCCGCGTGACGCGGCCGAGCGTCGGGAGCGGTCAGCCGGCGGACCGTGGAGTTCAGCCCGTCGGCCCCCAGCAACAGGTCGCCGACGGCGCAACTCCCGTCGGCGAATCGCGCGACGACGGAGCCGGGGGCGCCGGGCCCGGCGGGGGAGCCGTGGGCGTCGCGTGTGCCGCCGCCGTCCCCGGTGTCCGGCAGGTGCTCGACGGCGGTCAGGCGGGCGCCGTGGACGACCGGGACGCCGCGGCGGGCGGCCTCCGCCTGGAGGGCCGCGTTCAGCTCGCCGCGGCGCAGGCACCGGTGGCGCAGCAGCGGGTCGGCGGCCTCGCCGAGCGGGACATGGGCCGTCTCGGCGCCGGTCGCGTCCACGACGCGCATCGAGGTGAGCGGGAACCCGACCGAGGTCACCGCCTCGACGGCGTCGATCTGCGCCAGCGCCCGCAGTCCGTTGCCCGCCAGGGTGAGGAACGCGCCGATGTCCTCGGCGGAGTCCGGGTGCGCCTCGTACACGGCGACCTCCTGCCCCGCCTTCCTCAGCGCCAGGGCCGCCGCCGTGCCGGCGATCCCCCCGCCGACGACCAGTACGCGCGCCATGCCTCACCCGCTCTTCCCGGTAGGACGTGCACCGGCATGAGCCGGCGTGCACCGATGCGCACGGGCCGTTCCTGCCCCCGACGGCCCGCAGGGGAACGTCCGGGCGCGGCCCGGGGGTTCCGCAACCGCGCGATCAGCACCTGATCCGCGTCAGCAGCGCCGTGAGCTGGTCCAGCGGTCCGGGTCCGACGACGCGCAGGACGACCGTCCCGGCGCCGGCGTCGTGCAGGGCGCGGACGGCGTCGGCGGCCCGCTCGGGGGTGCCGGACACGGTGAACACCTCGTCCTGGGGACGGCCGAGCCATGCGCCGTGGCCCTCGGTGTGCGGGTGCAGGAGGCGGGCGACCTCGTCCGGGTCGTCGCCCACGCAGGCGAAGGACAGCACGGTGAGGCTGTGTCCGGGGCCGGCGCCGCCCTTGACGGTCAGAGCACGGGCGTTCTCCAGGTCGCCCGGACCGTGGCCCTCGGCGATCAGCGTGCCGTCCGCGACCCGTCCGGAAAGTTCGAGCGACCGGGGCCGGACGACGCCCGCGACCACCGGGGGTACCTGCTCCGGCGGGTGCACCAGCCGCACGCCGTCCAGGCGCACTTCGCGCCCGTCCAGCTCGACCCGCTCGCCGCGCAGCAGCGCGCGCACGGAGGTGATCGTCTCGTCCAGCAGGGCCAGCGGCGACCGGGGGGCGACGCCCGCCGACTCCATCCACTCCCGCACCCCGTGCCCGATCCCGGCCACCAGACGGCCGGGGAACACCCTTGCCAGGGTGGCGAGTTCCATCGCGAGCAGGGCGGGACTGCGCAGCGGGGCCGGGGCGATGCCGATGCCGACCGTGAGACGTTCCGTGGCTCCCAGTGCCACGGCCGCGGCGGACACCCCGCCGTTCCACCCGAGGTCCTCGACCACCCACAGGTCGTCCACACCGAGCGCCTCGGCCCGCCGGGCGAACCCGGGGAGTCCCTCGGGGGCCCAGTCACGGTCGTACATGACACCGATCCGTACGTTCGTCGCATTCGTCATGAGCCGGAACCTATGCCGCGAACCGTGCGGCGATCAACGGGGTATCGAGGTCGGCCGCACCGGGGGCCGTTCCCTCAGGAACCCCAGGGCAGCCGGGCGCGCGGGCCCGCCGGATTCAGGGCCGGCGGGCCCGCGCGGGTGGGGGGTGGGGCAGCGGGACGGGGGCGCGGGGGGAGTGGGGCAGGGTGTGGGCGGGGTCAGTTCCTGACGGGCTTGCCGCGGCCCCAGGCCCATGCGAGGCGGTCGGCGCCGGACTGGTTGGTGGTGGCCAGCCAGGGGCGTTCGGCGGGGCCGACGAGCTTCTGGAGGGAGTACGTGTCGTCGGTGCGCAGGCCCGGCCAGTACACGGAGCCCATCTTCAGCTCGCGGAAGGTGTCGGTGACGGCCTGGACGTAGTTGACGAAGTTGTCGTCCGGCGTCTTCACGTCGTAGTTCAGGCCGGTCGTCATCGGGGCGCCGAACTCGTCCGCGACGGTGCGGTTCGCGCAGTCGCCGATGCGCACCTTCAGGTCGGCCACCCACTGATCGTAGGTCGCGTAGTCCTTCCAGAACCCGTAGTGGTGCAGGGAGAGGTAGGTGCCCTTCAGGCGTGGGTCGGCGCAGACCGAGGTGACGTGGTCGTTGTAGCCGGCGCCGCTGACGAACACGCGGTTGCGGGGCACCTTCGCGTACGTCGACAGCCACTTCGCGGCGATGTCGGCCCACTGGGCGTCCGTGTAGCCGTGCGGCTCGTTCATCGGCTCGAAGTAGACGCGCTTGTCGTTCTTGTACGCCTTGACGACGGTGTTCCACATCGGCCAGTACGCGGCCTCGTCGTCGATGAAGCCGTCCTTCTGGGCGCCCGTGCCCTCCCAGTAGGACACGATGACCTTGAAGCCCTGGTCGGAGGCCGCGTCGATGACGGCGCGGTACGACTTCCAGTAGGCGCCGTTGACCGTGTACGGGTTGATCGGCAGCCGCACGGTGTTGGCGCCGAGGTTCGCGCGGAACGCGGCGATGATCCGGGTCGCCTTGGCGTAGGTCCGCTTGTAGCCGTCGGTGGTCTTCAGGCCCGACAGCTGGAGGTAGTCGTCGGCGAAGTTGTCGCGCGGGTCGGCCCAGTTGACGCCCTTGAACTGCGTCGTGTCGGCGGCCGGCGCGGCGGCGGAGGCCGGGGTGGCGGCCAGGGTGGTGGCGCTGACCGCGGCGACGGCGACCGCGACGAGAGCGGCGCGAAGGCGGGGGGACAGGGAGGCTCTGGTGGGGGACGTGCGCATCGACTTGCCCTTTCGGCTCTGATGTTTGCGTAAACATCGAGGCCCCGCGGTGGCTGATGTTTACGTAAACATGGCGGCGCCGGAATCGTGGCACCCGGCCGGGTGCTCGTCAAGGTGTCGAGCGTGTTACGTGGGTAAAGCCGTGGGGCGGCGGTGGTGGGCAGGTCGCGGTGTGCCAGGCCGCGTGTTCCGGAGCGGCCGCCGAAGTCCGGGCGGGCGCGCGCGAGTCGGCGCGCTTGCCGCGATGCCCGGACGGGGGAGGCCGGGAGGGGCCGGGAGGGGCCGCTCCGGGGGTGCAGGCCGGCCGGTTCGCCCGGCAGGCAGGACAGGGAGAACGCCGCGACGAGGACCTGCCGGACTCCTGGATGTGCGGGGGATGGCGCGTCGGGGCGGGCCCCGGCGCCGGTCGCCGCGTCAGGCGCCCAGCGGGTCCAGGGTCAGCGGCTCGATCTTGCCCTCCAGCATCGCACCCAGGCCCTGGGCGGCGCAGATGTCGGGACGCTCGGCGATGTGCACCGGCATGCCGGTCGCCTGGCGCAGCATCTGGTCGAAGCCGGGCAGCAGCGCGGAACCGCCGACCATCATGATCCCGCGGTCGGCGAGGTCGGCCACCAGGTCGGGCGGGCACTCGCGCAGCACCCGGCCGATGCCGTCCAGCACCGCCGTCAGCGGCGTCTCGATGGCGTCGCGGACCGCCGCGGTGTCGACCTGCACGGAGCGGGCCAGGCCGGTGGCGACGTCCCGCCCGTGGATCTCGGTGGACGCGGGCCCCTGCGGGGTGAGGCCGTTGCCGGACAGGGCGAGCTGAAGCGGCCGCACCGACTGGCTCGGCAGCATCAACTCGTGTTCGTGGCGCAGGTGCTGGACGATCGCGTGGTCCACCGCCTCGCCGCCGACCGGGATCCGCTCGGCGGTCACGATGGAGCCGAGGGACAGAACGGCGACCTGGGTCGCGGCGGCCCCGCACACCATGATCATCGTGGCTTCGGGGCGTTCGACGGGCAGCCCGCAGCCGACGGCGGCGGCGATGAGCGTGTCGACGAGCTCCACGCGCCGCGCACCGAGCCCCACCAGCGTCTCGATCGCGGCGCGCTGGGCGAGCGGATCGGCGTCGTGCGGCGTGCACGCGGCGGCGCGCAGGAACGGCTTGCGGCGAAGCTGGCGGCGGATCTTGTCGCCGATGAGATGGCGCAGCATGCGCTGCGCCATCTCGATGTCGACGACCGTTCCACCGGAGACCGGGCGCACCACGCGGATGTAGTGGGGGGTGCGCCCGGTCATCTTCTCTGCGAACTCGCCGACCGCGATCAGCGCGCCGGTGCGGGTGTTCACGGCGGCGGCCGACGGCTGGTCGACGACGAGCCCGGCCCCCTTCACGTACACCCGCGTCCGCGCCGCTCCCAGGTCGACGGCGAAGTGGCAGCGGCGCAGCTGCTCCAGACTGGCGGTCATGGCGGGTCCTCCCGAGAGCACAGACCGTGGCGGCCGCCGGGCGGTCGGCCTTCTACGCATCGTGCGGGGGCGCGGGGAGGCCCGCCTTTTCTGGTGGGCCGGGCGGGGTGCGGCCGAACGGGTGGATCTTCCCGCCCGGCACCCGTCCTGTCGCCCCGTCAGCCGAAGACGCCCTGGCCCGGGGCCAGGATCCCGCGGGGGTCATAGGTGCACTTGGCCGACGCCAGCGCCGCCCAGGCCGGGCCGAAGTGCGCACGCCAGTCGGCCGGTGTCAGGGGGATGCTGCCGACGGGGTAGTGGGTGCCGCCGGCCGCGGCCGTGGCCTCGTAGGCGGAGCGGTTGAAGGCCAGCAGGCGGTCGACGGCGGCGGTGTCGTCCGCGGGGGCCGCGCTCAGGACGTCGAAGAGGTACGAGACGTCGTCGTCGGAGGTGCGCAGCAGCGGGGCGGTGAGGCGCTCGCGCAGCAGCGGGTAGAACAGGACGACCGCGCCGGGGCCCGCTTCGGCCGGGGTGAGTCCGCCCAGGACCTTCGCGCCGAGCGCGGCCGCGGACCGGCCGGGCAGCATGAGGTTGAGCCAGGGGTGGGCGAACGTCCAGATCCCGGCCTCCTTCATGGCCGCGATCACCGGGGCCAGCCGGTCGAGGAAGTCGTAGTACGGCTGGTCGGCGATCTGCGCGGACGCCGGATCGTGGCGCAGGCCGCGCAGCAGGGCCGCGTCGTCCGGGACGGGCCCGACGGGCGGGCCGTAGGCGACCGCCTCCATGACGTACACGCCGAACGCGCCGGCCGCGTCCGCGTGGACCTGGCCCTCGACGTAGTCGAAGCGGCCCTCGCGGACGAGGACGCGCTGGTCGTCGAGGAACGTCTCCAGGTCGCCGTAGGCGAGCTGGTAGCGGCGCACGGTCCGCGGCGCGGGCACCAGGCGCAGGGTGGCCTCGACGATGACGGCGCACTGGCCGAGTCCGGCCAGGACGGCGTGGAACAGGTCGGCGCGCCGGGTGGGCGAGCAGCGCACCAGCTCGCCCGCCCCGGTGACGACCCGCAGTTCGGCGACGTTGTCGACCTGGGCGCCGACCCGGTGGGCCTGGCCGCCCAGCCCGCCGACGGACAGGGTGCCGCCCACGGAGAGTTCCAGGTAGTCGGTGAAGACGGGCGGGGTGAGGCCGTGGGCGAGCGTGGCGCGGGCGACCGCGCTCCACTTGGCGCCGGCGCCGACGGTGACCGTCCCGGCGGCCCTGTTCACGGGGCCGATGTCCGCCAGCGGCGTGGTCTCGACGACCAGGCCGCCCGGCGCCTGTGCCTGGCCGAAGGGGGCGTGGCCCTGGCCGCGGGGCGCGACCGGCAGGCGCTGGTCGTTGCAGAACCGGATCATGGCGACGACGTCGTGGACCGAGCCCGGGCGCAGGACGGCCGAGGGGCGGCGGTGCACGATGTGCCCGTAGTCGTCGGCGGCGGCGGTGAGCGAGGCGTCGTCCGTGACGAGCGTTCCGTCCAGGTGGGGGACCCTGGCCAGGGCGGCGCCGGAGTCCGCGGCGGACGCGGCCCAGCTCCGGGCGGCGGTTTCGAAGCCGACCACCGTCGCTCCGGTGACCGTGAGTCCGCGCAGAACGGTGCGTCTTGACGGTGTGCGAGGCATACGCGATTCCCTCTCCGGATCTCCACTGAATCTTCAAATCCGCGTCAGCCTAAGGCAGTTCGTGTCCGCCCGGTACGGCCTCGCGGTGGCGCGCACCGGCCGGGGCACGGCCGCCCGCGCACGCTTCACAGGGCGCGGGCCGCCTCCAGCACCGGAGTGAGGGAGGGGACCGTGACGTCGCCGCCCGCTCGCGCCAGGCTCCGGGCCGTGGTGGGGTTGCGCGCCAGGCCGACGAAGCGCAGTCCCGCGGCCCGCGCGGCCGTCAGTTCGGCGAGCGTGGAGCCGATGAGCACGGCGCCCGCGGCGGGCGTCCCGAGCGGGCGCAGGGCGCGCAGCAGGCCCTGCGGGTTCGGCATCAGCAGGCCGAGGTCGTCGGCGCGGCCGTGCACCCCGGCGGGCAGCGCGAGCCGGTGGAACTCCAGATGGCGGCGGACGGCCCCTTCGCAGACGTCCGTCACGACCCCGACCCGGCGGCCGGCGGCGTGCAGGGTGCGGACGAGGACGACCGAGTGGTGCGTCGTGGGCGCGTCCGGCACCGCCGCCAGCTCCAGTTCGGCCAGCCGGTCCCGCAGGAGCGGGCCCAGTGGGTCGCGGGCGAAGGCCCGCAGCACGTCCAGCGGGTGCACGAACAGCTCCCGGCCGGCCGCGCCCGGATCGCCCGGCGGACGGCCCGCGAAGGCGTCCTCGGGGTCGCGGTGCTCGGCCACCAGGGAGAGCAGGTCGAGCGCGGCGTCGCGGGCGGCCGCCGCCGTGAACAGGCGGGTCAGCGGGCCGTCGAAGCCGAACAGCACCGTCTCGGCGTCGGCGAGGAGTTCCGCCGGCGGCCGGGCGGAGCCGGCGGGGGGCGTCTCGGGCGGCGGGGCGTAGTCCGGGGTGAGCGCCACCGCGCAGGTCACCGCCAGCCCCGGCACCGGCCAGCCGCCGAGCTGCGTGTCGAGCGCGCGCTGCGCGCCGGCCGCCCGGCGCACCGAGTGGTGACGGGTGACGCGGCCCCCCGCCTCCCGCACGTGCGCGAGAAGCCGCTCGGCCACTTCGGCGGTCTCCGCCCGCACGAACGCCACCGGGTCGGTCACCCGCCAGGTCAGGTCGACGACGGCGGTGAACTCGCCCTTCCCGGAGCCGGGCAGGGCGATCCGGTGGACGGCGTGCTGCGCGACGAGGTCGACCTCGTAGTAGGTCGCCGGACGCGGCGGGCGGCCCTCGTACGGATCGGCGGGGTTGAGCTGGGTGAGCGGGCCGTCGGCGCGGGCGTGGACGATCGCGGTGCGGCCCGGCGCGGGGATGCCGAGCCGGCGCAGGTCCGCGGTGATCAGCGGCCCGCGCACCAGGTCCCGTGCCTCGTCGGCGTCGCGCGGCGCGGGCAGCGGGCAGCACCAGGCGAGCGGGGGACCGTCCGGGGTGTCGCCGTACAGGGGGCGGAAGCGGTGCGGGCCGGCCGCGGCGGAGCTGAGGGCGAAGTCGTCGTAGAGGGCGGGCGGCACGGTGAGCAGGACGGGGGCGGCGCTCTGCACGGGCGGGGGCGGGGGCTCGGGAGCGGGCGGGCCGTCCTGGAAGGTGACGCGCAGCCGGGGCGGTCCGGGCAGTCCGGCGAGCGGGCCGGGGAGCCAGCGCAGGGCGGCGGCGAGGACCGGCAGCAGGTAGGCGCCGGGCCGGATCTTCACGAGATAACCGCTCGGGAGGACGCCCACGTCGTACTGCTGGGGTGTCAGGGCCCCGCGGGCGAGGACCTCGTGGACGGCGAGTTCGAGGGTGATGCGGGCCTCGGGGCGGGCGGCGAGGTCGGTGTCCGTCTCGAAGCGCAGCACCGGCCGGGCGGCCGGCGCGGTCGCCGCCCCGTCGGGGCCGCGGGACCCGGCGTCCGGGGAGGCGTCCCCGCCCAGCCGGCGCACCGTCTCCTCGGCCACCGTCGCGAAGGCCGGGGCCGCCGCGCCGGAGCCGGGGCGGGCGGCGGCGCCGGGACCGGCGGGCTCGGCGCGGAACTCGCCGGTGGTGAGGCCGGCCCGTTCGTCGATCAGTCCGCCGACCCGGTCCAGGAGTTCGCGGGAGCGGCCGCGGGTGGTGCGCGGCAGGGTGCGCAGGAGCAACTCCCGCACGCCGGGCCGGAAGTCGTACGAGCCGGGCGGGCCGGGGGCGGTGGTGAGCATGCCGCTGAGGATCACCTCGGCCAGGTGCTGCGGGCGCGGGTCGCGGGTCACGGCGCGCTGCACGAGCCGCATGACCGGGACGGAGGGCACGGCGAGGGCCAGATGACCGGCCAGCCGGAACGCCTCCGGGGAGGCGGTGGCGCGAAACCGCAGGACCAGGTCCTGGGCGGGCAGCGCGGCCGGGCCCGGGGCCTCCTGTGCGGCGGACGGGGCGGGGGCCGCCGTCAGCCAGGCCGCCGCGCCGGGGACGCGGGCGCCGCCCGGCGCGGCCACCAGCGCCGCCCAGTTGGCCAGCCAGGGGGCGCCCGGTTCCAGGACGGGCAGGGGGAGGGCCGCGCCGGGCGGCGGTCCGGCCTCGGGGTCGTACGGGGTGAACCGCAGGGCGCCGAGCGGGGCCGCCGGGCCGGCGGAGGCCAGCAGTCCGGGCTCGGCCGGCAGGGCCGTCGTGGGCCACAGCCGCTCGGGCAGCGGCTGGACGACGGCCAGCGGCATCCGGGCGGCCCAGTGCCGCAGGACGGCGTGCCAGCGCTCGCCCGCCGGGCCGGGCCGCCACTGCGGGCCCATGCAGTCGCTGACGACCAGGGTGACCGTCCGCCCGTCGGCCGCGTCGGGCACCTGCCGGGCCCGCCCGTCGGGCGTCGCCGGGTGCAGGCAGACCGTGCGGAAGACGCCCGACTGGGCCAGCACGGCGTGCAGTTCACGCACCAGCGGCCGCCAGACCGGCATCGTCGGGCCCGTGTCGTGGACGAGGCTCAGACGCAGCCAGCGGTCGCGCGCGGGGCGCAGGACGGGCAGCCAGACGTCCGGGTGGGCGCCGAGGCGGGCGATGCGGTCGGCCGTGGCCCGCTCGTCCAGGAGACGGGCGCGCGCCGAGGGCACCGTCCGCTTCAGCGGGCGCAGGGCGCGCTGCAACGCGAGCGGGCGCGGCAGCATCGGCGGCGCGGGGGCGAGCAGCGTCGGGCCGCCGGTGGAGCCCGGCTCGCCGGGGGACCGGGGGGCGGGGGAGGGGGAGGGCAGACGCAGCGGGACGCGGGGGGCCGGGGCGGGCGCGGGGTCCGGCGGGCCGGGGGCGTCGGCCGCCGGCGCGGATCCGGTGGACGGCTCCCCCGCCGACGGCCCGGCAGCGTCATTCGCCGCCGCCCGCGCGGACGGCCCGGTGCGCGCGTCCGCCGTGTCCGGTCCGCCCGCACCCTTTGCTGGATCCGCCGCGCCGTCCGCGTGGTCCGGGGCGGGTAACCGGCTTGCCAGCCACAGCAGTTCGGCGAGTTCGCACGGGGTGGGCGTGGTGTCCGAGGCCGCCGTCAGCAGCCGCGTCAGCCGTTCGAGGGCGGACCGGTCGCCGCCCGCCGCCGCCTCAGAAGCCATCGCCGTCCGCCGTGGCGCCGAGATAGGGCATCAACTGCTCGGCCAGCGCGTCGCGGGACGCCACGTCCAGGCCGGTGACGCCCGTGAGGTAGAGGGCGTTCAGCAACTGGTCGGTGGCGAGTTCGCCGTCGGAGGCGCGGGCCAGGAACCGGTCGATGAGGTGCTCGGCCTCGCCGGGCGGGGTGTCGAGATGGGCCCGGACGATGTGGGTGAGCTGCTCGCGGTCGGGGCGGCGCAGCTTCAGCCGGACGCAGCGGCGCAGGAACGCGGGCGGGAACTCGCGCTCGCCGTTGCTGGTCAGGACGACGAACGGGAAGGCCCGGCAGCGGACCCGGCCGCGGGCCACGGCGACCGGCACGTCCGAGCCGTCGGCCAGCACCTCGGCTGTGGCGTCCGCAGGGGAGAGCCGCGCCGCGCGCATCAGCTCGGGGATCTCGTACTGCCCCTCCTCCAGCACGTTCAGCAGGTCGTTCGGCAGGTCCAGGTCGCTCTTGTCGATCTCGTCGACGAGCAGGGCGCGGGGCCGGGAGTAGGGCAGCAGGGCGGTGCCCAGGGGACCGAGCCGCAGATGGTCCTCGACCCCGCCGCGGGTGGCGTCCTCCCCGTGCTCGCGCCACGCCGCCTGCCGGGCCGCGTACAGCCGGGACAGCGGGTCGTACTGGTAGAGGCCGTCGGCCAGAGTGGACCGGCTGGTGATGTTCCAGCGCAGCACCGGGCCGAGCCCCAGCTCACGGGCGACCGCGTAGGCCAGGGACGACTTGCCCGTGCCGGGCGGCCCGGTGACCAGCAGCGGACGGCGCAGCACGAGCGCTGCGTTGACGAGCTGGACGCTCTCCGCCGTGGCCACGTACGCGCGGGCGCGGTGGACGCGGTCGGGCGAGACGGCCGCCTCGTCGTCGGCGTCCCGGGGCGACGGCACGAGGGGCGCGCCGTCGAACGCGCGCCAGGGCGGCGGCTCGGGCAGCCGGTCGATGCCGTCGTGCGGCGCGCTGTTCCCGGTGTAGACGGACCAGTGGGACATGGTTCTCCGAAACTCGGCGTGACTCGATGCGGCGGCTCAGGCCACGGGGGAGCGGGTGTGGGCGGGCGGTTCACCGTGCGGGTCGGCGAAGACGCGCGGGTCGTCCCACAGCAGCTGGATGTCGTGCGCCCAGTGGCCGTCCTCCGCGTCGGCCTCCTCGCGCAACGTCAGCACCAGGCGCGGGAGTTCGGCGGGCGGCACCTGCGACACACAGGCGTCCAGCTCGTCCAGGAACGCCTTGCCCGCACAGCCGTCCCCGCCCGCGCAGTCCTCGTCGGGCCCGGCTCCGCAGCCCTCGCGGGACCAGACGACCACCGGGGCGGGCGCGCTGACCGTGGTGTCGAAGTGGGGGCGGGTGCGGGACGCGCCCGGGCCGGAGCCGAACCCGGCCAGACAGGCGTCGTCCCGCCGCAGCCGCATCCGCAGCCGGCGGGGCTCCTCGGGGCCGTCGCACTCGACCCGGTGCACCCGCGCGCCCGGAGCGGAGTCCAGCCGCTTCCACGCCCGGGCCAGCTGATGGCGCATCCCCGCCCGGCGGCGGGCCTGGTCGGTGACCACGAGCGGATACACGCAGCCGAGCGGCGTCTCGTCGTCGGGGGCGCTCGCCCACCGGTCCACCGGCAGGTCGATCCACTCCCGGGGCAGCGCGAACGCGATCAACTCGTCGCAGCCGGGCGTCAGATGACGGAAGGCCGCCTCGATCCGGTCCTGCACGTAGGCGCGCACCCCGGCCTGCGGCACGGTGTCGCAGCCGACCGGATGGCGGCGTCCGTCGCTGTAGGCGCTCACCTCGACCAGGACGCGCCCGTCGCCCGCGCCGCTGCGCCGCAGGTCGACGAGGATGGGCGACCAGACGGGCGCGGCGGCCACCTCGACGGGGGCCGCGAACAGGGACTCCACATGGGCGGTGAAGCGGGCGACGGTGGCGGCCGCGTCGTCGCCGTCGACCTCGCACAGCACGAACAGGGCCGCCGCGCGCAGGGAGTCGAAGCCTTCCTCGGGGGCGTCCGGATCCAGCGGGCCCCGGGCCGCCTCGTAGAGCCGCACCCGCCGGCCCGGATCGTCGTCCAGGCCCTCGCGGACCGCCCGCTCCACCAGCTCGCGCAGCCGGGCCCGGTCGGCGCTGCGGTGGTCGCAGGTGGGCACCAGTCCCTCCAGCGCGGGCCAGTGGCGGGCCATGACCTCGGTCGGCATCATCCGACCGTTGCGCACACCCCGGTCGCCCGCGGCCGCCGTGACCATGCCGACGACCTCGCCGGTGTCGGCGAGGGCGACCGCCGCGCCGCTGAACCCGGGCGCGAGCGGCTGCCCGCCCGGCTGCCAGGCCTCCAGCTGGATCCACTCGCCGTTGAGCAACTGACGTGCGGTGATGCGGTACTCGGCCAGCGTGCCCTCGTCGAAACCGACCGGGAAGCCGTAGACGACGAGCTTGCGGGGCCGGTCCGCGCGGGGGCCGTCGGCCGCGTCCACCGGGGCCAGCGCCGCCGGAGCGGCCGCCACCGGGCGGGCCAGCTCCAGGACGGCCAGATCGCCGAGGTCGGTCGCGCCGCCGCCCCAGCCGCCGTCGGCGACCACCCTGGCCGCCACCGTGGGGAACCCGGGCAGCTCGGTGAACGTCACCGCCAGGGCGCCGGCGGCCGCGCCGTGCACGACGTGGGCGCAGGTCAGCACCGTGGTCGGGGTGACGAGGAAGCCCGCGCCCGCCACCTCGCCCCCGGCCTCGATCCGGGCGTGCCACGCGGCGCTGTTCACGAACCCGCTGACGGCGACCAGGTCAGCTTCACGACGAGGTGTCCCTCCGCCGTGCCCTTGGCGATGATCGCGCCCGTCTCGGCCGACAGCTTCACCCCGAACTCGATCTCCACGCCGTCGGGCCGCAGGGTTCCGTCCCGGAACACGCGCAGCGCGGACTCGGC
Organism: Streptomyces sp. NPDC048481; assembly: GCF_043200075.1. Lineage (NCBI taxonomy): Bacteria > Bacillati > Actinomycetota > Actinomycetes > Kitasatosporales > Streptomycetaceae > Streptomyces > Streptomyces sp. NPDC048481. Next base: position 700,883 of record NZ_JBICXC010000001.1, read on the forward strand.
GGCCGCCCGCACGCCCTCCAGGGCCCCTTCGAAGGTGCGGGCCGCCTGGACCGTCCCGTCGCGGGCCACGAGCCGCGAACCCGGCCGCGCCTGCGCGACCGCCTCGACGGCCACCACGGCCCCGTCGTCGGTCTTGAACTCCACCAGTCCGTCCACGATGTCCCCCGTCGCCCCTTCCCGTCTCCTGCGGCACTGCGCGCACCCATTGTCACGGACGGTGCTCACCCTTGTCCCGCGTTCCCCGCGCGTTCGTGGCCCGGATCACCCCCAGCTCGGTCAAGTCCTGCGGCCGAAGACGCAGTTGGTCGGCGGTCGCCTCGGTCTGCGCGGGCGGCCGCTTGAGGATCGCCGCCGCCGCCTCCGGCGCGATCACCGAGAAATAGCTGTCCGGCGTGGCCCAGGTCCGGCCCGGCGCCGCCAGGGCCAGCGCACCGCCCGAACCGCCCTCGCCGATCACCAGTGTCGTGACCGGCGTGCGCGCGGCGGCGACCACGCCGAACAGCTCCGCGATCGCCGCGCCCACGCCCTGGCGCTCCGCCTCGGCGTCGTTGGCCGCGCCCGGCGTGTCCACCAGCGTGAGCACGGGGATGCCGAGCCGCTCTGCCAGCCGGATCAGCCGCACGGCCGTCCGGTATCCGGCCGGCCGGGTCGCCGCACCCGTCTGTGCGGCGTACGCGACGGTACGGCCCTCGTGGAGGCCGAAGCCGCACAGCATCCCGTCGGGGTCGACGCCGCCGCACCGGTCGCCGTAGATCGCGAGCCGGCGCGTGAAGTAGGCGTCCAGATAGGCCCCCGCCCGCGGCCGCCCCGCCGAGCGGGCCCGCCGCACGGCGTCCCACCCGGTGAGAGGCAGCCCGGCCTCCCCGAGAGCGCCGGGCACGGGGGCCGGCACGACACCACCGCCGGCCGGGGCGTTGCCGGGCGGCGAACCGGTGTGAGCGTGGGGCGCCGGACCGGCCTCAGCGGAACGGCCGTCGTCGTTCGTCGAGCCGCTGTCGCCTGCCGAACCGGCGCCGGCCCCCGAGCCGCCGTCGACCGGTGGACTGCCGTCCGCCGGCGCACCGCCGCCGGTCAGGAGGCGCAGCCACAGGCCCAGTACGTCCCGCAGCTCCGTCGCGGGCACCACCGCGTCCGCCGCGCCCGCCGCGACCTGTGCCTCCGCCGTGTAGGCGGCCGGGTCCGCGTCCGGCGGGCGCACCCGGGAGCCGGCGAAGCCGACCTGGGCGCCCGGCAGAGCCAGCACCACGTCGGCGCCCGCCCCCAGGGTGGCCCAGCCGCCGCCCGTCGTGGGATCGCGCAGGACCGCCACCTGCGGCAGGCCCGCCTCCCGGGTGAGCGCCGACTCCCGTGCCACCCGCTGGAGCTGGGTGAGCGCGAGCATGCCCTCCTGCATGCGGCTGCCGCCGGTGGCGACCAACGGCACGACGGGCAGGCGGTGTTCACGGGCGTACGTGTACGCCGCGACCAGCCGGTCGCCGGTGCGCTCGCCCAGCGAGCCGCCCAGGAAGCCGAACTCGAAGGCGATCAGGACCGCCCGGACGCCCGCCACGGTCGCCGCACCGCACACGACGGACTCCGGCTCGCCGGTGCGCTCGGCCGCACGGGCACGGGCGGCGTCGTAGCCGGGCCAGCCCAGGGGGCCGTCGGGAGCGGACGGCCGCTCCTCGTGCGGGAGCGGGACGAAGTCGTCGGAGACGAGGGCGATCACCTCACGTGCGCTCACACGTTTCGTCGTCATGCCGGCAGCGCCCGCTTCATGATCTTGCCCATGTCGTTGCGGGGCAGCGCGTCCAGGTAGCGCACCACACGGGGCCGCTTGTGCGGCGCGAGCCGCCGGGCCACATGGTCGGCCAACTCCCCTTCCGCGGGCGGTGACTGGGGGTCGGCGGGCACGACCCACGCGACGATCCGCTCCCCGAGGTCGGCATCCGGCTCGCCGGTGACGGCGGCCTCCCGCACCCCCGGATGTTCCAGCAGCGCGTTCTCGATCTCCCCGGCCCCGATCTTGTACCCGCCGCTCTTGATCAGGTCGGTGGCCCTGCGGCCCACGATGCGGACGTACCCGTCGGGGTCGCGCACGGCCACGTCGCCGGTGCGGAACCAGCCGTCGGCGGTGAAGGCGGCGGCCGTCGCGTCCGGCCGGTTGAGGTACTCGGTGAACAGGTTCGCGCCGCGCACCTGGATCTCCCCGACGCTCTCCCCGTCGAGGGCGTCCAGGACCGACCCGTCGTCCTCCACCAGCCGCAGCTCCACGCCCGGCAGCGGCAGTCCGACGGTCCCGGCCCGCGCCTCGCCGTCGGCCCGCACGGCGGTGTTCATCAGCGTCTCCGTCATGCCGTACCGCTCGACGACCCGCCGTCCGGTCGCCGCCGCGATCCGCTCGTGGTCGTGCACGGGCAGCGCCGCCGACCCCGACACCAGCAGCCGGGCCCCGGCGAGCGCCTCGGCCAGCGCCGGGTCGCCGGGCAGCGCCTCGGCGATGCGGTGGTACATCGTCGGCACGCCGAACAGCATGGTCGCGCCGCCGCTCAGCTCCCGGCTCACGCCCTGCGTGTCGAACCGCCCGAGATGCCGCACGGACCCGCCCCGGCGCAGCGGCCCGAGGACGCCCAGGACCAGCCCGTGGACGTGGAACAGCGGCAGCCCGTGCACGAGGACGTCGTCCTCGGTCCACCGCCAGGCGTCGGCGAGCGCGTCCAGCGTGGCGGCGATCGCGCGCCGCGGGATGACCGCACCCTTGGGCGGTCCGGTGGTGCCGGAGGTGTACACGACGAGGGCGGGCTCCTCCCCGCCGACGACGGCCGCGCCGGCCCGCGCACCAGCGCCCCCGCCCCCACCGGCAGCGGAATCGCCGTCGCCGGCGCCGTCGCCGCCGTAGGCCTCCGTCCCGGCCTCGACCGCGACGTCCACGCGCCGCAGCTCGCGCAGCGAGGCGGGCAGTTCCGCGTCCGGGGCCGCGAGCACCAGGGCGGGTGCGCTGTCGCTCAGGATGTGCGCCAGCTCCTTGTCGCCCGACTTGGGATTCAGCGGCACCGCGGCGGCCCCGGCCAGCAGCACGCCCACCACCGCGACGGCGGTCTCCAGCGACGGGGGCGCCCACACCGCGACCCTGCCCGCGCCCCGCACCCGCCCGGCGACGGCGCCGGCTGCGGCCGCGAGCTGGGCGTACGTAAGGGAGCGCGCCCCGAACCGCAGGGCGGGGCGGGCGGACGGACCGTCCGTCAGGGCCGGGAAGAGAGGGGTCACGCGGGCACTCCTTGCGGACGGCGGAACGAGCACGACAGGACCTTCCTACCCCGCCGCGCGGGCGATCGGGCCGAGCACGGGTTTGATCCGGATCACTGTGCGACCGCCTTGTTAGCCTTCCGGTGATCGGACAGTCGTACGAAGAAGGAGCCCCGTCGTGGCCCGTGTCGCGCTAGCCACCTACGACCCGCGGCCGCAGGCCGGGAAGGACGCCGATCTCCCGGTGCTGCGGGAGGCGCTGCGCGAGGCCGGCGCGGAGGCGGACGTCGTCTTCTGGGACGACGCCGACGTGGACTGGGCCCTCTACGACCTCGTCGTCATCCGCTCCACCTGGGACTACAGCTGGCGTGCGGACGAATTCACGGCGTGGGCGCACAAGGTCGCCTCCGTCACGCGGCTGGCCAACCCGGTCGGCGTGGTGCGCTGGAACACGGACAAGCGCTACCTCGGGGAGCTGGCGGCGGCCGGCGTGCCGACCGTGCCGACGCGTTACCTCGCGCCCGGCGAGCCGGCCGAGCTGCCCGACGCCGGCGAGTACGTGATCAAGCCCGCCTCGGGCGCCGGCGCCCGGTATGCCGCCCGCTACACCCCCGAGGGGCACGAGCGGGCCCTGGGCCATCTCGCACGGATGCACGCCGAGGGGCTGACGGCGATGGTGCAGCCGTATCTGCGCGCCATCGACACCGGCGGGGAGCGCGCCCTTCAGTTCTTCGGCGGCCGTCTCCTGCACGCCAGCCGCAAGCGGGCCGTGCTGGCCCCGGACACCGCCTTCGACGCGGAGAAGGTCGCCCATCCCGGGCTGGAGCCCTGGACGCCGACCCCGGCCGAACTGGCCGTCGCCGAACGCGCCCTGGCCGCCGTCCCCGACGCGCCGGAGCTGCTCTACGCCCGCGTCGACCTCGTGGACGGCGACGACGGGCGGCCGCGGGTGATGGAGCTGGAACTGGTCGAGCCGAACCTCTTCCTGTTCCTGCACCCGGAATCGACCCCGAAGGTCGTCGCGGCGATCCTGACGGCCGCGGCCGAGGCCCGCTGACCGGGGGCGCGCCCCCGCCCGCCACCGGCCGCGTCCTCCCGGTCTCAGTCCCTCGTCGCGGTGCGCTGGAGCAGCCCCCAGGTGAACTCGGCGACCACCTCCCGGCGCACGCCCCGGCCGTCCGGAGCGGTGAACGCCAGCCCCCAGCGGTTGGGGGCCGTGCCCTCCAGGGGGCGGGCCGGGGCGAAGGCGAGGGCGGCCTCGTCGACCGTGCAGGACCAGGGCGCGAGGTCGTCGAGGGTCCTCAGGGACGGCGGCCGGGCCCCCGGGGCGCGCACCAGCCACTCGTTCCAGACGGCGCCGGTCGGGGCGAGCAGCACCTCGAAGCGCAGGTCGGGCCAGAGCGAGACCGGCCACAGCCAGGCCTCGCAGTCGAGGTCGCCGACCCGGCGGGCGGCTCTGGACTCGGGTTCGCCGAGGACGGAGCGGTAGCGGGCGAGCGTTCCTCTGGTGTGCGGGGAGTGGACCATCGCCTGCCAGCGTTTGTTGGCCTCCCTCATCTGCGTCAGGGAGACGCCCAGGTCGTGGCGGGCGTCCTCCACCAGATCCGGGTTGTGGTCGGCCATGCGGCGCAGCAGGACCAGCTGGAAATCGAGCGCCGTGAACGAGCCGGCGAGGCGTTTCTGGGTCGGCATGGGTCCCATCCTGGCCCACCGCGGGTACCGTCCGGGGCCACCGTGCGTTTCCCGGCCATTGCCCGGCGCAACGGCGTATGACAGCCTGTGTTCGTCATGCCGATCGCCTGTTGATATCTCGAACACAGGCACCGTTTACAGACCAAGGGAGGGGGCCGGTCGTGGGACGCCTCGTACCTGCCGTGACCCGAGCTCTCGACATTCTCGAGCTCTTCCTCGACGGGGACGGTTCGCTCTCCGCCCCCGACATCGTGCGCAAGCTCCAGCTTCCGCGCACCACCGTGCACGAACTGGTGACCACGCTCTCCGCGCGGTCGTACATCGTGCCCGTCCCCGGACAACCCGGACGGTACCGCCTCGGAGTGCGTCCGTACCAGCTCGGCAGCCGCTACGCCGAGCAGCTCGACCTCGCCGCCGAGGGTCAGCAGGTCGCCCGCACCGTCGCCGAAACGTGTGACGAGACGGTCCACGTGGCGATCCTGGAGGGCACCGACGTCATCTACATCGCCAAGGTGGACTCCACGCACGCGGTCCGGATGGTGTCGGCCGCGGGCCGGCGGCTCCCGGCCCACTGCACCTCCGTGGGCAAGATGCTGCTGGCCTCGCTGTCCGATGCGGAACTGAGCGCACGCATCCCCGACGACGCCGACCTCGTGCGGATGACCCCGAACAGCATCACCGAGCCCGGTGCGCTGCGCGAGGCGCTGACCGAGATCCGGGAGCGGGGCGTCGCGGTCGAGAGCCGCGAGTCCAACCCGGACGTCAGCTGTGTGGCGGCGCCGGTGCGCGACCGCACGGGACAGGTGGTGGCCGCGCTCTCCATCTCCGTGCCCATGATCCGCTGGACCGACGAGCGCCGCGTGGAGCTGGAGCAGCTCGCCGCGAAGGGCGCGGCCGAACTGTCCGAACTGCTGGGATACCGGAGCATGGCATGACGACGTCGTACGAGGTGGCCGTGCGGGCCGAGGCGACCCTCGGCGAGGGGCCGACCTGGGACCCGGCCACCGGCCGGCTGCTCTGGATCGACATCCTCGGCTCCCGGGTGCACACCTACGACCCCGTCACCGGCGGCCGCACGGTCCGGGCGACGGACCAGCACGTGGGCGCGGCCAAGCCCCGGGCGGGCGGCGGGCTCGTCCTCAACCTCCGCGACGGGGTCGGCCTGCTCGATCCCGACGGCGCCTTCCGCTGGCTGCGGCACGAGCCGGTGCCCGGCCGTCGCGCCAACGACGCCGCGGTCGCGCCCGACGGCTCCCTCTGGGCCGGCACGATGCGCTACGACGAGGCGCCGGGCGGCGGCACGCTGTCCCGGCTCACCGGCGACGGCTCGGCCGAGCCGATCCTCGACGACGTGGCGGTGAGCAACGGCACCGGCTGGAGCCCCGACGGCACCCTGATGTACTACATCGACTCGCCGACGCGCCGCGTCGACGTCTTCGACTGCTCCGCGGACGGGCGGGTGAGCGGCCGTCGCCCCCTCGTCTCCCTCGAGGACGGCGCGGGCTTCCCCGACGGCCTCACCGTGGACGCGGACGGCTGCGTGTGGGTGGCCCTGTGGGACGGGGGAGCGGTGCGCCGCTACACCCCGGACGGCGAACTGGACCGGGTGATCACCCTGCCCACCCCGAGGGTCACCGCGTGCGCCTTCGGCGGCGCCGGCCTGACCGACCTGTACGTCACCACGGCCCGCGTCGGGCTGACGGCCCCGCACCCGGTCGCCGGCTCGCTCCTGGTGATCCCGAACGCGGGCAAGGGCCTCCCCCAGCCCGCCTTCACCGGCTGACCGACGCCCGACGGTCGCGGCGGCCCCGCTCGGCCGACTGCCGACGTCCGCCCGCCCGGCCGCCGGCGACTACGGGCGGACCCACGTCCAACCGCTAGCGCAGGCCCGCTCGTTCGCGTTCGGAGGGGGTCAGGGGCGGGCCGGGCAGGGGGCGTTTGAGGGGTCCGGCGGTGGCGGCCAGCAGGACCGTCGGGGTCAGGAGGACCTGCGGGCCCCGTTCCAGCGACGTCACGTCGGTCACCCGCCGGGCGATCCGGCCGCTGCCGGTGGCCGTGAGCATCAGGCGCCCCACGTACGCGGCCAGCATCCGGTCGCGGAGCGTGGGGCCGTTCTCCGTCGCCCCCGGGTAGAACACGTCCTGGCCGACCGCGAGGTCCCAGGCGGCGCCGGCCGGGCGGGCCACCGCCCGCTGGACGCGACGGGACAGTCCCGCCGAGCCCCAGCCGTGCCGCCGGACGGCGTCCCGCAGCGCGACCGCGCTCTGGGCGGCGACCGCGAGGCCGTGGCCGTAGAGCGGGTTGTAGGCGGCCAGCGCGTCCCCGAGGACGGCGAAGTTCTCCGGCCAGACCGCCATCCGCTCGTAGTGGCTGCGGCGGTTGACGGTGGCCCGGGTGAAGGACACGTCGGAGAGCGGTTCGGCCCGCTCCAGCAGTTCCCCGATGACCGGGTGGCGCAGCTCCTCGCGGGCGAAGCGCACGAAGTCGTCGTTGTCGGCGCTCGGTTCGCCGCCCCGGGTGCCGTTGAGGGTCACGATCCAGCGGCCGTCCTCGATGGGCAGCAGAAACCCCGCCCGGCCCGGACGGCCGTCCCGTGGGTCCGGCTGCACGTTGACGATCGGAAACCCGGACCGGGCCCGCTCGGGGGCCAGGTAGAGCCGGCTCGCGTAGGCCAGCCCGGAGTCCACCTCGCGCCGCTCCACGGCGGGCAGGCCGAGGTCCTGGAGCCATCCCGCCGCCCGCGAACCCCGCCCGGTCGCGTCGACGACCAGAGCCGCGGAAACGATCCGCTCCCGGCCCTGCGGGTCGTCCCGGTCGTCCGCGCCGCCCCGCGCGCGCACCCGCACCCCCGTGACGGCTTTGGCGTCGCCGACCAGGCCCGTCGCCTCGGTCCCCGTGAGCACGTCGACGCGCTCGTCGGCGAGGACGAGGTCGCGGACGGTCGCGTCGAGCAGATCGCGGCCGGCCAGGATCACGTGGTGGGACTCGGGCCAGCGGCGGAACCAGCCGCGCGGGCCCAGGACGACCATGTCCGTCGTGACCGGCGACCGGCGCGCGCCTGCGTCCAGCAGGGCGCCGGTGACCCCCGGCAGCAGCTCCTCCACCGCCCGCACCCCGCCCGACCACAGCATGTGGGCGTGGCGGGCCTGCGGCAGCCCCCTGCGGGGGGCGGGTCCGTCGGGCAGGACGTCCCGCTCGATCACGACGACCCGGTCGGCGAAGCCGCTCAGGGCGCGCGCGGCGAGCATGCCCGCGTGGGATCCCCCCAGCACTACGGCGGTTCTGGCGGGGTTGGACGGCTCACTCATGCGTGGACATGCTCTCTGCCGGGGCGGCCACGTGGGCGCGGACCGCCTGGAGGTCGAGGGGGTGGCGAAGGACACGGGACACGGCCTGGATCTCCCGCAGGAGGTAGGTGGTGTCCGGACCGGAGGAGGACGGCGCCGCGGAAGCCGTGGGGGAACCGGCCGCCGGGGAGACGGCGGCCGGGGAGGCGCCGGCGGACGCCGTGCGCGCGTCGGTGCGCGGCGAGTTCGGGGCCGTGGGGGTCCCCGGCCGGGAGATCCCCGGCCGGGGCGTGCCCGCCTGCGGAGCCTGCGGCCCGCGCCGCGACCGCTCCCTCGCCTCCACGGCGTCCAGCAGCGCGACGCCCGCGGCGAGGGCCTGCGCGCGGCCGCGTTCGAAGCCGAGGGCGACGGCGGCGTCGTAGGACCGGGCGCGCAGGTCGTCGTCCAGATGACGGGCCAGTTGCAGCAGCGCGTCGCGGATGAACGTCTCGCGGCGGATCAGCCGCAGTTCGGGGGTGGCGCGCAGGTCGAACGGCTCGCGTCCGCCGGTCACGGTCCGCACCAGCCGGGACAGCGGCTTCAGGCTCCGGTGCCGGCGCCGGACCCGCCAGCGCTCCTGGAGGTACTGGCCGGCGTGCGGAACGATGAAGCCGACCGCGACCAGCGTGGCGGCGATGCAGGCCGCCGACGGCGCGATGCCGGTGTTCAGCCAGTCCAGGTCGTGCCCGGTCCAACGGGCCGCGACGGCCGACAGCTTGGCCGCGCTGAACACCAGGTTGGTCACATAGCCGGCTCCCAGGAAGCGCAGCCCCCAGCGCAGCCACGCGTCGAGGCCCTCGGTGCGGCTCCAGTTCCACACCAGGCGGGCGGTCACCGAGCAGGCCACCGTGTGCGCGAGCAGGTAGAGCAGGATCTCCTCGCGCATGTAGGGGGTGTTGGCGTAGTAGGTGTCGAGGTCCCGGATCCGTTCCACGGGCACGTCGGCCAGCGCGAAGAGCACCCACAGGGCGACCACCACGCCCGCGTAGACGGAGACCACCCAGCGCGTGGCGCGCCGGGTCTGGACCGACCGCTCGGTGCGGCCGTTGCGCCAGGCGATGATCAGCAGCAGCCAGGACGCGGACAGCGCGGTGAGGAGGGAGTACACCCAGGGCGCGGCGATGTTCGGCACGCCGGTGACCCGGTTGGTCCAGCGAATCGTCTTCGGGGCGGCGAAGACGAACACGGCGCAGGCGAACACCAGCAGACCGCCGACGGCGCGGAGCAGCGGGTCCCGCCAGAGTTTGAGGATGCTGGGCAGCTTGATGGCGAGGGCCGCGCCGAGGACGGCGGTGGGCAGCCAGAAGGAGATGTAGAGCCCGTGGTTCACCGCGCGGCGCCCCGGCGTCCCCGGTAGCCCAGGGTGCGCTGGACGGCGGACGTCTCCGCGCCCGGTCCGGCGGCGGACGGTCCCGGGCCGCAGGACCCGGGTCCTGCGGCGTCGGACAGATAGCGCCGGAAGCGGGCCGCGAGCCGGTGGCCGAAGTCGTCGGCCTCGGCCTCGTCGTCCTCGCGGGAGCCGTTGCGGGCGGCGACGGTCAGCGCGATGGAGTCCCAGCCGGAGCGGTCGGCGAGCACGCCCGCGGCGACCGTGCCGACGCCGTGATGGTGGTGGCGGTGCCCGGCGTGCAGATGCCACAGCTCATGGCCGAGGATGACCAACTGCTGCACGGCCTCGGCCCGTTCCTCCACGATCACCAGGTCGAACTCCTGGAACTCGACCCACAGGCCGGTGACCTCGATCTCGTCGGGGAACTGCTCGAACCGCACCTCGACGGGCCGGTCGCCGCGCCGTGCGGACATCTCCTCGCACAGCGCCCGGCACACCTCCCGCACCCCGCAGGGCCGGCGGGGACGCGCCCGCAGCGCGGCGCAGAGATCGGCGGTCAGCTCGCGCATGGCCGGGCCGGTCCGCGTGCGCCGCAGCGCGGAGACGATCCGTGCCGCCCTTCCGCGCGCGCCCGCGCTGTCCATCCGCTCCCCCTTCCGAACCGCCCGGCGGCAGCCCGTTCGAGCCTACGCGGCCGGTTGTGCTCACGTCACGGAAAAGGCGGTCGGGCGCGGTGCGGGAAAGCGCTGTCATGGATCGCGTCGAAACCATTGACGGACGCGGGCGCCGGATTTTACGGTCCCGTTCGAAGACGCGAGCATGATCCGGGATACCGAACCCCGCTCACGGGCCGGCAGGAGCACGGACAGCGGCGGGAGCGCGGCGACCAAGACCGAAAGGCCACGATGAGCACCGCTCGTTTCACCCTCGACCCCTCCTTCACCACGGGCGAGGTGAACCCCCGTCTCTTCGGCTCCTTCGTCGAACACCTCGGCCGCTGCGTCTACACGGGGGTCTTCGAGCCCGGCCACCCGGCGGCCGACGACGACGGCCTGCGCACGGACGTCCTGGACCTCGTCCGGGAACTCGGCGTCACGGCGGTGCGCTACCCGGGCGGCAACTTCGTGTCCGGCTACCGGTGGGAGGACTCCGTCGGTCCCGTGGCCGACCGGCCCCACCGCCTCGACCTGGCCTGGCACTCCACGGAGACGAACCGCTTCGGGCTCTCCGAGTTCATCGGCTTCCTCAGGAAGATCGGCCCGCAGGCCGAGCCCATGATGGCCGTCAACCTCGGCACGCGCGGCGTCGCCGAGGCCCTCGCGCTCCAGGAGTACGCCAACCACGCCGAGGGCACCGCCCTGTCCGACCTCCGCGTGAGCCACGGCGACAAGGACCCCTTCGGCATCCGGCTGTGGTGCCTGGGCAACGAGATGGACGGCCCCTGGCAGACCGGCCACAAGACGGCGCAGGAGTACGGCCGGCTCGCCGCCGAGACCGCCCGGGCCATGCGCCAGCTCGACCCCGGTGTGGAACTCGTCGTCTGCGGTTCCTCCAGCCAGTCCATGCCGACGTTCGCCGAGTGGGAGGCCACGGTCCTCCAGGAGACGTACGACCTCGTCGACCACATCTCGCTGCACGCCTACTACTGGCCCGAGGACGGCGACGTCGACTCCTTCCTCGCCTCCGCCGTCGACATGGAGTCCTTCATCGAGAACGTGGTGGCGACCGCCGACCACGTCGGCGCGCGGCTGAAGTCGAAGAAGCGGATCAGCCTCTCCTTCGACGAGTGGAACGTCTGGTACCTGCCCGAGTGGGAGGAGCACGCCAAGGGCATCGACCGCACCGACTGGCCGCAGGCCCCGCGGCTGCTGGAGGACTCCTACAGCGTCACCGACGCCGTCGTCTTCGGCTCCCTGATCATCGCGCTGCTGCGGCACGCCGACCGGGTCGCCGTGGCCTGCCTGGCCCAGCTCGTCAACGTCATCGCGCCGATCATGACCGAGCCCGGCGGCCCGGCCTGGCGGCAGACGACGTTCTTCCCCTTCGCCCAGGCCGCCCGCCACGGACGCGGCCGGGTCCTCGACGTCCGGGTCGACTCGCCGACCTACCGGACCCGCAAGTACGGCGACGCCGACCTGCTGCACGCGACCGCGGTCCGCGCCGAGGACGGGTCGGTCACCGTCTTCGCCGTCAACCGCGACCGCGCCGGGGCGCTTCCGCTGGAGATCCGTCTCAACGGCCTCGGCCTGACCTCGGTCGTGGAGCACAGCGTGCTCGCGGACGCCGACCCGGACGCCCGCAACACGCTCGCCGACCCCGAGCGGGTCGCCCCGCACGCGGCAGAGGGCACGACGCTGACGGACGGCACGCTGACGGCGACGCTGGAGCCCCTGTCCTGGAACGTGATCCGCCTGGCCTAGACCGTCCGTCTCCACGAAGGCCGGCGACCGCCGCTCGCCGGTCACCGGCCTCCGTGACCGACCGGCCTTCCCCGGCGGGGCCGCCCGCCGGCCGACCGCACAATGGGGGCATGAGGATCTCGGCGAGGGCGGACTACGCGGTGCGGGCGGTGCTGGAACTCGCCGTGCGGCGAGGCGGCGGCGACCCCGTGAAGGCGGAGTCGATCGCCGCCGAGCAGGACATCCCGCACAAGTTCCTGGAAGGCATCCTGGGCGATCTGCGGCGCGGCGGGATCGTCGACAGCCGGCGCGGCGGTGGTGGCGGTTACCGGTTGGCCCGCGACCCCGCGGCGATCACGGTCGCGGACGTGATCCGGGCGGTGGACGGCCCGATCGTCTCGGTGCGCGGCGAACGCCCGACGGGCCTGACGTACACGGGTTCGGCGCAGCCCCTGCTGCCGCTGTGGATCGCGCTGCGGGCCAACGTGCGCCGCATCCTGGAGGGCGTCACGATTGCGGACATCGCGGCGGATGCGCTGCCGGCCCCGGTGAAGGAGCTGTCGGAGGAGCCCGCGGCCTGGGAGAACCCGTGACGGTGGGGCGGGTGCGCCGGCGGGCGCGGATCCACCGGGTGTGAACCGGCCGGGGTGAATGGCCTGAGTTCCACCTGGGCGCGCCCCAGCGGTCTCCCTACGATGCGATCGCCCCGGTTCTTCACAGTAACTTCATTGATCCTTCACATGGTTGCCGTGCGGACCGGTCGCATCCACCCCCCACCGATCCCAATGAAGGGGAGACCATGGCCAGTGGGCTGCTCCTGGGCGGCGCTGTCGCCGCTCTCGTCACCGCCGCGATACCCGCGCACAACCCGTCCTCGGGGTTCGTCGACCCGCCCCCGGACAAGATCGTCATCAATGTGGCCACGGTGAACGGCTCGGGCTGCCGCCCGGGTTCGGCGGCGGTCGCCGTCTCCGAGGACAACACCGCCTTCACGGTGACCTACAGCGAGTACCTCGCGCAGGTCGGCGGCAACTCCGACCCGACCGCGTTCCGCAAGAACTGCCAGCTGAGCCTGATCGTGCACGTCCCCTCGGGCTTCACCTACGCCATCGCCAGCGCGGACTACCGCGGCTTCGCCTCGCTCCAGGCCGGGGCCAGCGGCGTGCAGCGGGCCTCCTACTACTTCCAGGGCTCGTCGCAGACGGTGTTCAAGAACCACACCTTCAACGGCGCGCTCAACGACAACTGGCAGGCGACGGACACCACCGACTGGGCGAACCTCGTCTACGCGCCCTGCGGGGTCCAGCGCAACTTCAACATCAACACCGAACTGCGCGTCAACGCGGGCTCGTCGTCCGCGTCCAAGGTCAGCTTCATGACGATGGACTCCACGGACGGCGACATCAGCACCGTCTACCACATGGCCTGGAAGGAGTGCCCGGGCAAGTAGGAAGCAAGCGGGCCGAGCAGGCGTACGCGGGCCGGGCCGGGGCCGCCCACTCCGTCATGAGCGGGCGGTTTCGGCGCACTGACGAGCCCTCAGATGCCTGACCGGGCGCACCGGTTCATTGAACCGCGCGCCCGCCGGGCGCATAAAGCCCGGCGGCCTGCCGTCCTGCCGCCCCGGACGCTAGCCCGCCTGGCCCATGCCCGCCGCGTTGGGCCAGCTCTGGGCGTTGGGCCAGCCGGTGGCGGGCGCCGGGGTGAGGCCGTTGGTGCCGCGGACCTGGGCCGCGGTGAGTCCGCCGCGGGCCGGGACGCCGGGCGGGGTCGGTCCCATCGGCGGGACCGGCGCGGGGGCCATGGGCGGAGCCATGGCCGGGGACATCGGGGGAGCCATGGCGGGTGTCATCGCCGCGGGCGACATGGCCGCCGGGGACATCGCCGCCGGCGCCATGGCCGCTGCCGGTGCCATCGGCGGGGCCGGGGCGGGGGCGGGCGTGGGCGTGGGGAACGGTGTGGGGGCGGGCGCCGGGGGCGGGGTGGGGGTCGGGGCGGGCGCGGACTGGGGGAAGATCTGGGCCGCCGCAGGCATCGGCATCCCGGCGCCGTCGGACGGCGCCGGCTGCGGCATCGCGGGGGCGGGCATCGCCGCGGCGACGGCCGCGGGCTGGGGGGCCGCGACCGGCCGTGGCTCCGCGGCCATGGCCTGGGCGGCCAGGCCCGGCGTGCCCGCGCCGTTGGTGACCAGCCGGTCCACGGCCGCCGTGCCCGAGCTGTAGCCGACTGCGGCGTTCAGCTCGGGCACGGCGGCTCCCCTCCTGGTCCCGTAGAGCACCTGCTCCAGGCCGGACACCAGGCGACGCACGTCGACCTGGGGGCGCACCACGAGTCTCAGGAAGCGGCTCGACGAACCGATCTTGTTGCCGCACTCGCGGACCAGGATGCGGTGCTCGGCGAGCAGCCGGTCGCGGACCACGGTGCCCTCGGCGCCGACGGGAAGGCGCACGAAGAGGAAGTTCCCCTGGGAGGGGTAGACGGTCAGCCCCGGCAGCGCGGAGAGCTGGCTCGCCATGTCGAGACGGTCCCGGCGCACCTGGAGCAGGCTCTGCGCGTACTCGGGACCGTGCTCCTTCAGCATGAACACCACGTACTCGGCGAAGGCGTTGAGGTTCCACTTCGGCAGCATCGAGCGGACCCGGCCGGCCAGCGACGGGTTGGCGACCATGTAGCCGAAGCGGATGCCGTGCAGGCCGAAGTTCTTGCCGAGGCTGCGCAGCACGATGACGTTGGGCCGGATCATCGCCTCCTGCACGACGCTGGGTTCCTGCTCGGCGTCCGCGAACTCCAGGAACGACTCGTCGATGATGATCAGGTCCAGGTCGGCCATCGCGTCCATGAACTGCACGAGCGCGTGCTTGTGAAGGAAGCCGCCGTCGGGGTTGTTCGGGTTGCAGATGACGGCGGCCCGGGTGCCCCGGGTGCGGATGAACTCGGCGTACTGGGCGAGGTCCAGGGCGAAGCCGCTGGACTCCTGGAGCGGGAACATGTCGACCCGCTTGCCGGTCTCCATCGGCTGGTCGGTCCAGCGGCCGAAGGTGGGCACCGGCACGGCGAGGGACTCGCGCACCAGCAGATGGTCGATCCAGGTGATCAGCTCGGTGGAGCCGTTGCCCATGGCCACCGCCTGCGGCGGGAGTTGGAGCAGGTTGCACAGTTCGGCGGTGATGGTGTCGGCGCTGCTCGGGTAGTACGTGATGATGTCGCGCAGCCGGGCGGCCATGGTGTCCATCATGGCCGGGGTGGGGAAGTACGGGTTGCACGGGATACAGAAGTCCACCGGGCCGACTCCCTCGCCGCCCTCGCGTGTCAGCGCCGCCATCGACGGGCTGTGCGCCGCGTTGCGGAACAACGAGGAGACGTTGTCGGCCATGGAACCTCCGTATGGGGCGGGCCCGGCGGGGACGACCGGGCCCGTCGTCACTGGGTGGCCCGCGCGGGGGAGCGCGGGCCGCTCTTACATACGGAGGTGTCGGGGAGGCTGTTCAACCGCTGAGGAATCGGTGAGAAATTGTGGTTTAACTGTGAAGAACCCTGGTCGGCCGCCGGAGGTGACGGGGCCGGCGGGGCCGTGGGTCAGACGCCGAACGAGTGGACGGTCGTCGTCCGGTACACCTCGCCCGGCCGCAGCACGGTGCTCGGGAACTCCGGCCGGTTCGGCGAGTCGGGGAAGTGCTGGGTCTCCAGGCAGAGCGCGTCGCCCTGGCGGTAGGTGCGCCCGCCGGAGCCGACGAGGCTGCCGTCGAGGAAGTTGCCCGAGTAGAACTGCAATCCCGGCTCGGTGGTCGCGATCGTCAGCGTGCGGCCGGAGGCGGGGTCGCGCAGCACGGCGACCGGCTCGGGCCGGGCCGTGCGGCCCTTGTCGAGGACGTAGTTGTGGTCGACGCCCTTGCTGGGCAGCAGCTGCCCGTGGGCGGCGCGCAGGTCCCGGCCGACCGGCTTGGCCGTGCGGAAGTCGAAGGGGGTGCCGGCGACGTCGGCGGGCTCGCCGGTGGGGATCAGCCCCGCGTCCACGGGGAGATAGCGGGAGGCGGCGATCTCCAGCTCGTGATCGTGCACCGGGCCGCTGCCCTCGCCGGCGAGGTTCCAGTAGACGTGACTGGTCAGGTTGACGACGGTGGCCCGGTCGGTGGTGGCCTCGTAGTCGATGCGCCAGTCCCCGTCGGCGGTGAGGGTGTACGTCACGTGCGCCCGGAGCGTGCCCGGGTAGCCCATGTCGCCGTCCGGGCTGGTCAGCCGCAGGCGCAGACCGACGTCCGGGCCCTCGGTGAACGGCTCGACGTCCCAGACGCGCCGGTCGAAGCCCTCGGTCCCGCCGTGCAGGCTGTGCGCCCCGTCGTTGAGGGGCAGCCGGTGGGCCTCGCCGTCCAGGGTGAAGCGGCCCTCGGCGATGCGGTTGCCGAACCGGCCGATCAGCGCCCCGAAGTACGGGCTGCCGGCGACGTAGTCCTCGACGGAGCCGAACCCGAGGGAGACGTTCGCGTACCGGCCGTGCCGGTCGGGGACCTCCAGGGACTGCACGATCCCGCCGTAGTCGAGCACCGTCAGCCGGGTTCCGCCGTTCTCCAGCGACCAGCTGGAGACCTCGGCGCCGTCGGCCAGCCTTCCGAAGTACGTCCTCACCGTTTTCACCGTCTCCACCGTCTTGCGCCCTCCATTGCCGTCCCGCTCGTCCCGCTCGTCGCGCCGGTCCAGGTCCCGGACGGGTCCGGGTCCGGCTCCCGCGAAACAGAGCGGGCCCCGCCTTCCGGCGGGGCCCGCTACCGGTTCAGGAACCGGACTTGCGCTTGTTCCAGACGTCGAACCCGACCGCGATCAGCAGGGCGAGGCCCTTGATGACCTGCTGCCAGTCGGTGCCGACGCTCAGGAGGTTCATGCCGTTGTTCAGCACACCGAGGACGAGACCGCCGATGATCGCGCCGAGCACGGTGCCGACGCCGCCGCTCATGGACGCGCCGCCGATGAACGACGAGGCGATCGCCTCCAGTTCGAAGCTCAGACCGGCCTTCGGCGAGGCCGCGTTCAGCCGGGCGGCGACCACCAGACCGGCCAGGGCCGCGAGCACGCCCATGTTCAGGAAGACGAAGAAGGTGACCTTCTTGTCCTTGACCCCGGAGAGCTTGGCCGCCGGCAGGTTGCCGCCGATGGCGTAGATGTGCCGGCCGAAGACGGCGTTGCGCATGATGTAGCCGTAGCCCACGACCAGCACCCCGAGGATGATCAGGATGATCGGCGCGCCCTTGTAGCTGGCGAGCAGCATCGTGACCGTGAGGATCGCGGCGGCGATGGCGACGAGCTTGAGCAGGAAGAGGTTGATCGGCACCACGTCGAGCGAGAACTCCTGCTGACGCTTGCGGTCGCGGACCTCCTGGAGGACCACGAAGGCGAGCAGGGCGAAGCCCAGCAGCAGCGTGATGTTGTGGTAGTTGGTGTCCGGGCCGACCGCCGGCAGGAAGCCGTTGCCCATCTTCTGAAGGCCCTCGGGGAACGGGCCGAGCGTCTGGCCCTCCAGCAGGATCTCCGTCAGACCGCGGAAGAGCAGCATGCCCGCGAGGGTGACGATGAAGGAGGGTATGCCGAGATAGGCGATCAGGAAGCCCTGCACCGCGCCGGCCACCGCGCCCACCACCAGGCACAGCACCAGCGCGACGGGCCACGCCACGTCGTGCTGCACCGTGAGGACGGCGGCGAAGGCGCCCACGAAGGCCGTCACCGAACCGACCGACAGGTCGATGTGGCCCGCGATGATCACCAGCATCATGCCGATCGCGAGGATCAGGATGTAGCTGTTCTGAAGGACCAGGTTGGAGACGTTGCGGGGAAGCAGCAGGTCACCGCCGGTCCACACCTGGAACAGGATCACGAGCAGGCCGAGCGCGATCAGCATGCCGTACTGGCGCATGTTGCGGCGCAGGCCGTCCAGCACCAGTTGCAGCAGCCCGCCGCCGGAGGCGGAGCCCCCGCTCTTCCCGGGCGGCGCGGCCGCCGGGCTCTTGTCCGTCACGTCCGTGCTCATCGCGATACCTCTTTGTCCTTCGTCATCTGGCGCATCAGCACTTCCTGCGTGGCCTCGGCCCGCGGGAACTCGCCCGTGAGCCGTCCGGCGGCCATCGTGTAGATGCGGTCGCACATGCCGAGCAGTTCGGGCAGCTCGGAGGAGATGAAGACGACCGCCTTGCCCTGGGCGGCCAGCTGGTCGATGACCGTGTAGATCTCGAACTTGGCGCCGACGTCGATACCGCGCGTGGGCTCGTCCAGGATCAGCACGTCGGGACCCGCGAAGATCCACTTGCTGAGGACGACCTTCTGCTGGTTGCCGCCGGACAGCTTGCCCACCGGCTCGAAGACGGTCGGGGCCTTGATGTTCATGGACTTGCGGTAGCCCTCGGAGACCTGCCGCTCCTCGTGCTCGTCGACCACGCCCCGCTTGGCGACCTTGTTCAGGGCCGTCAGCGAGATGTTGCGGTTGATGGTGTCGATGAGGTTGAGGCCGTAGTGCTTGCGGTCCTCGGTGACGTAGGCGATCCCGTGCCCGATCGCCTCGGCGACCGTCCTGGTGCGGATCTCCTCGCCGTCCTTGAGGACCGTGCCGCCCGCGTGCCGGCCGTAGCTGCGCCCGAAGACGCTCATGGCCAGCTCGGTGCGGCCCGCGCCCATGAGTCCCGCGATGCCGACGATCTCCCCGCGGCGCACCTGGATCGACACGTCGTCGACCACCTTGCGCTGCTGGTCGATCGGGTGGTGCACGGTCCAGTCCCGGATCTCCAGGGCCGGGGCCGCGCCCGCCTCCGGCTCGTGCGGGGTGCGCTCGGGGAAGCGGTGGTCGAGGTCGCGGCCGACCATGCCGCTGATGATCCGGTCCTCGGTCGTCTCCGCCGACTTCACGTCGAGCGTCTCGATGGAGTGCCCGTCGCGGATGATCGTCACCGAGTCCGCGACCTTGCGGATCTCGTTGAGCTTGTGGGAGATGATGATCGAGGTGATGCCCTGCTTCTTCAACTCCAGGATGAGATCCAGGAGTTTGCCGCTGTCCTCGTCGTTCAGGGCCGCCGTCGGCTCATCGAGGATGAGCAGCTTGACCTTCTTCGACAGCGCCTTGGCGATCTCCACGAGCTGCTGCTTGCCCACGCCGATGTCGGCGACGCGGGTCTCCGGGTGGTCGTCGAGACCGACCCGGCGCAGCAGCTCCGTGGCGTGCCGCAGGGTCTCCCGCCAGTCGATGAACCCGCTCTTGGCGTGTTCGTTGCCGAGGAAGATGTTCTCCGCCAGTGAGAGGTACGGCGACAGCGCCAGCTCCTGGTGGATGATGACGATGCCGTGCTGCTCGCTCGCCCGGATGTCCTTGAACTGGACGATCTCTCCCTCGAAGAGGATGTCGCCCTCGTAGCTGCCGTGGGGATGGACGCCGGAGAGCACCTTCATCAAGGTGGACTTCCCGGCGCCGTTCTCACCGCAGATGGCATGGACCTCGCCCTGACGGACAGTCAGTGTGACGTCCGACAGCGCTTTGACGCCGGGAAAGGTCTTGACGATCGAGCGCATTTCCAGGACGGGTCCCGCCATGGTCGTGCCTTCCAATCCGTAAGGTTCGACGCTTACTTGAGCTGGTCCGCCGTGTAGTAGCCGCCCTGCACGAGCTCCTTCTCGTAGTTCGTCTTGTCGACGCTCACCGGCTGGAGCAGGTAGGCGGGGACGACCTTGGTGCCGTTGTCGTACGACTTGGTGTCGTTGATCTCGGGCTTCTTGCCGTTCAGGGTGGCGTCGACCATGTCCGTGGCGACCTGGGCGAGCTTGCGCAGGTCCTTGTAGACCGTCATCGACTGCTGGCCGGCGATGATCGACTTCACGGAGGCCAGTTCGGCGTCCTGGCCGCTGATGACCGGCAGGGGCTTGGCGGCGGAGCCGTAGCCGTCGGACTTCAGCGCGGCGATGATGCCGATGGAGATGCCGTCGTAGGGCGAGAGGACGGCGTCGACCCGGCCGCTCTTGTACGACGAGGTGAGGATGTCCTCCATGCGCTTCTGGGCGGTGGCGCCGTCCCAGCGCAGGGTGGTGACCTGGTTCATCTTGGTCTGGCCGGACTTGACGACGAGCTTCTTGCTGTCGATGTACGGCTGGAGCACGCTCATCGCGCCGTTGAAGAAGTACTTGGTGTTGTTGTCGTCGTTGGAGCCGGCGAACAGCTCGATGTTGAACGGGCCCTTGCCGGACGCCAGGCCCAGCTTGTCGACGATGTAGCCGGCCTGGAGCTTGCCGACCTTCTCGTTGTCGAAGGACGCGTAGTAGTCGACGTTCTTCGTGCCGAGGATCAGGCGGTCGTAGGAGATGACCGGGATCTTCGCGTCGGCGGCCTGCTGGAGCACGCTGTTCAGCGACTTGTTGTCGATGGCCGCGACGATCAGCGCCTTGACGCCCTGGGTGATCAGGTTCTCGATCTGCGAGACCTGCTGCTCGGGGTCGTCCTCGCCGAAGACCAGCTTGGTCTTGTAGCCCTTGGCCTTGAGGTCCTTCTCGACGTTCGCGCCGTCGGTGATCCAGCGCTCGGAGGACTTGGTCGGCATCGCGATGCCGATGGTCCCGCCCTTGGCGTCGCCCTTGTCCTCCTTGCTGCCGCCCTCACCGGACTGCCCGCAGGCGGTCAGGGTCAGGGCGAGGGACGCGGCTCCGGCTATGGCGGCGAGGGCGGCTCTGCGGTTACGCATGATCATCATCCTTGATGTGTGTGCAGTGCTCGGTCTCGCGCTGCGAAGGAGCTTCCGGAGCGAGCGCCGGAAAGACCGAGAAGCGATGTGTGGGATTCTGCGCGCCTGTGTCGGCTTCTGTGAAGCGAGGTTTCCGGAACGTTATGACGACACGTCGAACCTGTTCAGTTCGCCGGGCAGTCGCGAGCCGAGCGGAGCCATGTCGCCGTCGGCTCCGTGGCGCGCGAGCAGGTCCAGGGCGAGCCGTCCGCGGCGCACGCGCTCGCGTGCGGTGGAGAGCGCGAGATCGCGCATGTGGTGCCCGTAGGGGTAGATCCCCGGCGCCTTGGACAGGCCGAACTTCAGGTACAGCGGTGCGCCGCGCCGGATCAGCTCGGCGACCTCGTACATGCGGATGTAGCCGCCGAGATCGTCGGGGGCCTCGATGTACATGTCCATCGGAGCGGCCGACACCCGCCGGATCTCAGTGAGGTGATCGAGCGTCAGGTCGCTGGGCACGTTGACCGAGTCCGCGCCGAGCCGTTCGTGGACCGCGTACGCGGCCGGGTTCACGGGGCCGATGAGCGCGGACACCTTCAGCGTGGTGTCGGCCGGGATGAGGCCGGCGCTCCGCGCCCGGTGCAGCGTCCACAGCACGCCCTCGTCGGCGACGAGCAGGCACTTCACGCCCAGCTCCGTCGCCCGCACCGCGTCCTCGACGCATCCGGCGACGGCGTCGTGACCGCGGGCGCGCAGTCCGCCGCCCCGGGAGTCGGTGCGGGTCGAGCCGCCGATGTCCCAGGTGCCGCGCGGGCCGGTGAACAGGCACAGCTCGATGTCGCGCTCACCGGTGGCGTCGACCATCTCGATGATCTCGGCGTCGGTCAGCATCCACACGCCGCTGCCCTGGCTGATGCGGTGGATCGGCACGTCGAGGCGCGAGGCCTCCTTGAGGATGACCGCCAGCGCCTCGGGACCCTCGCACGAAGGGACCTCGGTGCGCCAGCGGCCGCCGCCCGGGAACTCATGGGGAGAGGCGTCGTCGGGATCGAGGGCGGGCGCGCCCAGGCCGAGAGCGGTGAGCGCCTGCTCACCGGGTCGGCGGGCTGCCGGGGTGGAAGCGTCGGTGGTCACATGCCGTCCTTCGTGTTCGATATTTCGGTCAGGGTTCGCGGCTCAGGTCGTACAGGGCTTGGGTGTACGCCGGCACGGGGACCGTCAGGTCGTCCCCGCGCCGGCGTACGGCTCGTCGGGGCCTACGGCCTGAGCAGCACCTTGCCCACCTTCGGATCGCCGGACCCCACCAGTTCGATGGCCTCGGAGAAGTCGGCCAGCGCAAGCTCGTGCGTGACCAGCGGCAGCGGATCCAGCAGTCCCGCCCCGAACACCCGGACGGTGTGCGACCAGGCGTCCGGCGGCGCCCCGAAGACGCTGCGCACGTCCAGCTGCCGCACGACGAGGTCCGTCGGGTCGAGACCGGCGGCGCCGGGCGCCGGGATGCCGGTCAGCACCAGCCGGCCGCCGCGCCTGAGCAGCGACGCGGCGGTCCGCGCGGCGGACGCGGACCCGGCCGTCTCGATGACGACGTCGAAGTCGTCCGGGAGCGCCTGTTCGCTGGTGCGGAAGCCGGTGGCGCCGAACTGCGCGGCCAGCTCCTCCCGGTCCCGGCGCGTGCCCACCACCAGCAGCTCGGCGGGCGAGCCGGCCTTCAGGAACTGCACGGCGAACATGCCCAGCGTCCCCGTGCCGACGACGGCCGCCTTCTCGCCCGGCAGGACGTGAGCCTTGAGGGCGGCGGCCGCGATGCAGGCGGCGGGCTCCAGCAGGGCGGCGGCCGTGAGGTCCGCGTCGTCGGGGAGCATGTGCAGCAGCCGGGCCGGGAGGGTGAGGGTGGCGGCCATCGCGCCCGGCTGGGTGAAGCCGGTCTCCTCGTACCCTTCCGTGCACAGCGTCGTCTCGCCCGCGTGGCAGCGGTCGCAGACCTGGCAGTTGCGGAAGCCCTCGCCCACCACCTTGCGGCCGACGAGCGACGCGGGAACCCCGGCGCCGACCGCCTCCACCGTCCCGGACCACTCGTGGCCGGGGGTCACCGGGTAACGGACGTACCCCTCGGGCCGGTTGCCCTGGTACACCTCGCGGTCGCTGCCGCAGATGCCCGTGGCGTGAACACGTACCAGCGCCTCGCCGGCCTCCGGCCGACGCGGTTCGTGCGAGACGAGCCGGTGCTTGCCCGGCCCGTCGACGACGACAGCGCTGCTCACTTGCTGCCCTTGGGCTTGCGCTGCTCCCAGCCCTCGGCCCACAGGTCGAAACGGGCCTGCTGCTGCGGGAACTCGGCGGCCGCGTCCACGTCCAGCTCGACGCCGAGGCCGGGCTTGTCGGAGAGGTGGAAGTAGCCGTCGATCACTTCGGGCGCGCCCGTGACGACCTTCTTGATGTCCGCGTCCGCGAAGTCGTTGAAGTGCTCGAGGATCTTGAAGTTCGGGGCGGTGAAGCCGACCTGGAGCGAGGCTGCGGTCAGGACCGGGCCGCCGACGTTGTGCGGGGCCACGAGCATGTAGTGGGTCTCGGCGGTCGCGGCCAGCTTGCGCGTCTCCCAGATGCCGCCGATGTGGCCGACGTCCGGCTGGATGATGTCGACGGCCTGGCTCTCGAAGAGCTCGCGGAACTCGATGCGGTCGTGGATGCGCTCACCGGTGGCGACCGGGATGTCGACCTTGGCGGCGACCTTCTCCAGGGCCTTCAGGTTCTCCGGCGGGCACGGCTCCTCCAGCCACGCGGGCTTGAAGGGCGCCAGCTCGTTGGCCAGCCGCACGGCGGTGGCGGGGGAGAAGCGGCCGTGCATCTCCAGCATCAGCTCGGCGTCCGGCCCGATGGCGTCGCGCACCGCCTCGATGAGGGAGACGGCGTACAGGGACTGCTGGTGGTCCAGCTCGAAGTGACCGGTGCCGAAGGGGTCGATCTTGAGGGCCTTGTAGCCGCGCTCCATGACGCCCTTGGCGGCCTTGTGGTAGGCCTCCGGGGTCCGCTCGGTGGTGTACCACCCGTTGGCGTAGGCCTTGACCTTGTCCGTGACCTTGCCGCCGAGCAGCTGCCAGACCGGCACGCCGAGCGCCTTGCCCTTGATGTCCCAGCAGGCC
Source organism: Streptomyces sp. NPDC048481 (assembly GCF_043200075.1). Classification (NCBI taxonomy): domain Bacteria; kingdom Bacillati; phylum Actinomycetota; class Actinomycetes; order Kitasatosporales; family Streptomycetaceae; genus Streptomyces; species Streptomyces sp. NPDC048481. Next base: position 724,676 of record NZ_JBICXC010000001.1, read on the forward strand.
ATCTCGACGACGGCGATGCCCGACATCACGATCTCGCCCGCGCGCCCGTAGTCGCCGTACTTCATCCGGCGGGCGAGGTCCTCGACAGCGAAGGGGTCGGACCCGAGAATGTGATTGGTCTCGGCCTCCTTCAGGTACCCGAGCAGCGCGTCGGTGTGACCCAGCATGCGGGTCTCCCCGACACCCGTGATGCCCTCGTCGGTGTGCACCAGGACGTAGGTCAGGTTCCGCCACGGCGTCCCGACGACGTGCGTGCTGATTCCGGTGATGCGCACGGAAGTTACCCTTCGGCTGTTCGAGATTTCGTCACACGTTCGAAATGCTGACCAGACAGTAAAGACGGCGTGAGTGGAGTGTCAATGGGTCGAACAGGTAACGGTTTCGATAGTTTCGCCGACGCTTTCGACTTTTGAGGCGACGCCATGTGGGGCAGGTCACTCGATCCGACGCGCCGTATGGCCGGTTTCCCACACAACTTTCACAGGTCCGGCCGGAAACGTGATCGTCCGGGAACTTAGTCTCTCCGCGTCATGGACTACTGCCACCCGTGCCGACGGCACCTCAACGGCGCCCTCGCCTGCCCGGGATGCGGCGCGCCCGCCGAGCAGCTACGCGCGTATCAGCCGAGCACGTACGAGCCGGAGCCGCAGCCGTACGGCCGGCAGCCCTACGACCCGCAGCCGTACGCGCCCGGACCGTACGCGCCGGAACAGGACGCGTACGGTCCCGGCGAGCCGGCGGCCGGACGCGACACCCGTGACGCCCCCGCCGGACACCACGGCCACGACGACGGCGACGTCCGTCCCGACGACGGCGGTCACGACGACGGCGAGGTCATCGGCGGGGACGCCGACGCAAGCGAGGGCGACGAGCCGCGGGGCCGGGCCGCACGCCGTCGCGACCGTGGGCACGACGGGGGACGGGGGCCCGGCGGGGCCCCTGCCGCGCCGGACGCGAGCCGGCGCGACCGCAAGGCCTCCGCGCACCGTCGCCGCCGTAAGCGCGTGGTGCTGATCGGCGTCGGCTTCGCCCTGGCGGCGGGCGGCCTCAGCCTCGCCGAACTCGGCATCGACGCACCGGGGTTCTCCTCGCCGGCCAACCCGGCGGCGGCCGGGGGCGAGTCCACCGAGCTGGACGGTTCGACGCCCGAGCCCAGCGTGTCCGCGCAGCCGCTGGACGACCGGACGGCCCCCGGCTCCGCCAGTCCCTCGCCCTCTGCCGACGCCTCCGCCTCGCCGTCGGCGTCCGCGTCGCCCTCCGCGACGGACGGGACGGCCGGTCCGGAGCCCGACAAGCAGGCTCAGTCGGGCCAGGTCCCCGGTTCCTCCGGGCCGGGCTCCGGTGCGGCGGACCCGTCGGACGGGGCCGGCCACGGCTCCAGCCCCACCCCCCGGCCGACGGCGACGGACGCCTCCCCGCAGCCCTCCCCGTCGCAGACCTGCACCCGCTTCCTGTGGTGGTGCTCGTAGGGCGACAGGCCTGTCGGCCCGTGCGTCCATGGGCCTGTCGGTCCGCGGGTCCCTGCGCCCGTCGCGGGGGGCCGGGGCGCCTCGCGTGAGAGGGCGACCGTCCGGCGTCCTCGCGTGGACGGTTCGTCCAATCCGGTGTGCCCGCCGTCCCGTTGGCCGGATCGCGGGTCTTCGCATGTCCGGATCCGGTGTCGCGACGGGCGTGGACGCGTGGATGCCGGCCCGTGTGGACGGTTCGTCCAGCGCGATGTGATCGCCGTCCCGGCGGCCGGACCCTGCCCCGGCCGTGCGCGGAACACGCGCTCCGGCGGGTGGGCGGGCCGTCGCCGGCGCGCTGGGCGGAGCCGCCGGTATAGACCTCTCTCATGGCTCTGGCCTGGGGTTATGCCTGCGCGCGCTACGGCACGTTATGGAACCGTGACGACGTATGGCTGCAACCCTCTTGACCGCCGTGAATTGTTAGCGCTCACAATGACCTCCGCATTCACCAGTCACGGCCCACCGCCGACGGGGAGGAGAGAGCGTCGTGCCGACATCACGCCGACTCGCCTTTTCCGCCGGTGCCGTTGGGCTCGCCGGGATCCCGGAGTGACGTCCGCGGCGCGGAACCGTCCGCCCGCAGCGCAGGCCATGTCGACGAACGAGAGCCGAGAAGGAGGGGCGCCCGTGGCACACACCAGGCTTCGGCCGCCCACCATGGCCGACGTGGCGCGCCGGGCCGGCGTGTCCCACCAGACCGTGTCCCGTGTGCTGGGGGACCACCCCAACGTGCGGGAGACGACCCGGGCCCGTGTGCTGCGTGCGATCGAGGAGATGGGCTATCGCCGCAACTTCTCCGCACGGGCGCTGGCGACCCGGCGGACCCGGACGCTGGGCGTGGTCGCCTCCGACACGACCCTGCACGGGCCGGCCAGCACGCTGTTCGCGCTGGAGGAGGCGGCACGGGCCGAGGGCTACCTCGTCTCGACGGTCAGTCTGCGCCGACTGACCATGGACAGCCTCACCGAGGCCCTGGACCACCTCGGCGACGGCGGGGTCGAGGGCGTGGTCGCCATCGCTCCGCAGCGCTCGGCGGTGGACGCCCTCTCCGAACTACGTCACCCGTTCCCCGTGGTGGTCGTGGGCGGCGGACCCGGTGCGGACATCGCCGGGGTCTGCGTGGACCAGCATCTCGGGGCGCGGCTGGCCACCGGGCATCTGCTGGCCGCCGGCCACCGCACGGTCTGGCATCTCGCCGGGCCCGAGGAGTGGCAGGAGGCGGCCGACCGGGCCGCCGGCTGGCGCGACACCCTCGAATCCGCGGGCGTCGAGCCGCCCATGATGCTGCGCGGCGACTGGAGTCCGCTCTCGGGCTACCGTGCGGGCCAGGAACTGGCCGGCTGGGTGGGCCGCGGGCTGACCGCGGTCTTCGTCGCCAACGACCAGATGGCGCTGGGGGTGTTGCGGGCCCTGCGCGAGGCGGGGGTGCGCACTCCCCAGGACGTGGCGGTGGTCGGCTTCGACGACATCCCCGAGGCCGAGTTCTTCGCCCCGCCGCTGACCACCGTCCGGCAGGACTTCTCGGCGGTGGGCAGGCAGGGCATCGCGCTCCTGCTGGACCTGATCGAGGGCCGGCCGCCCGCCACCGCCCCGAGGGTGGCGATCGAGCCCCAGCTCGTCGTCCGTGCCAGCACCTTCCCCTACGCCGCCCAGCCGGACGGCACGCCCCACTGACGAATCCCCCGGCCGGACCGCTCCGGCAGTCTGACCGAAATCCCGAACAATGATCGACAGGCTGGACGCAGTACAGCCGGTCCCTCAAGTACCAGCAGGTCCGTCCCCGGGCCGGCTCTTCAAAGGAGAAGAACATGCTCAGCAGAAGGAACTTCCTCACCGTGGCGGTCGGCGTGGCGGCGGCGGGCGGCCTGACGGCCTGCGCCAAGAAGGACGACGACTCCTCCGGCTCCTCCTCCTCGGGCGGCAGCAAGACGATCAGCCTCGGCTTCTCCCAGGTCGGCTCGGAGAGCGGCTGGCGCAGCGCCAACACCACCTCGGTGAAGGAGGCGGCCAAGGAGGCGGGCTACAACCTCAAGTTCTCCGACGCGCAGCAGAAGCAGGAGAACCAGATCTCCGCGATCCGCAGCTACATCGCGCAGAAGGTCGACGTCATCGCCTTCTCGCCGGTCGTCGTCACCGGCTGGGACGCGGTCCTCAAGGAGGCCAAGGCCGCGAAGATCCCGGTCGTCCTCACCGACCGCTCGGTGGAGACGTCCGACGACTCCCTCTACGTCACGCTGGTCGGCTCCGACTTCACGGACGAGGGCCGCCGCGCCGGCAAGATCCTGGAGAAGGTCCTGGAGAAGGCCGGTCACAAGGGCCCGGTGAAGATCGCCCAGCTGGAGGGCACCACCGGCGCCGCCCCGGCGATCGAGCGCGCCAAGGGCTTCAAGGAGGTCATGGACGCCGACCACAAGGACGACTGGAAGATCGTCGTCAGCCAGACCGGTGACTTCACCCGCGCCGGCGGCAAGCAGGTCATGGCGGCCTTCCTCCAGTCCAACCCGGACGTCAACGTCCTGTTCGCGCACAACGACGACATGGCCATCGGCGCCATCCAGTCCATCGAGGCGGCGGGCAAGAAGCCCGGCAAGGACATCCTGATCGTCTCGATCGACGGCGTGAAGGACGGCTTCGTGGCCATGTCCGAGGGCAAGATCAACGCCATCGTCGAGTGCAACCCCCTCCTCGGCCCCCAGCTGATGGACACCGTGAAGAAGGTCAAGAACGGCGAGAAGGTCGAGCGCTGGATCAAGACCAAGGAGGGCGACTTCATGCAGGACCAGGCCAAGGCCGCGCTCCCGAGCCGCAAGTACTGACCGACGCACCCACCGGCGGGGAGCCCGCGGCCGACCGAGCGCCATCGGTCCCGGGGCTCCCTGCGGGCCTGAACCAATCTCATGAGGAGCGCTGCCATGGCAGAGCCGCGGCCCGTCCTGGAAATGGCGGGCATAGTCAAGGAGTTTCCGGGGGTACGGGCTCTGTCGGGCGTCGACTTCCGGCTCTTCCCCGGCGAGATCCACGCCCTGATGGGCGAGAACGGGGCGGGCAAGTCCACGCTCATCAAGGTGCTCACCGGCGTCTACTCCCTGGACGGCGGCACGATCACCCTGGACGGCGAGTCCGTGCGGATCGCCAGCCCGTTGCAGGCCCAGCAGGCCGGCATCAGCACGGTCTACCAGGAGGTCAACCTCTGCCCGAACCTGTCGGTGGCGGAGAACATCTTCATCGGCCGTGAACCGACCCGCATGGGCCGCATCCAGTGGAAGCGGCTGCGCCGCGAGGCCGCCGAGCTGGTGGACCGGCTCGGGCTGGACATCGACGTCAGCGCCCCCCTGTCCTCGTACCCGCTGGCCGTGCAGCAACTGGTCGCCATCGTGCGGTCGTTGAACACCGGCGACACGGGCGGCGAGGGGCCGGGCACCAAGGTGCTCGTCCTCGACGAGCCGACCTCCAGCCTCGACCGCGACGAGGTGCTCCAGCTCTTCGCCCTGATGCGGCGGCTGAAGGACGAAGGCGTCGCGATCCTGTTCGTCTCGCACTTCCTCGACCAGATCTACGAGGTCTGCGACCGGATGACCGTGCTGCGCAACGGCACGCTGGTCGGCGAGCACATGGTCGCCGACCTCGACCAGGTCGGCCTCGTCCAGCTCATGCTCGGCAAGGCCATGGGCCAGCTCGACGAACTCCACGAGCACCAGCTGCGCTCCGACGCCGGCGACACCCTCGTGCACGCCGAGGGCCTCGGCAGGACCGGCGGCATCGAGCCGTTCGACCTGAAGATCAGGACGGGCGAGGTGATCGGGCTCGCCGGCCTGCTCGGATCGGGCCGCACCGAACTCGCCCGGCTGCTCTTCGGCGCCGACCAGCCGGACACCGGCAAGGTCACGATCGGCGGCCGGCAGGTCTCGATGAGCGCCCCCAACGACGCCATCGGCGCGGGGGTCGCGTTCTGCTCCGAGAACCGCAAGAGCGAGGGCCTGGTGCCCGACCTGACGGTGCGCGAGAACATCATCCTGGCCCTCCAGGCCTCGCGCGGCTGGACCCGGCCCATCCCGGCCGCCCAGCGCGACGAACTCGTCGCCAAGTACATCAAGGCGCTCGACATCCGCCCCGCCAACCCCGAGGCGCGGGTCGGCCAGCTCAGCGGCGGCAACCAGCAGAAGGTGCTGTTGGCCCGCTGGCTGATCACCCAGCCCAAGCTGCTGATCCTCGACGAGCCGACCCGCGGCATCGACATCGGCGCCAAGGCGGAGATCCAGAAGCTCGTCGTCTCCCTCTCCGAGGAGGGCATGTCCGTGCTGTACATCGCGGCCGAGCTGGAGGAGGTGCTCCGGCTCAGCCACACCATCGGAGTGCTGCGCGACCGCCGGCTGGTGGCGCAGATCGCCAACGGGCCCGAGATCACCACGAGCCGGATCCTGGAGACCATCGCGAGCGGAGAGCACCAGTGACCACGTCCTCGACCACCTCTTCCCGGTGGCGGGCGCTGACCCGCCACCACCTGTTCTGGCCGGTGGCGGTGCTCGTGCTCCTGCTGCTCGTCAACGTCCCCTTCACCCCGGACTTCTTCTCCGTCCGGATGGCCGACGGCCACCTCTACGGCAGCCTCGTCTCGATCGTGCTGTTCGGCTCGCCGCTCATCCTGGTGGCGGTCGGCATGACCCTGGTCATCGCGACCGGCGGCATCGACCTCTCCGTGGGCGCGGTGGTCGCCATCACCGGCGCGCTGGCCTGCTCGTACATCAGCGACCAGCACGACCAGGGCGCGCTGTCCGGGGTGCTGCTCGCGATGGGCCTCGGCCTGCTGGCCGCGGTCGTCTGCGGACTGTGGAACGGCTTCCTGGTGGCCCGGATGGGCATCCAGCCGATCATCGCGACCCTGATCATCATGGTCGCCGGGCGCGGCGTCGCCCAGCTGATCACCGACGGCCAGATCATCACCATCAACAGTGAGCCGTACAAGCTGATCGGCGGCGGCTACTGGCTGACCCTGCCGTTCTCCATCTTCGTGGTGGCCGTCGTGGTCGCCGTCACCGTGGCGCTGACCCGGCGCACGGCCCTCGGCCTGCTGGTCGAGGCGGTCGGCGGCAACGCCGAGGCCAGCCGCCTGGTCGGCATCAGGTCCCGGCGCATCAAGATCATGGTCTACATGTTCTGCGCGCTGTGCGCGGGCATCGCCGGACTGATGATCAGCTCCAACACCTCGGCCGCCGACGGCAACAACGCCGGCCTGTGGATCGAACTGGACGCGATCCTCGCCGTGGTGATCGGCGGCACCTCGCTGCTGGGCGGCCGCTTCTCCATCGGCGGCACGGTGGTGGGCGCCCTCGTCATCCAGACCCTGACCACCACGATCTACACCATCGGCGTGCCCACCCAGACCAACCTGGTCTTCAAGGCCGCCGTCGTCATCGTCGTCTGCCTGCTCCAGTCCCCGAAGTTCCGCGCCAAGGTCTTCGGCGCGAAGTTCGCCGCCCGGTTCGCGGCGAAGGGCGGCGCCAAGCCGGCCGCGGCCGCCGCCGACCCCGCCGCGGCGACCGAGGCCGCCCCCAAGATGGAGGTGTCGTGATGAGCGCGACCACCCAGAGCCCCACGGCCTCCGACAGCCGTACCGCCACGCCCCCGTCCCGGGCCGCCCGGCTGCTCGGCGACCGGCGGCTGCCCGTCGCCGTGACGGCCCTGCTCTTCCTGCTGATGTACGGCGGCGGCCTGGCCCGGTACCAGTACTACGGGTTCGGTGAACCGCAGGTCTTCCTGAACCTGTTCATCGACAACGGCTATCTGCTGGTCGCCGCCGTCGGCGTCACCTTCGTCATCCTGTCGGGCGGCATCGACCTCTCCGTCGGCTCGATGATCGGCTTCACGACGATGTTCACGGCCTGGCTGGTGGAGCGCCAGGGCCTGCCCCTGCTCGTCGTGGTCCCCATGGCGCTGGCCGTGGGCGCCTTCGGCGGCTTCCTCATGGGCTACGTGATCCACAACTTCGAGATCCAGCCGTTCATCGTGACCCTCGCGGGCCTCTTCCTCTTCCGCGGTCTGTGCCTGGTCATCTCCAAGGAGTCGATCTCCATCGGCGACTCCACGGTCAGCAGCCTGGCCCAGGCGCAGGCCTCACTGGGGGTGGGGTTCCTGTCGATCGGCGCGATCGTCTCCCTCGTCGTCCTCGCCGTGGCGTTCTACGTCCTGCACTACACGCGCTTCGGACGCCGGGTCTACGCCATCGGCGGCAACGAGAACTCGGCCATGCTGATGGGACTGCCGCAGGGCGGCACCAAGATCGCCGTGTACACGGTGAGCGGGTTCTGCTCGGCGCTCGCGGGGCTCCTCTTCACGCTCTACATCCAGTCCGGCGACCCGCTGCACGCCACCGGCATGGAACTGGACGCGATCGCCGCGGTCGTCATCGGCGGCACCCTGCTGACGGGCGGCTCCGGCTACGTCCTGGGCACCCTGTTCGGCGTCCTCGTCCTCGGCCTGATCAAGAGCATCATCCAGTTCGAGGGAACGCTCAGCTCCTGGTGGACGAAGATCGCCACCGGTGTGCTGCTGTGCGCGTTCATCCTGGTCCAGCGCTTCATGACGACCCGCAAGAAGACCTGAGCCGCACACCGCGTCAGCGCGTCGGCAGCCGGCGTCCGTCTTGAACACCACCCACACCGTCTTGCCCACGGGATGCCCGGTGACCCCCAGGTCGTCCGACACCTCCCGGGCGAGGTGCAGCCCCCGGCCCGAGCACGCGTCCTCGGCCGGGGGCGCGGCGGGAGCGGGGTGGTCGCCGGTGTCGCGCACGGCCAGCCGCAGCAGCGAGCCGTCGAGCGTGAGCGTCACGCAGTACTGCCTGCCCGGCGGCACTCCGTGCAGCAGGGCGTTGGTGGCGAGCTCCGACACGCACAGGGTGACGTCGTCCAGCCGGTCGAGGCGGTCCCAGTCCGTGAGGGCCTGGCGGACGAAGGCGCGGGCGTCCCGTACCGAGGCGCGCGAGCGGGGGAAACGACGTTGCCGTGACGAGGGCACGGGGGCCACCTCCGTGGTTCAGGGGCGTCCTGCGGCAGCACCTTACTGTTGTTCGCGAAAGGCAACAAGGTGGTGCGGGGTGGCTGAGGGTGGCTGTGGGGTGGCGGTCGGCGCGTACGGCGGGTCGCCTACCGTGTAGGACGGCAGGGTCGGAAGAGCGGTCGGCCGTACAGGAGGACGTCGTGGGTGGGAGCGATTGGGTCAGCACGTCGTTGCCGTATCTGACGCCCCGGCTCGCCGGGCATGGCGACGCCTGGGCGGCCGAGGCCGCGGCGCGGGGGCGGCGCGGCGCCCAGCGCATCCTGCACGCGGGCGAGACGCCCGCGCCCGCCGAGGTGGCGGAACTGCTCGGCGTCCCCGCCGGTGAACCCGTCGTGGTACGCCGGCGCCTGATCCTGCTCGACGACGAGCCCAGCGAGCTGACCGACACCTACTACCCGCTCGCGATAGCCGCCGGCACCCGCCTCGCCGGCGCCGCCAGGATCCCCGGCGGCGCCCTCACCCTGCTCGCCGAACTCGGCCACGTCGGCGCCCTCGTCCGGGAGGACGTCACGGCCGGCCTGCCCGACGAGGCGGAACGCGAGGCCCTGGGCACCGCCCCCGGCGAACCGGTCCTGCGGCTGGTACGGCTCACCCTGGACCGCGACGACCGTCCGATCCAGGTCGACCGTATGGTGATGCCTGCCCTACGGCAGAGGCTGCGCTACCAGATCAGGATCGGATGACCGTGCCCAAGGCAGACCCGGACGCCGTCGACCGCCGCTCCCTGCACGAGCGCATCGCGGCCGATCTGCGCGACGACATCATGAGCGGTGACCTCGCCCCCGGCTCCAACCTGCCCAGCACCGCCCAGCTCAGGGAACGCTTCGAGGCGTCCGGCGCGACCGTGCAGAAGGCCCTTCGGCTCCTCAAGGACGAACGCCTGGTGGTCGGCCGGGCGGGGGCGGCCGTCACCGTCCGCGAACACCGCCAGCGCACCGTGGCACCCGCCTCCCTGATGGCGCCGAACGCCCCCGGGGAGCCCTACCGCTGGCTCACGGAGGCGGCCAAGCACGGCACGCACGCCCGCACCGAACTGCTCGACGTCATCGAGACGCGCCCGCCCGCCGACGTCCGCGCCGCCCTCGGCCTGCCGCCGGACGGCACCGCCGTGCTGCGCCGGCAGATCCTCCTCGTCGACGACGAGCCCGCCGAGCTGGTCGAGGCCTATTACCCGCCGGACATCGCCCGGGGCACGCCCCTGGCCGAGCGGCGCAGGATCCGGGGCGGAGCCCCCGCCCTGCTGGCCGCCCAGGGCCACCCGCCCCGGCGCAGCACCGACCGCGTCTCCGCGCGCGTCCCCACCCAGGACCAGTACCGGGTGCTGCGCCTGACCAGCAGCATGCCGGTGCTGCGCACGCTGCGCGTCGTCACCGGCGACGACGACCGGCCCGTCGAGGTGACGGTGATGGTGAAGGCGGGCCACCTCTACGAGCTGCGGTACGACTTCACGGCGCAGGACAGGGACGGCGACGGGAACGGGAACGGGGCGTGAAGGCGCCCCGCCCGGCCGGTGTCCCCGCGCCCGGCCTCGTCCTCATCCTCGGCGGTGGCGGTGGCGGTGGCGGTGGCGGTGGCGGTGTCCGCGTCCGGCGGGCGGCGCGGGGCCGCGCCCCGCGCTGAGGTCTACGGCCGGTCGCCGTCGGCCGCGAGCATGCGGTGCAGCAGGGCGCGCAGCACCAGCCGCTCCTCCTCGGTCAGCCCCGCCAGCGGCTCGCGGGCGAACCGCAGCGACTCGCGCAGCCCCCGTGCGATCCGCCGGCCCTCCTCGGTGGCCGCCGCCAGCTTCACCCGGCGGTCGGCCGGGTCGGGGCGCCGTTCGACCAGACCGCGCGACTCCAGCCGGTCGACGATGCCGGTCACGTTCGACGGCTCGCACTTCAGCTTCTGTGCCAGCTTGCGCATCGGCAGCGGCTCCAGCGAGAGCAGGCTCAGCAGCCTGGCCTGCGCGCCGGTGAGCGAGTGGTCGGCGGCGGCGTCCTCGTAGTCCTCGTAGAAACGGGCCACGACCTCGCCGATCAGCTCGACGACCTCCAGGGTCAGGGCGTCGGGAAGGGCGGCCGGACCGGTGGGGCCGGCCGGCCGGGGGGCCGTCTGCGCGGACGGATGTGAGGCGGACATGGATCCAGGGTACCCGTTTACTTGACATCCTGAAATATTCAGGAGCATGGTTGTTTCAGGTAGTGAAGCATTTTCTTCCGGCGAAGCACGTGAAGCACATGGAAAGGCAGCCCCCCATGACCGACTCGGCCCTCCCCACCACCAGCCGCGAATGGCGTCTGCTCAGCCGCCCCGTCGGCTGGCCGAAGCCCGAGGACTTCGAACTCGCCGAGGCGCAGATCCGCCGCCCCGGCCCGGGTGAGGTGCTGGTGCGCAACGCGTACGTCTCCGTGGACCCGTACATGCGCGGCCGCATGAGCAGCGCCAAGTCCTACGTCGCCCCCTTCGAGCTGGGCAAGGCCATGCAGGGCGGGGCGGTCGGCGAGGTCGTCGCGTCCGAGGCCGAGGGCGTCTCGGTCGGCGACCACGTCCTGCACTTCGGCGGCTGGCGCGAGTACGCCACCTTCGACGCCGGACAGGCCGTCAAGGTGGACCCCGAGGCCGCGCCGCTCTCCACCTACCTCGGCGTCCTCGGCATGACCGGCCTCACCGCCTACGCGGGCCTCCTGCGCACGGCCGCCTTCAAGGAGGGCGACGCCGTCTTCGTGTCGGGCGCGGCCGGCGCCGTCGGCAGCCAGGTCGGCCAGATCGCCAGGCTCAAGGGCGCCTCCCGGGTCATCGGCTCGGCGGGCTCCGACGACAAGGTCAAGCTCCTCGTCGAGGAGTACGGCTTCGACGCCGCCTTCAACTACAAGAACGGCCCTGTCGCCGAGCAGCTGCGCAACGCCGCCCCCGACGGGATCGACGTCTACTTCGACAACGTCGGCGGGGACCACCTGGAGGCCGCCATCGGCTCCCTCAACGAGAAGGGCCGCATCGCGATCTGCGGCATGATCTCGGTCTACAACAACACCGAGCCCGCCCCCGGCCCGAAGAACCTGGCCCGCCTCATCCAGACCCGCGGCCGCATCGAGGGCCTGCTGGTCGGCGACCACTACGACCTTCAGCCGCAGTTCGTCCAGGAGGTCGGCGCCTGGGTCCGCTCCGGTGAGCTGAAGTACCGCGAGACGGTCGTCGAGGGCATCGAGAACAACCTGGAGGCGTTCCTCGGGGTCCTGCGCGGCGACAACACCGGAAAGATGATCGTCAAGCTCTGACCGCCGGCCGCCCGCCCGAAGGCCGCCCGCCCGAAGGTCGCGCCCCCGCGCACGTTGCGCGCGAGGGCGCGGCCTTCGCCGTCGCTCAGCCCGTGGCCAGCGCCGCCCGGTGCACGGCTCGCGCCAGCCGGTCGTTCTCCGGGGCCGCCCCGCCCGGGAAGGCGCACCGCCGGCGTGTGTACCCGTAGGCGAGTCCGCTGCGCGGGTCGGCGAAGGCCTGACAGCCGCCCGCCCCGCTGTGCCCGAACGCGCCCACGCCCAGGAACGGGTGCCAGGTGTCCGCGGTGGCCTGGAAGCCCAGCCCGTACGCCTTGTGCGTGCGCGCCACCACGTCGTGGCCCACGGAGTGCAGCTGACCGAACTCCGCCGCCGTGTCCTCCTTCAGCAGCGGCGCCTTCCCGCCGGTCTCGCTGATCGCCGCCGCGTACAGCCCGGCCAGCCCGCGCGCCGACGCGACCCCGCCCACGGAGGCGGGCCCCCTGGCCCGCACCAGCGGATCGTTCGGCAGCAGCTCCAGATCCGTCGGCTCGGCGGCGTGACGGTTGAAGGCGACGGCGGTCAGCGTGTGCGGCCCGTCGGCCGCGCGGTCCAGCCGCGCCCGCTGCCCGGCCGTCGGCGCCATCCGCTGCGCGCTGCGAAAGCGCGGCTCGTGCCGGGCCGGCAGCCCCAGGAAGAAGTCCAGCCCGTAGGGGGACCGCACCCGCTCCTCGTGAACCTCCTGGAGCGTGCGGCCCGTGGCCCGCCGGACGACCTCGCCGCTGAGCGCCCCGATGACCAGCGCGTGGTAGCCGAAGGCGCTGCCCGGCCGCCAGAACGGCCGCTGGTCGGCGAGACGTTCGGCGAGCTGACGGTCGTCGGCCAGCTCGCGCGGGGAGAACCCGCCGTCCGTGCCGACCACGCCGGCCCGGTGGGCCAGCAGGTCGCGCAGGGTCAGCGCGCCCTTGCCCTCGGCGGCGAACTCCGGCCAGTAGTAGGTGACCTTGCGGTCCAACTCCAGCGTGCCGTCCTGGACGAGGAGCGCGACCACCAGATGCGCCGCGCCCTTGGTCGAGGAGTACACGCCGTAGAGGGAGTCGGGGCCGGCGCCGTCGCCGGACGCCCACAGGTCGACGACCCGCCGGCCGTGCACATACGCGCACAACTGGCCCTCGTAGTCGGGCTGTTCCTCCGCCACGAACGCGGCGAACTCCTCCCGTACCGCCTCGTATCCGTCGGCGACCGTGCCGTGGATCTCCTGCGCCGTCCGAGCCAAACGAGTCATCCGCTCTCCTCAACCAGCCCGCTGCTTGCCTGTGCCATGGTGATCAACGCCTGTGCGACCCGAGCCGGGGCGATCCGCGCCGGGGCGGCGGCGCGAGGACGACACCGCGGTCCGTGGAACCGGCCGTGCGCGGGTGGACGGCGGCGGCGGCGCGGACGGCGGCCGGAACGGGCCGGGCAGGCGCTCGGTGTACGCACGGCCACCTCCTGGACTTGCCCGGATCATTGCTTGCGGAGATCGGTACGGCAGGGTGTGCCCGATCGACTCAACTGCGGGAAGAGGGCGTCGGTGTCACCGATGCCCCGGATGGCCCACGAGGCCCCGGCGGCGGCCGCGCCGTCCTGAAATGTGCACGACCGATAGAGTTCGGCCATGCGCGATCTCGGGGTGGGGTTCAGGTACCTCCTGAAGGGCCAGCGGTGGGTGGCCCGGCACGGCAGGCAGTACGGGTTCGGACTGGTCCCCGGACTGCTGACGCTCGTCCTCTACGCGGCGGCGCTGGTGGCGCTCGGGGTGTGGGGCGAGGACTTCGTGGGCTGGTCCACGCCGTTCGCCGACGGCTGGCCGAACCCCTGGCTCGGCCTGTTCCGCGGCTTCCTCACCGCCGTGCTGTTCGCCCTCGGCCTGCTGCTCGCCGTCCTCACGTTCACCGCGGTCACCCTGCTCATCGGCCAGCCCTTCTACGAGAGCCTCTCCGAGCGGGTCGACCGGGACGTCTCGCCGGACGGCATCGCTCCCGAGTCGGGGCTGCCGCTCTGGCGCGAGCTGTGGGTCTCCGCCCGCGACAGCCTGCGCGTCCTCGCGCGCGCACTGGTCTGGGCGGTGCTGCTGTTCGCCCTCGGGTTCGTCCCGGTCGTCGGGCAGACGGTCGTCCCCGTGATCGGCTTCTTCGTCACCGGCTTCTTCCTCACCGAGGAACTCGTCGCCGTCGCCCTCCAGCGCCGTGACATCGACCTGCGCGCCCGGCTCGCCCTGCTGCGCGGCCGCCGGATGCTGGTGTGGGGCTTCGGCACCCCCCTGGGCCTGGCCTTCCTGGTGCCCTTCGTCGCCGTGTTCCTGATGCCCGGCGCGGTCGCGGGCGCCACCCTGCTGGCCCGTGAGCTGCTCGGCGAGGAGATCTCCGAGGGCGCCACGGACGGCACGGACCCGGACGGCACGGCGGACCCGGACGGCGGGGCGGAACCGGCAGGCAGGGCCGGCACGGCTCGCGGGGCCGGCGAGGAGAACACCGCCTGGTGAGGGAGGCCCCCGCCGTCCGTGGCACGAAGGCCCCGCCCCCCGGGTGACACCCGCGGTCCGGCTCCGGCGGACCGGCGTCAGCCTCGCGCCCGCTCCGTGGCGCCCAGCGCCGCCCCCAGGATCGCCCGCACCTGGGCGACGATGTCCAGCCGGTCGCGCACGAACTCCGCGTCGGTCACCGTCCCGGTCGCCGGGTCGGCGTTGCCGGCCGCGAACCGCAGCACGGGCGTGTGCACATGGCCGCCCGGCAGGCTGTCGTGCAGTCCCAGCCAGTCGCGCAGCAGGGTCGCCCGGTACGCGATCTCGTTGGACAGGTAGTCCCCGCCGCCCCCGGCCCGCGCCGTCGAACCGGGCGTGGGCCCGTCGGGCCGCACGACGGGACCGGCGCCGCCCGCCGGGATCTCGGTGACCTCCGTGTGGTCGTACACCGGGAAACGGCCGGTGTCCGCCGCCGTGATCGCCGCGTACGGGAGGGTCGTTGTTGTCCACTGCGGCTGCGAGGCGGGGTCGGCGACCGGGATCGTCTCCGTCCGGCCGATGTTCTCGTTGTCGGGGAAACCGCCCCGCCAGGCCCCGTTGACGCGCTCCACGTCGAAGCGGCCGGCACGGCCCTGGCTGACGGTCGCGAACAGGTCGACGCGGGGCAGCTGCGGCCGCAGGGCGCGCTCCACGGCGCCCCGCGCGAAGTCCCGCCACCGCACCGGGAACACGGCGGCCTCCACGCGAGCGGGCCCGTCCGCCGTCCGGATCACCGTGCCGTCCAGGGCGAGCGCCGCCGCCCCGGAGGGGTTGGAGATGCGGATGTCCCGGTCCAGGGTGAACGGGTCGAAGCCGGTCACCAGCACCCGCTTGAGGCCCTCGGCGCGCCGGGGGAACCGGATGTCGGCCTGGCCGCGGGACGTGCGCTCCAAGGAGTCCGCGAGGGCCGCTCGCCGGCGTTCCGTCACCGCGAACGGGGGCTTCCAGACGCGCAGCCGGCTCGTCATGTCGAGCCGCGCCCAGTACAGCGGCCGGTCGTCGTCGCGGCTGAGGTCGCCGCCGGCCGGCCCCCGCCCCTGCGCCCGGTCCACCGCCCGGCGCCACAGGGCCGAGCCCTCCCGGGCGACGACCCGCCGGGCGGACGCGTAGGACGTCGAGGCGGCCAGCAGCCGGGCGAACCGCGGGGCCGCCGTGCCGAACCCGGACCGGGCGAGGATCTCCTGCGGGACGGCCTGCGCCAGCCGCTGTTCCTCGACGGTGGGAGCGGCGGAGGCCGGCCCGGCCGCGGCCGCCGCGACGGGGGAGGAGAGCCCGGCCACCAGGGCCAGACCGAGGATGCCTGCACGAACGCGTATGCGGTGCACGGGAGTCGGGGTCCTTCCGTCGCTGTGGGGGAAGCGTGGGGTGGGACGACGGAAGTATCCCGTGCCGCGGGCCGCTCACGCCATGGAGCCTCCCCGGCCGTGCGCCCCCGCGCGCGGCGGCGAAGGCGTCGCGGGGGCCTCGAGGCGGACCGTCGATGGTCCTTTGTGAAAGGTTCGTACGAAATCCGGGCGGGCCGCTCGAACACCGGCCGCGGGATCACCGCGAGGATTACCGTGGGGTAGGCACGGCCGCCCGACCCCGTGCGGCCGCCGCCCCCCGAACAGCCCCGGCCCGGGACCTGACCCCTGGGCCGGGGCAACATCCCCCTCCGGCCGCGGAGCGCGGCGACCCGCCGCGGACCGCCGTCCCGCCGCCCGCTAGCGGACCGAGAAGCCGTAGACCGTCTCCGACCGGTAGACCTCGCCGGGGCGCAGCACGGTGCTCGGGAAGCGCGGCTTGTTGGGGGAGTCCGGGAAGTGCTGGGTCTCCAGCGCGACGCCCTCGCCGGGCACGAACGGCTCGCCCAGGTGGTCGGCGGTGTAGAGCTGGAGCCCCGGTTCGGTCGTGGACACGGTCAGCACCCGCCCGGTCGCCGGGTCGTGCAGTTCGGCGACCTCCGCCGGCGCGTCGGTGACGCCCTTGTCGAGCACGAAGTTGTGGTCGTAGCCGGCGCCGACCTTGCGGCCCGTGCGGAAGTCGAAGCGGCTCCCGGCCACCGGCGCGAGTTCGCCCGTCGGGATCTGGTCCGCGTCGACCGGCGTGTACCGGGAGGCGGCCAGCCGCAGTTCGTGGTCGCCCGCCGTGCCGCTGCCGGGCCCGCCGAGGTTGAAGTAGCCGTGGTGGGTCAGGTTCACCACCGTGGGCGCGTCGGTGACGGCCCGGTAGGCGAACCGCAGCGCCCCCGACGCGTCCAGCGTGTACGTGGCCGAGACATCCAGCCGCCCCGGGAAGCCCTCCTCGCCGTGCGCGGCGACCCGGCGCAGCCGCAGCCCGTGCTCGACCGGCTCCACGTCCCACACCCGCTTGTCGAACCCGCCCGGCCCGCCGTGCAGGGAGTTGGGCGCGGCGTTGGGCTCCAGGGCGTAGGTCACGCCGTCCAGCGGGAAGCGGGCGTGCGCGATCCGGTTGGCGTACCGTCCGACCAGCGCGCCGAGATAGGGCTCCGGATGGGAGAGATAGCCCTCCAGGTCCGCGAACCCGAGCACCACGTCCGCCGTGCGCCCGTCCCGGTCCGGGACCTCCACGCACTGCACGATCCCGCCGTACGACAGAACGCGCACCCGCGTGCCCGCCCGCTCCAGGGTCCAGCGGTGCACGGGAGTGCCGTCGGAAAGTGTTCCGAAGTGTTCGCTCATGGGCGGAACTTTAGGTCACGAGGTCTTCCCGGTGACTCCCCGATAGGCCAGCTCAGCGAGCCGCGCCTGGCCGTCCTTGCTGGGATGGAACCAGTCCCAGTGGCTCAGCTGGTCGGTGCCGAACCGGAAGTCGTACACCGCGCCGCCGTCGAAGCGGCACCGCGCGTCCTTCGCGCAGACCTCCTTCAGCACCGTGTTGTAGGCCTCCACCCGCTTCTGCACGGTGTCCCGCCGCGAGGTCGCCGCCGAGTCCAGCGCGTCCGCGTCGCCCAGCATGGACGGGCAGATGCCCAGCTTCCAGATCTGCTTGCCCAGCGCGTTCGTCCGCCCCTGCGACCACAGCCGTTTCAGGTTCGGCACGCTCGACACGTACACCTGCGTCCTCGGCAGCGCCCGGCGCAGCGTGCGCAGCGCGTCCGTGAACTGCGCGCGGAAGTCGGGCACCGGCGTCATCGCCGCCGTGGACGCGCGGCACGCGTCGTTCGCGCCCGCCATCACCGTCACCAACTGCGGCTTGTGCAGCACGGCCTGGGCCATCTGGGCCGGCACGTCGGCCATCCGCGCCCCGGTCGCCGCGTGGTTCCAGCTGTGCGTGGCCGCCTTCGCCGGGCCCAGCAGCCGCACCGCGAGACTCTTCACGTCGGCGCTGTCGCCGGTCGCCCAGGACACCTGCGGACAGTCCGCGAGCACCGTACAGGCGTCGAAGCCGCGCGTGATGGAGTCGCCCACCGCCGCCAGCGACGACGGGCTGGAGTCCCACAGGGGGGCCGGCGACGCGGAGGGCTTCGCGTGGCCGGCCCGCGCGCCCGACGGACCCGAGCCGTCACCGCCGCCCAGGGCGTCACAGCCCGCCAGGCCCAGGACGGCCGCCGTCGTGCCCGCGAGCACGGCCCGCGCGTGCCGGTGTCGCTTCCGCATCCGCTGGTGTTCCCCTCGCTCTTCGAACAACGCTCCCCCCTAGGACAACGCACGGGAGTTCCCGGGCGAATCACACCCGCACGATGGAACGCTTCCCACCCGTACAGGCGTCCTGCCGGGTGAAAGGCGGAGGTTTCAGGGCACCAGGACAGACGGTACGTCACACTCCTTGCGCCGCCGCACGGTAGCCTCGCCATCAACGCGGCTGCCTGCCACCGCCGCCGTTGCCAGCCAGCAAGACTGTCCCGCTCTGCCCGGAGGTCCCGGTGACGACACGTGGAGTTCTGTACGTGCACTCCGCGCCGCGCGCGCTGTGCCCGCACGTCGAGTGGGCCGTCGCCGGGGTGCTCGGCACGCGCGTCAACCTCGACTGGATCCGGCAGCCCGCCGCGCCCGGCACCTGGCGCTCGGAGTTCTCCTGGAAGGGCGAGGTCGGCACCGCGTCCAAGCTGGCGTCGGCGCTGAGAGGCTGGCAGATGCTGCGCTTCGAGGTCACCGCCGAGCCGTGCGCCACCGCCGAGGGCGAGCGCTACAGCTGCACCCCCGACCTCGGCATCTACCACGCCGTCACCGGAATCCACGGTGACATCCTCATCCCCGAGGACCGCTTGCGGGCCGCACTGCTGCGCAGCGGGCGCGGCGAGACGGAGCTGGAGGGCGAACTCTGCAAGCTCCTCGGCAAGCCGTGGGACGACGAACTGGAGCCCTTCCGCCACGCGGGCGAGGGCGCCCCGGTGCGCTGGCTGCACCAGGTCGTCTGAGGACCGCGCCGGGCGCGGCCACGCGGACCGCGCAGAGCCCGAAGGGCCCCGCCTCGTGGAGGCGGGGCCCTTCAGGTGTTCACGCGACGGCGTACGGGCACGTCTCAGACCGAGCGGAACGCCAGGACCACGTTGTGCCCGCCGAACCCGAACGAGTCGTTCAGCGCGGCGATACGGCCCTCGACGGGCAGCTTGCGCGCCTCGCCGCGGACGACGTCCGCGTTCGCCTCGGCCTCGGGGTCGATGTTCTCGACGTTGATGGTCGGCGGAGCGACCCGGTGGTACAGCGCGAGGATCGTCGCGACGGACTCGACGCCGCCCGCGCCGCCCAGCAGATGACCGGTCATCGACTTCGTCGCCGAGACCGCCATGTGGTCGGCGTCGTCGCCGAAGACCTTGCGCAGCGCCTTCAGTTCCGCGACGTCGCCGGCCGGCGTCGAGGTGGCGTGCGCGTTGATGTGCACGATCTCCGCCGGGTCCAGGTCGGTGTTGTCCAGCAGGTTCTGCAGGGCGTGCGAGATGCCGCGGCCCTCCGGCTCCGGCTGCACGATGTCGTGGGCGTCGGCCGAGATGCCCTGGCCGACGGCCTCGGCGTACACGCGGGCCCCGCGCGCGGCCGCGTGCTCGGCGGACTCCAGGACGATGACGCCGGCGCCCTCGCCCATGACGAAGCCGTCGCGGGCGGTGTCGTAGGGACGCGAGGCGCCCTGCGGGTTCTCGTTGTTCTTGGACATCGCCATCATGTTGCCGAACGCGGCGATGGGCAGCGGGTGGATCGCGGCCTCGGTGCCGCCGGCGACGACCACGTCGGCGCGGCCGGTGCGGATCATCTCGATGGCGTAGCCGATGGCCTCCGCGCCCGACGCGCACGCCGAGACCGGCGTGTGCACGCCCGCGCGGGCGCCGACCAGCAGGCCGACGTTGGCGGAGGGGCTGTTGGGCATCAACATGGGGACGGTGTGCGGGGAGACCCGGCGCACGCCCTTGTCCTTGAGGACGTCGTACTGGTCGAGGAGGGTGGTGACGCCGCCGATGCCGGAGGCGATGACGGCGCCCAGGCGGTCGGCCTCGACGTCGCCCTCGCTGCCCTCCTCGCCGGCCTTGCCGGAGAAGCCGGCGTCCTTCCAGGCCTCCTGGGCCGCGATCAGCGCGAACTGCGCGGAACGGTCCAGCTTGCGGGCCTGCGGCCGCGGGATGACCTCAAGAGGCTCCACGGCGACACGGGCCGCGATGCGGACGGCCTGGTCGGCCGCCCACTCCTCCTCCAGGGCCCGGACACCGGACTTGCCGGCGACAAGACCCTCCCAGGTAGAGGCTGCGTCGCCACCCAGCGGTGTGGTTGCGCCGATACCGGTGACGACCACGGTGCGATTGGTCGGGATCACGGATTCTTTCTCCAACGTTACGAGGATTCAGCGGCGCCACCGCCGGGTGGCGGGGCAGTCCGGTCCAGGGGACCGGGGTGGGTCAGCCCTGGTTCTTGAGGATGTAGTCGGTCGCGTCGCCGACCGTCTTGAGGTTCTTGACGTCCTCGTCCGGGATCTTGACGTCGAAGCGCTCTTCGGCGGCGACGACGACCTCGACCATGGACAGCGAGTCGACGTCCAGGTCGTCGGTGAAGGACTTGTCCAGCTGGACGTCCTCAACCGGGATGCCGGCGATCTCGTTCACGATGTCGGCGAGACCGGCGACGATCTCTTCCTGAGTGGCGGCCATGTTGGCGCTCCTTCGTAGATATCCACAGGTGTGGCAGTGGGTGTTTCCCGCACCGGACCGAGTGATCCGGCACGGAGTGCCTAGGGGAGGGTAACGACAGTGGCGGCGTACACGAGACCCGCCCCGAATCCGATGACGAGCGCGGTGTCGCCGCTCTTCGCCTGGCCGGTCGCCAGAAGCCGCTCCATCGCGAGCGGGATCGAGGCGGCCGAGGTGTTGCCGGTGGTGCGCACGTCACGGGCGACCGTGACGGACTGCGGCAGCTTGAGAGTCTTCACCATCGAGTCGATGATGCGCTCGTTGGCCTGGTGCGGGATGAAGACGTCGAGTTCGTCGGCGCTGACGCCGGCGGCGTCCAGCGCCTCCTTGGCGACCTTCGCCATCTCGAACACGGCCCAGCGGAAGACCGCCTGGCCCTCCTGCGTGATCGCGGGGAACTTGCCCGTGGAGTCGTACTCCGTCCACGGCACGGTCTGCTTGATGGTCTCCGACTTGTCGCCCTCGGAGCCCCAGACCGTCGGGCCGATCGCCGGCTCCTCGGAAGGGCCGACGACGACCGCGCCCGCGCCGTCGCCGAACAGGAAGGCCGTGGCGCGGTCCTCCAGGTCGGTCAGGTCGGACAGCCGCTCGACGCCGATGACGAGCACGTACTCGGCGGAACCCTCGACCACCATGCCCTTGGCGAGGGTCAGGCCGTAGCCGAAGCCCGCGCAGCCGGCCGAGATGTCGAACGCGGCCGCCTTGTCCGTGCCGAGCTTGTCGGCGATCTCGGTGGCCACGGCCGGAGTCTGCTTGAAGTGCGAGACGGTCGACACGACCACCGCGCCGATCTGCGCGGCGGAGATCCCGGCGTCGGCGATCGCCTTGCCGGACGCCTCGATCGACATGGCGGCGACGGTCTCCTCGTCGTTCGCCCAGTGCCGGGTCTCGATGCCGGAGCGGGAACGGATCCACTCGTCGGACGAGTCGATCGTCTCCAGGATGACCTCGTTGGGCACGACCCGGGTGGGCCGGTAGCCGCCGACGCCGAGGATGCGCGCGTACGGGGAGCCCTTGCTGGGCTTGATCTTCGCCATCAGGGCTCCTCAGGCGACGCCGTGCTCGGCGATGAGCTCGCGAGCGGCGTCGAGGTCGTCGGGGGTCTTCAGCGCCAGCGTCTTCACGCCGGGCAGGGCGCGCTTGGCGAGGCCGACCAGGGTGCCGCCGGGGGAGACCTCGACGAGCGCGGTCACGCCCAGCTCCTTGAAGGTCTCCATGCACAGGTCCCAGCGGACCGGGTTGGCGACCTGGCCGACCAGCCGGTCCAGGATCTCGGCCCCGGTCGCGACGGCCTGCCCGTCCTTGTTGGAGACGTAGCGGACCGTGGGGTCGGCCGGGGTGAGCTCCGCGGCCGCCTTGGCCAGGGTCTCGACGGCGGGCGCCATGTGCCGGGTGTGGAAGGCGCCGGCCACCTTCAGCGGGACGACCTTGCGGACGCCCTCGGGCTTGTCCTCGGCCAGCGCGGCGAGCTGCTCCAGCGTGCCCGCGGCGACGATCTGGCCCGCGCCGTTGATGTTGGCCGGGGTGAGCCCCAGCCTCTCCAGGTGCGCGACGGAGACCTCGGGGTCCCCGCCGAGCAGCGCGGACATGCCGGTCTCGGTGACCGCGGCGGCGTCGGCCATGGCCAGGCCGCGCTTGCGCACGAGACTCAGCGCGACGGTGTCGTCGAGGACGCCGGCCAGGGCGGCGGCGGTGAACTCGCCGACGCTGTGGCCCGCGACCGCGGCCGGCGACGCGTCGCCGAGCGCCGTGGCGGACAGGATGCCGGCGGCGACCAGCAGCGGCTGGGCCACCGAGGTGTCACGGATCTCGTCCGCGTCGGCCTGTGTGCCGTAGTGGGCGAGGTCCAGGCCGATGGCGTCGGACCACGCGGCGACGCGGGCGGCGGCGCCGGGCAGTTCGAGCCAGGGGGTCAGGAAGCCGGGCGTCTGGGCGCCCTGGCCGGGAGCGACGAGTACGAGCACTCTCACACTCTCTCTTGGGGACGGCCGAAGCCGCCCGTGGGGACAGGGACGAAGAACCGCAGGGGGTTTTGTGGACCCCCGACAAAAGGCTAGGTCTGAGGATCTCCGTCGGCCAGACGCCCCAGGATCAGCGCGATCCGGAGCGTGAACGCGGAGCGTACATCCGACGGCGACCAACCGGTGACGTCAGTCACACGTCGGAGCCGGTAGCGCACGGTGTTCGGGTGGACGAAGAGCATCCGCGCGGCCCCTTCGAGACTGGACGCCTGTTCGAGATAGACCGAGAGCGTCTCCAGGAGCGCGGACCCGGCCTCCTCCAGCGGTCTGTAGATCTCCTCCACCAACTGCTCGCGCGCACCGGGATCACCGGCGATGGCGCGCTCCGGCAGCAGATCGTCCGCCAGCACCGGCCGCGGTGCGTCCTGCCAGGCGGAACAGGCCTTCAGACCGGCCGCGGCGGCCTGTGCGGACCGGGTCGCGGCCAGCAGGTCGGGGACGACGGGTCCGGCCACGACGGGTCCCGCGGCGAACGGCCCGATCAGCGACTTCGCGACGGCGAGCGGGTTGTCGCTGCCGCCGGCGATCACCACCAGCCGGGTGCCGAGCACTCCGGTCAGCACCTGGAGCTTGGAATGCCG
Source organism: Streptomyces sp. NPDC048481 (assembly GCF_043200075.1). Classification (NCBI taxonomy): domain Bacteria; kingdom Bacillati; phylum Actinomycetota; class Actinomycetes; order Kitasatosporales; family Streptomycetaceae; genus Streptomyces; species Streptomyces sp. NPDC048481. The sequence continues at coordinate 747,729 of NZ_JBICXC010000001.1, forward strand.
CGAGGCCCGCCGGATGGCCTCCACGGTCAGCTCCGAGTCACCGTCCGGGGCGGTGCCCAGGACGACGCACACATGTTCCGGCGCGTTCCAGCCGAGCGCGGCGGCCCGGCTCACGGCCCCCTCGTCCGCCTCGCCGCTCAGCACGGCGTTCACCACGAGCGACTCCAGCCGCGCGTCCCAGGCGCCGCGTGCCTCGGCGGCCTGGGCGTACACCTGGGCGGTGGCGAAGGCGATCTCCCGGGCGTACACGAGGAGCGCCTCGCGCAGCACGTTCTCGTCGCCGGGGGCCGCGACCTCGTCGATCGCGGACTCCATGACCTCGATCGTGGTCCGCACCATCTCGACGGTCTGCCGCAGCGTGATCGCCCGGGTCAGCTCGCGCGGCGCCGTGCCGAACACGTCGGTGGAGATCGCCTGGGGGGCGTCGGGGCGCCGGAACCACTCCGTGAAGGCGGCGATGCCCGCCTGGGCGACCAGTCCGATCCAGGAACGGTTCTCCGGGGGCATCGCCCGGTACCAGGGCAGTGTCTCGTCCATCCGCGCGATGGCCTGGGCGGCGAGACTTCCGGAGGACTTCTCCAGCCGCTTCAGCGTGGCGGGGTGGGAATGGACGGCGACCGCGGGCTGGGGGCGACTCGTTTCTGGTTCGGGCACATGGACAAGACTGCCTTATCGCCGCACGTGTTCGTGCCGGTGGGTCGTCTGCGCCCCGCCCGCGCCCCGGCCCGCGCCCGGCTGAGGGGCGGCCCGCCGCGCCGGGGCCCCGCGCGCGAGGGCGCGGCGGGTCTACGGTGGACCCCGTGATGGACCTACGGCGCGCCGGTGAGCGCTACCGAGGCGGGGACCCGGCCGCCGGCATCGAGTCGTGGCACGCGTTCTCCTTCGGCCCCCACTACGACCCCGGCAACCTCCGCTTCGGCCCGCTGCTCGCCTGCAACGAGGAGCGCCTCGACCCGGGCGCCGGGTTCGACGAGCACCCCCACAGCCACACGGAGATCGTCACCTGGGTCGTCGAGGGCGAGCTGACCCACCGCGACTCGACCGGTCACGAGACCCGCGTGCGCCCCGGCGACGTGCAGCGGCTCAGCTCGGCGGGCGGCGTACGGCACGTGGAGCGCAACGACGGCGGCGCGCCCCTGACCTTCGTCCAGATGTGGCTGGCCCCGGCGGAACCCGGCGGCGACCCGTCCTACGAGATCGTCCGCGGCATCGCCGACTCCACTCCGTACGCCGTCCCGCGGGCCGGCGCGATGCTGCACGTCCGGCGGCTGGACGCGGGGGAGCGCACGGCGGTGCCGGACGCCCCGCTCGTCTACGTCCACGTCGTCCGCGGCGAGGTCCGCCTCGGCGACGAGGAACTGGCGCCCGGGGACGCGGCCCGCCTCACGGACGCGAAGGACCTGGAGGCGGTGGGGACGACGGCGGCGGAGCTGCTGCTGTGGGAGCTGACAGGTCAGGAGCCTGCCGGTTAGCGGAGCTCCGCCAGCACCGCGTCCGTGAACGGCGGCCAGGCCTCGACCGCCCACGGTCCGAACGCCCGGTCCGCCAGCGCGACCGCGGCCGCCCCCGCGTCGGGGTCCACCCACAGGAACGTGCCGGACTGCCCGAAGTGGCCGAACGTGCGCGGGGACGACGAACTCCCGGTCCAGTGCGGCGACTTGGCGTCACGGATCTCGAAGCCCAGTCCCCAGTCGTTGGGGTTGTGGTGCCCGTACCCGGGCAGCACGCCCTTCGTTCCCGGGAACTGCACGGACATGGCCGCCGCCATCGTCCGCGGATCCAGCAGCGCGGGCGCCTGCAACTCGGCCGCGAACCGCAGCAGATCCTCGACCGTCGAGACGCCGTCCTTGGCGGGGGAGCCGTCGAGGGTCGTCGCCGTCATCCCCAGCGGCTCCAGGACCGCCTGCCGCAGGTACTCCGCGAACGGGATGTCCGTCGCCTTCGCGATGTGGTCGCCCAGCTGCTCGAACCCGGCGTTGGAGTACAGCCGTCGCTCACCCGGCGCCGCCGTCGTGCGGTGCTCGTCGAAGGCGAGACCGGAGGTGTGCGCGAGGAGGTGGCGGACCGTGGAACCGGGCGGCCCCGCGGGCTCGTCCAGCTCCACCGCGCCCTCCTCGTACGCGACGAGCGCCGCGTAGGCGGCGAGCGGCTTGGTGACCGAGGCCAGCGGGAAACGCCGGCCCACGGGGCCGTGGACGCCCGCCACCGTGCCGTCGGCCCGCACGACGCCCGCGGCGGCGGAGGGAACCGGCCAGTTCTCGATCAGCGCGAGACTCTTCAACGACATGCCCACGACCCTATGCGGCTCACAGCGGCAGCTCCATCAAGGGGTCCGGCTTGGGCCTAAAGCCCAGCGACGCGTACAGCGGAGCCGCGTCCGGGGACGCGGTGAGCTGCACCCGGACCGCGCCCCGCGCCCGGAACCACGCCAGCAGCGCGTCCATGCCCGCGCGTGCGTACCCCCGGCGGCGCGCGTCCGGGTCGGTGGCGACGGAGAAGACGTAGCCGATCGTCCCGCGCGGGTTGCCGGCCCGCCCGATGCGGTACTCGATCGTCCCGACGACCAGCGCGGCCAGGGCCCCCGGCCGCTCGGGGTGGTCGACGACGAAGGCGGCGAAGTCGCCGTCCGGCTCGGACAGCCGCTCGCGCAGCGTGGGCAGCGACTCGGCGTGCCAGTCGACGGGCCCGCCGCCGGACCCGTCGGCGGGGGACAGCGAGTCGATCATCACCTGACGCAGCCGCAGCACTTCGGCGGCGTCCTCGGGCAGGGCACGGCGTACAGGACTCATTCCCGCACGCTAACCAATGCGATCAGGCCGAGTCCCCCGGTTTTCTCACCGGATCCGCTTGCTTGGAGCGCACTCCAAGGTCATAGCGTGGTGGTCATGACGGTGTTGCAGACCACGCCCGTGACCATCGAACAGAACCAGGACCCCGCAGACGTCTGCGCCGCGCCCCCACCGCGGCACCCGCGGCCGGACGGCCAGGACAGCTACACGATCAGCGAGGTGGTCGCCTTCACCGGCCTGACGGCCCACACGCTGCGCTGGTACGAGCGGATCGGGCTGATGCCCCACGTCGACCGCTCGCACACCGGTCAGCGCCGCTACAGCAACCGCGACCTGGACTGGCTCGACCTCGTCGGGAAGCTGCGGCTCACCGGCATGCCGGTCGCCGACATGGTGCGGTACGCCGAACTGGTCCGCGAGGGCGCGCACACGTTCGGCGAACGCCACGAGCTGCTGGAGAACACCCGGCGCGACGTGCGGGCCCGGATCGCCGAACTCCAGGACACGCTCGCCGTGCTCGACCGGAAGATCACGTTCTACGGGGACGCCATCCGCACCCGGTCCCACGACGCCCAGCTCCCCGATTCCCAGCTCCACGAACCCCGGCTCCACGAAGCGGAAAGGACCGCCCGATGACGTCCAGCACGATCCCCACGGCACGACTCGGAGAGAACGGACCCGAGGTCGGCGTCCAGGGCCTCGGCTGCATGGGCATGAGCTTCGCCTACGGTCCCACGGACGCCGACGCGTCCCGCGCCGCGCTGGAACGGGCCCTGGAGCTGGGCGTCACGCTCTACGACACGGCCGACGCGTACGGCGCGGGCGAGAACGAGAAGTTCCTCGCCCCGTTCTTCAAGGCGCACCGCGACGAGGTCGTGATTGCGACCAAGTTCGCCCTGGCGATACCCCCGGAGGACCCCTCGCGGCGGATCATCCGCAACGACGCGCCCTACATCCGCGAGGCCGTCGAGGCGAGCCTGCGGCGCCTGGACGTCGACGTCATCGACCTGTACTACATGCACCGCCGTGATGTGAACGTGCCGATCGAGGACACCGTCGGCGTGATGGCCGAGCTGGTGCGCGAGGGCAAGGTCAAGCAGCTGGGCCTGAGCGAGGTGACGGCCGCCGAGCTGCACGCGGCGCAGGGCGTCCACCCCATCGCCGCGGTCCAGTCGGAGTGGTCGCTGTTCAGCCGCGACATCGAGGCGCAGGTCGTGCCGGCGGCCCGCGAGCTGGGGGTGAGCCTCGTCGCCTACTCGCCGCTCGGCCGGGGCTTCCTCACCGGCTCGTTCGCCGACGCCGCGACGGACCTCACCGCCGACGACTTCCGCCGTCAGCAGCCCCGCTTCAACGGCGAGAACGCCGCCGCCAACGCGGCCCTGCTGGAGCCGGTCCGCACGGTGGCCGAGGCCCACGGCGCCTCGCTCGGCCAGATCGCCCTGGCCTGGGTCCAGCAGCGCGGCGCGGTGCACGGTCTGCCGGTGATCCCGATCCCGGGCACCCGCAGGCCGGCCCGGGTGGAGGAGAACACGGCGGCGACGGCGATCGTGCTGAGCGAGGCGGAGCTGGCGCTGCTGGAGCCGATCGCGGCGAAGGTGGCCGGCGACCGGTACGCGGACATGCGGTTCGCCTCCGCCGGCCGCGAGTGACCGGCGCGCGTCCGGGCGCTGATCCGGAGGCGGGTGGGCCTACAGCTCGGCCAGCAGCTCGGCCTTCTTGACGGAGAACTCCTCGTCGGTGACCAGTCCGGCCTGGTGCAACTCGCCGAGGTGGCGGATCCGGTCGGCGATGTCGGCCGGATCGCGGCGCGGCACGGTCGTGGCCGGGACGGCCGCCGAGGCCCCCCGCCCGCGGACCGCCGCCAGCACGGCCGCGGCGAACGGCAGCGACTCGTGGACGGGCCCGTAGCCGAGCCCGAAGACGACGGTCGCCGGATCCTGGTCGGGCTGCACCGGCGAGTCATGCCCGTTGACCAGCCGCAGGTGTCCCTCGAACACCTCCGGCGAGCGCCACTCGACGCCGCTCAGCTCGGAGACGGCGAAGCTCTGGTCGCCGGCCTTCCACTTGGCGGACGACGCCCCCGTCCAGAACCACCTGAAGCGCACCGTCCGCCCGTCGAACGAGGCCTTCCCGTCGTACGCCTTGAACGACAGCGGGGTCTCGGGCGCGTCCACCAGGAACCGTTCGGCCGGCCCGGAGGCGGTCAGCTGCGACTTCAGCTCGTCGGCGTAGTACTCGGCGAGGGTCGCGCGCTCGGCGGGCAGCACCAGCCGGTAGGGGTCGCTGCCCTCCTTGAGCTGGCCGTCGGCCGCCTCCATCAGCGGGTCGGCTCCCGGGCGGGGCTCCGCGCGCAGGACGACCGTCCCGCGCTTGCCGGGCGTCAGCGTCACGCCGGACAGGGCCGAGAGCGGTATCCGGCGTTCCCCGAGCGCGGAGAGCAGCTTGGGTGTGCGCAGCCCCCGTTCGTAGCGGATGAGGACGGAATCGGACTCGAACTCCCAGGCGGCATGAAATCCGGCCAGTACGTCACCCATGCGGCTCATCGTATGCGTGACACCCATTCTTCGTCCCCTCCCCGCGCGCACCCGCAATTCCTGCGTCTCTACGCGCGTCCAGCCTCTGTCGTGTCGGTCAAACCCGCCGTGCAGGCGTCATCATCGTGGGCGCACTCCACCGAGCGGAACGCGCCGGTGCCGATCTCGGCGAAGTTGCGCAGGCTGTCCGTGCCCGGTTCGAAGTAGCCTCCGTGGCCGCGTGCCTCCCGCGCCGACAGCACGCGCGCGCCGAACTCCCGGGCCATCGGGTCCTCGCCGTGCCCGAGGCCGCCGACCTCCAGGTGCGGCACGTCCTGGATCCAGTCGTCGGCGTCGCGCATCGCCCACACGCGGGCGTCGGTGCCCAGCTCGGCCGCCTTGTCCACGCGCATCCCGGGGCTGCCGGCCACCGCGATGTCGCTGACCCGGCCCGGCGTGGAGCGCGCGGCGACCCCGCACACCACCGAGCCGTAACTGTGGCAGAACAGCGACACCGGCGTGCGGCCGGGCAGGGCGCCGAGCAGGGCGTTCAGCCGGACGGCACCGTTCCTGGCGCGCATCGCGGTGGCCGAGTCGATGCCCAGACCGTCGGGCGAGGTGTAGTCGGCCCAGGCGATCACGGCCGTGCGCTTCGACGGGCTCGCCTCGTGCTCGGCCGCGTACAGGGCCTGCGCCATGCCGACGGGCGCGGAGTACTTGCGGTTGGTGCGCTGGAAGGTGAGCAGGTCGGTGTCGACGCCGGGCACGATCACGGAGATCCGCTCGGCGTCGTCGAGCCTGCCGAACACCTCGGCGGCCCGGCCGGAGCCCTCCGGGTCGAAGGCGAGGATCTGCCGGTCCGCGGTGCTCAGTGCCTGGTAGCGGCGCATACGGCGGTCGGCCAGCTGCTGCCCGGCCGGGGTGAGCCGCCTGTCGTGCAGCCGCCTGCGCTCCAGCCGGATCTGCTCCTGGAGGGCGACGCGGTTGGCGCGGTAGCGCAACTCCACGGGGGCGCCGTTCATGTTGCCCACCGCGAGCGCGTAGTCGTGCGCGAGCGCGGTGCGCTGCGGAGCGGTCAACGCGGCGAAGAAGCGGGCGAGCCGGGCGGGGGCCGAGGCGGGGTCCGGCAGCCGCCGGCCGTCGATCCGGCCGTGCTCCCACGCCGTGCGCGAGTTCTGCAGGGCGGTGGCGTCCCGGTGCTGGTGCAGAGCGGTCCAGCCGGTGGTCGTCAGCATCACGAACACCACGGCCAGGGCGGCCAGCGCGCGCCAGACGTTGAGCTGAGGGGAGGTGTCGAAGGAAGTCACTGTAAGGACACACTAGGAGAACGAGAGGGTCTCGGGTGGATCAAGTGACACGGATCACGTTTCAACCGGGGGTCTAGTGGTCATGACCCCCTTCAGGCCTGCGCGAGCCTCCCGGACCCGCTCCCGGACGCCGCGGCCCGTTCCGGCTCCCGCCAGTCGCCCAGCAGCGCCGGTCCCAGCCCGTCGAGACACCGCGCCGTGAGCAGCCGGATCGCCTCCGGGTCCAGCTCCCCGCCCGCGGACCACCGGCGCTCCGCCGCCCGCATCGCCCCGCTGAACACGGCCACCGCCAGCCGGGGCCGCGGATCGGCGTCGACGTCGAGCCCCTCGCGCTCGGCGATCACCCGCGCCAGATCCTCCTCGATCTCCGCCGAGCGTCTCAGATGCGCGGCGAGCAGCACCGGCGTCTCCTCGATCACCCGGTACATGCGCAGATACAGCTCCACCGGGACCACGGACTCGACCACCTCGTTGATCGCGTACCAGCCCTCGACCACGGCACCGCGCAGCGCCCGCATCGGCGCCTCGCCCGGCGGGCGGTCGCGGACCGCCTCGACGAACCGGGCCACCGTCATCTCCACCAGGCCGAGCGCCGCCTCGTCCTTGCCGGCGAAGTAGCGGAAGAAGGTGCGCTGGGAGACGTCGACGGCCTCGGCGATCTCGTCGACGGTCGTCCCCTCGTAACCCTGGGACGTGAACAGCTCCGCGGCTGCCCGCAGCAGCGCGTCCCGGGTGCGCCGCTTCTTGCGTTCGCGCAGGGTGTCCATACGTGTCAGTTACCGACTTGTGAACTCGTTTGTCAATTGTCAGCGACTGTCACTAGCCTCGAACACATGACTAGTCAGACCGCGATCGACTCGACCGGCCCGGGGGGCGGGACGCCGGCGGACCCGACCCAGGGGCCGCCCGCCGAAGGGCTGCGCGGCCACCCGTGGCTCACCCTGCTCACCGTCGCCGTCGGCGTCATGATGGTGGCCCTCGACGGCACCATCGTGGCCATCGCCAACCCGGCCATCGCCAGCGACCTGGGCGCCACCTTCGCCGAGGTCCAGTGGATCACCAACGCCTACTTCCTGGCGCTGGCCGTCTCCCTGATCACCGCGGGCAAGCTCGGCGACCGCTTCGGCCACCGCCAGACCTTCCTCATAGGCGTCGTCGGCTTCGCCGCCGCCTCGGGCGCGATCGGCCTGTCCGACAGCATCGCGCTGGTGGTCGTCTTCCGGGTCTTCCAGGGCCTGTTCGGCGCCCTGCTGATGCCGGCCGCGCTCGGTCTGCTGCGCGCGACCTTCCCGGCGGAGAAGCTCAACATGGCCATCGGCCTGTGGGGCATGGTCATCGGCGCGTCCACCGCGGGCGGCCCGATCCTCGGCGGCGTCCTCGTCGAGCACGTCAGCTGGCAGTCCGTGTTCTTCATCAACGTGCCGGTCGGCGCCCTCGCCCTGGTCCTGGGTGTGCTCATCCTGCGCGACCACCGCGCCGAGAACGCCCCGCGCTCGTTCGACCTGCTCGGCATCGCCCTGCTCTCCGGCGCGATGTTCTGCCTGGTGTGGGCCCTCATCAAGGCGCCGGCCTGGGGCTGGGGCGACGGGGCGACCTGGGCGTTCGTGCTCGGCTCCGCGGTGCTCTTCGCCGCGTTCGCCTTCTGGGAGACGAAGGTCCGGGAGCCGCTGATCCCGCTGGCGCTGTTCCGCTCGGTCCCGCTGTCGGCGGGCGTGATCCTCATGGTCCTGATGGCCGTCGCGTTCCTGGGCGGCCTGTTCTTCGTGACGTTCTACCTCCAGAACGTGCACGGCATGAGCCCCATCGACGCGGGCCTGCACCTCCTCCCGCTCACCGGCATGATGATCGTCGGCTCCCCGCTCGCGGGCGCGCTGATCACCAAGCTCGGCCCCCGCATCCCGCTGGCCGGCGGCATGGTGGCCACCGCCGTCGCCATGTACGGCATGTCCACGCTGGAGACGGACACCGGCAGCGGCGTCATGTCGGTCTGGTTCGCCCTGCTGGGCCTCGGCCTCGCGCCGGTCATGGTCGGGGCCACCGAGGTGATCGTCGGCAACGCGCCCATGGAGCTGTCCGGCGTGGCCGGTGGTCTCCAGCAGGCGGCCATGCAGATCGGCGGCAGCCTCGGCACGGCCGTGCTGGGCGCCGTGATGGCCTCCAAGGTCGACAGCGACCTGCCGGTGAACTGGAAGGAAGCGGGCCTGCCCGCGCTCACCCCCGACCGGCTCGGCCAGGCGTCGGAGGCGGTCCAGGTCGGCGCGGCCCCGGTGGCCCCGGGCACGCCCCCGGCGATCGCCGCGAAGATCGCCGACGTCGCCCACGACACGTTCATCTCCGGCATGAGCCTCGCGTCCCTGGTGGCGTGCGGGGTCGCGGTGGTCGCCGTCGTCGTGGCGCTGTTCACCAAGCGCGGGCAGAACGCGGACGCGGGAGCCGGGGTGGGCCACATCTGAGGCCCCGCCCCGGAGGCTCCCGCCCGGCCCGCGGACCTGACGGGATCTCAACGAATTTCCCTCATCAGGGTGACAAGGCTAAAGGTTCCTCGCATCCGGCACGCGCCGCAGGTCACAGTTAGTCAAGCCCTCCGGATGGCAGGGCTGCCAGGGCCGCGGCGCGCTGCCGGAGGGGGACAGCGCGCCGACAGCCCGGCAACCACGGCGCATAGTCCGCGTGTCGGGGGTACCCGACCATCGAACCGCCCCGGATTCCAGGGAGTTGACGATGGCCGGTCTCGGAAACGGCGCCCGCAGGTACCCCCGCTCGAGTGGCCGCACGGGGTCACAGTCCGGGCCGGATCGCGCGACGCTCGGCATCATCGGCCTCGTCTGCGCGGTCGCCGGATTCTTCACGCTGGGGATCGTCCTCGGCCCCGCGGCGATCGTCTGCGGCTGGCTGGCCATGGGCCGCACCTGGGCGGGCTCCCGCCCGGTACCGGCCCTGGTCGCCGTCGTGCTCGGCGCCATCGACACACTGCTCGCGATCATCTGGCTGGCGGGCGCCACCGGATCGGGCAACGGACTGCTCTGACCCGCCGACCGCACTGACCGGCGGCGGCCCGCCGCGAGCTGCGGCCGCACCCCGCCCGGCGCCTCTGCCCGTTCAACCGCCCCCGCGGGCCGCGTCGCGCGGCCCGGCCGCCGCCTCCGTGTCTGTCCGGTCGCTTCACCCGGCCGCTTCACCCGGACGGTCCTCGGGTGGCCACCGACGACGCCCCGCAGGCGTCGTCCCGCAGCGCCGCGACCTCTCGCCGCAGCGCGCGCACCTCCTCCGTCAGCGCCAGGATCGCCTCCGTACGGGCGCGTTCCTCGATGTCGTCCTTCTCGAACCGCTCGATGAACCACGCCGCGATGTTCGCGGTCACCACACCGAGCAGCGCGATCCCGGAGAGCATCAGCCCGACGGCGATGATCCGCCCCAGACCGGTGGTCGGCGAGTGGTCTCCGTACCCCACGGTCGTCATCGTCGTGAACGACCACCACAGGGCGTCACCCAGTGTGCGGATGTTCCCGTCCGGCGAATCCCGCTCGACCGACAGCACGGCGAGCGAACCGAACATCAGCAGCCCGACGACGGCCCCCACGACGTACGTCGTCATTCGGATCTGCGAGGCCATCCGGGCCCTCCGCCCCACCAGCAGCAGCGTCGAGACCAGCCGCAGCAGCCGCAACGGCTGGAGCACCGGCAGGATCACCGCGCACAGGTCCAGCCAGTGTGTGCGCACGAACGCGCGCCGCTCGGGAGTCAGCGCCAGCCTGACCAGGTAGTCCAGGGCGAACGCCCCCCACACCGACCACTCGACCGCGGTGCACGCCCGCGTCAGCGCGTGCCCGGCCGAGGCGTCCACGATCGGTACGGCGTACGCGACGGCGAACACCACGGTGAGGGACAGCAACGGCCGCTGTGTCCACTGCTCCCACCGGTCCTGCCACTCACACCGGCTCCGGGCCGTCGCCTTGCGCATGTCCGCATCGTAAAGAACGCGTAAGGGGCGGGGGGCCGCAAGCCCCACCGCCCCTCACGCGCGGCTCACCGCCGGTGGCCGCTACGCGTCGCCCCCGGCGACCCCCGGGTCCGCCGCCGACGCGTCCAGCAGCTGGTAGCGGTCGATGGCCTGCTTGAGCAGCGACCGGTCGATCCGGCCCTCCTTGGCCAGTTCGGTGAGCACGCCGACGACCACCGACTGCGCGTCGATGTGGAAGAACCGGCGGGCCGCGCCGCGGGTGTCGGCGAAGCCGAAGCCGTCCGCCCCCAGCGACTGGTACCGGCCGGGCACCCAGCGGGCGATCTGGTCCGGCACCGACCGCATCCAGTCCGAGACGGCCACGAACGGCCCCTCGGCCCCGGCCAGCTTGCGCGTCACGTACGGCACGCGCTGCTCCTCCTCCGGGTGCAGCAGGTTGTGCCGCTCGACCTCGACGGCCTCGCGCCGCAGCTCGTTCCAGGAGGTCGCCGACCAGACGTCCGCCCGGACGTCCCATTCCTCGGCGAGGATTCTCTGCGCCTCGACGGCCCACGGCACCGCCACGCCGGAGGCGATGATCTGCGCCGGAATCGAGCCCGAGACGCCCTCGCTGAACCGGTGGATGCCCTTGACGATGCCCTCGGCGTCCACGTTCTCCGGCTCGGCCGGGTGCTGGATGGGCTCGTTGTAGACGGTCAGGTAATAGAAGACGTCCTCGCCGTGCGGGTGCCCGGGCGAGCTGCCGTACATCCTGCGCAGCCCGTCCTGCACGATGTGCGCGATCTCGAACCCGTAGGCCGGGTCGTAGGCGACGCAGCCCGGGTTCGTCGAGGCCAGCAGCTGCGAGTGGCCGTCCGCGTGCTGAAGGCCCTCGCCGGTCAGCGTCGTACGGCCGGCGGTCGCGCCCAGGACGAAACCGCGCGCCAGCTGGTCCGACATCTGCCAGAACTGGTCACCGGTGCGCTGGAAACCGAACATCGAGTAGAAGACGTAGACCGGGATCAGCGGCTCGCCGTGGGTGGCGTACGCCGAGCCCGCGGCGATCAGCGACGCCGTGCAGCCGGCCTCCGAGATGCCGTCGTGCAGCATCTGCCCCGTGGGCGACTCCTTGTAGGCGAGCAGCAGCTCACGGTCCACCGACTCGTACTGCTGGCCGAGCGGGTTGTAGATCTTCGCACTCGGGAAGAAGGAGTCCATGCCGAACGTGCGGTACTCGTCCGGCGCGATCAGCACGAACCGCTTGCCGAGTTCCTTGTCCCGCATGAGGTCCTTGAGCAGCCGTACGAACGCCATGGTCGTGGCGATCGACTGCTGACCCGAACCCTTCTTCACGGTCGCGTACGTCTTGTCGTCCGGCAGTGCGAGCGGCTTCGAGCGCACGACACGGGTCGGCACATAGCCGCCGAGGCCCTTGCGGCGGTCGTGCATGTACTGGATCTCTTCCGAGTTCCGGCCGGGGTGGAAGTACGGCGGGAGGCCGCTGTCCAGCTCCTTGTCGGAGATCGGCAGGTGCAGCCGGTCCCGGAAGCCCTTGAGGTCGGCGACCGTCAGCTTCTTCATCTGGTGCGTGGCGTTGCGGCCCTCGAAGTTCGGGCCCAGCGTCCAGCCCTTGACCGTCTTGGCCAGGATGACCGTCGGCTGGCCGGTGTGCTCCACGGCCGCCTTGAAGGCCGCGTAGATCTTCTTGTGGTCGTGACCGCCGCGGCCCAGGTGCAGGATCTGGTCGTCGGTCATGCCCTCGACCATCGCGCGCAGCCGCTGGTCGTCGCCGAAGAAGTGGTCGCGGATGTAGGAGCCGGACTCGGTGGCGTACGTCTGGAACTGGCCGTCCGGAGTGGTGTTCATCCGGTTGACGAGGATGCCGTCGCGGTCCTGGGCCAGCAGCGGGTCCCAGGAGCGGTCCCAGATCAGCTTGATCACGTTCCAGCCGGCGCCGCGGAAGACCGACTCCAGTTCCTGGATCACCTTGCCGTTGCCGCGCACCGGGCCGTCGAGCCGCTGGAGGTTGCAGTTGACGACGAAGGTCAGGTTGTCCAGGCCCTCGCGGGCGGCGATGGTGAGCTGGCCGAGCGACTCCGGCTCGTCCATCTCGCCGTCGCCGAGGAACGCCCACACGTGGGACTTCGACGTGTCGGCGATCCCGCGCGCGTGCATGTAGCGGTTCATCCGCGCCTGGTAGATCGCGCCGATCGGGCCGAGGCCCATCGACACCGTCGGGAACTCCCAGAAGTCCGGCATCAGCCGCGGATGGGGGTACGAGGACAACCCGTGCGGCGCCTTCGACTTCTCCTGGCGGAACGCGTCGAGGTTCTCCTCGCTGAGCCGGTCGAGCAGGAACGCGCGCGCGTAGATGCCCGGCGAGGCGTGGCCCTGGAAGAAGACCTGGTCGCCGCCGTCGCCCTCGTCCTTGCCGCGGAAGAAGTGGTTGAAGCCGACGTCGTACAGGGACGCCGAGGAGGCGAAGGTGGCGATGTGACCGCCCACGCCGATGCCCGGGCGCTGGGCCCTGGACACCATCACGGCCGCGTTCCAGCGGGTCGCGTTGAGGATCTTGCGCTCGATCTCCTCGTTGCCCGGGAAGAACGGCTCGGCCCTGGTGGGGATGGTGTTGACGTAGTCCGTGCTGCGCATCTCGGGCACGGCCACGCGCTTCTCGCGGGCCCGCTCGATCAGGCGCAGCATGAGGTAGCGGGCCCGCTCCCGGCCGCGCTCGTCGATCGCGGCGTCGAGGGAGTCGAGCCACTCCTGGGTTTCCTCGGGATCGAAGTCAGGAACCTGACTCGGAAGGCCGCCAATGATGATCGGGTTGCGATCGGATCCGGAAGCCACGCTGTTCCTTACCTGTCAGAGGGGCTGTGTGGGGCTGTATGGGGCAGTGCGGGGGTGTTTTCACTCGCCGGGGGCTCTCGCCGGCGTCAAGCTGCTTCTCCGGTAGCTGCACCGCCCCCCATCGTGTACCTAGGGGCCGCAAACGTCATCTCTACCCCGAGGTAACCGGCACCCGTTCGAATCTCGTACCCTTGGATGGTTCTCAAATACGCAAACAGGGCAGATAGGTGTGGTGTGCATCACCATTCGTCCGCATCGAGTGCCTGAAGTTGCGTCGACACGGCCAGGATCGTCACCGTTTCGGCGGTCCGAACCGCCGGGTACTTGCGCGATCCGTCCCGCCCGTGTGGACTACGGCCAATGCTTCGCGCACGCGCGTGGCTGAGACATTCCCACATCATGATCAGGAGGCAACCCGTGAGCGCGACCGCGGACCACGCGGAGGAGCGGACCAGCCCTGCCGTCAGGCTGGGTTTCCAGCCCGAGCAGGTGGTCCAGGAGATCGGCTACGACGACGACGTCGACCAGGAGCTCCGCGAGTCCATCGAGGAAGTCATCGGCAGCGATCTGGTGGACGAGGACTACGACGACGTCGCCGACGCCGTAGTGCTCTGGTTCCGCGACGATGACGGAGACCTGACGGATGCGCTGGTGGACGCCACCACGTACATCGAAGAAGGCGGGTCGATCCTCCTCCTGACGCCGAAGACCGGCCGTACGGGATACGTGGAGCCGAGCGACATCTCCGAAGCCGCGACGACTGCGGGTCTGTCGGCCAGCAAGAGCGTCAGCGTGGGCAAGGACTGGAGCGGCAGCCGGCTGGTGACGCCCAAGGCGGCCAAGTCCAAGAAGTGACGTCCGAGGAGTGACGTCCCAGAAGTGACCGCGTCCGGACGGGCCGGGTCCCAGCGACCCGGCCCGTCCGTCGCTCCCGGTGATCGCTGCGTAGGCTGGTCTCACCCAGACAGCCCATGAAGGGACATCCAGGCGATGGCGATCCAGGTCGGCGACAAGGCCCCCGACTTCGAGCTCAAGGACAACCACGGCCGGGACGTGAGGCTCTCCGACTTCCGGGGGAGCAAGAACGTGATCCTGCTCTTCTATCCCTTCGCGTTCACCGGCGTGTGCACGGGCGAGCTGTGCGAGGTGCGCGACAACCTGCCGAAGTTCGCCGACCGCCAGACCGAGGTGCTGGCCGTCTCCAACGACTCCATCCACACCCTGCGCGTCTTCGCCGAGCAGGAGGGGCTGGAGTATCCGCTGCTCAGCGACTTCTGGCCGCACGGCGAGGTCTCCCGCGCCTACGGCGTGTTCGCCGAGGACAAGGGCTGCGCGGTGCGCGGCACCTTCGTCATCGACAAGGAGGGCGTCGTGCGCTGGACGGTCGTCAACGCGCTGCCGGACGCCCGTGACCTGGGCGCGTACGTGAAGGCGCTCGACACCCTCTGACAGCGCCGGGCGGGGCCCGCGCGCCCGGGTCGCGGCGCGCGGATCCCGACACCCTGGGATTCTTCGGGTGCGGGGCCTGCGTAGTGCGGGAACCCGTCACTAGGATCGACTCGTTGATCCGATATCCAACGCACGACGGGGCCCCCGCCCCAGGACACCAATGGAGGACTCGTGGGAGTCAGCCTCAGCAAGGGCGGCAACGTTTCGCTGACCAAGGAGGCCCCGGGCCTGACCGCGGTCATCGTCGGTCTGGGGTGGGACGTGCGCACCACGACCGGCACGGACTTCGACCTGGACGCCAGCGCGCTGCTGCTGAACAGCTCGGGCAAGGTCGGCAGCGACGCCAACTTCGTCTTCTTCAACAACCTCAAGAGCCCCGACGGCTCGGTCGAGCACACCGGTGACAACACCACCGGTGAGGGCGAGGGCGACGACGAGGCGATCAAGGTGAACCTCGCCGCCGTCCCGGCCGACGTCGAGAAGATCGTCTTCCCGGTCTCCATCTACGACGCCGAGAACCGCCAGCAGTCCTTCGGGCAGGTCCGCAACGCGTTCATCCGCGTCGTGAACCAGGCCGGCGGCGCCGAGATCGCCCGCTACGACCTCAGCGAGGACGCGTCGACGGAGACCGCCATGGTCTTCGGCGAGCTGTACCGGCACGGCGCCGAGTGGAAGTTCCGCGCCATCGGCCAGGGCTACGCGTCGGGCCTGCGCGGCATCGCGCAGGACTTCGGCGTCAACGTCTGAGCCGCAGGGCCGAACCACCCGACCGTCCGCTCCGTCCGGCGCCGCACCGTTTACGGTCGGCGCCGGACGCGCAGGACATCCAAGAGGCAGCACAGCACCGGGCACCACCTAGGGGAGGACCAGCAACATGGGCGTCACGCTCGCCAAGGGAGGCAACGTCTCCCTGTCCAAGGCCGCGCCGAACCTCACTCAGGTGATGGTCGGACTCGGCTGGGACGCGCGCTCCACCACCGGAGCCCCCTTCGACCTGGACGCCAGCGCCCTGCTGTGCACCAACGGGAGGGTGATGGGGGACGAGTGGTTCGTCTTCTACAACCAGCTCACCAGCCCGGACGGCTCGGTCGAGCACACCGGCGACAACCTCACCGGCGAGGGCGAGGGCGACGACGAGTCGCTCCTGGTGAACCTCCCCAAGGTGCCGCCGCAGTGCGACAAGATCGTCTTCCCGGTCTCCATCCACATGGCCGACGAGCGGGGGCAGACCTTCGGCCAGGTGGCCAACGCCTTCATCCGCGTCGTCAACCAGGCCGACGGCCAGGAACTCGCCCGCTACGACCTCAGCGAGGACGCGAGCACGGAGACCGCCATGATCTTCGGCGAGCTCTACCGCTACCAGGGCGAGTGGAAGTTCAGAGCCGTGGGACAGGGGTACGCGTCCGGACTGCGGGGCATCGCTCTCGACTTCGGGGTGAACGTCTCCTAGGGCCCAGGAGCGCTCCTGAGTGCTCGGGACGGTGCGGCGCCCCGGCTACCGGCCGGTACGGGACCTCCTGTGCCGCACGTAACGGTCGACCCTTAGACTCAGCACCTCAAAGTCAACGTTTCGTAAAGCCGAGTACGGCGCGGGGAGGCCCTCCCCCCGGACACCGTCCGGGAGGACCCCCAATACACGATTGGGTAGCCAGTGCTTCTGAAAACCTTCGGCTGGTCGTTCGCGATCACCGCGCTCGGCCTCGTGGCGGCGGGCTTCTACGGGGGGTGGGAGGCGCTCGGCATCGTGGCGATCCTCTGCATCCTGGAGATCTCGCTGTCGTTCGACAACGCGGTGGTCAACGCCGGGATCCTGAAGAAGATGAACGCCTTCTGGCAGAAGATCTTCCTCACGGTCGGCGTCCTGATCGCCGTCTTCGGCATGCGGCTGGTCTTCCCCGTCGTCATCGTCGCCATCAGCGCCAAGATCGGTCCGATCGACGCGGTGGACCTGGCGCTGAACGACAAGGACAAGTACCAGCAGCTCGTCACCGACGCCCACCCGTCGATCGCCGCCTTCGGCGGCATGTTCCTGCTGATGATCTTCCTGGACTTCATCTTCGAGGACCGGGACATCCAGTGGCTGCGCTGGATCGAGCGTCCGCTCGCCAAGCTGGGCAAGGTCGACATGCTGTCGGTCTGCATCGCGCTGATCGTCCTGCTGATCACCGCCTTCACCTTCGCCACCCACGCCCACCAGCACGGCGGCGCGCACGTCGACAAGGCGCAGACGGTCCTGATCTCCGGCATCGCCGGTCTCATCACGTACATGGTCGTCGGCGGTCTCTCCGGCTACTTCGAGGACAAGCTCGAGGAAGAGGAGGAGCGCGAGCACGAGGAGGAGGAAGAGGCCGCGCGCAGCGGGAAGAAGCGCTCGCCCGTCGTCCTCGCCGGCCAGGCCGCCTTCTTCATGTTCCTCTACCTCGAGGTCCTGGACGCGTCCTTCTCCTTCGACGGCGTGATCGGCGCCTTCGCCATCACCAACGACATCGTCCTGATGGCCCTCGGCCTCGGCGTCGGCGCCATGTACGTCCGGTCGCTCACCGTGTACCTGGTCCGCCAGGGCACCCTCGACGACTACGTCTACCTGGAGCACGGCGCCCACTACGCGATCGGCGCCCTCGCCGTCATCCTCATGGTCACCATCCAGTACCAGATCAACGAGGTCATCACCGGCCTCGTCGGCGTCGTCCTGATCGCCTGGTCCTTCTGGTCCTCCGTGCGCCGCAACAAGGCGCTGGCAGCGGCAGAGGGAAAAGCCCAGGGCACGGACGAGAAGACTGAGGTCTCGTCCGGGGTGTGACCGCCCGCCCGATGAGGAACGCTCTGAACGGGGCGGCCGTTGCGGACACTGTCCTGCACGCGGCCGCCCCGTCGGTTGTGTCCCGGCGAACGCCGTGGACGTGGATGTGGGGGCGGGAATGGGCTTCTTCGACGGGATCCTGGGCAGCAGGGCGGCCGACTTCGACTCGGGCAGCGCGGCCACCAACGCGATAGAGCTGACCAAACGGCATCACACGGTGTCCCTCACCAAACAGGGCGCCGCCACCGGCAACCTGCGGGTGAACCTGGCCTGGCGGATGCGCACCTCCGACATCGGCGGGCCGCAGCGCGAGAGCCTGCTGCGCCATCCGTTCAAGGCGCTGCGGCCCCCGGAGGTCGTCGGGCACAGCCAGAGCATGGTCAACGTCGACCTCGACCTCGGCTGCCTGTACGAGCTGGCCGACGGCACCAAGGGCGTCGTCCAGCCGCTGGGCGGCCTGCTGGGGGACGTCAACGCGCCGCCGTACGTGAAGCTGAGCGGCGACGACCGCTTCGGGTCGGCGTCCGGCGAGACGATGTACGTCAACCTCGACCACCGCGAGCAGATCAAGCGCCTCCTCGTCTTCGTCTACATCTACGACCAGACGCCGGCGTTCGACCGCACGCACGCGATCGTCACCCTCTACCCGAGCAACGGGCCGCGTATCGAGATCGGCCTCGACGAGCGGCATCCGCAGGCCCGCTCGTGCGCGGTGGTGATGATCGAGAACGTCAAGGAAGAGCTGATCGTGCGGCGCGAGGTGCGCTTCGTCTACGGCTTCCAGGGCGAGCTGGACCGGCTCTACGGCTGGGGGCTCCAGTGGGGGCGGGGCTACAAGGCGAAGGCCGACAGGTGACGCCCGCAAGCGCCGGCTCCCCGGCCCGCGCCGAGGCGGGCGGGCCGCACGCCGCCCCGGCGGCTCACCGGCCGATGAACTGCGGGCCCTGCGGGGGCAGCCGGAAGGCGCCGTCCGGATAGCCGTAGCCGTACGTCGGCAGACTCGCCGGATAGCCGTAGGACGGCTGCTGCTGGGGCACGGCCGCGGCCGGGCGCTCCGGCGGCAGCGGCTGGGCGGTGGTCGGCGGCGTCTGCGGCGTCTGCTGGGCCTGGGCCGGCGTCGGGTCGGCGGCGGCCTCCTCCGACTCGTCCACCGAGATCCCGAAGTCGGTGGCCAGGCCCTTGAGGCCGTTGGAGTAGCCCTCGCCCAGCGCGCGGAACTTCCAGCCCTCCCCGCGCCGGTACAGCTCGCCGCAGATCAGGGCCGTCTCCTCGCCCGTCTCGGGCCGGATGTCGAAGGTGGCCAGGGGCTCGACGTCGGCCGCCGCGTCGTACAGCAGGATGCTGAGGGAACGTACGCGGTCGAACGTGACGCCGTCCGCCGAAGCGACCAGCAGGATCTGGCCGACGCCGGACTCGACACCGGAGAGATCCGTCTGGATGGTGTCGGTGAGGCCCTCGGCGACGCGCTTCTTGCCGAGCCGCCACACCTTCCCCGACGGATGGCGGGGCTGGTTGTAGAAGACGAAGTCCTCGTCGGAGCGCACACGGCCGTCGAGCCCGAGGAGCAGCGCCGAGACGTCGACGTCCGGGACCCCCT
Organism: Streptomyces sp. NPDC048481; assembly: GCF_043200075.1. Lineage (NCBI taxonomy): Bacteria > Bacillati > Actinomycetota > Actinomycetes > Kitasatosporales > Streptomycetaceae > Streptomyces > Streptomyces sp. NPDC048481. The sequence continues at coordinate 766,974 of NZ_JBICXC010000001.1, forward strand.
GCCCGGGGGTCCAGCGCAGCACGGCGCGTACCGTGGTGGCTTTCAGCGGGACGTTCGACCCCTTCAGCATCGCGTGCGTCATGCGGTCATCCTGCCTTCTCGGGCCTGCTCACGACAATGCGGGGTACCCGGGTGCCCCGCACGCGACCGTACGGGTGTGTGCGCGACTGTGCGTGCCCGGGTTACCTGAAATTCATCACCGGTGGGAACCCGGGACACGGATCCCTACGTACTATTACCGGCCACCTCTTGCCGAATCCATCGCCTCACCTTGCATCATGGGGGAGCTTCATGCGTCATTTCGGGCACCTCGCCCCTGAGGTGCGGCATCGCCTCTTCCACCGGGAGCCGTGCGTCTTCGACGCCGGCTCCCCGGCCAGGCTGCTCTCCGCCGCCCTGGGCGCCACGCTCTACAGCCCGGCCACACGGCCCCGGCTGGCGGACGACATCGTCAAGCAGACCGGGCGCGGCGTCGTGTCGATGGTGCTGTGCCTGGAGGACTCCATCGGCGACGAGGACGTCGAGGCCGGCGAGGAGAACCTCGTCCGGCAGTTCGCCGACCTCGCCTCCCGCGGCGCGGACCTGCCGCTGCTCTTCATCCGGGTACGCACCCCCGAGCAGATCCCGGACCTCGTCCGGCGCCTGGGGGACACCGCCGCCCTGCTCAGCGGATTCGTCTTCCCGAAGTTCACCGAGGAGCGCGGCATCCCCTTCCTGGAGGCCCTGGCGGGCGCCGAGGCGGCGAGCGGGCACCGGCTGTTCGGCATGCCCGTGCTGGAGACGCCGGAGCTGATGTACCGCGAGTCGCGCGTGGACGTCCTCGAGGGCATCGCCCGCGCCGTGGAGAAGTACCGCAGCCGGGTCCTCGCCCTGCGCCTGGGCGTGACCGACTTCTGCTCCTCGTACGGGCTGCGCAGAGCGCCCGACATGACCGCCTACGACGTCCAGATCGTCGCCTCCGTGATCGGCGACGTCGTGAACATGCTGGGCCGCGCCGACGGCACCGGGTTCACCGTGACCGGGCCGGTCTGGGAGTACTTCCGGGTCCCCGAGCGCATGTTCAAGCCGATGCTGCGGCACAGCCCCTTCCTGGAGGGGCAGGCCGTCGAGCTGCGCGAGAGACTGATCGAGCACGCGATGGACGGGCTGCTGCGTGAGATCTCCCTCGACCACGCCAACGGTCTGCTCGGCAAGACCTGCATCCATCCCTCGCACGTGCCGGCCGTGCACGCGCTGTCCGTGGTCAGTCACGAGGAGTACAGCGACGCGGCGGACATCCTGCGGCCGGAACGCGGCGGTGGGGGTGTACTGCGGTCGCAGTACACGAACAAGATGAACGAGGTGAAACCGCACCGCGCCTGGGCCGAGCGCACCATGCTCCGCGCGGAGGTCTTCGGCGTCGCCCACGAGGACGTCAGCTTCGTCGACCTGCTCGCCGCCGGCATACCCGGCTGACCACCCACCTCATCCACAAGGGACGCATGAACAACGCAGTGAACAACGGGCCCGACGACGCGATCTGGTCCGGGACCTGGGTCGCGGAGCGGCTCGGTGTCGAGCTCGTCGGCGACGACACGCTGACCGACCTGCTGGGACTGGCGCTGCGCCGCAACCCCAAGCGTGCGCATCTGCTGGTCTCCCACGTGCTCGGCAAGCACATCCCGCAGTCCCCGTCCGTCGTGCACGGACACGGCTTCGCGCTGGGCCGCCGGGTCCGCGAGCTCCTGGGCGACCGGGAGGCGGCCCGCGCGGTCGTCCTCGGCTACGCGGAGACCGCCACCGGCCTCGGCCACTGCGTCGCCGACGGCCTCGGCTCCGCCCCCTACCTGCACTCCACCCGCCGTCCCGTCACGGGCGTCGTCACGGCGGGCGGCTTCGAGGAGTCCCACTCCCACGCCACCTCCCATCTGCTGCTCCCCGAGGACCCGACGCTGCTGGTCGGGGACGGCCCGCTGGTCCTCGTCGACGACGAGTTCTCCACCGGCAACACGGTCCTGAACACGATCCGGGCCCTGCACGAGCGCTATCCGCGCCGGCGCTACGTCGTCGTCGCCCTCGTCGACATGCGCTCGGCGGACGACGCGGGCCGGCTCGCCGCGTTCGCCCGCGAGATCGGCGCCCGGGTGGACCTGATCGCCACCGCCTCCGGCACCGCCCGCCTGCCCGAGGACGTGCTGGCGAAGGGCCGGGAGCTGGTCGCCCGGTACGAGGGCGACGCGGGCGGTGACCGGCCGTCCGCGGGGGAGCCGGGCGCCGACGCCGGGTCCGGCCGCGCCCGGCCCGCGCCCGGCCACGTCACCCGCGTCGACCTGCTCTGGCCCCGCGGCCTTCCCGACGGCGGCCGGCACGGCTTCACCCCGCGCCACCGCAGCCGCCTGGAGACCGCCCTGCCCGCGATGGCCGCGAGGCTCGCCGAGGCGATACCGAAGGACGCCTCCCGCGTCCTCGTCCTGGGCTTCGAGGAGCTGATGTACGCCCCCCTGCGCCTCGCCCGGCAGCTGGAGGAGAGCGTCCCCGCCGAGGTCCGCTACTCGACCACCACCCGCTCGCCGGTGCTCGCGGTCGACGACCCCGGCTACGCGATACGCAGCCGCATCGTCTTCCCGGCCCACGACGACCCGGCCGACGGCCCCGGCGAGCGCTACGCCTACAACGTCGCGGGCAACGGCTTCGACGCCGTCGTCGCCGTCGTGGACTCCGTGGCCGACACCCCGGAGCTGCACGCCCCCGACGGCCTCCTGGCCCGGCTCGCCGCGCACACACCGCACGTCGTCCTCGCGGTCGTCCCCTCGTACGTCCCCGAGCCGCTGTACGCAGCCGCCCCGTCTGAAGAGAGACCCGCCATGCTGCCCGAGCCCCTCCGCGGCCCCGCCTTCTCCTCGTACGCGCCCGAGGAGGTCGGCTGGCTGCTCCAGGACCTCTCGGACGTCACGCTGGAGGCGCCGACCGAGGAGCGCGAGGAGGCCATCCAGGCCGGCGGCGCCCACTACGCCGAGTCGCTGCCCGTCGAGTACCAGCCCAGCGAGCAGTACCAGCAGCTCTTCCACGCCGCCCTGGAGACCTCCGCGGCGCGGATCGCGCAGGCCGTGGGCGTCGTCACGGACACCGTGATCGCCGAGCGGTCGCCCAGGCCTGTCCTGGTCTCGCTGGCCCGGGCCGGCACCCCCGTCGGCGTGCTGATGCGCCGCTGGGCGCAATTCCGGCACGGACTCGACCTGCCGCACTACGCCGTGTCGATCGTGCGCGGCCGGGGCATCGACGCCAACGCGCTGCGCTGGCTGGCCGCGCACCACGACCCGCGGGACGTCGTCTTCGTGGACGGCTGGACCGGCAAGGGCGCGATCACCCGGGAACTGGCCGCGGCGGTCGAGGAGTTCGAGGCGGGCGGTGGCGCGGCCGGTTTCGACCCGGAGATCGCGGTGCTGGCCGACCCCGGCTCGTGCGTGCGCACCTACGGCACCCGCGACGACTTCCTCATCCCGTCCGCGTGCCTCAACTCGACCGTGTCGGGGCTCGTCTCGCGGACCGTGCTGCGGGCCGACCTGGTCGGACCGGACGACTTCCACGGCGCGAAGTTCTACCGCGAGCTGGCCGGCGCGGACGTCTCGGCGGACTTCCTGGACGCCGTCGCCGCCCGCTTCCCGGAGGTGGCCGACGCCGTCGACGGCGCGGTGAAGGAACTGCTGGCCGGCGACCGCACACCGAGCTGGGAGGGCTGGGCGGCGGTCGAGCGGATCAGCGAGGAGTACGGCATCCACGACGTGAACCTGGTCAAGCCGGGCGTCGGCGAGACCACCCGGGTGCTGCTGCGCCGCGTGCCGTGGAAGATCCTGGCGCGGGCCGGGGCGGGCCCCGACCTGGACCATGTGCGCCTGCTCGCGGAGCAGCGGGGCGTGCCGGTCGAGGAGGTCGGCGACCTGCCGTACACCTGCGTGGGCCTCATCCACCCGCGGTTCACCCGCGGCGCGACCGGCGCCGACGGCCGGGCGGTGACGGTCTGATGCCGGTTCTGGTGGCGAGCGACCTCGACCGGACGCTCATCTACTCGGCGGCCGCCCTGTCGCTGACCATGCCGGACGCCCGCGCGCCGCGGCTGCTGTGCGTGGAGGTGCACGAGGCGAGGCCGCTGTCGTTCATGACGGAGACGGCCGCGCAGCTGCTGACCGACCTCGGCGACACGGCCGTGTTCGTCCCGACGACCACCCGCACGCGCAAGCAGTACCAGCGCATCAACCTGCCGGGCCCGCCGCCGAAGTACGCGATCTGCGCCAACGGCGGCCATCTCCTCGTGGACGGGGCGACCGACCAGGACTGGCACGCGTCGGTGCTGGCACGGCTGGCCGCCGAGTGCGCGCCGCTCGCCGAGGTGCAGGAGCACCTGACGAGGACCGCCGACCCGCTCTGGCTGCGCAAGCAGCGGATCGCCGAGGACCTCTTCGCCTATCTGGTCGTGGAGCGCGAGCTGCTGCCCGAGGAGTGGGTGAAGGAGCTGGGGGCCTGGGCGGAGAACCGCGGCTGGACGGTGTCCTTGCAGGGCCGCAAGATCTACGCGGTGCCCAAGCCGCTGACCAAGAGCGCGGCCGTGCACGAGGTGGTCCGCCGTGCCGGCGCCGAACTGACGCTGGCGGCCGGGGACTCGCTGCTCGACGCCGACCTGCTGCTGGCCGCCGACCGGGGCTGGCGTCCGGGGCACGGCGAGCTGGCCGACGCGGCCTGGACGGCTCCGCAGATCACCGCACTGCCCGAGCGGGGCGTGCTGGCCGGCGAGCGCATCCTGCGGGAGTTCCTCAAGGGCTCACGGCTCGGCTAGGGCCTGTCGTCTGGATCAGCGTGCAGGGTGCCGGCGGGGCTTGTCGATGCCGGTGAGCGGGGGCTGGTGCGTGCGGCTGCAAGGCGGAGGAGGGCGTCGACGCGGAGCGTCGACAACTGACGACAACGCCGCAGACGTGCGTGCCGGCCCCCGCGTCTGCGCGGTGGTCCAAACGACAGGCCCTGGGGCCGGGCCGACCGGCTAACGGCCGCCCGCTCCGGGCCTCGCCGGGAGCGGGTCAGCCGCAGCAGCCGCCTCCGCAGCAGCCGCCCCCGCCTCCGCCGCCCCCGCCTCCGCCGCCCGCGCCGGGCGCGGGTGCGGGGGCGGACCGGGTGCCGCCCACCGCGACCGTCGAGAGAAGCTTCACTGTGTCGTCGTGTCCGGCCGGGCAGGCGGCGGGATCGGCGGACTGCGCCATGGGACGGCTCAGTTCGAAGGTGTCGCCGCAGGTCCGGCAGCGGTACTCATAGCGAGGCATGCCGTCAGACTAAGGCCCTATGCTCGGTGGGGGCGTCAGCAGTTTGACCTCTGTTCACTTCTGTCGATTTCTTATGTGGAGAATTTGCGAAGGGCGCTGGTAATTTGAGAGCGCCGTGTTGAACCCCGAGGTCGGGAGGGTTCGAGGATTGCGGCCGCGTCAACGGCAACCATGTCAGGCCCTCGTAAGTCTGTACGTCTGCCCGCGAGCAACACGAAATGCGGAGGGAGACGCGTAGTGACCCGTACGGGGCAGGGGGAGGAGCCCCAAGAGCCGGATGCCACCATGCAGTTGAAGGTCCCCGACTCTTTCAAGCCGGACGAGACCATGCAACTGCGGGTATCGGATATTCCGGCGGTGCCGGACATGTCCGATGAGGGCGCCGACGAGAAAGCGCGTTCTTCCAAGAACAGGCGCAAAGCCCCTCGACTCTCCCCCTTTGTCCGTGTCTGGGCTGTTCTGGGGCCTCGACTGGCCCCGCTCGTCGCCGCTCTGACGCCGTATGTGGCTCGTCTCACACCGTACGCCCGCAAACTGCGCCCGCTGTACCCGCGCCCCGGCCGCACCGACTGGCGGCGCTGGATACCCTCCTGGCGCCAGAGCCTCGGCGGCGTCCTCGCGTCCATAGGACTCAGCGGCATGTTCCTCGTCGTGGCCTACGCGGCCACCGACGTCCCGGACAACCTCAACACGTACGCCACCCAGCAGGACAACGTGTACTTCTGGGCCGACGGCACGCCGATGGCCCGCACCGGCTGGGTCCAGCGCCAGGCCATGCCGCTGAAGGACATCCCCGAGGACGTCCGCTGGGCGGTGCTCGCCGCCGAGAACGCCAGTTTCTACAGCGACCCCGGCATCTCCTTCAAGGGCATCAGCCGCGCCCTGTTCCGCACGCTCGGCCAGGGCGACACCCAGGGCGGCTCGACGATCACCCAGCAGTACGTCAAGAACGTCTACCTCAACCAGAACCAGACGGTGAGCCGCAAGTTCACCGAGGCGATGATCGCCCTCAAGCTCGACAACCAGATGAGCAAGGACGACATCCTCGAGGGCTACCTCAACACCAGCTGGTTCGGCCGCGGCACCTACGGCATCCAGCGAGCCGCCCAGGCCTACTACGGCAAGGACGTCAGCGAGCTGAACGCCAGCGAGGCGGCCTTCCTCGCCTCCCTGCTCAAGGGCGCCGGCCTCTACGACCCCACCCTCGGCCCCGCCAACCGCGCCCGGGCCGTCGAGCGCTGGTCGTGGACCCTTGACCGGATGGTCGACATCGGCAAGCTGTCCAAGGCCGAGCGCGCCAAGTACACCAAGTTCCCCGAGCCGCTCAAGTCCAACCCGCTGTACGACACCGGCCAGCAGAGCGACTACCTGGTGGAGCTGGCCTCCCAGTACGCCAAGAAGGCCGGGCACATCTCCGACAAGGACTACGACCTCGGCGGCTACCAGATCTACACGACGTTCGACAAGAACCGTGAGGCCCAGCTCACCGCCGCCGTCACCAAGGCCCGCAAGAAGGCCCTGAGGGACGACCCGAAGAACGCCAAGGACGCCCACTTCGGCGCCTCCTCGGTGGCCTCCGACGGACGGATCCTCGCCGTCTACGGCGGCCCCGACCACCGCACGCAGGGCTTCAACGAGTCCAACGCCACCACCGTCCCCGCCGGCTCGGCCTTCCAGCCGTTCGTCTACGCGGCCGGCCTGGAGCACGGCGTCCACAAGACCCGCGACGGCGACACCGAGACCGTCACCGGGCAGACGCTCTACAACGGCGACAACCTGGTGCCCGTCACCACGCCCGAGGGACCGTACTGGGACCGCAGCGGCCGCAAGGCTGCCGCCAAGAACGACGGCGGCAAGTCGTACGGGCGGATCTCCCTGCACCGCGCGCTGGCGCTCTCCGTCAACACGCCCTTCATGCAGCTCGGCATGGACACCGGCCTCGACGTGGTGCGCTCCACCGCGGAGCGCTCCGGGCTGCTGCCGTCCAGCTTCGGCGCCCAGGTGCCCGCACTGTCCACGGGCAGCGCCACGCCCAGCGCGATCCGCATGGCGAGCGGCTACTCCACCTTCGCGGCCGGCGGCAAGCACACCGAGCCCTACTCGGTGCGCCTGATCACCAAGAACGGCACGAAGCTCGTCCTGGAGGCGCCCGCCGCGAGCCGGGCGTTCGGCGCCGACGCGGCCGAGGAGGTCAACTCCGCCCTCGCGGACTCCTTCCGCACCGCCCACCCGGACGACGTGCCCGCCTCGCAGGCGCAGTCCGGCCGCACCGGGTCGCTCGGCCAGGTCACCGGCAAGGCGGGCACCACCCAGAACGACACCGCCGCCTGGTACGTCGGCACGGCCAAGACCGTCTCCACGGCGGTCGTCGTCTACCGCATCGACCTCGGCAAGAGTCTCGAACCGCTTCCCCTGAAGGGCATCGCCGGCACGACCGACGACAACGTTCCGTACGGCATCTGGTCAGGTGCCATGAGCCCGCTCGGCTGACCACCGACCCGGGCACCCGCGCCCCCGAACCCCGGAGAATGATCCGCACATGAAGTCACCGTCGGGCCGCCGCCGCAAGGCCGTGGCAACGCGCCGCCCCGCCGCCACGCACCCGGGGTTCCTGACGCTGGCCGCGCTCCTCGTCGTCGCGTCCCTGGTGGGCGGGTACCTGGTGCTCAACCGCACCTCCAACACCCAGCCGACCGCGTCCGCGGGGGACAGCAAGAAGGCGTCGGCGGGGACCGGCAAGGAGCCGAAGTGGGACGGCAAGACGCATGTCCTGGGGGACGGTTCCACCTCGTACACGGGCCCGCAGACGGGACAGCTCAAGCCCGTCCCGCTCAAGCCCGGTGAGAAGCCGCCCCAGTTCGTGGTGTTCTCCTGGGACGGCGCGCTACAGGGCGACGACGGCCTCTTCGAGCACTACCGCAAGATGGGCGAGCAGTACAACGCCGACATGACCTTCTTCCTCACGGGCATCTACCTGCTGCCCAAGAGCAAGAAGGACCTGTACTCCCCGCCCCAGCACCCGGTCGGCTCGGCCGCGATCAGCTTCCCGACCGACGAACACATCCGCACCACGCTGGAGCAGCTCGGCGAGGCGTGGAAAGAGGGCAACGAGATCGGCACCCACTTCAACGGCCACTTCTGCGGAGCCAAGGGCGGCGGCTTCTGGAGCGTCGACGAGTGGAAGTCCGAGATCGACCAGTTCTTCAAGTTCGTGGAGAACTGGAAGACCAACACCGGTTACAAGGACATCCCGCCGCTGCCCTTCGACTTCAAGAAGGAGGTCGCCGGCGGCCGGGCGCCCTGCCTGGAGGGCCAGGCGAACCTCCTGAAGGCCGCCAAGGCCTACGGCTGGCGCTATGACGCCAGTTCCTCGGGCGACTTCCAGATCTGGCCCGCGAAGAAGGACGGCCTGTGGGACTTCCCGCTCCAGGCCCTCCCGTACGACGGCGGCAAGTACCAGGGCCTGTCCATGGACTTCAACTTCCTGGCCAACCAGTCCGACGGCGAACCCTCGGGCGACCCCGCCAAGTACCCGCAGTGGGAGCAGCAGACGCTCGACGCCTACATGGCGGGCTTCAACCGGGTCTACTACGGCAGCCGGGCCCCGCTGTTCATCGGCAACCACTTCGAGGAGTGGAACGGCGGCATCTACATGAAGGCCGTCGACGAGGTCATCAAGAACGTGTGCGTCAAGAAGGACGTCAAGTGCGTGTCCTTCAAAGAGCTTTCCGACTGGATGGACGTCCAGTCGCCCGCCACGCTGGAACGGCTGCGCAGCCTGGATCCGGCACAGAATCCCGACTGGTCGACAGTCGTGAAGTGACCCACCCCGGGGGCGGCGGCGACGTGACCAAACCTCAACCGCTCCCCCCTTCACACGAGCCACACACCCCGTGCAAAGATGCCCTCCCGGCATCCCTTCGCCGGGGCAAGAGGGGAAACACCAGTGAAGTCAAGGAAATTGAGCGGCACGCGCCGCCGCGTCACGATACTCGGGGCAGCCGCGACCTCGGTCGTCGCCGGAGTCGCCCTGCTGCCCAACTGGTCCGCGGGCGCCGCGGTCGTCGACGACCCCACGGTCGACGCGCAGACCAAGGCCACCTTCCAGCGGCTCGCCGACGCGGTCTTCACCGACCGCACGGACGCGCTGGTCACCGGCGCCCAGGGCGGCCGGTCCAAGCCGCTGACCCACGCCTTCTCCGGCGACGTCAAGCTGTCCTCCGGCACGGCCCGCACCGAGGACGCGACCCTGTCCTCGCTCGGACAGCGCAAGAACAAGCTGGCCAAGGCCGGTGAGAAGTACAGCAAGGCCTCCACCACCGTCACCCTGAACGCCACCCGCGTCACGGGCCGCACGGCCAAGGCGGACGTCACCGAGACCACGACCCTGACGTACGCGCAGGCCCGCGGCAGCGCGCCCAGGTCGACCGGGTTCCAGGCCACGCACGAGCTGACGTTCAAGGCCGACCGCCACGGCAACTGGCAGCTCACCACGATCCGCGACACCGACCAGGGCGGTCTCGCGGTGAACACGCTGTCCAAGCCGGTCTCGGTCAAGACGGCGACCACCGACGACACCATGCCGAACGCCCCGCGGGCCGCCACCACCCGCAACCCGGCCGCCGTCCCGAAGACCGGCACCGCCTACGACTACAAGGGGATGGCGGCGTACGCCGAGAAGTACGTGTACACGTACAACAAGGACTACCCGGACTTCAACAACCACACGGCCGGCGGCGACTGCACCAACTTCGTCAGCCAGTCCCTGAAGGCCGGCGGCTGGAAGCACGTCCCGGGCTACGTGTACGACTACACCAAGTGGTTCGGCAACGCCGACATCCAGTCGGACTCGTTCGTCGGCGTCAACGAGTGGTCCTGGTTCGCGCAGAACTCCAAGCGCACCACCCCGCTCGCCAACGTCTACCAGCTGGAGGTCGGCGACGTCCTCCAGATGGACTTCGACCGCGACGGGTCCAAGGACCACACGATGATCGTCACCGCCAAGAGCAACGGCGTGCCGTACGTGACGTACCACTCGAACAACACCCTGCGCCGGTCGGTGTCGAGCCTCGTCTCGTCGTACCCGACCGCGTACTTCTACGCCTACCGCACCTGATCCGACGACGGGGGCGACGACGGAGGCCAGTTCTCCCGGAGCTCCCGGTGGCGGTCCTGCTGCTGCGCGGCATCGGGGTGGCGGGACCGCCAGTAGGGGTTGTCGTGCGGCAGGGCGGACCCCACCCTGCCGTACATCCCGAAGACCATCAGCAGGATCCCGATCACGAAGCTGAGCATGCAGTTCTGGATCTCGAAGGCCAGGAAGTTGTAGTCCGTCTGCAACAGGGCCATGTTCAGGAATCCGCTGAGGATGAACAGGACGCCGAGGGTCATGTTCAGCGTGGACGCGAAGTTCCCGCCGATCACCATCCCCACGAAGAGCAGCAGCCCCACGGCCACCGACAGCCAGCTGAGCGCGCCGTTGGTGTTGAGGCTCCACACCTCGTCCCCGCCGGTGTCGAAGAAGCCGATCTTGTCGATGATGCCGAAGATCCCGAAGACGAGCAGACCCAGGCCCATCAGCCCGGCGCCGATCCGGTAGACCAGGTTGAGCCGGTGGTCGAGCGGCAGATGGTCGTCGAACCGGATACGCCGCCTCGACTCGGAACGCACCGCGTGTGTCGCCATCTCCGCCTCCCGGAGGGTGAGACAAGCCGGCGTGGAACATGCCGACGAGGCCGTACCCCACTCAATATCCGCCCGTCGAGCGCGACGGGCAACGCAGCGGGACGACCCGCGGCGACGATGCGCCGTCCGGCCCTTGCGGCCGTCAGTGTCCGGCGCCGCGCTCCTCGCGAATACGGGCCACCACGTCGGCCGCCTCCCGCCGGACGGCCTCCGTCTCCGTCAGGAAGTGCCAGTAGTCGGGGTGGCGGCCCTCCAGCGCGCCGATCGCCCGCTCCAGCCGCGCCACCGCGTCGTCCAGCGGACGCGCGTGCCGCGGATCGGGCGTGTTGCGGCCCGCCATGGCCAGCCGCTGGGCGTCCCGGATCGCGAACCTGGTCCGGTCGATCTCGGCCTGTGGATCCTTCTGGACGGCGTTCAGCCTGGCCAGCCGGTCACCGGCGGCCGACACCGCCTCGTCGGTGGTGTTCAGCAGGGCCCGCGCCGTCGACAGCAGCGAGGTGGCGTCCGGCCACCGCTGGGCGTCGCGCGCCGCCTGCGCCTCCTTCAGCTTGGCCTCGGCCTGCCGCACGTGCTCCCCGGCCTGGTCGGGCACATGCTGGAGGTCCTGCCAACACGCGGCCGAGAAGCGCCGCCGCAGCTCGCTCAGGATCGGCTCCACCTGCTCCGAGCGGGTCGTCAGCGCCTGCGCGCGGGTGCGCAGCGACACCAGCCGGTGGTCGGTCTCGGCTGCCCGCTCGGGCAGCCGCCCGGCCTCCGCGCGGACCGCCTCGGCCTCCCGCGAGACCCGCTCCGCCCGCTCCAGGGTGAGCGCCACCCCGTGCCGGCCCGCGCCCTCGTTCAGCTTCGTCAGCTCGGGCGCCAGCGCCGCCAGCCGTGCCGCGAGGTCGTCCGCCCGCAGCCCGCTCGCCCGCACCGCGTCCAGCGCGTCCGACGCGCCCAGCAGCGCCTGCCGGGCCCGCTCCACGGCGGGCGCGAGCCGGGCGAGCTGGGTCTCCGCCTTGCCGAGCAGCGGACCGAGCCCCTCGGTGAAGCGGTCCAGCTCCCGCTTGACCCGCACCAGCTCGTCCTTGGCGCGGGTCAGCTGCGCGCGCGCCTGGGAGGCCGCGGCGGCCTCCAGGTCGTCCCGGTCGAGGTCGTGGGCGTCGACGGCGTCGATGTACTGGGTGCTGACCTCGTCGATGCGCCTGCCGACGGCCTCGAAGTCGGACACCGCGCGACGGGCCGCCGGGGTGTCGTCGACGGCCCTGATCGTCTCGATGGAGATCCGCAGGTCGCGCTGGGCGCTGTCCAGCTCGTAGAACGCGGTCGCCGCCGCGTCCTTCGCGGCCTGGGCCTCGGCCCGCTGGCCTTCGGCGCGGCCGCCGAACCAGCGCCGGGTGCCGCCGCCGGCGAACGCGGCGGGCAGCGCGAGGGCGAGCACGAGCGGGAGCGCGACGAGGGTGAGGACGTCTCCCGGGGCGCGGGTGCGTGCGCGCGGCTTCGACGGCGAATCCCGCTGCGATGCTGTCGCCGTCACATCCCTCTCCCGTGCTGTGATCCGCCCTGCCCGGTGTCATTCTCCCACCGTTTAGGACGAACACACGGGCCCGTTAGTTCGCGTTCCGCACCGTGACTTTGCCGTCGGCGGTGCGTGCGCTCACCACGTGGGCGCTGGACGCGTCGCGCGGCACCGACACGTCCACCCCGCCGTCGTCGGTCTTCGTGGAGACCCGGTAGGAGGCCGCGGGCAGCGCGATCGTCACGGACCCGTCCTCGCTGACGGAGTCCACCCGGTCCGGCACGGCGCTCAGGTCGAGGCGGACCGAGCCGTCCTCGGTGCGCGTGCGCACCGAGCGGGAGGCGACCTCGGCGCGCACGGAGCCGTCCTCGGTGCGCAGGTCCAGCGGCCCGCTGGAGTCGGTGACATGCACCGAGCCGTCCTGGGCGCGCACGCTGAGCGCCTCGCGGAACCCCTGCGCGCGGACGCTGCCGTCGTCGTCCTCGACCTTCACGGCGATGCCCCGGGGCACCTCGACGCGGTGCTTGGCGGAGCAGTCGGCGATCACACCGGAGCAGTGCATCCGCAGCGTCAGCCGGTCGTCCTTCATGGACCAGGTCACCTTCGGGTCGGAGCCGACGGTGACGGATCCCTCGAACCACCGGGTGACCGCGACCGCGCCCGTCTTCGCCGCGTCCGTGGCGACGATCTCCAGCGCCGAGTCGTCGGAGTCGATCGTCAGGGTGTCGCCCTGCAAGGCGAACGAACGGTGGTCCGGGTGCTTGTCGTCGGCCGCGGAGGCGCCGCAGCCGACGGCGCCGGCGGCGAGGGCCACGACGACCGCGGTGACGAGGACCGAGCGGGCGGAAAGGGTCGTACGGGCCATGGTGGTCTCCCCCTGAGCTGCTTGACGATGCACGGACGACTCTAGGGAGACCGGCCCGGCCGGACGATCCGGCACACTCCCGGACACGGGGTGGGGTTAACCCCCCGGCCCCCGGAAGGCGTTTGCGGGGCACGGCCCCGGTCGATGTAGGCTGTCGACTCGTCTCGGGTGCGTAGCTCAGGGGTAGAGCGCCTGCCTTACAAGCAGGATGTCGGCGGTTCGAAACCGTCCGCGCCCACCGAGGACGACGCCCCGCGCGAGGCGTCGCCGGCCGCGGCCCCCCGGAATCTTCCGGGGGGCCGCGGCCGTGCCCGGCTCGTCCGGCAGGGTGCCGCCCCGGCGACCCGGACGTCATGCGACGTCGGTCGACGTCAGTCGGCGTCCGGGCGCGGGGTCTCGTGGGCGTGCTTGAGGTTCATGCGGGCGTCGACCCGGTCGGCGGCGGCGACCTCCGCCCAGAAGCGGTGGCACGTCACGAACACCGCCAGCTCGTGCTCGCGGCGGCGCAGCTTCTCGACCTCGGCCTGTTCGTCGGCCGTCCAGCCGGGGGAGGCGGGGCGCTCCGTCTTGCGCCAGCCCGCCGCGTCGCTGAAGCCGTCCAAGGGCTCGACCGACCAGGGAAGCCGCTTCAGCAGGGCCGACAACTCGGCCCGGACCTGATGCAGCTCCTCCTGACCGGCGCGCAGGTCGCTGGGAAAGTCATAGGTCGTAGCCACTCGGCAATGGTACGCCTGTTCGAATTTGAGTCGCGAGCTTCTCCGGGTGTTCCTGTGAACGTGTGTTCGACAGAACTGTGGGCGGGATGCGGATCGCCGAGATCGGCGGGTGGCTCGGATGCCGGTCAGGGCGCGCCGGGCGGGGCTGCCGGAGCGGCGGAGCCCCGGATCGCGCGGAGGGTCTCCACGCCGAGGCGGTCGGTGCCGTCCGGGTCCGCGCCGAGGCGGTGGACCAGGACCCAACTCCCGTCCTCCGTCGCCCCGGTGAACAGCGAGGCGTGCCGGGTCGCCCCGTTGTGCCAGCGCAGCCCACCGGCCACCTGCCAGGACGGCGCGGGCTCGCCGAACCGCCGCTCGACCAGCAGCCGGACGACGAGGTCGGCCGCCGCCCGGGGAGTGGCCCACAGTCCGCCGGCGGGCAGGATCGCCCCGGTCATCGTCCAGGGCCGGTGGCGGCCGCCCGGCCACCGCGGCGCCAGCAGCCTGCGCTCCGTGTCCGGACGCACGGCCACCTCGGTGACGCCCAGCGGGCGCAGCACGTGCTCGTCCACCAGTTCCGCGTACGACGCCCCGGAGGCGGCCGAGCGCAGGGCCGCGCCGAGCACCGCGTACCCGAGGTTGGAGTACTCCTCCGCCTCGCCGGGCGGACCGACGGTGAGCGCGTCGAGGCGCGGCAGGAGCGCCCGCAGGGCGGCGGCGTCGAACGCGGCGTACGGGTCCCGGCGGGACAGGGGGCCCGGTGGCAGCCGGGGCAGTCCGGAGGTGTGGCGGGCCAGGTGGAGGAGGCTGATCCCGGTCGCGGGGGCCTCGGGGAGCCAGCGTTCGACCGGGTCGTCGAGCGCGAGGATGCCCGCGGCGGCCATCCGCACCAGCGCCGTGCCGGTGACGACCTTGGTGAGCGAGCCGATCTCGACGTACCGGTCCACCGCGTGACCGGCGGTGAGCACGGGCCCGGCCGTGGACGTGAGGACGCAGACCGGGACGCGGGGACGCGCGAGGGGGTTCACCTCGTGCCGGCGGGCCGTACGGCGCACGCGGGCGTTCCGCCGGGCAGCCGGTGACGGTTGCGGGCCACCCCGCGGTAGACCACGCGCGCGCAGCCGCGGACCCCGGGCAGTCGCAGGACCGCCCCCACCACGCGATATCCGGCGGACGGCGACGAGCCCAGCCAGCGGGCCACCGCGTCCGCCCCGCCCGCGAGGACCGTGGAGCCGCGCAGCAGCAGGACCTCCCGGTCCAGTCGTGCGCGATGAGGCGCGGTCGACTCCTCGGGCAGGAACTGCCAGGGAACCGCCTCCAGCGTCGGCGCCGCGAGGGAACGGATGCGGTCGACGGAGGACTGGCAGAAACCGCAGTCCCCGTCGTAGGCGAGGACGGGAGGCGTGGAGCCGGGGGCGGGTCCGGTCGCTCGTCGTCCCACCACGTTCTCCTTCCGCCCCTGCGTCGACGCCCCTCGCGGACGCCCGTCGCCGATGTGCGTGCGACGGCGATCGTACTGCCGTCCGGGGCCGCTGTCAGACCCTGCCTCTAGTGTGGGGGAATGGACGGATCGGGCGTGGAGCGCGTGCGGTTGACCCCTTGGTCGGACGGCGATTTCTGGCTGCTGCGGCGGGCCAACAGCCCCGAGATGACCGAGCACCTGGGCGGGCCGGAGAGCGAGGAGAAGCTCGCCGACCGGCAGCGGAGGTACGTCGAGCCGTTCGCCGGCCGCATGTACCGGATCAGCCTCGCGGGCAGCGGGGACAGCGCGGTCGGTGGGGAGAGCGTCGGCTCGATCGGGTACTGGGAGCGCGAGTGGCGGGGCGCGACGGTGTGGGAGACGGGCTGGGGGATCCTGCCCGAGTTCCAGGGCAGAGGCCTCGCCGCGACGGCGGCCCGTGCTCTCGTCGAGGTCGTCCGCCGGGCGGGCGGCCACCGGGCCCTGCACGCGTTCCCCGGGGTGGACCACCGCGCGTCCAACGGGGTGTGCCGCAAAGCGGGGTTCACGCTGCTCGGTCAGGCGGACTTCGAGTACCCGAAGGGGCACTGGATCAGATCCAACGACTGGTTCGTCGACCTGAGCGCCGGCCCCGCGGAGGGTTCCGGCGCCGGCTCCGCGACGGGTCGGCACGACCGGCCGGCCCGACGTCGGGAATGACGACGACGGTCAGTGCGGCCGGTTCCGCAGACACCCCCCGGTCGGCCGCCGCGCTCCCCGCGCGGTGACCGCGAACGCGGCCGGGGCACACAGGAGGGAGACTCGGAGTATGTGCCGGAGTATGTGCCGGAGTATCAAGACGTTGCGTCCGCCCGCGCTGCCCGAGGAGGCGACCGAGGACGACATCCGCGCCGCGGCCCTCCAGTACGTGCGCAAGGTGTCCGGGTTCCGGGCGCCGGCCGCGCACAACCGGGAGGTGTTCGACGCGGCGGTCGAGGCGGTGGCCGCGGCCACCGCCGAACTGCTGGACGGCCTGGAGGTACGCGGGTCGCACCGCCCGACGGCGGCGTGACGGCAGCCCCGACGCCCTGCCCGGTGCCCTCGCGGGGCCGCAACCCCGTGGCGGGGCGGGAGCCGTCGTGCGCGGTCCGTCAGACGGGCCGGCGGCGCATCAGGAACCCCGCGCCCGCGCCCGCGCCGAACAGGGCGAGGACCGACACCCCGGTGGCCACCCAGGTGGTGCCCAGCCAGTGGGCCCCGAAGTAGCCGAGGGCGACGCTGTAGCCCGCCCAGGACAGCCCGGCCAGCGCGGACCAGGGGAGGAAGTCGCGCGGGCGGCGATGGGCGGCGCCCGCGATGAGGGAGACGACGGATCGTCCGGCCGGGGCGAACCGCGCCAGGACGACCAGGGCCCCGCCGCCCCGCGCCAGCGCGCCGCCGAGACGTTCCTGCGCGCTGGTCAGCCGGCGCGAGCGGGAGATCGCCCGGTCCAGGCGCTCGCCGCCGCGCCAGGCCAGCCGGTAGGCGACCAGGTCGCCCAGCACCGAGGCGGTCGTCGCGGAGAGGATCAGCACCATGATGTCCGGGACCTCGTGCGGAACCTGGCCGGTCGCCGCGCCCGAGCCCGCCGCCGCGGCCGTCGCGGCCGTGATGACGAGCACTCCGCTGGGCAGCACCGGCAGGAACACGTCGAGGAGGACCGACAGGCCCACCACCGCGTAGATCCATGGGCTGCCGAGCAGCGCCCCCACACTCTCCAACACCGCGTACTCCCCGTGTCTCCCCCGTGACGGCCTGACGTGCCGCTGTGTCGCGGGGGAGCGGCAGGTGCGGCCAATGACAGCCCTACAGGGTACGCCGGGGGTGGGACGGCGGATTCACGGGGGGCGCGTGTGTTCGGCACAGCATGTTCACGGGTGGGGGAGGCCCAGGTGAGGGGCGTTTGCGGAGCCCCTCACGACGGCGGGTCAGGCGGAGACGGTGGCCTTGGGGGCCGCGGCCTCGCGCTGCGGCGGGCTGGTACGGCCCGAGAGGAGGCGGTCCAGGCCGAGGGCGCCGGAGCCTGTGAAGATCAGCAGCAGGAACGCCCAGCAGAACATCGCCGAGGCCTCGCCGCCGTTCTGCATCGGCCACAGGGCGTGGGGCTGGTGCACGTGGAAGTAGGCGTAGGCCATCGAGCCCGAGGCCAGGAACGCGGCGGCCCGGGTGCCCAGGCCCAGCAGGACAAGGGTGCCGCAGACGAGCTGGATCGCGGCGGCGTACCAGCCGGGCCAGGTGCCGGCGTCGATGGTGCCGCCCTTGCCGCCGGCGCCGCCGAGGACGCCGAACAGGGAGGCCGCGCCGTGGCAGGCGAACAGCAGGCCCACGACGATGCGGAAGAGGCCGATGGCGTAGGGCTGTGCGGTGTCGATGCGAGCGGACATGGGTGGGGGGTGCTCCTTCGGTCTCGGGTCGGGCCGGTCCGTGTCGGGGAGAGGGCCGGTCGGTGGGGAGGCGGTACCGAATCAGCGATTCACGGTATGCGGGGCCGATTGATGCTTGCAAGTTCAACTTCTAGCCACGATCAGGGTCTCCGCGAAGGCCCGTTTCCCCTGGTCGTCGCACGTCGGTCGGCTCCCGTTCACCCCGCCCTCGTCCGAAAGCGTGACCGAATCCACTCCCGGGAGAGGGTGCACGCCGGTCGCCATGAGGCGGGCGCCGACTCGACGTCGAGGAGCGGACCGACCGCTATGGGGCCCAATCGCCGTGCAGTAGAAGGTTTCTGATTGTTAATCAGATTTGCGGCCATCTCGGACGGCCGCCGGAGCGGCATGGTCGGCCGTGACGGCACGGTCGGCCGTCCCTCCCGGCCGGCCGGAGCGAAGGCCCCGGCCCGCCCGGGTCACCGGGTGAGGCCGGACTCCGTCACGGCCGTCAGACTGCCGTCCGCGCGGGCCTTCTCCAGCTTCAGGCGGGCCGAACGGCCGTGCACCGTCAGGGACATGAGCTGGTTGCCAAACCAGGGTCCGCCCGTCCTGCGCCAGCTGACGGGCGGCCGGGGGCAGCGGCCGTGTCTGCGCAGCCCGCGCCCGAGTGCACGGGCCGCCGCGCTCCACCCGAACCGGAAGCCCACCCGCATCGAGGTCGGGACGGAGTTGTGCACGGGGGAGCAGGTGAGCTGAAGCACCCGCGAATCCGGGCCGGCGCCGTCGGGCCAGTGCGGCTCGGCCGCGTATGCGTGGTGGACGTCGCCGGACAGCACCAGCACGCTCGCGGGCGCCCGGCTTCCCGTGCCGACCTCGGCGATCAGGTCCGCGAGCGCCGTGAACGACTCCGGGAAGGCCGCCCAGTGTTCCAGGTCCGCCCCGCGCCGCAGCTTTTCCCCGAACCGGGCCCAGCGCGCCCCGCGCTCGCCCCGGCACAGGGCCGCGTCCCACTCCTCGGCGTCGTGCACGAGGTGCGGCAGCAGCCAGGGCAGGGAGGTGCCGATCAGGAGATGGTCGTAGGAGCCGAGGCCGTCCAGGGCCTGCTCGCGCAGCCAGGCCTCCTCGCCGGGGTGGAGCATCGAGCGCGCGTCCTCGTCGAGGACGCGGGCGGCCCGGCTGTCGGCCATCAGCAGCCGCACCCGCCCGAAGTCGCGGCGGTAGCTCCAGCGCACGGAGGCGGGGTCGGTGTCGGCGCGTCCGGCGAAGTCGCGCAGCAGGCCGGTGCCGTCGGCGGTCTCGCGCACGGCCGCGTAGAGCGGGTCGGCGGCCAGCTCGGCCGGGGGGAGGTTGCCGAGGTGCTGGTGCACCCAGTACGACATCAGGCCGCTCATCAGCCGCTCGCGCCACCACGGCGTGTCCCGCATGTCGGCCAGCCAGGAGGCGGAGGTGTTCCAGTCGTCGATGACGTCGTGGTCGTCGAAGACCATGCAGGTGGGCACGGTGGACAGCAGCCAGCGCACCTCGGGGTCGAGCCAGGACTCGTAGTAGAGCCAGGTGTACTCCTCGTAGTCGGCGATCTGGGCTCCGGGCGGGTCGTCGAGTCCCCGGCGGGCGGCGATCCTCTCCTTGGTCGCGTCGGAGACCTCGTCGGCGTAGACCTGGTCGCCCAGCAGGAGCAGCACGTCGGGCCGCTCGCCCGTGGGGTCGGCGGCGAGTCGGACGGCCAGGCTGTCCAGGGCGTCGGGGCCGACGGGGTCCTTGCCGCCGGCCGGGGGCGCCGCCCAGCGGCAGGAGCCGAAGGCGACGCGCACCTCGTCGGCGTCGTCGGCGAGGGTGCGGATCCGCGAGGGCGGGAAGCGCGAGCCGGGCGGCGGCCACACGGGGGCGTCGTCGAGGAACACCTCGTACGCGGTCTCGGCGCCCGGGGTGAGTCCGCCGACCTCGACGAGGGCGTAGTGGTGGCCCGCCACCTGGAAGGTCGCCGCTCTGCCGCCGGCGCCGTCGGCGCAGCGCACCTCGGCGGTGCACGGGCGGCTCGTCTCGACCCAGACGGTCGCCGTCGAGCCGTCGGCGTACCTCAGCAGTGGACCCAGCCGCAGTTCGGCCATGCGATCACCCTCCTCCGTCGCCCCGTACGGTACGGAACGACGGAGGTCCGCGGGAGGATCCCGGCGGCCGCGGCCCGGCCCGCCGCGGTCAGCAGTTGGCGAGGTAGCCCGTCAGCGCGCTCTTCTCGGCGGAGTCGACCGAGAGGCCGTAGTAGTACTTCACCTGCACCCAGGCGCGGACGTAGGTGCAGCGGTACGAGGTGAGGGACGGCATCCACTCGGCCGGGTCCTGGTCGCTCTTGGACTGGTTCACGTTGTCCGTGACGGCGAGGAGCTGCGGGCGGGTGACGTCGTTGGCGAAGGACTGGCGCCGGGCGGTGGTCCAGGCGCTCGCCCCGGAGTCCCAGGCCTCGGCGAGCGGGACCAGGTGGTCGATGTCGAGGTCGGAGGCGGCGGTCCAGGTGGCTCCGTCGTAGGGGGAGTACCAGGTGCCGCTGGTGGCGGTGCAGGCGGAGTCGGTGACGACGTTCGAGCCGTCGCGCTTGAGGATGTACTCGCGCGTGTTGCAGGTGCCGCTGATGGTGATCCAGGTGGGGAAGAGGTCGCGGCTGTAGCCGGTGCGGTTCTCGGTCTTCACGGTGAGGGATGCCAGGTAGGTCCGGGCGGTGGCGGCGCTGACCGGGGTGGGCAGGGCGGCGGAGGCGGTCGGGGCGGTGAAGAGCCCGACCGAGGCTATGAGACCGGTGAGGGCGGCGAGTACGCTCAGCCGTCCACGCGCGTAGAACTTCGACATGCGAACTCCGTTGGTGAGGCAGGGTGCTGAAGTGCGGGCAGGGGGATGCTCGCGCTCGCGCATTGCGGGGAGATGTGCGACCGGTTAGAAGCTAGTGACGCGAACATGACACGACAAGGTGTACGACGGAACGATCTCCGGGAACGGGTGTGCGAGCCTTCTCGCGGCCGTCTCGTACACTGGGGGACGCAGAAGGGGAGTAGCTCTTCGCCGGACCGTCGACACACTGCTCAGCTCGTCTGAGCCGGCGCCCGGAGGCAGACCCGTCGTACGGGCCGGCCAGCGAGACCTTCGGCAAGCAGTGCACACCCGTGCCGTACGGCACGGGTGACGTGTGCGCTGCCCTGCCGAGGCGTCTGGTGCGGAGCGAGCGGACTCTCGGTGGGGCGGCCCCCCGACCGATTGAGGAACCTTGATCAGCATCACCGTGACGGCGGTCGTCTTCGGCGTCGTCTTCCTGGCCGAGCTGCCGGACAAGACCGCCCTGGCCGGCCTCGTCCTGGGCACCCGCTACCGCGCCTCGTACGTCTTCGCCGGGGTCGCCGCGGCCTTCGCCCTGCACGTCGCGCTGGCCGTCGCGGCGGGCAGCGTCCTCACGCTGCTGCCGCAGCAGCTCGTGCACGCCCTGACCGGCGTCCTCTTCCTGGGCGGCGCGGCCGTCCTGCTGCTGAAGAAGGACGACGGCGAGGAGGAGATCCGGCGGCCCGAGGACCAGTCGTTCTGGAAGGTCGCGGGCGCGGGCTTCATGCTGATCCTGGTGGCCGAGTTCGGCGACCTCACCCAGATCATGACGGCGAACCTCGCCGCCCGCTACGACGACCCGCTCTCCGTCGGCCTCGGCGCGGTCCTCGCGCTGTGGGCGGTGGCCGGACTCGGCATCGTCGGCGGAAAGGCGCTGATGAAGCGGGTGCCGCTGAAGCTGATCACGCAGATCGCGGCGCTGCTGATGCTGGCCCTCGGCGTGTGGAGCCTGTGGGAGGCGGTCACCGGCTGAGCCGGACACCGGGGCCCGGGACCGCGGCCGTCATCGGGGCGGACAGCCGGCCCGGCATCTCCGGGCGGACGTCAGGCCCGGCATCGGGGCGGGTGCCGGGAGGACGTCGTCCGAGCGTTCCCGCGCTCCCGCGCGTCCCCGCCGGGGTGGCGTCGGGGCCGCATTGTTTTGTACCGTGGGAAAACAAAGTGGCTCCCGCTCGTTTTCCCTGACCGGCGGGCGGGGCCGCCTTGTCCCCTACGCACCTGGAGCTGCTGATGCCGGCCCTGACCGCCCGCGCCCTCCTGCTCGACATGGACGGCACGCTCGTGAACTCCGACGCCGTCGTCGAACGGATCTGGCGGCGCTGGGCCGACGCGCACGGGCTCGACGGGGACGAGGTCATGAAGGTCGTCCACGGCCGGCAGGGCCACGCCTCGATGGCGGTGCTGCTGCCCGGCCGCCCCACGCGCCTGAACCACGCGGACAACGCGCGCATGCTGGCCGAGGAGACCGCCGACATGGACGGCGTCGTCCCGGTGCCCGGTGCGCCGGAGTTCCTCGCCTCGCTGCGGGGTGTCCCGCACGCCCTGGTCACCTCGGCGGACGTCGCGCTGTCCACGGCCCGGATGGCCGCGGCCGGGCTGGAGCTGCCCGACGTGCGGATCACCGCCGAGTCGGTCGGCGCGAGCAAGCCGGACCCCGAGGGCTTCCTCAAGGGCGCCGCCGAACTGGGGATCGCCCCCGCGGACTGCGTCGTGTTCGAGGACTCCGGGGCGGGCATCGCGGCCGGACACGCCGCCGGGATGCGCGTCGTCGGAGTCGGCCCGCGCGCGGCGGCGCACGCTCCGGACGTGCTCGTGCGCGATCTGCGCCAGGTGCGCGTCGAGCGACTCGCGGACGGCGTCCGCATCGACATCGGCGCTGCCTGACGGCGCCGTCCGCCGCACGAGCCGACCGGGGGCCGGGCGAGCGGCTCGCGGTGCCCCGGCTCGCGGTGCCCCGGCTCGCGGTGCCCCGGCTCGCGGGACCGCGTTTCAGGGAGTGTCCGTCTCCGACTCGAGGGCCTTGCGGGTCGCCGGGCCGTAGACGCCCAGGCCGTCCGACGTCGTCCCCCGGGACCACTGGTAGTTGCGCAGGGCGTCCTCGACCTCCCCGCTGAACGTGCCGTCGGCCTGCCCGTTGTAGAGGTACAGCTGACGCAACCGCAGCTGGAGTTCGGTCACCTCGGCGCCCTTGTCGCCGCGCCGCAGGACGGCGGTGTCGGCCGGGGCGTCCGGCGCGGGGTCGCCCCCCTTGCCGGGCGCCAGCGAGGCGCTCGTGCCGGCGGTCGGCGTGGGGCTGGGGACGTCGGCGGACGCGGAGGCCGAGGGCGAGGCGCTCGCCGCCGACGGGGAGGGCGAGGGGCTCGCGCTCTCGGAGGGCGACGCCGAGGCCTCGGAGGGCGACGCGGAAGCGGAAGGGCTCGCCGACGGCGAGCCGGACGCCGTCTCGGTCGAGGTGTCGGGCACGGCGGCCCGCACATCCTCGGAGACGGCCCGGTCGCGCGTGGGCTTCTCGTAGGAGAACAGCCCGGTCGCGAACCCGGCGGCCGCCACCACG
Organism: Streptomyces sp. NPDC048481; assembly: GCF_043200075.1. Taxonomy (NCBI): domain Bacteria; kingdom Bacillati; phylum Actinomycetota; class Actinomycetes; order Kitasatosporales; family Streptomycetaceae; genus Streptomyces; species Streptomyces sp. NPDC048481. The sequence goes on from NZ_JBICXC010000001.1 coordinate 790,264, forward strand.
CCCACCGCGGCGGCGGCCGTGGCGATCAGCAGGGTGCGCCGGCGGCGCGAGCCGCGCGGTTCGTCGCCCTCCGGGTCCCCGGCGCCGACGTCCACTGTGTCGAACAGGCTCAGGTCGCCGGCGGCGGGCGCGTTCAGCGGTGCGCCGAGTGGCGCGTCGCCCGGCGCGGTCAGCGGTGCGGGCAGTGCCGTCGTCGCGTCGAACCCGGAACCGCCGTGAGCGACGGCGGGCAGCCGCACGGTCGCGTCGGCGGGCACCGCCCGCAGCGGCATGGTGACGTCGGCGCCGGAAGCCGCACCCGTTCCCGCGCCCTGCCCGAAACCGCCTGCGTGGCCGCCCCCGGAGCCGCCTCCGTGGCCGCCGGTCGCGCCGGCGTGGTTCGCGCCGGGGGCCGAAGCCGGGCTGCTGCCGGTGCCGGTGCCGGTGCCGGTGCCGGTGTGAGTGTGGGTGTCGGTCCGCGGGCCGGCAGGCGGGCCCGACTGGACGCCCGCGCCCGTACCTGTGCCCGTGCCCGTACCTGCCCCCGTGCCCGTATGTGTTGCGGCCGTGCCCGGTCCGGGGGGTGAGTCCGAGTCGTCCAGTTCCACGTACGGCCGTATCCGCAGCGGGTCGAAGTCCTCCGCCGCTGCCGCCTCCGCCGTGCGTGTGTCGCGCAGGGCCTCGGAGGCGCGCCGGGCGCAGGCGCAGGACGGGGTGTTGTCGGCCGCCCGGAGCGCTCCGCACTCCGGGCACGGCAGTCCCTGCCGCCCCGCCGGCCCCTGCTGTCCCGTCGGATCGCTCACGTGTTCGTTCCTCCCCGTCCAAACTTCAGAGATTATGCAGATCCTCTCCACAAGCGATCGCTCGTGGCCCCCGGAATGTCGGATTCCGTCAGAATTCAGGAGGACTACAAGAGGCCATAACGGGTCACACCGATCACGATGGAGAGGGTCACCAGAGCCTCAGGAGGCATCCATGGCCTTGGACGCGCACAGCAGGACGGCGGATCCACGTCAGGAACACGTGTCCGGAAACGTCCTCGTCTCGATCGGCGCCCTGCTGCTGGGCATGCTCCTCGCCGCCCTCGACCAGACGATCGTGTCGACCGCCCTGCCGACGATCGTCAGCGACCTCGGTGGTATGGAGCACCTGTCGTGGGTGGTCACCGCGTACATGCTCGCGTCGACGGCCGCGACCCCGCTCTGGGGCAAACTGGGCGACCAGTACGGGCGCAAGAGGCTGTTCCAGATCGCGATCGTCATCTTCCTCATCGGATCGGCGCTGTGCGGAATGGCGCAGAACATGCCCGAGCTGATCGCCTTCCGGGCCCTCCAGGGACTGGGCGGCGGCGGTCTGATGGTGCTGTCGATGGCGATCGTCGGCGACATCGTCCCGCCGCGCGACCGCGGTCGCTACCAGGGCCTGTTCGGCGCGGTGTTCGGCGCGACCAGCGTCCTGGGCCCGCTGCTCGGCGGCCTGTTCACCGAACACCTCAGCTGGCGGTGGGTCTTCTACGTCAACCTGCCCGTCGGCGTCGTCGCACTCGTCGTGATCGCGGCGGTGCTCCACATCCCGCGCAAGTCGACCCGGCACGTGATCGACTACCTCGGCACCTTCCTCATCGCCTCCGTGGCCACCTGTCTGGTGCTGGTGGCCTCCCTCGGCGGCACCACCTGGGAGTGGGCCTCGCCGCAGATCATCGGGCTGGCGGTCCTCGGGGTGCTGCTGGCCGTGGCGTTCGTCGCCGTCGAACGGCGGGCGGCCGAACCCGTCCTGCCGCTCAAGCTGTTCGCCATCCGCACCTTCACGCTCTCCGCCGTCATCAGTTTCATCGTCGGTTTCGCGATGTTCGGCGCGATGACCTACCTGCCGACGTTCCTGCAAGTGGTGCAGGGCGTCTCGCCGACCATGTCCGGCGTGCACATGCTGCCCATGGTGGCGGGCATGCTGCTGTCGTCCACGGGTTCCGGGCAGATCGTCAGCCGCACCGGCCGCTGGAAGGTGTTCCCGGTCGCGGGCACCGCCGTCACCACCGTCGGCCTGCTCCTGCTGCACCGGCTCGACGAGCACAGCTCCACGACCGAGATGAGCCTCTGCTTCTTCGTGTTCGGCCTCGGTCTCGGACTGGTCATGCAGGTGCTGGTGCTGATCGTGCAGAACGCCGTCGCGTACGAGGACCTCGGCGTCGCCACCTCGGGCGCGACGTTCTTCCGCTCCATCGGGGCCTCCTTCGGCGTCGCCATCTTCGGCACCGTCTTCGCGAGCCGCCTGGCCGACAAGCTCGCGGACGCCTTCCGCGGCGTCCGGCTCCCGCCCGGCGTCTCGGCGGGCACACTGGAATCCGATCCGCGGGGCATCGCCGCCCTGCCGTCCGACCTGCGCCCGCGCGTCCTGCACGCGTACGCCGCGTCCATCACCGACGTCTTCCTGTACGCGGCGCCGGTCGCGTTCCTGGGCTTCGTCCTGGCCTGGTTCCTGCGGGAGGACCCGCTGCGCGGCTCGGTCACCGCGCCGGACGTGACCGAAACCCTCGCCAGCAACCCCGTGGAACGCTCCTCGTACGAGGAGGTGTGCCGGGCGCTGTCCGTCCTCGGCACCCACGAGGGCCGCCGCGAGGTCTACCGGAAGATCACCGCGCGGGCCGGCTACGACCTCCTCCCCGCCGCGAGCTGGCTGCTGCTGCGCATCAACCGGTACGGCAGCGTCGAGCCGTCGATGCTGGCCGAACGCAGCACCGTCCCGCTGCCGGTGATCATCGAGGCGGCCCGGCAGGTCGAGGAGCGCCGCCTCGCCGTGCGCGACGGCCTCGGCATGGTCCTGACCGCCGACGGCCGCGAGGTCGCCGAACGGCTCGGCGCGGTCCGCGAGGAGTCGCTGGCCGAGCTGCTCGGCGACTGGTGGGGCCCGGACCGGCCCACCGACCTCGTCCAGCTGGTCAAGGAACTCAACGGCGAACTGTGCGGCTCGGACCGGGAACAGCCGCACGACGCACGGCCGGCGCCCCGGATCAGGTGAGCCGCCGCGCGAACCAGTGGTCGGCGTACGGCTCGTCGTTGTGCGCGTCGGTCTCCTCGTAACCGAGTCCGGCGTACAGGGCACGCGCCTCGACCAGGTCACCGCGCGTGTCCAGCACCATCCGCGTGGCGCCGAGCGCGCGGGCGGCGTCCTCGGCGGCCCGGACGAGCAGCGCCGCACCGCCCTTGCCGCGCAGCCCCTCCCGCACGAACACCCGCTTCAGCTCGGCGGTTCCGTTCGGCTCGGCGGTTCCGTCCGCGAGCAGCCGCACGCCGGCACAGCCGCCCGGCTCGCCGTCATACCGTCCGACGACCAACTGCCCCCGCGGCGGCGTGAGTTCGTCCCAGCTCTGGGCGGCGATCTCCCGCTCCAGCTCGGCCGGGTCGGTGCGGCGGCCCTCGTGGAGCAGATACCAGCGGTCGCTGACTTCGGTGTAGTAGTCCCGCCACAGTGCTGCGGCGACGGGGGAGTCGAACGGTTCCGGGGCGACGGTCCAGGTCATCCGCTCATTCTGCGACGACGGCCCGCCCGCCCGGCAACCCGATATCCGGGGCCGCCCGGACCGCCGCTCCGTCGGGTCGGCATCGGCCTGTCGGACCGGCGGCGGGCGGCCGTGCCCGCCGTTTACGCCATGCGGTTGCGGCAACCCGATGGAAGAACCGGCCCGTGGGGCCGACACACCGGAAGGCAAGGCATGTCCACAGGAGTGATCATCGCTCTGATCGTGGTCGTGGCGGCCCTCGTCGCCGTCGCGGCCGTCCTGGTCGTGAGGGCCCGCGGCTCGCACGGCGGACACGGTCTGAAGCGCCGATTCGGACCCGAGTACGACCGGGCCGTGGCCCGCCACGACGGAGACGTCAAGGCCGCCGAGCGTGAACTGGACGCTCTCGTCGAACGGCACGGCGGACTGCGCGAGCGGCCGCTGGAGCCCGCCGAGCGCGAGCGCTTCGAAGCCCGCTGGACGGCGGCGCAGGAGCGGTTCGTCGACTCGCCCCGCGAGGCCGTCGTCGAGGCCGACCGTCTGCTCGCCGAGGTGGCCGGCGCCCGCGGCTTCCCGGCCGGCGACCAGTACGAGGAGCAGGTCGCCGCCCTCTCCGTCCACCACGCGAACCACGTCCAGGGCTACCGGCGCGTCCACCGCGTCGTCCGGACCTCCGACGGCGGCGCGCCCGACACGGAGGACATGCGCTCCGCCCTGGTGGAGGCGCGCGCCCTGTTCGACGACCTGATCTCGACGTCCGGCCGTGACTCCGACCGCCACCGCGCCCAGGAACCGGCGACCCGGGACCGCTCCGGACACCGCCCGCAGCTGGGCTTCCACCGGCACCAGACGAAGGAGGGCTGACCGTCATGTCCGACCTGACACCCGACAGGGGCGTGAGCGGCGAGGACCGCCGCCCGGCCGACGACCGTGCCAAGTCCGCGCGAACCGGCCGGGCCGTCCTGCCCGGAGAGGTCGTCCTGCCGCTCGACAAGGACCGGTCGACGACCGGCCACCGCGGCGACGGCACGACGGCCGAGCCGGGCCCGGCGCACCACGGACGCACCGCGCCGGACCCGACGGCCGCCACCGGCCACACGGGCGCCGCAAGCACGGCGGGCACGGCGGGCGCCGCCGCTCCGACGGGTGCGAAGCCCGTGCCGCTCAGCCCCGAAACGGTCACGAACGGCCGAACCGGCACCGGCACCGGCACCGGCGCCGGCACCGGAACCGGGCTCGGCTCCCCCACCGGGACCGGCGAGCGGGGCGAGGCCGGGCGCACGTCAGCCTCCGGAGCCGCGGTCCCTCCGATCACGGCCCCCACCACCGGCCCGTCCTCCTCCGTCGAGCGGACGCCCCACGCGGGGACGTCCGGCGGGCACGAGAGCGCGGACGACGGACGTGCGTCCCTGTTCCCGGAGGAGGAGTGCGACCGGATCTCCGCCCGCATGCGCCAGGCGGTCGTCGGCTTCGTCGACGGTCCGCGCGACGCCGTGGCGGAGGCGGACGAGGTGCTGGAGGAACTCGCCGCCCGCCTCACGGACGTCGTCGACCGGCGACGCCGCACCCTGCGCGGTGCCTGGCACCAGCCGGAGGGCGGCGGCAAGGACAAGGCCGCGTCGGCCGCGACCGCCGTCGACACCGAACAACTCCGCCTGGCCCTGCGGGACTACCGCGAACTGACCGAGCGACTCCTGCACCTCTGAAACCGGCCGGCCGCCCGGTCCCGGCCCGTTCGGCCGACCGTCAACCCGCCGTACCCTCAGCCGCCGCCCGGCGCTCCCGCCATTCCCGTACGACCGCTTCCACGTCGTACGGCTTCATGCCCAGCGGGGGTCCGGGCGGCGGCTTGAACATCATGTCCCGCAGCTTGACGTTGACGTCCGTGACGATCTTCCGGACGATCCGCTCCGAGGGCGCCGCGTACGCCGCCGCGAGCGCGTCCTCCGCCTCCTTGCGCAGGGCGAGGGTCGGTGGCAGCACGGACAGGCCCTCGCGGGCCATCTTCCGCCTGATCCACCACAGTTCGTCGTACGGCGTTTCCAGTTCCGCGGGCAACGGCTTGCCCGCGCCAGGCAGTTGATCGAACTCGCCGCGCTGTTCCGCGTCCCGGATCTGCTTGTCGACCCAGGACTCGAACGGAACGCCCGGTGGCTTTCGCTCGGTCATGCGTCCATTGTGCCGGACGCGATGTGCCCGGGCGATTTATCATGCGGCCGCTGCACAAACACATTCGGGACCCAGGACGCCGACAGGCATGCCGAAGAAATCTCAAGGGGAGCGCACGTGCTCGAACTGACCATGGCCACCGTCTCCGGGACGGAAGAGGGCGCCACGGCCGGCATGCTCATGGCCGACTCGCCCAGCGACCCGGGCGCCGTGCTGCGGGTGGGCAGGGACAAGTCCGTGTGCCGTCTCGCCACGCCCGAGGACTGGCTGTTCGTCTCCCGCGTCCACCTGGAGTTCCTGTGCGGGCCCGACGGCGCCTGGCAGGTCTCGTGGCTGCGCGGCTCGCAGGACGAGCCGTCCTCCGAGGTGCGCCTGGTGATCGGGCAGTACACCCAGTCGCTCGTGTACGGCGGAACGCTGCCGCTGGCGGGCTCCGGCGAGATCATCGTGTACGACCGCACCGGTCCGCGCAGCGTCAACGTCGGCTTCTACCACGAGGCCTGAGTCCGGGACGAGGCCTGAGTCCGGGACGAAACCTGAGCCCCGGCGAACCCGTGCGCGGGGCTATGCCAGGACGCGGGCCAGCGCGAAACCGTCGTAGCCCTTGGTCCCCACCGTCTGGATCGCGGTGCCGCTGAGCCTCGGGTGCGTCGCGATCAGCTCGATCGCGGCGCGGGTGCCGAGGACGTCCGCGGCGTCGCTGTCCGCGTCCACCACCCGGCCGCCCCGCACGACGTTGTCGAGGACGATCAGACTGCCCGCGCTCGTGAGCCTCAGCGCCCACTCCATGTAGGAGGCGTTGTTGGTCTTGTCGGCGTCGATGAACACGAGGTCGAACGGGGGAGGGTTCTCGTCGGCCAGCAGCGGCAGCGATTCCAGGGCCGCGCCGACCCGCACCTCGACCAGCTTGTCGAGACCGGCGCGGGCGATGTTGCGGGTGGCGACCTCCGCGTGCCGGGGGTCGTACTCCAGCGAGACCAGGCGCCCGTCGGCGGGCAGTGCGCGGGCCAGCCAGATCGTGCTGTAGCCGCCGAGCGTGCCGATCTCCAGGATCGACCGGGCCCCCTGGATCTCGGCGAGCAGCTGGAGCAGCTTGCCCTGGTTCGCCGTGACGCTGATCGCCGGCAGACCGGCGGCGTCGCTCTCCCGCAGAGCGGCGGCCGTGATCTCGTCGTCCGGGGCCAGGCGGTCGGTGAAGTAGGCGTCGACGGCGTCCCAGGCCTGCGACTCGCTCATGTTCTGCCTCTCGTGTCCTGTCGGTCCTGTCGTTCTGCCGGCATCTCTAGTTAGGGATGCTAACTACTCATGTCAACGGCAAGGCCGCGCCACCGGTTCCTTCCGGCCGCGCCGCACGGCCCCGCGGGGCCCGATTCAGCCATTCGGCCCAGGAGGCCAGAGGAACCCGGAAGGCACGCCGTCACCCCCGTCAGGGAGGGAAGGCGATCGCGACGCGGGGTACGGGGTGCGGGGCGCGAGGTGCGGGCGTGGATCGCGCCGGGACCGCGCGCCGGATCCCGCCCCTCGTGGAAGCGGTCCCTCCCGGTACGGACTATCGTCTTCCGGACAAAAGGCGGGCGGACGTCAGGTGAAGCACGGCTCGCCCGCGTCTGTGCCAGGGGACGGCGCCGAGCTGTGTCCACGGCTGTGTACGGCGGTCCCGGCGCACCGAACGCGTGACACGAACGAGGCGGAGGCCGACGAAGCGTGGCGAATGCGGAGCACAGCGGGGCGACGGCGGAGACCTTCGGGGACACGGCGCTCGACACGACGAGAGCGCGCCTGCGCGCGGCCCGCCTCGGCCTGTGGCTCCTGGCGACGGCCCTCGCCGTACGCCAGGTCGCCGCCCTCCTCGGCACCCCGCGCGCGGAACGGCTGACGGACCTGGAGACCTGGGCCGGACCCGACGGCGTACTGCACGTCAACGGCTCGCTCTACGCGTCGACCCGCTTCACCGGCACCCCCTTCACCGGGCTCGTCCTCAAGCCATTCACCAAGGCGGCCGAACAAGCCCTCGGCTGGGGCTGGACCTTCGGCACCCTGCTGCTGGTGGCCGCGCTCGCCGTGGTCCTGGCCCGCTCCCTGCCCCGGCCGGCCGGCCGACGGACGGAGCTGCTGGCCGCGCCCGTAGCCGCCAGTCTGCTGATGCTCTCCCTGCCCGTGCGCAACACGTTCTGGCTGGGCCAGACCAGCATCCTCCCCGTCCTCCTCGTCCTGCTCGGCTGCCTCGTCGTACGGGACCGGCGGGCCGCCGGCGTCCTGATCGGCGTGGCCGCCGCCCTCCAGCCCACGGTGCTCCTCTTCACCGCCCTGCTGTGGTTCACCGGCCGCCGCCGGACCGCGGCGGCCGCCGGCGCGACCTTCGCCGCCGGGACGGCGCTCGCCTGGGCGGCGATGCCGCACGATTCGTACGTGTACTGGGTGCACCACCTGGCGGGCGCCGGGCTCGGCGGCGAGGCCGACGCGCTCGCCAACCAGTCCCTGCACGGCGCCCTGCTGCGCCTCGGCCTCACCGGCCCGCTGGAGATCGGCCTGTTCCTGTCGCTGGGCGCGGCCGTCGCCGCCCTCGGCGTGCGCCGGGCGGTCCGTTACGCCCGGGACGGCCAGCTGCTGCTCGCGGTCGCCGTCACCGGCTGCGCGGCGATCGTCGTCTCGCCCACGACCTGGCAGCACCAACTGCTGTGGGTGCTGCCGACCGTCGTGGGCCGGGTCGGCAGGCGCGCGTCCGACCGCTACGTCTGGCCGGTGGCCGTCGTCCTGGTGACGACCCTCCCGGCCACGATGATGCTGCCGCACATGGAGGTCCTCTACCCGCTGCGCGACAACGCCGTGCTGCTCCTCGCGCTAGCCGCGGCGACCGTCGTCCCGTTCCTGCCGCGGACCTCCCCCCACTACCGCGCGCCGATCCCCACGGAGTGTGCCGAACCGGTCCCCGCCCGCTGGAAGCACGTGCCGCTGCTGCCGTTCCTCAAACGCGTGCTCACCCGCCCCAACCTGCTGCTGGAGCTACTGCTGCTGCGCGTGACGTACGCGGCGTACCAGCAGGTGCGGCTCGCGGCGACGGGCGGCACCAACTCCGGCGGCCGGGCCCGGGCGGAGGCCCACGGCCATGACGTCCTCGACCTCGAACGGCTCCTGCACATCGATGTCGAACGGTCCGTCAACCACTGGGCGGTGGGCGTCACCTGGCTGCGCGACTTCTTCGACTTCTACTACAGCTCCCTGCACTTCGTCGTCCCGCTGACCGTCCTCGGCGTCCTGTACTGGCGCCGCCCGGTCGACTACCGCTGGGCCCGCTCGTCCCTGGGCTTCGCGACCCTGCTCGCCCTCGTCGGCTTCTGGCTCTACCCGCTGGCCCCGCCGCGCCTGCTGCCCAACCTGGGCGTCATCGACACCGTCCACGGCGTCCAGGACTTCTCCAAGCCGGACTACGGCACGCTCACCTCGCTCACCAACCAGTACGCGGCGATGCCCTCCCTGCACTTCGGCTGGTCCCTGTGGTGCGGCCTGGTCATCGCGATCGTCGCCCGCAACCGGTGGACGAAGTCCCTGGGCCTGCTGCACCCTCTCTTCACCGTCTCGGCCATCGTCGCCACCGGCAACCACTGGGTCCTGGACGCGGTGGGCGGCGCGGCGGTGGTAGGCGCGGGCTTCGCCCTGTCATACGTCCTGATGGGTCCCCGCCCCCACACCGCCAACCCGGCAACGAGGACGACAACCCGGACCCCCGCGGAACCACAGACGCCCCCGAAGCCGTCACCCTCCAGAACACCGGCACCGAAAACGGCCGCCGTGAGCGGAGGCGGCACCACCACGAGCATCGGCGCCACCCATGAGGAACCCGACAGCGAGCTGACCGAACAGGACAGCAGACCCAGAAGGTGAGCGACGAGCGGTGAGCGATGAACGGGGCGTCGGCAGCCGACGGCAGCGCCCCCTGCGCTGGCTGCTGCTCTCGACGCTGTCCTGCGCCGCGGCGTTCCTGACCTGGCTCCGGGGAGCACTGGTCGGCGGCCTGGACGTCGGGGAGACCTGCGCCCTCTACAAAGGCCAGCCCTTCGACAGCGCCTACCGCGCCGGCCACCTCACCGAGTCGACCCGATGGTTCCCCCTGCACAACAAGTGCAACGCCTCGTACGACCTGGTCCCGGCCTGGATCAACCCGACGGTGGCCTCCCTCACCCTCGCCACCGCCGCCGGCCTGCTCATGACGGCCTGGACGACGGGAGCAGCACTCCGAGGGCGTTGGCTCCACCGCCGGGGAGATTCGACCGACGGGGCGGGGGCGGAGACGGCGGCGGCGCGGGTGTGAGTGCGGGTGCGTGCTGTGCCGGGTGCCGGGTGCCGGGTGCCCTGAGTCTGGGCGGGGACGGGGCGTCCGACCTGCCCGGCGACGGCGGAGAGTGATCGTTTCAGCCACAGACGCTCGGCCGATGATCGCGTACGAAATGCCGCGGACCTACGGCGACCGATCGCACCACAGCCGGCCGAGCAGGCCATACGTGCACGCCGTGCTTCGTCTGGCATGTCGTCAATGAGGGGGTGTTTCCGGCCAGATGAGCCAGAGGGTGCGGCTGCGCTAGGTGATAAATCCTTGACCCAATGTGAGAGGAAGGTTTGAATGCGCTGATATTTTTTGAAGATCATGTGACTCTGGGGGCGGGGTTCTGTGGGGTTCGTGCGGGGTGCGTCGGCCGTGTTCAGACGTCCGGGACGCGGCACGCGAGGGAGACGAGGCAGTCGCCACGGGACCGCGGCCGGGGCCACAGGGGCCGTCACCCTCGCAGTGCTGCTCGGCATGGTGGCGCTACCCGCACAGCAGGCCGCGGCGGCCTCTTCCGGGGCCAAGTCCACGCCCTCGGTCGCGACGGCTCCGTCCCCGGCCGACCCTGTCGCCGACGGGTCGATGAGCGAGGAGGACAAGGCACTCCAGGACGCCCGGGCCTCCAACCAGCCCGTCGAACTGATCTCCGCGCGCACGGAGGCGAGCGACACCTGGGCACTGCCGGACGGATCGTTCTCGGTGAAGCGGCACGGCACCGTGGTGCGACTGTGGCGTGGCGGCGCGTGGGTCGCCGCCGACCCGACCCTCGCCTTCGCCGCCGACGGATCCGTACAGCCGAAGGCGACGTCGGTCTCGGTCAAGTTCTCCGGTGGCGGCACGGGCCCGATGCTGACGGGAATCAAGGACGGGCGCACCCTCTCGCTCGCCTGGCCCAAGACGCTGCCCAAACCGACCCTCGACGCCAACGTGGCCACGTACGCCGAAGTGCTGCCGGGCGTCGACCTCCAGCTGAAGGCGGAGGTGGAAGGTTTCTCCCAACTCCTCGTCGTCAAGACCGCCGAGGCCGCCGGCAACCCGGAACTGGCAGCGCTGAAATTCTCGATGAGCACGGTCGGCCTGGACGTGGCCGAGGACGCCGACACCGGCATGCTCGCGGCCACGGATCCCGCGGGACAGACCGTCTTCACGAGCCCCGCGCCCTCGATGTGGGACTCGCGGCCGCCCGCCGCCCCCGCGTCGCAGACCAAGGCGGCCGCCACCGCCGGCAGGACGGCCGCCGGCCCCGCCGACGATCCTTCGGCCGGGAACGTCTTCGAACCCGGCGCCGGCGCACAGGAAGCGCAGATGCAGGCCGAGGTCAGCGGCGACGCTCTCACCATCACCCCGGACCAGAAGCTCCTGACAGGCGCGACGACGACCTACCCCGTCTACATCGACCCCAGCTGGGCCTGGGGCGAATGGCAGCACTGGACCCGCGTCTATCAGGCCTACCCCGACAACTCCTACTGGGACGCCAAGGGCGACGTACGCGTCGGATACGAGGCGGAGACCGGGGGACAGAACCGGATTTCACGCTCCTTCTTCCAACTCGACACCGGTGACGTCGTCGGCGCGCACATCAAGAGCGCCACCTTCCGGGTGCGCAACACCTGGTCGTGGTCGTGCCAGGCCCGACCGGTCCAGCTGTTCGAGGTCGGCGACATCTCGAAGAAGACCACCTGGAACAACCAGCCCGGCCAGATCGGCTCCGCGCTGTCGACGGTGAACGACTCGAAGGGGTGGAGCAAGGACTGCGCCGCCGGCAACCTCGAGTTCGACGCGACCGACGCGGTGAGCAGAGCGGCAGGCAAGCGCGAAGCCAGCGTGACGCTCGGCCTCTACGCGAGCAACGAGGCGGACACCTTCGGCTGGAAGCGGTTCGACCCGAAGACCGCCACCCTCGAGATCAAGTACAACAACCCGCCCAGGACTCCCGCCGGTCTGGGCACCAACCCGCGCACCAGCTGCACCGCGGGCGGGACCGTGGGCAACACCGCCATCAGCGTTCACGCGAAGATCGAAGACCCCGACGGCGGCAACCTCACCGCCCAGTTCCAGGTCTTCAGAACCGGCACCTCGGCCGCGGTCGTCGACACCTCGGTACCCGCGCTGAAGGGGAGGGTGGCCACGCTGGTCCTGCCCGCCGCGAGTACGCCCACGGGCGCGTACACCTGGAAGGTGCGCGCCAAGGACCCGGACGGGGCGTACTCGGACTGGAGCCCCACCTGCAAGTTCACCCTCGACCGCACCCGCCCGAGCAAGCCGCCGGTCATCACGTCCCAGGGCGACGCCTTCCCCGACGGTGACCAGGGCTGGCCGGCGCAGACCGGTCCCGCGCGGTCCGAGGGCACGTTCCTCCTGGCCCCCAACGGCGTCACGGACGTCGTCTCGTACCACTGGTGGACGGACAGCGACCCCGAGGTGCACGACACCACCGCGAGCGCGGCCGTCTTCGGGGTGACACCGCCGTCCTACGGCCCGCACATGATCTACGCCTACAGCGTCGACGCCGCGGGAAACCGTTCCGACACGGCGACCTACCTCTACTACGCCACGCGCGCACAGGTGAGGGACGAGCCCGGGGACCTCAACGGCGACGGCTTCACGGACATCTGGAACACGGACTCCAACGGCACGCTGCTCACCTACGCGGGACAGGGCGACGGCCAGTTCTCCTCGGCGACGAACGGCGGCGGGGCGTTCCCCACGCAGCAGGTGACGTTCAGCGGCGACTGGAAGCAGGACGGGTACAACGACCTGGTCTCGCTGGAGGGCGGGGCGAGCGGCGGCAGGAACCAACTTCGTGTCTATGCGAACAACGGGACCGGAGTGATCGACGCCGAGTCCGCGCTCACGCTGAGCGTGAGGTGCCCCGTCGCGACCACCAGCGGCAGGTGCAAGGGGGACGCGAACTGGACCGGGGACGATCACTGGTTCAACGCGGAGCAGATCGCCACGAGCGGTGACCTCAACGGTGACGCGAACCCCGACCTGCTCGTCAAGCAGGGCAAGTACCTCTGGGTCTACTACGGCATGCGGTCGAACGTGCTGCTCGACATGGTGCGCCCCCACCCGGTCCTCGCCGGTGCGGCCGACTGGGACAAGTTCAGCGTCGTCGTCCCCGGGGACCTCAACGGCGACGGCATCCCCGACCTGCTTCTGCGGGAGAACGCCACGGGCGATCTCTACCGCTCCTACGGCAAGAGCGACCCCAACGGCATTCTGGACGCCGCGACATGGGGCAACGCCAGCAGCCGCGTAAAAATCGCCTCCGGCATCCTGCCCCAGAGCCTCTATCCGGTCGTCGGTTCCTCCGGAGACCTGGGCAGCGACGGCATCCCCGACCTCTGGGCCCGCAAGAAGGACAACGCCCTGATCGGCTGGGCCGGACGCAAGACCGGCGGCGACTACACCAGCGTCGGCACGGGCTTCCTCATCGACGGAGCCGGCGGAGGTCAGCGCATCACCGCCGGCACCACCCTCGCCGGCGGTCAGTCCCTCTCCTCGAACTCGGCCAAGCTCACCATGCAGGCGGACGGCAACCTGGTCATCACGTCGAAAGCCGGCAAGGTCCTCTGGTCCAGCGGCACCGCCGGCAACAACGGGGCCACCGCACGCGTCCTGGCCAACGGCTACGTCGCGGTCTACTCGGTCGACGGCAGCACGGTGCTGTGGCGTCCCGCCGCCGCGAGCGGAGCCACCGGCGAGGGGTACGCGCTCCTTCAGGACCGCGGCAGCCTCGTCGTCTACAACGGCAAGGGCCAGTCGCAGTGGACGAGCAACAGCTCCGTGCGGGGCGACGTGGACGGCGACGGCTACGGCGACATGCTCACCTGGCGTGAGTACGCCGACGGCAGCGACAAGATCCACACCCTCTCCGGTACGTCCGACGGCTCCTTCAAGGCACCGCGCGACGCCTTCACGTTCAGCGGCTGGACCGCCAGCAGTCTGAGGAAGGTGTCGGGCGACTTCAACGGTGACGGACGCACCGATGTCGCGGCCATGTACTACTACCCGGACCGTTCCACCAAGTTGTGGACGCTGCTCGGACAGGCCGACGGCACCTTCCGCTCGCCGGTCGTCTCCTGGGGAGCCAACCCCGGGAAATGGGGATTCGCCAACGCCACCCTTCAGGTGGGCGACTTCAACGGCGACGGCCGCGACGACATCGCCGCCTGGTACGCCTCTCCCGACGGCAGCGACACCCTGTACACCTTCACCGCGAACGTGCAGGGCGGGTTCAACACGCTCTTCGCCAGTTGGAGCGGCACGTGGAACCGCAACATCGTGAAGCTGACGACCGGCGACTTCAACGGCGACGGGCGGGACGACATCGCCGCACTCGCCGACGCCCCGGACGACGCCGTGACCTTCTGGCAGTTCCAGGGACAGCCGGAGGGCGGATTCAAGGCACCGGTGCAGTCCCTCTCCGTCACCAACTGGGGAGACTGGAACCGCACCGGTTTCTATGCCGGTGACATCAACGGGGACGGGCTGGACGACGTCGCGACCTGGTACGACTATCCGGATACCAGCGACAGGGTCCACACCTTCGTCAGCCTCTCGTCGGGCAGCGGAACGTTCGGCGCCCCGAAGATCGCCGCAAGCGCGGACCCGGGCAAGCTGAACTTCCAGAAGATGCTGATCACGTCCGGCGACTACAACGGCGACGGACGAGACGACCTGGGCGCGGTGCACGACATGGGCGACGGCACGGTGAAGATGCTCACCTACCTGGGCCGGGCGGACAGCACGATGACCGGCGTGGCCAGTTGGGTCGGCACCTGGGACTTCGCGCACACGTCCCTCATCACTCGCAACACCCCCTGAGCGGGGCCCGAAGCCGGGAGCGGCGGTCCTTCATCGCTCCCGGCACAACCGCCGATCGCCCCGCCCAGCGGTGCGCCGGCGGCTGACCACTGCTGTTGTCCTGAAGATTCGATCACCGTCACGAGGGGTGGGGCGTGAGCCGGTACGGCGCGCGTAGATGGGGCAGCGTGATCTGCGCTGCCCTCATAGTGGGGTTGCTTCCCGCGAACAGTCTGGCTGCGGCTCCCTCGGCCGAGGGAGCCGACACTCCCCGGCCGAAGCAGCCGCCGACGGTGGCCGTGAAGGCGGCGGCCGTGGGCAGCACCGACAAGCGCTCCGACGCCGCGCGTCCGTGGAAGGCGCCGAAGGTCACCTGGCCGACCGCGGGCACGGCCACCGTGAGGCTCGTCCCGTCGCAGACCAAGGCGTCCCTGCGGAAGGCGGGTTCGCTGCCGCTGGCTCTCGCGGCATCCCCGGCCCGGCCACCGGCCTCCGCCAAGGCGTCCGCGAAGGCGCCGACGAACACGTCCGCGACGCCGACCAAGGCGACCGTCCGTCTCGCCGACCAGAAGACGACCCGCAAGGCCGGCGTCGTGGGTCTCCTGTTCTCGCTCACACCGGCGGACGCGAGCAGTGCGGCGCCGGGCAGCGCCTCGGTCCAGGTGGACTACAACTCCTTCAAGGGCGCGAACGGCGGTGACTGGGCGGCCCGTCTGCGGTTGGTTCAACTGCCCGCCTGCGCGTTGACCACGCCGGACAAGTCGGCGTGCCGAGTCGCGAGGCCCCTGGCCACGACCAACGACACGAAGGCCGGAACGCTCACCGCGACGGCCCCCCTGTCGGCTGCCTCGGTGACGTCCGCGAGGGCGTCCGCGAGCCCGACCGTACTGGCAGCCACCGCCGCGGCCTCCGGTCCCGCCGGCGACTACAAGGCGACCTCCCTTCAACCCACCGGTTCATGGACGGCGGGCGGCGCGACCGGCGGGTTCTCCTGGTCGTATCCGATCGACGCACCGGCGGTGCCGGGAGGCCTGAAGCCGGCTGTCTCGCTCGGCTACAGCTCCCAGGCGGTCGACGGCCGCACCTCGGCCTCCAACAACCAGCCCTCCTGGATCGGCGACGGCTGGGACTGGCAGCCCGGATTCATCGAGCGTCGTTACAAGTCCTGCGAGGACGACAAGGCCAAGGCCGGCGCGACCAACACCACCAAGGTCGGCGACCAGTGCTGGTACAACGACAACGCCGTCATGTCCCTGGGCGGCAAGAGCGTCGACCTGGTCTTCGACAAGACCGAGGGGTGGCACCCGGCCGACGACTCGGCCGAGAAGGTGGAGAAGCTCACCGGCGCCGTCAACGGTGACGACGGCACGACCGGGGTCGACGGCAAGGGCGAGTACTGGAAGGTCACCTCGGCCGACGGAACGCAGTACTTCTTCGGCCGCAACAGGCTTCCGGGCTGGAGCGACCACGGCACGGCCGCCGACGACCCGGTGACCAACTCGACCTGGACCGCGCCGGTCTTCGGCAACCACTCCGGCGAGCCCTGCTACAACGCCTCCTTCGCGTCGGCCTGGTGCCAGCAGGCCTGGCGCTGGCAGCTGGACTACGTCGTCGACCCGCGCGGCAACGCGATGGCCTACTACTGGTCCAAGGAGTCCAACAACTACGGACGCAACGTCTCGACGACGACCGGCAAGGCCACGGTCACCCCGTACGTGCGCGGCGGCTGGCTGGACCACATCGACTACGGTCTGCGCGACGACGCCGTCTACACGGGCAAGGCCGCGGGCCAGGTCCAGTTCGGCGTGTCGTCGCGCTGCCTGAGCGGCTGCACCTTCGACCAGACCAACGCCTCGCACTGGCCGGACGTCCCCTACGACCAGTACTGCAAGGACGGCTCCACCGAGTGCAAGGACCAGTACTCGCCGACGTTCTGGTCGCAGAAGCGCCTCTCCACGATCACGACCAAGATCCTGACCGGCGGTGTGTACAAGGACGTCGACACCTGGACCCTGGCACAGGACTTCCCCCCTTCCGGCGACGGCATATCCACCCCGATGTGGCTGAAGTCCATTCAGCACACCGGAAAGGCGGGGACTGCCGAAATCCTGCCCGCCGTCACGTTCACAGGCGTGCAGAAGCCCAACCGCGTCGACAAACTGGGTGACGGCCTGGCGCCGTTCGTCCGGCTGCGCATGTCGCAGGTCAAGACCGAGACCGGCGGCACCATCGGTGTCGACTACTACGACCCCGACTGCACCGCCACCGCCCTCCCCCCGGCGGACGGGACGAACACCACTCGCTGCTACCCGGTCAAGTGGCCCTTCGAGGGCGAGACGGCCAAGCAGGACTGGTTCGTCATCTACCCGGTCAAGCGCGTCATCGAAGGGGACAACCTCGTCGAGTCCCCCGACGTCGTGACCGAGTACGCGTACCTCGGCGGAGCCAAGTGGGCCAAGAGCACCGACGAGTTCGCCAAGACGAAGGACCGCACCTACTCGGTCTCCCGCGGGTACGAGCGCGTCCAGACCCGTAAGGGAGCCGGCCTGGACGCCCGCACCCTGGCGGAGACCCGGTACTTCCGGGGCATCGACGGCGCGGAGGTGAAGGACTCGGCGGGAGCGGCCGTCACCGACCGCGAGCAGTTCGCCGGGATGGTCCGCGAGAACGCGACCTACAACGGCGACGGCGGCGCGCTCGTCTCGGCGACCTCCTACACGCCCTGGCGCTCGGCTGCGACCGCGACGCGATCCCGCACGGAAGCGGACCTCCCCGCCCTCACCGCCTACCACACGGGCGTCGCGGCCGAGGAGACGCGCAGCACGGTCACCGGCGGCACCCGTACCACGAAGACCACACGGGCCTTCGACGCGTACGGCATGGTCACGCAGGTCGCCGAGCACGGCGACACCGCCAGGACCACCAGCGACACCGTGGTCGGCGACGAGAAGTGCACCACCACGACCTACGCCCGCAACACCGGCGCGTGGATCCTCAGCGCCGTCTCCCGTACCGAGACCGTCGCCCGTCTGTGCAGCGTCACGGCCGAGCGTCCCGCGGACGTCATCGACGACGTACGCACCTACTACGACAACGCGGCCTTCGGCGTGGCGCCGACCAAGGGCCTGGTGACGAAGACCGACCGCATCAACGGCAAGGGCACCGGCTACGACACCGTCGGCTCCGTTCCCAGCGTCTGCGGCACGGCCAGGAACCAGCTCTGCTACGACCAGTACGGCCGGGCGCTGGCTGCCGCCGACGCCTACGGCGAGATCACGACCACGTCCTACTCGCCCGTCACCGGCGAGAATCCCACCGCGACGACGGTGACCAACCCCCTCGGCCACACGACGACGACCAAGCTCGACCCGTTGCGAGGGCAGCCGACGGAGGCGAAGGACGCCAACGGCAATGTCACGACCACGGCGTACGACGGCCTCGGCCGCGTGAGCAAGGTGTGGCTGCCGACCCGCTCGGCGGCGTCCCTCCCCAACGCCCCGAACTACTCCTACGCCTACCTGGTCCGTGCCGACGGCCCCGCGGTCGTCACCAGCAAGCGCCTCGACCACAACGACAAGTACCAGACCAGCTACGCCTTCTACGACGGCCTTCTCCGGGAGCGCCAGACGCAGGAGACGTCCCCGGACCGGGCCGGCCGCCTGGTGTCCGAGTCGTTCTACAACACGCGTGGCGAGGCGTGGCGTTCGTCGGGCGCCTACTTCACGACGGGCACCCCCGAACCGGTCCTGGTGACCGGCGAGGACACGAAGTACCCGTCGTCCACCGAGACCGTCTTCGACGGCGCGGGCCGGCCCACCGCCGTCATCGCGAAGAAGTTCGGCGACGAGACCAAGCGCACCACCACCAGCTACACGGGCGACACCACCACGGTGATCCCGCCCAAGGGCGGCACCGCGACCACCACGGTGGTGGACGCGCTCGGCCGCACGGTGGAACTCAAGCAGTACACGGATGCGGCACGCACGTCGTCGCAGTCCGTCGCCTACCGCTACGACAGCCACGGTCAGCTCGAACAGGTCACCGACGCCTCCGGGGCGAAATGGCAGTACACCTACGACGTCCGAGGCCGCAAGACCGTCGTCGACGACCCGGACACGGGCGAGTCCCACACGGTTTACGACAAGGCCGACCGGGTCAGCGACGTCACCGACGCCCGCAACATCACCCTCCACACCGACTACGACGCCCTCGGCCGCAAAACGGCTGTGAAGAAGGGCACGACGACGCTGTCGTCCTGGACCTACGACGAGATCGCCAAGGGCCAGCCCGCCAAGACCACCCGCTACATCGGCGACAAGGCCTACGTCAGCGAGATCACCGAGTACAACGCCTACTACCAGCCTGTCGGCACCAAGGTCACCGTGCCGGAGGGCCTGGGCGTTCCCGCGGCAAGCTACGAGTGGTTCAACTTCTACGACGACAACACCGGGCTGCTCACCCTCACCGAGCAGCCTGCAGTCGCGGACATCCCCGACGAGGATGTCACCACCAACTACGACACAGCAGGGCTGTTGTCGGGATTCAACGGCGGCAGCGATCCGCTGATCTCGGAGACCGTCTACGACCACTACGGTCGCAACACCCGCCTCGAGTACGGCGCGTTCGGCCGGCACATGGTCACCACCAGCGTCTTCGACGACCACACCGGTGCGCTGACCGACGCCTACACCGACCGGGACACAGCTCCCCAGCGGATCGAGGACTCGCACTACACCTACGACCCGGCCGGCAACATCACCCGGATCAACACCAACTACGGCCAGGACGCGGCACGCACGACCGACACCCAGTGCTTCACCCTGGACGGGCTCGCCCGCATCACCGAGGCGTGGACGAACACGGGCAGCGCGTGCGCCGACGCTCCCGCCGACACCGTGGTCGGAGGCCAGGACCCGTACTGGACGACCTACACCTACGACGCGCTCGGCAACCGCAAGACGGAAACCCAGCACGCGACGGCCGCGGGCCCGACGGCGGACACGATCCGCACCTACACCGAGCCCGCCGCCGGCACGCACAACCTGCCCGGCGTCACCCAGACGGGCACCGACCCGCACACGGAGACCTACACGTACGAGGCGGGCAGCACGAAGACCCGCACCTTCAAGCAGGGCGGCACGACAACTGTCGGCCAGGACCTGGTCTGGGACGACGAAGGCCACCTCAAGTCGGTCACCGACGGCGGAAAGTCCACCAGCTACACCTACGACGCCGACGGACAGCGCCTGACCCGCACCGACTCGACCGGCACGACGCTCTACCTCCCCGGGGGCAACGAGCTCACCATCGACAAGGCCGGCAAGGCCACGGGCACCCGCTACTACAGCACCGGCGCCCAGACGGTCGCCATGCGCACCGGCGGCAAGCTCACCTTCCTGCTCGCCGACCACCACGGCACGACCACGACCCAGGTCACGGCGGACGCGGCCCAGGCGATCACCCGCAGAAAGACGGGCATCTTCGGCAACCCGCGCGGCGCCCAGCTCGGCCCCTGGTCGGGCGACAAGGGCTTCGTAGGCGGCACCAAGGACACGGACACGGGCCTGACCCACCTCGGAGCCCGCGAATACGACCCCTCGATCGGCCGCTTCCTCAGCGTCGACCCGGTTCTCGTCCTGACGAACCCCCAGCAGATCCACGGCTACACCTACTCGAACAACAATCCCGTCTCACTCAGCGACCCTTCAGGTCTCTGCGCGGACTTCGACTGCCCCACCCGCCCGGGCCCGGGCTACGAAAACACCACGCCTGGGCACACGCCAGGGCCGCCCAAGAAGACAGCAAACTCGCTCTACGCCCAAGATGGTGAGTGCTACAACTGCGGCAGCACGAAGAAAAACACCACCTCGGCGGAGGGGAGCGGAGACGATACCGGTAGCGGCTGTTCCTGGTTCAGCACTTGCAGCCTCAAAAAATCTTTGAAGGGTGTCAAGGATTGGGCTAAGGAGAACAGAGTCGCGATCCAAATCGGTGTCAACATAGGAGTAGATGTACTTTGCCTTAGCTCGGCAACGGGCTCAGCTATTGCGACCGGTGGTGCCAGCTTGGCTGCCGCAACAGGCTGCGGTGCCATAGCTGGAGCGGCAAGTGCATCGGTGGGGAACTACCTGTCGGACGACGCTGATCACAGCACGTCAGGACAACTTGGCGATATGGCCGATGCGGCAGTGTGGGGTGCTGCTTCAGGTGCACTTGGATATGGAACCGGCAGAGTTCCGTCATGCCATAGTTTCGTGCCGGGTACAGGAGTACTCCTTGCCGACGGATCGAGAAAGGCAATTGAGGACGTCGAGGTCGGCGACGTAGTGGTCGCGAGCGACCCAGACACCGGAGAAACGGTCGAGAAACCGGTCGTTGCGACGATCACCACGGAAGACGATAAAAAATTCACTGAGGTATCAATTACCGTAAACGGTGCGCACTCAAGCATCGTGGCTACGGATACTCATCCCTTCTGGGTGTCAGACCTGAAGAAGTGGGTGCAGGCTGGCGATCTCCAACTCGGCCAGACCTTGCGCACGAGTGCCGGGACTCGTGTCCAGATTGCGGCGCTTCATCACTACACGAAGCGTCAGCGCACGCACGACCTCACCATCGAGGACATCCACACGTACTATGTGCTGGCGGGACAGACTCCGGTACTGGTGCACAATTCTGGGCCGTGTGGTCCAGCCGCGCTGGCATCCAAAGTTAACGCAGATGCTCTGAAGATGACGCGAACGGTGGCGAATCACTTCACTGACGTGACCAAGGGCGGCAGAGTGGCGCGGCCGTACATGGGTTCCACTCAGGTGGTCCGTGAAATTATGGAAGGAAGCGCGCCGAAGTTGGACCCACGAGGGGCGACCGGGGCAGTCAGGTGGGACACTCCAGGTGCCATGAATGGGAGATCTGGCACCTGGGAATTGGTTGTCGACACCAACACTAACACCATCCTCCACTTCAATTTCGTCAGGTAGAAATGGCACACGCATTTACATCTGAAGCGGCGAGCCCGCTGGCGGGCACGCTTCGATACTCTGAATCGGACCGAGGGTTTTCCTTCCATCTGCGAAACGCCGACGACCTAACTGGGTTGGTAGGTGACGGAGGTAGTACGAGTCTCGTCGCTGACACTCTTCAATTGGAGGTCGCGGTGGACACCGGGTGCGCCCTCTATGTATGGGGTTATCTGCCGAAGGAGTCGTGGCGGCGGGAAGAATTGGAGCTCCCGGTCTCTGTGAGTGGCAGAGTGGTTGTGGAGCTGGATGACTCGCCACTTGAGGCAGGTATTTCGGTATCGATCGCGCGATCAGACTGGAAAGTGCTGTTCGATGAGAGTTCCTGCTTGGTTCGAGTAGTGAGCGATCGGCAACTGCCGGAGAAATTGGTGGAGATCGCTGATGGCGTCCACCTGGGCCTAAACGGGGCCATGCTGAATTCGTTCTGGCTTTCCCCGGAATTTGTCAATTGATGTGGATGGGCCGCCGACGGCAGTATTGAGGGCAACACCAGCAGACTCCGGCGAACGAGGGCGAACATTCGGGGGCTGTTAAATCACCTGCTGACCAGCAAAACTTGCGTGCAAAAGCGGCCTGGTCTGCACACGTATTGTTGTGCAGGCGGGACTATGTTCGCCCTAGTCTCTGTCGCCGCACCGTGAGATACGCCGCCGAATCGCATATGTCTGACTTCTCGGACATTCTCTGGAGATGTTGATGCAGCTCCACGCTGAGTGACGCTGGTCGAGCCGACGCGGCAGCTCGCTGGGATAGCCGGGGGTCGGCTCCTGGCAGAAGACCGTTGTCGTCTACGACCGCAGCCGTGCGCAGGCGCAGGGCGACCCGGGGGCCGACCCTTTGCGTCCGTCGCGCGGCCTCATCGGGAGCGGTGGGCGGCCCCGCCTTCAGCGGGTAGCGATGCCTCGCCGGTCCGCCGTCGGCGGTCCTTCCCCTCCCGGCCTCCGCGCTGCCGCACTGGCACCGCCCGACGCCCGAGAACCGCCCTCCCCGGCAAACGGGCAGGCGGGGTAGTGCCAGGCTGGTCAGGTTCCTGGCAGTCCCAGCGTGACTGCCTGCACGGCGGCGGGGGTGAGTCCCTGTGGATCCAGCTGTCCGAGGCTGCTACGCCGTCCTAGACTGCTGGGGTGACCGCTGCATACGACTACGAGGACATGCACCACCTGGTGGACCGGCTCACCCCGGCCCAGGTGCGACGCCTGCGCCTGCTCGTCACCCAGGATGAGGAACTGTCCCAGGTGGCCCAGTCACTGCCGGCAGCCGAAGCGAGCGAGGGCGAGGAGTCGGTCCCGGCCGGGCTTCTGGCTCTGATCGGCAGCGTGAACGGCCCAGAGGATCTTGCTGAACGGCACGACGACTACATCCGCGAGCGGATGCGCGAGCGCTTCGGCGACTCGGAGTGATCGCTACGGTCCTGGACACCGGACCCCTGGCCGCGGCGTTCAACGCGGCCGACCGGCGTCACCCGGAGTGCGCCTCCCTGCTGACGTCACTGACCGGCCGCCGTCTGCTGCCCAGCCCGGTCATGACCGAAGTCTGCTGGCTGTTGGAACGCTGGCCCCAGGTCGAAGCGGCGTTTCTCGCCGAGGTCGCACGGGGAACCTTCGAACTGGTCCACCTCACTCCCGCCGACCTCACGCGTATGGGTGAGCTGGTCCTCCAGTACGCCGACTTCCCGCTCGGCGGGGTCGACGCCTCCGTCATCGCGGTGGCCGAGCGCTTCGGCGCGGATCGGGTGGCCACCCTCGACCGGCGGCACTTCAGCGTCGTCAAAGCCGCCCACGTCCCCGCGCTGACACTCCTGCCGTAGACCGGGGCTGCGGGCCGCGAGTCACGACATTGACGCGCACAGACTCGGTGACGTCGTACTGCGCCACCTTGCTGATGGGACGCCGAGGACTGCCGGCTTCCTGGCCGACACGCTGACCCTCATCGAAGCGTGGCTGCCCGCAGTCCTCAGGGGTTGCTGTCCTGCGCCTGCGGAGTGGCGTGCTCGAACCACACCGTTTTGCCGCCCTCCGGGGTCGGAGTCACTCCCCACTTGTCGACCAGGGCGTTCAGGAGGAGCAGGCCTCGGCCGCTCTCCGACTCCGGCTGCAACGTCTGCGGAGCGGGCGGCAGTTGGCCGTAGGCGTCTGTCACCTCTGCCCGTACTCCCGATCCATGTTTCAAGAGCAGCAGTGTGCAGCGGCGGTCCGGGACGTGGCGGACCACGTTGGCGATCAGTTCCGTCAGTGCCAGTTCCACCGTGTCCGTCAGTTCCTCCAGTGCCCAGTCCGTCAGGAACCTGCGGGCGATGCTGCGGATGTGGTGGGCGGAGTGGGCGTCGACCGTCAGGGTCATCCGGTACTGCGTGGGGACCGGGGACGCGTAGATCGAGGGGAAGTATCCGTTCACGCTACGAGGGTGACCTCACGCAACTACTCTGGGCTACAGGTTGAATGCAACGAGTGGCCGCGTGAGAGAGGTGCCCTGCGTGACCCATGTGAACGTCCTCGACCCCGGAGCCTCACCGCTCGACTACTACGGGTTCGAGCTGCGGCGGTTGCGAGAGGCCGCCGGCCTCACACAGCGGCAGCTCGGGGACATCCTCAATTACACGGGGTCGCTGGTTGGGCAGGTCGAGACCGCCCGGAAGGTGCCCACCCCCGAGTTCAGCGAACGGGTGGACGCCGCCCTCGGCACCGGTGGGCTGTTCTCCCGGCTCGTCGAACTCGTCCTGCGCAGTCAACTTCCGGCATGGTTCCGGGAAGTGGCCGAGCTGGAGGCGCGGGCCTCCGAGATCTGCACCTTCCAAACCCACCTGGTGCACGGCCTGCTGCAGACTCCTGCGTATGCGAGGGCCATCCTCGGGGTCTTCGACAAGGACGACCTCGACGACCGCACCGCCGTCCGGCTCGCCCGTCAGCGCATCTTCGAGAAGGGGGAGCCGCCCGTCTTCTGGCTGGTCCTGAGCGAGGCCGTGCTGCGGCAGGAGATCGGCGGACCGGCTGTCATGCGGCAGCAACTCGCTCACCTGTTGTCGTTCGAAGGCAACCCCCGGATCAACGTCCAGGTGCTGCCGTTCGTTGTCGGGGCGCACCCCGGGACGCAAGGCTCGTTCACGCTCTTCCGCTTCACAGCGGATCCGGCCATTGTCTATACGGAGGGGTACGGCAGCGGTGACCCCAGTGCAAACCCGAACGCGGTCAAGGACTGTTCGCTCCGTTACGATCATCTTCGGGCTGCCGCTCTCTCCCTCAAGGATTCGGCGGAGCTGATCCGGCGAGTGATGGAGGAGCGCTATGGGGAGCGACGTGACTCTGGCGGGGATCCAGTGGCGTAAGTCCAGCCACAGCGGTGATCAAGGCGGCGAGTGCGTCGAGGTCGCGGAGATTCGGAGCGCCGCCACCGTCGCCATCCGCGACTCCAAGTCCCCGGCGGGCCCGGTCCTTACCGTCGAGCCCGCCGTCTTCTCGGAGTTCGTCCGCTGGACTACAGCCGCTGGATGATCGTCCCCGTCGCCAGGGCGCCGCCCGCGCACATGGTGATCAGGGCGAACTCCTTGTCGGTGCGCTCCAGTTCGTGCAGGGCCGTGGTGATCAGGCGGGCGCCCGTCGCGCCGACCGGGTGGCCGAGGGCGATGGCGCCGCCGTTGACGTTGACCTTGGTCATGTCGGCCTCGAAGACCTGGGACCAGCTCAGGACCACCGACGCGAACGCCTCGTTGATCTCGACGAGGTCGATGTCCTTGAGGGTCATGCCGGCCTTGCCGAGGACGGCTTTGGTCGCGTCGATGGGGCCGTCCAGGTGGAAGTGGGGGTCGGCTCCCACGAGGGCCTGGGCAACGATCCTCGCCCTCGGCTTCAGTTTCAGGGCCTTCGCCATCCGTTTCGACGCCCACATGATCGCCGCCGCGCCGTCGCTGATCTGCGAGGAGTTGCCGGCCGTGTGGATCGCCGTCGGCATCACCGGCTTGAGGCCCGCGAGGGCGTCGAGGGAGGTGTCGCGCAGGCCCTCGTCGCGGTCGACGAGGCGCCACATGCCCTGGCCGGCCGCCTGCTCGTCCTCCGTGGTCGGGACCTGGACCGCGAACGTCTCGCGCTTGAAGCGCTCCTCCGACCAGGCCGTTGCCGCCCGGCTCTGGGAGAGGAGGCCGAGGGCGTCGACGTCCTCGCGGCTCAGGCCCCTTCTGCGGGCGATGCGTTCCGCCGCCTCGAACTGGTTGGGCAGGTCGACGTTCCACTCGTCGGGGAACGGTTTTCCCGGGCCGTGCTTGGAGCCCGAGCCGAGCGGGACGCGCGACATCGCCTCGACTCCGCATGAGATGCCGACGTCGATGACGCCTGCCGCGATCATGTTCGCCGTCATGTGCGAGGCCTGCTGCGAGGAGCCGCACTGGCAGTCGACCGTCGTCGCCGCCGTCTCGTAGGGGAGGCCCACGGTCAGCCAGGCCGTTCTCGCGGGGTTCATGGACTGTTCGCCGGCGTGGGTCACCGTTCCGCCGACGATCTGCTCGACCGCGTCGGCGGGGATGCCGGTGCGGCCGAGGACCTCGCGGTAGGTCTCGCCCAGGAGGTAGGCGGGGTGCAGGTTGGCGAGCGCGCCGCCGCGCTTGCCGATGGGGGTGCGGACTGCTTCCACGATCACGGGTTCGGCGGCCATGGGTGCGGATCCCTTCGGAACTAGTACGTGTTCTAGTTCTGCTCCCTGCAGTCTGCTGACGTGATGTGCGTCACCGCAAGGGTCTTGCAGCCTCAAGGGTCCTGAACTACCTTCACCGCACTCTGTTTCTGATGGCTCGTCAGACGGCTGGAGCCGCCGATGCCCTGTCCAGCGCTTCCCGACGGGTTCGACTTCACCGACCCCGACCTGCTGCAACACCACGTGCCCCTGCCGGAGTTCGCCGCGCTGCGACAGGCCGAACCGGTCCGCTGGATCCCGCAGTCGGGCAACGTCGCCGGTTTCCAGGACACGGGGTACTGGGCCGTGACCCGGCACGCCGACGTGAAGTACGTGTCCACGCACCCCGAGATCTACTCCTCCTACCTCAACACCGCGATCATCCGCTTCAACGAGCACATCGAGCGCGCCTCGATCGACGCCCAGCGCTTCATCCTGCTGAACATGGACCCGCCCGAGCACACCCGGGTGCGGCAGATCGTGCAGCGGGGGTTCACGCCGAGGGCGATCCGGGGGCTCGAGGAGCGGCTGCGGGCGCGGGCCACCGACATCGTCGCGCGGGCGCGCGAACAGGGCGGCGGCTCCTTCGACTTCGTGACGTCCGTCGCCTCGGAACTGCCGCTCCAGGCCATCGCGGAACTGATCGGCGTGCCACAGGACGACCGGTCCAGGATCTTCGACTGGTCCAACAAGATGATCGCCTACGACGATCCCGAGTACGCCATCACGGCCGAGGTCGGCCAGCAGTCCGCCGCCGAGATCCTCGCGTACGCCATGGACATGGCCGCCGAGCGGAAGAAGTGCCCCGCCCAGGACATCGTCTCCACGCTCGTGGCCGCCGAGAACGAGGGCAACCTCAACTCCGACGAGTTCGGGTTCTTCGTGCTCATGCTCGCCGTCGCCGGGAACGAGACGACCCGCAACGCCACCACGCACGGCATGCACGCCTTCCTCACCCATCCCGAGCAGTGGGAGCTGTACAAGCGCGAGCGGCCCGCCACGGCCGCCGAGGAGATCGTGCGCTGGGCCACGCCCGTCGTCGCCTTCCAGCGCACCGCCACTCAGGACACCGAACTCGGCGGCAAGCTGATCAGGAAGGGCGACCGGGTCGGGATCTTCTACGCCTCCGCCAACCGCGATCCCGAGGTGTTCGACCGGCCCGACGACTTCGACGTCACCCGCGATCCGAACCCGCACCTCGGGTTCGGCGGGGGCGGACCGCACTTCTGCCTCGGCAAGTCCCTCGCCGTGCTGGAGATCAACCTCATCTTCAACGCCATCGCCGACGCCATGCCGGATCTGCGCTTGGTCGAGGATCCGCGCCGGCTGCGGTCCGCCTGGATCAACGGCGTGAAGGAGCTGCGGGTCGACGCGGGGTGAGGTGAGGGAGTGGCGCGCAGGCCCGGGTGGGAGCGTCGTGGGCCGGCGTCGGGGTCAGTCCTTGCCGGAGATCGTGACCGCCAGGACCGCCGACGTCGCCGCCGCCAGCAGCAGCGGGACCGCCAGGTCGTGGTGGAGCACCAGGACCGCGCCGAGGACCGCGCCCGCGAACATCGAGACCACGGACCCCGTGCGGCGCGGGGAGCGCGGGCGGGTGCCGTCGCCCGCGCGGGAGTCGGCGGCCAGTCCGGTCAGGGTCATCGTCACGACGGTCGTCGTGGTGAGGCCGCGGACCCCCAGCTTGCGGACCGTCGCGTTGCGCAGTCCCATGGCGAACGCGGTCAGCGCGATGATCGCGTAGACCGTGACCGGGGCGTCGTCCGGGGTGAGGGCGGCCACGGCCGCCGCGGCGCCCAGGAGGAGGGCCTCCGCGCCCAGCGTCGTCCGGGCCAGGCCGCGGCGGGAACGCGGGGTCAGGCGGCGTGTCATCCGGCCGCCGGTCGTGGCGCCCAGCAGGAAGCAGGCGAGCGAGGCCGCCGTGTGCGGGACCGAGAAGCCCGGGGCCCCGGCGGCGGCGAAGCCGAGGACGACGACGTTGCCGGTCATGTTGGCGGTGAAGACATGGCCGAGCCCGAGATAGGTCACCGCGTCGATCAGGCCGCTCATGGCGGTCAGGGCGAGCAGGGCGTGGACCAGGCGCAGGCCGCGTGCGTCGTGCGGGGCCGCCGCCCGCGGGTCCCGCGGTGGGTCGGTCGGGTGCTGGGTGCCGGTCATCCGCTCAGTGCAGCACGAAGAGGTGAGGAAACGCCGAAGTCACCACGGAGAGGTCGTGGAGCGCCGAAAGCGGCGGCCCCGGGGATCGGGGGCCGCCGCTCTCGGCGCGCTGAGCGCGCGTTTTCGGGGGGAACTCAGTGGTTCACCGGGGTTCGGCTC
Organism: Streptomyces sp. NPDC048481; assembly: GCF_043200075.1. NCBI lineage: Bacteria > Bacillati > Actinomycetota > Actinomycetes > Kitasatosporales > Streptomycetaceae > Streptomyces > Streptomyces sp. NPDC048481. The sequence continues at coordinate 819,032 of NZ_JBICXC010000001.1, forward strand.
AGTACCAGCCGTTCGCCTGCCAGAAGTTCCAGGCGGCGACGGGGCTGCCGTAGCGGGAGTTCATGTAGTCCAGACCCCACTTGATCTGGGTCTTGGCGTTGCTCTTCCAGTCGGAGCCGGCCGAGGCCATCTTCGAGCCGGGCAGGGCCTGGACGAGGCCGTAGGCGCCGGAGGAGGAGTTGGTGGCGCTGACGTTCCAGCCGCTCTCGTGCTTGACGATGTTGGAGAAGGCCTTGTACTGGGCCGCGTTCGGGATCATCTTGTGCGCGATCGCCTGGGCCTGGGCGGCGGAGGACGTCGTCGCGGCGTGCGCGGGGGCGGCGGCCAGGGCCATCCCCGCGGTGGCGGCGGCCACGGCGATGCCGGTGAGGGCCTTCTTCGGGGAAGCGATGCGACGGATGACGGAGACGGACACAGAGAACCTTTTCCTTCGGGGACGTTGTCGTCGCGTTGCATGCCGGAGTCACGCGGTGCGTGGGCCGCACCGCGTGAGGTGCGGTGGGTGGCTGCATGCCGTGGGGCCGAGGCCGTGAGGCTCGTCGGCGCCCTGCGACGTCATCCAGAGAAACAGGCTTCGACGCCGTCCGCAAAGACCCCTTTTGCTAGTTGTGGCCGTACTCGGAGGGAGGGCCGCGCGTGTGACCTGGATCTCTATGTGCAGGTCAGAGCGGGTATGAGTGCGCGCATTCTGTCGTTTTTGTCCGACTAGGGAGGCTAGTAGGTGATGTGGGTCATGTGGGGTGGTTCACCGGTCAACGGCCTTCCGGGCCGCCTCCGCCGGCTCTCCGGGGCCCTCGAATGTGACCGCGGTCTCGAAGGCCGCCCTGCGGGTGGCTCTGCGTAGCGCCTTGAGCACGGCCGGGCCGAGGGTGAGCGTCAGCAGCACCGTCACCAGCGCCCGTCCCAGGTCCCAGCCCAGCGACGTCGCCACGCAGTACGCGACGAACCGGGCCAGGTTCGCCGGGACCGTCCCGTCCGGGTCGAACGCCACCCCCGAGGCCAGCGCGCCCATGAACGGCCAGCCCGCCATGTTCATCGCCGTGCCGTAGGCGAAGGCGGCGAGGAAGCCGTACGCGGCCAGCAGCGCCGACTCCGCCCGGCCGCGCAGCCGCTCCGGGCCCGGCAGCAGGCCCGCCCCCATCGTGAACCAGCCCATCGCCAGCATCTGGAACGGCATCCACGGCCCCACCCCGCCCGTGAGCAGGGCGGACGCGAACATCGTGACCGAGCCCAGGACGAATCCGAACCCCGGGCCCAGGACCCGGCCGCTCAGCACCATCAGGAAGAACATGGGCTCGATGCCCGCCGTCCCCGCGCCGATCGGACGCAGCGCCGCACCCGTCGCCGCCAGCACGCCGAGCATCGCGACCGCCTTCGCGCCGAGCCCGGACTCCGAGATCGTCGCCGTCACGACCGCGACCAGCAGGACCAGCAGGCCCGCGAACAGCCAGGGCGCGTCCTGCGCGTGCGCGTTCAGGGCGGAACTCGGCGGGGCCAGGAAGGGCCAGCCGAACGCGATCACGCCCACGGCCCCGACCAGTGCCAACGCCGTCAGGGAGCGGGGCCCCAGCCGCACGGGGCGGGGACGCCGAGGGGGAATCGTCATCGCAGGGCCCGCCTCACCTGCGCGACCGTCAGCCACTCCTGCGGCGCGAGGATCTTGGTCACCTGTGGGGCGAAGGACGGGGACGAGACCACCACCTCCGCCGTGGGACCGTCGGCGATCACCTCGCCCTCCGCGAGCAGCACCACCCGGTGGGCCAGCTCCGCGGCCAGTTCCACGTCGTGCGTGGCCAGGACGATCGCGTGACCGGCCGCGGCCAGCGCGCGCAGGACGGCGACCAGGCGGCCCTTGGCCGCGTAGTCCAGGCCGCGGGTGGGCTCGTCGAGCAGCAGGAGCGGCGGCCGGGCGGCCAGGACGACCGCCAGCGCGAGCGTGAGCCGCTGCCCCTCGGACAGATCGCGGGGGTGGGTGTCGTCCGCGATGCCGGGCAGCAGTTCCGAGACCAGGGCGCGGCAGGTCCCGGGTGCGGCCTGCGCGTCGCGGTCGGCGGCCGTGCACTCGGCGGCGACCGTGTCGGCGTAGAGCAGGTCGCGCGGCTCCTGCGGGACGAGGCCGACGCGGCGGACCAGGTCGCGGGGAGAGGTGCGGTGCGGGACCGCGCCGCCGACGCGCACCGTGCCGGCGGACGGCGCGACGAGCCCCACGAAGGCGTTGAGCAGCGTCGACTTCCCGGCGCCGTTGCGTCCCATGAGGGCGACCGTCTCTCCGGGCCCGACGGTGAGGCCGACGTCGCGCAGCGCCTGGACGCCGCCCAGCCGAACGGCGAGCGACCGCGCCTCCGCGGGCGGCGAGGAGAGGGACGGCACGGAATCGGACGGGGCGGAGGGAGAGAGGGCGGCGGGGGTGCGGCGGGAGCGGCGGAACAGCCGGCGGGCCGGGGGGTCCGCAGGCGAGGCGGCAGCGGGGGGCGCCGACTCCGGGGTCGCTGCGGCTGCCTTCGCCGCCGCCGTCGCGGGGTGGTCGTGGTCCGTCGGCTCTCCGGCCGCTTCGCGTATCTCCCCTGCCGGCGACGCCAGGGGCGCCTGCGGCGTCTCGCGGGGGTCCCGTGCGGCCAGGCGTTCTCGCAGGCCGGCCGCTCTGCGGCGGGCGTCGCGGACCGTCAGCGGCAGCGGGGACCAGCCCGCCAGCCTGCCCAGGTCCACCACCGGCGGGAACACGGGGGAGACGGCCATGACGTCGGCCGGCGCGCCGAGGATCGGGGGCGTTCCGGGTGCGGGCAGCAGGGCGACCCGGTCGGCGTACTGGAGCACGCGTTCCAGGCGGTGCTCGGCCAGCAGCACCGTCGTCCCGAGGTCGTGGACCAGCCGCAGGAGGACGGCGAGGACCTCCTCCGCGGCCGCCGGGTCGAGCGCGGACGTCGGCTCGTCCAGGACGAGCACCCGGGGATGCGGGGTGAGGACGGAGCCGATCGCGACCCGTTGCTGCTGGCCTCCCGAGAGGGTGGTGAGGGGACGGTCGCGCAGTGGGGCCAGGCCGAGCAGGTCGAGGGTCTCCTCGACGCGCCGGCGCATCACCGCGGGCGGCAGGCCCAACGACTCCATGCCGTAGGCGAGTTCGTCCTCGACGGTGTCCGTCACGAAGTGCGAGAGCGGGTCCTGGCCCACCGTCCCCACGACGTCGGCCAGCTCACGCGGCTTGTGGGTGCGGGTGTCGCGGCCGGCGACCGTGACGCGGCCGCGCAGGAGCCCGCCGGTGAAGTGCGGCACGAGGCCGCTCACCGCGCCCAGCAGCGTCGACTTGCCCACGCCCGACGGTCCGGCCAGCAGCACGAGTTCACCCTCGGGGACGGTGAAGTCGACGTCCTCGACGGTGGGTTCGGCGAGGCCGTCGTACGTCACGGAGACGTTCTCGAAGCGGATCACGACGGCTCCTTGTGCACGAACGCGGGCAGCAGCGCGAGGAGTACGGCCGCCGCGGGCCACAGCGGGAGGGCGGGCGCGGTCAGCGGGACCACCCCGGGGTTCAGGGCGGCCGGGTCGGCGGACGCGGCCAGGGCGAGCAGGGCCGCGACGGCGACGCCGGAGGCCGCGGTCAGGACGGCCCGCGGCGTCCAGCGGTCCGGGCGGTAGCGGGTGCGCGCGGAGCGGCGGCCGCCCAGCCGCAGCCCGGCGAGGGCCGCGACCACGCCGGCGAGCAGCACCGGCAGTCCGTAGGTGCCGCCGGCGGCGGTGAGCAGGCCGTACGTTCCCGCGCACACGCCGAGCAGGCCGCCCAGCGTGAGGGCGGCCGTCGTGCGGCGGACGGGGGCGGGGACGTCGGCGGTACGGCCGTAGCCGCGCGCGTCCATCGCGGCGGCCAGCGACACGGACCTCTCCAGCGCGCCCTCCAGCACCGGCAGCCCCACCTGGAGCAGCCCGCGCAGCCCTCGATCCGGACGGCCGCGCAGCCGGCGGGCGGCGCGCAGCCGCTGGACGTCCGCGATGAGGTTCGGGGCGAAGGTGAGCGCCACGACCACCGCGACGCCCGTCTCGTACAGGGCGCCCGGGAGCGCCTTCAGCAGGCGCGACGGGGAGGCCAGGGCGTTCGCGGCGCCGACGCACACGAGGAGCGTGGCCAGCCTCAGGCCGTCGTAGCAGGCGAAGAGCAGACCCTCCGCCGTGACCGCGCCGCCCAGCCGGATGCCCTGCGCCCAGTGCGGCAACGGGACTTCGGGCAGCGTGACCAGCACCTGCGTGCCCGGGATCGGCGAGCCGAGGACGACCACGAAGACGAGACGCACGACCAGGACGGCGAGGGCCAGCTTCAGGAACGCGGAGTAGGACCGTGACCAGGGGGTGTCGGGACGGCACACCGTCACGACGTACGCGGAGGCGGTGAGGAGCAGGCCGAGCAGGAGCGGATTGGTGGTGCGGGTGGCCGCGGCGCCCAGGCCGAGGGCCCACAGCCACCAGGCGCCGGGGTGCAGCGGGGGCCGGGAGCGGCGGTCAGTCATTCCGGCGCCGCCGCGCCTGCCACACCGCGGCCGCTCCCAGCACCGCCACCGCCGCCGCGCCCGCGTACAGGCCCACCGACGGGCCGCCGTCCTCGCCGCCGCCGTTCCCGTCCGCTCCCGCTCCCGCTCCTGCTTTCGCGTCGGCCGACGCCGGTTTCCGGGTGCTCGTCCCGTCCGTCGCCACCTGCTCGCCACAGCCCGAACGCGGGTACCCGGCGATCGCGCACAGCAGGGCGTTGGCGTCGTAGCGCAGGGGCCTGGCGACGGCGGCGAGCGCCTCGGCCGTGGTCGCGCCGGAGGCGACGCGGGCGCACGCCGTGCGCGGCGAGGGCGAGGGCGGGGTCTCGCCGCCGGGGGCGTCCGCCGCGGTGCCGAAGTCGATGACGAGGGCCACCCGCTTCATGCCGTCCCGCGGGGGCGTCTTCGCGCAGATCGCGGCGAAGGAGGCCGCGCCGCGCGGCCGGGTCGCGTCCTGCGAGTCCGCGCTCACCGCGAACCGGAAGCCCTGGACGTCGCCGTCGGAGGGGCGGGCGGTGGACGGGCCCTGGGTGGCGTACGTCCACCCGTCCGCGGTCCGGTCCCAGAAGGACCAGTAGCGGTACCCGGCCGCCTGCGCCGACTGCGCCGCGCCGGTCAGGACCAGCACCAGCGCGGCGAGAACGAGGGCGGCGGACCGGCGCTTCACGGCTGACGCCGCTTCCGGCCGCTGATGAGGAACCCGATGCCGGCCCCGGCGACGAGGAAGACGCCGACCGTCCACCAGACGCCGAACACGGAATCCGACGCGTCCTTCTCGTCGGCCTTGTCGCTCTTGGCGCTCTTGTCGTCCTTCTTGTCGTCGGCGGCGGCTCCGGAGGCCTTCGCCTCGTCCTGCGGGGCCGGGCCCGTCGCGTTGAGCAGGGCGACGAGGTCGGAGCCGCCGAAGTGGCGGGGGTCGGCGCCCATGGCACGCGCCGCGAAGATCAGCTGGGCGTAGGCGGCGGGGCCGCTCTGCTTCGCCCAGGCCGCGGAGTGCTGCTGGAGCCAGGCGAGGGGCTTCTTCGCCTGCTCGGTCCACCCCTGCGCGGCGAGGGCGACGACGGCGTCGGCGGTGTTGCCGTAGTCGGGCTGGTCCTCGGCGCCGGGGAGCACCGACTTCAGGTAGCCGGCGCCGCCGACCGCCGAGGCGAGGTACCGCGCGCCGTTGCGGGCGAGCGCGGACGGGGTGAGCGGCTTGGGGGAGTCGCCGCAGGTGCGGGCGTCCGTGGACGGCTTGCCCGCCTGCGCCGCGAACCCCTTGCCGAGGACGCCGAGCACGCCCGCGGCCGTGGCGTCCGCGTTGGCCGCGAGGGCGCCCTTCTTGTCCGGCTGGTACGCGAACGCGCCGCCGCCGGACGCGTCGCCGCACGGGAGGGAGAGCCCGGCGAGGGCGTCGTACGGCGACTTGCCGGCCTTCTTCACCTGCGCGGGCTGCTGCCCGGTCGCCGTGAGCGCTCCCGCGACCACCGAGGTCGAGTTCGCGTCGCTGGCGCCGCCGGGGGCGTACCCCCAGCCGCCGTCGGCGTTCTGGACCGACTTCAGCCAGCCGACCGCCTTGTCCGTCGCGGCCTCGTGGCCGCCGAGCGCGGCCAGCGCCTGGACGGCCGCCGCCGTGCTGTTGGTGTCCACCATCAGCTTGGCGTCGCACGCCTTGGCGGGGTCCGCGCGGAAGGCGGCGAACGCGCCGTTGGCGCACTGCTGCCCGGTCAGCCAGGCCACCGCGCCGGCCGCCGGGGTGACGCCCGTGGTCCGCTGCGCGAGCAGGGCCACCGACTGGCGCCAGACGCCGTCGTACGTGGGGTCGGCGGCGCCGTACAGCCCGTCGGGTATCGCCACCGTCGGGGTGGGGGCCGGGGGCGCCGCGACGGCGGGGACGGCGGCACCCAGCACGACGGCTGCGGCGGCCAGGGTCGCGGCGCTGCGACGGATGTTCATGATCGGCGGGTGCCTCTCCCGGTCGGGAGGTCACGCGGCCGGGCAGCACGGGACATCCCGGCGGCTCGGCTCCGTGACCCGGACGGTGCCGTGCGACGGCGGGCTTGCTGACGCACGTGAGCCGGTCACGCCCCCGTGCCGGACGCTTCCGCCCCGCCGGGACAGGGGTCTGCCGGGACGAGGCGGCCGGGGCCCGGGAGGAGGACGACGCCGGGATTGCACCGGCTTTCCCCCGTACGGGCGTGATGACGACGCGGCCACTCTACCGGCAGGTACCCGGCCCGCCGGGGGTGGCCGTACCCCGCGGGGCCGGCCGGCGGCCGGTCGGGGGCCGATCGGCGGCCGGCCGAGGGCCGGCGGGCGGTCGGCCGGCGGCGCGACGGCCCGTCACCGGCCGCCGGACACGCCCTCCATGGACCGTCCGGAGCGGTCCGCCGGTCGTCGCGGCGCGACGTACGTCACCGCAGCACCGCGACGAACGTCACGCGCCCTGCGCCCACACCCGTGTCCCGCGCCGCGACCCGTCCGCCACCGGTCTACACGGCGACGTACCTCACCGGCTCGCTCCCCGGCGCGGCTTCCGCGCGGCCCTGTTTCACCAGGCGCCGCAGATGGGCCTCGGCCTCGGAGACCGCGATGTTGCGCGAGGCGTGGGCGATCTGCTCCCAGGGTCTGTTCCACTCCATGCGTTCCGCGAGCTGCCAGGGGGTGAGCGGGGTGGCGAGAAGGGCGAGCAGGCCGGTGAGACGCTCCTCGTGGTGGACGAGCAGTTCCCGCACCCGGGAGGGCGCGTCGGTGAAGGCGTGCTGGTGGGCGGGGAGGATCTCGGCGGGGTCGAGCCGGCCGACCCGTTCGAGCGAGTCGAGGTAGTCGCCGAGAGGGTCGGTGACCGTGGCGTCGTCGGGGTCCTCGTACAGGCCGATGTGCGGGGTGATCTCCGGCAGCAGGTGGTCGCCGGAGAACAGGCGGCCGCGGCCGGGGAGTCCGCGGGGGTGGTCCTCCTCCAGGTGGAGGCAGACGTGGCCCGGGGTGTGGCCCGGCGTCCAGATCGCGCGCAGGCGGCGGCCGGGCAGGGCGAGCAGCTCGCCGGGGACGATCTCGCGGTCCGGGAGGGCGGGCGCCAGCCCCGGGAAGGGGCGCCGGAGGGCGGGCGGTCTGCGCAGCGGGGCGATGTGCTCCGGCGGTGCGCCGGCGACCGTGAGCTTGTCCGCCATGTACGTGTACCAGCGCTCGGGGCGGGTCTCGCGGGTGCGCCGGACGATCGCGGCGTCGGCCGCGTGCATCGCCACCCATGCCCCGGAGGTTTCCCGTACCCGGCCGGACAGGCCGTGGTGGTCGGGATGGTGGTGGGTGATCACCACGCCGTGCACCTCGGCGACGGAGACGCCGCACGCGTCCAGCCCGGCGCTCAGGGCGTCCCAGGACGCCGGATCGTCCCAGCCGGTGTCGATCAGGACCGGCCCCCGGTCGGTGTCGACGACGTGGACGAGGGTGTGCCCGAGCGGGTTGTCCGGGATGGGCACCCGCAGCGAGCGGACGCCGCCGCCGTGGTCGTACGTGGTGGGTCCGTTCGGGCTGTTGCTCTTCATCTGCCCTCCGTCGCAAGGCCGTTGCCCACTATAGCCAGAGCTGACGCTCTGTCAGGCAGGTCGGGCGGTCCGGGCTTGACGGTCCGGGCGAGACGGTCCGGGCCGGTCCGGCGACAGCCTCCGTCGGCGGTAAATCCGCTGGTGGAGGCTGCTTCCGTAGCAGCCCTGGCTTACTCGGGCGGGAACTGGTATCAGTTCCTGAAACACCGTCAGAAAATGAGGGCAGTGGCCATGGCCGAGCTCGTGGAACACGGAAAGCTTTTCATCGGCGGGAAGTTGACCGACCCGTTGGGCGACGACGTCATCGAGGTGATCTCACCGCACACCGAGGAGGTCATCGGACGGGTGCCGCACGCCTCGCGGGCGGACGTGGACCGGGCCGTCGCCGTCGCCCGGCAGGCCTTCGACGAGGGCCCCTGGCCCCGCCTCCCGCTCGACGAGCGGATCGAGGTCGTCGGCCGGATCAAGGACGGGATCCTCGCGCGGCACGAGGAACTGGCCCGCGTCATCTCCTCCGAGAACGGCTCCCCGTACTCCTGGAGCGTCCTCGCGCAGGCCCTCGGCGCGATGATGGTCTGGGACGCGGCGATCACCGTCGCCCGCGGCTTCACCTACGAGGAGCGGCGCGACGGCGTGCTCGGCAGGATCCTCGTGCGGCGCGAGCCGGTCGGGGTGGTCGCGGCAGTCGTCCCCTGGAACGTCCCGCAGTTCGTCGCCGCCGCCAAGCTGGCTCCCGCGCTGCTCACCGGCTGCACGGTGGTCCTGAAGCCGTCCCCCGAGTCGCCGCTGGACGCCTACGTCCTCGCGGACATCGCGCGGGAGGCCGGGCTGCCGGAGGGCGTGCTGTCGATCCTCCCGGCGGACCGCGAGGTGAGCGAGTACCTGGTCGGGCATCCGGGCGTGGACAAGGTGTCGTTCACCGGTTCGGTCGCGGCAGGCAAGCGGGTCATGGAGGTGGCGTCCCGCCATCTCACCCGGGTGACCCTGGAGCTGGGCGGCAAGTCCGCGGCGGTCGTCCTGCCGGACGCGGACCTCGCCACCGCCGTCCCCCAGATCGCCGCGGCCGCCTGGATGAACAACGGCCAGGCCTGCGTCGCCCAGACCCGCATCCTGCTCCCGCGTTCGCGCTACGACGAGTTCGCGGACGCCTTCGCCGCGGCGGCGGACGCCCTCGTGGTCGGCGACCCGCTGGACCCGGCCACCCAGCTCGGCCCGCTGGTGGCCGAGCGGCAGCAGCGCCGCAGCCTCGACTACATCCGCATCGGCCAGGAGGAGGGCGCGAAGATCCTCACCGGCGGCGGGCGCCCGGCGGGCCTGGAACGTGGCTGGTACGTCGAGCCGACGCTCTTCGGGGACGTCGACAACTCCATGCGGATCGCCCGCGAGGAGATCTTCGGCCCGGTGATCTGCCTGCTGCCCTACGGCGACGAGGCCGAGGCGGTGAAGATCGCGAACGACTCGGACTACGGGCTCAGCGGCAGTGTCTGGACGGCCGACGTCGGACACGGCGTCGACGTCGCGCGCCGGGTCCGCACCGGGACGTACTCCGTGAACACCTTCAGCCTGGACATGCTCGGCCCGTTCGGCGGCTACAAGAACTCCGGCCTGGGGCGGGAGTTCGGGCCCGAGGGCTTCGGCGAGTACCTCGAACACAAGATGATCCATCTGCCGGCGGGCTGGGAGGGGTGAGTGGGGTGGAGGCGCCTCCCACGGCACAGCGTCCCGGCGCAGGCACGGCCGACCGGTGGCACGTCGAGGTGGACCGGTCCCTGTGCATCGGCTCCGCCCAGTGCGTCCACCACGCGCCGGACGGCTTCCGCCTGGACACCGCACGTCAGTCCCGTCCGGCCGCCCCGGACACGGACGCCAACGAACGGGTGCTGGCTGCGGCGGAGAGCTGCCCGGTGGAGGCGATCATGATCACCCTGGCCCGGAACGGCGAACCGGTGTTCCCGCCCGAGGAGTGACGCCGGTCAGGGAGCGGACCGCAGCGGTGGCGCCGGCTGCGTCATCCCCGGCGGCTGGAGCAGGGGCGAGGGCTCGGGGCCGGGGTCCTCGGTGTCGACGACTCCGGCGGCCGTGTGGCCGAAGCCGGCGGGCCAGCGGGTGCGCTCGCTGGCCAGCGCGCCGGTCAGGCGGGCTTCGACGAGGTCGGCGGTGCTCAGGTCGGCGCCGCGCAGGTCGGCCATGCGCAGGTCGGCGCGGCGGAAGACCGCGCCGTGGGCGTCGGCCTTGCGCAGGTTCGCCTCGCGCAGGTCGGTCTCGGTGAAATCGGCGTCCCGCAAATCGGTTCCGACCAGCTTCGCGGCCCGCAGATCGGCCAGGACGCAGCGAGCCCGGCGGAGAACCGCGGTCGTGAGGTCGGCGTGCCGCAGGTTGACCGAGACCAGGGACGCCTGGGTCAGGTCGGCGTGGTACAGGCCCGCCGCCTCCATGCAGGCGCGGTCGAAGTTGACCTCGGGGAACCACAGTCCGTCGCAGTCGGCGCGGCGCAGGTCGGTGAGGCTGAGATTGACCCAGGACTGCTCCCGGTGCTCGCACAGTACGCCGAGCGCGGTCAGCGCCACCTGGGCGTCGGCGGCGCGGGTCTCCAGGGGCGCGACGTCGTTGATGGGCACGTCCGCCGCCGGTGATCCGGGCCCGGCGGGCGGCCAGGGCAGATGGGTCCGCAGATACGCGGCCTGGATGGAGACGATGGCCTCCCGGTCGCGGGCGGACTGCTCCGCGATCCGCCACAGCGCGTGCAGCCCGCCGATGCGCACGTCCAGCTTGTCGCTGCCGAGCTGGTCGACGGCCCGGCTGAACCGGTCGGTGACGTAGCCCTCCCGGGTGGCGCGCAGACCGTCCTGGCTCACCCGTAGTTGCCGCCAGGTGGCGTACGCGCCGAAGAGCACGACCAGGCCGCCGACCACCTGGAGAAGGGTCGTACGCACATCGTTCACCGCCGCGAGCCGATCCTGCGCGGTGACGCTCGCCCCGGCGAGATCGTGATCGACCACCATCCCCGGCAGGACGACGAACACCGTGCCCAGAACGACCAGACCCGCCCCGGCCAGCAGAACCGCGGACGCACGACGTACGACCGGTCCGTCACGCCATGGCCGCCGCCCCTGGTCTTGTTCCCCCCTGTCCATGGGCAGGGGAGCCTAGGGGCCGTTCAGAAGACGATCAACAGTGCCGTGACACGGGCCCGTGCCATGAGAACGGCCGCCCCGCGGCGAGTGCTCGTGGGGCTACCCGGTTGCCGGGGGCTCGGTCGGGGCAGCCGCCGCGGGGTCGGTGACGTCGATCAGCCGGCACACGGTCTCGATGTCTATCCGCACCTGGGCGATGGAGGCGCGGCCCGACAGCCAGGTGATGAGCGCCGAGTGCCAGGTGTGCTCGATGACGCGGACCGCGGAGAGCTGCTCGGGGGTGGGGTCGGTCAGACCCATCGAGTCCAGGATGATCGCCGTCGTCTGACGCGACACCTGGTCGACCTCCGGCGAGACGCTGCGGTCGGCGAAGGTGAGCGCGCGGACCATCGCGTCGGCCAGATGCGGCTCGCGCTGAAGGGCGCGGAACGCGCGCATCAGCGTCTCGGCGACCCGCTCCGCAGCCCGCTCGCCCGTCGGCGGCTTCTTCCGCAGCGTGCCGTGCATGTGCTCCAACTGGTCCTGCATGGTGGCCACCAGCAGATGCACCTTGGACGGGAAGTAGCGGTACAGCGTGCCGAGGGCGACCTGCGAGGACTCCGCGACCTCGCGCATCTGCACCGCGTCGAAACCGCCCCGGCTGGCCAGCTGCGCGCTCGCGTGCAGGATGCGGCGGCGGCGCGCCTCCTGCCGCTCGGTGAGGGCGGAGTGCGCGGGGCGCTGAGGGGTGGCTTCCGCAGACATGGGTCCCGTTCCGGTCCGTTCCGTGACAGTCGTGGTGACAGTCGGTGAGGGGGCGGTGATCATACGGCTCGGCGGGTGATCGGTGGTGGCGTGAATCACCTGATCCACTGCTCACAGCGCTCGTACCTGCCGGTAGATTCAGAGCCTCCCGAACGATCAAGTCTGAAACTTGTTCTAGATTAGCGTCCCACGTAGTCTCGCGGGACAATGCAGGCAGAAGGGGGCCCGGGGTGACCGCTGAGGCCAGTCAGGCAGGGTCTCGGCATGACCTTGCCGCTGACGGCGGGCGACCGCTCAAGATCGCGCTCCTCACCTATAAGGGAAACCCGTTCTGCGGTGGCCAGGGCGTCTACGTACGGCATCTCTCGCGCGAACTCGCCCGCCTCGGGCACAGCGTCGAGGTGATCGGTTCGCAGCCCTATCCGGTCCTCGACCCGGGGCACGAGGACCGGCTGTCGCTGACCGAGCTGCCCAGCCTCGACCTCTACCGCCAGCCGGACCCCTTCCGCACCCCCGGCCGGGGCGAATACCGCGACTGGATCGACGCCCTCGAAGTGGCGACGATGTGGACCGGCGGGTTCCCCGAGCCGCTGACCTTCTCGCTACGCGCCCGCCGCCATCTGCGCGCCCGCCGCGGCGAGTTCGACGTCGTGCACGACAACCAGACCCTGGGCTACGGCCTGCTCGGTGACGTCGGCGCCCCTCTGGTCACCACCATCCACCACCCCATCACCGTCGACCGGCAGCTGGAGCTGGACGCGGCCGAGGGGTGGCGGCGCCGGTACTCCGTGCGGCGCTGGTACGGCTTCACCGCCATGCAGAAGCGCGTCGCCCGCCGCCTGCCCTCCGTGCTCACCGTCTCCGGCACCTCCCGCCAGGAGATCGTCGACCACCTCGGCGTCCGCGACGACCGCATCCACGTCGTCCACATCGGCGCCGACACCGACCTGTTCTCGCCGAATCCCGCCGTGGCGCACATACCGGGCCGGATCGTGACGACGTCCAGCGCGGACGTGCCGCTCAAGGGCCTCGTCCATCTCGTCGACGCCCTGGCGAAGGTGCGCACCGAGCACCCGCACGCGCGCCTCGTGGTCGTCGGCAAGCGCCCGCAGGAGGGGCCGGTCGCCCAGTCGATCGAGCGGTACGGCCTCGAAGGGGCCGTCGAGTTCGTCAAGGGCATCTCCGACGCCGAACTGGTCGACCTGGTGCGCTCGGCAGAAGTCGCCTGCGTGCCGTCGCTCTACGAGGGCTTCTCCCTGCCGGCCGCCGAGGCCATGGCCACGGGCACCCCGCTGCTCGCCACGACCGGCGGGGCGATCCCCGAGGTCGCCGGGCGGGACGGGGAGACCTGCCTGGCCGTGCCGCCCGGCGACGCGGGGGCGCTCGCCGCGGGTCTGGGCCGGCTGCTCGGCGACCCCGCACTACGGGCCCGGCTCGGCGCGGCCGGACGCCAGCGGGTGCTGGAGCGGTTCACCTGGGCGCGGGCGGCCGAGGGGACCGTGGCCCGCTACCGCGAGGCGATGGCCGACGACCGCCGCACCCGACGCACCCCCGGGTCCGCACCGGCTCCCGGGTCCGCACCGAGCCGTTCCGGCGCCGTCACCGCCGACGCGGGCACGGCGGCGTCCCCCGCGTCGCTCGTCGCTTCCTCCGCCCCCTCCGCTCCCGAGGCCGTCGACGCCCGGGCCACCGGCGGCGCTCCCGCCGCCGACGTAACCGAAGCATCCGATCGCGAAAGCAGGGCCACGTGCTGACCGTCGACTTCTCCCGGTTCCCGCTCGCCCCGGGAGACCGGGTCCTCGACCTCGGCTGCGGGGCCGGCCGGCACGCCTTCGAGTGCTACCGGCGCGGCGCGCAGGTGGTGGCCCTCGACCAGAACGCCGAGGAGATCCGCGAGGTCGCCAAGTGGTTCGCGGCGATGAAGGAGGCCGGGGAGGCCCCCGAGGGCGCGACCGCGACCGCCATGGAGGGCGACGCCCTCGCCCTGCCCTTCCCCGACGAGTCCTTCGACGTCGTCATCATCTCCGAGGTCATGGAGCACATACCGGACGACAAGGGCGTCCTCGCGGAGATGGTGCGCGTGCTGAAGCCGGGCGGCCGCATCGCGATCACCGTCCCGCGCTACGGCCCCGAGAAGGTCTGCTGGACGCTCTCCGACGCCTACCACGAGGTTGAGGGCGGCCACATCCGCATCTACAAGGCGGACGAACTCCTCGGGAAGATCCGCGAGGCCGGCCTCAAGCCGTACGGCACCCACCACGCCCACGCGCTGCACTCGCCGTACTGGTGGCTCAAGTGCGCGTTCGGCGTCGACAACGACAAGGCGCTGCCGGTGCGCGCCTACCACAAGCTGCTGGTGTGGGACATCATGAAGAAGCCGCTGGCGACCCGGGTCGCCGAGCAGGCGCTGAACCCGCTCATCGGCAAGAGCTTCGTGGCCTACGCGACCAAGCCGCATCTGCCCACGCTGTCCGAGGCGGACGCCAAGTGACGACGCCCCGGACAGAACACCTCGTCCTGACCGGGGTCCTCACCGCCGAGCAGGCCGCCGCGACCGTCGCCGGAATCCTCGCCGTGCAGCGCGAGGACGGCGCCATCCCGTGGTTCCGCGGCCACCACCTCGACCCGTGGGACCACACCGAGGCCGCCATGGCCCTGGACGCGGCCGGCGAGCACGAGGCCGCCGAGCGCGCCTACGACTGGCTGGCCCGGCACCAGAACGACGACGGCTCCTGGTTCGCGGCCTACCAGGACGGCGACTTCGACGCCGTCACCGACCGGGGGCGGGAGACGAACTTCGTCGCCTACATCGCCGTCGGCGTCTGGCACCACTACCTGTCCACCGGCGACGACACCTTCCTCGACCGCATGTGGCCGACGGTGTACGCGGCGATCGAGTACGTGCTGCGGCTCCAGCAGCCCGGCGGGCAGATCGGCTGGCGGCGCGACGACGACGGCACGCCGACCGCCGACGCGCTGCTCACCGGCTCCTCCTCGATCCACCAGGCGCTGCGCTGTGCGCTGGCCGTCGCCGAACAGCGCGAAGAGCCGCAGCCCGACTGGGAGTTGGCGGCGGGCGCCCTGCGGCACGCCATACGGCGCCACCCGGAACGGTTCCTCGACAAGGGCCGCTACTCGATGGACTGGTACTACCCCGTCCTGGGCGGCGCGCTGACCGGCGCGGAGGCCAAGGCCCGCATCGAGGCGGACTGGGACCGGTTCGTCGTCCCCGGCCTGGGCGTGCGCTGCGTGGTGCCCAACCCCTGGGTGACCGGCGGCGAATCGGCCGAACTCGCCCTCGCGCTGTGGGCGATGGGCGAGTCCGACCGGGCGCTGGAGATCCTTCAGGCGATCCAGCACCTCCGGGACGCGGAGTCGGGGCTGTACTGGACCGGGTTCGTGTTCGAGGACGAGGCGATCTGGCCCCGGGAGCTGACCAGCTGGACGGCGGGCTCGCTGCTGCTCGCCGTCGCGGCCCTGGGCGGCCACGAGGCCACCTGCGCCGTCTTCGGCGGAGAGCAGCTGCCCTCCGGACTGGAAGCGGACTGCTGCGCCTGAGCGGTACTCAGGCCTCAGTGGCGGTGGACGCGGTTCGCGATGGCGTGGCCGACGAACAGGTACACCACCGCCGCCAGGCCGTAACCGGCCACGACCCGGGCCCACGCCTCGTCGAACGTGAAGAGGTCACGGGACCAGCCGGCCAGCCAGTTGGCCGCGTGGTGGACGAACTGGACCAGGTCGTTCCCCCGGTTGGCGTCCAGCAGATACATGAGGATCCAGAGCCCCAGGATGACGGCCATGACGTCCGCGACGACCGCTATGACCGTTCCTGCCGAGTTGGAACCACTGCGATATCGAGACATGCCATCCGGATTGCCGTTCGATTCCGAATGAAACCTCGGCGCCCCGGGGCCACTTGCCGACCCCCGGCCGCGCGCCGGCGCTCAGGAGTTCAGCTCCGCCAGGACCCGCAGCGAGACCGGGTCCGGAGCCACCGCCAGCAGGTCCGTCACCGGGCCCTTGCGCCACGACTCCAGCCGCTCCGCGATGCGTTCGCGCGGTCCGACGAGGGAGATCTCGTCGGCGAACGCGTCCGGCACGGCGAGCACGGCCTCCTCGCGACGGCCCGTCAGGAACAGTTCCTGGACACGCCGCGCCTCCTCCTCGTACCCCATGCGCGCCATCAGGTCGGCGTGGAAGTTGCGGGTCGCGTGACCCATGCCGCCGATGTAGAAGCCGAGCATGGCCTTGACCGCGAGAAGCCCCTCGGCGACGTCGTCGCACACCTTGACCCGTGCCATCGGGGCCACCCGGAAGCCCTCCGGCAGCTCCCGCACCCCCGGGCCGTACGCGTCCGGCCGGCTCGGCGACCAGTACAGCGGCAACCAGCCGTCGGCGATCCGCACGGTCTGCGCGACGTTCTTCGGCCCCTCCGCCCCGAGCAGCACCGGCAGGTCCGGCCGCAGCGGGTGGGTGATGGACTTCAGGGCCCTGCCCAGCCCGGTCGCGTCGGGGCCCCGGTAGGGGAGGGGGTGGAACCGGCCGTCCGACTCGACCGGGGCCTCCCGCCGCAGCACCTGCCGGACGACGTCCACGTACTCGCGGGTCGCGGTCAGCGGCGACGCGGGGAAGGGGCGGCCGTACCAGCCCTCGACGACCTGCGGGCCGGACAGTCCGAGCCCCAGCGTCATGCGTCCCCCGGACAGATGGTCCAGGGTGAGGGCGTGCATCGCGGTCGTGGCGGGGGAGCGGGCCGCCATCTGCGCGACCGCCGTGCCCAGCCCGATCCGTGAGGTGCGGGCGGCGATCCAGGTGAGCGGGGTGAAGGCGTCCGACCCCCAAGACTCCGCCGTCCACACCGAGTCGTACCCGAGCCGCTCCGCCTCCCGGGCCAGCTCCACATGGTCCGCGGAGGGGCCGCGGCCCCAGTAGCCGAGCGCCAGACCGAGCCGCATCACAGCCTCCTGACGGTCCGTCAGTCACAGGGGTCTGCGACTGTACGACAACGGCCCCCCGCCCGGAAGGGCGAGGGGCCTGCTTGCCGTGGTGCGACGCCCCGTGGGGGCGGACGCTCAGCCGCGCTGGATGCCGGAGGCGTCCCGCAGCACGCCGCGCCGGCCGTCCTGGGTCTGCGCGACGAGACCCTGGGCGCCCTGCTCGACGGCCAGGTACCAGGTGCCCGGAGCCAGTTCGGCGATCGGCGTCGGCGCGCCGTCCTCCGCGTACAGCGGACGCGGCACCGGCACGGCGAACCAGAACGGCGAGAAGTCGCCGGACGCCGGCTGCGCCGGACCCGGCTGCCCGCCGAACGACTGACCGCCCGGCTGACCCGGCTGGCCCGGCTGCGGCTGGCCGCCGAACGCCGACGGCTGCGGCGCGCCCGGGTAGCCGTAACCGGCGGGCGGCTGCGCGCCGTAGGGCTGCGGGGCCTGCGGCTTCGGCGCGGGGACGAGACCGGCCTGGAGGGCGGGCACCAGCGGCGTGGCGACGGCGGCGCCGGCCAGGATCAGCGTGGCGATGAGGGCGAGGATCAGACCCGCGCCGGCGTCGGGGGCGTTCGAGCTGTCGCCGACGTTGTCGTAACCGCCGGACGGGTCGAAGATGTTGCCGAGGGCGCTCCACGCCGCGAAGACCGTGAACGCCACACCGAACTGGCGCAGGTCGAGTCCGAAGACCTTGGGCGGCTGCGGCAGCCCCCTGCTGACGACCACGAGAGCGGCGCCGATGATCCCCGCGAGCACGACGCCGAACAGCACGGGCCCGCTGTTCCAGAGGTTCGGCAGGTCGTAGCTGTCCGGGATCCCGTCGATCGAGTAGTTGTCGAGGAACGACGCGACGAACAGCAGTACCGCTGCTCCGATCACCACGCCGTCGCCTCGAGTGAGGGAGCGGATATTCACTTCAGGTCCTTCGTCAGTCGTCTCGTCATCGGCACACGCATGCACATATCGGTAGAGGCGTCGCTGTCACCAGATCACCGTCGGCCCCGGTGTGAGCGCGGGGGTGGCCCCTCATCGTAGGGACGACATTATCGTCCGCACGATCGCGCTGTCCGCCGGGATCCGCGCCCAGGTCACGACCCGTGCAGGAAACCCACGATTCCCTCAGACATCCCTTGCGCCGCCTTCTGCCGCCACACGCCACTGGTCAGCAGCGCCGCGTCCTTGCTATCGCGCATGTTCCCGCACTCGATGAACACCTTGGGAACCGTTGACAGATTGAGACCGCCGAGGTCCCTGCGCGTGACGAGACCGGTGCCGTCTCCGATGTAGTTGGACGCCGAAGTGCCCGTGGAACGGGCGAAGTCGCTCGCGATCAGCTTCCCGAGGGCCTTCGACGGGCCGACGACGGCCCGGGTGTCCGCGGCGCCCGCGTGCACCGCGGCCGGGAGGATCACATGGAAGCCGCGGTTGCCGGCCGCCGAGCCGTCGGCGTGGATCGAGACGACTGCGTCGGCGTGCGCCGCGTTCCCGATGCGGGCGCGCTCGTCGACGCACGGCCCGAACGGCCGGTCCCCGTCCTGCGTCAGCTTCACCGTCGCGCCCTGCCGCTGGAGCAGCGTGCGCAGCCGGTGGGCCACGTCCAGCGTGAACTCGGCCTCGCTGTAACCGGCGTTCGTGGCCGTCCCCGTGGTGTCGCACTCCTTGCGGTTGGTGCCGATGTCCACCTGCCGGCCGATCTCGCCGGTGTGCCGTGCGTTGGCCGGGTTGTGCCCCGGATCGATGACGACGACCTTGCCGGCGAGAGGGGCGGCGGCGCTGCTCGGCGGCGCGGAGAGGGTGTCCGGCCGGTCGTCGCCGGTCGAGCCGGTCCCCGGACCGTTCGCCGGGGCGCTGGAGACGCCCGCTCCCGCCCGCGCCCCGCCGTCCCCGCCGCTCCCGGTACCGCCCAGCGCCCCGTACGCCAGCCAGCCCAGCAGCGCGCCGGGCACGAGCGCGGCGAGCGCCACGGTCAGCGGACGGCGCAGCCGCGACCGCCGGGGCCGGTCCGAGCCGTCCGGGCCGTCCGAGCCGAAGGCGCCGGACGGACGGTAGGGGTCGGAGGGGCCGTAGGGGTCGGAGTGCGGGCCTGAGTACGACACGCGTGCCACCCTAACCGGCGTCTGTCACGGGCACCCTCAGCGCGTCACCTCCGCCGACGCGTACGCGGTGGCCGCGGGAGCCAGGCACACGAACCAGTCGTAAGGGGAGCCGTCGACCGTACGGATCGCCGGGGCGCCGCCCGCGCGGCCGGCCGTCGCCGCGCCCCTGCCGACCTCGGTCTTCGCACCGTTCTTCCAGGTGCACGTCACCTGCCGGGCGGACTTGGCCACCTTGCCGATCACCAGCCGGGCGGGGCCCCGGCCGGAGGGGGAGAGCGGCACCGCGACGGCGTCGACGTCCCGGCCGTGCAGGGCGTCGGCCTCGGTGGTGACTCCGTGCAGGGTCAGCATCTCCTGGGTGATCCGTGTCTCGCCGGTGCCGCGCAGCACGAAGTACGCACTCTTGCCGACCAGGTCGGCCGGGGTGTTCACGGCTGTCGGCGTCTCGCCGTCCCGCGCCATCGCGACCACGGTGGCCCGGGCGTCGCGGACGTCTGCCGGGGCCGGCCAGACGTCGAGGGCGACCTGCCACCGCTTTCCCCCGTCCGTGCCGGACGCGAGCACGACCCTGTCGGCCGGGCGCACCGGCGCCGGGGTCTGCGAGACGGCCGGCCGGGTCGCCGCGGGGACCGTGCGTTCACCGCCGTCGCCGGACAGTCCGGTCACCGCCAGCGCCCCCGTCGAGCCGCCGACCACCAGCGCGGTGGCCGCCGCGACCGCCCAGCGGCGGGCTCTGCGGCGGCGCCCGCCACGGATCAGCGCCTGGGTGGGGGCTATGCCGATCTCCACCTCGTCCGCGGCGTCGGCCAGCAGCAGGGCGATGTCGTGGTGTGCCATGTCGTGGTTCGTCTCCCGGTCCGCGTCCATCACTTCCGCCCTCCGTGCGCCACCGCGTCCGCCAGTTCCGGTATGGCCCGCAGTTTCGCGATCCCCTTGGCCGCGTTGCTCTTCACCGTGCCGACCGAACAGCCCATCGCCTCGGCCGTCTGCGTCTCGGTCAGGTCCTCCCAGTAGCGCAGGACCACCGCCTCCCGTTGCCTCGGCGGCAGCGCGGCCAGCGCCTTGAGCAGGGTGTGGCGGTCGTCGGCCCGGGTGATCAGATCACCGGTGTCGGCGACCTCGTGGGCGAGCCGCGCGCCGTCGTCCTTCGGGGCGAGGAACTCCCGGAGCTTCCGGCGGTGCCTGCGGGCGTGCGAGTTGACCATCACGCGCCGCACGTACGCCTCCGGTTCGTCGGCCGCGGCGACTCGGCGCCAGGCCACGAAGACCTGCTCCAGCGTCGACTGGACCAGGTCCTCCGCGGCGTGCTGTTCCCCCGTGAGAAGAAACGCCGTGCGCAGCAGCCGTGGCCAGCGGCCGACGACGAAGGCCCGGAACTCCGCGTCCCGGTCCTGCTTCCGATCCCCCATGAGCACCTCCTAGATGTTCAAAGGAGGCCATGAGAGCCCCGGATCGTTGCCTCGCCCGGCGGAGATTCTCCACGGCGGCCGCCGGTCAGGGCGCCGTGAAGTCGGCGATGTGGTCGGCGGCCCAGGCGGTGAAGGGGCGGGCCGGATGGCCGGTCAGTTCCTCGACATCGCGGGTGAGGGCGACGGGCCTGCCGTCCGTGGACCGCCACCAGGCGAGGAGGGCGTCGGCGTAGGCGGCCGGGATGTGCTCGGCCATCTCCTTCTTCCACTGCTCGGGGGTGATGTGCTCGTACGCGATCGCCAGGCCGGTGACGGCGCCGAGGCGGTCGATCTGCTCGGCGAACGTCAGCGACTCGGGTCCGGTGAGGGTGAAACGGCCGCCGCGGAGCCGGGGGTCGGTGAGCACGGCGCGGGCGGCCTCGGCGACGTCCTTCTCGTGGACGGGGTCGGTGTGGGCGCCCGGGAACGGCAGGGGGATGGGGTTTCCGGACCTGACGGGCCAGGCCCAGGCCGTGGCGTTGGAGGCGAAGGCGCCCGGCCGCAGGAGGGTGGTCTCGATCGGCGAGTCGAGCAGGGCGCGCTCCACGGCCAGGTGGGAGGCGGCCAGCGCGTCGTCCTCCGGCTCGGAGCCGAGCAGTCCCAGGACGCTGGAGCTGGACAGCACGACGACATGGGCGACCCCGGCCCGCTGGGCCTGCTCGGCGAAGTCGGTGACGCGTTCGGCGCTGGCGTAGAGGAAGACGGAGGTGACGCCGGCCAGCGCGACCGGGAAGGTCGCGGGGTCGGTGAGGTCGAGCGCGACCGTCTCGACGCCGGGCGGCGGGGCGAGGTCGGCGGGCCGGGCGGAGCCGACCCGCAGGGGCAGACCGTCCGCGTGCAGCAGCGCGAGCAGCTCGGTGGCGATCGCGCCGCGGCCGCCGGTGATCAGGATCATGTGGTTCCCCCTGGGGAGGTGGATGGAGCGAACGATGTTCGTGGCGAACGGTGTTCGTCGACGTTCGTCCGGCACGCTAGGAAACGAACGGTGTTCGTGTCAAAAGGTTTGCGGGGCAGGGGGCTGGTGGCGCGGCGGATTCGTTCCGGCGGAGGCCCCGGCCGGCGCCCGCCCCGGTGGGTGGCGTCCGCCCCGATCCTCGTCCGCGTCGGCCCCCCTTGCCCGTGCGCGGATACCCTCTCCTCCGTGACCCGCGTGACCTCCGAACTTCCCGAGCCGCCCGAGCCGCCCGAGGCCTCTGCGCCGTCCCTGGGCTCCGAGACGCACGCGGGGTCCGGGGCGACCGACTCGCGCTCGTCCTCCGCCGCCGGGCCGGTCAGCCGGCGTGCACGGCCCGCGAAGGCGCCTCTCAGCCGGGAGCTGATCGTGCGCACGGGGCTGGCCATCCTCGACCGCGAAGGCCTGGACGCGCTCACCATGCGCCGGGTCGCCAGGGAGCTGGACACCGGGCCCGCGTCCCTCTATGTCTATGTCGCCCACCGCGAGGACCTGATGGCGGCGATGCTGGACGAGGCGCTCGCGCTGGTCCCGCTCACCGCGCCGGGCACCTGGCGCGAGCAGTTGCGGGCCCTGGTCGCGGCGGGCGTCGAGGCGATGGGCCGGCACGAGGGGCTGGCCGCCGTCGCGCTCGGCGCGATCCCCACCGGCGACAACGCCCTGCTCGTCCTCGACCGCGTGCTCGCCCTCCTCAAACAGGGGGGAGTGGACGACGTCACCGCCGCCTGGGCCGTCGACCTCCTCTATCTCCACATGGCCGCGGCCGCCGCCGAACACAGCGCCCGCGTCTCCCGGGGCGGCGACGAGAGCGGCGCCGTGGCGGACGCCGAACGCCGGTACGCGGCCCTGCCCGCCGACCGCTACCCGACGATCACCGCGTTGCGGGCCGCCCTGTTCTCGTCCGGCGACCGGGACTCCTGGGGTCTGGACGTGCTGCTGAACGGCATCCTGGGGACGCCGGCCCGCTGAGCGGTTGCGTCAAGAGAAGACAAAGAAATCGTTAGTACGCCGAAGCATCGGAATAGTTGCCCGTGCATACAGGTTCAGCTCCCATGTAATCGCCGAACCACCGCCCGGAGGCACCTCCTCATGACGCACACGACCACCGATCGGCCGACCCGCGAGGCGAGCGGAGCCGTGGTACCGGTCCTCGCCTTCGCGGGCATCGTGGTCGCGGTGATGCAGACCCTGCTGGTCCCCGTCATCAAGGACCTGCCGCAGCTCCTGGGCACCGCGCCCAGCAACGCCACCTGGGTCCTGACCTCGACCCTGCTGTCGGGGGCCGTGGCCACCCCGATCATGGGCCGCCTCGGCGACCTGTTCGGCAAGCGGCGCATGCTGATAGCCAGCCTCGCCGTGATGGTCGTCGGCGCGCTGGTCAGCGCGCTCACCAGCGACCTGCTCACCATGATCGCCGGGCGCACCCTCCAGGGCTTCGCCATGGGCGCGATCCCGCTCGGCATCGGCCTGATGCGGGACATGCTGCCCCGCGAGAAGCTCGGCTCGGCCATGGCCCTGATGAGCTCCTCGATCGGCGTCGGCGGCGGCCTCGCCCTGCCGCTCGCGGCCCTGATCGCCCAGCACGCCGACTGGCACGCCCTGTTCTACGGCGCGGCCGGCCTCGGCGTCCTCGCCATCGTCCTCACCCTCCTCGTCGTCCCCGAGTCGCCGGCGCGCGCCGAGGGCACCTTCGACGTCGCCGGCGCGATCGGCCTCTCCATCGGTCTCGTCCTCTTCCTGCTGCCGATCACCAAGGGCAGCGACTGGGGCTGGACCTCCGGCACCACCCTGGGCCTGTTCGCCGCCGCCGCCGTCGTCCTCGTCCTGTGGGGCGTGATGGAGCTGCGCGTGAAGGCGCCGCTGGTCGACCTGCGCACCACGGCCCGTCCGGCCGTCCTGTTCACCAACCTGGCCTCGATCATGGTCGGCGTCTCGTTCTACGTCGTCTCCCTGGTCCTGCCGCAGCTGCTCCAGCTCCCGAAGGCCACCGGCTACGGCCTCGGCCAGTCGATGGTCGTCGCAGGACTGCTGGTCGCGCCGCTCGGCCTGACGATGATGATCACCGCGCCCGTCTACGCCCGGCTGTCCGCCAGGTACGGCCCCAAGTTCACCCTGATCCTGGGCATGCTGATCATCGCGATCGGCTACGGCGCGGGCCTCGGGCTGATGAGCGCCGCCTGGCAGAGCCTCGTCATCGCGGTCGTCCTCGGAGCGGGCATCGGCCTCGCCTACTCCTCGCTGCCCGCGCTGATCGTCGGCGCGGTCCCGGCCTCCGAGACCGGCGCGGCCAACGGCCTCAACACCCTGATGCGCTCCATCGGCACGTCGGTGTCCAGCGCCGTCATCGGCATGGTACTGGCCAACACGGCGAACGACGTCGGCGGTGTCGCCGTCCCGACCATGCACGGCTTCCGCGTGTCCTTCCTGATCGCCACGGCAGCCGTGGCGGTGGGCCTCGTCCTCGCCCTGTTCCTGCCCCGGCAGCAGCGCCCGTCGGCCGTGCCGCAGCTGCGCGCCAGCAGCGAGGAGGACGCCAACCTGGAGCGCGCCGAGGAGGCCCTGCGGGGCTTCCGCGGCCGGGTCCTGGACGCCGGCGGAGCTCCGGTCGCCCGCGCCAAGGTCACCCTCATCGACCGTCGCGGCCGCCAGGCGGGCGCGACCCTCTCGCAGGAGGACGGCAGCTACGCCCTCGCGGTCCCGGCCCAGGGCGCCTACGTCCTCGCCGCGAAGGCCGCGGGACACGGCCCGCTCGCCAGCTCCGCGACCCACGCGGGCGACGAGCGGCCCGTCGACCTGGACCTGGCCCTGCCGGGCGAGACGGTCAACGCCTGACCGTCCCGGCGCGCCGGGGACGGTGAACGCCGTCCGGCAGTCCTGGTCCCCCTCCTTTCCGCACCCCCTGTCGCGACGGCGCCGGGGGGTGCGGCAGCATGGGCGCCCACACCCCCGTACCACCGGAAGGACCCCCATGACCGCGACCCCCGCGACCGTTGCGCCCGAGCGCGAGATCCTGGCCGCGTTCGAGGCGGCCAAGGGATTCATGCCCGTGGACGAGGGACTCGCGCTTTACGCGGCCGCGGTCGAGGCGGGCGGGCTCGGGCTGCCGCTGCTGGAGGTCGGCACCTACTGCGGACGGTCCACGATCCTGCTCGCGGACGCCGCCCGCCGGGCCGGGGTGAGCGCCCTGACGCTCGACCACCACCGGGGCAGCGAGGAGCAGCAGCCCGGCTGGGAGTACCACGACCCGGAGACGGTCGACCCGCAGATCGGCCTGATGGACACGCTGCCCGCCTTCCGCCGGACGCTGCACCGGGCGGGCCTGGAGGAACACGTGGTCGCGCTCGTCGGACGGTCGCCGCAGATCGCCGCGTTCTGGAACTCGCCCCTCGGGCTCGTCTTCGTGGACGGCGGCCACACCGACGAGCACGCGAGCGCCGACTACGAGGGCTGGGCCCCGCACGTCGCCGAGAACGGACTCCTCGTCATCCACGACGTGTTCCCGGACCCGGTCGACGAGTTCACCGGCCAGGCCCCCTACCGCGTCTACCTGCGCGCCCTGGAGTCCGGAGCCTTCACCGAGGTCTCGGCCACCGGCTCGCTGCGCGTGCTGCGCCGCACGGGCGGCGCGGTCGCCGAGGCGGCCGGACTGTAGGGCGCGCGCGGCCTGTCCGTCGGGTGCCGCCGGTAGTCCGCCGCCCGCTGCCCGCTGCCCGTCTCGCGGCCCGGGCCTACAGCCAGCCCTGCTGCCGGGCCTCGCGCATCGCCTCCATGCGGTTGCGCGTGCCCGTCTTGCCGATGGCGGAGGACAGGTAGTTGCGGACGGTGGACTCCGACAGGTGCAGCCTCGTGGCGATGTCGGCGACCGTCGCGCCGTCGACGGACGCCTTCAGGACGTCGCGCTCACGGGCGGTCAGCGGATTGGGACCGGCGCTCAGCGCGGCCGCGGCCAGCGCCGGGTCGACGACCGTCTCGCCGGTCAGCACCCGGCGGATCGCCGCCGCCAGCTCCTCCACGGGACCGTCCTTGACCAGGAAGCCCGCCGCCCCGGCCTCCATCGCCCGGCGCAGGTAGCCGGGCCGGCCGAACGTCGTCAGGATCAGCACCCGGCAGTCGGGGGCCTGTTCGCGCAGTTCGGCGGCCGCGTCCAGACCGCTCATGCCGGGCAGTTCGATGTCGAGGAGAGCGATGTCGGGGCGGTGCAGGAGGGCCGCGTCGACGATCGCGTCGCCGGCGCCCACCTGGGCGACCACCTCGATGTCGGGTTCGAGGCCCAGCAGCAGGGCCAGCGCGCCGCGCATCATCCCCTGGTCCTCCGCGAGCAGCACCCTGATCGACTTGGCGGGGCGGTGAGGGCGGGGCATCTCGTTCACGGGCCCGCCCGGCGTCTCGTTCACGGCCCAAGGTTAGGGCCGACGGCGACGGACGGCACCGTGCCGACGGAATCCGGCGCCGCGGACGATGCCGCCTCGCCCCGCTTCCCGTCCCGGCCCGCCCCGCCGTCCACCGCCCGGCCCGCGTCCCCGCCGGCGCTGCCGGTGCCGGTGCCGGTGCCGTCCGGGTCGCCGTCCGTCGTCGTGCTGCCGTCCACCCTGATTCCCGCCGTCAGACCACTGCGCGACCCGGCCTGAGGTCCTGCCGGGGGCCCCTCCGCCGGTTCGACCGGCAGTTCCGCCGTGACCGTGAAGCCGCCGCGCGGGTCCGGGCCCGCCGTCAGGGAGCCGCCCGCCGCCGCGAGGCGCTCGCGCAGGCCGGTCAGGCCGGTGCCGCCGACCGGGGCGCGGCCGTCGTCGCCGGTCACGTCCGGCCGGCCGCGGCCGTCGTCCGTGATCGTCAGCCGGATCCGACCCGGGGCGGCCGCGAGTGTGATCAGGCACCGGGTCGCGCCGCTGTGCCGGACGACGTTGGTGACCGCCTCGCGCACCACCCAGCCCAGCAGCGCCGAACTCTGCGGGTCCGGCGGCGGACCGGACCGGGTCACCGACGGGTCGACGCCCGCCGCCGTGAGCGCCGAGCGGGCCCGGTCCAGCTCGCCGGCCAGGCTTCCCTCGCGATAGCCGGTGACCGCCTCCCGGATCTCGGTCAGCGCCTGGCGGCCGACCGCCTCGATGTCTGTCACCTGGGCGAGGGCCGCGTCCATGTCACGCGGGGCCAGACGCCGGGCCGCCTCCGACTTCACCACGATCACCGAGAGGGTGTGGCCGAGCAGGTCGTGCAGATCGCGCGAGAAGCGCAGCCGCTCCTCCTCCACCGCCCGGCGGGCCAGCTCCTCGCGGGCCGCGCGCAGCTCCCGCACGGCCTCCGAGAGGGAGAGGATCGCGGCCGTCACCATCGTCGAGATCCAGGTGGCGTAGGCGATCGTCAGGCCGTCCCAGCCGTCGTGGAAGGCCGAGACCACCCCCGCCACCACGGCCAGCGCGGTCCCGATGCCGCGCAGGTGCGGGCCGCGCAGGGCCGCGCCCGTCGCGAGGCCCAGCAGCGGGAAGAACAGCAGCCAGCTGTCGCCGTAGGCGAGCGCGAGACCGCAGGTCACCAGGGCCATCAAGGCCAGCGCCGCCCGGGTGGAGGCCGCCCGCCGGGTCTCCTTCACGAAGGAGCGGAACGAGACGTAGATGTAGAGGGAGTTGAACGTCAGCAGGCCGAGGCCGCCGATCCACGGGTTCGGGGTCTCGCCGTGGAACAGGTTGGAGATGGCGCCCATCCCCATCAGCAGCCACGGCATCAGCGTGAAGCCGCTGGCCGGCGGGCCCGCCTCGTCGTCGGCGATCCGCCCTGCCGGGCGGCCGCGCCCGTCTCCCGCTTCGTGGACCGCCCGGTACCGCTCCTTGAGGTCCTCCTTGTCGGCCTTCCACTGCCGCTGCTGCTCCCGGGCCTGCCGGAAGGCCGAGCGCCAGGCGGCCCGTCGGCACGCCTGCGCCCGCCGCCAGTCCTCGAACGACCTTGTCATGGTCCCGTCCCCGTTTCCGTCTCCCGTGTCCACCGCACCCGTGCTGTGCGGCCGGTCCCGACGCTACGGTCCCGGGCCCTGACGCGGCAGGGCCGGGACGTACGGGCCCGGCCGGTACAAATGTCACCGGCGGCGCCGGCCCCCGGACCCGGCGGGAGAGCATGCCGGAGACATGCTGGGGAAGCTTGATTCTGACGTACCGTCAGCTGTCGCCCGTCGGGTCTCTTCACAAGTGCAGAGGGCTCGGCTATACAGGGGATCGCCGCACTGGAACGCGTTCTAGATCTGTTCCCCGTTCCGCGGATCCGTTCCCGTTCCGCGGGGGACGGAGGACGCAGGACGCGGTCCGCGGCCCGTGGCGACCTCGGTGCGGCCGATCGGTGCGGACGGCCGTGCCGAGGTCTCGACACGATCCGAGCGATCCGAGCGATCAGGAGCCCCATGCCCATCGACGCAGCCAAGGCGCTCGCCGCCGAGCCCCGGACCGGCGAGATCGCCTGGGACCGCCGGGACGTCCAGCTGTACCACCTCGGCATCGGCGCGGGCGTCCCCGCCACCGACCCCGACGAACTGCGGTACACGCTGGAGTCGCGCCTGCACGTCCTGCCGAGCTTCGCCACGGTCGCGGGGTCCGGATCGCCCGGGGTGATCAGCGGACTGTCCATGCCCGGCGTCGAGGTCGACCTCACCCGCGTCCTCCATGGCGGCCAGCGCCTGGAGATCCACCGCCCCCTCCCGGTCGAGGGCCGCGCCACCGCCACCGGGCGCATCGCGGCCGTGTACGACAAGGGCAAGGCCGCCGTCCTCGTCATGCGGACCGAGGTCGCCGACGCGGACGGACCGCTGTGGACCAACGACGCGCAGATCTACGTCCGCGGCGAGGGCGGCTGGGGCGGCGACCGCGGCCCCTCCGCCCGGCCCGGCCCGCCCGCCGGTGATCCCGACAAGGAGGTGGAGCGGGCCGTCCGCGAGGACCAGGCGCTCCTCTACCGCCTCTCCGGCGACTACAACCCGCTGCACGCCGACCCGGACTTCGCGAAGTCCGCCGGGTTCGACCGGCCCATTCTGCACGGCCTGTGCACCTACGGGATCACGCTCAAGGCGGTCGTCGACACGCTGCTCGACGGGGACGTCAGCCGGGTGCGCGGGTACGCGACGCGGTTCGCCGGGGTGGTCTTCCCGGGGGAGACCCTGCGCATCCGGATGTGGCGCGGCGAGGGGTCGGTCCGGGTGACGGTCGGCGCCGTGCAGCGGGACGACGCGCCGGTCCTCGTCGACACGGTCGTCGAGCACGCCTGAGCACCGCAGCCGCCACCGCAGGAACAGAGGGGAGCCGCGTCATGCGCGCAGCCGTACTGCACGAGATCGGTCAGGACAAGCTGGAGGTCCTCGACGACGTCGAGGCGGTGGGCTTCGGCCCCGGCCGGGTCAGGATCCGGGTGCGGGCCACCGGGCTGTGCCACTCGGACCTCTCCGCTATGAGCGGGGTGCTGCCGCAGCCCGCGCCGTTCGTGCCCGGTCACGAGGGCGCGGGCGAGATCCTGGAGGTCGGGGAGGGGGTCACCCGGGTGAAGCCCGGCGACCGGGTGGTCGTCTGCTGGCTGCCGGCCTGCGGAGCGTGCCCCGCGTGCAGGCGCGGCCAGACCGAACTGTGCCTGGCCGGGTTCATGAACGCGGGCACGCCCAACTTCCGCCGCCCCGGCGGGGACGTCTTCGGCTTCGCCGGCACCGGGACCTTCGCCGAGGAGGTCGTCGTCGACGCCGGCTGCGCGGTCCCCATCCCCGACGACGTCCCCTTCGACATCGCCGCCCTCATCGGATGCGGGGTGACGACCGGACTGGGCGCCGCGCTCAACACGGCGGACGTGGAGGCCGGTTCGTCGGTCGCCGTCATCGGCTGCGGGGGCGTCGGCATCTCCGCGATCCAGGGCGCGCGGCTCAAGGGCGCCGCCGAGATCGTCGCCGTCGACCCGGTCGCCTCACGGCGGGAGGCCGCGCTGAACTTCGGCGCCACGAAGGCCGTTTCGCCTGAGGAGCTGCCCGGCGCCAAGCAACTCGTCACGGGCGGGGAGGGGTTCGACTACGTCTTCGAGGTCGTCGGCCGCTCCTCGACCGCGCGCACCGCCTACGAGAACACCCGGCGCGGCGGCACCCTCGTCGTGGTCGGCGCGGGCGCCATGGACGACTGCCTCCAGCTCAACATGTTCGAGCTGTTCTTCGACGAGAAGCGGATCCTGCCGTCGATGTACGGCGGCGGCGACGTCCTGCGCTCCTACGAGCGGACGATCTCCCTGTGGCGGGCCGGCCGGATCGACCTGTCGGGCCTGATCACCCACCGGGTGGCGCTCGCCGAGATCAACGAGGCCCTCGACCAGATGCGTACCGGGGCCGCGCTCCGTACGTGCATCGAGATCTGAGGCCGCCGCATGTCCGAGCACACGCCCCACGGTGTCCCGACGGACCCGTCCCCTCGTGACTCCCGCGTCTCCCGGCCGCTGGAGGGGCTGTCGGCGATCGTCACCGGCGCCGGGCGCGGGCTCGGCCGCGCCGAGGCGCTGGAACTGGCCCGGCTGGGCGCGTCCGTCGTCGTCAACGACTTCGGGCAGTCCGGCCGCGACGGCTCGGGCGAGGCGTCGGCCGGTCCCGCCGAGGAGGTGGCCCGCGAGATCCGGGAGGCGGGCGGCGCCGCGCTCGCCCACACCGGGGACGTCGCCGACTTCGCCCAGGCCCGGCAGCTCGTCGAGACGGCGATCGCCGGGTTCGGCAAGCTCGACGTCCTCGTCAACAACGCGGGCATCCTGCGCGACCGCATGGTCTTCTCGATGGCCGAGGAGGAGTGGGACGCGGTCGTCCGGGTCCACCTCAAGGGCCACTTCAACACGACCCGGTTCGCCGCCGCGCACTGGCGCGAGCGGTCCAAGGCGTCGGGTGCGCCGGTGTACGGACGGATCGTGAACACCTCGTCGGAGGCGTTCCTCGCCGGGTCGGCCGGACAGCCCAACTACGCCGCGGCCAAGGGCGGGATCGTCGGGCTGACGACGTCCACGGCGCTCGCGCTCGCCAAGTACGGCGTGACGGCCAACGTCATCTGCCCGCGCGCCCGCACCCGGATGACCGAGGACGTCTTCGCCGGGCTGTCCGGACCCGAGGGCGGCGGGCTCGACCCGCTCGCCCCCGAGCATGTCGCCCCGCTGGTCGGCTATCTGGCCTCGCCCGCCGCCGCTCGGATCAACGGGCAGCTGCTGGTGGTGCACGGCGGCATGGTCGCCGTCGTCGAACGGCCGCGTGTACGCGCGAAGTTCGACAGCAAGGAGGACACGTTCGGCTTCGAGGAGCTGGACGCCGTGCTCGGCGCGCACTTCGCGCAGCGCCCGCCCGGGGAGACGTTCGCGGCGGCGGAGGTGCTGGGCCTGCGCCGCGGCGACGGCACGTAGCACCTGCGCCGAGGCGGTCGCGCCACACGGGGGCGTGAGGGTGGGGGGGCGCGCATGCGGAAGGGGCTCCGGCCGTCCTTGGACGGCCGGAGCCCCTTCGGTGCGCCTGAGACGCCGTCAGACGGTCGCCTCTGCCCTGTCGTCGGCCCAGTTCTCGGTCCTGGGCTCAGCGGCCGGCTTGCGGTGCCGGCCGTGCGGTGCCGCGTCGCCGTCCTGGGACGAGACCGGGCCCCGGTGCCGGCCGTGACCGGCCGTGTCCACGGAATCTGCGGACGGCGGCCGCATCGTACTGGTGTCGTTCATCGGAAAAGTTCACCCCGTCAACATGATCTTTCTTTACAGCCGGGCGATTTTATCCAGCACACCTCGGGGCGAATCCAGGCGGCCACGCCAACCGCAGCTACTTCGTTACAAGGCCGCCCAGCGGGGCCTGTTGCAGGGGGATCGGACGGGGTGCGCAGGCCGTCGCCGGCATCGGCCCGGCCCCTTCCGCCGAGGCCGCGGACCCGTCTTCGGCGTCGGAGTCGGGCGGGGGCGCGACGGGCACGGACAGCGGCGCCACACCGCAGGGCTCGGCCCCGGTGGCGTACGGCAGCCGCAGCACGCCCTCCGGCGTCCACAGCCCACTGCCCGTCAGCCATCCCTCGGGAGCGGCGAGTTGCAGCAGACGGCGTTCGCCGGGGCGCCAGACGCCGACCCAGGCGCCGAAGGGGCCGTCGATGCGCAGCGCCACCGCGCAGGCCTCCGGCAGCAGCATCTGGCCCGGCTGGATCGCGAACGGGGTGAGCACCAGGTCGGGCAGCCGCAGGCACTCCGGGAAGCGGACCGGCAGCGTGCTGCCGAGAACCCCCCAGCCCAGCCGGGTCTCGCCCGGGGAGGGGGCGTCCGAGGCGATGAGCAGCAGGCCGCTGTCGGGGTCGGCCAGCAGCAGCCGGTCGTCGCTGTCGGCGGCGATCTGCAACAGGGGGGACACCTCGCCACCGCGCTCCAGGTCCACCACGACGGTCTTCGTCCGGCCGGCGACCTCCCGGTCCAGCGCGAGCATGCGGCCCGTACGGTCCAGCCAGACGCCGCCGGAGCAGCGGCCGGGGATCTCGGCGAGGTGCTCGGGGCCGAAGGAACCGCCCGCCACCAGCCACACGGCCGTCGTGCGGGGGCCGACGGCGAGGGCGTACGCCCGCTCGCCGCAGGGGGCCGGCGGCAGCAGGCGCAGCACGCTCCCCTCGTCGGGGCACTCGACCGCGCCCAGCGCGAGCTCGCCCGTGCCCGGACCGGTGGGATACAGCAGGGAGAAGGCGTGCCGCCCGTCCGTGAACCGCCGGATGAGGACCCGGCCGTCGGCCATCGGGTGCACCTGCGTGCCGGGCTCCTCCGGCTGGTTGCCGGGCAGGGGCACGGCGTAGGGCTCGGGGCCGTCCAGCGTCCAGCGCTCCGGGAACCAGGAGTCGCCGTCGCCGCCTCGGGCGAGGCGGGCGGCATAGGCGCCGTTCGCCGTGATCACGCAGTCCCCGTGCGGGGGCGCGGGCTCGGGGATCCGGCCGTCCGCCGCGGCGGTCTCGATCGCACGGGCCGCCATCGGCGCCGGCAGCGGCATCGTCGGCATCGGCATCGTGATGTCACCTCCGGCGACGAAGCTAGTTTTCGCACGTGCGGGCGTGGGACCCGTGAGCAGCCTTCTTCCCTCGAAGGAGTGGCGCAGAAGCGATTCGCCTGAGGTCGGAGCGGCGGGTATGCATCGCCGGGCCCCCTCCGCCGGGCCCACCGCCGGCCCCTCGGCCGGAGGCGCCCCACCCGCCTCCCGCCCCCTCGGGCTCCCGTGCTCCGGCACGGTGCGGTGGGACCGGGCGGGAAACGGCGGGCCGGTTCTCCGGAGGAGGGCGGTACGGGCGGTACGGGTGCGCAGAGGGGACAGGTAGCCTTTTGCCCGTGCCCCGTCTGTCTGAAGTCATCGCCGCGCTCGAGACCCTGTGGCCCGCCGAACGGGCCGAGTCCTGGGACGCGGTCGGCACGGTCGTGGGCGATCCCGGGCAGGAGGTCTCCCGGGTGCTGTTCGCGGTCGACCCCGTCCAGGAGATCGCCGAGGAGGCCGTGAGGCTCGGCGCCGACCTGCTCGTCACCCACCACCCTCTGTATCTGCGCGGGACGACGACCGTCGCGGCGTCCACCTTCAAGGGCCGCGTCGTGCACACCCTCATCAAGAACGACGTCGCCCTGCACGTCGCCCACACCAACGCCGACACCGCCGACCCCGGAGTCAGCGACGCCCTTGCCGGCGCCCTCGGCCTGCGGGTCGTGGGCCCCCTGGTGCCGGACCCGACCGACGGCGAGGGCCGTCGCGGCCTCGGGCGCGTCTGCGAACTCGACCACCCGGTCACCGTCCGCGAACTCGCCGCCCGCGCCGCCGAGCGGCTGCCCGCCACCGCGCAGGGCATCCGCGTGGCAGGCGACCCGGAGGCGCTCGTGCGGACCGTGGCCGTCAGTGGCGGCTCCGGCGACAGCCTCTTCGGGCAGGTCCGCGCGGCCGGCGTCGACGCCTTCCTCACCGCGGACCTGCGCCACCACCCGGTGTCCGAGTTCGTCGCGGCCGGCGCCCACAGTCCTCTCGCGCTGCTCGACGCGGCGCACTGGGCCACCGAGTGGCCCTGGTGCGAGCTGGCCGCATCCCAGCTCGACGAGATCTCCGACCGGCGGGGATGGGACCTCAGGGTCCACGTCTCCCGCACGGTCACCGACCCCTGGACCGCCCACGCGGCGTCCGACCCCACCTCTAGCTCAACGGGAGCCCCCAACTGAACGCCGAGCCCGCCGACCAGATCCGACTCCTCGACGTCCAGGCCCTCGACGTCCGTCTGCAGCAACTCGCGCACAAGCGCAGGTCCCTGCCCGAGCACGCCGAGATCGAGTCGCTGACCAAGGACCTCACGCAGCTGCGCGACCTCCTCGTCGCCGCGCAGACCGAGGAGGGCGACACCGCCCGCGAGCAGACCAAGGCCGAGCAGGACGTCGACCAGGTGCGCCAGCGCGCCGCCCGCGACCAGCAGCGCCTGGACTCCGGCGCCGTCACCTCCCCCAAGGACCTGGAGAACCTCCAGAAGGAGATCGTCTCCCTCGCCAAGCGCCAGGGGGACCTGGAGGACGTCGTCCTGGAGGTCATGGAGCGCCGCGAGAGCGCCCAGGAGCGGGTCGCCGAGCTGACCGAGCGGGTCGGCGCCGTCCAGGGGAAGATCGACGACGCCACCGCGCGCCGGGACGCGGCCTTCGAGGAGCTCGACGGCGAGGCGGCCACCGTGACGAAGGACCGCGAGGTCATCGCCGCGACCGTCCCCGCCGATCTGCTCAAGCTCTACGACAAGCTGCGCGAGCAGCAGGGCGGCATCGGCGCGGCCAAGCTCTACCAGCGCACCTGCCAGGGCTGCCGCCAGGAGCTGGCGATCACCGACATCAACGACATCCGCGCGGCCGCGCCGACCACGGTCGTCCGCTGCGAGAACTGCCGCCGCATCCTGGTGCGCACGTCCGAGTCCGGCCTGTAGCCGCGCCGCTGAGAGGCTTGTTCCGTGCGGGAGTTCATCGTCGAGGCGGACGGCGGGTCACGGGGCAACCCGGGGCCCGCGGGCTACGGCAGCGTGGTGATCGACGCGGCGACGGGGGAGACCCTCGCCGAGCGCGCCGAGTACATCGGCGTCGCCACCAACAACGTCGCCGAGTACCGGGGGCTGCTGGCCGGGCTGCGGGCCGCCCGTGAACTCGACCCGTCGGCGCGGGTTCGCGTGCGCATGGACTCCAAGCTGGTCGTCGAGCAGATGTCGGGCCGCTGGAAGATCAAGCACCCCGACATGAAACCGCTCGCCGCGGAGGCGGCCCGCGTACTGCCGGCCGCGCAGGTCTCCTACGAGTGGATCCCGCGCGAGCAGAACAAGCACGCCGACCGGCTGGCCAACGAGGCCATGGACGCGGGCAAGCGGGGCGAGCAGTGGGACGCCGGCGCGTCGAGGGCCGCGCTCGGCCCCCGGACCGCCGCGGCCCCGCCCGCTCCCGAGCCGTCCGGGCCGCCCGGCGACGCCGCCGCGGGCGCGGCCAGGGCCCGCGAGGCGCTGACCCGGACCCGCCGCGCCCCCGACGCCGCGCCCCGGCCCGCCGCCTCCGACGACGCTGCCGCCACGTCCGACGTCCGCGCCGCCGGCACGGTCGCCGCCACCACCCCCGGTGTCCCCGCCGCCACCACCCCCGGCGTCCCCGCCGTCACCACGTCCGGTGTCCCCGCCGCCGAGGCGCCCACCGTCGGCTGGGGCGCGGCACCCGACCTCGGGGCGCCCGCGACCTTCGTCCTCCTGCGGCACGGCGAGACGCCGCTCACCCCGCAGAAGCGGTTCTCCGGCAGCGGCGGCTCGGACCCCTCGCTCTCGGACGTCGGCCGGGAGCAGGCCGAACGGGTCGCCGCCGCGCTCGCCCGCCGGGGCACCGTGCAGCACGTCCTGGCCTCCCCGCTGGCCCGCGCACGGGAGACCGCGGCCGTGGTCGCGGCCCGTCTCGGGCTGGACGTCACCGTCGACGACGGGCTGGTCGAGACGGACTTCGGCGCCTGGGAGGGACTGACCTTCGGCGAGGTCCGCGAGCGCTACCCCGACGACCTGAACGCCTGGCTGGCCGACCCGGAGGCCGAGCCGACCGGCGGCGGCGAGAGCTTCGCGGCGACCGCCGTGCGCATCGCGGCCGCCCGCGACAGACTGGCCGCGGCCTACGCGGGCCGCACGGTCCTGCTGGTCACCCACGTGACCCCGATCAAGACGTTCGTCCGCCTCGCCCTCGGCGCCCCGCCCGCGTCCCTGTTCCGCATGGAGCTGTCGGCCGCGTCGCTGTCGGCGGTGGCCTACTTCGCGGACGGCAACGCCAGCGTCCGCCTGTTCAACGACACGTCCCACCTGCGCTGAGCCGGGAGGCGGCACGCGCCAGGCCTTCGATCCGGGACCAGTCCCGCGCCGCGACCGCCTCCGCCGGGACCATCCAACTCCCGCCCACCCGGCAGACGTTGGGCAGGGCGAGGTACTCGGGCGCGTTGTCCGGGCCGATGCCGCCCGTCGGGCAGAAGCGGGCCTGCGGGAGCGGCCCGGCGAGCGAGCGCAGATAGCCGGTCCCGCCCGCCGCCTGCGCCGGGAAGAACTTCATGTCCCGCACACCGCGTTCCAGCAGGGCGACGACCTCCGACGTGGTCGACACCCCGGGCAGGAAGGGCAGCCCGCACGCGCGCATCGCCGTCAGCAGGACGTCCGTCCAGCCGGGGCTCACCAGGAAGCGCGCCCCGGCCCGCGCGCACGCCGTCACCTGCTCCGGCGAGATCACCGTCCCCGCCCCCACCACCGCCTCGGGGACCGACCCGGAGATCTCCCGGATCGCGTCGAGCGCGGCCGGCGTCCGCAGCGTCACCTCGATCGCGGGCAGACCGCCCGCCACCAGCGCCCGCGCCAGCGGCACGGCGTCGCCGGCGTCCTCGACGACCACCACGGGCACCACCGCGGCCGGGGCGAGATCCAGCACCGAGGCAGGCGGCGGCAGGGGCACGGGTGAGGTCATGCGCCTCATCCTGCCGCCGTGCTGCACCCTCCGCAAAGACCATTGCATATGCTGCAACGCGTGGCGAGGAACGCCTCGGCGGACGTCACCCGACGTCCGCGGCCGTCAGTGGATCTCGTCCACCAGGACGTCCAGCGACCACGCGGTCCCCGGACGCGCCGGGGCGTGCTCCTCGACCGTGTAGCCCAGATCCCGCAGGGCCTCCACCAGCTCGGCCGGGCCCTTGGGCGCGATCCCCGCCGTGAGCAGGGCGCGGACGATCCGCCCCTTGGTCGCCTTGTTGAAGTGGCTGACGACCTTGCGGGTCGGCGCGTGCAGGACCCGCACGCCGGCCGTCCGCTCCGCGATCTCGCCCTTCGGCTTCCACGCCGCCGCGTACGCCGCCGACCGCAGATCCAGCACCAGCCCGTTCCCGGCGGTCTCGGGCAGCACGGCCGCCATCGGCGCACGCCAGTGCGCGCCCAGCGCCCCGAGGCCCGGCAGCCGCACGCCCATGGAGCACCGGTACGAGGGGATCCGGTCCGTCACCCGGACCGCGCCCCACAGCCCCGAGAACACGAGCAGCGACCTGGCCGCGCGCCGCTTCGCCGCGGCGTCCAGGGAGGCCAGGCCGAGGGCGTCGTACAGGACGCCCGTGTAGATCTCCCCGGCGGGCCGGGCGCCGGCGGTGCGCAGCCGGGTGTTCTTCGCGACCTCGCCGCGCAGCCCCTCGCTCAGCCCCAGCACCTCGCACGCCTTGTCCTCGTCGGCGGCGCACAGCTCCACCAGCTCCTCCAGGACCGCCTCGCGGGCGGGGCCCAGCCCGGGCAGCGAGAGCCCTTCCGGCTTGAGCGGGGCGCCGCGTCCGGAGGACGCCTTGCCTTCGGAGGGCGGCAGCAGGACCAGCACGGGACATCTCCTCACATCGAGCTCAGCAGCACAGCGTACGGCGTGCCGCCGGAGCCCCCGCCCCCGCGTCGACGAGAGGGCCGGTCAGGCGGCGGGCGGGCCGAACCACCGCTCCAGGGCCGCCTCCAAAGTGTCCTGCGGGACATGCTCGGGGTCCGCGGCCCAGGCGACGCATCCGTCCGGCCGCACGAGGAGCGCCGTGAGACCGGAGCGCTCGCGGGCGGTCCGGGTGCGGACGTCCACCCGGTCGCCGTGTCCCTCCGCGCGGGCCCGCAGCTTCGGGTCGTCGGCCAGGTCGAGCAGCAGGGCTCGTCCCTCGTGCAGCAGGCCGGCGAGCCGGGTGCCGTCGGAGAACTCCAGGTCGGGGGCGCTGCGGCCGACGAGCGGGTGGTCGCCGGGCAGGTCGTGGCGCTGGTGGACGCCGGAGATCTGCTTGACCAGGTAGGTCGTGCCGTCGACCGTGTCCGCCATCGCGGTCACCACCTCGCGCAGGGCGCGTGCGTGCGACTCGGGGCGCATCAGCGCGATCTGCGCCCGTGTCCACTCCAGCACCCAGGCGCCGATGGGATGCCGCTCGCGAGTGTAGGAGTCGAGCAGCCCCTCGGGGGCCCGGCCGCGCACCGTCGCCGCGAGCTTCCAGCCGAGGTTCAGGGCGTCCCCGATGCCGAGGTTCAGCCCCTGCCCGCCGAACGGCGAGTGCACGTGCGCCGCGTCGCCCGCGAGCAGCACACGGCCCGCGCGATAGGTGCTCGCCTGACGGCAGTTGTCGGTGAACCGGGTCAGGGAGTGCACTTTGTCCACCGTCACGTCCACGCCGGTCACGCGGCGCACGGCGGCCTGGAGTTCCGCCGCGGTGACGGGCGTCTCGCGGTCGGCGGGCGGTCCGTCGAACTCCACGGTGAGGATCCGGCCGGGCATCGGACCGTGCGCGTACGTCCCGACGTCGGTCGTCCGCCAGCCGCTCCCCAGCCCCTCTGCGCCGGTCAGGTCGGCGAGCGCCTGATAGCCGGTGATCTCCGGGGGAGTGCCGGGGAAGTCGAACCCGGCGAGCTTGCGCACGGTGCTGCGGCCGCCGTCGCATCCGACGAGCCAGCCCGTATGCACCTGCGGCCCGGACGCCAGGCGGACGGTGACGCCGTCGTCGTCGGCGTCGAATCCCGTCAGCTCGGCTCCCCGGCGGATCTCCACGCCCAGCTCACGGGCCCGCTTGCCGAGCAGCCGTTCCAGCGCGGCCTGCGGGATCAGACCGACGCCGTCGGCGGGGCCGAGGCCGTCGAAGGCCGGGTCCGAGTCGTCCATCAGGTCCGCGTGCAGCATGATCCCGGCGAAGTGCCCGGCGAATCTCGGCGGCGGCACGATACGAGGGACCGGGGGTGACGCCGCGGCCGGGGCCCCGGCCGCCGTGCCTGCCTCCCTACCTGCCCCCGTGTCTGCCCCAGTGCCCGCCCCCGCCCCCGTCCCCGTTCCTGCCGTCCCGGCCTGCGCGCGCCGGAATTCGGCGAACCGCTTCATGGCCGCTTCCTGTATCCGCGTGAGGTCCGGCAGCAGCCCGCGCCGGTAGAGGGCGACCGCGCTGGGGACGTTGATCGCCCCCGCCTTGACCGTCTCGTCCACCTCGGTGAGCCGCTCGACGACCAGCGTCCGGGCGCCGCCGAGGGCCAGTTCGCAGGCCAGCATCAGCCCGACCGGCCCGGCGCCGGCCACCACCACGTCGTACTCCGTGTCCGTCATGCGTTTCACTGTAGTCACTAAAAAATTATGGCAGCTATAGTTTTTCCTCATGGTGGAGCAAAGGAAAGCGGAGCCTTCCCTTCGGGAGCGGAAGAAGCAGGCCACACGGCAGCGGATCTCGGACGTGGCGACCCGCCTGTTCGTGGCGCGCGGCTTCGACGAGGTGACGGTCGCGGAGGTGGCCCGGGCGGCGGAGGTCTCCACGATGACCGTCTTCAACTACTTCCCGCGCAAGGAGGACCTCTTCCTCGACCGCATCCCCCAGGCCGTCGAGATGTTCACGGAGGCGGTGCGCCGCCGCGAGCCCGGCCGCAGCCCGGTCGCGGCCCTGCGGACCCTGGCCCTGCGGCTCCTGGACCAGCGCCACCCGCTGGGCGGCCTCGACGACGACTTCCCGCACTTCTGGCGGATCGTCGTCGGCTCGCCCGCGCTGCGGTCCCGCGCCCGCGAAGGGGCCGAAGAGGTGGAGGAGGCCCTCGCCGAGGCCTTCGCGCAGACGGCCCCGGAGCTTCCCGACCCCGGCCTGGCCGCCGCCCTGACGGTCGCCGCGTACCGGTCGGTCTTCGTCGCGTCAGCCCGCCGCCTGCTCGCGGGGGAGGCCGCGGCCGACGTGGCCGACGACCACCGTGCGCGGATGACCGCCGCCTTCGACGCGCTGGAGCTCGTGTTCGGGCGCCCTCCGGGCGACGTCGCCCCACGACGCCCGGCGCCCTGACCGGGCATGGAACCGGCCCTCTGACGTGTTGCACCCCCCAGAGCACACGCAGGGACGACCGGGGGTGGGGCATGAGTCGTGAACAGGCGTTGTGGACCAGAGCCAGACTGGGTCACCGCGGGCCGCCCCTCGACCTGCTCACCGCCCGCTTCCAGCGGCACGTCTACGCACCCCACGCGCACGAGGAGTTCACGGTCGGCGTGTGCGTGGAGGGGGCGGAGATCATCGCCTACCGCGGCGGCCACATCCGCACCGGCCCCGGCTCCATCGTCGTCCTCGACCCGGGCGAGACGCACACCGGAGGCCCTGGCGACGACACCGGCGGCTATGCCTACCGCGCCCTGTACGCGGTCCCCGGCCTCCTCGCCGACGGCGTCGTCGGCGGCACACCGCACTTCCGGGAGCCCCTCCTGGACGACCCCGAACTCGCCGCCGCCCTCCGCAGCGCCCACACCGACCTGGCCGCCCGCCCCGACCCGCTGGAGGCCGAGTCCCGGCTCCCCTGGCTGCTGACCGCCCTGGCCCGACGCCACTCCACGGCCCGCCCGGTGTGCGACACGATCCCCGGCGCCGAGCGCATCGCCCGCGCCGTCCGCACCCGCCTCGCCGACGAACTGCTCGCCCCGCCCTCGCTGGCCGACCTCGCCGCCGAACTGGGCCTGTCCCGCTACCAGCTCCTGCGTGCCTTCCGCACGACGACCGGGATCCCGCCCTACGCCTGGCTCGCCCAGCACCGGGTGACCCGGGCGAGAGCCCTGCTGGAGTCCGGCCTGCGCCCGGCCGAGGTCGCCGCCCTCGTCGGCTTCGCCGACCAGGCCCACCTCACCCGCTGGTTCCGCCGCGTCCTGGGCGTGACCCCGGCGGCCTACCGCAACAGCGTTCAAGACACCTGAGCGCGACCGGAAGACACTCCCTCCCATGACTGCTCGCGGCTGGTTCCTGTTCTCCCTCATGGGAGTGGTGTGGGGGATCCCCTACCTGCTGATCAAAGTGGCGGTGGACGGCCAGGACGGCCTCTCCCCGTCCGTGGTCGTCTTCACCCGGTGCGCCGTCGGCGCGGCCCTCCTGCTCCCCTTCGCCCTGCGCCGACGCGGCCTCGCCGGCACCGTGCGGACCCACTGGAAGCCCATGCTGGCCTTCGCGGTCATCGAGATCATCGGCCCCTGGTTCACCCTCACCGACGCGGAACGGCGCCTGTCGAGCTCCACGGCCGGACTGCTGATCGCCGGCGTCCCCATCGTGGGAGTGGCCCTGGCGCGGTTCTTCGGCGACACCGAGCGGCTGGGCGCCCGCCGGACCGCCGGCCTCGCCCTGGGCCTGACCGGCGTCGCCGTCCTCACCGTGCCGCACCTGACCGGCGGCGACGCCCGCTCCCTTGCCGAGGTCCTGCTGACGGTCGTCGGCTACGCGACGGCCCCCCTGATAGCCGCCCGCCACCTCAAGGACGTCCCCTCCCTCCACCTCACGGCCCCCTGCCTGGCTCTGGCGGCCCTGGTCTACGCCCCGGCCGCCGTCGCCACCCGCCCCACGGAGCTGCCCTCCGCCACGGTCCTGTCCGCTCTCGCGGCCCTGGGCCTGGTCTGCACGGCCGTCGCCTTCGTCGCCTTCATGGAACTGATCAAGGAGGCGGGCCCGACGCGCGCCACGGTCATCACGTACGTCAACCCGGCGGTCGCGGTGGCCGCGGGCGCCCTGTTCCTGGACGAGCCCCTGACGGCGACGATCGTGGCCGCCTTCACCCTGATCCTCGCGGGCTCGGTCCTCGCGACGGCGGCCGGACCGAAGCGCGACGTGCGCCCGGTAACATGGTCGACACGGCAGACGAGCCGGGCGGGCGGCCGCGTGGAGTCCCTCACGGGACTTCCCGAGGAACGTCCGGGCTCCACAGGGCAGGGTGATGGCTAACGGCCACCCGGGGTGACCCGCGGGACAGTGCCACAGAAAACAGACCGCCGAGGGCTTCGGCCCCCGGTAAGGGTGAAACGGTGGTGTAAGAGACCACCAGTGCCCAGGGCGACCTGGGCAGCTAGGTAAACCCCACCCGGAGCAAGGTCAAAAGGAGCACCGTGAAACGTGCTCTGCGCGGACGTTCGAGGGCTGCCCGCCCGAGTCCGCGGGTAGACCGCACGAGGCCGGCGGCAACGCCGGCCCTAGATGGATGGCCGTCACCGAGGCCCTCGCGAGAGACCTCGGCACAGAACCCGGCGTACAGCCCGACTCGTCTGCCGCCACCTGCTGCCCGCCGTGTAAGAGCGTGTCGTTCTGGGCGCATCTCGCTCACGGTCGCCCTGGGACCAGTGACGGCCACCGACTGCCCTGCCGCGGCGATGGCTTTGGAAGCTTCGGGCGGGTCACAGGGGACTTGGGAACCGTGCGGAGAATCGTTCCGAAGTTAGCGCTTCACGCAATGGTGCGCTGACCGTAGAATTCGCCTCCAGGGGGGATCAGCGGGACCTGCGCGGCCACCAGGACAGAACGGACGTCTGTGGCCGCGTTTTTGCGTTGGCGGCAGGGGCACCGCCGTCGACGCCGGTCCTCCGTTGGCCCGGAAGCGACAACGGCGACGAGTGGGATGAGGACGCCACCGACGGCTTCGAATCCATCCTCGACATGTGCAAAGCCAGCGGAGTCCTGCGCGGACTGCCCCTGCGCTGGCACTACCGCAGCCGGCAGAGTTCGTGGCGGTGGACTCCGGCCCTGCTCCCTGGCGCCGTCCTTACCAGGAGGTCGACCCTGACCTGTTGACGGAGGCGCGCGTCCGCTCGAGCAATCAGCGAGGTCTGTGGGACCTGGAGCTGCAGGATCCCGCTGCCCTCGAAGTCGTGGCGGACGTGGCGCTGTGTGTGGTCGAGGTGGAAGGGCCCGTCGAGAAAGAGGTGATCTACACCAGGGTCCGTCTCGCGTGGGGCTTCGGACGCGCCGGCCAGGTCGTTCGCGACCGCATCGATCGAGCTCTGCGCCACCTGCTCAGGCAGGGCAAGGCCGTCAAGGTGGGTACGGCCTACGACAGGCCTGGCCATGAGGCGGAGTTCGCCCGCACTCCGACGGAGCGGTGCGCCCGGAGAGTGGCGGAGGTTCCTGCGGCGGAGCGGCAGCTCGTGCTCAGAAACGTGGTCGGCGAAGGGCCGGGCGTGCAGCGCGAGGACCTGCTGAGGGAGGCCGCACGCTTCTTCGGATGGGCGCGGCTCGGCGCCGACATCCGGGACGCGCTGACCGGCGACATCGACGCGTTGATCTCTGCAGGGGACTTGATCGAATCGGGCGGCGGCCTGATGCCCGCGGAGGGGGCCTGATCGGTCGGGGTGGGCTCTTCTAGCCGAGCGAGGGAGACCGGGCAGGAGCCGCCACCACCGCTTCGACCACCCCTGGGACAGCGAGTGCCGCCAGGTACGCTCAGGTATATCGTCAATGCGGCCCGACGGGCTTCCGCTCCGCTCTGGTGGAGTCTCGAAGGACATGCCCCCACCCGCACGAGTCACTTCGTGCTGCCTGGGGGAAGTCCTTGCTGTTCCGCGCGTCCGCGAAAACGGTCGCCGTCATGGCACTCGACGGTTCGCTGTTCCTGCACCTGACCGACCAGTTCGTCCATATGCACGGCTACGGGCCCGGCGACTCGGAAGCACGTTCCTGGGAGCGCAGCATTCCCGTCCTGGCCGCCGCCCTCAACGACGCCGGCCTGGGCGACGTGGAGGTCATGCTGGAGTACGCGCTCCCACTGAACAGCAAGCGGGCCGACGCGGTCCTCGCCGGAGTGCACCCGGTCACGGGGGAGCCGTCGTACGTCGTGGTGGAGCTGAAGCAGTGGAGCCAGGCGCTGCCGCACGAGGACGACCCCGCCCTGTGCCATGTCGACGCCTATGCGCACCCCGTGCTCAATCCGATCGAGCAGGTGCGGCGGTACCGCGACTACCTGGTCGACTTCAACGGGGCGTTG
The DNA here is from genome assembly GCF_043200075.1 of Streptomyces sp. NPDC048481. Classification (NCBI taxonomy): domain Bacteria; kingdom Bacillati; phylum Actinomycetota; class Actinomycetes; order Kitasatosporales; family Streptomycetaceae; genus Streptomyces; species Streptomyces sp. NPDC048481. Next base: position 862,646 of record NZ_JBICXC010000001.1, read on the forward strand.
GCCGAGCACGGCGAGCGGATCGACGGAGTCGCCTTCCTGCACAACGCCACCGAGCCCGGGGTGTCGGGACTACGGGACATCGAGCGTGACGCGCGGGGACTTCTGTTCACCGGCGAGCGTCGCGGCGCGTTCCTGGACCACCTCCGGTCGAAGCTGAGCGACAAGCACCCCGGTGTTCATGCCGCTGACGACCTGCTCGCGGGCGCCACCGTGCCGTCGAAGCAGCTGATGTCGGTGGCGGCCCAGGAAGTGCGTGAGCGGCAGCAGTTCGTCCTCCTTGACCAGCAGCAGGTGGCCTACCGCATGGTGCTCAACGCGGTGGAGAGGGCGAAGCGCTCCGACCACAAGGAGGTCGTCATCGTCACGGGCGGCCCCGGTACCGGAAAGAGCGTCATCGCGCTTCAGCTGCTCGGCGAGCTGTACCGGAGGGGCGTGACTGCGGTTCACGCGACCGGCTCGCAGTCGTTCACCAAGACGATGCGCAAGGTGGCAGGCTCCCGCAAACGCGAAGTCCAGGATCTCTTCAAGTACTTCAACAGCTTCATGACCACGGAGAAGAACTCTCTCGACGCGCTGATCTGTGACGAGGCGCACCGCATCCGGGAGAGCTCCGCGAACCGTTACACCCGCGCGGCCCTGCGGACCGGCAGGGCCCAGATCGACGAGCTCATCGACGTCGCCCACGTCCCGGTCTTCTTCCTCGACGAGCACCAGGTGGTACGTCCCGGTGAGATGGGCACCGAGAGCGAAATCCGTGAGGCCGCGGCCCGGCGAGGGATCGCCTGCCATGTCGTCCCCCTGGAAAGCCAGTTCCGCTGCGGAGGAAGTGACGCCTACCTGCGCTGGGTCGTCCGGCTGCTCGGCCTGGAGCCCGGCGGGCCGGTCGTGTGGGAGCCCGATGACCGCATGCGGCTGCTGGTCACCGACAGCCCGGAAGAACTGGAGGCGTTCCTCGACGCCCGCCGTGCCGAGAAGTACGGGGCCCGGATGTCCGCCGGCTACTGCTGGCGGTGGTCGCCCGAGCCGAAGCCCGGCGACCCGCTGCCGCCCGACGTCGTCATCGGGGGATGGGCCCGGCCGTGGAACCTGCGCGGTGACCGGTCGGTCTCGGGCGCGCCCCCGTCCGCGCTGTGGGCCACCGACCCTGCGGGGTTCGGCCAGATCGGCTGTGTCTACACCGCGCAGGGGTTCGAGTACGACTGGTCCGGCGTCATCATCGGCCCGGACCTGGTCTGGCGGGGTGATCGATGGATCACGGACCGCACCGCGTCGAAGGACCCGGTCTTCAAGAAGTCGGTATCGGACACCGACGTGGACCGTCTCATCCGGAACACGTACAAGGTGCTGCTGACTCGAGGCATGGTCGGCACGATCGTCTACTCGACAGATCCCGAGACCCGGGAGAAGCTCCGGCAACTGGCCGGCCGCCCCGAGCCGCGTCCCGTCACGAGCGAGGAGCCCCTGCTGCGGCGGTGAGCCCGCGATATCCGGCCATGATCTCCGTGCTTCCGGCCGAGTGCCGCGTCCTGCATGTCAGGCCGGGACGTCACTTTCTAAGATCCCAGACGTCATTGCGGCCCGACGGGCTTCCCTACGGGACATGCCCCCACCCGCACGAGTCACTCGTGCCCTGGGGGACCCCTCGTGTCCATGCTCCTGCTGAAACTGGCAGCGCGGGATCTGCTGAACCTGAACTCAAGACGCCGGATGGTGCCCCATCTCGCCGCGAGATGGAAGCATTTCCTCAGCACGGACGCTTCGTTGAGCGAACGTTCCGCCTGGGCGGAGAGCCTGGTGCATCTCGCGGAGGATCTGGTCGCGGCCGACCGGGGGAACGTCGAGATGGTCGTCGAGTGCGCTGCCACGCTCGACGAGACGGAACGCGCCGGGGACCCGCGGCTCATCGACGTCGTCCTCGTCGGCCATCATCCCGAGGAGAACGGGCTGTCCGTCCAGCTCGTCGAGCTGAAGCGATGGTCGACCGTGACCCGCGTGGAGCGGGCCACCGCGGACCTGGTGCATGTCCCCGGCATGGGGCAGAAGAAGCATCCCGCGCTTCAACTGCGCGAATACTACGAGGCGTTCACGAGTGCCAGAGGGCCGCTGCACGGGCTGGACTTCGAGTGCGGCGGCTTCGCCTACCTGCACAACGCCACCGACGCCTCGGTCCTCCCGCTGGTCTGCGTGGACGCGCCGACCGGTTCCTACGCCCGCGTCTACACCGGCGACCGTCGCGCCCAACTGCTGTCGGACCTGCGGAGCAGCTTCGCCGCCGACGGCGCCGACTCGGCGGCCGAGATCCTGTTACGGAGCATGGGCCTGCGCAACACCCCACTGCTCGACGCCATGATCCGCTCCAGCGGTGAGGACACCGTCTTCACCCTGCGCGGCCGCCAGAAGAAGGTCGCGGACCAAATCCTCGACACGTCTGCCAAGGTGCTTCCCGATCCGGCACAGCCCGCGCTCCTCCCCGACGAGCGACGGGTCGTCTTCCTGGTCACGGGCGGCGCCGGCACGGGCAAGAGCGCCATCGGCCTCCAGCTCAAGGCCGAACTGGAGGCCGACGGGCGAACGGTCAAGTACGCGAGCGGCAGCAGGGCGTTCAACGGCGCTCTCCAGGAGCACGTCGGCTACGGCGACCGCGAGTTCAAGGAGTCGTTCACCTACTTCAGCAACTTCGTCACTCCGCCCGACCCGCCCCTGGACGTACTGATCTGCGACGAGGCGCACCGTCTGCGCGACCGCTCCACCAACCGCTTCTGGAAGCCCGAGGACTGGGGTACGAAACCGCAGGTGGACGAACTCCTCGACGCCTCCCGCCTGACGGTGTTCTTCCTCGACGAAGGCCAGTCCGTGCGTCCGCAGGAGGTCGGCACCGTCGGTCTGGTGGAGGACGCGGCACGACGCTACGACGCCCAGCTGGTCCGTTACAGCCTGCGGGAACAGTTCCGGTGCGGCGGCAGCGACGCCTACATCCGCTGGGTGCGGGGCGCGCTGGGGGTGTCGGGCGCGGAGCCGGAGCCGTGGACCCCGGACGGGCTGATGCACGTCGAGGTCGTGGACAGTCCCGAGGAGCTCGAGCGGATCATCCGTTCCGAGGCCGGTGCGGGAGCCTCCGCGCGCATGGTCGCGGGATACTGCTGGCCCTGGACGAAACCGCTGGGCAGGGAGAAGCGGCTCGAACCCGACGTCCGGATCGGCGACTGGCACCGTCCGTGGAACGCGGACAGCGATTCCTTCTGTGAGAACAAGACCGTCCCGCCGTCCAAGATCTGGTCCGTGCACGAGAACGGCCTCGGCCAGATCGGCTGTGTGTACACCGCGCAGGGCCTGGAGTGGGACTGGTGTGGCGTGATCATGGGCGAGGACATGGTGCGCCGGGGCGACCGCTGGGTGTTCCGCCGGGGCAAGGAGCGGGCTGACAAGGAGGCGGGCGTCAAGCGCGTCGCCGTGCCCGGGTCGTTCGATCCCAAGGTGAAGCCGAAGAGCGTGGACGACGACGAGTTCGCGCGCCTGGTCCGGCACGCGTATCACGTGCTGATGACCAGGGCGAGCCGGGCTACGGTGCTCTACTCCACGGACGAGGAGACCCGGGACTACCTGAAGGGTCTCGTCGGCGATGTCCTGATCCACGGTCTGCGGCCCACCTGGGAGAACCTGCCGGAGCAGGCCCGGCAGCCGCATCTGCCCCGTCCCGCCCGAGGACGCCGACGACGCGGAAGGCGCAAGAAGGAGACCCAGCCTGGTGAGCTGCGCCTCTGGTGAGCTGCGCCTCTTCTGAACGGGTACCGGCGTGGGGCGTGGCGGGCTCTTCCGGGCCCGCCACCCGCCAGGTCAGAAGACCAGGCGCACTGCCGCGGTCAGGGCCGCCACCAAGAGATTGATGACGACTCCTACCGTGACGTCGACCAGAATCAGACGAATCCGGTCACGACGTGCAAGCTTGTACTCAACGGGGTTCATCGGTTTCCACTCCTGAGCGTGAGCTGGGAATGGCAGGGATCGCCCTACCGGGCATCCGCAGTCACACCGCGTGCAGGACACGATGGAGACCACTCGTCGCTCAGCGCCGAGGACCGGCACCTGGAACACCGCCGACGTACCCTCCGGGAAGGTGCGCAGCGGATAACCACGTTAGTGCACGCACGAGTTGAGAGAGATCGATTTTGGACGCCGTGGTGTCGCGGGCCGGCGCTCCGCACGGTTTCGGTTGTGAGGATTGCGCGCATCTCCCCCGGAGGAGAGGGCGAGGTCGCAGGCGTCGGTCCGCGCGTCACAGCGGCCCACGGACAGTTGGCTGCGCCTGCGTGAGAACCTCACCCAGGCTGACTGGCGTACGGCCCGTGAGAGCGTCGGAGACAACCTGGTCATGCCCGATATCGACCGTCGGGCCGTGCGTGGCCTGAAATTCTCCGCTGCCCTCCCGGAGCATCTCGCCGTGGCCACAGTGGCGGCCCGTATGGCTGACTTCGAGCGCGCCCGAGCGGTGCTCGACGAGCCGACGCGCTTCCAGGGAGACAGTTCGGGGTGACCGCTGCGGCGCGCGCCGCGCTGCGGTACTTCTCCACCCCGGACGCGCCGGGCGGTTCGTCGTTCGAAGGGCCGCCTCGTCGGTCTCGGTGAGGGATGGGAGGGCGGGCGCCGGCAACGAGGTCGTCGCCGGCGCGGAGAGACACGGGCGACGGCACCGGGCGACGGCGTCGCTGCGGGCGTCCCTCACGACACCGCCGCCTCCAAGTACTGCCCGAGGTAGCGGAACGTGCCCCCGGTGGCCTCGTACAGGAACATCGCGTCGTCGTTGTAGCCGCGCGACGGGCGGTAGCGGACGGTGCGGGTGATCCCGGTGTGCGCGACCTCGGGGAGCCGGCGGGCGATCGCGCCGCGTTCGCGCAGGGCTGTGCCGTCGCGGGTGCAGGCCTCGGCCAGGAACATCACGGCGTCGTAGGCCTCGGCCGCGTACCAGCCGGGGGCGGCGGTGAACCGGGCGCGGTAGGCGGCGGCGAAGGCGCGGGCGGACGGGCGCACGGCGGGGTCGACGAACGAGGTGGCGAAGATCCAGCCGGTCGCCGCCGTCCCGGCGGCGGAGAGGAATCCGGGACCGAAGGCCGCTTCCGTGGCCATGCGGGCGCCGGTGAACCGGGCCGCCTTCAGCGCGGAGGCGATACCCGCGGTCCGTGCCGCATCGCCCGTGCAGACGACGGCGTCCGCGCCCGAGGACAGCACCGACGCGGCGAGCGCCGCGTAGTCGATCCTCCCGGCGGGGACGCTCGTCAGCGTGGCCTCGCGGCCGGCGTTCTGCAGCCCCCGCTGTGCCAGGTCGCACAGATCCCAGGCGGCGTCGCCCTGCGCGCGGTCGTCGACCAGGTACACCTTGCGGGCGTCGACGTGCCGGCCGAGATAGCGGATGCAGGGGGCGGCGAGGAGCGTCCTCTCGACATGCAGCGGAGCATGGGAGCGGAACTGGCTGTAGCCGAACGTCCTGCCGTCGAGCTTGAGGTCCACCGAGACCGTGACCACCGGCATCGTCGCCCGGGTGTACGCGGCCTCGGTGCGCAGGAAGCAGGCGTCGCTGGTGGGCCCCAGCACCGCGAGGACGGAGGTGTCCTTCACCAGCCGTCCGGCCAGGCTCGCGGCCCGGGCCGGGTCGCCGCCGTCGTCGTACGGGACCAGTTTCAGGCGGAGGGGCCGGCCGCTCCGGGCGTTGATCTGCTCGACGGCCAGCTGGGCCCCGTTCAACTGGGCGTGGCCGCCGGCCCTCGCGGGGCCGCTGAGGTCGCCCTGGAACGCGACGACCAGTTCCGGACGCGTGCCCGCCGCGGGCGGCGTCGTCGGCGTACCGCGACGGGTGCTCCACCACCAGGCCCCGCCACCGCCGGCCGCCAGGACCCCGGCCGTCGATCCGAGGCGCAGGAAGCCGCGACGGCGGATTCCCGGTGCGACGGGCGGGGTGACCGTGACGGCCGTCGTCGTCGCGGCGTCCGAGGGCCCCGTGCTCGCCGGGGCGGACACCTGGGTCGGCTCGACGGCGTCGAGGGCGAGCACGGCGGCGGAGCGTTCGCCGATCAGGCGGACGACCGGCTCGGGCAGCCGGCTCACCTCGCCGTCCGCGCCGGAGCCGGCGCCCGCCCCGAGTTCCGCTCGCAGCCGGGCGAGGCCGGGACGGCCTGCCGGGTCCTTGTGCAGACAGGCTCGCAGGAGCGTGGCCAGGTCGTCCGGGATCGCGGCGGGGTCCGGTTCCTCGTGGACCGTGCGCAGCAGCACGCCGGCCGCCCCGCCGCCGCCGAACGGGCGCACCCCGGTCGCCGCGAACGCCAGGACGCAGCCGAGGGAGAACACGTCGCTGGGCGGCCCGATCTCCCCGCCCCGCGCCTGCGCCTGCTCCGGCGAGAGGAAGCCGGGTGAGCCGACGATCACCCCGCTGGAGGTGAGCGCGGTGGCCTCCGGGGCCCGGGCGATGCCGAAGTCGATGAGCCGGGGGCCGTCCGGGGCGAGCAGGATGTTGCCCGGCTTCACGTCGCGGTGCACGAGACCGGCCGCGTGCACCGCGTCGAGCGCCTCGGCCAGCCGCAGGCCCAGCACCCGCACCGAGGCGGGGGCGAACGGGCCGAAGGCGTCCACCGTCTCGGCGAGCGAGGGGCCCGGGACGTACGCGGTCGCCAGCCATGGCGTCGGCGCGTCGGCGTCCGCGTCCAGCAGCGGGACCACCCACGGGCTGTCCACCCGCCGGGCGGCCTCCACCTCGCGGCGGAACCGGGCCCGGAAGCCCCGCTCGTCGGCGTAGGACGCCCGGACCGTCTTGACCGCGGCGATGCCCCCGCCCGGCGCGCGGGCCAGGAAGACGACGCCCATCCCGCCGGCGCCCAGCCGTCGCAGCAGCCGGTAGCGGCCCAGCCGGGACGGGTCGGTGGAGCGCAGCGGCTCCATCAGACCGTGAGCGGCGCCGGGCCGCCGTAGACGAAGTCGCCCTGCTCGACGCGCCAGAGGAAGCCGCCGGTGCCGTCGATGACCATGAGACCGGTCCTGGCCATCTTGCCGGTCTGCTCGAACGCGAACGTCTTCGTGACGCCCTCGTACTTCCCCGTCTGCACCGCCGCCAGCAGGTTCTTCCGGGTCCTGCCCGCCACCGGCAGCCGGGACAGCGCCGTCAGCAGCATCGACGTCACGTCGTAGGCCTCCGCCGCGTACCGGGGCGGCGCCTCCTTCCACCGCTCGCGGTAGGCCGCGGCGAACTTCTTCGCCTCGGGCTTGACCGTCGCGTCGACGACGGGGGCCACCATCGCCCAGCCCTCCGCGGCCTCCTGGGCCTGTGTCAGGAAACGGCCGTCGAGCAGCGCCGGGCCGGACACCCGCGCACCGCGGAAGGCGCGCTGCCGCAGCGTGGCGGCGATCAGCGCCCCGCGGTCGGGCAGGCCGGCGAAGAACACGGAGTCGACGCCGGCGGAGAGCACCGCGTCCACCGCCGTGCCGAAGTCGCGGCGCATCGCGCTGACCACCTCCGGCACCGGCGGCTGCTGTGCGTTGGCGAGCTGGGTGGCGAGGGCGGTGCCCAAATCCGTCCCGTACGTGCCGGCCGGCCGGTCGACGACGAGGCCGACCCGGTGCGAACGCGCCGTCCCGCGAAGGTAGTTGCTGAGGTACACGCCCAGGACCGAGTCGGGCAGCCGTCCGAGCAGGAACGAGCGGAACCCCTGGAGGACGAGGCTGATCGCGCCGGCGGACACGGTGACGACCGGCAGCAGCCCGGCGTCGTACTTCGCGAGCGCCGCCTGCGCCGTGGCGTCGGTCGTCGGGCCGACCACCGCGAGGACCGCCGCGTCGTCCGTCAGCTCGGCCGCGAGCCGCGCCGAGGCCGCCGGGTCGCCGCCGTCGTCGGCGGTCCTGACCTTGACGGTGAACGGGGCGTCGGCGCGCGCGTTGAACTCCGCGACGGCCAGCCGCAGTCCGCGCTCCTGCGCCCTGCCCGTGTCCCGGTGCGGGCCGCTGAGGTCGCCGTGCAGCGCGACGGTGTGCACCGGGCGCCGCGACGACGCGGCGGCGGCCGGGCCGCCGCCTCCCGTGCCGTCGTCGTCCCGGGCGGCGGCCCACCACGCCCCGCCCCCGGCCGCCGTCAGCGCGACGGCCCCGCCCGCGAGCAGGAGGAACCGGCGCCGGCCGGCCGGCCGGGCGTCCCGCGGCTCCGCCGCCGTGGCGCCCGTGCCGCTCGTGTCGGAGGCCGTCCCGCCCGAGCCGGCCGTCTCCTCCGTCCCGCCGGCGTCGCCCCCGCCCCCGGACCCGGGGAGCGCGTCGGACGGCGCCTGGGTGTGCTCGATCTCCGGCAGCGCGAGCGCGGCGGCCGACCGCTCGGCGATCAGCCGGGCGACCGGCTCGGGCAGCCACCCGGACGCCGCCGCGTCGCGCGGGCCGCCGTCGGCCGGCGCCGGGAGCCGCGGGTCGCGGTCGACCGTCAGCCGCCGCACCAGGACGTCGGTTCCGGGGCGCCGGACGGGGTCCTTCTCCAGGCACCCCTCCACCGTCTCGCGCAGCCGCGGCGGGATCCCGCCGAGGTCCGCCGGGTCGTGCACGGCCCGGTACAGCAGGGCGTCGACCGCGCCCGTGCCGAACGGCGGCCGTCCGGTCGCCGCGAACGCCAGGACGCAGCCGAGGGAGAACACGTCGCTCGCCGGGCCGATGCCGTCGCCGCCGGGTCCCGTGGCCTGCTCGGGCGACAGATAGCCGGGCGTGCCGACGACCAGGCCGGTCGCGGTGAGCGCGGTGTCCTCCGGCGCGCGGGCGATGCCGAAGTCGATGAGACGGGGCCCGTCGTGCGCGATCAGCACATTGCCCGGCTTGAGGTCCCGGTGGACCAGCCCGGCCCGGTGCACCTCGCCCAGCGCCTCGGCCAGCCGGGCTCCGAGCAGCCGCACGCCGGTCTCCGCCAGCGGGCCGTGCGCCGTCACCGCCTCGCCCAGCGAGGGGCCGGGCACGAACGCGGTCGCCAGCCACGGCGCCTCGGCGTCGGGGTCTGCGTCCACCAGCGGCACCGCCCAGGGACTGTCGACCCGCCGGGCGACCTCGACCTCGCGGCGGAACCGCTCCTTGAAGCCGGGCTCCTCGGCGTACTCGGCGAGCAGGACCTTCAGCGCCACCAGCGCGCCGCCCGGCGTGCGCGCCAGGTACACCACGCCCATGCCTCCGGCGCCGAGCCGGCCCAGCAGACGGTGGTCCGCGATCCGCGCGGGATCGGACGAACGCAGCGGCTCCATCAGTTCTTCCCCCCGAGCCCGGACTCGATCCGGCTGAGCATTTTGGAGAGCGCGTACGACGCGAAACTGGTCAACTCGTCGTCCTTGTAGCCCTTGGCTCCCATCACGGACACCGCCACGGTCACCGAGCCGAGCCGGGCGACGTTCCAGTGGTACGGCTGCGCGCTGTTCCCGGTGAGATAGGACCCGATCTCCACCACCGAGTCGTCGGCGTAGGTGTTGCCGCCCTGGCCGTACGGAGAGGCGACCGACGCGAGCTGCGAGATCCGCTCGTCGGTGCGGACCTGCTGCTCCCGGCAGCGCAGCGCGTCCTCCAGGGTGGTGGCCAGCTGCTCGTCGGCGGCCCCGACCGTGGCGTGCACGGTGACCGACGAGGTCACCTTCACCGTCCCCCTGCCGCCCGTGCCGGGCAGTTCGCCGTAGCGCGACGACGAGGCCAGCACGCTGTCCGGCAGGGGCCGGCGCTGCCAGCTGCACTGCGCGTCGAGCACCGCGACGGTGCCGGGAGCGCTCGCGGCCGGCCGCTGGGCCCGGAAACCCGGCCCCCAGTCCTGCGGCCGCAGCACGACCGCCTGCGCCAGGGCGTCGGCCCGCGGCCTCGTCCGGGGCACCCTGGCGGGGTCCGCCCTGAACGGCGTCGGCGTGGGCGTCGGCGTCGCGGCGCCCCCGCCCGGCCCGGCGGCGGAGGGCGACCCGGGCGCGGACGGCGCCGGGGACCGGCCGGACGCCGAGGGGCTCGGCCCCGCTCCCTCACCGCCCCCGGCGCCGCAGCCGCCCACGAGCAGCGCCGCCCCGGCCGCCGCGGCGGCCGCCCGTACCGGCCAGATGGTCCTGTGTCTGCGCGCGTCCTTCACCCTGCCCGCCCCCTCCGCCTCAGCGGCCCCCGCTTCGCGTGCGGTGATCGTACAGAGGCACGCGGACGGCGCACGGGCGGTTCCGCGAACCGGGGAAACGTTCGAAACGACCGCCGCCGAGGGCACGGCGGCCGGCCCCTGGACCGCGGCGGACGGTTCGTCAGGTGGGACGGTGGCCCGTGTCCCCGCCGCCCAGGGAGCGGTCCGCCACCCGCGCCAGGTGGCGCGCGAACACCGCGGGCGCGTCCGGGGTCAGCGTGCGCAGGGCCACCAGCGCCGTGACGACCACGTCGCACAGCTCGGCCTGGACGTCCTCCCACGTGTGGTCGACGCCCTTGCGGGGGTTCTGGCCGGTCGCGCCGATGACGGCCTGGGCGACCTCGCCGACCTCTTCGGACAGTTTGAGCACGCGCAGCAGCAGGCCCTCGCGGCCGTCGTGCGCCCGGTGGTCGTCCAGCCAGGTGCGCAGCGCGTCGACGGTGGTCCACACGTCGGCGCCGGCCCACGGGCCGTCGGGGGAAGGGGTGTCCATGACGGCAGCCTGCCAGGGCGTGCCGCGCGGGTCACTCGTCGAACAGCGACTCCTGCTCGCCCTCGGCCCGCCTGCGCAGCCGCTGGTTGCGCAGGCCCACCACCACCGCGGTGACGGCCGCCGTCGCACCGAGCGCCGCGGGCACCATCCAGCCGCGGTCGACGGTGTGGCCGAGGGCGTGGTCCAGGGACAGCCGGCCGGGGCCGGCGATGGCGAGGCCCGCGGCGGTCAGGCCCAGGGAGGCCGCGTGCTCGTAGCCGCCGCTCGCCGCGAAGAAGCCGTTGGGGGTGTGCACCGCGGACGCGCCCGCCATCGCGCCGGCCGCCGCCGCGCCGGCCGCCGGGGTGGCCAGGCCCAGCGCGAGAAGGGTGCCGCCGCCGGCCTCCGCGAGGCCCGCCGCCGTCGCGCTGGCCTTGCCGGGCGCGTAGCCCACGGACTCCATGAACTGCCCCGTTCCTTCGAGGCCGTGGCCGCCGAACCAGCCGAACAGCTTCTGCGCGCCGTGTGCCGCCAGCACTCCGCCGGTGCCCAGCCGGAGCAGCAGCAGGCCCAGATCACGTCGGTCGTAACAGGTCACGATGACTCCCTGAACAGACAGCAGGAACAAGCGGAAACGGCCGGAACGGGAACGCAAGCCGAAACGGCCGGAAGGGAACGCAAGCGGAACACGGGTGGAGCGGGTCGCGAGGTCGGGTCGCGAGGGCGGGTCGCGAGGATCGGGGCGGAAACGCCGCGGACGCCTCTCACGCGTTTCCACCGTCGCATCTTCCACACCCGCCCGGCCCCTCCGGGAAGCCGTTCGGGTGGCGGGGCCCGGCCCGCGGTGTGAGTGTGGCCCGTATGGCGATCCAGACCGACAGACTCAGCGACCCGGCCGTCCGGGCCTTCGTCGCCGCCGTCAACGCCCATGACGAGGTGGCCTTCCGCGGTCTCCTGACCCCCGACGCGACCATGGCGGACGACGGCTCCGACCGGGACCTGGCCGAGTGGGCCGACCGGGAGATCTTCTCCTCGCGCGGCCACATCGACGTCACCAAGGAGTCGGACGGCGGGCGCTCCCTGCTCGCGGACTACCGCAACGACACCTGGGGCGAGATGCGCACCCGCTGGAGCTTCACGGTGGAGGACGACGGCCGGATCTCCCGGTTCGAGACCGGGCAGGCCTGACGGCTCCCGGGCCGGCAGCCCAGTCGGCCGATCCCGCCTCCGCGGAGGGGTATTCCGGAGATATTCCCAGGTGAAAGGGGTTGAGTGGCGGTTTCCCTTTCGCCCGGTCCCCTTGTACGGTCCCGCAGTGCACGCATTCTCGCGCCGTTCCCCGCAGCCGCTTCCGCACCCCTTTCCGGACCTGTCCCGACGCTCCCTGCTGGCGCTCGCCGCGGGAGCGTCGGCCGGCGTCCCGCTCGCCGTCCCGCGCGCCGCGCCGTCGGCCGCCGTCCCCCGAGCGGTGGCCGGCGGCGCACGACTGGTGGCGGACGGGGTCCGGACGGCCGGGGGCGCGGCCCTGCCGGGGAAGCTCACCGCGCGGGCCTGGCTGCTCGCCGACCAGGACACCGGTGAGGTGCTCGCCTGTTACCGGGCGCACGCGCGCCTCGCTCCCGCCTCCACGCTGAAGATGCTGTTCGCCGATACCCTGCTGGGCAGGTTCGCGCGCACCGACCGGTACACCGTGACCGACGCCGATCTCGTGGGCGTCCCGTCCGGCTCCAGCCTGGTCGGCGTCCGGGCCGGGGTCACCTACAGCGTCGAGCAGTTGTGGCAGGGCGTGTTCCTGCGCTCCGGCAACGACGCCGTGCAGGTGCTCGCCCGGATGAACGGCGGGGTCGCGCGGACGGTCGCCGAGATGCGGGCGAAGGCGGCCGACCTCCAGGCGCTGGACACGCATGTCGTCAGCCCCGACGGCTACGACCACCCCGGGCAGCTGTCCTCCGCCTACGACCTCGCCCTGTTCGCCCGCCACGGTCTGAAGAACCCCGAGTTCCGCGCCTACTGCGCCACGGGCGCCGCCCGCTTCCCGGCCGGCGGCGGGAGGACCTTCGCCATCGAGAACACCGACCGCCTGCTGTCGGGGACGTACGGGGTGACGCCGTACCCGGGCCTGATCGGTGTGAAGAACGGCTACACGAGCAACGCGGGCAACACCTTCGCCGGCGCCGCCACCCGCGCCGGACGCACCCTCGTGGTCACCGTGCTGCACCCGCAGAGCGGCCACAACTCCGTCTACGAGGAGACGGCCGCGCTGCTCGACTGGGGCTTCGCGCGGGGGAGTTCGGCCGGGTCCGTGGGGATGCTGGCGGACGCGTTGAGCGAGGGCGGGGCGATGGCGCCGGGCTCGGGAGCGGCGCCGCGGGCCGGGGCGCGGGGCTCGTCGGCGGGCGGGGGGCCGGAGGGCCGGGGTGTTCTTGGCGGGGCCGGCGCGGTGGTGGCGCTGGCGGCGGCCGGAGCGTACGCGCTGCGCCGTCGACGCCGTGGCGAGGCTGCGGGGCAGACGCCCGCGACCGAGCGCTGACGGGAGCGCCGACGCCGTCCGGGCGGTGTGCGGCTCGGGGGATCTGCCCGCCCGTGCCCGGCGGGCGTCGGTGCGGCAGCCGTCCCGCGGCTCCGGTGTGCACCTCGCGGTCCCTTGCGAGGTCCACCCCCACCCGGAGTCGTGGGACGGCTGCCCCTCCCCCCTCGGTATGGCTCTTACGGTCCCGCTGTGCGGAACTCTTGTGCTGCACATGTGGAGTTCCTGTGCGGAAGAGTTGAGCATAGGTCCGCCATCGGCCGCAATGGTCCGGACCGATAAATTCCGGTTGTGCAGGTTGACGAGTTGACGATCCGTGGGCCGGGACGGCTCCGTCAGCCCCGCCCCACGTATGGCATCGCGGTCGCCATCACCGTCGCGAACTGGACGTTCGCCTCCAGCGGCAGTTCGGCCATGTGCCGCACCGTGCGCGCCACATCGGCGACGTCCATCACCGGCTCCGGCGCGGTCTCCCCGTTCGCCTGGAGCACGCCGGTCCGCATCCGGTCCGTCATGTCGGTCGCCGCGTTGCCGATGTCGATCTGGCCGACGGCGATCCCGTACGCCCGCCCGTCCAGCGAGAGGGACTTGGTCAGGCCGGTCAGCGCGTGCTTGGTCGCCGTGTAGGGGGCCGAGAGCGGCCGGGGCGTGTGCGCCGACACCGAGCCGTTGTTGATGATCCGTCCGCCTTGAGGCTCCTGTTCCCTCATCAGCCGGTACGCGCCCTGCGCGCACAGGAACGCCCCGTTGAGGTTCGTGTCCACCACATGCCGCCAGGCGTCGAAGGGGAGGTCCTCGAACGGCACGCCCCCCGGACCGAACGTGCCGGCGTTGTTGAACAGCAGGTCCAGCCGCCCGAAACGCTCGCGCACGGCGGTGAACAGGGCCGTCACGTCGTCCGGGCGTGAGACGTCCGTCCGCACGACGAGACCGGGGCTTCCGGGCGCCAGCGCGGCCGTCTCCTCCAGCGGCTCGGCGCGCCGCCCGGCCAGCGCCACCGACCAGCCCGTGCGCAGCAGTTCGACGGCCACGGCGCGGCCGATGCCCGAGCCCGCGCCCGTGACGACCGCGATCTTCGTCTTCGCATCCATGGGCCCGCAGCGTACGGGAGGGCCGGGCGGGCGGCCGGGGTCCGGCATGCGGGACGCGTCGGTCCGCCATCCGGCCGTCGCGTGCAACCAGCCGTGAGGATCCCGACGATCAGGCCTGCGCCGTCAGCCTCGGACGATCAGGATTGCGCCGTTCAGGCCTCCGGCGGCCAGGGGAGCGCCGGTCAGGCCTCCGGCGGCCAGGTGTCGCCCCAGTCCGCGTCCCGCGCCGCCCGGTACAGCTCGCCGTGTCTCTTCGTCACCGTCGTACGGCTCAGCCGCTCGTCGGTCTCGCACAGGTCGAGGAGCACCTGGCCCTTGCGGATCTGCGGCCGCCGCACGACCCGGGAGGCGGCAGGGGAGACGGGGAAGCGGGCGGCCGCCACATAGCTGAACTTCTCGTCCTCGTAGGGCAGCGAGCCGCCCTTGACCTGCCGGTGCAGAGAGGAGCGGCTGACCCGCGCCGAGAAGTGGCACCAGTTTGACCCGGGCGCGATCGGGCAGGCCGCGCTGTGCGGGCAGGGCGCGGCGACCCGGAAGCCGGACGCGATCAGCCGGTCGCGGGCCTCGATCACCCGCGCGTACCCGTCGGGCGTGCCCGGCTCCACGATCACCACGGCCCGCGCGGCCGACGCGGCCGCGTCCACGAGGGCGGCCCGGTCGGGCGCGGCCAGTTCGTTCAGGACGTAGGAGACGGTGACGAGGTCGGTGTCCTCCAGCGTCAGGGACGCGTTGATGCGGGCGCGCTGCCAGCGGACGTCCCCGAGCGCCGGGTGCGCGGCGGCCACCTCGCGGCCCAGGGCCAGGGCGGGTTCCGCCCAGTCGAGGACGGTCACCGGGCGGGCCCCCGGCCAGGTCGCGTTCACCGCCCAGGTCGCCGCGCCCGTCCCGCCGCCGACGTCGACGTGGCTGTCCGGCGTCCACTCCGCAGCGGCGTCGGCGAACGCCTCCAGCGCCGAGCGCACCGCCTCGAACGTGGCCGGCATGCGGTACGCGGCGTAGGCGGCGACGTCCGCGCGGTCGCGCAGGATGGGAGCGTCGGTCGGGGTGGCGCCGCGGTAGCTGGCGATCAGCCGGTCGACGGCCTGCGAGGCCTGCTTGGGAGGCAGTCCGTCGAGAAGGTCTCCGAGGGCGGCACGGAGGGTCTCGGCGGCGGAAGCGGAGAGGTTCACGCACCGATTTTCTCAGGCCGCGGGCCCGGCCCTCACCACGAGCCCCACCCGTCCCGGGCCCCGCCGGTCGACGTCGTCACGACGGGCCTCGCCGGTCCCGGACCCGGTCCGGGCGTTCTCAGCGCACCGCCATCGCCATCCGCGTCCCCGCCAGGGCGCGCGGCGCGCTGTCGGGCGTCCGGCGCACCGGGTGGACGGTGTTCGCCAGCAGCACCACGAAGGTGTCCGTCGCCGGGTCGAGGACCAGGGAGGTCCCGGTGAACCCCGTGTGGCCGGCCGCGCCCTCGCCGGCCAGCTCGCCCATGAACCACGGCTGGTCCACCGCGAAGCCGAGCCCGGGCGGGGTCAGCAGCAGTTCCACGAAGTCGGGGCCGAGGACGCGGGCGGGACCGTACGAGCCGCCCGCCAGCAGTGTCCGGCAGAACACCGCCAGGTCGCGGCCGGTGGAGAACAGGCCCGCGTGACCGGCCACCCCGCCCAGCGCCCACGCGTTCTCGTCGTGCACCACGCCCCGCAGCATCCCCCGGTCCGCCCTGGCCCACGGCCGCCGCTGGTCCTCGGTGGCGGCCGCGCCGGGGCAGGGACCGAACGAGGTCGAGGCCATGCCCAGCGGACGGGTGATCCCCTCGTGGATCAGGACGTCCAGCGTGCGCCCGGTCAGCCGCTCCAGGAGCTGCTGCATCAGCAGCATGTTCAGGTCGGAGTAGAGGTACTCGCCGGGCTCGCCGACCGGCCCCTGCGCACGCAGCAGCTCCAGCCGCTCGGTGTCGTCCGCGCAGTCGTACAGGGGCAGCTCGGGGCGCAGCCCGGAGGTGTGGGTGAGGAGCTGGCGGACGGTGACGCCGTGCGCTGCGGCCGCGGTGAAGTCGGGCAGGTAGGCGCCGACGCGGGCGTCGATGCCGAGGGTGCCCCGCTCGATCTGCTGGACCGCCGCGACGGAGGTGAACAGCTTGGTGAGGGAGGCCAGGTCGAACGGGGTGTCCACGGTCATGGCGACCCGCGCCGCGGGCGGCAGCTCCACACCCGCGTCGGCCGCCGGGTCGTAGGCCGAGTACCGCACCGCCCAGCCCACGGCCTCCTGCACGGCGATCACCGGGCCGCGCCCGGCGACCACGACGGCGCCGGGCGCCCAGGGCCGGTCGCCCGCCGTGAGGTCGGCGACGTCACGGACCAGCAGCCGCGTCTCCTCCGGGTCGAGCCCGGCCCGTTCCGGAGTGTCGACGCGCAGTCTCGGTGCGCTCAGTTCTCTTCTCCCGCTCTCGAAGGCCCCGGACCGGGGCGAGCGCCGTCGGGCGTCCCCGCGTCCGTCCAGGGACGGCACATAACCACGAAGCAGGCCGAGGCCACCAGTGCGGCGGCCACCTGGACGACGGCCATCGGGACGGCGCTGCGCTCCCCGGCGATCCCGACGAGGGGGGTGGCGATAGCGCCGATCAGGAACGAGGAGGTGCCCAGGAGGGCGGAGGCGGAGCCGGCCGAGTGCCGGACCCGCGTCAGGGCCAGCGTCTGCGCGTTGGGCAGCGTCACGCCCATCGCGGACATCAGCACGAACAGCGCGGCGGCCACGGGGGCGAGTCCGGGCTCGCCGAACACGCCGGTCGTCATCAGCAGCAGCGCAGTCGCGGCCAGCGTGACCGTCGCCAGGCCGCCGGCCAGCACCCGGTCCAGCCGCACCCGCCCCACCAGGATCTTGCCGTTGATCTGGCCGGCCACCACCAGGCCGACCGAGTTCGCGCCGAACAGCAGGCCGAACGTCTGCGGCGAGGCGCCGTAGATCTCCTGCATCACGAACGGCGAGGCCGAGATGTACGCGAACAGCGCGGCGAAGGAGAAGCCGCCGGTGAGCACGTAGCCGGTGAACGGACGGTCGGACAGCAGCCGGCGCATCGAGCGCAGGGCCTCGCCGGTCCCGCCCGCGTGCCGGCCCTCGGCGGGCAGCGTCTCCGGCAGCCTGAACCAGACCAGGGCGGCCAGCAGCAGCCCGATCGCCGTGAGCAGCGCGAACACGCCCCGCCAGTCCGTCGTCCGCAGGATCTGCGCGCCGATCAGCGGCGCCACCACCGGGGCGACCCCGGAGACCAGCATCAGGTTGGAGAAGAAGCGGGCCATCGCCACGCCGTCGTAGAGATCCCGGACGACGGCCCGCGCGATCACGATCCCGGCCGCGCCCGCGAGCCCCTGGAGCAGCCGGAACGCGATCAGCGTCTCGACGGTCGGCGCCAGTGCGCACAGCGCGGTCGCCACCACGTAGACCGCGAGTCCGGCGAGCAGGGGGCGTCTGCGGCCCCACCGGTCGCTCATCGGGCCGACCACCAGCTGCCCCAGCGCCATGCCCGCCAGGCACGCGGTGAGGGTGAGCTGCACCGTCGCCGCGGGCGCGTGCAGGGTGCGGGTGACCTCCGGCAGCGCCGGGAGGTACATGTCCATCGACAGCGGGGGAGTGGCGGTCAGGCCGCCCAGGACGAGCGTGACGAGCAGCCCGGTCGTGCGCCGGCCGCGCGGTGGCGCGAGGACGGCTGCCTGCGGCGCCTCGGGTACGGTCCCACCCTCCGGCATGTGGTTGCCCCTCCCTCTGCGACGTCCCGGCCACCTATGCTCTCAGCTCGAACACACTGACGGGACGGCACGAGGGCGGGGCAGGGTATGACGACGGACACGGTGCGGTGGGGGATCCTGGCGACGGGGGGCATAGCCGGCGCGTTCACGGCGGACCTGATCGACCTGCCCGACGCCGAGGTCGTCGCGGTCGCCTCGCGCAGCGAGGCCTCCGCCAAGGCGTTCGCCGACCGCTTCGGCATCCCGCGGGCCTACGGCGACTGGGCCGCCCTCGCGGCCGACGAGGACATCGATGTCGTCTACGTGGCCACCCCGCACGCCGCGCACCGCACCGCGGCCGGCCTGTGCCTGGAGGCCGGGCGCAACGTGCTGTGCGAGAAGGCGTTCACGCTGAACGCCGGCGAGGCCGAGGAACTCGTCGCGCTGGCCCGGGGCAACGGCCGCTTCCTCATGGAGGCCATGTGGATGTACTGCAACCCGGTCATCCGCCGCCTCAAGGCCCTCGTCGACGACGGCGCGATCGGCGAGGTCCGCACGGTGCAGGCCGACTTCGGCCTCGAAGGGCCCTTCCCGCCCTCGCACCGGCTGCGCGACCCCGCCCAGGGCGGCGGCGCCCTCCTCGACCTCGGCGTCTACCCGGTCTCCTTCGCCCACCTGCTGCTCGGCGAGCCCTCGGGCATCGCCGCCCAGGCCGTCATGTCCGCCGAGGGCGTCGACCTCCAGACGGCGCTGGCGCTGTCCTGGGACTCCGGTGCGCTCGCCACGCTGCACTGCTCGATCTCCGGCGGGACCGGCACGACCGCCTCCGTCACCGGCTCGAACGGCCGCATCGACATCCCGTCCGGCTTCTTCCACCCCGACCGGCTGGTGCTGCACCGGGCCGGCCGCGACCCGCAGGAGTTCGCCGCCGATCCGGCCGACGGCCCGCGTACGACGTTCCGGCACGAGGCCCGCGAGGTCATGCGCGCGCTGCGGGCCGGCGAGACCGAGTCGCCGCTGGTCCCCCTCGACGGAAGCCTCGCCGTGATGCGGACGCTGGACGCGGTCCGCGCACGCATCGGCGTCCGCTACCCGCAGGAAGCCCGCTGAGCGGCCGGCCCTGAGGCGCGGGTCCCGGCGCGCCCGCCGGGACCGCTCGCGAGACGCGTCGTCTCACGGCTTGGTACCGTCGGGGCATGGTCACCCAGCCCGGCAAGCCGGCCCCCGACACCAGCCGTCGCAGCGAGCGGTCCCGGCGCGCCATCTACGACGCGGCCCTCGCGCTGGTGGCGGAGGTCGGCTACCCCAGGACCACGATCGAGGGCATCGCCGCCCGCGCGGGCGTCGGCAAGCAGACCATCTACCGCTGGTGGGGGTCGAAGGCCGACGTCCTGCTGGAGGCGTTCCTGGACCTCGGCGACCAGGCCGCCCGCGAGGCCGACCCGGCCGGGCGCGAGCCCTACGCCATCCCCGACACCGGTGACCTCGCCGCCGACGTCAAGGCCGTCCTGCGGGCCACCGTCGACCAGCTGAAGGACCCCCGCTTCGAGGCGCCCTCGCGGGCGCTGGCCGCCGAGGGCGTGGTGAACGAGCAGGTGGGGCGCGAGTTCACGGCGCGGCTGCTGGAACCGTCCATCCAGCTGTACGTCGACCGGCTGCGCTCGGCCCAGCGGGCCGGCCAGATGCGCGCCGACCTCGACCCGCGCATCGCCCTGGAGTTCTTCATCTCCCCGCTCGCCCAGCGCTGGCTCCAGTACACGGGACCCGTCACCTACGAGTACACCGACACCCTGGTCGACTACGCGCTCCACGGCCTCGCCCCCCGCTGACCGGGCAGGGGTTCCGGGGCACATCGGCCGCACATGGCCCGCTCTGGCCCCACCCGTCCCACCTGCCCCGATTCACGGGCAGGGGCCCCCGATGCGCCGGATGATGCGACGATAGGGCATGCTGTCCGCACCAGCGAGGCGAGGGGACAGATGAGCGCGGAGTTCGACGGCCGGACCGGACTGTGGGGAAGACTCACCCGGTGGCTGCGCGCGAGCGGCCCGGGCGAGGCCGCCGACGACGGCGACCGTGAGGCCCTGCTGCTGGCCGCCGCCGAAGCGGGCCTGCCGCTGGCGCCCGCCGCGCACCCGGCCCCCGGCTACGGCTGTTCCTGCGACCGGGTCGGCTGTCCGACGCCCGCCCGCCACCCGGTGTCCTTCGCCTGGCAGACGCAGTCCACGACCGACCGCGCCCAGGTCGAGCGCTGGGCCCGGCACGAGCCGCAGGCCAACTTCATCACCGCCACCGGCACCACGCACGACGTCCTCGACGTGCCTCTGGAAGCCGGCCGGGAGGCCCTGGAACGCCTGCTCGGCGCGGGCGTCGCGGTCGGCCCGGTGGCCGAGAGCGACGACGGACGCCTGCTCTTCTTCACCCTCACCCGCGGCACCCCCGAGGACGAGGACGAGTGGTGGCCGTGCGAGCTGGACTGCCACCCCGAGACCATGGACGAGCATCCCGGCCTGCGCTGGCACTGCCGCGGCTCCTACGTCCTCGTGCCGCCCGCCCGCCTCACCGGTGAGGACGACCGGACCGTGCACTGGCTGCGCGGCCCCGAGCACCCCCTGCCCGACCCGCTGACCCTCCTGGAGACCCTCACCGACGCCTGCGCCCGCCACACCGGGCAGGACCAGGACCACTCGACGGGCGCCTGGCCGCTGCGCCGGTGACCGCGAGGACCGGCGGGCCCCAGCGCGGTGCGTCCGGCCGCCGCGGCGAGGGCGACGGCGCGGGCCTCACTCGCCCTTGGCGCCGGTGAATCCCTCCAGCCGGCTCAGCACCCTCACCTTGCCGCCCTTGGCGCCCTTCGCGGGGCTCAGCGCGACGTCGGCGGCGACGAACTCCATCGTCAGCGACTGCTTGATCTCGCCGGTCGTCAGCGCGCGCACGTCCGCGTTCGGGGTGGGGACGGCGGCGTTCGCGGCGGCCGTCTGCTTCATGTAGTGGTGGGTGGTGAAGAACACCAGCGCCCCGCCGTCCGCGGTGCGCAGCGCCAGCGGCGCGTACGCGCCGTCGGTCAGCGGCTGGTCGACGTACTGGGTGGCCAGGCCAGGCTTCGTGGCGTTCTTCGCCCGCGAGGCGCGCAGCGCGCTCGTGTACTCGCCGTCGGCGAAGGCGCCCCGGCCGCTGTGCAGATAGGCCGCGTAGTCCTTGCTCATGTCCGCGGGGGGCAGGGCGAGTCCGGTGGTGGCCGCGGGCACGGCCTCGGCCCACCCGTCCTCGTCCTTCCTGAACTCGGGCACCGCGCCCGGCGTCATCAGCGTCAGGTAGGTGGCCTGCCACGGGCGGGTGCGCCCCTCGCGGGTGAACACCAGCAGCCAGCGCGCGTCGCCGCCCTTGCTGCCCTTGGCGTCGGCGACGAACCAGCGCGGCCAGCCCGCCTTCTCGGGGATCGTGTACTTCACGTCCGACAGCACCAGCGGCGTGTGCTTCGGGTTGCCCTTGGGGTGGTTGAGCCGGCCGGCCTTCAGCCGGGCCGCGTCGATGACGGCGAGGGCGCCGGCGGTGTGCTCCGCGTCCAGCGAACCGTCGTACGCCGCGTCCGCCTTGTTGTACGCGGCCGTGAACTGCTCGACGGCCTTCACGGCCTCGCTCCGGGTGGCGGACGGGAGCACTTCCAGCTCGCCGTGGACCACCACGCAGCCGCTCGCGGTCAGCGAGACGGCGACGAGCGAGGCCGCCACGAGGGCGTACCGGTCACGCCTGCGGAGTCCTCGACGCTTGCGAACCCCGGTCGTCAGGCTGCGTTCCCTGGTCATCAGGCGACTTCACCTTCCCCTTCCCGGAGGCGAACCCTACCGGGGCGAGGAACAGCGCGAGCGTCGGGACCAGGTAGAGCAGCCACACCGTGACCTGGAGGACCGTCGGATCGGGCTGGAAGTTGAACACGCCCTTCAGCAGCGTGCCGTACCAGCTGTCCGGCGGGATCGCGCCGCTGACGTCGAACGCACGGTCCGTCAGGCCCGCGATCCAGTCGGCCTCCTGGAGGTCGTGGACGCCGTACGCCAGCACGCCCGCGGCCACCACGACGAGCATGCCGCCCGTCCAGGTGAAGAACTTCGCCAGGTTGATCCGCAGCGCGCCGCGGTAGAACAGCCAGCCCAGCAGGACGGCGGTCGCCAGGCCCAGCGCCGCGCCGATCAGCGGGCGCGGGGTGCCGTCGCCGGCCGCGTGGACGGACGTCCACACGAACAGGGCGGTCTCCAGGCCCTCCCGGCCGACCGCGAGGAACGCGGTGGCCACCAGCGCGCCCGTGCCCATCGCGAGGGCCGCGTCCAGCCTGCCGTGCAGCTCGGACTTCAGGTGCCGGGCGGTACGCCGCATCCAGAACACCATCCACGTCACCAGCGCGACCGCGACGATCGACAGGGAGCCGCCGAGCGCCTCCTGCGCCTTGAACGTCAGCTCCTGCGAACCGAATTCGAGGACGCAGCCGAAGCCCATCGCGAGGAGCACCGCGATGGCGATGCCGGTCCACACCGGCTTCAGCGCGTCGCGGCGGCCGGTCTTCACCAGGTAGGCGATGAGGATGCAGACGACGAGAGAGGCCTCGAGACCCTCGCGCAGTCCGATCAGGTAGTTGGAGAACACGGTCACGCCTCCTCGGAGAACAGCGTCCGGCCCCACCAGTCGTCCTCGTCGCGGACGCCGGGCGGGACGGCGAAGACGGCCGAACCCACATGCTGGATGTACTCGTTGAGCGCGTCGGTCGCCAGATTGCGCTGGATGCGGACGAACCCGTTGCCCACGTCGCGCATGTAGGCGAGGAAGAACAGCCCCGCTTCCAGCCGCCCCAGACCGTCGGTGCCGTCGGTGAAGGAGTAACCGCGGCGCAGGATCGTCGACCCGTGGTTGGCGTCGGGGTGCGCGAGCCGCACGTGCGCGTCGGGCTTCATCGCCTTCAGGAACGGCTCGTCGCGCTCCTTGGCCTTGCCCACCGGAGCGCCCTCGCCCTTGTCGCGGCCGAAGATGTCCTCCTGCTCCTGGAGCGGGGTGCGGTCCCAGGTCTCGATGTGCATGCGGATGCGCCGGGCGACGAGATAGGAACCGCCCACCATCCAGGCGGACTTCGCGTCGACGTCCTTCTCGCCGACCCACACGAACTTCTTCAGCCGGTCCGTCTCCGTGCCGGCGATGTTGCGGGTGCCGTCCTTGAAGCCCATCAGGTTGCGCGGGGTCTGCGCGTCGGGCGTGGTGGAGGAGGTCTTGCCGAAGCCCAGCTGCGACCAGCGGATGACGACCTTGCCCATGCCGATGCGGGCCAGGTTGCGGATCGCGTGCACGGCGACCTGCGGGTCGTCCGCGCACGCCTGCACGCACAGGTCGCCGTTGCTGCGGGCCGGGTCGAGGGCGTCCCCGGCGAACGTGGGCAGGTCGACGAGCGCGTCCGGCCGCCGGTCCGCCAGGTCGAACTTCTTGAACAGGGAGGGACCGAACCCGACGGTCAGGGTCAGCCGGGACGGCTTGAGCCCCAGCGCCTCGCCGGTGTCGTCCGGCGGGGCCTCGGGCAGACCGCCGTAGGCGCCTTCACCGACCGCCTTCCCGGCCGTCATCCGGCGGGCCGCCTCCGTCCAGTCCTTGAGCAGCCGGACGAACTCGGCGCGGTCGGTCGTCGTCACGTCGAACGCGGCGAAGTGCAGCCGGTCCTGCACCGGGGTGGCGATGCCCGCCTGGTTGGCGCCGTGGAAGCCGACGGCGGCGCCCGTGTCGGCGCCCGCCGGGTCGACGTCGTTGCCGGCGCGGGTCATCGCGACCGCGCCGCCGGCCGCGGCGGCGCCGATCGCGAGCCCGGCGCCGCCCCAGCCGATCAGCGACCGCCGGGACGGGCCGCCGGCCCTGTTCCCCGGGTTCTCCGGCTTGTCCGAGTCGTTCGGGTTGTTCGGGTTGCCCGGGTTCTCCGACTCCGTCATGTTCGTGATGCCCCTCGGTTACTTGGCGACGGCGGCGGCGAGCTTGGACAGGGGCTCGGCGAGCGCATTGACCGCGTCCGACAGTTCCTTGCGGCCGGCGGCGCCGACCTTGTCGTAGGAGGTGAACTCGTACGACGTCGTGTTCGGGCGGTACTTGTCCAGCAGCGCGTCCAGTGCGGCGAACTGCTTGTCCAGCTCGGTGACCAGGGCCCCGTCGTTCTCCTTGGCGACCGGCTTGAGCAGCTCGTAGGACTGCTGCGCGCCCTCGACGTTGGCCTTGAAGTCGACCAGGTCGGTGTGCGAGTAGCGCTCCTCCTCGCCGGTGACCTTGCCGGTGGCGACCTCGTCGAGGAGTTCCTTGGCGCCGTTGGCCATGGAGGTGGGGGTGATCACGGCCTTGCCGACCCGCTTCTGCCAGTCGGTCAGGTCGGTGACGAGCTTGCCGGCGAGGGCCTTCTCCTCGGCGCCGATCTTCTTGTCCTGCCAGAGCGCCTTCTCCAGCCGGTGCCAGCCGGTCCACTTCTGGCCGCTCTCCAGGCCGTCGGCGCGGACGTCCACCAGCGGGTCGATGTCGCCGAACGACTCGGCGACCGGCTCGGTGCGCTCCCAGCCGATGCGCGAGGGCGCGTAGGCCTTCTTGGCGGCCTCGATGTTCCCGGCCTTGACCGCGGCGGCGAAGACGGCGACCTTGGGGAGCGTCTCGTCGGCCTGGGTCTGCGCGTAGGCGCGGTAGGCGGCGACGGCCTTGTCCAGGCGGGGGTCGCGCTGGGCGGCCGAGCCGCCGGTGACCTTGAGGGTCTGGCGGATGCCGTCGCCCTTCATGCCCGGCTTGCAGGCGATGCGGTACTCGCCGGCCTTCACCTCGGCGGTGACGCGCTGCTTGGTGCCGGGGCCGATGTTCTCGCGCTCGCTGACGATCCGGTCGTCGGGGAAGAGCAGGTAGACCTCGGTGACCTTGGAGCCCTTGTTCTCGACGGCCAGTTCGACGTGCCCGGCGGGGATCTCCTTCTTGGAGGTCTCGCACGTGGAGTCGGTGGCGGTCACGCCGATGACCCGGTCGCCGTCCTTCGCGTCGCTCTTGGAGGTGCAGCCGGTGACGGCGGCCAGAGCCGTGACGGCGGCTACGGCGGTGACGGCGGACAGTCGGGCGGCTCGCATTCGGGCTCCCAGCGGTGGCTGAAAAATCGCGTGACAGGACTCACAGGGATTGGTGAGGCTCGCCTAACTTATCCAAGGCTTACCTGCGTGATACCCGTCCAGGCCGTGATTCACCTCTCATAGACGCTGTAAGAGCACGAGCCGATCACGGTAGGGCCATGCGGGCGTCAACGGAGAGTCAAAGGAGGTTCAAAGGCTCCGCTTCGTCCGTCGCGTCCCCCACGCGGGCGGCCTCCCCGTCGGCGGCAAAACGGCAGCCCCGGCGGTGCTTCAATTCCCCGGTGACTGATTACGACGTGCTCCGCGTCTTCTGCGCGCCGAACGGCGGCTACGGCAACGAACTGGGCGTGGTCCGCGAAGGCTCGGTGCTCCCCGCCCGCGAGGACCGGCAGGACCTCGCGGCGAAACTCGGCTTCAGCGAGACGGTGTTCGTCGACGACCCCGAGCGCGGGGTCGTCGACATCTACACGCCCACCCTCCGGCTGCCCTTCGCCGGCCACCCCTGCGTGGGCGTCGCCTGGCTGCTCGACGTGCCCGAGCTGGTCACCCCGGCCGGCGTCGTGGGCACCCGGCTGGACGGGGAGTTCACCTGGATCGAGGCGCGCGCCGAATGGGCCCCGCCGCGCACCCTGCGGCAGTACGCGACCGCCGCCGAGGTCGACGACCTCCCCGTGCCGCCCAAGGGCGAATGGATCTACGCCTGGGCCTGGGAGGACGAGCCCGCCGGCCGCGTCCGCGCCCGCGCCTTCCCCGGCCGCGACGACGGCGTCGACGAGGACGAGGCCACCGGCGCGGCGGCCCTGCTGCTCACCGAACGGCTGGGCCGCGCCCTGAACATCACCCAGGGCGCGGGCTCCCAGATCCTGACGGCCCCGCAGCCCCACGGCTGGGTCGAGGTCGGCGGCCGGGTCTTCCTGGAGCGCTGAGCCCTTCGGGCCAGCGCCTGAGGTCCGTACGGGTGGTGTGGAGTGTGCGGCGCGAGGGGAGCGGGGACCTCTGGGCGTGACCACCCGCCCCGTGAGAGGAACACCATGCGCATCCGTTCAGTCCTGGCCGCGACCGTCCTCGGCATCGCTCTCGCCGCCGCCGGCGCCACGACCGCCACCGCCGACGAGGGCCCCCGCCAGCACCACCACTTCGGCGGGGACGAGGGCGTCTGCAGCCCGTACGTCGGCGCGATCGACACGGTGTCGGCGGACATCTTCTGGGCCGGCAAGCACTGCGACCGGATCTGACCCGGCGCCGGGCCCCCTCGCCGTGAACCGAGGGGGCCCGGCCCGTCGCCGCACCCGCGCGCCGGCCCGCGCGCGACGAAGGCCCGCCCTCCTCGGAGGGCGGGCCTTCGTCGCACACGGCTACGGCAGGGTGAGGATCTCCGCCCCCGTCTCCGTCACCACCAGGGTGTGCTCGAACTGGGCCGTGCGCTTGCGGTCCTTGGTCACCACGGTCCAGCCGTCGTCCCACATGTCGTAGTCGTGCGTGCCGAGCGTCAGCATCGGCTCGATCGTGAACGTCATCCCCGGCTGGATGACCGTCGTCGCGTGCGGGCTGTCGTAGTGCGGGATGATCAGCCCGGAGTGGAACGACGAGTTGATGCCGTGACCGGTGAAGTCCCGCACCACCCCGTACCCGAACCGCTTGGCGTACGACTCGATGACCCGGCCGATGATGTTGATCTGCCGGCCGGGCCTGACCGCCTTGATCGCCCGCTCCAGCGACTCCCGGGTCCGCTCCACCAGCAGCCGCGACTCCTCGTCGACGTCCCCGACCGGATACGTGGCGTTGTTGTCGCCGTGCACCCCGCCGATGTACGCCGTCACGTCCAGGTTGACGATGTCGCCGTCCCGCAGGACCGTCGAGTCCGGGATGCCGTGGCAGATCACCTCGTTGACGCTCGTGCACAGCGACTTCGGGAAGCCGCGGTAGCCCAGCGTCGACGGGTAGGCGCCGTGGTCGCACATGTACTCGTGCGCCACCCGGTCCAGCTCGTCGGTGGTGACCCCCGGCGAGATCAGCTTCGCGGCCTCCGCCATCGCCTGCGCGGCGATCCGGCCGGCCCGGCGCATCGCCTCGATCGTCTCGGGCGTCTGCACCTCCGGTCCGGTGTAGGGCGTCGGCGCCGGCTTGCCCACGTACTCGGGGCGGCGGATGTTTCCGGGCACGGAACGGGTGGGGGACAGCTCCCCCGGAACGAGCAGCGACTGGCCAGACATGCCAGTGAGTCTAACGAGACGCCATGGGGGAACATGACGATGGCGAGAGGAGCCGTCATGCCCCTGTTCAAGAAGCGGACCGCCGGAAAACCGGGCGAGTGGTACTACTGCCTGGAGCACAAGAAGGTCGAGGAAGGGCCCGAGTGCCCGGCCAAGGACCGGTTCGGCCCGTACGCCACCCGTACGGAGGCCGAGCACGCGATGGAGAGCGCCCGCGAGCGCAACCTCCAGTGGGAGAACGACCCCCAGTGGCACGACGCGCCGAGGGGCGGCGCGACGGGCGCGGGGGACGAGGACTGACCGGCCGGGCGGTCAGCCCTCCAGCGAGGGCGCGGCCGCCGACCGCTGTGCCCGCACCCGCGCCGCGTGCTCGTCCGTGCGCGCGTCGTACCGCATCAGCCCCGGCAGGCACAGCGCCAGCAGGCCCACCGCGCCCACGCACAGCACCCCGCCCGACCACACCGACGTCCGCACCCCCAGCCAGGCCGCGAGGCCGCCGCTGCGCACCTGCCCGACCGTCGGCCCCACCGAGTACGACAGCAACTCGATCCCGGCGAGCCGCCCGCGCAGCTCGTCCGGGATCGTCTGGTTCCACATGATCCCGCGGAACACCCCGCTGACCATGTCGAAGCCGCCCGCCAGGGCCAGGCAGAGCAGCACCAGCCAGACGTTCCCCACCAGCCCCGCGGCGGCGATCGCCGCACCCCACAGCGCGGCCGACAGCACCACCATCCGCCCGTGCCGGTGCACCCGCCCCGTCCAGCCGCTCGTCACGCTCACCACCAGCGCCCCGGCCGGCAAGGCCGCGTACATCAGCCCGAGCGACCACTGCGCGTGCAGCTCGTCCGCGAGGAAGGGCAGCACGGCGAGCGGCATCGCGAGGAACATCGCGGCCAGGTCGACGGCGTACGTGCCGAGCAGCTCCTTGCGGTTCCAGGCGTACCGGGCGCCCTCGGCGATCGCCCGCAGGGAGGGCCGGGCCGCCTCCCGGGCCGCCGGGGAGGACGCGATGCGCACGACCAGCGCGAGCGAGACGACGAAGGTCAGCAGGTCGGCGGCGTAGGCCCAGCCCAGGCCCGCGTAGGCGACGACGACGCCGGCGAGGGCCGGCCCCGCGACCCCGCCCACGGTCCACCGCAGGGCGTTCAGCGAGGCCGCCGCCGGCAGATGCTCATGGGCGACGATCCGCGGCCACAACGCGTCCAGCGCGGGCCGCTGCACGGAGCCCAGGGCCGACGACAGCGCCGCGACCACGTACAGGGGCCACACGGCCGGCCCCGGCAGCACCGCGTTGACCAGCAGCACCGCGCTCAGCAGCCCCTGCCCGGCCTCCGTCCACAGGATGAGCAGGCGCTTGTCCCACGCGTCCGCCAGCGCACCGCCGTACAGCCCGAACACCAGGAGCGGCACCAGCTCCACCGCGCCGATGGCCCCGACGGCGGCGGCCGACCCGGTCAGCTCCTTCAACTGCACCGGCACCGCGACGAAGGTGAGGAAGCTGCCGAACGTCGACACCGTCCCCGAGACCCACAGCCGCCGGAAGTCCCGCGAGGCCCGCCACGGGGCGAGGTCGGGAAGCAGCCCGCGCAGACCCGAAGGGGACGAGGGGGATTCGGAGGGCGGGGGAACTGTGGCGGCGCCGGAATCTGTCACGAAAGGTCATGCTCGGCCGCCGCAAGAGCCGCGGACAACTCCTTTTCCCGGTTCACCAAGGGGGTGGGGGTGGGGCCGTCAGGCGTTCGGCGAGGCGGGAGAGGCGGTCGGCCAGACGGCGGCGGCCCCGGGCCGGCGGCAGCGTCTCGCCGGCCGCCGCGCTCACCAGGTGCTGCACGGTGTCCAGATCCAGCTCGGAGCCGTCCGGCACGGCCAGCGTCTCGTGCGCCAGAGCCGTCAGCTCCGCCTCCACCGGGCCGAGGGCGAGCACGGTGACCCCGGCCCGGCGGGCGTCCGCCACCCGTTCCAGCAGCCGTGCGTCCGCCGACGGCGACGCCACCAGCAGCGTCTCGCCCCGCCGCGCCGCCTCGATACGGCCGGGCCCCACCGAGAGGTGGGCGGGGTCACCGGGGCGCGGGTCGTGGCGGACCAGCGTCGGCGTCAGCTCCGGCGTGCCGGACCACGCCGCCTCGTCCACCAGGTGCGCCGCGAGGTGCCACGGCTCGTACTCCGCCGTCCCCGCCAGCAGCAGCCCGCCCCCGTGCGACACGACCGATCCCCGCAGCACCCCGGCGAACCTCCGGGTGGCCCCGAGCCACTCGGTCCCGGCGAGCACCTCGCGCAGCAGCGCGACCCGTACGGCGTCCATGCGCCCGCATGCTGCCGCACCCGGCCGGCCCCGGCACCGGGTTCGCCGCCCGTTCACCCGACAGGGGAAGGGCCGCCGGACGCGCCCACGTAAAGTCGGCCCATGACCTCTACCGACAGTGCCCACCACACGTCCGGGGACACCCCGGCGAAGGCCCCCGCCAAGGACCCCTGGGACCTTCCGGACGTCTCCGGACTGGTCGTCGGCGTGCTCGGCGGCACCGGCCCGCAGGGCAAGGGCCTCGCCTACCGCCTCGCCAAGGCCGGCCAGAAGGTGATCATCGGCTCGCGCGCCGCCGACCGTGCCCTGGCCGCCGCCGAGGAACTCGGACACGGCGTCGAGGGCGCCGACAACGCCGAGACCGCGCGCCGCAGCGACATCGTGATCGTCGCCGTCCCGTGGGACGGCCACGGCAAGACGCTGGAGTCCCTGCGCGAGGAGCTGGCCGGCAAGCTCGTCGTGGACTGCGTCAACCCGCTCGGCTTCGACAAGAAGGGCGCCTACGCGCTCAAGCCGGAGGAGGGCAGCGCGGCGGAGCAGGCCGCGGCCCTGCTGCCGGACTCGCGCGTCGCCGCCGCCTTCCACCACCTGTCGGCCGTCCTCCTCCAGGACCCGGGGATCGACGAGATCGACACCGACGTGATGGTGCTGGGCGAGGAGCGGGCCGACGTCGAGATCGTGCAGGCCCTGGCCGGCCGCATCCCCGGCATGCGCGGCGTCTTCGCGGGCCGGCTGCGCAACGCCCACCAGGTGGAGTCCCTGGTCGCCAACCTGATCTCCGTCAACCGCCGCTACAAGGCCCACGCCGGGCTGCGCGTCACCGACGTCTGAGCGGATGGGGGACACTGGACGGCGAAGCAGTGTCCCCCGACAGGAGCCGACCGACATGCCCGCCGTGCCCCCGCCCAGCCCGACCCGGCGACTCGCCCTCTACAGCCTCGTCGTCTGCGTCCTCGCCGTGGCCGCGGCGGTCGTCTCCTTCGTCCAGGGCAGCTTCCTGGGCATCGTGTGGGTGCTGCTCGCGGGCCTGTCGTCCAACATGACCTGGTACTACATGAAGCGGGACAAGGCGCGCAGGGCGGACCGGACCCAGCCCACCGGCTGACCGGCCCACGGGCCGGCCCGCCCACCGGCCGCCCGTGCACCCAAAGTCACGGCCCGCCCGGCCCGGCTCAGCGGGCGACCGAGCAGAACTCGTTCGTGCCCTCCCAGAAGCGGTACAGCGACTGACCGCAGTACGTGTCGACGTCGCTGATGCCCAGCCCGCACAGCAGCGCGTCGACCATGTCGAAGAACGCGCCGTTCACCGACGGCACCCACAGCAGGGCGAACACGAACAGCAGGCCGAACGGCGCGAACGGCTCGACCTGCCGCTTGACGCCGTACGACAGCCAGGGCTCGATGACCCCGTAGCCGTCCAGGCCCGGCACCGGCAGGAAGTTCAGGATCGCCGCCGTCACCTGGAGCAGGGCGAGGAAGCCGAGGGCGAAGCGGAAGTCGTCCGGCACGCCGTCCAGCGCGTCCAGCCAGAACGGGGCCGTGCACACCACCGCGAACGCCACGTTCGTCAGCGGTCCGGCCGCCGAGATCAGACTGTGCCGCCACCGGCCCCGGATGCGGTCGCGCTCGATGAACACCGCCCCACCGGGCAGACCGATACCGCCCAGGATCACGAACAGCACCGGCAGCACGACGCTGAGCAGCGCGTGCGTGTACTTGAGCGGGTTGAGCGTGAGATAGCCCTTCGCCCCGACCGAGATGTCCCCGCTGTGCAGGGCCGTGCGCGCGTGCGCGTACTCGTGCAGGCACAGGGACACGATCCAGGCCGCCGTGACGAACAGGAACACCGCGACGCCGGGCTGTTCGGCGAAACCCGTCCACGTCGCCCAGCCGGTGACGGCCGTCACGGCCAGGATGCCGACGAAGACGGGACTGATCCTCCGCTCGCCCCGGCGGGTGGTGGCGGTCGTCATGGGGCCCCCTGAGGTCGTACGCACGTGTGGAACTGCCCGACCGTACCGGGCACACCGGGGAAACGTCTCATGCCGGGCCCCTGGTTCCGCGCGGAGCGGAGCGGTGCAACGGGCTTCCGGGGCCGCGCTCGGGAGTCCCGGAAGGCTTCGGTGTCCCCGGCCGGCGGCCCGTCCCGCGTCCCCCGGCGCCACCGCGTCCGCCGCCACTCCGGCGAACCCCGTGACCGCCGCCGTCCGCGCCGGGGACAATGAACCCCGTGCGCTACCGCATTCTCGGCACCACCCAGGCGCTCCGCCCCGACGGGACCCCCGTCGCCGTCGGCGGAGCGCGGCTGCGCGCCCTGCTCACCGTGCTGGCGCTGCGGGCCGGACGCAGCGTGCCGGCCGGGGTGCTGACGCAGGAGGTGTGGGCCGGGGACCCGCCCGCCGACGCGCCGGGCGCGCTCCAGGCGCTGGTCGGCCGGCTGCGCCGGGCCCTCGGGGCGGACGCGATCCGCTCCGCCGAGGGCGGCTACCGGCTGGCGGCCGGCTCCGACGACGTCGACCTGCACCGTTTCGAGCGGCTGACCGGCGACGGGACGCGCGCCCTGGCCGACGGCGACCCCGCCAAGGCGGCCGCCCTGCTCGACGACGCCCTCGCCCTGTGGCACGGCCCGGCCCTCGCCGACCTGCCCGACCGGGCGACCGAGGCGGCCCGCTGGGAGGCCCGCCGCGTGGACGCCCTGCGCGCCCGGCACAGCGCCGCCCTCGCCCTCGGGCAGGCCGGGCAGGCGCTGCCCGAGCTGAGCGCCCTGTGCGACGCGCACCCGCTGGACGAGCCGCTCCAGGCGCTGCGGCTGCGCGCCCTGCGCGACGCGGGCCGCACCGCCCAGGCGCTGGCCGCCTACGACGAGGTGCGCCGACTGCTGGCCGACCGTCTCGGCGCCGACCCCGGGCCCGAGCTGCGCGCCCTGCACGCCGAACTCCTCGACCCGCCGACGGCCCGCACGCCTGAGACGCCGCGGGCGGCGGAAGTCCCCGAACGGGCGCATGCCCACGCGGCCGCAGGGGGGCCGACGGTTCCCGAAGGCGGGCTGGAGGGGGCGGCCGTGCGGCCGGCGCGGGTTTCCCGGTCCGCGGCCTCGCCGCCGCGCGGCAACCTCCGGGCCCGGCTCACCTCGTTCGTCGGCCGTGAGGACGACATGAAGGCCCTGCGGGGCGACCTCGCGAGCGCCCGTCTGGTGACGCTGCTGGGGCCCGGCGGGGCCGGCAAGACACGGCTGTCGCAGGAGGCCGCCGAGGCCGTCGGGGACACGGCGCGCGACGGCGTCTGGCTGGCCGAACTCGCGCCCGTCGCCGACCCGGGCGCCGTGGCGCAGACCGTCCTCACCGCCGTGGGCGCCCGCGAGACCGTCCTGTACGGCGCCGGGGCCGAGGAACTGCGGGCCGTCGCCGAGCGCCGCGGCGACCCCGTGGAGCGGCTGGTGGAGCACTGCTCCCGACGCCGCATGCTGCTCGTCCTGGACAACTGCGAACACGTGGTGGAGGCGGCCGCACGGCTCGTCGAGGAACTGCTGGCGCGCTGCCCCGGGGTGACGGTGCTGGCCACCAGCCGCGAGCCTCTCGGCGTGCCGGGGGAGGTCCTGCGCCCGCTGGACCCGCTGCCCGAGCCGGCCGCGCTGCGCCTGCTGGCCGACCGGGGCGCGGCCGCCCGTCCGGGCTTCCGCGTCGAGGACGACCCCGAGGCCTGCGCCGAGATCTGCCGCCGCCTCGACGGACTGCCCCTCGCCGTAGAACTCGCCGCCGCCCGGCTGCGGATGCTGACGCCCCGGCAGATCGCAGACCGCCTCGACGACCGGTTCCGCCTCCTGACCTCGGGCAGCCGCACGGTCCTGCCCCGCCAGCAGACCCTGCGGGCCGTCGTCGACTGGTCCTGGGACCTGCTCGACGGCGACGAACGCGACGTCCTGGCCCGGCTCTCCGTCTTCGCCCGCGGCTGCGACCTCGCCGCCGTCGAGGCCGTCTGCGCGCCGCCGGCGCCGTACGGATCCGGGCCCGCGGAAGCCGCGGGCACCCGCGCCTCACGGGCGGGCCGCACCGCCCTGGACGCCCTCGCCTCCCTCGTCGACAAGTCGCTCGTCGTCGCCGCCCCCGCGCCCGGCGGGGGCATGCGCTACCGGCTCCTGGAGACCGTCGCCGAGTACGCGGGCGAGCGGCTGGACGAGTCCGGGGGACGGGCGGCGGCCGAGCGCGCCCATCTCACGTACTACCGCGAACTCGCCCGTACCACCGAGCCGTTGCTGCGGGGCGCGGGCCAGCTCGAGGCCGTCGGCCGGTTCCAGTCGGAGTACGAGAACCTGCGCACGGCGCTGCGCCGGGCCGTCGACGCGCGCGACGAGCAGGAGGCGCTCGTCCTCACCCTGTCGCTGGTCTGGTACTGGCAGCTGCGCGATCTGCGCCTGGAGGCCCGCGACTGGTGCGTCGAGGTCATGGCCCTGGGCCCCGACCCGTTCGCCGAGCCGCTGCGCAGGGCCGCCCCGGTGTGGCAGCCGTGCACCGACGCCCCGCCGCCGCTGACCGGCGAGATCCTCCGGGAGGCCCGCCGAGGCGTCCACCTGGCGCATCTCGCCTGCATGGACACCGAGTTGGCGGCCTGGCACAACCCGGCCGCGCAGGCCAAGCTGCGTCTGATCGCCGAGGCCTACGAGCCGGGCCTTCCGCAGACCTGCCGCACGCCCGGCCTGGTCTGGTTCTTCGCCGTGCTGATGACCGGCGACCAGGAGCGCATCCGCGAGATCATCGACGCCAACGTCGACACCTGCCGCCGCATGCCGGGCTACGAGTGGGAGCTGGCCTCCTGTCTGCAGATACGCGCCAACGTCCTCGCCAACCGGTCCGACTGGGCCCAGGGCGCCTTGCGCGACGCCGACGAGGCGTTGGAGATCTTCCGGCGGCTCGGCGACGCCTGGGGCACCGCCGAGGCGCTCTCCGCCCGCGCCGAGGCCCGCGAGCGGCTGGGCGACTACCGCAGGGCCGCCGCGGACTACGAGGACGCCATCGCGCACGCGGAGCGGCTGAACGCGCGGGCCCAGGCCGCGATCCTGGCGGCCCGGCTGGGCAGTGTCCTGCTGGAGACGGAGGACGGCGAGCGGGGCGAACGCATCCTGCGCGAGGTGATCGACGGACCCGAGCACGTCGGGCACGAGGCCGCCCCCGTGGCCCGGCTCTTCCTCGTCGGCCGGCTCGGCACCACCGGCCGCCGGGCCGAGGCGCGCGAGCAACTGCGGCTCCTGCGCGAGGACGTCGACTTCGGTCGCTTCGCGGTCTTCGACGCCTTCATGAGGGGCGCGGAGGCCTGGCTGGACGCGGTCGAGGACCGGTACGCGCAGGCCCTGACCGGCGTCCGCACCGCACTGCTGCGGGCCGCCGACCCGCTGTCCATGGCCGTCGCCCCCCAGATGCGCTCCGTCTACCTGTACGTCGCCGCGTCCGCCCTCGCCGGCATGGACGGCGGCAGCCGCGCGGGGGCCGCCGCCCGTTGTCTGGGCGCGGCGGACGCACTGCTGCCGCCGGGGCACGTGCACACGCGCTGGGAGCGTGACGCGCACGGCCTGGCCGCGAAGCGGGCCCGTGCCGCCCTCGGCGAGGAGGACTTCGCGTCCGCGTACGCCGAAGGCGGCGGCCTCTCCTACGAGGAGGCCACCGCCCTGATCGAACGCGCCCGGCTCCGGGGCCACGCTCGCGACTAGCTCTTGGTGCGGAACTTGTGGATCGCGACCGGGGCCATCAGCGCGGTGATCCCGAACGACCAGGCCAGCGTGATCCACAGGCCGTGCGCGACCGGGCCGCCGGTCATCAGACCGCGCGCCGCGTCCGCGAGCGCGGACAGCGGGTTGTAGTCGGTGAAGGCCTGGAGCCATCCCGGCATCGACGCCGTGGGCGCGAAGATCGACGAGCCGAACTGCAGCGGGAAGAGCACCAGGAACCCCATGGCCTGCACGGACTGGGCGTTCTTCAGGACCACGCCCAGGGTGAGGAACACCCACATGATCGACGAGGCGAAGACGGTGGACAGGCCGACGGCCGCGAACAGTCCCGGCCAGCTCTCGATGTCGAATCCGACGAGGACGGAGACGATCATCAGCACGGTGGTCGCGAAGAGCATCCGGACGATCTCCACCGAGATCTTCGCGAACAGCACCGAGCCGCGCCCGATCGGAAGCGAGCGGAACCGGTCCATGACGCCGGAGTTGAAGTCCTGGCTGAAGCCGGTGCCGACGCCCTGGGACAGCGTCATGCTCATCATCGCGATCATGCCGGG
Organism: Streptomyces sp. NPDC048481; assembly: GCF_043200075.1. Lineage (NCBI taxonomy): Bacteria > Bacillati > Actinomycetota > Actinomycetes > Kitasatosporales > Streptomycetaceae > Streptomyces > Streptomyces sp. NPDC048481. Next base: position 898,478 of record NZ_JBICXC010000001.1, read on the forward strand.
GATCACGTACTGGACGTAGCCGTCCTGGCCGCCGCCCAGCGCCTGCCCGATGGAGCCGCCGAAGACGTACACGAAGAGCAGGGTGAAGACGATCGGCATCAGCAGCGCGTCGAACATCGACTCGGGGTCCTGTCTGATCCACAGCAGGTTGCGCCGGATCAGAGCCCCCGTGTGGCGCAGGTGGCCGCGCAGCGGGATGCGGGCGTCCGGCTCGACGCCGGCGATCGGAGCGGTCGTGGTGCTCATACGGAGACCTCCTCGCGGGCGTCGGCGGGCGCGGTGTCGTCCGCGGCGCCGGCACGGTGGCCGGTGAGGGACAGGAACACCTCGTCCAGGCTGGGCAGTTCGGTGGTGACGGAGGCCAGCGTGATGCCTCGCGCGGTGACCGCGCCGACCACCGCGGTCAGTTGTTCGTCGCTGAGGACGGGGACCAGCACCGAGCCGCGCTCGGTGTCCACGGTGGTGCTCGCGAGGCCGGTGAGGCCGAGGTCGTCGATCCACCCGGCGAGCGGGCGCAGTTGCGCCGGGTCGGCCGGGCGGACCCGCAGCGCGCGGCCGCCGACCTTGGCCTTCAGCTCCTCGATGGCGCCGCCCGCGATGACCTTGCCCCGGTCCACGACGGTCAGCTCGGAGGCGAGCTGCTCGGCCTCCTCCATGTACTGGGTGGTGAGCAGGACGGTCACCCCGTCGCCGACCATCCGCTTGACCTCGCCCCAGACCTCGTTGCGGGTGCGGGGGTCGAGTCCGGTGGTCGGCTCGTCCAGGAACAGCACCTGCGGGCGTCCGATCATCGACGCGGCCAGGTCGAGCCTGCGCCGCATGCCGCCGGAGTAGGTGCTCGCGGGGCGCTTGGCCGCGTCCGTGAGGGAGAACCGTTCCAGCAGCTCGTCGGCGCGGGTCCGGGCGTCCTTGCGGGACAGGTCGAGCAGCCGGCCGATGAGGTAGAGGTTCTCCCACCCGGGGAGCTTCTCGTCGACGGAGGCGTACTGACCGGTGAGCCCGATGACCCGCCGCAGCTGCCGGGGCTGGCGCAGCACGTCGTACCCGGCGACGGTCGCCCGGCCGGCGTCCGGGCTCAGGAGGGTGGACAGAATCCGTACGAGGGTGGTCTTTCCGGCCCCGTTCGGCCCGAGCACACCCATCACGGTGCCCTCGCGCACGTCCAGGTCGACGCCGTCCAGCGCCCTGGTCTCGCCGTAGTGCTTGACCATCCCCCGTACGGTGACGGCGTTCCCGCCGCCGCTGGAGTCCTTGTCGATTCGTGTCATGCCGAGAACGCTGTCAGCCCCCGCCGACAAACCGCCGACAGGTGACCGACGGAGGCCGCCGGGCACCGACAGATCACCGACGGATCGCCGACACGGGCCCCGCCGGCTCACCGACGGGCCCTGGTCGGGAGCCGTGACGAGCCGTACAAGGGGACAGCCCGCCGACGGGGGACGGTCGGCGGGCTGTCGTGGTGCGGGACCGGTCTCAGTGGACGGAGTGCTCCTCCAGCGGGAACGTTCCGCCGACGACGTCCTCCGCGAACGCCTTCGCCGCGTCGCCCATGACCTCGCGCAGGTTCGCGTACTGCTTGACGAACTTCGGCACCCGGCCGCCGGTCAGCCCGAGCATGTCGGTCCACACCAGCACCTGGGCGTCGGTCTCCGGGCCGGCGCCGATGCCGACCGTCGGAATGTGCAGCACGCGCGTGACCTCGGCCGCCAGCTCCGCCGGGACCAGCTCCAGCACCACCGCGAACGCGCCCGCGTCCTGCACGGCCTTGGCGTCGCGCAGCAGCTGCGCGGCCGCCTCCTCGCCGCGGCCCTGCACCCGGTAGCCCATGGAGTTCACGGACTGCGGGGTGAGGCCGATGTGGGCCATGACCGGGATGCCCGACTCCACCAGCAGCTCGATCTGCCGGTGCGAGCGTTCGCCGCCCTCCAGCTTCACGGCGCCGACCCCTGCCTCCTTGACCAGCCGGGTCGCCGAGCGCAGCGCCTGCACCGGCCCCTCCTGGTAGGAACCGAAGGGCAGATCGCCGACGATCAGCGCGCGGGAGGTGCCGCGTACGACCGCCGCGGACAGCATGGTCATCTCGTCGAGGGTGACGGGGACGGTCGTCTCGTACCCGAGGTGGCAGTTGCCCGCCGAGTCGCCGACGAGCATCACGGGGATCCCGGCCTCGTCGAAGACGGAAGCGGTCATCGCGTCGTACGCGGTGAGCATGGGCCACTTCTCGCCCCGCTCCTTGGCGAGCGCGAGGTCGCGAACGGTGATGCGGCGTGTGCCCTTGCCCCCGTACAGCGCCTTGCTGCCGTCGGTGGACTTCGTCTGGGCAGCCGAAGACTGCGTCATTGCACCGGCTCCTTCGTCATCTCGAGGCGCCCTCACGGCGTCCCCGGACCACTTCCCATGGTGGCACCTCGTCCCGGCGAGGGCCAGAGCGCCCCCTGTGGGTAAAGCCTCAGTAAGAAAGACGGCGGCGGAATCGATACGAGACGGTTCCGTATCGGAAGTGTTCTAGGCTCGGCGTCATGACTACTCCTGCCGTCCCCACCGCTCCGCGGATACCGGAAGCGGTGCACCGGCGTCGTTGGGCGATCCTCGGCGTCCTCATGCTGAGTCTGCTGATCGTGGTGCTCGACAACTCGATCCTGAACGTCGCGATCAAGACGATCTCCACGCCGGCCCCGACGGGCCTCGGGGCCACCCAGAGCGAGCTGGAGTGGGCGATCAACGCCTACACGCTCGTCTTCGCGGGACTGCTGTTCTCCGCCGGCCTCCTCGGCGACCGCATCGGCCGCAAGAAGGTCCTGCTCGGGGGACTGGCGGTGTTCGGCATGGGCTCGGCGCTCGCCGCCGAGTCCGGCTCGCCCGCCCAGCTCATCGCCTTCCGCGCGCTGATGGCGCTCGGCGCGGCCTTCGTGATGCCCGCCACGCTCGCCGTCCTGATGAACGTCTTCGACCGGGAGGAACAGCCCAAGGCGATCGGCATCTGGGCCGGCGGCGTCGGCCTCGCCATCGCCATAGGCCCCATCACCGGCGGCCTGCTGCTCGACCACTTCTGGTGGGGCTCGGTCTTCCTCATCAACGTGCCGATCGTGCTGCTCGCGTTCGGGCTGATGCTGTGGCTGGTGCCCGAGTCCCGCGACCCGAAGCCGGGCCGTGTCGACCTCGTCGGCGTCGTCCTGTCGGTGGTCGGCCTCGTCCTGCTCGTCTACGGCATCATCAAGGGCGGTGAACTGGCCGACTTCACCGACGCGAAGGTGCTGGCGACCATAGGGGCCGGCCTCGTCGTCCTGGCCGCGTTCGTGGTGTTCGAGAAGCGCAGCGACCACCCGTCCGTCGACATGGACTACTTCAAGAACAAGGTGTTCTCCGCCGCCATCTCCGTCATCGCACTGGTCTTCTTCGCGCTGATGGGCGTCACCTTCTTCTCGGTCTTCTACACCCAGAGCGTGCGCGGCTACTCGCCGCTCCAGACCGGTCTGCTGCTGCTGCCGCTGGCGGCCGCCCAGCTGATCTTCGCACCGCGCGCCCGGCTGGTCGTCGACCGCATAGGGATCCGGGCGACGACCACGACCGCGATGCTCGTGCTCGCCGCGACGCTCGTCGCGTTCGCCACCCTGGACGCAGGCACCCCGATCTGGCTCCTGGAGGTCGTCTTCTTCTTCATGGGCGCGGGGATGGCCCACATCATGACCCCGACCAGCGTCGTCATCATGCAGGCGCTGCCCCGCGAGAAGGCGGGCTCCGCCTCCGCCCTGAGCAACACCTTCCGCCAGGTCGGCGGCGCGCTCGGCATCGCCGTCCTCGGCTCCGTGCTGTCGACGTCGTACCGCAACGGCATCGAGGGTCACCTCGGCACGCTGCCGCCGGGCCTGCGCGACACGGCGGGCGAGTCGATCGAGGCCACCCTCGGGGTCGCCGCCAAGCTCGGCGACCAGGGCCGGTCGCTGATCGAGCCGGCTCATGACGCGTTCCTGCACGCCATGCACATCACCGCCCTGTGCGGGGCGGCCGTGGCCGTGGTGGGCGCGATCGTGGTGGCCCTCTTCCTGCCGGGCCGTCCGAAGCCCGTGCAGGAGGCCGCGGACGAGGAGGAGTTGGCGCGGGCGAAGCCGTGACCGGCGGGCGGGCGGGGCGGCCGGGAGTCGCCGCCCCGCCCGCCGGCCGCGTGACAATCGCTCCAGCGCGACGAGGGACCGGACGAAAGGACCGATGGACGTGAGCCCCGCCGACAGCACAGCCGTGGAGCAGCCGGTCCGGGGCCGGCCACGGAGCGAGGCCGTGGAACGGGCCATCGTCGAGGGCGTGATGAAGCTGCTGGAGGAGGGCGTCTCGCTCGGCGAGATCTCCATCGAGCGCATCGCCCGCACCGCCGGCGTCGGCAAGGCCGCCATCTACCGCCGCTGGAGCGGCAAGGAGGAGCTCTTCGTCGACGTCCTGCGCACCGCGGAACCCGACGACCTGGAACTCCCCGGCACCTCCATGCGCGACGACCTGATCGTGCTGCTGGAGTCGCTGCGCCGGCGGGGCCTCGTCAACCGTTCCTCCGCCATCCTGCACAACGTGCAGGCCCAGATGAAGAGCAGCCCGAAGATCTGGGCCGCCTACCACAACACGGTCATAGCACCGCGGCGCAGGCTGGGGATCGAGGTCCTGCGCCGGGGCCAGCGCAACGGCGAACTGCGCGGGGACGTCGACGTCGATCTCGTGAACGACATGTTCGTCGGGCCGATGCTGGTGCGCGCCGTCCTGCGGCCCGACGCCGACCTGCCCGAGGACCTGCCCGAACGCATCGTCGACACGCTGCTCGCCGGACTACGCCCCGTCAGCTCCCCGGCCCCGTAACGCCAATGTGCGCGTTCCGTCACAGACCAGGTCACGCGGCCCGGGTCCGGAACCCCTGAGCGCGCCCCGTTCGTCCTCCTGCCCGTACGGCCGTCACGAGACGGCGAGAACGAAACCGAACATCGCCTAGGGTCGTACCCGGGGGGACGTACGGTGTGCACGGCAGGCAGTGAGGCGACGGTATGGCGCAGCAGGCGTACATGACGGAGACGGACGACAACGGCGGCTCGGGACCCGAGCCTCGGGGAGCCCGGCTCCGGCGCCTGATCGGACGCTTCGTCGGCCGGCTGTCGACGGGCTGGCGCGGTGATCCGCGCATCTGGCGGCGCGGTCTGGTCCTCACCGGCATTGCCACGGCGCTCGCCCTGGTGATGCTGCTGCACTCGCGCATCCCGAACCGCTTCGGCAACCTCGGCAGTCTGACGGAGACGTTCCTGCCCTGGATCGGCGTCCTCGTCCCGGTGCTGCTGGTGCTGGCGCTGGTGCGCAGGTCGGCGATCGCGCTGATCGCCGTCGTCCTCCCGGCCGTGGTCTGGACGAACCTCTTCGGCGGACTTCTCGTGGACCGCACCGGCGGCGGCGGGGACCTGACCGTCGCCACCCACAACGTCAACGCGGACAACCCCGATCCGGCCGGCACCGCCCGCGACGTCGCCGCGTCGGGCGCGGACGTGGTGGCGCTGGAGGAACTGACCGCCACGGCGGCGCCGGTGTACGCGAAGGCGCTGGCGGCGACCTACCCGTACCACTCGGTGCAGGGCACGGTCGGGCTGTGGAGCAAGTACGCGCTGAGCGCCGTGAAGCCCGTGGACATCAAGCTGGGCTGGACGCGCGCGATGCGTGCGACCGTCGCGACGCCGCAGGGCGAGGTCGCCGTGTACGTCGCCCATCTGCCCTCGGTGCGGGTGAAGCTGCGGGCCGGTTTCACGGCCCGCCAGCGCGACACGAGCGCGGACGCGCTGGGCGAGGCGATCGCCGACGAGAAGCTGACCCGGGTGATCCTGCTGGGCGACCTCAACGGCACCATGAACGACCGTTCGCTCAACGCCGTGACCTCGCAGATGCGCTCCACGCAGGGCGCGGCGGGCAGCGGCTTCGGGTTCAGCTGGCCGGCGTCGTTCCCGATGGCCCGCATCGACCAGATCATGGTCAAGGGCGTGGATCCGGTCACCTCCTGGACCCTGCCGCGGACGGCGAGCGACCATCTGCCGGTGGCGGCGCGTGTGAAGGTCACCACACCGTAACCGGGGCGTCGCCCGCCGGAATACCGGGCCGGGGAGACTTTGTTCCGTACTTGAACATACGAAACGTATGATGACCGGAACCCGCTCTCTCTGAAAGGCACGTTCTTCATGCCCCTGGCCCTGCTCGCCCTGGCCGTGGGTGCCTTCGGCATCGGCACCACCGAGTTCGTGATGATGGGCCTGCTGCCCGAGGTCGCGGACGACCTGCACATCTCGATCCCGGCGGCCGGACACCTCGTCTCCGCGTACGCGCTCGGCGTCGTCATCGGCGCGCCGCTGCTCGCCGCCGCGACGGCGCGGATGTCCCGCCGCACGGTCCTGATCTCCCTGATGGCCCTCTTCGTCACCGGCAACGCGCTCTCGGCGCTCGCCCCGGACGACGGCTGGCTGCTGGCCGCCCGCTTCCTCAGCGGCCTGCCGCACGGCGCCTTCTTCGGCGTGGGCGCGGTGGTCGCCACCAACCTGGTCGCGCCGGAACGCAAGGCCCGCTCGGTGTCGCTGATGTTCCTCGGCCTGACCGTCGCCAACGTCGCGGGCGTCCCCGTCGCCACCCTCGTCGGCCAGCACCTCGGCTGGCGCGCGACCTTCCTCGGCGTCAGCCTGATCGGCCTCGTCGCCATCGCCGCCCTGGCCCTGCTCATCCCGCGCGACCACGCCCAGGCGCCCGCCGTCGGCCTGCGCCGCGAACTGGCCGCCCTGCGCTCGCTCCCGGTGTGGCTGGCGCTCGGCACCACCGTGGCCGGCTTCGGCGCCCTCTTCTCCGCCTACAGCTACATCACGCCGATGCTGACGGACTCCGCCGGGTTCGCCGACTCCAGCGTGACGCTGCTGCTGGCGCTGTTCGGCGTCGGCGCCACCGCCGGCAACCTGCTGGGCGGCCGCCTCGCCGACCGCGCGATGCGCCCCACCCTGTTCGCGGGCCTCACCTCGCTGGTCCTGGTCCTGGCCCTCTTCCCGCTGCTGATGACGACGGCGTGGGGCGGCGCGCTGGCCGTGGTCCTGCTCGGCGTCGCGGCGTTCGTCACGGGCTCGCCGCTGAACCTGATGGTGATGGAGAAGGCCGCCGACGGCCCCTCCCTCGCATCCTCCGCCAACCAGGCGGCCTTCAACCTGGCCAACGCCGGCGGCGCGTGGCTCGGCGGCCTGGCCCTCACGGCCGGCCTCGGCGTCACCTCACCCGCACTGGTGGGCGCGGCCCTGGCCGCCCTCGGCCTGGCGGTGGCGGCCACCGCCTACGTGGTCGACGCCCACCGCACCCACCGCCCCACCACACACGACCGCGTCATCGCCACCCACCACCCCCACCCAACCCCAGCAAAAGCCCACCACTGACCCCCCGCGGCGCGGAAACCTCCCCAGGGGCGCGGGGAACTGCGCGCCCAGCCCCGGCGAACCCGCAGAGCCCCACGGGCCTCATCCGCCTCATCCCCCCGTCTGCGGGGGGCGCGCCGGGAATCGACGCCAGGGGCGCGGGGAACTGCGCGACCAGCCCGAGCGGACCCGCAGAGCCCCACGGGCCTCATCCGCCTCATCCCCCCGCCTGCGGGGGCGCGCCGGGAATCGACGTCAGGCCAACCTCCCCAGGGGCGCGGGGAACTGCGCGACCAGCCACAACGAACCCGCACACGCCCCGCAGCGCACCACCCCCGGCCCTTGCCCCCCGGCCACCTCTACGCCGCCCCCGGCGAACCGGCCCCCGGCCCACTTCAACGCCGCCCACCGACAAAGCGCCCCCCCGGCGGCAGCCCTACTCGTCGAAACGCGCAAGATCCCGCAGCCAGGCCGCCGCCGAACTGTCCGACGGCGCCCGCCAGTCACCTCGAGGCGACAGCGAACCGCCCGCCGACACCTTCGGCCCGTTGGGCATCGCCGACCGCTTGAACTGGGCGAAGGCGAAGAAGCGTCGGCAGAAGACCTCCAGCCAGCGCCTGATCTCGGCCTGGTCGTAGGCCACCCGCTTGGCGTCGGGGAAGCCGGGAGGCCAGTCGCCGGCGTCCGCGTCGTGCCAGGCGTGCCAGGCCAGGAAGGCGATCTTCGAGGGCCGGAAGCCGTAGCGCAGCACGTGGAAGAGCGTGAAGTCGTGCAGCGCGTAGGGGCCGATCCGGGACTCGGTGGACTGCATCTCCTCGCCCGGCACGAGCTCCGGGCTGATCTCGGTGTCCAGGATCGCGGAGAGCGTCCGCCCGGTCTCCTCGTCGAACTGGCCGCTGCTGACGACCCAGCGGATGAGGTGCTGCATCAGCGTCTTCGGCACGCCGGAGTTGACGTTGTAGTGGCTCATCTGGTCGCCCACGCCGTACGTGGACCAGCCGAGCGCCAGCTCCGACAGGTCGCCGGTGCCCAGCACGATGCCCCCGCGCTGGTTGGCCAGCCGGAACAGGTAGTCGGTGCGCAGCCCGGCCTGCACGTTCTCGAAGGTGACGTCGTACACCGGCTCGCCGGAGGCGAAGGGGTGGCCCATCTCCTTGAGCATCAGCCGCGCGGTGGGCGTGATGTCCAGCTCGGCCGCCGTGACGCCGAGCGAGTTCATCAGCTTGTGGGCGTTGTCCTTGGTGTGGTCGCTGGTGGCGAAGCCGGGCAGCGTCCAGGCGAGGATGTCGCTGCGCGGGCGGCCCGCCCGGTCCATCGCGCGGGCGGCGACGATCAGCGCGTGCGTGGAGTCGAGTCCGCCGGACACGCCGATGACGACCTTGGGCCCGCCGATCGCGGCCATGCGCTGCTGGAGGCCGGCGACCTGGATGTTGTACGCCTCGTAGCAGTCCTGGGCGAGACGGTCGGCGTCGGCCGGCACGAACGGGAAGCGCTCCAGACGGCGACGCAGCCCCAGGTCGGCCGAGGGCGGGCCGAGTGCGAAGTCGACCGTGCGGAAGTCGCCGGTGCGCGCGAGGTGCGTGCGGCGGTTGTCGTCGAACGTGCCCATCCGCTGCCGCTCCTGCCGCAGCAGGTCGAGGTCGACGTCGGCGATCGCGTACTCGTCGCCGAGCGGGAACCGTTCCGTCTCCGCGAGCAGCACGCCGTTCTCGTAGACCATGGCCTGGCCGTCCCAGGACAGGTCGGTGGTCGACTCGCCCAGCCCGGCGGCCGCGTACACGTAGGCGGCCAGGCAGCGGGAGGAGGCCGAGCGGCACAGCAGCTTGCGGTCCTCGGCCCGCCCGACCGTGATCGGGCTGCCCGACAGGTTGACGAGGACGGTCGCGCCGGCGAGGGCGGCCTCCGCGCTGGGCGGCACCGGCACCCACATGTCCTCGCAGATCTCGGCGTGCAGCACCAGGCCGGGGACGTCCTGCGCGGTGAACAGCAGGTCGACGCCGAACGGCACGCTCTCGCCGCCGACCCGGACCGACCCGCCGCGCTCGTCGGCGCCGTCGCCGATCTGCCGGCGCTCGTAGAACTCCCGGTAGTTCGGCGGGTACGACTTGGGCACGACGCCGAGGACCCGGCCGCGGTGCACGATCACCGCGCAGTTGTAGACCCGGTTGCGGTGCCGCAGCGGGGCGCCCACGACGAGGACCGGCAGCAGGCCGGCCGACCCGGCCACCACCTGCTGGAGCGCCGCCTCGACCTCGTCGAGCAGCGCGTCCTGCAACAGCAGGTCCTCGATGGAGTAGCCGCACAGCACCATCTCCGGGAAGACGGCGACGGCCACCCCCTCGTCGGCGCACCGGCGCGCGTGGCGCAGGACCGCTTCGGCGTTGGCGGGCGGGTCGGCGATGACGGTGTGACCCGTGCATGCGGCGACCCGCGCGAACCCGTGCTGATAAAGGGACCAGAAGTTCGATTCAGGCACGGGCCCAGTGTAATCGTCAGAGCGACGCGATAGGCGGTGCGGGCGCCTGCGCGCCGCTCCCGCACGCGAGGAGGGGGCGCGGGTGACTACCCCGCGCCCCCTCAAGGCGCCTGCCTGCTGCGCCCCGGTGCTGCTCGGGTGCTACTTCTTGTACGACTCCACGTAGCCCGTCGTGGGCGTGCCCACGCCGGTGACGTCGTCGTAGCCCTTCACCGCGGACAGCGAGCTGTCCTTGCCGAGGCTGCGCACGGAGGTCAGCAGACCGCCGGTCGCGTCCACGCTGTTGGCGAAGTCGACGCGTACGACCGCGAGACCGGAGCCGGTCGGGTTGTCCGTGACGTCGTGGTAGACCCGCGACCCGAACTTGGAGTAGATCGACGGGTTGGCGAAGCCGATCGCCTTGCCGCCGCGCGCCTCCTGGGCCAGCGCCTGCACGGCCGCGATGACCGGAGCCGCCAGCGAGGTGCCGCCGATGCGGTACTCGCTGTACTGCTGGGACCCGTCCGGGAAGGTCTGGGTCTGGCCGACCCGGAAGCCCGTGTTCGGGTCGGCGATCGCCGCGATGTCCGGGACGACGCGGTTGCCCGCGGCGCCGTTGGCCGTGGCGAGCGCCTTCGGGACGACGCCCTTCTGGTAGTACGGCTGGGCGACCGTCTTGCTGGTGCCGCCGCCCGCGCCCGAGGTGAACGCGCCCGGGAAGCCCGTCCAGCTCTTGCCGTCGGCCGACAGCGACGCCTTCTCGGTGCCCCAGCCGGTCTCCCACAGGTACTTGTCGTTCTTGCCGACCGCCAGCGAGGTGCCGCCGACCGCCGTCACCCACGCCGAGTTGGCCGGGGTGTCGACCTGCTTCGTACCGGTGTTGGCGACCTCGTCGCCGTTGTCGCCGGAGGAGAAGTAGAAACCGATCCCCTCGACCGCGCCGAACTGGAAGACCTGGTCGTAGGCGGCCGCCAGGTCCGGCGTCTGGTTGGCCTCGATGTCGCCCCACGAGTTGGAGACGATGTCGGCCAGGTGGTTGTCGACGACCTTGCTGAGCGAGTCGAGCAGGTCGTCGTCGTAGCAGGACGCGGCCCCCACGTACGTGACGTTCGCGGCAGGCGCGACCGCGTGCACGGCCTCGACGTCGAGGGTCTCCTCGCCGTACCAGCCGGCCGCCCCGCACTCCTCGGTCTTCGTGTAGTCCGCCGGCAGGACCTGGCGCAGCTGCCCGGTCTTCCAGGACGCGTCGCCGTGTGCCTTCGCGTACGTCGCCGCGTCGAAGGCGATGGTCGGCGAGGCGTAGGCGTCGGTGATGGCGACCCGCACGCCCTTGCCGGTGTACTTCCCGGCGCCGTAGGCGGACCGCAGCTGCTTGCCGGTGTAGCCCTGCACGGCGTACGGGATCTTCTTGCCGTACGCCGACGGGAGGCTGCTCGCGGTCCGGGAGCCGTAGTACGAGGAGAACGGCCCGGCGTTCTTGAACACCGCGTCCGGCGGCGGCAGCTGCTCCTTGGAGGCGGCCTTGTGCGGCGCGTTGTCCAGACCGGTGACGGTCAGGACGGCGCCGTCCAGGCTCGCGGGAGCCGTCGCGCTCTTCGCCGGCGCGCGGTAGGTCTTGGCGCCCTTGGCGAAGTTGTGCAGCTGGGTGCCGAACGCCTTCTCGGCGGCGGCGACGTCACCGCTGACGGAGACGTAGTGCCGGCTGGTGCCGGTCACCTTCAGACCGGCCGCCGTCAGCCACGACTTGACCGCGGCCACCTGGGCCTCGGTCGCCCCGAAGCGGACCTGCGCCTGCTCGGCCGAGAGGTACTTGCCGAAGGCGGCGGAGTGCGGGTCGGAGACCGACTTCGCGTACTGCGCGAGGCCGGCCGCGTCGCGTCCCGCGAGGTAGACACGGGCGGAGACCTGTGCGCTGTCCGCCGTCGCGCCCTTGTCAGCCTTGGCGGTGGCCCACGCGGGCTTGGTCCCGGACAGCGTGTCACGGGCCGGGCCGTCCGCGGCGTGGGCCGCGGGTATGCCGAGCGCCAGCGCGCCGGCGATCATGGGCAGTGTCGCCGCCATGCTCGCTGCGCGCAGCGTGGCGCGATTGGATCTCATAGGACCCCCTGATATGTGGTTCGACGCGAGTGGATCACTCGACGTGGTGGCCACTCTCGCGACGAACACTTCATGCCTGGGGAATGCGAACACCAAGAAGACGCCAAGTGATCGCTTTCTGGGCGGGTTTGACGGATACGTCCGTGAAGTCGAGGGAAAACCCTATGAATTGCCCTATGGATTGCGCTAGGGGAGCGCGCGGGCTACGGCTTGGCCCCGCGTGCCTTCAGCATCTCCGCCATGAGGCCGATCTCCGACTGCTGGGCCTCCACCATGCCCTGCGCGAGCCGCTTCTCCACGCCCACCGTGCACCGGTGCTCGCACCCCTCGGCCATGTGCACGCCGCCCTTGTGGTGGGCCGTCATCAGCCGCAGGTAGAACACCTCGGCCGCCTTGCCGTTCAGCGTCCCGAGCTTCTTCATCTCGGTGTCGGTGGCCATGCCCGGCATCAGCGCGCCGTCCTCGCCCCCGCTCATGCCCGCCATGCCCATCCAGGCCATCGGCCCGTCGGCCGACACCTTCGGCAGCCCCCACAGATCGAGCCAGCCGAGCAGCATGCCGCGCTGGTTGGCCTGCGTCTGGGCGATGTCGTAGGCCAGCCGCCGCACCTCCGCGTCGGTCGTCCGGTCGCGCACGACGTACGACATCTCGACGGCCTGCTGGTGGTGCACCGCCATGTCGCGGGCGAACCCGGCGTCCGCGGATCCCGCGGCGGGGACGCCGGAGCCGGCCGCGTCCGCGCCGCCCTCCCCGGCCACCGAGTAGGTGACGGCCCCCGCGGCGACGAGGACCCCGGCCACGGCGACCGCCACCCCCGCGTACCTCACCGCGACAGACCGCCCGTGCACGCCGCGCCCGGCTCCGGCGTCTGCGCGCCCTGCACGAACTTCTCGAGGAACGCGTCCACGTTCGGGTCGTCCGCACCCGTCACCGTGCGCTGGTGCCCCCACGCGGTGAGCATGATCGGGTCGGCCTGGTCGTCGTCGGGGCTCATGAGCGTGTACGGCGTCTTCTCCACCTTGGCGGCCAGGGCGGCCACGTCGGCCTTCGGGGCCTTGCTGTTGTACGTCACCCAGACCGCGCCGTGCTCCAGCGAGTGCACGGCGTTCATGTCGTCGACGGGCTCGGTGTAGACGTCGCCGTCGCAGTTCATCCACACCTGGTTGTGGTCGCCGCCGACGGGCGGCACCGTCGGGTAGTGGACCCGCTTGGTGACGTGCGTGCGCCCGAGCTTGCCCGTCCAGGTCCTGACCCCGTCCGCGCCGGTGGCGAACTTCCCGGCGGCCGATCGCGAGGAGGCGGCCTTCGCGTCGACGCCGTCGTCGTCCTTGGACTGCGACCTCAGGACGAACACCCCGCCCGCGACGATCGCGGCGACGGCGACCAGGCTGCCCGAGATCACGAGGAACCGGTTGCGCCGCTCCCGGGCCACTTCGACCCGCCGCATCTCCTCTATGCGCGCCTTGCGCGTGGCGCTGGTGGTCTGGCTGCCGGAACCCATGAGGCCTGTCCTTCTGGGGAAAGGGGCGGGACGGTCGGGACGCTCGGGACTCTTCTGACGTGCGGGTCAGCTGATCGTAATGGCGGACGGGGGAAACGCGTAGACCGGTCACCGCCGCACGACCGGATCGGGATGGGGTCCCGCTCATAATTTGAAGGACAGATGCGCATTATCTACTCTTCGGTGCATGCGGCTGCTGCGATCCACCGACCTTGCGCTGCGCGTCCTCATGCGACTCGCGGTCACCGGCGACGACCCGGCCGCAGCCTCCACCACTCCCCGTACGCCCGCCACCCCCACCACCCGTGACGTGGCCGCCGCCATGGACGTCCCGTACACGCACACCGCCAAGGTCGTCGCCGAGCTCCAGCACCTCGGGCTCCTGGAGGCCCGCCGGGGCAGGGGCGGGGGACTGGCGCTGACCGAGCGGGGCCGTACCGCCTCCGTGGGCGCGATCGTGCGCGCCTTCGAGGGCGACGGCGACGTCGTCGACTGCGAGGGGACCACCCCCTGCCCGCTGGCGTCGGGCTGCCGGCTGCGGGGCGCCCTGCGCCGGGCGCAGGAGGCGTTCTTCGCGTCCCTGGACCCGCTCACGCTCACCGACATCGTGGCGGACCCGACGGGCCCGCTGCTGCTGGACATCGCCCGGCCCGCCCGGACCGGCCCGCCGCCGGCCGGGCCGTCTACCGGCCGTGCGCCCGGTAGTGCCTCATCAGGGCCGTGATCCGCGCCGGATCCGCCCCGCCGTTCAGCTCCGCGAGGAGATCGTCCGGGCACAGTCCGTAGAGGTCCCCCCACCATCGCCGGCCCCGGTTGTCCCAGATCCGGTAGCCCCCGGGCACGCCGCGGGCGACGTAACGCCTTCTGCTCACGGCCCCTCCGGATTCTCCTGCCTGTGAGCGGATGATAGGACCAGGCGCGGCCGCCGCGGCAGCTCCGGCGCGGCCCCGGCCGCCGGGGGCGATTCGCCCGGTGACCGGGACGGAGGGGGGTCGGGCATTACGGATGCCGGTGCGAGCAGGCAAGATGGGCTCCAGAGCAGTACATCCGCCCGACGCGAGGCGTTCAGCCCCGGGTCGCCGAGGCGATCATGGTCCGCAACGCGGATGAAACGCCGGCGTGGTGTGATGCTCAGGTGCCCGACCGCCTCTTTCGTGGGACGGGAGACAGGCGGCCTGACCAGCAAGGATGGGGAAGCGGAAGATGGACAAGCAGCAGGAGTTCGTGCTCCGGACGTTGGAGGAGCGCGACATCCGGTTCGTACGGCTGTGGTTCACGGACGTCCTGGGCTTCCTCAAGTCCGTCGCCGTGGCCCCCGCCGAGCTGGAGCAGGCCTTCGACGAGGGCATCGGCTTCGACGGCTCCGCGATCGAGGGCTTCGCCCGGGTCTACGAGTCCGACATGATCGCCAAGCCGGATCCCTCCACCTTCCAGGTGCTGCCCTGGCGGGCCGAGGCCCCGGGCACCGCCCGCATGTTCTGCGACATCCTCATGCCGGACGGCTCGCCCTCCTTCGCCGACCCCCGCTACGTCCTCAAGCGCGCCCTCGCCCGCGCCTCCGACCTGGGCTTCACCTTCTACACCCACCCGGAGATCGAGTTCTTCCTGCTCAAGGACAAGCCGACCGACGGCTCCCGGCCGACCCCGGCCGACAACTCCGGCTACTTCGACCACACCCCCCACAACGTCGGCATGGACTTCCGCCGCCAGGCGATCACCATGCTGGAGTCGATGGGCATCTCGGTCGAGTTCTCCCACCACGAGGGCGCCCCCGGCCAGCAGGAGATCGACCTGCGCTACGCCGACGCCCTCTCCACGGCCGACAACATCATGACGTTCCGCCTGGTCATGAAGCAGGTCGCACTGGAGCAGGGCGTCCAGGCGACCTTCATGCCGAAGCCGTTCAGCGAGCACCCCGGCTCCGGCATGCACACCCACCTCTCCCTCTTCGAGGGCGACCGCAACGCGTTCTACGAGTCGGGCGCCGAGTACCAGCTGTCGAAGGTCGGTCGGTCGTTCATCGCCGGTCTGCTGAAGCACGCCGCCGAGATCGCCGCCGTCACCAACCAGTGGGTCAACTCCTACAAGCGCATCTGGGGCGGCTCCGAGCGCACCGCGGGCGCCGGCGGCGAGGCCCCCTCGTACATCTGCTGGGGCCACAACAACCGCTCCGCCCTGGTCCGCGTGCCGATGTACAAGCCCGGCAAGACCGGCTCGGCCCGCATCGAGGTCCGCTCCATCGACTCCGGCGCCAACCCCTACCTGGCCTACGCCATGCTGCTCGCCGCCGGCCTCAAGGGCGTCGAGGAGGGCTACGAGCTGCCGCCGGGCGCCGAGGACGACGTCTGGGCCCTGTCGAACGCCGAACGACGCGCCATGGGCATCGAGCCGCTCCCGCAGAACCTCGGCGAGGCGCTCACCCTGATGGAGGGCAGCGACCTCGTCGCCGAGACGCTCGGCGAGCACGTCTTCGACTTCTTCCTGCGCAACAAGAAGCAGGAGTGGGAGGAGTACCGCTCCGAGGTCACCGCCTTCGAGCTGAGGAAGAACCTGCCGGTGCTGTAGCGCCGGGGCCGCCGCGGCCGCCCGCCGGGCGGCCTTGTGCGGGCGGGGAGTACGGGTCGCGGGGCCTCGGCTGCCGGGCCCGTATCGGGCCGCATCGGGCCGCACCGGCCCGCGTCCCTCTGCGCGCGCACGGCCGGCGATCCGCCCGTGAGGAGCCCTTCCGGGGCGCTGACGTACAAGAAGGCGCCCCGCGCTTCCGTCTGCGCGGAACCGGGAGCCGGCCCGCAGCGCCGGACAGACGTGCGGGTTACGCTCGACTGCGGACGGGCTTGATCGCAGGAGGAGGCCGGGGATGATGGCGCCGGGGCGCAGGAGCAGCACCTTCACACGGCTGCTGCGGCACGGCTTCACCGATCCGTCCGCCGCCGAGCGGCTGCTGGACGGGCCCGAGTTGTCCCCGGTGCGCGACGACCCCTTTCTGCTGGAGGCCCTCGCGGCCACCGCCGACCCCGATCTCGCCCTGCACGGTCTCGTCCGGCTGCTGGAGGCGCAGCCCGGCCCCACCGCCCGCCGGGAACTGCTCGACACGCTGATCGCGGCGAAGCCGCTGCGCGACCGTCTGCTGGGGGTGCTGGGGGCGTCCGCCGCGCTGGCAGACCACCTCGCCCGCCACCCGCGGGACTGGGAGGCGCTGGTCACCTACGAGCCCCGGGACCTGCATCCGGGGGTGGAGGAGTTCGAGCGGGGGCTGGCCGAGGCCACGGACCCGGTGCTGCTGAGGGTCGCCTACCGGCGCTGTCTGCTGTCCATCGCGGCGCGGGACGTGTGCGCGACGACCGACGTCGCCGAGACCGCCGCCGAGCTGGCCGACCTCGCCACGGCGACCCTGCGGGCCGCGCTGCGGCTGGCCCGGGCCGACGCGCCCGACGATGCCGCGCTGTGCCGGCTCGCCGTCATCGCCATGGGCAAGTGCGGCGGCCACGAGCTGAACTACGTGTCGGACGTCGACGTCATCTTCGTCGGGGAGGCCGTCGACGGCGCCGACGAGGACAAGGCGCTGCGGGCCGCCACCAAGCTCGCCTCGCACCTGATGCGGATCTGCTCCGAGACCACGGTCGAGGGGTCGATCTGGCCCGTCGACGCCAATCTGCGGCCGGAGGGCCGCAACGGCCCGCTCGTGCGCTCGCTCAGCAGCCATCTCGCCTACTACCGCAGATGGGCCAAGACCTGGGAGTTCCAGGCCCTGTTGAAGGCCCGGCCGGTGGCCGGCGACCTGGAGCTGGGGGCCGAGTACGTCGCCGCCGTCGAGCCCCTGGTGTGGCAGGCCGCCGAGCGGGAGAACTTCGTCGTCGACGTGCAGCGGATGCGGCGGCGGGTCGTCGAGAACATCCCGGCCGCCGAGATCGACCGCGAACTCAAGCTCGCGCCGGGCGGCCTCAGGGACGTCGAGTTCGCCGTGCAGCTTCTGCAGTTGGTGCACGGCCGGGCCGACGCGTCGCTGCGCAGCGGGACCACGCTCGACGCGCTCCAGGCGCTCGCCGCGGGCGGCTACGTCGGCCGGGCGGACGCGACGCAGCTCGACGCCGCGTACCGGTTCCTGCGCTCCATGGAGCACCGCATCCAGCTCTACCGGCTGCGCCGCACCCACCTGGTGCCGGAGGACGAGGCGGACCTGCGCCGGCTCGGCCGCTCCCTCGGGCTGCGCACCGACCCGGTCGCCGAGCTGGGACGCGAGTGGAAGCGGCACGCCGCCGTGGTGCGCCGGCTGCACGAGAAGCTGTTCTACCGGCCGTTGCTCGACGCGGTCGCCCAACTCGCGCCCGGCGAGACCAGGCTGAGCGCGAAGGCGGCCCGCGAGCGGCTCGTCGCCCTCGGCTACGCCGACCCCGCGTCCGCGATGCGGCACCTGGAGGCGCTCGCCTCCGGCGTCTCGCGCAAGGCCGCCATCCAGCGCACCCTGCTGCCCGTCCTGCTGGGCTGGTTCGCGGATTCCGCCGACCCGGACGCGGGGTTGCTCAACTTCCGCAAGGTCTCGGACGCCCTGGGCAAGACCCCCTGGTATCTGCGGCTGCTGCGGGACGAGGGGGCCGCCGCGGAGAACCTCGCGCGCGTGCTGTCCGCCGGGCGGCTGGCCCCCGACCTGCTGATGCGGGCGCCGGAAGCGGTGGCGCTGCTGGGCGACGGGGAGAGCGGGCGGCTGGAGCCGCGCGCCCGCGGCCCGTTGGAGCAGGAGATGTTCGCCGCGGTGCGGCGGGCCGACGGGGCCGAGCAGGCGGTGACCGCGCTGCGCGGGGTGCGCAGGCGCGAGCTGTTCCGCACGGCCGCGGTGGACATCGTCGGCAGTTACGGCACCGAGGGGCAGCCGGCCGAGGCCGATCAGGGCGCCCTGGTGGACCTGGTGGGCGGGGCCGTGTCGGACCTCACGGCCGCCACCCTGGCCGGGACGCTCCAGGCGGTCGTGCGGGAGGGCTGGGGCGACACCCTCCCGACGCGCTTCGCCGTCATCGGCATGGGACGCTTCGGGGGCCACGAGCTGGGCTACGGCTCCGACGCCGACGTGCTGTTCGTGCACGAGCCCCGCGAAGGCGTCGACGAACGGGAGGCGGCCGACGCGGCCAACAAGGTCGTCTCCGAGATGCGTCGGCTGCTTCAGATCCCGAGCGCCGATCCGCCGCTGCTCGTCGACGCGGACCTGCGCCCCGAGGGCAAGTCCGGCCCGCTGGTGCGGACGCTGAAGTCCTACGAGGCCTACTACCGGCGGTGGTCGCTCGTCTGGGAGGCGCAGGCTTTGCTGCGGGCCGAACCCGTCGCGGGGGACGAGGAGTTGGGGCGCCGGTTCCTCGCGCTCGCGGACCCGCTGCGGTATCCGGGGAGCGGGCTGCCGGAGGAGTCC
This sequence comes from Streptomyces sp. NPDC048481, assembly GCF_043200075.1. Lineage (NCBI taxonomy): Bacteria > Bacillati > Actinomycetota > Actinomycetes > Kitasatosporales > Streptomycetaceae > Streptomyces > Streptomyces sp. NPDC048481. Next base: position 917,323 of record NZ_JBICXC010000001.1, read on the forward strand.
GTGCGGGAGATCCGGCGGCTGAAGGCGCGGATGGAGTCGGAGCGGCTGCCCCGCGGCGCCGACCCGAAGCTGCACACCAAGCTGGGGCCCGGCGGTCTTTCCGACGTCGAATGGACCGTGCAGCTGATGCAGATGCGGCACGGGGCGTCGGTCGAGGGCCTGCGGACCACCCGCACCCGGGAGGCGCTCGCCGCCGCCCGCGACGCCGGGCTGGTCACCGAGGACGACGCGGTGACGCTGGACGAGGCCTGGGTGCTGGCCACGCGGGTGCGCAACGCGGTGATGCTGGTGCGCGGACGGGCCGGGGACACCTTCCCGACCGACCCCCGTGAACTCGTCGCCGTGGGCCGCTACCTGGGATACGGACCCGGGCGGGTGGGCGACATGCTCGACGACTACCGCCGAACCGCCCGCCTGGCGCGCGGCGTCGTGGACGAGCTGTTCTACGGGGGCTAGGCGCCGTGCGCGCGGCGGTTGCCGGGGGTCAGGGCTTTTCGGGGCGGGCGCCGAGTCGGATCTCGCCCCGCTGTGCCGGCCGGGGAAGGGGAAGCGGTGCGGCGGCGGCGCCCGCTGCCGCCGTCCGGACGCTCCCCGCCCTGCCGCCGGTGCGGGTCAGGGCCACCGCCAGGAGGACGACCGTCATGCCGGTCAGCACGCGGGGGCCGACGTGTTCGTCCAGGAGCGCCGCGCCCAGGGCCACGGAGACCACCGGGAGCAGGTAGCCGACGGTGGCCGCGGCGGTCGGCCCCTCGTCCGTGATCAGGCGGTAGTTGAGGTAGAAGGTCACGCCGGTGCCGAGGACGCCCAGGGCGGTGACGGCGAGCAGGGCGGTGACGTCCGGGTGCAGGGGGCCGGCCGCGGGAAGGGCGAGGGTGCTCAGGCCCGTCGCCGTCAGGAGCTGGGCCGCCGACATCGCCAGGGGCGTCTCCCGCGTCGTGAGGTGGCGGGCCATGTAGGCGAAGGCCACCGCATAGCTGGCGGCCGCCGCGAGCAGGGCGGCGGCGGGCCAGGTGAGGAGGCCGCCCCGCTGCCAGGGGGCGAAGATCAGCACCGTCCCGGCGAACCCCAGGACAAGACCCGCGAGGCGGGCGGGGTGGGTGATCCGTTCGGCCCCGGTGGTCATGCCGATGAGCAGTGACCACAGCGGGGTCGTGGCGTTGAGGACGCCCGCCAGGCCGGAGTCGAGATGCTGCTCGCCCACGGCGAAGAGGGCGAACGGCAGAGCGTTGCAGAAGAAGGCCGCCACGACGAGGCGTCCCCAGGTGGCCCGGGAGCGGGGGAGGCGCTGGCCGGCCCGGCGGGCCAGGACGAGGAGGACAACCGCGCCGAGGGCGCAGCGCGCGATGGTGATCTGGGCCGGGGTCAGGCCGTGGGTGAGGGCCAGCTTGATCCAGAGGAAGCCCGAGCCCCAGAAGAGGGCGAGCGCTGCCATGCGGAGAGTCGAGGGGAGGGGCATGCCGTCCACGGTGACCGCATCGACCTGTGAGGACAAGTGAAAGGTTCTTGATGGTTCGTTAAGCTGGTCTGCATGCTTGATGTGCGGCGGATGCAGGTGCTGCGGGCGGTCGTGGCGAGCGGGTCGGTGACGGGGGCGGCGGCCGCGCTGGGCTATACGCCGTCCGCCGTCAGTCAGCAGATCGCGGCTCTGGAGAAGGAGGCGGGGGCCGAGCTGCTGGAGCGGGTGGGGCGCGGGGTGCGGCCGACGGCCGCCGGGCTGCTGCTCACGGAGCACGCGGACGCCGTCGGACGGCAGCTCGCCGAGGCCGAGGCCGCCCTCGCCGATCTGCTCGCGGGACGCAGCGGGCGGTTGTCCGTGCGGTACTTCGCCACCGCGGGGGCCGGGCTGGTCGCGCCGGCGGTGGCCAGGCTGCGGGAGCTGCATCCCGGGGTGCGGCTGGAGCTGCGTGTGAGCGCGCCGCAGGACGCGTTCGCCGAGGTCAGGGAGGGGCGGGCCGATCTGGCGCTGGTCGTGCGCGGGGACGGGGCCGCGGGAGTGCGGCTGGTGCCGCTGCTCGACGATCCCTACCTCGCCGTCCTGCCGCGCGGGCACCGGCTGGCCGGGCGGCGGAGCGTGCGGCTGGCGGAGCTGGCCGAGGAGGACTTCGTGGGCAGCGAGTGGCCGGGGCCCTGTCTGGACGCCCAGCTCGACGCGTGCGCGGCCGTCGGGTTCCGGCCGCGGTTCGTCGTCGAGAGCGAGGACTACATGACCGCCCAGGGCTTCGTCGCCGCCGGGCTGGGCGTGAGCCTGGTGCCGCGGCTGGGGCTGGGCAGCCGGCATCCGGGGGTCGTCGTACGGGAGGTGCGTGATCCCGTGCCGGTGCGGACCGTGCAGGCGGTCGTGCGGGAGACGGCGCCGGCGCAGCCCGCGCTGGAGGCGTTCGTGGCGGCGCTCAGGGCGGCCGCGTCGCCCGGGGACGGCCCGGCCCGCACCTCCGGCCGGCCCGCGCCCGCCCCCTGACACTCCCGGCACGGGCCGCGGATCCCGCCGTCCGGTCCGGGGTTCGGACCGGCCGAGACCTCCGCCGTCAGGGTCCGGCGCCGGTGCGCGCTCCGGGCCGGTCCGCTCGTTTCGCCGGCCCTCTCCTCGGCACGCTCCTCGGCAGGGCGTACGGCAGCGCTCCGTACCAGAGGCGCGCCACGGCGAAGCCGAAGGCGAGACACAGGAGGCCGCCCACCGCGTCCAGCCAGAAGTGGTTGGCCGTGGCGACGATGACGACGAGGGTCCCCACCGGGTACAGCAGCCCCAGGATGCGCACCCAGGGCAGACGGGCCAGGGCGAAGACCGTCAGACCGCACCACACCGACCAGCCGATGTGCATGGACGGCATCGCCGCGTACTGGTTCGACATGTGCTTGAGGTCGCCGGACGCCATCGAGCCCCACGTCCGGTGGGCCGCCACCGTGTCGACGAAGTCGCCGCCCGGCATCAGTCGGGGCGGCGCCAGGGGATAGAGGTAGTAGCCGGCCAGGGCGACGGCCGTGGTCGCGAAGAGCACCAGGCGGGCGGCCCCGTAACGGCCGGGATGGCTGCGGTAGAGCCAGACCAGGACGGCCAGGGTGACGACGAAGTGCAGGGTGGCGTAGTAGTAGTTCATCCCCACGATGAGCCAGGTCACCGAGTTCGCCGCGTGGTTGACGGACTCCTCCCACGCGACGCCGAGGGTGCGCTCGGCGTGCCAGATCCAGTCGGCGTTGCGCAGGGCGGCGCCGCGCTGCTCCGGGACCGCGTTGCGCACGAGGGAGTACGTCCAGTAACTCACCGCGATGAGCAGGATCTCGAACCAGAGGCGCGGTCGGCGCGGGGTGCGCGGACGGCCGGGGCGGCGCTGTCGTGTGCGGGCCGTGACGGGCTGCGGAACGGCCTGTGCACGGCCTTCCAGTGGTGTCACAGTCGGTTCACCCATGGACGCAAAGTCTGCCAGAAAGGCCCTCTTCGCCCGATCATCCCTCGGTAGGGCACGGTGCGCACGTTCTACGGCGTGAAGACCCCTTTGGTGTTATTTGCAGTGTGCTTCCGGCGCATCGGGCCGGCGGCCCCCGCCTCCGCGCCGCGCGGACGACGACCGCCCGCCGGGGGCCGTGGTCGCGGGCTCAGGGCCGGACGCGGTCCCCGGGAGCCGAGGCGGTCGAGCCGCGCACCACCAGTTCCGGCATGAACACGAACTCGCTGTGCGGCGCGGGCGTCCCGCCGATCTCCTCCAGGAGGGTGCGGACGGCGGCCTGGCCCATCGCGGGGACCGGCTTGCGCACGGTCGTCAGGGGCGGGTCGGTGAAGGCGATCAGCGGGGAGTCGTCGAAGCCGACCACCGAGACGTCCCGGGGGACCGCGAGCCCGCGCTGCCGGGCCGTTCGTATCGCGCCCAGCGCCATCATGTCGCTGGCGCACACGATCGCCGTGCAGCCGCGGTCGATCAGGGCGGTGGTCGCCGCCTGGCCGCCCTCCAGGGTGTAGAGGGAGTGCTGGACCAGCTCGGTCTCGATCGTCTCCGGGCTGAGCCCCAGCTGCTCCTGCATGGCCCGGACGAAGCCCTCGATCTTGCGCTGCACCGGCACGAAGCGCTTGGGGCCGAGGGCCAGGCCCACCCGGGTGTGGCCGAGGGAGACGAGGTGGGTCACCGCGAGGGTCATCGCCGCCCGGTCGTCGGGGGAGATGAAAGGGGCCTGCACCTTCGGGGAGAAGCCGTCCACGAGGACGAAGGGGACGCCCTGGGCGCGCAACTGCTCGTAGCGCTCCATGTCGGCCGTGGTGTCCGCGTGCAGACCGGAGACGTAGATGATGCCGGCGACGCCCCGGTCGACCAGCATCTCGGTCAGCTCGTCCTCCGTGGAGCCGCCCGGGGTCTGGGTGGCGAGCACGGGGGTGTAGCCCTGACGCGTCAGCGCCTGGCCGATGACCTGGGCCAGGGCCGGGAAGATGGGGTTCTCCAGCTCCGGCGTGATCAGGCCGACCAGGCCCGCGCTGCGCTGGCGCAACCGGACGGGGCGCTCGTAGCCCAGGACGTCCAGAGCGGCGAGCACGGACTGACGGGTGGTGGCGGCGACGCCAGGCTTGCCGTTGAGGACGCGGCTGACGGTCGCTTCGCTCACCCCCGCCTGCGCGGCGATGTCGGCAAGCCGTGTGGTCACAGGGGTGGACTGTACCGGTCGGGCGCTGCCTTGCACACCGATCGGTCGCCGTGGGCGGCCTGGTGAACGGGCCGCGCCGGGCTGCTGCGTCATCGCGCTCCCTCGTGAAAGTGATGGCAAGAGCTTTCAGAGTCTTGCACAGTGGCCGCCCGCCCCGCTGTGAGGCCGGTCAACCGCGACAACAACGGTCTCACGGCGGTCGAGGAGAGGTCACGCGCGCGTCACGCGCGGATAACTTCAGAGATGTCTTGCACTTTTTTGCTGCAAGGTCTTTCGTGCCGCTTGCAACGCTGTTACGTTCACGTCGCCCGGCGGCAGCAACGGCGCGGTCGGCAAGTCGGCAGGACGGCGGACGGGACCGCCGCCTGCAGCTATACGGGCTTTCACCCTCAAGGAGAAACTCATGCGGCGTGGCATAGCGGCCACCGCGCTGGTGGCGTCCTTCGCCCTCGCGGCGACGGCCTGCGGCGGAGACGACAGCGGCAGCGACAACTCGTCCGGGCCGGTCACCATCACCTGGTGGGACACCTCCAACGCCACCAATGAGGCGCCCACGTACCAGGCCCTGGTCAAGCAGTTCGAGGCGGCCAACAAGGACGTCAAGGTCAAGTACGTCAACGTGCCCTTCGACCAGGCACAGAACAAGTTCGACACGGCCGCCGGCGCCTCCGGCGCCCCGGACGTGCTGCGCTCCGAGGTCGGCTGGACCCCGGCCTTCGCCAAGAAGGGCTACTTCCTGCCGCTGGACGGCACGGACGCCCTGAAGGACCAGTCCAAGTTCAAGCCGAACCTGCTGGAGCAGGCCAAGTACGAGGGCAAGACGTACGGCGTCCCGCTGGTCACGGACACCCTCGCCCTGGTCTACAACAAGGCCCTCTTCGCCAAGGCCGGCATCACCACCGCCCCCAAGACCTGGGACGAGCTGAAGACCGCCGCCGCCACCGTCAAGGACAAGACCGGCGTCGACGGCTACTGGGGCTCCACCCAGGCCTACTACGCGCAGTCCTTCCTCTACGGCGAGGGCGCCGACACCGTCGACGCCAAGGCCAAGAAGATCACCGTCGCCTCGCCGGCGGCGAAGAAGGCCTACGGCACCTGGCTGGGCCTCTTCGACGGCAAGGGCCTGCACAAGGCCGACACCACGGCCGACGCGTACGCCCACATCCAGGACGCGTTCGTCAACGGCAAGGTCGCCGCGATCGTGCAGGGCCCGTGGGAGATCACCAACTTCTACAAGGGCGGCGCCTTCAAGGACAAGGCCAACCTCGGCATCGCGACCGTCCCGGCCGGCTCCGCCGGCAAGGCGGGCGCCCCGACCGGCGGCCACAACCTGTCGGTCTACGCCGGCTCGGACAAGGCCCACCAGGCCGCCGCGCTGAAGTTCGTGAACTTCATGACCTCCGCCGCGTCGCAGTCGGCCATCGCCCAGAAGAACTCCACGCTGCCCACCCGTGACGATGCCTACACCGACGCCGTCAAGGCCGACCCGGGCATCGCGGGCTACCAGACCGTCCTGTCCGCGGCCCAGCCGCGCCCGGCGCTGCCGGAGTACAGCTCCCTGTGGGGCCCGCTGGACACCGAACTGCCCAAGATCGCGGGCGGCAAGGAGAGCCTCGACAAGGGCCTGAGCAACGCCGAACTCGCCATCGCCAAGCTGGTGCCGGACTTCAGCAAGTGAGTCCGCGTGGCCGCCGGATCCGCCCCGCACGGTGGGGAGGATCCGGCGGCCACCGGCCTGTGAGCCGTATCCCCGTCGACGATCCAGCGTGAAGATCCAGAAGGTGTCGAACCATGACAGTCGCCATCGACCGCGCGACCGGCAAGCGCCGCGGTGACCGTGAGCCGGGGCCCGGGCTCGCCGGACGCCTGAAGCGCGGCTACCACAAGCACTGGTACGCCTACGTGATGATCGCCCCGGTGGCGGTCGTCCTCGGCGTCCTCGTGCTGTACCCCCTGGTGTACGGCCTCTATCTGACGCTGACCGACGCCAACAGCCTCAACACCGCGCGCACGATCGGCGTCAACCACATCGACGCCACCTACAAGTTCATCGGCCTGGACAACTACGCCGACATCCTGTGGGGCCCCACCGCCTACGACCGCTTCTGGTCGCACTTCATCTGGACGATCGTGTGGACGGCGGCCTGTGTCGCGCTGCACTACGGCATCGGCCTCGGCCTCGCCCTGCTCCTCAACCAGAAGCTGCGCGGACGTACCCTCTACCGGGTGATCCTGGTGCTGCCCTGGGCGGTGCCCACGTTCGTCACCGTCTTCGGCTGGCGTTTCATGCTCGCCGACGGCGGCATCATCAACTCCGCGCTCGACGCCCTGCACCTGCCCTCGCCCCTGTGGCTGGAGGACACCTTCTGGCAGCGGTTCGCCGCGATCATGGTCAACACCTGGTGCGGTGTGCCGTTCATGATGATCTCGCTGCTCGGCGGCCTCCAGTCGATCGACGCCTCCCTCTACGAGGCCGCCGAGATGGACGGAGCGAGCGCCTGGCAGCGCTTCCGCTACGTCACCCTGCCCGGTCTGCGCTCGGTCAGCTCGACCGTCGTCCTGCTGGGCATCATCTGGACGTTCAACCAGTTCGCCGTCATCTTCCTGCTGTTCGGCAACACCGCCCCCGACGCGCAGATCCTCGTCACCTGGGCGTACTACCTCGGCTTCGGACAGCAGCCGCGTGACTTCGCCCAGTCCGCCGCCTACGGCATCCTGCTGCTGGCCATCCTGATCGTCTTCACCTCGTTCTACCGCCGCTGGCTGAACCGCAACGAGCAGCAGCTCGCGATCTGAGGCAGGAGTTCCCATGAGCACCACCACCACCGAGACACCTGCCCCGGTCGCCGGACAGCGTCCCCCGAAGGCCCCGCGCCGGTCCCGCCGGCGCGGCGAGAACGGCCTCGCCGCAACGATCGCCTCCCACGGCGTCCTGACCGTCGCCAGCCTGATCGCGCTCTTCCCGATCGCCTGGCTGGTCTACCTGTCCCTCGGCCCGGACAAGGACGACTACCTGCACCCGGGCGGCATCTGGGACAAGATGACGTTCTCCAACTACTCGTTCGTGCTCCAGCACACCGAGTTCTTCAACTGGCTGAAGAGCTCCCTCGTCGTCACGCTCGGCACCACCGCCATCGGCGTGCTCATCGCCGCCACCACCGGCTACGCCGTCTCGCGCATGCGCTTCCCCGGCTACAAGAAGTTCATGTGGGTGCTGCTGGTCACCCAGATGTTCCCGGTCGCCGTGCTCATGGTGCCGATGTACCAGATCCTGTCCGACCTCCAGCTCATCGACAACTACTTCGGCCTGATCCTCGTCTACTGCACGACGGTCATCCCGTACAGCGCCTGGCTGCTCAAGGGGTACTTCGACACCATCCCCTTCGAGATCGACGAGGCGGGACGCGTCGACGGGCTCACCCCGTTCGGCACCTTCTTCCGGCTGGTGCTCCCGCTGGCCAAGCCCGGCCTCGCGGTGGCCGCCTTCTACAACTTCCTCACCGCGTTCAGCGAGGTGGCCTTCGCCTCGACGTTCATGCTCAGCGACGACAAGTACACGCTCGCCGTCGGCCTTCAGTCGTTCGTCAGCGAGCACGACGCCCAGCGCAACCTGATGGCCGCCACCGCCGTGCTGATCGCGATACCCGCGGCCGTGTTCTTCTACCTCGTGCAGAAGAACCTGGTGACCGGTCTGACCGCGGGCGGCACCAAGGGGTGACGCGCCCCCGTCTGCCAGGTCCCCCGAAAGAACCCGGGGCGGCCGCGGTCACCATCCGACCCCGCTGTGACCGCGGCCGCCTCGTCAGCCCTTCCACCTCCGTCGCCCCACCCCTCACCCACTCTGACCCGATGACTCCGTTAGGTACCAAGGACGCCATGAGCCAGCAGCCCGCAGCCCCGGCCCCCGCCCCCACCTCGGCCGTCGTCACCGTCGCCAAGCCCCGCGACTGGTGGCGGGACGCGGTGATCTACCAGGTGTACCCCCGCAGCTTCGCCGACAGCGACGGCGACGGCATGGGAGACCTGGAAGGCGTCCGCTCCCGCCTTCCGTACCTGCGCGATCTCGGCGTGGACGCCGTGTGGCTCAGCCCCTTCTACGCCTCCCCGCAGGCCGACGCCGGCTACGACGTCGCCGACTACCGCGCGGTGGACCCGATGTTCGGCAACCTGCTCGACGCCGACGCCCTGATCCGCGACGCCCACGAGCTGAGCCTGCGCGTCATCGTGGACCTGGTGCCCAACCACTCCTCCGACCAGCACGAGTGGTTCAAGCGGGCGCTCGCGGAAGGCCCCGGCTCGTCCCTGCGCGACCGCTACCACTTCCGCCCCGGCAAGGGCGAGAACGGCGAACTCCCGCCCAACGACTGGGAGTCCATCTTCGGCGGCCCCGCGTGGACCCGCGTCACCGAGCCGGACGGCACCCCCGGCGAGTGGTACCTGCACCTCTTCGCCCCCGAACAGCCCGACTTCAACTGGAACCACCCGGCCGTCGGCGACGAGTTCCGCTCCATCCTGCGCTTCTGGCTGGACATGGGCGTCGACGGATTCCGCATCGACGTGGCCCACGGCCTGGTCAAGGCCGAGGGCCTGCCCGACCTCGGCGCCCGCGACCAGCTGAAACTGCTGGGCAACGATGTCATGCCGTTCTTCGACCAGGACGGCGTCCACGAGATCTACCGCCAGTGGCGGCTCATCCTGGACGAGTACTCCGGCGAGCAGATCTTCGTCGCGGAGGCGTGGACCCCCACGATCGAGCGCACCGCGAACTACGTCCGCCCCGACGAGCTCCACCAGGCCTTCAACTTCCAGTACCTGAGCACCGCGTGGGACGCGGCCGAGCTGCGCGAGGTCATCGACCGCACCCTGGAGTCGATGCGCCCGGTCGGCGCCCCGGCCACCTGGGTCCTGTCCAACCACGACGTCACCCGCCACGCCACCCGGTTCGCCAACCCGCCCGGTCTCGGCACCCAGATCCGCACCGCCGGCGACCGCGAGCTGGGCCTGCGCCGGGCCCGCGCGGCCTCGCTGCTGATGCTGGCGCTGCCCGGCTCCGCGTACGTCTACCAGGGCGAGGAACTCGGCCTGCCCGACGTCGTCGACCTGGCCGACGAGGTCCGCCAGGACCCGGCGTACTTCCGCGGCGCCGGCCAGGACGGCTTCCGCGACGGCTGCCGGGTGCCGATCCCGTGGACGCGCGAGGGCTCGTCCTACGGCTTCGGCGACGGCGGCAGCTGGCTCCCGCAGCCGGCCGGCTGGGGCGAGCTGAGCGTGGCGGCCCAGACGGGCGACCCCGGCTCGACCCTGGAGCTGTACCGCTCGGCCCTGCGCGTCCGCCGTGCCCTCCCCGACCTGGGCGCGGGCGACTCGGTGGAGTGGCTGAAGGCCCCCGAGGGCGTTCTCGCCCTGCGGCGCGGGGAGTTCGTGTGCGTCGCGAACACGACGGGCGAGTCGGTGACGACCCCGGCGTACGGGCGCGTGCTGCTCGCGAGCGGCGAGGTGACCGAGACGGACGCCGGCGAGGCGAAGCTGCCGGCCGACACGACGGTCTGGTTCACGACCGCGTGAAGGGTGGGACCGCGGGCCCGGCCGGACGACCTGACCGCCCGCATCGCGTGACCGCGTGACCGCCTGAACTCCGAGGCCCGTCGCCCCTCCCCGGGCGGCGGGCCTTCGGCGTGGGCGCGCGCCCGCGCACCGGTCACGCGTCGCGTCGCGCCAGGAGGTAGGTGCGCCGGCTCGGATGCTCGGCCCCGGGGTGCGGTTCCCGGTCCAGGCGCGCGGTGAGCGCCAGGCCGGCCCGGGCCAGGGCCGCCGTCTCCCCGGCCGGGTCGAGGTATCGGAAGGTCAGGTCGACGCGGCGGCCCCACCACCGGTCGAGGTGGGCGGCCTGCCCGGCACGCAGGTCCGGATCGCCGGTGTGGAAGGCGACGAGCACGGGGGCGCCGGGGCGCAGCACGCGGGCGAACTCGGCGTAGGCGGCGGCCCGTCCGGCCTCGTCGAGGTGGATCACCGCGTACAGGCACAGGACGCCGCCCAGGGTGCCGGGGCGGATCGGCAGGGCGCGCATGTCCGCCGCGAGGAACGGCAGACCGGTCCTGTGTCGCGCCACGGCGCACATCGCCGGGGACAGGTCCACTCCGAGCGGCCGCACGTCGTGCAGGGCGGCCAGACGGGCCGTCGCATGGCCCGGACCGCAGCCGACGTCCGCGACCGGGCCGCCGGCGGCCAGTTCGGCGAAGGCGTCCAGCAGGGCGCGGTCGAGGGGCTTGCCGTCGAGTTCGTCACCGATCTCGCGGGCGTAGCGCTCGGCCACCGCGTCGTAGCTGCTCCGCGTCGTCAGGGGTGTCCCGGCGTCCGGGTCGTCCGTCGTCATGCCCGGCCGCGCTCGGGGCGGAGCAGGACCTCGGACCCGACCGGGACGAACCCGGCGGCGAGGAAGGCCCGCAGGGAGCGGGCGTTGCCCGGGGCGACCGCCGCGAAGACGGGCTCGCCCCGCGGGACCAGCGTCAGCGCGTCGCCCAGCAGCGATCTGCCCCGTCCGGGTGCGCCGCCCTCGGGGCGGTGCAGTTCGACGCTCACCTCGGTGCGGCCGGCGAGGCCCGCCGCGAGGGTGACCAGCCCGCGCTCGTCGCCGAACACCCGGACGTCCACGCGTAGTTCACGGGCGAAGCGCACCCGTGGGTGGCCGTCGGCACCGGCGAGCGGACGCAGCCGGGCGGGACCGCCGGCGCCACGGGCCGCCAGGGTGGCGTCGACGACGCCGATCCAGCCTCCGGGCCCGGCCAGGGCGCGCAGGAAGTCCGGGGACAGGGAGCCGCCGAACCCGTCGGGGCGGTGGGCGCGCACCCGCTCGGCGGGCATTGCGGTGGCGACGACGGCGTGGCCGGTGAAGGCGACCGAGCACTCCAGTCCGCCGGTCAGGGCGGGCAGGACCGTGACGCCGCCGTCGGCCGGCGGGAAGCGCCCTTCGGCGGTGTCGAGGAGGCGCCCGAGCAGCGGGTGCGGGACGGCCGGGCCGCCGGTGTCGGTGGTCACCGGGGGATTCAACCAGGGTCCGCCCGCGACTTCTTGCAGATCCTTCACACCGGCCTCTGCACTTTTCGGCCGCGGGACCTTAACATCACGCCACTGCAAGGTTTCTGAAAGATTGCAGCAAGAGCCTTCAAAGACGAAGGAACCCCACATGTCGCACAGCAGACCCCTTACGGGCGCTCTCGCCCTGGCCGCCGCCCTGGCCGCGGTCGTCGTCCCCGGCGCTTCCCCCGCCTCCGCCGCCCCACCCGGCGTCAAGGACGTCACCGCCGTCCTCTTCGAGTGGAACTTCGCCTCCGTCGCCAGGGAGTGCACGAACACCCTCGGTCCCGCGGGCTACGGATACGTGCAGGTCTCCCCGCCCGCCGAGCACATACAGGGCTCGCAGTGGTGGACGTCGTACCAGCCCGTCAGCTATCGGATCGCCGGGCGGCTCGGCGACCGCACGGCGTTCCGGAACATGGTGAACGCCTGCCACGCGGCGGGCGTGAAGGTCGTCGCCGACAGCGTGATCAACCACATGGCGGCGGGCAGCGGCACCGGGACCGGCGGCTCGGCGTACACGAAGTACGACTACCCGGGCCTGTACTCCTCCTACGACTTCGACGACTGCACCTCGCAGATCTCGAACTACGCGGACCGCTGGAACGTCCAGCACTGCGAACTCGTCGGGCTGGCCGACCTCGACACCGGCGAGGACTACGTCCGCAAGACCATCGCCGGCTATCTGAACGACCTGCTCGGCCTGGGCGTCGACGGCTTCCGCATCGACGCGGCCAAGCACATCGCCGCCGCCGACCTCGCGAACATCAAGTCGCGGCTGACGAACCCGGGCGTGTACTGGAAGCAGGAGGTCATCTACGGCAGCGGGGAGGCCGTCCAGCCCACCGAGTACACCGGCAACGGCGACGTCCAGGAGTTCCGCTACGCCTACGACCTCAAGCGGGTCTTCAACAACGAGAACCTCGCCTACCTGAAGAACTACGGCGAGGGCTGGGGTTACATGAGCGGCTCGGTCGCGGGCGTCTTCGTCGACAACCACGACACCGAGCGCAACGGCTCCACCCTGAACTACAAGGACGGCTCCACCTACACGCTCGCCAACGTCTTCATGCTCGCCCACCCCTACGGCGCACCGGACGTCAACTCCGGCTACGAGTGGTCGAACGCCGACGCGGGACCGCCCGGCGGCGGTGCTGTCAACGCCTGCTGGCAGGACGGCTGGAAGTGCCAGCACGCCTGGCCGGAGATCAAGTCGATGGTCGGCTTCCACAACGCCACGCGCGGGCAAGGGCTTTCGAACTGGTGGGACGACGGCAACGACGCCATCGCCTTCGGCCGCGGCAGCAAGGGCTTCGTCGCCATCAACCACGAGACCTCCGCCCTGAGCCGGACGTTCAGCACCTCCCTGGCCGCGGGAACGTACTGCGACGTCCAGAACAACACGAGCGTCACGGTGAACGGCTCGGGCCAGTTCACGGCGACGCTGGGCGCCGGCACGGCCCTCGCGATCTACGCGGGCAAGTCCAGCTGCTGAAACCCCTTTCCGCATGTTGCAAGACTCTTGCTGCAACCCTTGCGTGAGCGATACGGTCACGCGGGCGTTCGGCATCGTGGCCGAAACGCGCGCGGGGTCGGACCCGAGTACGCCGTAATCGCTAGGAGTTCACAACCGTGGACCTGATACCGAGAGGGCAGGCGGGCCGCTTCGGCCGCCTCCGGCTGCGCGCAGCCGTCCTCGCCGCCGCACTGGCCGTATCGCTTGCGCAACCCCTCGTGGCGCGGGCTCAGACCCCGCCCGCACCGCCGTCGGACGCCCGGCTCGCCGCCGAGCCGTCCCGGCACGACTCCACCCGTGAGCAGTTCTACTTCGTCATGCCGGACCGTTTCGCCAACGGCGACGCGTCCAACGACAAGGGCGGGCTGACCGGCTCGCGGCTGTCGACCGGTTACGACCCCACCGACAAGGGGTTCTACCAGGGCGGCGACCTCAAGGGCCTGACGAAGCGGCTCGACTACATCAAGGGCCTCGGCACCACCGCCATCTGGATGGCGCCGATCTTCAAGAACCAGCCCGTCCAGGGCGCCGGCAAGGACGCCTCGGCCGGCTACCACGGTTACTGGATCACCGACTTCACCAAGGTCGACCCGCACTTCGGCACCGACAAGGACCTGGAGACCCTGATCTCCAAGGCCCACGCCAAGGGCATGAAGGTCTTCTTCGACGTCATCACCAACCACACGGCCGACGTCGTCGACTACGCGGAGAAGTCCTACGGCTATCTCTCCAAGGGCGCGTTCCCGTATCTGACGAAGGACGGCCGCCCCTTCGACGACGCGGACTACGCCGACGGCGCCAAGCCCTTCCCGCCGGTCGGCGCCGGCTCCTTCCCCCGCACGCCGGCCGTCCCGGCCGCGAAGAAGAACGCCAAGGTGCCGTCCTGGCTCAACGACCCCACGATGTACCACAACCGGGGCGACTCCACCTACGCGGGCGAGTCCGCGAACTACGGCGACTTCTCCGGACTCGACGACCTGTGGACCGAGCGTCCCGAGGTCGTCAGCGGCATGGAGAAGATCTACGAGAAGTGGGTCCGCGACTTCGGGATCGACGGCTTCCGGATCGACACCGTCAAGCACGTGAACATGGAGTTCTGGACGCAGTGGGCGACCGCCCTCGACGCGTACGCGGCCCGGCACGGGCGCAAGGACTTCTTCATGTTCGGCGAGGTCTACTCCGCCGACACGTCCGTCACGTCCCCCTACGTCACCCGCGGCCGCCTCGACTCCACCCTCGACTTCCCCTTCCAGGACGCGGCCCGCCAGTACGCCTCCCAGGGCGGCAGCGCGAAGAAGCTCGCCTCCGTCTTCGCCGACGACTACAAGTACACGACCGACAAGGCCAACGCCTACGAACAGGTCACCTTCCTCGGCAACCACGACATGGGCCGCTTCGGCTACTTCCTGGACCAGGACAACCCGAAGGCCTCCGACGCCGAACTCCTCGCCAAGGACCGGCTCGCCAACGAGCTGATGTTCCTCAGCCGCGGCAACCCCGTCGTCTACTACGGTGACGAGCAGGGCTTCGCCGGATCCGGCGGCGACAAGGACGCCCGCCAGACGATGTTCGCCTCGAAGGTCGCCGACTACCTCGACGACGACGAGATCGGCACCGCCCGCACCCACGCGAGCGACGCCTACGACACCTCCGCCCCGCTCTACCGGCAGATCGCGGCCCTCGCCGCGCTCCGCAGGGCCAACCCCGCCCTCGCCGACGGCGTCCAGACCGAGCGCCACGCGGACGACGGCCCCGGCGTCTACGCCTTCTCCCGCAACGGGACCGGCAAGGACGCCACCGAGTACGTCGTCGCCTTCAACAACGCCGGCACGGCGAAGCAGGCGACGTTCGCGACCGGTTCGGCGAACACCGCGTTCCACGGGATCCACGGCACGAAGAACACCGTCACCTCCGGCGCCGACCGGAAGATCACGGTGAGCGTGCCCGCGAACTCGGCCGTCGTCCTCAAGGCCGACCGCCGGCCGGCCGTCCCCGCGGCCCGGCCGACGATCACCCTGCACGCCCCCGCGGCGGGCGCCACCGGCACCGTCGAACTCGGCGCGGACGTCGGGGGCGGACAGCTCGCGCGCGTCGTCTTCGCGGCCCAGGCCGGCACCGGGAAGTGGCAGATCCTCGGCTCCGCCGACCACGCCCCCTACCGGGTCACCCAGACCATCGGCGCCGGCGTGCCGCCCGGTACGCCCCTGCGCTACAAGGCCGTCGTCGTGGACCGGGCGGGCCGCACCTCCGCCGCCACCGCCGCCTCCACCACCGGCACGCCGCCCGCCGAGGAGATCCCCACCGCGTCCTCGCGCGACTATGCGGTCGTCCACTACAAGCGCACCGACGGCGACTACGACGACTGGGGCCTGTACGCCTGGGGCGACCTCGCCGACGGCGAGGCGACCACCTGGCCCGCCAGTCACCCGTTCGCGGGCCGCGACGCGTACGGCGCCTTCGCCTACGTCAAGCTGAAGCCGGGCGCGTCGAGCGTCGGCTTCCTCGTCATCGACAAGGAAGGGAACAAGGACGTCGCCGCCGACCGCACCGTCGACGTCGGCAAGACCGGCGAGGTCTGGATCGAGCAGGGCAAGGAGGCGGTCGTCACGCAGCGGCCGGACTATCCCGCCCAGGACACCGCGAAGGCCGTCCTGCACTACCACCGCGCCGACGGCGACTACGACGGCTGGGGCCTGCACGTCTGGACGGGCGCCGCGAACCCCACCGAGTGGTCCAAGCCGCTCCCGCCGGCCCGGACCGACGCCTACGGCGCGGTCTTCGAGGTGCCCCTCGCCGCCGGCGCCACCAGCCTGAGCTATATCGTCCACAAGGGCGACGACAAGGACCTCGCCGCCGACCGGTCGCTGGACCTCACCGCGAACGGCCACGAGGTGTGGCTGCTGAACGGACAGGAGAAGTACCTGCTCCCGCAGCCGGCCGGATCCGCCGCGGCCCTCGACCTCACCGCCTCCAAGGCGGTCTGGATCGACCGGGACACCGTGGCCTGGAACGGCGCGGAGGGAGCCGCCTCCACCCAGCTGCTCTACAGCCGCACGGGTGCGATCACCGTGAAGGACGGCAGGCTCACCGGCGACGCCGGATGGCTGCGGCTCACGAAGAGCGCGCTCACCGACGCCCAGAAGGCGAAGTACCCCCACCTGAAGGACTACACCGCCTGGTCCGTCGACCCGCGTGACCGCGGCCGGGTGCGCGAGGCGCTGACCGGCCAGGTCGTCGCCACCCAGCGCACCGTCCAGGGCGCCGTCCTGGCCGCGACCGGCGTGCAGACCGCGGGCGTGCTGGACGACCTGTACGCGGCCGCCGCCTCGGCGAAGCTCGGCCCGGTCTTCCGCGACGGCCGCCCCACTCTCTCCGTGTGGGCCCCGACGGCGCAGAACGTCGCCCTGGAGCTCGACGGCTCCACGGTCGCCATGCGCCGCGACGACGCCACCGGCGTCTGGTCCGTCACCGGCCCGAAGAGCTGGAAGAACAAGCCCTACCGGTACGCCGTGACGGTGTGGGCGCCCACCGTGCGCCAGGTCGTCGTCAACAAGGTGACCGACCCCTACTCGCTCGCCCTGACCGCCGACTCCGCGCGCAGCCTCGTCGTCGACCTGGACGATCCGGCCCTGGCCCCCGGCGGCTGGTCGAAGCTCGCCAAGCCGAAGGCCGTCCCGCTGCGCGACGCCCGCATCCAGGAACTGCACGTCCGGGACTTCTCCGTCGCCGACCCGACCGTCCCGGCCAAGGACCGGGGCGGCTACCTCGCCTTCACCGACCGCGGCGGCGACGGCTCGAAGCACCTGCGTGAGCTGGCGGCGGCGGGCACCTCGTACGTCCACCTGCTGCCCGTCTTCGACATCGCCACCATCGCCGAGAGGAAGGCCGACCAGGCCGTACCCGCCTGCGACCTCGCCTCCTACCCGGCGGCCTCCGAGAAGCAGCAGGAGTGCGTGTCCGCGACCGCCGCGAAGGACGCCTACAACTGGGGCTACGACCCCTACCACTACACCGTCCCCGAGGGCTCCTACGCCGGCGACCCCGACGGCACGGCCCGCACCGTCGAGTTCCGCAGAATGGTCCAGGCGCTCAACGGCGACGGACTGCGCGTCGTCATGGACGTCGTCTACAACCACACGGCGGCGAGCGGCCAGGCGCCGACCAGCGTCCTGGACCGGATCGTCCCCGGCTACTACCAGCGGCTCCTCGCCGACGGGTCCGTCGCCACCAGCACCTGTTGCGCCAACACGGCCACCGAGAACGCCATGATGGGCAAGCTCGTCGTCGACTCGGTCGTCACCTGGGCCCGGCAGTACAAGGTCGACGGCTTCCGCTTCGACCTCATGGGCCACCACCCGAAGGCCAACATCCTGGCCGTGCGCAAGGCCCTGGACGCCCTGACCCCCGCCCGGGACGGCGTCGACGGCAAGAAGATCATCCTGTACGGGGAGGGCTGGAACTTCGGTGAGGTCGCCGACGACGCCCGCTTCGTGCAGGCCACGCAGAAGAACATGGCGGGAACCGGCGTCGCCACCTTCTCCGACCGGGCGCGCGACGCCGTCCGCGGCGGCGGCCCCTTCGACGAGGACCCCGGCGTGCAGGGCTTCGCCTCCGGCCTCTACACCGACCCCAACTCCTCGACCGCCAACGGCACCCCGGCACAGCAGAAGGCCCGGCTCCTGCACTACCAGGACCTCCTCAAGGTCGGCCTGACCGGAAACCTCGCCGACTATCGCTTCACCGACACCGACGGCAAGGAGGTGACCGGCGCCGACGTCGACTACAACGGCGCCCCGGCCGGCTACGCGAAGGCGCCCGGCGACGCCCTCGCCTACGTCGACGCCCACGACAACGAGTCGCTGTTCGACGCCCTGGCCTACAAGCTCCCGGCCGGCGCCTCCGCCGACGACCGCTCCCGCATGCAGGTCCTCGCCATGGCCACCGCCGCGCTCTCCCAGGGCCCGGCCCTGTCACAGGCCGGCAGCGACCTGCTCCGCTCCAAGTCCCTCGACCGCAACTCCTTCGACAGCGGCGACTGGTTCAACGCCATCCACTGGAACTGCGCCGACGGCAACGGCTTCGGCCGCGGACTGCCCCCGGCCGCCGACAACGCCGCCAAGTGGCCCTACGCCAGGCCCCTGCTGGACACCGTCCGGGTGGGCTGCCCGCAGATCACCGCCGCCTCGGCCGCCTACCGCGACCTGCTGCGCATCCGGACGACGGAGAAGGCGTTCTCCCTCGAAACGGCCGCGCAGGTGCAGTCGGCGCTCTCCTTCCCGCTGTCCGGCGAAAAGGAGACCCCCGGCGTCGTCACCATGCGCCTGGGCGACCTGGTCGTCGTGTTCAACGCGACGCCCGACGCCCAGCGGCAGACCGTCGCCGCGCTCGCCGGGACCGACTACCGGCTGCACCCGGTGCAGGCGTCCGGCGCGGACCCGGCCGTGCGCACCGCCTCCTACACCGCGCAGTCGGGCACGTTCACCGTCCCGGCCCGCACCGTGGCGGTGTTCACCCGCACGACGCACTAGACACCCGCACTACCGTGGTGGAGCAGGCCTCGAACCCGGCCTGCTCCATCCGGCGAGTCCGAGGCTGACCTGATGAACGTCGACGGCACACGGACAGACACGACGGTGCTCGTCGTGGACCACACGGCCGCGGGCCGCTTCGCCCTGCGGACCGTGCTGCGCCGCGCCGGCCACCAGGTCGTCGCCGTCGGCACCGGCCACGAGGCGCTCGCCGAACTGGACGTGCGGGCGCGCCGGGGCGGACTGCCCGACATCGCCCTCGTCGACGTGGACCTGCCGGACATGAGCGGCTTCGAACTGCGCCGCCGGATCAAGGCCAGACCGCACATGGCCGGAGTGCCCGTCGTGCACTTCTCGACCGCCGGGAAGTCCACGGCCGGGAAGGATCCGGACGACCCCGGCGACCCGGCGGAGGAACCGGACGCGGGCGGCGAGCCCCGTCTGACCCTGCCCGCCCCGCCCGGCGAGATCGACGCGGCGGTCCGCGCGGCGGTGCGCGCCGCGCGGCTGCGGGCCGACGACCAGGCGGCGGCACGGCGGCTGACCCTGCTGTCGGAGGCCGTCGTGGCCATCCAGTCGGCCCGCTCCCCGCAGGAACTCGCCGACGCGGCGGCCGAGGGCGCCGCCCGGCTCACCGGCGCGCCCGCCGCCGTCTTCGTCCTCGGGCCGGACGACGAGCTGTACCGCGGCGCGCCCCGCGGCGCCACCCCGCTCGCGCTGCCGGACCCGGACGCCCACCGCGCCCTCGTCACGCTGCTGCGGCGTCTCACCCACGGGCAGGCGGGGGTGCGGATCACCACCGCCTCCGCGCCGCTGTGGCCGGCCGGTTTCTCCCGCCCCGACACGCGGCACGACGCCCGCCTCGTCCTCATCCCCACCCAGGACGGCCGGGGCGCGGTCTGTGTGGCCACCCCGACCCGCGCGGCGCGCCGGGTGGAGCCCGCGCGCGAGTCCCTGCTGGCCCGGCTCGCCCAGGCCACCGCGCTCGCCGCCGAGCCGCTGCTGATGTACTGGGCCGAGCGGCACGTGGCCCTCACCCTGCAGCACAGCTTCCTGCCCCGGCCGCACAAGCTGCCCGAACTGCCCGGCGTCGACGTCGCCGTCCGGTACGTGCCCGCCTCCCACGAGACCGAGATCGGCGGCGACTTCTACGCCGCCCTGCGCACCGGGGACGGCGTGCTGGCCGTCGTCGGCGACGTCGTGGGGCACTCGCTGGAGGCGGCCACCGTGATGGTCGAGATCCGGCACGCGCTGCGCGCCTACTGCGTCGACGAGAGCGACCCGGCCGTGCTCGCCGAACGCCTCGACCGGATGCTCCGCCTCTACCACCCCGGGGTCACCGCCACCGTCTGCCTGGTCCTGCTCGACCCGGACACCGGCCGCGCCCGGGTCGCCAACGCGGGCCACATCCCGCCACTGATCGTGCGGGACGGCCGCAGCGCCGACTACGTGAAGGCGGCCGGCCCGCTGCTCGGCCCCGGCCTGCCCCACCCGCCGCCCACCGAACTGTTCCTGGAGCCCGCCGACCGGCTCCTCATGGTCACCGACGGACTGATCGAGACGCGGGGCATCGACCTGGCGGTGTCGATGGAGCAGCTGCGCGCGGCGGCCACCGGCGCCATGCCGGGCCTGGACGCCCTGTGCGACACGCTGCTGAGCTGCTTCGGCCACGACCGCGACGACGACGTCGCGATGCTGGCCCTGAGACTGGCGCCCCGTACCCCGTCGTGACGTCCTAAAGTGGGCCCGGTCTTTCTAGAACTGGAGTGCCCATGCCGCAGATCACCGTCGAAGTCTCCTCCGGGCTCGACCACGTCGACTGGCGCGCGTTCGCGCTCGAACTGCACCCCGTCGTCGTGGAGACGGCGGCCGCCGGACTGGAGGCGTGCAAGACGCGGGTCCTGCGCACCGAGGCGGACGTCGTCGGAGCCGTCGCGGCGGACGGCGACGCAGGCCCGGCGATCGTCAATCTCACGATCGCCCTGCTGGCCGGCCGGACCGACGAGACCAAGGCCCGGCTCACCGAAGCCGCCCTGGAACTGCTGCGCAAGCACATCGCGCCGGCCGACGGCGTGAGCCTGCACGTGTCCGCCGAGGTGCGCGACCTCGACCCGTCGTACCGCAAGTTCGAGGCCTGAGCGCTCAGGACGCGAGGGCGATCAGCCGGGTGGCCAGGTCGCCGAAGGGGCCGTCCGCGGGCTCGCCGCCCAGCACCGGCCGCAGCAGGGTGCGCAGCTCGTCGTCGTAGGCCGCGCTGACGGCGGTCAGCGCGGCGAAGTCGTGCACGAGCTGGCGTTCCAGCTCCTCGCGCGGGATGCGCCGCCCGTCCAGCCAGATCAGCGCGGTCGATTCGGAGAGCGAGATCCAGGAGCGGACGACCAGTTCCAGCCGCGGCGGCGGATCGGTGACGCCCAGATGCGACAGGATCTGCTCGTAGGCGATCTGGCGCACCGAGTCGACGAGCGCGTTCGTCGTCGACGAGCCGACCGCCGGACCGCCGCGCATCAGGGCGGAGAAGCCGGGTCCGTGGGCGTCGACGAAGTCGAAGAACCGGTGCATCACGCGCAGCAGCCGGGCGCCCAGCGGCCCCTCGTGCGGCTCGGTGAAACGGCTCGCCAGATCTTCCGAGGCCCGCTTCAACGCGGCCTCGTACAGGCTGAGTTTGCCGGGGAAGTAGTGGTAGACGAGGGGGCGCGAGATGCCCGCGGCGGCGGCTATCTCGTCGATCGAGACCTCGTCCGGCGAACGCTGGGCGAACAGTTCGAGGGCGACGCCGATCAACTGCTGCCGACGCTCCTCGACTCCCATTCTGCGACGAACCCCGGTAGTCATGCGAACACCTTACCGATCGAATCCGGACTCGAACGGACCGGACCGCTCCGGGTGTTCCCCCTGATCCGCCGGGCCGGCCGGTCGCCCGGCCGGCCCGGGCCGCCCACCCGGGAACGGGCGCGAGCGGACCGTCAGCGCAGTCCGCTGATCGGCCGCCCGTTCTTCGACTCGCCTTCCAGACCGGCCTGCGCGCCCTGCTTCGCCGCCAGCGTCAGCAGGTTCCCCCGCCCCGAGCCGCGCACCCCGCCGGTCGCGCGCACGGACTCCGTGTCCTTGTCGCCGGCCGCCAGGAGGTACCAGTGGCCGCCCTTGGACTTCCACAGCACCCCGGCCAGCACATGCGGATCGCGCGGACCGCACGCCGGCACGTCACCGGCCTTCGCCACGGCCGCCCCGAAGAGGCCGCCCGGCGTGTGGAACTGGGCCAGCACCCGGTTGCCGTCACCCCGCCACGTCTCGGCCCTGGTGCACACCCAGGACGCCGAACCGCTCCCGTCGGGCAGCGGCTGGCGCGCGTAACCCCACGCGTTGACCGTCCGGACGCCCTGCCCGCGCGCGTCGGCCAGCGAGCACGCGAACGGCGCCCACGTCCGCAGCGCCTGCGCGCCGCTCGCGTCCGCGGCCCCGGTCGGCCGCCCCGCGGTGAGCCGGGCGGGCACGAGCTCCCCGAGGTCGCTGAGCAGATGGCTTCCGGACGCGTCCGTCAGCTGGAGCACGTTCCACGTGGTGCACGCGGTGGTCCGGGTGGCCGGGCTGGCCAGCGGAGAGGTGATCCCGTCGGCCAGCGCCAGCTCCATCGTCCCGGCGCCCGGCTTCGACAGGTCCCGCTCGGCGGCCCCTGTCACCCACGGGGCCGTGAGATAGCGGACGTTGCCGTCGGCCCGGTCGAGCACCAGCGCGGCCGCCTCGGCGCCGGTCGCGCCGTCGACCCGCGCGAAGTCCAGGGCCGCGCCCGCCGTGCCGTCCCTGGGCTCCGCGTAGCGGGCGATGCGCAGTCCGTCGTAGAGGATCACCACGCGCGCGTTGGCGACCTCTCCGGCGTAGAGCAGCTGCGGCGGGCCGGCCGGGCCCCCGGTGGGCGTCTCGGGGGTCGCGGAGACCTGGACGGTCTCCCCGGGCCGGGCCCAGACGGCGAGCGCGCGGCGCAGCAGCGCGGTGTCGCGGACCAGCGCGCCGCGCGCGGGCCACACCGAGAAGTCGGTGCGGGCGGAGGTCCTCCAGACGGCCGGGGAGATCCGCACCAGCCGTCCGGGGTCGAGGGCGGCCTCGGCGGCCGGGTTGCGCGCGTACGCGGGAGCGGCCGCGCCGTCCGGCCCCCAGCCGTCGCCGGGCAGCGCCACCAGCGCGCCGCACACCGCGAGCGCGGCCGCCGCGGCGAGCGCTGCCCTGGTGTGCCGACGGCGGCGCATCAGATCGGTGGGCCGGGCCTGGAGGACGCAGGGGTCGAACTCGCCGGACTCGGCGAGCAGCGCGTACTGCGCCGCCGGCACCCCGGCGGCCTCCCGCAGGGCGGCCTCCGCCTTCTCGACGCCGGCCCCGGTCAGCACCTCGCGCACGTCGCCGTCGGGAAGCCGCTCCAGACCGCGCAGGACGTAGGCGGCCCGCGCCGGGCCGGACAGCGCGGCGAGCCGCTGGTCGAGGGCGAGTTCGTCGGCGCCGCCCGGCCGGGGGAACAGGCGCAGCCCCCACACCTGAGGGAACAGCGCCGGCAGCTGCGCCCGCCTGGTCAGGGAGCGCAGCGTCAGCGGACGTCCCGCCTCCAGCGCCGAGCGGACCACCTGGAGACGGACGTAGGCGTACCCGGGGTCGCCGTCGCGGCCGGTGGACTGGGCCGGGATGACGGGAGCGGACGCCCGGCCGCGCGGCAGGGCGCGCTGGACGAGGGCGTGCGCGGTCAGGACGCGCCGGCCGCGGCCGAGGCCGGGCGGCAGCACGAGATAGGCGAGCCGGACCAGACGCGGGTAGTGCTCGACGAGCGCTGCTTCGGCCTGCTCGGCGTCGACGGTCCGGTCGGCTGCGGATCGGGCTGCGGGGCGTGGGGCGACATCCTGTGGCTGCACGCCCACCAGAACGAGCGAGACGCGCGATAGGTCACCACCCGGCCGGGCCCGCCGCCCGCCCCGCCGGGCCCGCCGCCCGCCCCGCCGGGCCCGGCCGCCGGGGCGCAGGGCCGTCCCGGCGGGCCGGCGACGCGTCGCGGCGGCGGTCAGCCGGTGACGAGCGCGCGGGCGTAGTGGGCCATCGAGCGCTGGTAGCGCGGCAGATGGGGGGCCAGGGCGCCGAGCACCAGGGACAGGCCCTCGCGGTCCCGGCCGAGGCTCGACAGGCACAGGGCCAGCGTGGCGCGCACGGCGTCGTCCAGTTCGTCGGAGGGCGCCGTCAGTTCGGGGGTCAGCAGCTCGACGCCCTCCTGGGCGCGGCCGATGTTGCGCAGCGAGCTGGAGAGCTGGATCTTGGCGCGTCTGCCCTTGTAACCGCTGACGTCGCTCAGGCCGCGGGCGAGCGCCTCGCGGTAGAGCGGGGCCGCCCGGTCCGAGTGGCCGGTGGAGTCCCAGGCGCAGGCCCGCTCGAACAGTCCCAGCGGGCTGTCCCCGGGCAGTTCGGCGACGAGCGCGTCGATCAGCGCCCGGAAGTCCGCCGCCCTCGCCTCCGGGTAGTCGTCGAAAGAGGCCCAGGCGGCGCTCACGCGGTCTTCCCAGTCGTGGTTCACCGGCTCACCTTCGCACGCGTGTCTCCCGGCCTGCACCGGTATTTTGAGCGCACCGCGCGCGGGAGCCGTATCCAGGGCGAGGCTCTCGCTTGGAGGAACAGATGAAGATGACCCGACCGATGCTCGCGACGGCGGCCGCCGCTGCGGCGCTGCTGCTGGCGGGATGCTCTTCCGGCGGCTCCGGGAAGGCGCAGGCGTCCATCCCCGGCGTGGCGACCGGCAGCCTGGAGCAGCTGGCCGCCGAGGTGAAGTGCACCCCCGACATGCAGACCGACGCGGACGAGATCCGCCAGGCGATCTGCAAGAACCACGACGGCAAATTCATCCTCGCCACGTTCGCCACCGACCGCGGACTGCGCGAGTGGATCAACACGGCCAAGGACTACGGCGGCCACTACCTCGTCGGCCGCAAGTGGGTGGCCGTCGGCGAGGACGCCACGGTCGCCGCGCTGCGCACCACGCTCGGCGGGGACATCGAGGAGGGGACCGACCACTCCGCGCACTCGGGTCACTGACCGTCCGCCCGCGGTGCGGACGGCGAAGAGCCGGCGGTGGGATCTCCCACCGCCGGCTCTTCCGTGCGGTCACCGCGTCAGCGTGTCACTGGCAGCGCTGGCCGCGGTTGATGCAGCTGGCGATCTTGTTCGCCAGGTTGTTCTTGGTGATGCTGATGAAGTCGTCGTGGTCGGTGGACGGCTTGTGGAGCTGCTCCGGGAAGCCGTCGACCGCGTAGGCGTTCTTCACCTGTCCGTTCTGGACGACCGGCGCGGGAACGTCGTAGACGAGGCGCATCGTCAGCTGCGGGATCGCCTTGAAGCCGTTCTGGCAGTTGCCGTTGGCGTCGGCGAAGGCCACGTGCGAACGGTGGTTGGCGCTGTCGGCGTTCTTGCCGTCCCAGCAGCTCTGGAAGGCGAACGAGCGGACCACGCTGCTGCCCCGGGGGCAGATCGGGTACTGCTCGGTCAGCTGCACCTTGTTCTCGAAGCCGGTGCAGCTCCAGTGCGCGTTGGCGTTCGCCAGGCCGTTGGTGGTGGTCTTGGCGTCACCCGTGATGATCCGCAGGAACTGCGGCATCGCGACGACCTTGCTCTTCGGGCTGCCGACGTACTTGATCTCCGCCTGCTTGGCGGTCAGGATCTTGCCGACGTTGCCCTCCTTGCCACCGCCGTCCCGGTTCTGGTCGAACTCCTGGGTGCCGTTCTGCAGACGCAGCACCGGCCAGTAGTAGGACGACAGGTCGCTCTTGTTCGAGCAGCTGGTGCCACCCTGGAGGAACGTGTTGTTGCTGGAGAACGCGTTGATCTTCTGGTTGCCGACGTAGTCGTGCGTGTGGTGCGCGCCGTTGGTCACGCCCGGCGCCACGATCACGTTGTCGGTGTTGAAGTTCTTGTTCGCGTTCACGCCGCAGGAGGCGCTGAACGTGCCGTTCGAGGCACGGTTGTTCTTGCGGGGCTTGGCCTTGACGTTCGCCTGGACCTTCGTGATGTCGACGAAGTCTGAGGCGACGGGACCGTTGCCGCCCTGGCCGCCGTTGCCGCCCTGCTGCTGGCCGCCGTTGTTCTGGCCGCCGTTGTTCTGCTGACCGCCGTTGTTCTGGCCGCCGTTCTGCTGCTGGCCGCCGTTGCCGCCCTGCTGCTGGCCGCCGTTCTGCTGGCCGCCCTGCTGCTGGCCGCCGTTGTTCTGGCCGCCGTTCTGCTGACCGGCGTTCGTGTTGTTCGCCACCTGTGTGGTGCAGGCCGCGAGCTGGCTCAGCGAGTTGTCGAACTGGCCGCCCGAGCGCTGGATGTTGATGCGGATCCGGTCGATCGTCGCGCCCCGCTTCTCCTTGAGGGGGCCGACGATCGCGTTCTGCACGAAGCCGGGGTCACCGGCCTGGGCCTGGCGGGTGGAGGCGAGCCGGGCGTAGGCCTCGGTGATCTGCTTGTCGAGGTTGGCCAGCTCGCTCGCGACGCCCTGCTTGGCCCCGTTGGGCACGCTCGTCAGCTTCTGCCCCACGTCCGGGCAGGAGATGGTGGCGACCTGCACGGCCGCGTTGGCGGCCTTGGTCTCGTTCTGGCCCGAGCTGTTCGACTCGTGCGCCGAAGCGTAGAAGTTCGCCCAGATCAGCCCGCCCCCACCGAGCGCTAGGGCCGCCGATGCTGCCACGGCCTTCGTGGCCATCGACGAACGGCGTTTACGTGTGTTGCGTCCCATGGAACTCCTCTGACTTCCTTGCGGGGCAGCATCGAGGCGCCCGACAGGAGTGAAGCTGAAGCTGCTTCCTCCCTTACGCATCACGCCCCACAGGTGTTCAGCCCGCTCAGAAATTCATGAGAGCCCACAACGACAAAACCTCTCCAAAGCCCGCACAGTTAACCGCAGTTGACCACTCACAGACCGCGGTCCAGATAGGCCAGAACCGCCAGCACCCTGCGGTTGTCGTCGTCCGAGACCTCCAGGCCCAGCTTCACGAAGATGTTCGCGGTGTGTTTGGCGACGGCCCGCTCGGTGACCACCAGGCTGCCCGCGATAGCCCCGTTCGACCGGCCCTGCGCCATCAGCTCCAGCACCTCCCGTTCGCGCGGGGTGAGCCGGTCCACGGGCCCGCGGCCGTCGTTGGCCCGCCGGGCCAGCAACTGCTGGATCACCTGCGGGTCCATCGCCGTGCCGCCCGCGGCGACCCGCCGCACCGCGTCCACGAACTGCTCCGCGTCGAAGACCCGGTCCTTCAGCAGATAGCCGACCCCTCCGCTGCCGTCGGCGAGCAGTTCGCGCGCGTACAGCTGCTCGACGTGCTGGGAGAGCACGAGCACCGGAAGCCCCGGCTTCCTGCGGCGGGCCTCCAGCGCGCACTGGAGCCCCTCGTCCGTGTGCGTGGGCGGGAGCCGGACGTCGACCACGGCGACGTCCGGCTCCAGTTCGGCGAGGGCCCGCTCCAGTTCGGGCCCGGACTCGACGGCGGCGGCGATCTCGAAGTCGTAGGCCTCCAGCAGCCGGACGAGACCGTCCCGCAACAGGAAGAGGTCTTCGGCTAGGACAACACGCAAGGGATCTCCATGGTCACCATGGTGGGACCGCCGGCGGGCGAGCCGACGGCCAGGACACCGTCGAATGTACCGAGCCGCCGTTCGAGTCCGGTCAGGCCCGAGCCCGCCCCGATCACCGCGCCGCCCCTGCCGTTGTCGGTGACCGAGATCCGCAGACTGCCGTCCGAGTGCCGCACGTCGACCCAGATCCGGTCGGCGCCGGAGTGCTTGACCGCGTTGGTGAGCGCCTCGCTCACCGCGAAGTAGGCGGCCGACTCCACCGGCGCCTGCGCCCGGCCCGCGAGCTCCACCTCGACCTCCGTCGCGATGGGCAGCCGCAGCGCCAGGGCCCGCACCGCGTCGCCCAGTCCGCGCTCGGCCAGCACCGGCGGGTGGATGCCGCGCACCAGGTCGCGCAGTTCGCCGAGCGCCTCGGCGGAGGACCGGCGGGCCTGCGCGAGGAGTTCCTTGGCCTTCTCGGGGTTCTTGTCGACGAGCATCTCGACGGTTCCGAGGTCCATGCCCATCGCCACCAGCCGCGCCTGGGCGCCGTCGTGCAGATCGCGCTCGATGCGCCGCAGCTCGGCGGCGGACGAGTCGACGGCGTCCCGCCGGGTCTCGGTCAACACCCTTACGCGTTCGGCCAGTTCGGCCTGGCTGGGAGCGAGTACGGCCCGGGTGAGGCGGAAGTGGTTCGTCAGCAGTCGCGGGGTGTGGAAGTAGGCGAGCGTGAGGAGCACGCAGGCCAGGGCCGCCGCGCCGAAGGCCGACGTCTGGTCGGTGACCGGCACGAAGCCGTACCAGTAGGTGTCGCCGGTCGCGTTCCGGTAGACCCGCCACATCCCCGCCGCCAGGGCGAAGCCCTCCACCGCGTAGAGGACCAGCGCGGCCGGCAGCAGCGCGGTGAGGTATCCGGCCGTCATGTCGACCAGGAGCCACCGCAGATCACGCCAGGTCGCCGGGTCCCGGAGCATCGCTGCCGCGCGCACCCACGGCTTGGCGTCCCGCGGCACCGGCCGGTAGGCGGCGGGGATGCGTATGCCGCACCATTTCGCCGCGAGGGTCCGGCGCCGGCCGGCGAAGGACCGCACCCAGGTGAGCGCCCACGGTGTCGTGACCAGCCCGACCCCCACGACGGGGACGAGCGCGATCGAGACGACGGCGACCGTGTAGCACAGGATGGCCTCGGGCAGGCAGACCAGGGCCAGGACGAGGGACCGGCCGGAGGCGAGCGCGACCGCCCGGACCTGCGTGCCCATGCTGCCGCGTTGCGTGTTGGCGTTCATGGCGTCAGTCTCGCGGACCGCCGGGCGGCGGTCACTGGGCCGGGGTCCCCGCTCAGGGGGTGGTGCCAGATACACCCCCCGTGCCCGCGGCGCCGGCGCCCGCCGCGAGGACCCTCGCCTCGACCTGCGGGTCCAGCGTCCTGCGGGGCCGGTCCGGACGCTGCGGCGCGACACCGCCGATCGACGTCAGCCAGCTCCAGGTGTCGGCGACGGTCTCCCCGACCGGACGGCAGGACAGACCCGCCGCCACCGCCCGTGAGACGTCGGCCGCGTGCAGGGCGTCGTGCAGGTCGGTGCCCGGCGGCACCCACACGGGCAGCTCGGTCCACGGCTCGATGCCCGCGTCCAGCACGGTCCGCGGCGCCGTCCAGCGCAGTTCGGCGTCCGAGCCGGTGGCGCGCACGCACGCCTCCAGCAGTCCGCCCATCGTCGTGTGGCCCTGCGGGCTCATCAGGTTGTACGGCCCGCTCAGCTCCTGCTCGACGGCGCCCAGGATCCATTCGGCGAGGTCGCGGACGTCGACGTACTGCAGGGGCAGGTCGTGCGGGCCGGGCGCGAGGACCGGGCCGCCGCGGGCGATCCGGGTCAGCCACCAGGGCAGCCGGCCCACGTTCTCGTACGGCCCGAGGAGCAGCCCGGCCCGTACGAGGACGCTGTCGCGTTCGCCGAATCCGTCGAGGGCGGCCAGTTCGCCGCCGCGCTTGTCCCGCGCGTAGTCGCTCTGCCCGGCGTCGGGCGCGGCGTCCCCGACGACCGGCGCGTCCTCGGTGTAGCCGGCGGGCGGGGCCCACGCGTACACCGAGCAGCTGGACACGTACACGTACCGGCGGGCGCGGCCGCGCAGCAGCCGCGCCGCCTCGTGCACCGCGCGCGGGGCCGCCGACCAGGTGTCGACGACGGCGTCCCAGTCGCCTTCGCCGGGGGAGTCGAGCGCGGCCAGGCCGCCGGGCGCGGTCCGGTCGCCGGTCAGCGACCGGACGCCCGGGGCGGCGGCCTGCCGTCCCCGGTTGAGGACCGTCACGTCCCACCCGCGTCCGAGGGCCGCCTCCACGACGGCCCGTCCCGCGAACTCCGTTCCGCCCAGCACCAGAAGTCTCATGCCGGTGACTGTGCCCGCTGCACGGCCGGAAGCCAACCGCCCTCTGCCGTCGGCAGAGGGGGCGGGTCAGCGGGGGGTCGGCGGGGTGTACTTGTAGCCGACGCGGCGCACGGTCTGGATGGACTGGCGGTACTGGGCGCCCAGCTTGCGGCGCAGCCGGGCGATGTGGACGTCGACCGTACGGCCGTCGCCGACGTGGCCGTAGCCCCACACGGTGGTGACGAGCTGGTCGCGGGTGTGCACCCGGTTCGGGTGCGCCACGAGGTGCGCGAGCAGTTCGAACTCCAGGTAGGTGAGGTCGAGTCGGCGTCCGTCCACCTCGGCGGTGCGCTGCACGGTGTCGATCCGCACGAGCGGGCGTCCGGCGGGCCCGGCCTCGTCGGCCGCGGGCCGCTCCGGCACCGCCACGGGCGGGAACGGCGGCTGCTGGTCGGCGGGGACGAGCACCAGGTAGCCGACCATCGGCGGCCGGCCCGGCAGGGCGGGCAGGGTGTGCTGGGGGGCGGGCAGCCAGGTCGCGCCCGGCGGCAGGAAGTCCGCGACGTCGACCACCTCGTCCCGGTCGACGGCGCGCAGCCGGTGACGGGCGGCGCCGGCCGGGGCGGCGGTGGCGGGGAGGGCGGGAGCGGAGGAGAGGGTACGGGTGGTCGCCATGAGACGTCAGCTCTTTCGCGCGAGGAGTTCGTCGGGAAGGACGACGGCCGCGATGCGTGATCGGGCTCGTCGAGGACGTACGTCGTGCGCGCTGGCCGAAGGCCGGGTGAACGGCTTTAGAGGGCCCGCGCGTTCGTCGCGCGGCAACACACCCGGTCGAAGTCGTGGTGCTGACGGGAGGGCCAGAACGGCTCGAGGTCGAGGCGACCCGTCGCGGTGTTCTTCTGGTAGCCGGCCATGCCCCCATTGAAGCAGACGCCCGCCCGTCGCAGGAGTCTCCTCTCACAGCGTGGACGCGCCCCGGCACGGCGCCGGCCCCATGACGACGGCGAGGGGCGCCCGCCGGACCGTCGGCGGGCGCCCCTCGTGGGACGTGCGGGGATCAGACCTGGGCGGCCTTCTCCAGCGCGGTGCAGCAGGTGTCCACGATCAGCCGGGTCACCAGGTACGGGTCGACGTTGGCGTTCGGGCGGCGGTCCTCGATGTAGCCCTTGCCGTCCTTCTCGACCTGCCACGGGATGCGCACCGAGGCGCCGCGGTCGGAGACGCCGTAGGAGTACTCGTTCCACGGGGCGGTCTCGTGCAGACCGGTCAGACGGTCGTCGATGCCGGCGCCGTAGTTCTTGACGTGGTCGAGCGGCTTGGAGCCCTCGCCGAGCGACTCGCACGCGGTGATGATCGCGTCGTAGCCCTCGCGCATCGCCTTGGTGGAGAAGTTGGTGTGCGCGCCGGCGCCGTTCCAGTCGCCCTTGACCGGCTTGGGGTCGAGGGTCGCGGCGATGCCGAAGTCCTCGGCGGTGCGGTAGAGCAGCCAGCGGGCCACCCACAGCTGGTCGGAGACCTCCAGCGGGGCCAGCGGACCGACCTGGAACTCCCACTGGCCGGGCATGACCTCGGCGTTGATGCCGGAGATGCCGAGACCGGCGGCGAGGCAGTTGTCGAGGTGCGCCTCGACGACCTCGCGGCCGAAGATCTCGTCCGCGCCGACGCCGCAGTAGTAGCCGCCCTGCGGGGCGGGGAAGCCGCCCTTGGGGAAGCCGAGCGGGTAGCCGTCCTGGAAGAACGTGTACTCCTGCTCGATGCCGAAGATCGGCTCCTGGGCGGCGAACCGCTCGGCCACCTCGGCGAGCGCGGCACGGGTGTTGGACTCGTGCGGCGTCATGTCGATGTTGAGGACCTCGCACAGGACGAGGATGTCGTCGCCGCCGCGGACCGGGTCCGGGCAGGTGAAGACCGGCTTGAGGACACGGTCCGAGGCGTGGCCCTCGGCCTGGTTCGTGGAGGACCCGTCGAAGCCCCAGATCGGCAGCGCGTCGAGACCGGCGGGAGCGCCCTCGATGATCTTCGTCTTGGAACGGAGCTTCGCCGTCGGCTGGGTGCCGTCGATCCAGATGTACTCAGCCTTGAAGGTCACGGGCCACTTCCTTCGGGGTGTGTCTGACGCACGTGCGGGTGCTGCGGCGCTGCGGCACTGGGGCGCCGCCTGTTTGCCCGGAAGCTTGTCAACAGGCGATTTCCCGGTCATTGCTCGAATGTGAACCCCGTGTTACCTGGCGCTCGTGTGGCCGGCCTCACGCGACGAGGACGCCGCCGGGGGAGGGGCGGGCCGGGAGGGGGGCCGTCCGGGGCGTCGGTCCGCCTCGGCCGCGGCCCGGCGCACGCCCTCCAGGAAGCCGTGGATCGCGGCCCGCTGCCGCTCGTCGTATCCCTCCAGCAGGCCGCTCACGCGCGCGATGAGCGGACCGAAGAAGGCCCGGCCCAGCTCCACCGCGCGCTCGTCGACCTCGACGACGACCCGGCGGCGGTCCGCGGCGCCGCGCACCCGCCGCACGTGCCCCGCGCGCTCCAGCCGGTCGACGAGGGCCGTCGTGCCCGCCGAGTTCAGGCCGAGCGCGGCCCCGAGCCGCCCCGTCGTGGTCTCCTCGCCGGCCCGGCGCGCGTCCATGAGGACGATCAGCGCGCGCACGTCCGTCGGGTGCATCCCGTTGCGCTGCGCGAACCGGGCGCTGTGCAGCCCGAGTTCGACCGTCGCCGCGCGCAGCAGGTGCACGGTCTCCAGGTGCGGGTCGTCGGTCGGCATACGGCGGTGCTCCCTCGGCTATCATCT
Source organism: Streptomyces sp. NPDC048481 (assembly GCF_043200075.1). Lineage (NCBI taxonomy): Bacteria > Bacillati > Actinomycetota > Actinomycetes > Kitasatosporales > Streptomycetaceae > Streptomyces > Streptomyces sp. NPDC048481. Next base: position 949,760 of record NZ_JBICXC010000001.1, read on the forward strand.
CGCTCGGCGAGTCTCTCGCTGGGCGAGATGATATCGGAAGGCAGGGGGCAGGGCTTCATGAACGCGTACGACGACGAGGCTTTCCAGGCGGCCTACGAAACCGTCATGGCCAGATGGCCGGCCGACCGCGAGGCCGTCCGAGTCCCCACCCCGTACGGCGCCGCGCACGTCAACGCCTGCGGCCCGCGCGACGCGCCCCCGGTGCTGCTCCTGCCCGGCGGCGGGGGAGCGACCTCGGCGTCCTGGTACGCCCAGGCGGCCGGCCTCGCGCGGGTGCGGCGGGTGTACGCCCTCGACCTCGTCGGGGCGGCGGGCCGCAGCACCGGCGACGGGGTGCGCACCCTCGCCGACCTCGACGCCTGGCTGGACGCGGTGCTCACCGGCCTCGGCGTCGACCGCGCGGACGTCGGCGGCCACTCCTACGGCGGCTGGCTCGCGCTCCGCCTCGCGCTGCGCGCCCCCGAGCGGGTGCGTCGCCTGTTCCTCCTCGACCCGACCCAGTGCTTCGCCGGGTTCGCGACGACGTACCTGCTGCGCGCCCTGCCGATGCTGCTGCGCCCCACCCCGCGCCGGGTGCGCGCCTTCCTGGAGTGGGAGACCGGCGGGGCGGGCCTGGACCCCGACTGCCTGCGGCTCCAGGAGGCGGCCGCGGGATTCCCGGCGCGACGCCCGGTCACCGGCCCGCGCCCGCGGCCCGAGGACCTGCGGGGGCTGGACGCGCCGGTCCTGCTGCTCGTGGCCGCGAACAGCAGGACCTCGCCGCGCCCCCGGCTCCTCCCGGGCGGGCCGGGCCCCCTCGCGCACGGGCCGGCGGCCCGTGCGGGGGCGGCGGTGCGCGATCTGGAGACGATCGTCGTCCCGGACGTCTCTCACCACGCGCTGCCGTCCGCCCTCCCCGAGGACGCGGGCCGCCGGCTCATCGCCTTCCTCGGCGGCTGAGCCTCACCCCACCTTCTCGATCAGGGCCCGCCGGATGAGGAACTTGCCGGGCTCACGGACCTGTTCGAAGGCCGCGTTGTTGAGCAGGGCGCAACTGCCGGAGACCGAGGTCACCTCGACGGTCGTGGACTTGTTGTTGTCCAGGTTGGTGACCTTCAGCTTGGTCCCGGCCGGGAACTGGTTGCTCGACGCCGCCGGGGCGCCGGCCTCGCCCGACAGGGTGACCGTCGAACCGTTGCAGACCTGGCGGCCGGAGGCGGCGCCACCGTTTCCCGCCGCGCCGTTGTTCCCGGCGTTGCCGCCGTTCCCGGTGGGGGCGGAGGCCGCCTGCGAGGGCTGAGCCTGCCCCCCGCCCTGCTGCGCCCCGCCCTGCTGTGCCCCGCCTGCCTGGGAGCCGCCCGCCTGGGAGTCCTGAGCCGACTCCCCGACGGCGCACCCGGACGCCTTCTGCTGGACCTTGATCTGCGCGATGACCGCCTCGCGGTTTGCGATCCGCGCCTCGGACTGCGCGTCCGGAGCGGCCCGCTGACCGTCGATGAACTTCTGGTTGTTGCCGAGCGCGGTGGCGAGTCCCTGACAGACCGTCGAGTTCGCGGCCGACAGCGGCGTCGCGTTCTGCGGCGTCTGGGCGGCGTTCGAGGTGTTCGCCATCACGAAGGCCCCGGCGCCCGCGACCGCCGCCGCGCTGACGAGCAGCGCGATCTTCTTCTTCGTAGCGACTGTTCTCCTGCGCGACATGCGCGCCTCCTGACGGATAGGGGAGCGTACGCCGCTATGTACGAGATACCGAACGAGGCTGCTCAGTTGTCGCGGGGGTGATTGCTGGTGACGTGCGTCACAGGGCGCCGGGGCCCTCGACTCCCGTCGGGCGAGGGGCGGTTGCTCCGCCGGGGAGGGCGGTCACTCCCGTGGTGCGAAGGCCGGTCCGGCGCCGGGGGGCCCGTTCGGGCTCAGCGGGGCAGTGCGTCCCGCACCGCCTCGTCCGTGCGGGCCACGAGGGCGGTGCCGTCGTCCGCGGTGATGATCGGCCGCTGGATGAGCTTCGGGTGCGCGGCCAGGGCGCCGATCCAGCGTCCGCGCGTGCTCGCCTCCCGCGGCCAGTCCTTCAGGCCGAGTTCCCCGGCGGCGGCCTCGCCGGTGCGGACGATGTCCCACGGCTCCAGGCCCAGACGGTCGAGCACCTCCGCGATCTCGGCCTCGCTCGGCACGTCCTCCAGGTAGCGGCGGACGGTGTAGTCGGCGCCCTCCGCGTCGAGGAGCGTGAGGGCGCTGCGGCACTTGGAACAGGCGGGGTTGATCCAGATCTCCATGCCCGCCACGGTAGCCCGAAACCGGCCTCAAAGCCCATGTGATCAGGGGCTTTTGTCAGTGGTGGGCAGTAGAATAGAAGCAGTGTTCGAGGGTCCGCCGGAGGCGCCGGACCGGACCCTGACCGCGACAGGAGGATGCCTGTGCCCGCTGCCGCACTGAAGCCGAAGCCGTCCGCGACCCAGTCCACCGCGAAGCGTTCCGTCCCGCTCGACCTGCCCTGCGTGCCCGTCGAGAAGCGGCCGCTGCCGCCCGGCAGGCCCCGCGAGTGGTACGTCACGCACAACCGTCGTCTCAAGGCGATGCGTCTCGCCATCGCGCTGCTCGACCTCGGCGTCTACATGCCGAACCAGGCCCGCAACGAGAAGATCCGCAGCACGGCGCAACTCATCGGCGTGCACCCGCCGTCGGACACGACGTGCCACATGGTGCGGGCCCTGATGCGCTACAGCCGGTGAGCCGGTCGGCCGACGTGCCGGTGAGCTGCTGAGCCGTCGAGCCGGGTGCCGGGCGCCGTCGTGCGGACGGGGCCCGGCGCCGCTCTCCCGGCGCCGGCGCCTCTCAGCTCGTCAGCTCCTTCTCCAGCGGCGTCCGGAACCTCGGCGTCACCCGGGTCGGGCCGACCCACGCCGCCAGCCGCTCCGCCTCCGCCTCGATCGCCGCCGACGCCTCGCGGCCGACGCCCTCCGGGGCCAGGATCCGCCACACGATCTCCCCGTCCGCGCGCTGGGCCCAGCCGCCGACGACCCGGCCGTCCCACCACACCGTCGGCCCCACGTTGCCGCTGTAGTCGAACAGTGCGGGACGCAACCCGGGCGCCAGATACCAGTCCCGGCCCTGCCAGCCCATCGCCGTCGGATCCAGCGCCGGCAGCAGGGCCGCCCACGGAGCCGCGGGCGCGGGCGCGGCATCCGCATCGCCGTCGACGACGTGGCCCGTGCCCTCGTCGAGGGCCACCGCCCGCGCCCCGATCGCCTTCAGCGCCCGCCGTACGTCCGTCACGCGCCAGCCGGTCCACCATTTCAGGTCGGCCTCCGTGGCCGGGCCGCACGCCGCCAGCCAGCGCCGCAGCAACTCGGACTGCGCCTGCTCCGGCGGGAGTTCGGGATGCTCGGGGGCGAGGGCCCACCGGAACTGACTGGACGTCCACGAGCCCAGCGGACGTCCTCGGATCACCTTGCCCTCGACGCCCAGCACCCTCAGCAGCCGGGACACGACGGTGTGGACGCCCTCGTACGGCTTCCCGGCCGCGTACGCGAACTGCTCCCGCAGCCGGGGCTCCTCGCGGGCCAGTTCGGCGGCCGTCGCCTGTCCGAGCCGGGCCAGGGCGGCCAGTGCGGACTCCTCGACCTCCTTCAGCCAGACCGCGTCCGGGGCTCCCGCCGTCGCCATGTCCTTCACCAGCTTGGCCCGTTCGCGCGCCGCCACCGCGAGACCCGTCGAGGCGTGCACGACGGCCGTCGACTCCGCCGGGAACACGAAGACCGTGTGCCGCATCCCGTGCATCCGCACGAGGCTGCGGTCCGTGTACAGCGCCCGGTCCGTCTCCGGCACGGTGGCCGACGCGTCGGCGAGGCGGGCGCCGACCGCCAGATAGACCGCCCCCGGGTCGGAGCCGTGCAGCGCCACGAGCGAGTCGGCCACCTCCTCGGGCGTCGCGGCCCGCGCCTCCGGGGCGAGCCGGTGCCGCAGGGCCAGCCTCGCCCGCCGTTCCGCCCCGCCGATGTACCGCTGTGCCTCGCCCATCCCGGCCTCCGCCCGCCCTCGCCCGTCGTGTCCGGCCGCCCCGGCGCCCGGCGGGTCCGACGCCCTGCCGTCCGTCGCCGGCCCCTGCCCGCATCCTCCCCGACCCCACTGACAACCGCCCTCACGCGCGACGACGTCACCGGCGCCCGGGGGCCGTGCGGGCGGCCGCCCGCCGGGCGTCCCGTGGGACGCGTCCGGGGCCGTTCCCGGTCGTGGCGGGTCCCCCGTTCGGCGTATTCGCCGTGCGGGGGTGCCCGCCGCGGCCTTCACTGCGAACAGAGGCCCCGGCGACGTCTGTGGGACGGGAGGCTGACGTGGTGCGAAGGCGACGCGGATGACCACCCCGGCCGAGCGCGCCCGGCGCGGCAAGGCGGCCCGGGGCCGCGTCCCCAGGTCCGCCCACGCCTCCTGGCTCCCGCCCGTCGACCGGGCGGACCCCGTCGCCGTGCTGGAGCGGCAGGGCCGGGACCGGCTGCCCGAGCTGCTGCCCGTGCGCCACGGCCGGATGGCCGCTTCGCCCCACGCCTTCCTGTGCGGTTCGGCCGCCGTCATGGCCGCCGACCTGGCGTCACAGCCGCACACCGGACTGAACGTCCAACTGTGCGGCGACGCCCACCTGTTGAACTTCGAGGTGTACTCCTCCCCGGAAGGGGCCCTGCTGTTCGACCTCGACGACTTCGACGAGACGTTCCCCGGCCCCTTCGAGTGGGACGTCAAACGGCTCGCCGCCTCCGTCGCCGTGGCCGCCCGCGAGAACGGGCACCGCGAGAGCACGGTGCACCGCGCCGCCCTGGAGTCCGCGGCGGCCTACCGCGACGCCATGCGCCGGCTGGCCCGGCTGGGCGAACTCGCCGTCTGGCACGAACGCGTCGACGCCGAGCGCCTGCTGCCCCTCGTGGGCTCCGCCCGGCAGCGCGCACGCGCCGACGCCAGCCTCACCCGCGCCCGCCGCCGCACCGGCCTGCGGCCGCTCGGCAGGCTCACCGAGGTCGTCGAAGGACGCCGGCGGATCGTCCACGACCCGCCGGCGCTCGAGCCGGCCGGAGCCTCCGACAGCGCGGCCCTCCGCAAGATCTTCAGCGACTACCGGTCCACCCTCACCGACGAACGCCGCCTGCTGCTGGACCGCTACCGCTTCGTCGACGCCGCCCGCAAGGTCGTCGGCGTCGCCGGGGTCGGCACCCGGTGCTTCGTCGTGCTGCTGGCCGGGCGCGACGCCGAGGACCTGCTCCTGTTGCAGCTCAAGGAGGCCCGCCAGTCCGTCCTGGAGGAGCATCTGCCCACCGGCCCGTTCGTGCATCCGGGCCGTCGGGTCGTCGCCGGCCAGCGGCTGCTCCAGGCCGGCGCCGACGTCTTCCTCGGCTGGATGACCGGGCCGCAGGGCCGCGCCTTCCACTGGCGGCGGCTGCGCGACACGAAGTGCCGTGCCGACACCGCCGGGACGGCCCCGGCCGAGCTGCTGGCCTACGCCCGGCTGTGCGGGGCCGCGCTCGCCCGCGCCCATGCCCGGTCCGGCGACCGGCTCGCCATCGCGGGCTACCTGGGCGGCGCCGACACCTTCGAACGCGCCGTCGCCGAGTTCGCCCTGGCCTACGCCGCCCAGACCACCGCCGACCACACGGCCCTGTGCAGAGCCGTCGCGGCGGGCGTGGTGTCGGCCGCCCCGGGGGTCTGAGAGCCGCCCGCGACCGGGCCGGCCTCGCCTCGCGCGACCGGGCCCACGGAAAACCAGGTGCACGGTGAGTGACCGTTTCCCTACCCTGGAGACGCGGCAGCGCCCCTGTCGCAACGCTCGGTCACCGTCTGCCGCCCAGGAAGGAGGCACACCATGGGTACCGTCGTCCTCTCCGCGGCCGTCGTCCTGGTGGTCCTGGGGTTCGGGAACCCGCTGTACTGGCTCGCCGCCGTCGCCGTCCTCTTCCTGTACGTGCGCTACGGCCTCGGAACGTCGGCGACGTCGACGCCGTCCGCGGGACCCGCCCCGAGCGCGGCGCCCGCACCCACCTCGTACAAGGCCTACCGTCAGCGCCGTGACACGCAGGCCCGGTGGGAGCGCCGCTACCGCCGTGAACGCCCCCTGGAGTCCCGCCGCCAGGAGCGCGAACGCGGCAAGTGACCCGGCCGCGACCCTGCGGAACCGTCCGTCGGCCCGGCGCGCCCCGAGGGGGCGCCGGGCCCCGGACTGCCTACAGTCCCGGCGCGCCCCACACCGGGAACCATCGGCTCAGGTCCTGCTCGATACGCAGGTCGTTCCCGAGCGCCGCCTTCACCTGCAACTCCAGCGCGTTGTCGCGCCGTCGGCCCGTGCCGGGCTGCGGCGCGAACGGGTAGAACGAACCGCGCTTGTACAGATACACGAGCGCCAGCCGGCGCCCTCCCGCGCCGCCCGCCGCCCCCTCCTCGAACCCGGCCAGGGAGCACAGCAGCTGCGGCCCGAAGCCGCCCGCCTCCATCGCGCTGTTCACCGCGTGCAGATCGTTGACCAGCGCCGGCAACTCGCCGGGCGCGCGGTGCGAGACGAGCCAGGAGTAGCCGTAGTCGTCCCGCACGAGCCGCACCGCGGGGCCGGTGCGCTCGGTGTCCGCGTCGAGGAGGGCCTGGACCTCGCGGTGCGTCTGCTCGAACGCCGGGCCCTCGACGGTGGCGAAACACACCGCGCCCCGGCCGGTCGGCGTGAACCCGGCGGCCGCCTCCAGCGTCACCGCCGCCGACGGCAGCGCGAACAGCCGGTCGAGGTCCGGGACGACCGGTCTGGTCCGGCCGAGCAGGATGTCCAGCAGCCCCATGCCGTTCAGCCGGCCTTCCCGGGCGCGGCAGGCTCGCCCAGTTCGGCGGAGATCCGCTCCAGCCGGCCGAGGCGCTGCTCCAGGGTCGGGTGGGTCGAGAAGAAGCGCTCGATGCCGGGCTCCCTGCCGGTGGCCGGGGTGAAGTAGAACGCGTTGAAGGCCTGCGCGGTGCGCAGGTCCTTGGTCGGGATGCGGGCGATGTCGCCGGACACCTTGGCCAGCGCGGACGCCAGCGCCGAGGGCCGTCCGGTGAGCAGCGCGGCGGCGCGGTCGGCGGCCAGCTCCCGGTATCGCGACAGGGCCCTGATCAGCAGGAAGCTGAGCGCGTACACGGCGGCCGAGACCCCCATCACGGCGGCGAAGACCGCGGCGGTGTTCTGGTCCCGGCGGCCGCCGCCGAAGACCTGCGAGTAGAACGCGAACCGCACGATCAGTCCCGCGATCACGCCCAGGAACGAGGCGACCGTGATCACGGCGACGTCCTTGTGCGCGACATGCGACAGCTCGTGCGCGAGCACGCCCTCCAGCTCCGCCGGGTCCAGCCGGTCCAGCAGCCCCGTCGTCACGCACACCACGGCCTTGCGAGGACTGCGCCCGGTGGCGAACGCGTTAGGCATGTCCATGGCCGAGACGGCGACGACCGGCCTGGGCATGTCCGACAGGGCGCACAGCCTGTCCACGACGGCGTGCAGCTCGGGATACTCCTCCCGCTCCACGACCCGCCCGCGCATCGCGAACAGGGCGATCCGGTCGGAGAACCAGAACTGCGCGACGAACATGGCGGCGATCAGCACCACGACCAGCAGCCACGACTTCAGCAGCACGATCAGCGCGACGACGAACCCCACGTACAGCAGTCCGAGCAGGAACAGGGTGACCGTCATCCGCACGGTCAGTCCGCGGTCGCTCCGGAAACGGCTCCGCATCTGCACCACCCCGCAGTCAGGCACTCGTCCCACCGCCCATTGTGCGCCCGCGCCCGCCATGCGCAGACCCCGATACCTCCTTCGGGAGGCAAAGGAACGGGGTCAGAAGTTGGAGATCACGCTGGTGATGACCTGGTCGATCGTCTCGGCCCGCTTCGCGTCGTAGTACTTCCCGCCGCCGGCCTTGGCGATCTCCTTCAGCGCGCTGCTGCCCTGCTGGTCCTTGGGATCGGCCTCGCTGCCGTAGGCGATGGTGAAGACACGGATCCGCTGCTGGGACGGATCCTTGATCTCCCGCTCCAGCGCCGCGTCGGACAGGCTGTCGCCGTCCTCGTTGAACCCGTCGGTCAGCAGCACGATCGCGTTGATGGCCCGGGGGTCGTAATGGGCCCGCATGGCCTTGAGCGCGGCGTCGAGGGTGTCGTTGAGACCGGTCGCGCCCTCCGCCGTCAGGTTCCCGACGTTCTCGGCCAGCAGCTCCGCGCGGGTGCTCCCCGCCATCCGCGCGCGGTACGGGCCGAGCGGCACCAGTTCCTTGTAGTCGTTCCTGCCGCCGAGCGTGAAGGCGTCCGAGAACTTCCACAGACCCACCCGGTCGGCGGCGGTGAACTCGCCGAACAGCCGGGGCCCGGCCTGCTGGAGGCGCGCCAGCTTGGAGTCGCCGGTGCCCGGGATCACCCTGTTCATCGACTCCGACGTGTCGATGAGGATGCAGACGTTGGCGGGCCGGCGCAGATCGGGCCACAGCCGCAGCAGACGGGCCAGGACGTCGCCCCTGGGCATCGGCATGTGGGTGAACTCGGCCTCGGGGATCCCGTTGGCCTCCGTGAGCAGCGCGGACTTCGCGGGGATCGCGCCCGTGTGGGTGCGGAAGCCGTAGGGGGCGAACTGCGCGTCGAAGACCGCCGGGCTCTGGAGGTAGCGAAGGAAGTCGTCGGCGACCGCCTTGTGGGCGGAGTCCATCCCGTTCAGCTCGATGTACGGGTGGTCGGAGAACGGCACCCCGTCCTTCGGGTAGAAGGAGACCAGAGGGGTGTCCGGCGGCGCCGTCCTGGCGCAGTCCTTGTCCGCGCTGAGCGCGCCGCAGGGGTAGCCCGCGTTGTATGCCGCCACGCTGCTCTCCTCCACCGTGACGGCGGAGATGTACGACATGGCCTTCTGCGGACTGCTCCGGTCCGCCTCACGGAGGTTGGCGAGGAAGGTCAGGGTGGTGTCGCCGTAGTGGACGGCGGCCTGCTCGATGCTCTTGACGAACTTCTGGTTCTCGGCGTTGTCGATGTGCGGGACGCCCAGTTCGCCGCTGGTGCCCGTCTTGGCGTAGAACGCGCCCACGGTCGCGTTGAGACCCGACGTGGAGTACTTCGGGTTGGTCTTGCCGAGCTTGAACGACCCCCACTCCGGTTTCCCGCGAGCCGCCCAGAAGCCGTCGGCGTGCTGCGCCCACTGGGCCAGCTGCCCCCAGGTGAACCGGGCCTCGGGCCAGTTCAGGGCGTCGGCCATGGGCTTGGGCATGGCGACGGTCAGCGGGCTCTGCACGATGGACTGCGCCCGGGCGGGGAACCGCTTCGCGTTCGCCCCCTTCGCGCCGGCCCTCGCCAACGAGAGCCAGGTGTTCCCGGCCGGCGCCCACACGTCCGGCTCGGTCCCGTCCGACTCGCTCCAGCCGTCGACGAGCGCGCGCATCGCCTCGCCGGAGTTGCGCTCCTCCACCTTCACCGTCAGGCAGGATCCTCCGGCGGCCCGGTTGCCGTAGGCCCGGGCCGCGCGCCGCATGGGCTCCGACTTGTCGGCGGAGGCGGCGACGAGCACGGGAGCGGCGTCCGCCCGCTCACAGGACGCGAGGGCGGGGACGACGGACGCGGAGGACTGCCTGCCGTCGTCGGACCCGGCCGCCCCGTTGCCGCACGACTGAAGGACGATCCCGAGTGTGACCGCCGCCGCGGCGACCGGGAGCCAGGCGAGCTTCGCCCGCCCCTTGAAGCGGCTCGATCGCGTCCCGGACCCCGGCGTCCGAAGCCGGAGCCATGGCCTCTTCCAACCGCCCCCGCCACCGGTCCCGACGGTGCCCTTGCCCCCGCCACCGGCTCCGCTTCCGCCGCTGGTCCCGCTGTCGCCACCGGTGCTGCCTGAGCCGCCGGCTCCGCTCCCGGTCCCGCCGCCGGCTCCGCTCCCGGCCGTGGTGCCGTGGTCGCCTCCGTGTCCGTCGTCGCCACCACCCCCCGTCCGGCGCACGCTCTCGGGCTGGTGCTCCAGCAAAACGGCGACGGCCACCTCAGCGGCGCGAGCCGCCGCTGTCTGCTGGCCGCCCCCGGCGTCGGCGGCGCCCTTCCCGCCGTCCGCACGGTCGCTGATCCCGCGGACGACCAGGGCCTCCGTACGGTGGCGCTGCGCCGCCATGCAGAAGCCGAAGCCCTCCATCTCCAGGGCCACGGCGTCCTGGTAGGTGCTCTCGAGCCGGCTTCGGATGTCCCCGTCGCCGGCGTCGAGCACGACGTCCCCCGAGGCGATCGGCTTGTAGTGGCACGCGGCTCCGACCCGCGCGTACAGGGCCGTCTGCCTCAGGGCGTGCGAGGTCTCCACCGCGTCGGGACGCGCGCCGCGGCCCGCCGCCGTCACCTTGGCGCCGTGGATCTCGTACACCTTGGTCGCGACCACGACGTCGCCGGGCGGGACGTCCTCCTTGAGGCTGCCGGCTATCCCGACCAGGAGCGCGACGTCCGGGCGCAGCACCTCCAGAAGGCCGTGCGTGCCGAGGGCCGCCACCACGTTCGTCATGCCCACCTGGGCCAGATGCACCGTCCACGAGGCGTAGGCGCCGTCGAGTGCGAACGTCTGCACCACGGTGCTGCCGGCCCTGAGCTGCCCCGTGTGCCGGGCCCCGGCGGCCCCGAGACGGTCCCGCAGCGGGGAGAACTCCACAGGGAGCGCCGTCACGACGACGGCGGTACGCGCGGGGCGGGCTGTTGTCACCGGACCAACCGTTCTCGATGCCGTCGCGGATACCGACGGTGAGCGAAGGGCCACAAAAATAACACCGCGCCGCCGACAACCCCGGCGGTATCGGGCATCGCGCGATGTTCTAATACGGCGCCCGGAAGCGCACCCACCCCAGCAGCACGATCAGCCCCACCACGCACCCCAGCACCAGCGCCGTCGACAGCCACGACGAGCGACGCGGGGCCACCGGACCGGGGTCGCCCCGGAAAGGCACCGGCTCGGGCGGGTTCTCCTTCCACCGGGCGGCCAGCATCCGGGCCCGCGCCGAGGGTTCCTTGTGCGGGGCGGAGTCGGCCCACTTGAGGTCGAACTCCCGCTCCGCGTCGTCCTGTTCGGGCATCCCCGTCTCTCCCCGTCACCTGTTCTCGAACAGCAGTGCCCAGAACCATACGACGGCGCCCCCGTCCTGAGAAACAGAACGGGGGCGTCACGACGGGCCCACGGGCCCGGTCCGGTCACACGTCGAAGTACAGCTCGAACTCGTGCGGGTGCGGACGCAGCTGGAGCGGGGCGATCTCGTGCGTGCGCTTGTAGTCGATCCACGTCTCGATCAGGTCGGGCGTGAAGACGTCGCCGGCGAGCAGGAACTCGTGGTCCGCCTCCAGGCGGTCCAGGACGGCCGGGAGCGAGGTCGGGACCTGGGCGACGCCCGCGTGCTCCTCGGGGGCCAGCTCGTAGAGGTCCTTGTCGATCGGCTCGGCCGGCTCGATCTTGTTCTTGATGCCGTCGAGGCCCGCGAGGAGCAGGGCCGAGAAGGCGAGGTACGGGTTGCCGGAGGCGTCGGGCGCGCGGAACTCGACGCGCTTGGCCTTCGGGTTGGAGCCCGTGATCGGGATGCGCATGGCCGCGGAGCGGTTGCGCTGCGAGTACACCAGGTTGACCGGCGCCTCGAAGCCCGGGACCAGGCGGTGGTAGGAGTTCACCGTCGGGTTGGTGAAGGCCAGCAGCGACGGGGCGTGCTTGAGGATGCCGCCGATGTAGTAGCGGGCCGTGTCCGACAGGCCCGCGTAGCCGGCCTCGTCGTAGAACAGCGGGGAGCCGTTGGTCCACAGCGACTGGTGGACGTGCATGCCCGAGCCGTTGTCGCCGAAGATCGGCTTCGGCATGAAGGTCGCGGTCTTGCCGTTGCGCCAGGCGACGTTCTTCACGATGTACTTGAAGAGCTGGAGGTCGTCGGCCGCGGCGAGCAGCGTGTTGAACTTGTAGTTGATCTCGGCCTGGCCGGCCGTGCCCACCTCGTGGTGCTGGCGCTCGACCTGGAGGCCGGACGCGGCCAGCTCCAGGGAGATCTCCGCACGCAGGTCGGCGAAGTGGTCGACCGGCGGGGTCGGGAAGTAGCCGCCCTTGTAGCGGACCTTGTAACCGCGGTTGTCCTCGAGCGCGCCGGTGTTCCAGGCGCCGGCCTCGGAGTCGATGTGGTAGAAGGACTCGTTCGCGGACGTCTGGAAACGCACGCTGTCGAAGACGTAGAACTCGGCCTCGGGGCCGAAGTACGCGGTGTCGGCGATACCGGTCGACGCCAGGTAGGCCTCCGCCTTCTTCGCCACGTTGCGCGGGTCACGGGAGTACTGCTCGCCCGTGATCGGGTCGTGGATGAAGAAGTTGATGTTCAGCGTCTTGTCACGGCGGAACGGGTCCACGCGCGAGGTCGACAGGTCGGCGCGCAGCGCCATGTCGGACTCGTGGATGGCCTGGAAGCCGCGGATCGACGAGCCGTCGAAGGCCAGCTCCTCGTCCGGGTCGAACGCCTCGACGGGCAGCGTGAAGTGCTGCATGACGCCCGGCAGGTCGCAGAAGCGGACGTCGACGAACTTGACCTCCTCGTCCGCGATGAACTTCTTGGCCTCGTCGGCGTTCTGGAACATCCAGCTCCTCCTACTCCCGGCCGTCGAGCCGGGGTGGTAGTTCGTTCGTGCGGCCAGTGCGGTGGCACACGCTGTCGTCGACCCTAGGGACGGCTGATTTCTCGTGCGTGACCCATTTGTTTCGCACAAGTTAACCGGACCCTGGCCGGTGTACCCCACCTGTCCGTATCGCGAAACGCGCGCAGTACCGTGGACGCGTGGACAACAGGGATGCAATCGGCTCGTGGCTCTCCGGCCCCCGCGCGGCCGCCGAGGACGCCGGTGTCGACTTCGGATACCGGGGCGAACAGCTCGGACTGCCGCAGGAGGGGCCGGGCTCGATCGCCCGTCCCGGCCGGCGGCTGGGCGCGCTCGCCGTGGACTGGGGCCTCAGCGTGCTGATCGCATACAGCTTGATCACCGACGGCTACCGGCCCGCGACCAGCAACTGGGCGCTGCTGGTCTTCCTCGTGATGAGCCTGCTGACCGTCGGCACCATCGGCTTCACTCCGGGCAAACGCCTGTTCCGGCTGCGGGTGGTCTCCGTCGACACCGGCGCCGTCAGCCCCCTGCGCTCCGCGGTGCGCACGGTCCTGCTGTGCCTGGCCGTGCCCGCCCTCGTCTGGGACCGCGACGGGCGCGGTCTGCACGACCGGCTGGCCGGCACGGTGGAGGTCCGCGGCTGAGCCGCCCGTCGGCCGCCCGCGCGGTTCGCGTGATCCACGCGAGGCCGGGCGGTACGTGAGGGCGGTGAGGACGTAGGGCTTGCGCGGAGGCGATACGCGGAAGGGGCGCCCGGAGTGATCCGGGCGCCCCTTCCTGGTGCTGCGTGCTGCGTGCTGCTTGCTGCGTGCGCGCGGGCTCAGCGGGCCTTGCCGCCGCCGCCCTTCGGCAGGCGCATGCCCTTGGGCATCGGGCCCTTCGGCAGCGGCATGTTGCTCATCAGGTCGCCCAGGGCGCGCAGCCGGTCGTTGGTGGCGGTGACCTGGGGGCCCGCCAGGACGCGCGGGTACTTCAGCAGGGTGGTCCGCAGCTTCTTCAGCTCGACCTGGCCCTCGCCGGTGCCGACGATCACGTCGTGCACGGGGACGTCCGCGACGATGCGGTTCATCTTCTTCTTCTCGGCGGCCAGCAGGCTCTTCACCCGGTTCGGGTTGCCCTCGGCGACCAGGACGATGCCGGCCTTGCCGACGGCCCGGTGGACGACGTCCTGACTGCGGTTCATCGCGACCGCGGGGGTGGTCGTCCAGCCCCGGCCGATGTTGTCCAGGACGGCCGCGGCCGCGCCGGGCTGGCCCTCCATCTGACCGAAGGCGGCCCGCTCGGCCCGGCGGCCGAACACGATCGCCGTCGCGAGGAAGGCGAGCAGGGCGCCGAAGATGCCCAGGTAGACCGGGTGGCCGATCAGGAAGCCGATCGCGAGAAAGACGCCGAAGGTGAGGAGGAAGACACCCGCGAGAACGAAACCGATCGTCTTGTCGGCCTTGCGGGTCATCTTGAACGTCAGGGCGATCTGCTTCAGTCGCCCGGGGTTAGCGGCGTCCGCCGCGCTGTCACTTCTCGCCATGCCACGAAGTCTACGTGTCCCGGGAAGCGCCTTCGACGGCAGGAGGGGAGGGGCGGGGAAGCGGGGCGGAGGGGATGGGGAGGTGTGGGGAGTTGCGGGGAGGGGTGGGTCAGCGGCGGGCGGAGGTGACCGCTTCGAGGACGCGCTGCGCCTCGACCCGGTCCTTGGCGCGACGGCGGTCCTCCAGGACGGAGGTCCAGGCGTTGCGTCGGGCGGTGCGCTGGCCGCTGCTCAGGAGCAGCGACTCGACGGCGCGCAGTGCGGTGCTGAAGGTCGGGATCGCGGTGGCGCGAACGGGCGCGGCCTGCATGGCGGGTGTCCCCCTCGGACAATGTTCGGGCACGGGTGGTTCGGGACGGTTCCTACGTGACGTGATACCAGCGTCACTGTTTGGTGTTACCAGGGCGTGACCGACCGGTCAAACCCGAATGAAACCTCGGCGCGGGGGGCCGAAACGCTGACGCGGCCCCGGCGTACGTCCTCATCTGCGGGGACGGCCGGGACCGCGTCGAATCGGTCACTACTGGCGGGTAGCTGCTTGTGCGCGAGTTCACACACTCGGCTTGCGGCCGTACGGCGCAAGTGAGGTGACGTCGCGTCAGACGGCCTGGGTGGCGACGAAGGAACCGCGCTTCTCGACCGCCATCTGGTACAGGCGCCCGGCACGGTAGGAGGACCGTACCAGCGGGCCCGACATCACGCCGGAGAAGCCGATCTGCTCGGCCTCCTCCTTCAGCTCCACGAACTCGTGCGGCTTGACCCAGCGCTCCACCGGGTGGTGGCGCACCGAGGGGCGCAGGTACTGCGTGATGGTGACGAGCTCGCAGCCGGCCTCGTGCAGCTGGCGCAGCGCCTCGCTCACCTCCTCGCGGGTCTCGCCCATGCCGAGGATCAGGTTCGACTTGGTGACCAGGCCGTAGTCGCGGGCCGCCGTGATGACGCCCAGCGAACGCTCGTAGCGGAAGCCGGGACGGATCCGCTTGAAGATCCGCGGCACGGTCTCGACGTTGTGCGCGAAGACCTCGGGCCGCGCGGAGAAGACCTCCGCGAGCTGCTCGGGGACGGCGTTGAAGTCCGGGGCGAGCAGCTCCACCTTGGTCCGCCCGGCCTCGCGCCCGGCCGTCTGCGCGTGGATCTGCCGCACGGTCTCGGCGTACAGCCACGCCCCGCCGTCCGCGAGGTCGTCGCGGGCGACGCCGGTGATGGTGGCGTAGTTCAGGTCCATCGTGACGACGGACTCGCCCACGCGCCGCGGCTCGTCCCGGTCGAGCGCTTCGGGCTTGCCGGTGTCGATCTGGCAGAAGTCGCATCGCCGGGTGCACTGGTCGCCCCCGATGAGGAAGGTCGCCTCGCGGTCCTCCCAGCACTCGTAGATGTTGGGACAGCCGGCTTCCTGGCAGACCGTGTGCAGGCCCTCGCTCTTCACGAGCTTCTGCATGGCGGTGTACTCGGGACCCATTTTCGCCCGGGTCTTGATCCACTCGGGCTTGCGCTCGATGGGGGTCTGGCTGTTGCGGACCTCCAGGCGCAGCATCTTGCGTCCGTCGGGTGCGACTGCGGACACGACCGGCTCCCTAGCGATTGATTCTTCGGCGTCCTTAAGCGTACGCCCGTGGATTTGAAAGTCCGGCGGCGGTGCCGACCGCGATCAGGCCGAGGCCCGCTCGATCTCGCGCGGCTTCGGCTCCGCGTTCTCCAGGACGTCCGCCAGATGCCGCTCCACGACGGGCAGGACCTCCTCGATCGTGACGTCCCGGCCCAGCTCGTCCGCCAGCGAGGCGACGCCCGCGTCCCGGATCCCGCACGGGATGATCCGGTCGAACCACTTGTTGTCGGGGTTCACGTTGAGCGCGAAGCCGTGCATGGTGACGCCCTTGGCGACCCGGATGCCGATGGCGGCGATCTTCCGGTCCTCGCGCCGCTGGCCCGCGTTGGACGGGGCGTACTCGGGGCCGTTGAGCCGCGGGTCGAACTCCTCGTCGGTGAGCCGGGGGTCGAAGTCCAGCGACAGCCCGCCGGGCGAGGGGCGCCGCTCCACCGGGTCGCCGAGCACCCACACCCCGCTGCGGCCCTCGACCCGGGACGTCTCCACGCCGAACTCAGCGCACACCCTGATCAGGGCGTCCTCCAGGCGACGCACGTGCGCGACGACGTCGACCGGTCGCGGCAGCTTCAGGATCGGGTAGCCGACCAGCTGTCCGGGGCCGTGCCAGGTGATCTTGCCGCCGCGGTCCACGTCGACGACCGGCGTGCCGTCCAGGGGGCGCTCGTCGGGGGTCGTGCGCCGGCCGGCGGTGTAGACGGGGGGATGCTCCAGGAGCAGCACGGTGTCCGGGATCTCGTCGGCGAACCGCGCCGCGTGCACCCGGCGCTGCTCGTCCCACCCCTCCTGGTAGTCGACGGCGTTCTCGCCGAACCCCATCCGGACGAACCGCAACTCGCTCACGGCAAGCGCCTCCCTGAAAGTCGTCAGGCGCGTCCCGCGCCCAAGCCACTGTACGTCCGCGCGCTCCGCGTCAGCCCCACGGCCAATCCTCACACGATCGGATGAATGAAAGCGGAGATTTGCGACCGGGTGCTTACTCTCCGCTACATTCGCGCCGTTCAGAGGCCAAAAGGGCTGATCACCGCATCAGCGCACTTCATCCGGGCACGTCACAGGCCCGGGAGGCAGGAGACCGCACCGCAGATGACGGAACGACCCGCGCAGCGCACTCCCAACCGCCAGCTCGCCGCGCTCATCGCCGAAGCGGGCTTCTCCAACGCGGGACTGGCCCGTCGCGTCGATCAGCTCGGCCTCGAGCACGGGCTGGACCTCAGATACGACAAGACGTCCGTCACCCGGTGGCTGCGCGGGCAGCAGCCCCGCGGCACCACCCCCGCCCTGATCGCCGAGGTCTTCACCCGGCGGCTGGGCCGTCGCCTGACCGCCCAGGACCTCGGCCTGGACGCCTGCGCCCCCGTCTACGCCGGCCTGGAGTTCGCCGGCACCCCCGAGGAGGCCATCGACATCGTCGGCGGCCTGTGGCGCAAGGACTCCGGCAGCCACGCCGAGCTGCGCAAGATCGCCTTCACCCCGGCGGGGCTCGTCGTGCCCAGCCGGGACTGGCTGATCGGGCGGCCCGACGACAAGGTCGCCCGCGCCGAGCCGCCGGCCCGGGTGCCCCTCCAGGGCCGTCCGGGCGGCAGGCACGCCCTGCCCGCGCACCCTCTCGCCCCCGCCCACCCGGCCGCGCCCCAGCACCCCTCCGGCGCGCAGCCCGCGGCCGCCGCCCCAGCCCGGACGGGGGCCGGGCCGACGGCCGTGCCCCGGCAGCGCGGCCAGGGCGCCGAGCGCGGCCCCGGCCAGCGGGTCACGGGCGGCGACATCGCCGCGCTCCGCTCGGTCGGCGAACTCTTCCGGACCCTGGACGACAGGTACGGCGGCGGTCACGCCCGCCAGGCCCTCGTGCGGTACCTGGAGCACGAGTGCGAGCCGATGCTGCGCGGGACGTACGGGGAGCAGACCGGCCGCCGGCTCTTCGGCGCGGCCGCCGATCTGACCCGCCTCGCGGGCTGGACGTCCTTCGACATCGCCGCACACGGCCTGGCCCAGCGCTACTTCGTCCAGGCCCTGCGGCTGTCCCAGGCGGCCGCGGACCGGGCGTACGGGTCGTTCGTGCTCGTCACCATGAGCCGTCAGGCCGTCTACCTGGGGCACGGGCGCGAGGCGGTGCAGCTCGCGCGGGTGGCCCAGCAGGGCGTCGGTTCGGGCGCCCCGCCCGTCGTGCAGGCGCTGCTGCACGCGGCGGAGGCGCGCGGGCACGGGGTGCTCGGCGAGGTGCGCGCCTCCACGGCGGCCCTGGTGCGCGCCGAACGGGCGTTGGAGGCGGTCAAGTCCGGCGACGAGGTGCCGCACTGGGCCCGCTTCTTCGACGAGGCGCAGCTGGCCGATGAGTTCGGGCACTGCCACCGCGACCTCCAGCAGTTCCGGGCGGCGGCACAGCACGCCGAACGCTCGTTGCAGCTGCGTCCCGCCGCCCATGCCCGCAGCCGGGTGTTCTGCCGGGTCGTCCTGGCCTCGGCCCGGCTGGGCCTCGGCGAACTCGACCAGGCCTGCCAGCTCGCCGCGGAGGCCGCCGGACAGGCCGCCGAGATGCGCTCCGTACGGGCCCTGGAGTACGTCAGGGACTTCGAACGCAGGCTGGAGCCGTACAAGGACGCGGCGCCGGCCCGCGTCTACCGGGAGAAGGTGGCCACGCTGGGCTGAGGGACCGGGTCTCATGGGCGGGCCGGGCCGGGCCCGGGGGAGGGTGTTCCGGGCCCGTGGCGTTCAGGCCGCCGCCGGTTGTTCGCGTGTCGTGGGGCGGGGGTCGGCCGCGTTCAGGGAGCCGGCGGCGCCGAGGTCGGAGACGATCGCCGAGGCGGCCCGGCGCGCCGAGTGCAGTGCGCCCTGCACGGTGCTGGTGTCCCGGTGGTCGCCGCACACGTACAGGCCCGCCAGCAGCCGCACCGCGCGCCGCAGATCGTGCGGCGCCCGCATCGCCGGGACGGCCTCGGCCGTGTGGTGCACGGCCAGCGTCTCCCAGCGCGCGGTGGAGACGCCGTACAGGCGCGACAGGTGCATGCGGACGGCGGTGTCGACGCCCGGCGGGGGCGCGCCCAGGACCGTGGACGAGATCAGCGTGCGGCCGCCGGGCGCGCGGCTCGGGTCGACCTGGCTGAGCACCGCGGTGTGTGCGACCGGGCCGCCCCGGTCGGCGTCCAGGAGCAGCGAGGCGCCGGTCGGGGGCGGCTCGTCCGTCGTGTGGTGGACGACCGTCACCGGATGGAAGTCCGGCACGCGAAGCCCGGGCAGCAGCTCGGCCGCCGTGCGCGCGTCGGTGGCCACCAGGACGGCGCGGCAGCGGAACTCGCCGTGCTCGGCGGTGGTCACCGAGGTCGTGGAGACGGCGGTGACCCGCACCCCGGTGTGCACGACGCCCGCCGGCAGCGTCCGGGCGAGCAGCTCCGGCAGGACCTCGGCCCCGCCCTCCGGCACCGCCAGCCGGCCTGCTGCGAAGGCGCGCAGCGCGAGGTCGGCGCAGCGGCTGGAGGTGGCGAGATCCGGATCGCACAGCAGGGCGGCGAGCAGCGGGCGCAGAAAGCCGTCCACGGTGCGGGCGGGCAGACCGCGGGCCGCGAGGGCCTGCGCGGCCGGCGACTCGGGCCGGCGCAGCAGCCGCTCCACCGGGGTGACGGCGAGCCGGGTCAGCGCGGCGCCCAGCCGGGCCTGGTCCACGGCGCTGCCCAGCGGCGCGCCCGCCCGGACCCGGGGCGGCGCCGGGCGGCCCTGCGCGGGCAGGGAGCCGCCGGCGCGCGGCCGGGGCAGTCCGCCCGGCCGCGGAGCGCTCGCCAGGGCGCGTACGGCATGGAGTGCGCCCCTTGCGCTCCCCGTCCCCGTCTGCGCGCCGGCGCGATGGTGGCGCCCGTCGCTGTGCAGCAGGACCCCCGGCGCGAACGGACGCAGGACGAGTGCGTCGAGGCCCGGTGTGGAGGCCAGTTCGGGATACGCCGTGGACAGCAGCTGCCCGATGCGGTCGAGCCGGAACCCGTCGATCTTCTCCGTCGACATGCGGCCGCCCACGTAAGGGGCTGCCTCCAGGACCGCGGTCGTTACTCCTGCGCTGTTCAGCCGGTGCGCGGCGGAGAGGCCGGCGACTCCGGCCCCCACCACGACGACGTCTGCCTGGTACGCGGGCTCAAGCACGTGCCCCTCCTCGAGGTTGCGCGGCGGCTGGAGACGTCATGCCCCCAACAGCCGTCCCGGATACCCGAGTTCGGGTCGAGGTTAGGGCCGGTATCGGTCAGGAACAGTCGCGCATGGACAGGGCACGGTCGCACGACGGTCGCATCCGGTCACGAAGCGGATCAGGCGGCTCGGATCGCGTCCTCGATCCCGGGAAACGCGAAGACGAACCCTGACTCCAGCAGCCGCTTCGGCACCACCCGCGCACTGCCCAGCACGTCCCCGGCCATCTCGCCCAGCACCGTGCGCAGCACCGGCGCCGGAACCGGGAACAGCGTCGGCCGGTGCAGCACCCGCCCCATCGCCTCGGTGATATCCCGGTTGGTCCGCGGCTCGGGAGCGGTCAGGTTGAACGGCCCCGACAGGTCGTCCCGGTCGACGAGATGCCGGATCGCCGCCACCTCGTCGTGCAGGGCGATGTACGACCAGTACTGCCGGCCGTCGCCCAGCCGCCCGCCCAGTCCGGCCGTGAACAGCGGGAACAGCCTGCCCCAGGCCCCGCCGCCACGCGCCACCACCAGACCGGTGCGGACGAGGACGGTCCGCACGCCCGCGTCCCGCGCCGGCGCCGCGGCCGCCTCCCACTCCACGCACAGCTCCGGAAGGAAGCCGCTCCCGGCCGGCGCGCCCTCGTCCACGATCCGCTCGCCCGTCTCGCCGTAGTAGCCCATCGCGCTGCCGTTGACGAACACCCGCGGCGGGACGTCGAGCGCGGCGACCGCCTTCGCCAGCGCGGCCGTGCCGTGCACCCGGCCGTCGTGCATCCGCCGCTTGTACGCCTCGCTCCAGCGCCGCTCGCCGACGCCGGCCCCGGCCAGGTTGACCACGACGTCGCATCCGGCGAGCCCGGCCGTGTCGACGCGGCCCCGCTCCGGGTCCCAGCGGACCTCGTCCGCGCCCTGCGGCGCACGGCGGACCAGGCGCCGCACCTCGTGGCCGTCCGAAGCAAGGGAGCGCACCAGGGCGCTGCCGATCAGACCGGACGCCCCGGCCACCGCGATTCGCGTACGTTCCATGCGTCCATCCTGCCCGCGGACCGCGGAAATCCTCCGGCAGACCGCCGATCGCCCGCACTAGGGTGACCGCCATGTCCGAGCCCTCCGAGCCCCCTCGTATACGCGCCGCCCTGCCCGCCGACGACGACGCGCTGGCCGCCCTCGACGGGGCCACCTGGTCCACCCTGCACGCGGTGATGCCGCGGCCCGAGCCGCCCTACGAGCCCTTCTTCGACGAGCGGCACGCCCCCGGGGACTACCTGGTCGCGGAACTGGACGGCCGCCTCGTCGGATACCTCCGGCTGGTGCCGCCCACCCCGCTGGCCTGCAACGCCCACGTCCGGCAGATCCAGGGCCTCGCCGTGCTGGACGAGGCGCGCGGCCGGGGCGTCGCACGGGCGCTGCTGCGCGAAGCCTTCGAGGAGACCCGCCGCCAGGGCGCCCGCCGTCTCACCCTGCGCGTCCTCGGCCACAACACCCCCGCGCGCCGGCTCTACGAGTCCGAGGGGTTCACGGTCGAGGGGGTGCTCCCCGGCGAGTTCCTGCTCGACGGGCGGTAC
This sequence comes from Streptomyces sp. NPDC048481, assembly GCF_043200075.1. Classification (NCBI taxonomy): domain Bacteria; kingdom Bacillati; phylum Actinomycetota; class Actinomycetes; order Kitasatosporales; family Streptomycetaceae; genus Streptomyces; species Streptomyces sp. NPDC048481. The sequence continues at coordinate 971,195 of NZ_JBICXC010000001.1, forward strand.
GTGGACGACGTGTTCATGGGCCGGCCCGTCTGACGTCACCCGGCGCGCGGCTCACGACGTCGTCAGGCTGCCCGTGTCCACCGCGCGCGTCGCCGTCGCCGCCCGCTCGGCGTCGTCGGCCACCTCGGCCGCCGTCAGCACGTACCCCGTCTCGTCGTCGGAGGTGGAGCGCGCGAAGACCACGCCGTAGACCCGGCCCGTCGTGGTCAGCAGCGGGCCGCCGGAGTTCCCCGGGCGCACCGTGGAGCGGATCGAGTAGATCTCGCGGGTGACGATGCCGTCGTTGTAGATGTTCCGGCCGGTCGCCTTCACCCGGCCCGCGACCGTGGCCGCCTGGAGGTTCAGGTCGCCGTCCTGCGGATAGCCCGCGACCACCGCCGAGTCGCCCCGCGAGGCGGCGTCGTCGAAGCTCAGGACGGGCGCCCGCAGCTCCGGCACGTACAGCACGGCCACGTCCCGGTCCGGGTCGAAGAGCACCACGCGCGCGGGGTACGACCGCCCCACGCCGCCGATCCGCACCGTCGGGCGGTCGATGCCCGCCACCACGTGCGCGTTGGTCATCACGTGCTCGCCCGCGTAGACGAAGCCGCTGCCCTCGCGGCCCTGGTCGCCCGACGACCCCTCGATCTTCACCGTGCTCCGCTGGGCCGCCCGCGTCGCCCGCGCCGTCACGCTGTCGCCGGTGGGCTTGGCGACCTCGGCCGTCGACTCGTTCTCGAAGGGGTTGAAGACCTGCGGGAAACCCGCCTCGGTCAGCGCCGACGTGGCCCGCGAGAACCAGTTCGGCGTGGTGTCCGGCATCGCGTCCTGCACGGCGCCCAGCAGCCGGGAGTCCCGTATCGACGAGGTGACCACCGGCGACGAGGACGCGCCCAGCACGCTCGCCGCCACCCAGGCCACGACCAGCACCGCCACCGTGTTCGCCGCCGCCCCGCCGATCCCGTCGGCCAGCCGCAGCGGCCCCCGGTCCAGCTCGCGCCGCAGCCGCAGCCCCAGCCGGCCCGCCAGCTCGTGCCCCACCACCGCCGGCACCAGGACCGCGAACACCGCCGTCAGCGTCGCCGCCGTGGTGCCCGGCGTCACCAGCTCCATCAGCCACGGCAGGACCCACACGCCGATCACCGCGCCGCCGACGAACCCGGCCAGCGAGACGCAGCCGGCCACCAGCCCGCGCCGGTAGCCGGAAGCGGCGTAGGCCAGGATCACCAGCGCCAGCAGGATGTCGAGCAGGTCCACGCGGCCCCCCTTCCCTCGGATCCCCTAGTACGTGCGGCGGGCGCCCGCTGATCAGTACCCGCCGACCACGCGCGCGTGACGGCCGACACCCCGCCACGCGTGCGCTCACCCCGTAAAACGGCGCGCACCGGGAGGATGGTTCCACCAGGTGGCACAGCACACATCGCGGACGGACCGGAACCCGCCGACAGTGGAACCATGTGTGCCCTCCGACCGGCATCGCGCACCGCGCGCGGCCGACGCGGACGGCGCCCGGCGCGGATACCGGGCCCGGTCCTCGTCCTGCTCGGCTGTCTGCCGGGCCTCGCCGCCGTGGCCGCGCTGGGCCTGTGCGCGGGCGGCGTCGAGCACGCCGCCCGCGTCGAAGCGCCCGCCCGGACGGCCGACGCGCGCGCCGCCGGCGCGCACCGGGCCGCCCGGCCGCCCATCGTGCCCCGCTCCGCCTGGCTGGACGCCCTCGCCCGCCACGCGCAACCGCCCCCGCGCTACGACGACAAGGTCGTCGCCGTCTTCGTCCACCACACCGACTCGCCCAACGGCTACGACTGTGCCGACGCGCCCCGCATCATCCGCTACCTGTACGCGGGCCAGACCGGCGCCAGGGACTGGGACGACATCGGCTACAACTTCCTCGTCGACCGCTGCGGCACCATCTACGAGGGCCGCGCGGGCGGGGTGGACCGTCCCGTCACCGGCGCCCACACCCAGGGCTTCAACCACCGCACGGCCGGCATCGCCGCGCTCGGCACGTTCACCTCCGGCGTCCCCGTCCCGCAGGCGATGGTGGACGCGATCGCCGCCCTGACCGCCTGGAAGCTCGGTCTGTCCGGCGTCGACCCGAGGGCGCAGGCCCGGCTCACCTCCAGCAACAGTCACAGCCGGTACGCGGCCGGGGTCACCGTCGTCCTGCCCGCCCTGGCCGGCCACCGCGACGCCTACATGACCAGCTGCCCCGGCGCGGCGCTCAACGCCCTGCTCCCGGAGATCCGGCGGGCGGCGGCGCGCATCCAGGGCAGAACGGCTCTCACAGGAACGCCTTAGCCGCCGTTCAGGGTCCTCCCATCCCCGCGCCCTACGGTCGTGCCCACCACGAACCGACCGGAGGCGGGGACCATGAACGGCAGCCGCGAGCAGTCCGCCCGATCCACCCGGTGCGCGCGATCCACCCGGGCCGCCCAAGACGCTCAGGCCGCCCGAGACGCGGAGGCGGCCGAATCCCCTCGGGCCGGGCGGCCGACCCGCCCCTGGGCCGTGCTGTGCGCCGTCGCCGCGGTCGTCCTCGGCCCCGCCGCGGCCACCGCGTCGGCCCTGGAGCAGGCCAACGGGGCGCCGCCGCACCACGCGGTGCGCGTCGGCCGGGCGCAGGCGTACATCCCGTCGGACGGCGGCCGCCGCAAGTCCGCCGCGTGAACCACGACGGGCAGGACGGGGAGGCGGGGCAGGGCGGGCACGGCAGGGGCCGGTGCTCCCTTGCGCGGGTCACTCCTTGAAGCGCTGCCAGAGCCGAGGATACCGCTCGGCCAGCGCCGACTCGTTCTCGAAGTCCACCGGGGTGCCCTCGGGTTCGGCGGGCGCGGGCGGGATGCCGAGGTCCGGGGCGACGTTCCCGGTGAGCTGCTCGTAGGCCTCGTCGGCCGCGTACCCCAGCTCCTCGCCGTCCCCGTCGATCTCCTCGTCGAAGTCGTCCAGCAGGTCGGCGAGCGAGTCGGGGTCGCCGTGCAGGGCGCCCTCGAACACCTCGCGGCCCTGCCCGATCAGCCAGCACCGGAAGAAGTCGAACGCGTCGTCGCTCACCCCGTCCAGCAGCAGCCACGCGGCGCCCCACAGGTCCCAGCGGTAGGCGCGGTTGTAACGGGACTCGAAATGCCGGGCGAAGTCGAGGACGGACTCCGGGTCCAGCCCCAGCAGCCGCTCCACCAGCAGGTCGGCCTGCTCCTCGGGATCACCCTCGGCGGCCTCGCGGGAGGCGTCCACCAGCTCCCAGAACTCCGTCTCGTCCATCACGCGTCCAGCATCGTGCCTGACCGTGCCGGACGCACCCGGAGTGCCGGGGATTCTCACACCGGCCGATACAACTCCGCCAATCGTGCCGCGTCCTCGGCGAACCGCTTCCGCAGGGACTCGGGGGCGATCACCTCGGCCTCCGCCCCCAGCGCCGTGAGCTGCGCGTGCGCCACGTCCTGCGACTCGGCGCCCAGCGTCACCGTCACCCGCCCCCGGTCGTCCGCCTCCCCGGCGGTCGCCAGCGCGTCCCTGGCCGCCACCGGGTCCACGGCGTGCGCCAGCGCGCGCACGCCCGCCTCCGACAGCCGCACGACCACCTCGGTCCGCAGGATCGACCGTGCGAAGCGCTCGGCCTGCCCGGCCCAGAAGCCGGGGAGGTCGAACTCCTCGTCGCGGCCGAAACGGTCCCCCAGATCCTCCGCGCCGACGAACCGGTCGATCCGGTACGTCCGCCACGTACCGCCGCCGTCGCCCCGCACCCGGGCGCACAGATACCAGACGCCCGCCTTGAGCACGAGCCCGTAGGGCTCCAGCTCCCGCTCCACCTCACGCTCCCCGCGCCGGTAACGGGCCCGGACACGGCGGTCGTCCCACACCGCGTCCGCGATCACCGGCAGCAGCGCCGGGGTCCGCGGCTCCCGGAACCACGCGGGGGCGTCCAGATGGAACCGCTGCGCCGCCGCCCTCGGGGCGTCCCGCAGGGACGGCGTCAGCGCCGCCGAGACCTTCAGCCGCGCGGCCGAGGCGACGTCCGCGAGCCCCATCTCGCGCAGCGCCTCCGGCACCCCGCTCAGGAACAGCGCCTCCGCCTCACCGCGCCCCAGCCCCGTCAGCCGCGTCCGGTACCCGCCGACCAGCCGGTACCCGCCGGCCCGGCCCCGCTCCGCGTACACCGGCACACCGGCCTCCGACAACGCCTGCGCGTCCCGCGTGACCGTACGCTCCGACACCTCCAGCTCCCGCGCCAGCTCGGCGGCGGTCATGGCGGGCCGGGACTGCAGAAGCAGCACCATCTTGATGAGCCGGGCAGCACGCATGCGCCCATGATGCAGGGCCCCACCGACAACGCACTCCGACAACGCACTCCGACAACGCACTCCGACAACGCACCGCCCCGCGCACGGTGCCAGGGGTCCGCGTCCCGGGGCAGGGGGCGCGGTGCCGGGGACGGCGAAGGGGGTACGGCCTCGGGCCGTACCCCCTTCGTGCCGCGCCGGGCGGGCCCTCGTCTACAGGCCGTACCGCTCGCGGGCTTCCTTCACCGCCGTCGCCTTGACCTCGCCGCGCCGGGCGAGCTGGGCCAGTGCGGCCACCACGACCGACTCCGCGTCCACGCCGAAGTGGCGGCGGGCCGCCTCGCGGGTGTCGGACAGGCCGAAGCCGTCCGCGCCCAGCGAGGACCAGTCCTGCTCGACCCACTGCGCGATCTGGTCCGGCACCTGGCGCATGTAGTCGGAGACCGCGAGCACCGGGCCCTCGGCGCCGTGCAGCGCCCGGCGGACGTACGGCGTCCGCTCCTCGCCGCGCAGCAGGGCCGCGTCGGCCTCCAGCGCGTCGCGGCGCAGCTCGGTCCAGGAGGTCGCGGACCACACGTCGGCGGCCACGCCCCACTCCTCGGCGAGCATCCTCTGCGCCTTCAGCGTCCAGTGGATCGCCGTGCCCGAGGCCAGCAGCTGGATGCGCGGGGCGTTGGCCGCCACGACCTCCACGCCGGCCGACTCCGCCGTGTTGAAGCGGTACAGGCCCTTGAGGATGCCCTCGTCGACGCCGGGCGCGGCCGGCTTGGCCGGCTGCGGCATCGGCTCGTTGTAGACGGTGAGGTAGTAGAAGACGTTCGGGTCCTCGCCCGGGGCCGCCTCGCCGTACATCCGGCGCAGGCCGTCCTTGACGATCGCCGCGATCTCGTAGGCGAACGCCGGGTCGTAGCTGAGCGCGGCCGGGTTGGTCGCGGCGATGACCGGCGAGTGGCCGTCGGCGTGCTGGAGGCCCTCGCCCGTCAGGGTCGTGCGGCCGGCCGTCGCGCCGACGAGGAAGCCGCGGCCGAGCTGGTCGCCGAGCTGCCACATCTGGTCGGCCGTGCGCTGCCAGCCGAACATCGAGTAGAAGATGTAGAACGGGATCATCGCCTCGCCGTGCGTCGCGTACGACGTCGATGCGGCGATGAAGTCGGCCATCGAACCGGCCTCGGTGATCCCCTCGTTGAGGATCTGGCCGTTCTGGGCCTCCTTGTAGTACATCAGCTGGTCGCGGTCGACCGGCTCGTACGTCTGGCCCTTGGGGGAGTAGATCCCGAGCGACGGGAACAGGCTCTCCATGCCGAAGGTGCGGGCCTCGTCGGGGACGATGGGCACCCAGCGCTTCCCGGTCTCCTTGTCGCGGACCAGGTCCTTGACGAGGCGGACGAACGCCATGGTGGTCGCCACGTTCTGCGTGCCGGAGCCCTTGTCGAAGGAGGCGAACGTCTTGTCGGCGGGGGCCGGCAGCGGGGCGAGCGCGTGCGTGCGGCGGGCCGGGGCCGGGCCGCCGAGGGCCGCGCGGCGCTCCTGGAGGTAGCGGACCTCGGGGGAGTCGGCGCCGGGGTGCCCGTAGGGGACGACCCCGTCGACGAACTGCGCGTCGGAGATGGGCAGCTCCAGCAGGTCGCGCATCGTCTTGAACTCGTCCACCGAGAGCTTCTTCATCTGGTGGTTGGCGTTCTTCGACGCGAAGCCCTCGCCGAGGGTGTGGCCCTTGACCGTCTGGGCCAGGATGACCGTCGGGGCACCCTTGAACTCCACGGCCGCCTTGTAGGCCGCGTAGACCTTGCGGGCCTCGTGGCCGCCGCGGGAGAGGTGGAAGCACTCCAGGATCTTGTCGTCGCTCAGCAGCTTCGCCATCTCGGCGAGCGCCGGGTCCTTGCCGAAGAAGTCCTGGCGGATGTAGGCCGCGTCGCGCGTCTGGTACGTCTGCACCTGCGCGTCGGGCACCTCGCGCAGCCGGCGGACCAGCGCGCCCGTGGTGTCGAGCTGGAACAGCTCGTCCCAGGCGGAGCCCCACAGCGACTTGATCACGTTCCAGCCGGCGCCGCGGAACTGGGCCTCCAGCTCCTGCACGATCTTGAAGTTGGCGCGGACCGGTCCGTCGAGGCGCTGGAGGTTGCAGTTGATGACGAAGGTCAGGTTGTCCAGACCCTCGCGGGAGGCGAGGGCGAGCGCCGCGGTCGACTCCGGCTCGTCCATCTCGCCGTCGCCGAGGAACGCCCACACGTGGGAGGCGGAGACGTCCTTGATCGCGCGGTTGGTGAGGTACCGGTTGAAGCGAGCCTGGTAGATGGCGGAGAGCGGACCGAGACCCATGGAGACGGTCGGGAACTCCCACAGCCAGGGCAGCCGCCGCGGGTGCGGGTAGGACGGGAGGCCCTGGCCGCCGGCTTCCTGGCGGAAGTTGTCCAGGTGCTGCTCGGTCAGCCGGCCGTCGAGGAAGGCGCGGGCGTAGATGCCGGGGGAGGCGTGGCCCTGGATGTAGAGCTGGTCGCCCGAGCCGTCGGCCTCCTTGCCGCGGAAGAAGTGGTTGAAGCCGGTCTCGTAGAGCCAGGCCGCGGAGGCGAAGGTGGCGATGTGGCCGCCGACGCCGTGCTTGGCGCCGCGGGTCACCATGGCGGCCGCGTTCCAGCGGTTCCACGCGGTGATCTTCCGCTCCATCTCCGGGTCGCCTGGGGCGGTGGGCTCCGCGGCCGTCGGGATGGTGTTGACGTAGTCGGTCTCGAGCAGCTTCGGCAGCGCGATGCCGTTGCCCTCGGCCCGCTCCAGCGTGCGGCGCATCAGGTATGCGGCACGGTGCGGCCCGGCCGCCTTGGCGACCGCGTCCAGGGAGGCCTGCCATTCGGCGGTCTCCTCCGGGTCCCGGTCGGGGAGCTGGTCGAGCGCGCTCGGCTGGATGGCCTTGGGGTCGGTCATGTCGCCGCCTTCCTCAGTCGAAGGGGGTTCCCTCATCGGTAGGGGTTCGGGGTGCCCTTGGTCTTTGGCAGGACAGGGCATGAGGGTCTGCCACGGCGTCGTTGTACGACTCCGCGGCGCGGCCCGTCGGTGACTGTAACTCCCTGATCGATGATCGATCAAAGGGTTCATGGGAAAAAACTCTCGATTACGAGAAAGTAGGCACGCGGTGCCTTTCGGTCAGGCACCCCGTGCCGCGAATTCGCCTTGTTTTCGCAGGTGAGCGTCGGTCTGCTCGGCTGCGTCGGCCCTGCTCCGCCGTCCCGGCCGGGCCCGGAGCAGGCTGCGTGCGGCAGCGACCGACTGTGCCGGTCATGGCCGACTCCGGTGGGTCATGGCCGGTTCCGGTCGGTCACGGCCGGCCCCGGTCCGGGTCCCGGTTGCGTCAGGGGCGGGGCGCGCAGCCCAGAACGTGCGCCTTCACCAGCTCCGCGATCCGCGGGTCCCGCCGCCGGAACGCCTGCACCAGCTCCTCGTGCTCCTCGGCGTACGACTGCTGGACGGTCCCGAGCCAGCGGATGGACAGCGCCGTGAAGACCTCGATGCCGAGGCCCTCCCAGGTGTGCAGCAGCACCGAGTTCCCGGCCGCCCGCACCAGCTCCCGGTGGAAGCCGACGGTGTGCCGCACCTGGGCGGTGCCGTCCGACGCGCGGTCGGCCTCGTAGAGGGCGGCGACGTGCGGTTCGAGCGCCGAGCAGTCCTCCGCCAGCTTCCGGGCCGCCAGCTCCGCGGCGATCGCCTCCAGGCCGGCCCGCACCGGATAGCTCTCCTCCAGGTCGGCCGCCGTCAGGTTGCGCACCCGGACGCCCTTGTTGGGCGCGGACTCGATCAGCCGCAGCGACTCCAGCTCGCGCAGCGCCTCGCGCACCGGCGTCTGGCTGACCTCCAGCTCGGTGGCGATCCGCCGCTCGACGATCCGCTCGCCCGGCTGCCAGCGCCCGCTGACGATCCCTTCCACGATGTGCTCGCGGATCTGTTCGCGCAGCGAGTGGACGACGGGCGCGGTCATGAGAGCTCCTTTGAGGAGAGGCCGCACGGGCCCCCGGGGGCGTTTGACGTTTAGACAATACGGCCGTGAGCGCTTTCCAGAAGGGCACGCGGGGGTGCTTTTACGCAGGTGAGACGAGACTTACACGAGCGGGAACGGGTGGCCTCCCGGCCCTGCGGGCGCGTCGGACCCGGCCCGGCTCAGAGGCCGAGCACAGGTCGGGCGGACGCTCATCGCCGTGTCGGGGCGGGCGGCGGGGCACGTGCGCAAGAGCGCCCCCGCCCGGAGGACCGGGCGGGGGCGTCTTCGCTGCTGGAGCGACGGGGTCAGAGGCCGAGCTCGACCTCGAACTCGCCGGCCTCCAGGATCGCCTTGACCGCGGTCAGGTAGCGGGCCGCGTCGGCGCCGTCCACCAGGCGGTGGTCGTAGGACAGGGTCAGGTACGTCATGTCGCGGACGCCGATGACCGTGCCCTCCTCCGTCTCGATGACGGCGGGACGCTTCACCGTCGCGCCGATGCCGAGGATCGCGACCTGGTTCGGCGGCACGATGATCGTGTCGAACAGCGCGCCGCGCGAGCCGGTGTTGCTGATGGTGAAGGTCGCGCCGGACAGCTCGTCCGGGGTGATCTTGTTGGCGCGGACCTTGCCGGCCAGGTCGGCCGTGGCCTTCGCGATGCCGGCGATGTTCAGGTCGCCCGCGTGCTTGATGACCGGGGTCATCAAGCCCTTCTCCGAGTCCACCGCGATACCGATGCTCTCGGTGTCGAAGTAGGTGATCGTGCCCTCGTCCACGTTGATCCGGGCGTTGACGGCCGGGTGGGCCTTCAGTGCCTGGGCCGCCGCCTTCACGAAGAACGGCATCGGGGACAGCTTGACGCCCTCACGGGCGGCGAAGGAGTCCTTCGCCTGCGCGCGGAGCTTCATCAGGCGGGTGATGTCGACCTCGACGACCGAGGACAGCTGCGCCTGCTCGTGCAGCGCCTTGACCATGTTGTCGCCGATGACCTTGCGGATGCGGGGCATCTTCACGGTCTGGCCGCGCAGCGGGGAGGCCTCCAGCGCGGGGGCCTTCTTCGCGGCGGCCGGCGCCGCGGCCGGGGCCGGGGCGGAGGCGGCGGCCTTGGCGGCCTCCGCGGCGGCGAGCACGTCCTGCTTGCGGATGCGGCCGCCGACGCCGGTGCCCTTGACGGAGCCCAGGTCGACGCCGTTCTCCGCGGCGAGCTTGCGCACCAGCGGGGTCACGTACGCGCCCTCGTCGCTCGCCTGCGCGGCCGGGGCCGGGGCGGAGGCGGGAGCCGGGGTGACCGGAGCCGGAGCGGCGGGCGCCGGAGCCTGCGCGGCCGGAGCCGGAGCCGGGGTGGGCGCCGGAGCGGCCGGAGCCGGGGCGGGAGCGGCCGGAGCCGGGGCCGGGGCGGCCGGGGCGGGAGCCTCGGCGGCGGGGGCCGGAGCCGGGGCGGCGGGGGCCGGGGCGGCGGCCGGAGCCGCGCCCGGGGCGCCGATGACGGCCAGCTTGGCGCCGACCTCGGCGGTCTCGTCCTCGCCGACGGTGATCTCCAGCAGCACACCGGAGGCGGGCGCCGGGATCTCGGTGTCGACCTTGTCGGTGGAGACCTCGAGCAGCGGCTCGTCGGCCTCGACCGAGTCGCCGACCGACTTCAGCCAGCGGGTGACGGTGCCCTCGGTGACGGACTCGCCGAGCGCGGGCAGGACGACGTCCGTGCCCTCGGCGGAGCCGCCGCCGGCGGCGGCCTCGGGGGTGGGAGCCGGGGCCGGGGCCTCCTGCTCGGTGGAGGGCTGGGCGGCCGGGGCCGGCTCGGGGGCCGGCGGAGCGACCTCCTCGGCGGCCGGGGCCGGGGCGGCGGCCGGGGCGCCGGTGCCGTCGTCGATCACGGCCAGCTCGGCGCCGACCTCGACGGTCTCGTCCTCGGCGACCTTGATGGAGGCCAGGACGCCGGAGGCGGGGGAGGGGATCTCGGTGTCGACCTTGTCGGTCGACACCTCGAGCAGGGGCTCGTCGGCCTCGACGCGCTCACCCTCGGCCTTCAGCCAGCGGGTGACGGTGCCCTCGGTGACGCTCTCGCCGAGCGCCGGAAGGGTTACGGAAACCGCCATGGTTTCGGTTGCTCCTTACGAGTTGCGGAAGTCTGGGTCGTCGCTTCGACGTGTCTCGACCGAGGGTCAGTCGTGCGAGTGCAGCGGCTTGCCCGCCAGTGCCAGGTGGGCCTCGCCGAGCGCCTCGTTCTGCGTCGGGTGGGCGTGGACGAGCTGCGCGACCTCGGCCGGCAGCGCCTCCCAGTTGTAGATCAGCTGGGCTTCGCCGACCTGCTCGCCCATGCGGTCGCCGACCATGTGGACGCCGACCACCGCGCCGTCCTTCACCTGGACGAGCTTGATCTCGCCCGAGGTGTTGAGGATCTTGCTCTTGCCGTTGCCCGCCAGGTTGTACTTCAGAGCGACGACCTTGTCCGCGCCGTAGATCTCCTTGGCCTTGGCCTCGGTGATGCCCACGGAGGCGACCTCAGGGTGGCAGTACGTCACCCGGGGGACGCCGTCGTAGTCGATCGGGACGGTCTTCAGGCCGGCCAGGCGCTCCGCCACCAGCATGCCCTCGGCGAAGCCGACGTGCGCGAGCTGGAGCGTCGGCACCAGGTCGCCGACGGCGGAGATCGTCGGGACGTTGGTGCGCATGTACTCGTCGACCAGGACGTAGCCGCGGTCCATCGCGACGCCCTGCTCCTCGTAGCCCAGGCCGGCGGAGACGGGCCCGCGGCCCACCGCGACCAGCAGGACCTCGGCCTCGAACTCCTTGCCGTCGGCCAGCGTGACCTTGACGCCGTCGGCGGTGTACTCGGCCTTGGAGAAGAAGGTGCCCAGGTTGAACTTGATGCCGCGCTTGCGGAACGCGCGCTCGAGGAGCTTGGAGGAGTTCTCGTCCTCGACCGGGACGAGGTGCTTGAGGCCCTCGACGACCGTCACGTCGGCGCCGAACGACTTCCACGCCGAGGCGAACTCGACGCCGATGACGCCGCCGCCCAGGATGATCGCGGACTTCGGCACGCGGTCCAGGACGAGGGCGTGGTCCGAGGAGATGATCCGGTCGCCGTCGATCTCCAGGCCTGGCAGCGACTTCGGCACGGAGCCGGTCGCCAGCAGCACGTGGCGGCCCTGGACGCGCTGCCCGTTCACGTCGACGGAGGTCGGGGAGGACAGGCGGCCCTCACCCTCGATGTAGGTCACCTTGCGTGAGGCGATGAGTCCCTGGAGGCCCTTGTACAGGCCGGAGATGACGCCGTCCTTGTACTTGTGGACGGCGGGGACGTCGATGCCCTCGAAGGTGGCCTTGACGCCGAACTGCTCGCTCTCGCGGGCCTGGTCGGCGATCTCGCCCGCGTGCAGCAGGGCCTTGGTGGGGATGCAGCCCCGGTGCAGGCAGGTGCCGCCGACCTTGTCCTTCTCGATCAGGGCGACGTCCAGGCCCAGCTGCGCCCCGCGCAGGGCCGCGGCGTACCCACCGCTGCCACCGCCGAGGATCACTAGGTCGAAAACGGTGCTGGCGTCGTTCGCCACGTCACGTCCTCCATGCATGTGCGCCACGCCGGTCTCCAGTGACCGGTCGGCGGCTGGTGTCCGGCCGCTGAGTCTCGGCCCTGTGGTGGGGGCCCTGTCCTGCCGAGCCCCATCCTCGCACTTGTCGGAGCACGACGAGACACGGGGCCGGGGTGTGAGCACCCCACGCCCCCTTGTGACAGAGGTGAGGAGAGTGCTCAGGGGCGCGGGGAACTGCGCGACCAGCCACGTACGGCCCGCGCCCGCCGGTACGACGGACACGACCGAGTGATCAGCCGCACAGCTCCCCTCCGCAGGAACTAGCCCAGGTCGCCGGCGGCGGTCAGCTCGGCCAGCCGCACCAGCGTCCGCACCGCGGTGCCCGTGCCGCCCTTCGGCGTGTACCCGAACGGGGCGCCCTCGTTGAACGCGGGCCCGGCGATGTCCAGGTGCGCCCAGGTGATGCCCTCGCCCACGAACTCGCGCAGGAAGAGGCCGGCCACCAGCCCGCCGCCCATCCGCTCACCCATGTTCGCGATGTCGGCGACCGTGGAGTCCATGCCCTTGCGCAGGTGCTCGGGCAGTGGCATCGGCCACGCCGGCTCGCCGACCTCCTCGGCGGCCTCGTGCACCGCCGTGCGGAACGCGTCGTCGTTGGCCATGATCCCGAAGGTGCGGCTGCCGAGCGCCAGCATCATCGCTCCCGTCAGGGTGGCGACGTCGACGATCGCGTCCGGCTTCTCCGCGGAGGCCGCCCACAGCGCGTCCGCGAGGACCAGCCGGCCCTCGGCGTCCGTGTTGAGGACCTCGACGGTCTTGCCGCTGTACATGCGCAGCACGTCGCCGGGGCGGGTGGCGGAGCCGGACGGCATGTTCTCGGCGAGCGCCAGCCATCCGGTGACGTTCACCTCCAGGCCCAGCCGCGCGGCGGCGACGACCGCGGCGAAGACCGCCGCCGCGCCGCTCATGTCGCACTTCATCGTCTCGTTGTGTCCGGCGGGCTTCAGCGAGATGCCGCCCGAGTCGTAGGTGATGCCCTTGCCGACGAAGGCGAGGTGCTTCTTCGCCTTGGAGGAGGTGTACGACAGCTTCACCAGGCGCGGCGCCGAGGCGGAGCCGGCGCCGACGCCGAGGATGCCGCCGTAGCCGCCCTTGACGAGAGCCTTCTCGTCGAGGACCTGGATCTTGATGCCGTGCTCCTTGGCCGCCGTCTGGGCGAGAGCGGCGAACGCCTGGGGGTCGAGGTCGTTCGGCGGCATGTTGATCAGGTCGCGGGCGCGGTTGAGTTCCTCGCCCACGGCGACGGCGCGGGCGAGCGCGGCCTTGTGGGCGGCGTCGCGCGGCTTGCCGCCGAGGAGGACGGCCTCGGCGAGAGGCGCCTTGTCGTTCTTGGCCTTGGCGTCGGCGGCCGCCGTCTGCTTGTAGGCGTCGAAGGAGTACGCGCCGAGCACCACGCCCTCGCCGATCGCGCCGAGATCGGCGGCGTCGGTCACCGGCAGGGCGAAGGCGGCCTTCTTGGCGCCGGTGAGGGTGCGGGCTGCGGCGCCGGCGGCCCGGCGCAGGACCTCGGCGTCGAAGGCGGCGTCCTTCTCGGGCTCGGAGCCGAGCCCCACCGCGAGCACGAGAGGCGCCTTGAAGCCGGCCGGGGCGGGCAGCTTGGTCACCTCGCCCTCGGAGCCGGAGGCCCCGAGGGTCTCCAGAACGCCGGCGAGCCGGCCGTCGAACGCCTTGTCGACGGCTTCGGCGCCCGGGGCGACGGTCAGGTTCCCGGACGGGGAGGCCGCGCCCTTGGCGACACCGATCACGATCGCGTCGGCCCGCAGGCCGGGCGCCGCGGCGGTGCTGAGAGTGAGAGCAGTCACGGTGGTGAAATCTCGCTTCCGATGTGTTGTTGCTGTGGCCGGAGGGTGTGGGTCGACCGGGCCCAGGGCCGACCCTAGATCCGGGCCGTGGGCGCGGTCGCTCCGGGGTGCGTCTCACCGGCGCGGCGGACCGGCGGGGCGAACCCGGAACGAGCGTACGCGTGCGGGTGCGTTCGCTCATGCACGCGAGTGGTCACCCGCCGGGGCGTCGTCGCCGTTTCCCGCCCCGGGGTCCGGGTGAAGCGGGGTGAACCGCCGTCATTCCGTCATTCCGTCATTCCGTCATTCCGTGATCCCGCCATGTCCGGTGGCCGCCGTCGCCGTACGGCCCGGCGCGGACATGGGCGATCATGGTCCGGGTACGTTGCCGCCCACCCTGGAGCCCGTCCGGTGAGACGACCGACCGTCCTGCTGTCCCTGCTCGCCCTGCTGCTCGCGGGCTGCTCCGCCGCCCCGGACGACGGTCCGCGCCCCGGCCCGTCCGCCACGGCCGCCACGGCCGGCGCGTGGTGGCGGCCGGCTCCCGGCCTCGACTGGCAGTGGCAGCTCAGCGGCCCGCTGGACACCTCCGTCGACGTGCCGGTCTACGACATCGACGGCTTCGACCACGACGCGGCCACCGTGGCCGGCCTGCACGACGACGGCCGCCGGGTCGTCTGCTACCTCTCCACCGGGGCCTGGGAGGACTGGCGGCCCGACGCGAAGAGGTTCCCCGCCTCGGTGATCGGCGAGGGCAACGGCTGGAAGGGCGAGCGCTGGCTCGACATCCGCAGGACGGACGTCCTCGAACCGCTGCTCGCGGCCCGCCTGGACATGTGCCGCGACAAGGGGTTCGACGCCGTCGAGCCGGACAACATGGACGGCTACCGCAACACCACCGGCTTCCCCCTCGGGGCCGCCGACCAGCTGCGCTACAACCGCCTCGTCGCCCGTCTCGCCCATCAGCGCGGCATGGCCGTCGGCCTGAAGAACGACCTCGACCAGATCCCCGCCCTCGTCGGCGACTTCGACTTCGCGGTGAACGAACAGTGCGCCCAGTACGACGAGTGCGCGGACCTGACGCCGTTCGTCGAGGCGGGCAAGGCCGTCTTCCATGTCGAGTACGAACTTCCCACGAGTGCCTTCTGCGCCGACTCCCGCCGCCTGAAGCTGAGTTCGCTGCGCAAGAAGTACGAACTGGGCGTCTGGCGCGAGGCCTGCTGACGCACGGTCAGGCTCTTCAGCGGCCCAGGCAGAGCACGATCAGGGCGGTCGTGGCCGCGGTCTCCGCCAGAGCGCCGAAGACGTCCCCGGTGACCCCGCCGAACCGGCGCGTGCAGTGCCGCAGGAGCAGCTCGGCCGCGACGAGGGCGGCCAGGACGGCCAGCACCGGCCCCATGGCGTCGTACGGCTCGAAGGGCGCGCCGCCCGCGGCCTCCGCCGGCCCGATCAGGACGACGGCGTCGCCGCCGCCCCCGTACGGCCCCCACCACGCTCCCGCGCCCGCCGCCGCCAGGGCGACGGCGCCGGCCGCGAGGAGGGCGCCGCGCACCGGGACCACCCCCGCGACCGCCGCGCCGAGCCCCTCCGGTCGCGCGGGCGGCACCCCGTCGCGGGCGGCCAGGGTCAGCGCGAGGCGGGCGGCGACGGCCGAGACCACGGCGCCCAGCGCGCCCAGCGCCCACGAGGCGCCGTAGAGCTGGGCCAGCGCGGCCGCCTGCGCCAGCAGCACCAGGACGAGCGTGAGCACGCCGAAGGGGCCGATGTCCGACTGCTTCATGATCCGCAGCGCGTCCTCGGCGGGCTTCCCGCTGCCCAGGCCGTCCGCGGTGTCGGCCAGCCCGTCCAGATGCAGCCCGCGGGTGAGGACGGCGGGCACGGCGGCGGAGGCGACGGCGGCCAGCGGCGGGCTCGCGCCCAGCCGCAGCAGCAGCAGTCCGAGTCCGGCCGCGCAGCCGCCGACCACCAGGCCGACCGCCGGGGCGGCGAGCATGCCCCCGCGGGCGGCCGCCCGGTCCCAGCGGGACACCCTGACCGGCAGCGCGGTCAGGGTGCCGAAGGCGAAGCGGAGGCCGTCGAAGGGCGAGGTCGTGGACACGGCCGCAGCGTAGCCCGGACGCCCCGCCCGCGAGGCAGCCCGCCCTGCCGCCCGTGAGACTGAGGGCATGGGCGCATGGCTGCACCGCAACGTCGTCGAACCGGGCAAGCTGCCCTTGCTGCTCGCGCTGGCCGCGTTCGTGCTCACCTTCCTGATCACCCGGGTCATCACCCGGCTGATCCGGGCCGGCAAGGGTCCCTTCGGCAACATCAGCTCCGGCGGCGTGCACATCCACCACGTGGTGCCGGGCGTCGTCCTGACCGTCGCGGGCGGCTTCGGCGCGGTGGCCAGCGGGCGGCACGGCTTCGGCTCGGGCGCCTGCGCGGTGGTCTTCGGCATCGGGGCCGGGCTGGTCCTCGACGAGTTCGCGCTGATCCTGCACCTGGACGACGTGTACTGGACGGAGGCGGGCCGCAAGAGCGTGGAGGCCGTGGTCCTCACGGCGGCGCTGGGCGGACTGCTGCTGGTGGGCTTCGCGCCGTTCGGCGTCAACGACATGAGTCAGGAGGAGTTGCAGGACCGCGGCAGCGTCCTCGCGACGGTCGCCGTCAACATCCTCTTCTCGCTGGCCGTGCTGACCAAGGGCAAGGTGATGACGGCCGTCTTCAGCGTGTTCGTGCCCTTCGTCGGACTGATCGGCCTCGTCCGGCTGGCCCGCCCGGGCTCGCCCTGGGCCCGCAGGTTCTACCGGCGCCGCCCCCGCGCGCGGGCGCGGGCCACGCTGCGGGCCTACCGTCACGACCGGCGCTGGGCCCGCCCGCGCCGGCTGGTGGGGGAATGGCTGGGCGGCAAGACGGACGCGGAGCTGACCGGTTCCGCCGAGCGGCGCTGACGGCGGCGGACCTGAGCGGCCCCGCACAGCGCCAGGACGGCCGCGATCGCCGCCAGATGCTCCTTGCCCGCGAGGTTGCCCTTCAGGGCCACCTCGACGGCCATCGCGACGATCACCGCGGCCGCCGTCGCGTACGCGCGGTAGCGCCAGCCCAGGAACACCGCGAGCCCCACCACGGCCGCGGAGGGCCCGGTGTCCACCACGAGGGCGTCCGAGGCGGGCAGCCCGAGCGGGCCGTGCGGACCGAGCGCGATGCCCACGCGCGCGTACAGCGTCCCGGCGAGGGTGGCGGCGTAGGCGATGACGAGGGTCCGCCACCAGCCCAGGCACAGCTCGGCGATCCCGAACACCAGCAGGACCTGTGCCAGCGCGCCCCACACCGGCAGGTCCAGCGCCGGGACGAACAGCGACAGCGGGGTCCGCAGCAGGGCGAGCCACAGGGGGTCGACGGCCCGCACCGCCCCGAGGTCCTGCACCGGCTGATAGCCCCAGGGCCGGTTCTGCACCACCTGGGTCGCCGACGTGAGGCACACCGCCCCCAGCGTCATCGGCGCCGCCCGCCACCACCGGGCCGCCCGCGGTTCGCGCACGGCCGCGTACAACGGCCCCCACTCGGCCCGGGCCCAGCGGACGGCCCGCCTCACCGACGGGTCCCCAGGCGCCTGCGGTGCAGCCACTTCGGCAGCCCCGGCGCCTCCAGGAACCCCTCCGCCCTTGCCGCCGCGAGGGCGATCCGGGGCAGGTCCGCGCTCTTCTCGAAGAGCAGGAACCTCGGCTCCCAGACGGGCCGGTACTTCGCGTTGGCGCGGTACAGCGACTCGATCTGCCACCAGCGCGAGAAGAAGCCGAGCAGCGACCGCCACAGCCTGAGCACCGGCCCTGCGCCGAGCCGCGAGCCCCGCTCGAACACGGAGCGGAACACGGCGAAGTTCAACGAGACCTGCGTGACCGGGATCCCCCCGGCCTCCGGCCCCGCCCCGCCGTGCCCGGCCTCCCCGCCGTGTCCGGCCGCGCGGGCCCCCGAGGCCTCCCGGACCCCGCCCGGCACCCGGCCGTCCCGCGGCAGGCGGGCCTGCCGCAGCAGTTCGATGACCATGAACTCGATCAGTCCGTTGTCGCAGTCGCGGTCCCTGCGCATCAGGTCCAGGGACAGGCCGTGCGGCCCCCAGGGCACGAACGAGAGCAGCGCCCGCAGCTCGCCCCCGGCGTCGGCGCACTCCAGCATCACGCAGCGCCCGTCGCGCGGGTCCCCGAGGCGGCCCAGCGCCATGCTGAAGCCGCGCTCGGTGGCGCCGTCCCGCCAGTCGTCGGCACGCCGTACGAGGGCCGCCATCTCCTCGGCCGGAATGTCCTCGTGGCGGCGGACGCGCACCGTGTAGCCGGCCCGCCGCACCCGGTTGCAGGCCTGCCGGACAGTCCGCATGGCCCGCCCCTCCAGGGTGAACTCGGCGACGTCGACGACGGCCTCGTCGCCGAGCTCCAGCGCGTCCAGCCCGTGCCGGGCGTAGACCGTCCCGGCCTCCTCGCCCGCCCCCATCACGGCCGGGATCCAGCCGTGCGCCCGCGCCTCGGCGAGCCACGGCTCGATCGCGCCGGGCCAGGCCTCCGGATCGCCCAGCGGGTCCCCGGAGGCCAGCGACACCCCGCCCAGCACGCGGTAGGCGACGGCCGCCTTCCCGGTCGGCGACCAGCGCACGCTCTTCTCCCGCCGCAGCGCGAAGTACCCCAGCGAGTCCCGCTCGCCGTGCCGGTCGAGCAGTTCCCGCAGCCGCTTCTCGTCGTCCTCGGTGAGCGGGTCCACGGCCCGCCGGGAGCGGAAGGCCGCGTACAGGACGGCCAGGACGAGCGCCGTGCTCAGGATGTTGACGGCGACGTCGACCCAGGTCGGAGTGAGGATCCCGGCGGCGCGGTGGTCGTCGGCGGAGACGGAGACCAGCCGCAGCGCGCCGTAGCGCCAGCGTTCGAGGAACGTGGACGGCGCTGACGACCGGTCGGTGACCGTCACCAGCAGCGCGGCCGTCAGCGACGCCGCCAGCAGCCCGCCGGCCCCGACGGCCGCGGCGAGTCCGGGGTTGGCCCGGTCGCCCTTCGCGTAGAACTCGCGCCGCCCGGCGACCAGCGCGGCGACGAAGACGGCGGTCAGCGCGAGCGACACCCAGTTCTGGGGCCGCTCCCGGATCTCCGGGAAGGCCATGGCCGGCGCGAACAGGCCCAGGAACGCCCCGCTCAGACAGAGGTTCAGGATCCACGCGGCCCGTTTGCGCCGCCCCATGGTGACGGCCAGGAACGCGGTGAAGGCCCCGGACGCGAATCCCGCCGTGAGCAGGTACGGCGTGAAGAGGTCCTCCTGGTTGTGCCGCCGCACGTCCTGCCCCAGGGAGACCCACACCGCACTGAGGAAGTTGACGAACGCGACGGCCCGCAGATACCAGACGGCGAAGGCGGCGGCGCCCCGGGTGTTGCCCATGATCGGTGATCATATGGGTGCACTTCCGGGAAACCGCTCTTTTGCCGCCGCCTGTCCCTTTTGGCCCGTAGTGCTACTCCGCCGGTGACTCCGCCGCGAGCCCCCCGGACCTCCCGTCGGCCGCCCCGGCGGTCCCAGCCGCCCCGGCGGCTCCGACGGCCTCAGCGGCCTCGACGGTTTCAGCGGCCCCGGCCTTCTCGGCCTTCTCGGGCCGCTCAGGCAGCTCCGCGGCCAGCGCGGCCGCCGCCTGCACCAGCGGCAGCGCGAGCAGCGCTCCGGCTCCCTCGCCGACCCTCACGCCCTGGTCAAGCAGCGGTTCCAGGGCCATCCGGTCGAGTGCCTTGGCCTGCCCCGGTTCACCGCTGCGATGACCGGCCAGCCACCAGTCGGGCGCCCGGAAGGCGATCCGCTGCCCCACGAGAGCGCACGCGGCCGTCACGACCCCGTCCAGCACCACCGGCAACTTCCGCACCGCGCACTGGAGCAGAAAGCCCGTCATGGCCGCCAGGTCGGCGCCGCCCACCGTCGCCAGGAGCTGCAACTGCTCGCCCAGCACCGGCCGCGCCCGCCGCAGCGCGTCCCGGACGGCGGCGCACTTGCGCATCCACGCCAGGTCGTCGATCGCCTCGCCGCCGCGCCCGGTCACCACCGACGCGTCGGTCCCGCACAGCGCGGCGACCAGCACGCCCGCGGCCGTCGTCCCGCCCACGCTCACGTCGCCGAGCACGACCAGATCGGTGCCGGAGTCCGCCTCCTCGTCCGCGACGGCCACGCCCGCCAGGAACGCCACCTCGGCCTCCTCGATCGTCAGCGCGTCCTCGACGTCGATACGGCCGCTGCCGCGCCGCACCCGGTGCCGTACGACGTCCGGGGGGAACGCCTCCGGGTCGCAGTCCAGCGCCATGTCGACGACCCGCACCGGCACGCCGAGCCGGCGGGCCAGCACGGACACCGGACGGCCGCCGTCCAGCACCTGCCGCACCAACTCCGCGGCGCTGCCCGCGGGCCGGGCGGAGACGTCGAGCCCGGCGACGCCGTGGTCGCCGGCGAACAGCACCACCCGCGGCCGCTCGACGGGCCGCACCGGCGACGAGCCCTGCGCCGCCGCCAGCCACTCACCCAGGTCGTCCAGCCGCCCCAGCGATCCGGGCGGCACGACCTGACGCTCCCTGCGCGCCTCCGCGTCACGGCGCGTCCCGCCGTCGGGGCGCTCGATCAGATCGGTGAAGTCGTCGAGATTAAGCGAGCTCATTCGCCGAACAGTACCGGCACCGATCGAACTGTTCGGCGTCACGCCGCCACCACACCGGCGCGACGTCGTTGCACCCCGCACCGGTATCCCATACGTTCCGTTTCGCCGCATATAGCCCTTCGTCCCCCCACCTGGTCCCCGCCCCCTTTCCCGCCCCTCCCTCCCCCCTCTCCTCCTCCCGGAGCCGCGCATGCCTCTCAGGCCCGTCCACGAGCCGCGCCGCGACGACTGCCCCTGGTGCGGCTCCAAGCGCCTGCACACCCGGCTGCGCGCCCCGGACCTGCGGCTGCGCCGGCCCGGCACGTTCGTCGTCGACGAGTGCGAGGACTGCGCGCACGCCTTCCAGAACCCGCGCCTGACCCCCGAAGGACTGGAGCTGTACGCCGCCGAGGAGAACGGGCCCGTCGACCACGCGCGCCTGCGGGCCACGGCCCGCACGATGCTGCGCTTCGGCGAACCCGAGAGCTGGCTGGACGTCGGCACGGGCGACGCGCCCTTCCCCGCGGCGGCCAGGGAGCTGTTCGCCTACACGGCCTTCGACGGGACCGACCCGACCCCGAGGGCCGAGCGGGCGAGGGCCGCGGGGCGGCTCGACGAGGCCCACGTGGGCCAGTTGACGGCCCCTCGGATCCTGGCCCGGGTGCGGGGCCGCTACGACGTGGTCAGCATGCTCCACCACCTGGAACACGTCCCCGACCCGCGCCGGGAGCTGGCGGCGGCGCTGACGGCCCTGCGGCCGGGGGGCCATCTGCTCCTCGAAGTCCCCGACCCCGCCAGCGCGTTCGCGCAGGTCCTGGGCAAGTGGTGGCACTCCTACGACCAGCCCCGCCACCTCCATCTGATCCCGCCCGCCAACCTCCGATCCGAACTGGAAAGACGCGGCTGCGAGATCGTCGTCACCGACCGCCGCGCCGCCCACGTCCCACGGGACCTGGCGGCCGCCACCGCCCTCTACGCCCGGCGCACCCGCCTGCCCCGGGCGGCAGGATCCCTGACGGCCCCGGCCGCGGCCCTCGACCACCTCCTGGCCCCGGCCCTGAGCCGCACCCGCTTCTCCAACACCTGCCGGATCATCGCCCGCCGCCCCTGAACGCCCCCGGCTGCGCTCCACGCGCGGGCCGAGCGGCTTGCCGGCTCGCGCCCCACGCCGCAGCCGGCGGCCGGTCGGCGGGTCAGCCGCGGAGGACGAGCGCCTGGCCCGCGACCACCAGGACGACCTGTTCGCACTCGTTCGCGACCGCAGCGTTCAGCCGGCCCAGCTCGTCGCGGTACCGCCGGCCGGACGCCGTCGCCGGGACGATCCCGGAACCCACCTCGTTGGACACCAGGACCACCGTGCGCCGCGTCGAGCGGACCGCCTCGGCCAACTCCGCGACGCGAGAACGCAGCGCCCGCTCACCGCCGTCCGCCCACACCGCGTCGTCCCACGCGCCGACGGCGTCCATGGCGTCCGTCAGCCACAGCGACAGACAGTCGACGAGCAGCGGCGGGCCCTCCTCCGCCAGCAGCGGCGCCAGGTCGCAGGTCTCCTTCGTCCGCCACGAACCCGGGCGCCGCTCGCGGTGCGCGGCCACCCGCGAGGCCCACTCGGCGTCACCGCCCCGGACGCCCCCGGTGGCGACGTACAGCACGTCGGGGAAGGACTCCAGCCGCCGCTCGGCCTCCACCGACTTCCCCGACCGGGCGCCGCCCAGCACCATCGTGCGCCGGGGCACGTCGGGCACGTCCTCGTACACCCCCACCGTCAGCGTCGAGCCGTCCGGCACCGCACGCGCCCCCGCCGCCGCGAGCCGCCGCCGCAGTTCCGCGCCCGGCGCCACGTCGTGGTCCAGATGGACGGCGACCACGTCCGTGGTCGGGCCCACCGCGCCGACCGCCCGCAGCTTCGCCAGCCCGTCGGGCCGCCCGACCACGTCCGTGAGGACCATGTCGTAGCGCTCGGCCGGCTCCGAGCCCTCCTCCAGACCGGCCGGCGCGCCGCCGGGCGGCAGATACAGCAGCCGCTGCCCGTCCGGGCCCGTCACCGCGTAGCCGGTGCCCGGAGCGTCGACCGCCACCGCCCGCACCCGATGCCCCGTCAGCACGGCCAGGTCCCGCCCGTCCGACGCGCGCGCGGGCTGCGGCAGCCCCGCCGGCACCTCCACCGGCGGACCGTCGTGCGGGTGCGTCAGCAGGACCTGGCCCACCCCGCCCAGCGAACGCCCGGCCCGCGCGGCCGCGAACGCCGCACCCGGCGTCAGGTCGAGCAACAGGGCGCCGTCCACGAGCAACGAGGTCGCCGCCCGCGCGTGCCCGCCGAGCGAGGTCGCGCACACGGCGCAGGAACAGTCGGGGCGGGGCAGGCCCGCCGGGGCGCCGGTACCGAGCAAAGTGACTTCCACGGAGCTGATTTTCGCGCGTCCTCCCCGGTCTTGCGCATCCGGCTAGGCTGCGGAGCGGAAGCCGGACCTTGATCCGGCTTCTGCTCTGCACGTGGTCACAGCTGGGAGGCGTACATGGCGGCATGGACGTGGCGGTTCGAGAAGTCCGACGGGACGGAGGTCCAACCCGCGGTGCAGCCAGAGGAGTTCACCACGCAGGGGGACGCCGAGTCCTGGATCGGGGAGGTCTGGAAGGACCTGCTCGAAGGCGGCGCCGACCAGGTCCGGCTCTTCGAGGACTCCACCGAGATCTACGGTCCGATGAGCCTTCAGGCCGGCGAGGCGTAGGGCGTCGCACCCGGACCGGGCCCACAGGTCCGGTCCGGGCCCGCCTGCCGCATCGCCCGGTCCGGCCCCGGCCGCTCCGTCCCCGTTCACCCGAACGAGCGCGCGGCGCACCCGGACGGGCGATGCGTGAGGCGGGCGAGGCGTGTGCGACGCGCCGGCCGGCCCGCGGCGTGCGTCAGCCGCGCACGCCGCACAGGTGGAGCAGCGCCGCCACCTGCCGGTAGGGGTCGGTGCGCCCGGCCCGCTCCTCGGCGGCCAGCAGGACCTCGACGTCCTCGGGGATCTCCGCCGCGTCCGCGGCCGTGTCCGTGAAGATCCGGACGCCGTACCAGGCCTGCAACGGCGCCCCGATCCCGGCGAGCGTGCCGGTCAGCGTCGCCAGCCGGTCCGCCCGCACGTCCAGCCCGAGCCGGTTGCGGTAGGAGACGGTGTCGAACGCGTCCAGCGCGCCCGCCCAGTTCCCGGACATGCCCGGCCGCATCGCCAGCGCGTCCGCGTTGCGCACCAGCAGCGACAGCAGCCCGCCGGGGGCCAGCATCCTGGCGAGCCCCGCGAGCAGCGCGTCCGGCTCCTCGACGTACATGAGGACGCCGTGGCACAGCACCACGTCGAAGCTGCCCGGCAGGAAGTGGACGCCGGTGTCCCGGCCGTCGCCCTCGATGATCCGCATCCGCTCCCGGATGCCCTCGGGCTCCCCGGACAGCGCCTCCCGGGCCGCGGCGATCATCGTCGCGTCCTGTTCGAGGCCGGTCACCTCGTGGCCCAGCCGGGCCAGCCGCAGCGCCTGCGTGCCCTGGCCCATGCCCACGTCGAGCACCCGCAGCCGCCGGCCGACCGGGTACCGCCCCGCTATCTGCTCGTCGAGCTGCCGGGCCACCAGCTCCTGACGTACGACGTCACGCAGCCCGCCCAGCCTGCTGAGCCAGGCCTTGGCCGCCCCCCCGGAGAAAGCCGCAGTGCTCAGAGCCGCGCTCCACGCTTGACCTGCGGCTTCGGCAGCCGGAGCCGGCGCATCTGGAGCGAGCGCATCAGCGCGTACGCCACCGCGCCGCGGCGGTTGTGCCCCTCGAAGCGCTCGGTCAGCCGCTTGCGCAGCCGGAAGGCGGTGACGACCGAGTCCAGCACGATCAGCACGATCACGACCAGCCACAGCAGCAGCGCGACGGTCTGCAGCGAGCCCACCCGCACCACGCTCAGCACGAGGATCACCACGGCCATCGGCAGGAAGAACTCCGCCACGTTGAACCGGGAGTCGATGAAGTCGCGCGCGAACTTGCGGACCGGACCCTTGTCACGGGCCGGCAGATACCGCTCGTCCCCGCCGGCCAGCGCCTGGCGCTGCCGGTCCATCTGGGCGCGGCGCTCGTCGCGCTGGCGCTTGGCCGCGTCCTTGCGCGACGTCGAGGTGTTGGCGACGCTGCGGCGCTGGGACTGGGCCTCACTGCGCTTGGGCGTGGGCCGACCCTTCTTCGCCTGGGGGTCGCGGGGCTGCTTGGAGTCGGTCACCACCGCGTCGGCGGGGGCCTTCTCTTCCTTGGCACGGCTACGGAACACAAAACCCAAGGGTAAGGGCTCGCGGGCATGGACCCCAGCCCGCAGGGGAACGATCCGGCAACACCAGTCGTCTGTAGAAGGGACAGACCGGACGACGGGGAGGAAGAGGGGGCACAGGGTGAGGTACCGCTCACCCTGAGGGTCACCTACTCCTCACGCCGGATCACGGGTCCGGCCAGTCGTCCTTGGGGAGGAGCACATCCGTCCCCGAACAGTGCGTCAATGGACGCAGGGCCCGTACTGTGGGTTCTGTCGCAGACCTGAGAGCCGGAGTCCGTCAGAAGGGGGCGCGCGAAGCCCATGAGCGGTGTCATGAAGCGTATGGGGATGATCTTCCGCGCGAAGGCGAACAAGGCCCTTGACCGGGCCGAGGACCCGCGCGAAACCCTCGACTACTCATACCAGAAGCAACTGGAGCTCCTCCAGAAGGTCCGTCGCGGCGTCGCCGACGTCGCGACCTCGCGCAAGCGCCTGGAACTGCAGCTGAACCAGTTGCAGTCGCAGTCGACCAAGCTGGAGGACCAGGGCCGCAAGGCGCTCGCCCTCGGCCGTGAGGACCTCGCCCGCGAGGCGCTCTCCCGCCGGGCCGCGCTCCAGCAGCAGGTCACCGACCTGGAGACGCAGCACTCCACGCTCCAGGGCGAGGAGGAGAAGCTCACCCTCGCGGCCCAGCGCCTCCAGGCCAAGGTGGACGCCTTCCGCACGAAGAAGGAGACCATCAAGGCCACCTACACCGCCGCCCAGGCCCAGACCCGCATCGGCGAGGCCTTCTCCGGCATCTCCGAGGAGATGGGCGACGTCGGCCTGGCCATCCAGCGCGCCGAGGACAAGACCGCCCAGCTCCAGGCCCGGGCCGGCGCGCTCGACGAGCTGATGGCGTCCGGCGCCCTCGACGACCCGACCGGCATCGCCAAGGACGACCTCCAGGCCGAGCTGGACCGGCTGTCGGGTGGTACGGATGTGGAGCTGGAGCTGCAGCGCATGAAGGCCGAGCTCGCCGGGGGCCCGTCCTCCGGACAGCAGGCCATCGAGGGCGGCACGAGCCCGTCGCAGTCCCGGCAGCAGCCGCAGGACACCCCGCGCTTCGACAAGCAGTAGCCCGGCGCCGGGGCCCGGAGCCGAGGAGGGCGACGTGATCGTACGGATCATGGGAGAGGGCCAGTGGAAGCTGGCCGACTCCCACTTCGTCGAACTGAACAAGCTGGACGACGAGCTGCTCGCGGAGATGGAGAGCGGCGACGAGGCGGGCTTCCACCGCACCCTCGCAGCCCTCCTGGACGCCGTGCGCCGGCTCGGCGAGCCCCTGGCGGACGACGCCCTGGAACCCTCCGAACTCATCCTCCCGTCCCCGGACGCGAGCCTGGAGGAAGTCCGGGAGATGCTGAGCGACGACGGCCTGATCCCCGGGTGAGCAGACGGTCCGGGGCCTCCCGCTGAGGAGCCGCGGGGGCTCGGGGGCGCCGCCGCCCCCGGCCACGGCAAGGAAAGCGACGGCAACTGGACAGTGACACCTCGGTGACCCCCCTCGCCCGGGCCCAGCACCAGCTGAAGGCCCACCCGCTGGCACTGGACGCCTCCCTCGCGGCGGGCGTGCTGCTGTGCATGCTCGCGGGTTCCTTCGTCGATCCGCACGGGGAGCAGGGCGTCAGCTGGAGCGTGCGCAGCCCCGACCCGCTCAGCCTGCTGCTGATCACCTTCAGCGCCGTCGCCCTCGTCTTCCGCCGCAGCGCCTCGATGACGGTCCTGGCGCTCACCGGCGCCGCCTCCGT
This sequence comes from Streptomyces sp. NPDC048481, assembly GCF_043200075.1. Classification (NCBI taxonomy): domain Bacteria; kingdom Bacillati; phylum Actinomycetota; class Actinomycetes; order Kitasatosporales; family Streptomycetaceae; genus Streptomyces; species Streptomyces sp. NPDC048481. Next base: position 997,466 of record NZ_JBICXC010000001.1, read on the forward strand.
GACCGAGTCCGTCACCGGCGACCCCCGGGCCCCCGTCGCCATGTCCGCCGTCGTCGCCCTGTTCACCGTCGCGGCGGCCACCGACCGCCCCACCACCGTGCGCGCCGGTCTGGTCACCATGACGGTGCTCACCGGCGCCGCCATGATCGCCGGACCGCTGCCCTGGTACGCCCAGGAAAACCTCGGCATCCTCGCCTGGACCGGCATCGGGGCCACCGCCGGCGACGCGGTCCGCAGCCGCCGCGCCGTCGTCCAGGCCATCCGGGACCGCGCCGAGCGCGCGGAACGCACCCGCGAGGAGGAGGCCCGCCGCAGGGTCGCCGAGGAGCGCCTGCGCATCGCCCGCGATCTGCACGACGTCGTCGCCCACCACATCGCCCTGGTCAACGTGCAGGCCGGAGTCGCCGCGCACGTCATGGACAAGCGGCCCGACCAGGCCAAGGAGGCCCTCGCGCACGTCCGCGAGGCCAGCCGCTCCGCGCTCAACGAACTGCGCGCCACCGTCGGCCTGCTGCGCCAGTCCGGCGACCCCGAGGCCCCCACCGAGCCCGCCCCCGGCCTGGACCGCCTCGACGAGCTCGTCGGCACCTTCCGCAGCGCCGGCCTCCGGGTCGAGGTGGCCCGCACCGACGAGGGCGCCGAACTCCCCGCAGCCGTCGGACTGGCCGCCTACCGGGTCGTCCAGGAAGCCCTCACCAACGTGCAAAAACACGCGGGTCCCGAGGCGAAGGCCGAGGTCAGCGTGGTGCGCGTGGGGCCGAACATCGAGGTCACGGTCCTGGACGACGGGCGGGCGGCCGACGAGGAGAGCGCGCCTGGCGGCGGCGGCCACGGTCTGCTCGGCATGCGCGAACGCGTCTGCGCGCTGCGCGGCACCCTCACCACCGGCCCGCGCTACGGAGGCGGCTTCCGCGTCCACGCCGTCCTGCCCGTCAAGACCCGCGCCCGCTCCGCGGCGCCCGGCACCGCAGAGGACCTCGTATGACCATCCGCGTCCTGCTCGCCGACGACCAGGCGCTGCTGCGCAGCGCGTTCCGCGTGCTCGTCGACTCCGAGCCCGACATGGAGGTGGTCGGCGAGGCGGCCGACGGCGCGCAGGCGGTCGCGCTGGCGAGGAGCGAGCGCGCCGACGTCGTGCTGATGGACATCCGCATGCCCGGCACGGACGGCCTCGCCGCGACCCGCCTGATCAGCGCCGATCCCTCCCTCGCCCAGGTGCGGGTGGTCATCCTGACGACGTTCGAGGTCGACGACTACGTCGTGCGGTCGTTGCGGGCCGGCGCCTCGGGCTTCCTCGGCAAGGGCAGCGAGCCGGAGGAACTGCTCAGCGCGATCAGGATCGCCGCGGGCGGCGAGGCGCTGCTGTCGCCCACCGCCACCAAGGGCCTCATCGCCCGCTTCCTCGCCCAGGGCGGGGCGGACGACGACCCCGTCCGCTCCGCCCGGCTGGACGCGCTGACCGTGCGCGAGCGCGAGGTCCTGGTGCAGGTCGCGGGCGGCCACTCCAACGACGAGATCGCCGAGCGCCTGGAGGTCAGCCCCCTCACCGTGAAGACGCACGTCAACCGGGCCATGGCCAAGCTGGGCGCCCGCGACCGGGCGCAACTCGTGGTCGTCGCCTACGAGTCGGGGCTGGTGCGTCCGCGCGCGGAGTGAGGCGCCGGCGGTGGCGCCGCCTCGCCCGGCGACGGCGGGCTTCCTTATGCTGGGTGCCTGAACTGCTCTGCGGGGGAGAGGATCGGAGCGGTGTCGCTGCACAAGGACGACCCGAAGACGCTCGGCGGATACCGGATCGTCGGCCGGCTCGGCGCCGGAGGCATGGGCGTGGTCTACCGCGGCCGGTCCCGCTCGGGGCGCGAGGTCGCCGTCAAGGTCGTGCACGCCCAGTACGCCGAGGATCCCGTCTTCCGCGCCCGCTTCCGCCAGGAGATCGAGGCCGTCCGCAAGGTCAGCGGCGCCTTCACCGCTCCCGTCGTCGACGCCGACCCGGAGGCCGTCCGGCCCTGGATGGCCACCCAGTACGTGCCCGGCCGCACTCTCGCCGCCCGCATCCGCGAGCACGGCCCGATGCGGGGCGGGGAACTGCGCCGGCTCGCCCTCGGCCTGGTGGAGGCCCTGCGCGAGATCCACCGGGCCGGCGTGGTCCACCGCGACCTCAAGCCCGGGAACGTCCTCATGGCGCACGACGGGCCACGCGTCATCGACTTCGGGATCTCCCGCGCCGCGGAGAACCAGACGCTCACCGAGACCGGCAAGATGATCGGCACCCCGCCGTTCATGTCTCCGGAGCAGTTCACCGACGCCCGCTCGGTCGGCCCCGCCTCGGACGTGTTCTCCCTCGCCGCGCTGCTGGTGTTCGCCACGACCGGACGCGGCCCCTTCGACGCCGACAGCCCGTACCTGACGGCATGGCGGGTGCTCCAGGAGGAACCGAACGTGCGGGCGGTGGCCGAGCCGCTGCGCGCGGTCCTGACCCGCTGCCTGGCCAAGGACGCAGGCTCCCGGCCCGGCCTCGGAGAACTGGCCGAGGACTTCGCACGGGCGCTGCCCGAGCCCGCGGACGGCGACGCGCACACGGTGACCCTGCGCCTGCCGCCCGCGCCCGCGCCGGACGAGGAGCCCGGCCCGGCCGTCGCCGCGCGCCGTCCCGGCCGCCGCGTCCGCCTGCGCCGCCGGCCGGTCCTGGCCGGCGTGGCGGGCGCCCTCGTCCTGGCGCTCACCGGCTACCTCGTGTTCGACCCGTTCGCGGGGGGCGGGAAGTCGCAGGCGTCGGCCGGCACCACCGACGACGCGCCGCGCTGGGACCCGCTGCCCAAGGGCTGGCGGCCGTGGCGGACCTCGGTGTTCGGGACGGCCGCGAGCGGGACGGCGAAGCCGCTGGGCTCCGGCGCCCAGAGCGGCGGCGTCTCCGTGTCCTGTGTGGGCGCCGAGGGCGCCCTGTACTGCGGCGGCAACGGGACCCTGCCGGTCCGGGTCGACGGGGCGACGGGCCGTCTCGCCTGGCGCGCGGGCTCCGCGGCGTCGCACAAGGCGGCGGACTACGACAGCGTCGTCCTGGGAGTGCACAAGGGCGTCGTCGTGGTCAGCGAGTCGGTGCTGAACAGCACGCGCGACGACACGGTCGTCACCGCGGTGGCGCTGGACGCCGCCACCGGTGCGCGGCTCTGGTCGCACGGGATGCATCCGAGCGGCGTCGAGAGCGCCGTCGTCGGCGATCTGCTGCTGGCCCCGGACGGCGACCGTGTGACGGCGCGCGAACTGTCCGGGGGCGCCGTCCGGTGGCGGGCGACCCTGCCCGCGGGCGACGGGTACGGCTGCCGCTTCCTCAGCTTCGAGGGCCTGCCGCCGTACGCGGGCTGCACCGACGGGGGAGCGACCACGCGCAACGTGTTCTACGCCGTCGACCCGGCGGACGGCGCCTTCCGGAAGCTGGCGGTGCCGGACGGGGATCTCACTCCGCTCGGCGCGGTCGACGGCGAACTCGTCTTCGCGGTGATCTCCGCGCGGGTCCGTCCGGGTTACGGGGGGAGTGCGTACAGCGAGGTCATGATGATCGACCCCGGCACCGGCGCGGTGCGCAGGAAGGCGCTGCCGGGCGGTCCCCGCGGCCGGGCCGCTCTGGTGGGCGGGGTGCTGTGCTTCGCCGACTCGACGGGCCGCACGGTCGCCCATTCCGCGCGGACGGGCGAGCGGCTGTGGCGGACCTCCACGACGCTTCAGCAGCCCGGCACGCCCGTCGCCGACGGGCGGGGCCGCGTGGTGTTCACGGCCAGCGCCTCGGGGCGGGTCGCCGCCGTCGACGTCCGGACGGGCGCGCTGCTGTGGGAGTCGTCGGCGAGGGCCGAGCAGGTCAACGCGCTCGGCTTCTCCCCGGCAGGGGTGTTCCCCGACGGGGGCTCCCTGACCGTGCTCACCCCCGACGGCACCGTCTTCGGCGTGGACCCGGCCCATCCCGACCGGATGTCGCCGTCGGAGTGAACCGGGTCCGCCGGGGTCCCGCTACGGCAGCGCGAGCATGCGCTCCAGCGCCAGCTTGGCGAACGCCTCGGTCTCCTGGTCGACCTCGATGCGGTTGACCAGCTTGCCCTCGGCGAGCGACTCCAGGGTCCAGACCAGGTGGGGCAGGTCGATCCGGTTCATCGTCGAGCAGAAGCAGACCGTCTTGTCGAGGAAGACGATCTCCTTGCCCTCGGGCGCGAAACGGTTCGCCAGCCGGCGCACCAGGTTCAGCTCGGTGCCGATGGCCCACTTGGAGCCGGCCGGGGCCGCCTCCAGCGCCTTGATGATGTACTCGGTCGAGCCGACGTAGTCCGCGGCGGCCACGACCTCGTGCCGGCACTCGGGGTGCACGAGCACGTTCACGCCGGGGATCCGGGCGCGGACGTCGTCGACCGACTCCAGGCTGAAGCGGCCGTGCACCGAGCAGTGGCCGCGCCACAGGATCATCTTCGCGTCGCGCAGCTGCTCGGCGGTCAGCCCGCCGTTCGGCTTGTGCGGGTTGTAGAGGACGCAGTCGTCCAGGGACAGGCCCATGTCCCGGACGGCGGTGTTGCGGCCGAGGTGCTGGTCGGGCAGGAACAGCACCTTCTCGCCCTGCTCGAAGGCCCACTCCAGGGCCCGCTGGGCGTTGGAGGAGGTGCAGATCGTGCCGCCGTGCCTGCCCGTGAACGCCTTGATGTCCGCGGACGAGTTCATGTACGACACGGGCACGACCTGCTCGGCTATGCCGGCCTCGGTCAGCACGTCCCAGCACTCGGCGACCTGCTCGGCGGTGGCCATGTCGGCCATCGAACAGCCGGCGGCGAGGTCGGGCAGGACCACCTTCTGGTCGTCCGACGTCAGGATGTCGGCGGACTCGGCCATGAAGTGCACACCGCAGAAGACGATGTACTCGGCCTCCGGGCGGGCGGCCGCGTCCCGGGCGAGCTTGAAGGAGTCGCCCGTGACGTCGGCGAACTGGATGACCTCGTCGCGCTGGTAGTGGTGGCCGAGCACGAAGACCTTGTCACCGAGCTTCGCCTTGGCGGCGCGGGCGCGCTCGACCAGGTCCGGGTCGGAGGGCGAGGGCAGGTCGCCGGGGCACTCGACGCCCCGCTCGCTCTTCGGGTCGGCCTCGCGGCCGAGCAGCAACAGGGCGAGCGGAGTCGGCTGTACGTCGAGCTCCGTGGTCTGGGCGGTGGTCACGACACGCACCCTTTCTACTTTTCGTCGAATTGACGTTATCTATCATAACCCGCTTCACGTCACTTTGACGATGGTCATAGCGTCGGTGTGACGTGAATCCCCGTGAGGCGTTTTCCGCCCGCAACCGTGTGTGCGAGCATGAGAAGGGAACGCCGAAGACGACGGCCCGGCCCGGAATGAATCCGCGGCCCCGACGGTTGCAACCGTCGGCAAGCAGTCTCCGTACAACCCGGGAGAGATGTAGATGTCCGTATCGGACGAGACCAGCACCGTCACCGACGGCATCATCCTGTCCGACGCCGCCGCGGCGAAGGTCAAGGCCCTGCTCGACCAGGAAGGCCGCGACGACCTGGCCCTGCGTGTCGCCGTTCAGCCCGGCGGCTGCTCCGGCCTGCGCTACCAGCTCTTCTTCGACGAGCGTTCCCTCGACGGGGACGTCGTCAAGGACTTCGACGGCGTCAAGGTCGTCACCGACCGCATGAGCGCCCCGTACCTGGGCGGCGCGTCGATCGACTTCGTCGACACGATCGAGAAGCAGGGCTTCACGATCGACAACCCGAACGCGACGGGCTCCTGCGCCTGCGGCGACTCCTTCAACTAGGCCGGCCCGCCCGCCGCACGACGGCCGGCCGGACGACGCGAAGGCGGCGGTCCCCCTCCGAGGGGGACCGCCGCCTTCGCGTTGCACCGCCGTAGCCGGTTCGCGGGCGCCGCGGCCGGCGCTACCGGGCCTGCGGCAGCCGGGCCCCCGCCTTCTCCAGCGGGATCGCCCTGCCGTCCGAGCCGACCACCTTGCGACTGCCCGGTGCCTCGTCCAGCTGCACCACCTGGTGGTACTCCTTGGCGATCATGATGCAGACCTTGTCCGGCCACGGCGTCTGCGTCACGGTGACCTTCACCTCACCCGCGCTCTCCACCGCCGTCGCCTTGTAGTCGGCGCACACCCCGCCGCTGAAGCCGACGGTCAGCTCCCTGCCCTCGACGGTGTAGCCGGTCACGCGCACGGTCCGCTCACCGGACGCCCCGGACGAGCCGCTCGGCGTCGGAGCGGGCGGGGGCGTGGTCGCCGGCTTCAGGTACGCGGGCTCGACGGCCGGCTGCGTCACCGTGTAGGCGGCCTCGGTCCCCGCCGCCTTCACCTCGAACAGCCAGGACGGCACGAGCACCTGGCGTCCGCCGGAGGTGTGCGGGGCCAGTCCGAGCACCGCGTCCTCGACCGTCGCGGTCTGCCGCGCCGGGGCCTTCGGCGTCTTGCACGGGCTCTCCAGCCGGTCCTTCAGCGGCACCGGGCTCGCACAGCCGCCGATGCCCATCCGGTGGCCGCCGCCGGGCGCCGCGTTCAGCGCGTCCAGCGCCTCCCGGGCGCTCAGCAGGGGGTACGCGGCGCCCTTGACCGGCGCCTTGAGCTGCCCGTTCCCGGCGACGATCTCGCCCTGGGCGCTGACCTGGACCCCGGTCGTCCAGCCGGAGGAGGGCAGGCCGCCGATCACCGGCTCGGCGTTCACCACCCGCAGGGCGCCCATCACCTGGCTCGCGTCGACCTCGGCGCCCTCCTGGCCCACCGCCTTGAGCACGGGGGCCGCCGCCTTCTTCGCCGCCGCCTCGCTCACCGGGGCGGTGTCCCCCGGGGCCACCGGTGTCGGGGGGCAGGTGACCTTGCCGCGCACGCAGTTGTCGCTGCCGGGGGCGTACCGGGTGAACGTCCACATGCCCGGCGCCTGCCGGTTCACCCGCACGACCGGACCGGAGCCGTCGTTCCCGGCGCCGACCTTCCACCCCGTCCCGTCGGCGACCGGGGTCCCCTCGACGCCGAGCGCCTTCGCCAGCGCGGCCACGTCCTTCGCGGCGACCTCGCCCCGCGCCCAGTACACGGGCGCGGACCCGGGACCGTCGGGCAGGGGACCGGCGGCCTTGTACGTCACCCCGTAGGGGTTCGGCTCACCGGGCGCGATGCCGTTGGCGGCCCCGCCGGTGCCGTTCTCGGGGATACCCGTACCCCGTGAGTAGTCGTCCAGAGCGAGCGCGGAGGGCTTGCCGTCACCGGAGGTGGCCCCGGCGCCGGACCCTCCGTCCGAGCCGCCGAGGGCGTCGGAGGTGAGATAGGCCCCGCCCCCGCCCACCAGCAGCACGGCGGCCGCGACGGCGGCGATGAGCACGGGGGAGCGGCGCCGGGAGCCGCCGGAGGACTCGCCGTCGCCGGCGTGAGAAGCCACGGGGTGCGACACCACGGGCTCGTCGGCCGTCCCGTCGGCGCTCTCGGCGTTCTCGCCGGCCGGCCCGGCGCTCCCGGGGGCGGCGGCCTCGGAAGGGGCGGCGGGCGGCTCGTCGGCGGGCCGGGGCCGGGCGTCCGCGCCCGGGGCGTCCCGCTCCGCGGGTGGTACGGCGCCCTTGGTGAGTTCCACCGCCGGCTCTCCGGCGGCGGCCTCCCCGGCGCGGTCGTTCCGCGTCGTATCCCCCCCTGCCACGGCCCGCTCCGCAGCGGTCTCGTCCGCACCGGTCCCGTCCGCACCGGGCGCACGGGTCCCGGCCGCATCCGTCGTGTCCGGATCCGTCCCGCCCGTCGCCCGCTCGGAGCCCGTCGTTCCCGGCTCGCGCGCGGCGTCGTCGTTCTCGGGTCGCTCGGTGTTCACCGCATCGCTCCTTCGGCTGCCCTGCTGTCGTACCCGGCATCCCCTCGACGGGGGATGCCGATGGGACGTGGCGGGGGAGCGCACGGTTCCCTTCCGAGCGCCGTGCCGCAGAAACGGAGGGCTCGGGGGAGCGGGAGGGGAAGCGGAGCGTTGGAAGGGGCCGCCGGGGCGGTTCCCCTAGTTGCCGTAGTCGGGCATGGCCTCCAGCAGCCGTGCGGACGTCGCGGGAACGTTCACGCCGTGGATGAGTGAGGGGGAGACCGGACGGGAAAGGATCTTCTCCGGGGCCGCCCAGTGCAGCGCCGTCCGGGCGCAGTCGCCGCGCAGCGACGCCAGGTCGCCGTCGGACTCGGCCGGCCGGGGAGCGTGGACCTCGAGGTTCGTCATAACCGAACCGTATGCACGTGCGGCCTGCGAAGAAAGATCTACTATCGGGTAGTTTCGTGTGCTTCAGTGGCGCGAGCGGAGCGGGTAGCGTGAACTGTCAATCCCCCTCCCCTCAGGAGAGTCCACGCCGTGCGCATCGCAGTCACCGGCTCCATCGCGACCGACCACCTCATGACGTTCCCCGGCCGCTTCGCCGACCAGCTCGTCGCGGACCAGTTGCACACGGTCTCGCTCTCCTTCCTGGTCGACAACCTGGACGTGCGCCGGGGCGGCGTGGGAGCGAACGTCGCCTTCGGCATGGGGCAGCTGGGCACCCGTCCGATCCTCGTCGGCGCCGCGGGCGCGGACTTCGACGAATACCGGGCCTGGCTGGACCGGCACGGCGTCGACACCGCGTCGGTCCGCATCTCCGAGACCCTGCACACGGCCCGCTTCGTGTGCACCACCGACGCCGACCACAACCAGATCGGCTCCTTCTACACGGGCGCGATGAGCGAGGCCCGGCTCATCGAGCTGAAGACCGTCGCCGACCGGGTGGGCGGCCTGGACCTGGTCCTGATCGGCGCCGACGACCCGGAGGCGATGCTCCGCCACACCGAGGAGTGCCGCTCCCGCTCGATCCCCTTCGCCGCCGACTTCTCGCAGCAGATCGCCCGGATGGGCGGCGAGGAGATCCGGATACTGCTGGAGGGCGCGACGTACCTGTTCTCCAACGAGTACGAGAAGGGCCTCATCGAGTCCAAGACCGGCTGGTCGGACGCCGAGATCCTCGCCAAGGTCGGCCACCGCGTCACCACCCTCGGTGCGCGCGGCGTGCGCGTCGAGCGCGACGGCGAGGACCCGATCGAGGTCGGCTGCCCGCAGGAGGAGCGCAAGGCAGAGCCCACCGGCGTCGGCGACGCCTTCCGCGCCGGCTTCCTCTCCGGTCTGGCCTGGGGCGTCTCCCTGGAGCGCGCCGCCCAGATCGGCTGCATGCTCGCCACCCTCGTCATCGAGACCGTCGGCACCCAGGAGTACCAGCTGCGCCGCGGCCACTTCATGGACCGCTTCGCGGCCGCCTACGGCGACGAGGCCGCCTCCGAGGTCCGCAAGCACCTGGCCTGACTCAGGACGTCCGGCGGACCGTGTAGACGGTGCCGCGGTCCGCCGGCTCCTCGCCCAGGTACTCCTGCCCGCGCATCTCGCACCAGGCGGGGATGTCGAGCCGGGCCGCCTCGTCGTCGGACAGCACCCGCACCGTGCCGCCGACGGGCACGTCCCCGATGACCTTCGCCAGCTCGATGACGGGGATCGGGCAGCGCCTGCCCAGCGCGTCCACGACGAGCCCCTCGCGTCCCGCGCCCTCCGGGTCCGCCGCCGCGGCCGACGCGGGGGCGGGCGCCGGCGCCCCGAGTTTGTCCCGCACCCCCGCCACCGCATCCGGCAGCACCGCGAGGAATCTCTCCACGTCCTCCCCGGCGGCTCCCCACGGCAGGGAAACCCGCACATTCCCCTCACTCAGCACCCCCATCGCGCGCAGCACATGGCTGGGCGTCAGCGTGCTGCTGGTGCACGACGAACCGGACGAGACGGAGAAGCCGGCCCGGTCCAACTCGTGCAGCAGGGCCTCCCCGTCGACGTAGAGGCAGGAGAACGTGACGATCCCGGGCAGCCGCCGGATCGGGTCCCCGACCACCTCCACGTCCGGGACGACGTCCGCCACCCGCTCCCTGATCCGTGCCGTCAGGTCCCGCAGCCGCGCCGCCTCGGCCGCCGCCTGCGCCCGCACCGCCCGCAGCGACGCCGCCGCGGCCACGATCGCCGGAAGGTTCTCGAACCCGGCCGCCCGCCCCCACTCCCGCTCGTCCACCGGCCCCTGAGCGGCGAACCGCGTCCCCTTGCGGACCGCGAGCAGCCCCACCCCCGACGGCCCGCCCCACTTGTGGGCACTGCCGGTCAGCAGCGACCAGGGCCCCTCCACCGCCCCCCACGCCAGCGACTGCGCCGCGTCCACCAGCAGCGGCACGCCCGCCTCCCGGCACGCCTCGGCCACCGCCGCCACCGGCTGCTCGGTGCCCACCTCGTGGTTGGCCGACTGCAGACAGGCCAGCGCGGTGTCGGACCGCAGGGCCTCGACGTACGACTCGACGGCGACCGCGCCGGTCCTGGTCACCGGCGCCCGGGTCACCTCGCCGCCCGCGGCCTCGAACGCCTCGGCCGAATGCAGTACCGAGGAGTGTTCGACGGCTGACACGATCAGGTGACGTCCGACCCGTCGCCGTCCGGCCGTCGCGCCCGCGACCGCGGTGTGCGCGGCCCGGGTTCCGGAGGACGTGAAGGTCAGTTCGTCCGGCCGGCAGCCCACCGCCTCGGCCGTCGCCTCGCGCGCCGCGTCCAGCAGCAGCCGCGCCCGCCTCCCCTCTCTGTACAGCCGTGCGGGGTCTGCCCACCCCTCGTCGAGCGAGGCCAACAGCGCCTGACGGGCGACGGGATGCAGGGGGGCGGCGGATGCGGCGTCGAAGTAGGACACACCGCCACCGTAGAACGTGCGGCGGCCGGACCGGGGCGCGGGCGGCTCCGGTCCGCACCCCGGCACCGCCCGGGGCGGCGGCCGCCGTCGTCGCGCAACCGCCGCACAAGCCGCATTGACGAGCTATTAGGCGCCGGCGGGCCCTCTTCCCACCCCTTCGGGGTGACCCGCGGCGCGTATGCCACCCTCCCCGCGACCCCCCGGAGGGCGTCGGCTAGGGTTTGGTCCGCATAAACATCCAAACCCCTGCCCGACGCAGGGCGGCGACCGACCAGCGAGAAGGCAGGCCGCAGCCAACCGCGCGGGCGAGACTCTCGGGAAGGCGCTACGTGAGTCCCAACGGCTCCGACCGCTCGCCGCGGCGCCCGATGCGGCGGAAGCTGCTGCAGGCAATGACCGCGGGCCTGGTCCTGGCGACCGCCACCGGTTGCACATACAAGGACTTCCCCCGCCTTGGCATGCCCACCCCGGTCACAGAAGAGGCTCCGCGGATCCTCTCCCTGTGGCAGGGCTCGTGGGCCGCCGCGCTGGCCACCGGCGTGCTGGTGTGGGGCCTGATCCTGTGGAGTGCTTTCTTCCACCGGCGCAGCCGCACAAAGGTCGAAATCCCTCCGCAGACCCGGTACAACATGCCCATCGAGGCGCTGTACACGGTCGTGCCGATCATCATCGTCTCGGTGCTGTTCTACTTCACCGCCCGGGACGAGTCGAAGCTGCTGAGCCTCGAAAAGAAGCCCGACGTCACGGTCAACGTGGTCGGCTTCCAGTGGAGCTGGTGCTTCAACTACATCGAGAAGGTCGACGGTTCCCAGGGGAACGCGAAGACCGACGCGAACCTGGCCGCGATCCCGGACCGGTACAAGAAGGACTTCCCGTCCGACGCGGGCGGCGTCTACACCTGCGGCACCCCCGGTGAGCGGAACCCGCAGACCAACAACCCGGGTCCGACCCTCTGGCTCCCCAAGGGCAAGACGGTCCGCTTCGTCCTCACCTCGCGTGACGTCATCCACTCCTTCTGGGTGGTGCCGTTCCTCATGAAGCAGGACGTCATCCCGGGTCACACCAACTCGTTCCAGGTCACCCCCAACCGCGAGGGCACCTTCCTGGGCAAGTGTGCCGAGCTGTGCGGCGTCGACCACTCCCGGATGCTCTTCAACGTGAAGGTCGTCTCTCCGGAGCGTTACGAGCAGCACCTGAAGGACCTCGCCAAGAACGGGCAGACCGGTTACGTTCCGGCCGGCATCGAGCAAACTGGCCCCGAGAAGAACCGGGAGTCGAACGTCCTGTGAGCATCCTCAACGAACCCCAGGGTGCCTCCGCAGCTGAGGACTCGTACGAGAACGAGCTGCCGGTCAGGCGCAAGCAGCCCGGCAACGTCGTGGTGAAGTGGCTGACGACCACCGACCACAAGACCATCGGTACGTTGTACCTGGTCACGTCGTTCGCGTTCTTCTGCATCGGCGGCGTCATGGCGCTCCTCATGCGCGCCGAGCTGGCCCGTCCGGGCCTGCAGATCATGTCGAACGAGCAGTTCAACCAGGCGTTCACGATGCACGGCACGATCATGCTGCTGATGTTCGCGACGCCGCTGTTCGCCGGCTTCACCAACTGGATCATGCCGCTTCAGATCGGCGCGCCCGACGTGGCGTTCCCGCGGCTGAACATGTTCGCCTACTGGCTCTACCTGTTCGGCTCGACGATCGCCGTGGGCGGCTTCCTCACCCCGCAGGGCGCCGCCGACTTCGGCTGGTTCGCCTACAGCCCGCTGTCGGACGCGGTCCGCTCGCCGGGCATCGGCGCCGACCTGTGGATCATGGGCCTGGCCTTCTCCGGCTTCGGCACCATCCTCGGCGCGGTCAACTTCATCACCACGATCATCTGCATGCGCGCTCCCGGCATGACGATGTTCCGCATGCCGATCTTCGTGTGGAACGTGCTGCTGACGGCCGTCCTGGTCCTGCTCGCCTTCCCCGTCCTCGCCGCCGCGCTGTTCGCGCTGGAGGCGGATCGGAAATTCGGGGCACACGTCTTCGACCCGGCCAACGGCGGCGCGTTGCTCTGGCAGCACCTCTTCTGGTTCTTCGGCCATCCAGAGGTGTACATCATCGCCCTGCCGTTCTTCGGCATCATCTCCGAGGTCATCCCGGTCTTCTCCCGCAAGCCGATGTTCGGCTACATGGGCCTGGTCGCCGCGACGATCTCGATCGCCGGTCTCTCCGTGACGGTGTGGGCGCACCACATGTACGTCACCGGAGGCGTGCTGCTGCCGTTCTTCTCCTTCATGACGTTCCTCATCGCCGTGCCGACCGGCGTGAAGTTCTTCAACTGGATCGGCACCATGTGGAAGGGCTCCCTGTCCTTCGAGACGCCGATGCTGTGGGCGACGGGCTTCCTGATCACCTTCACCTTCGGCGGTCTGACCGGCGTCATCCTGGCCTCGCCGCCGATGGACTTCCACGTGTCGGACTCGTACTTCGTGGTGGCGCACTTCCACTACGTCGTCTTCGGCACCGTCGTCTTCGCGATGTTCTCCGGCTTCCACTTCTGGTGGCCGAAGATGACCGGCAAGATGCTCGACGAGCGCCTCGGCAAGATCACCTTCTGGACGCTGTTCGTCGGCTTCCACGGCACCTTCCTGGTCCAGCACTGGCTGGGCGCCGAGGGCATGCCGCGCCGTTACGCGGACTACCTCGCCGCCGACGGGTTCACCGCCCTGAACACGATCTCGACGATCAGCTCGTTCGTCCTCGGCCTGTCCGTCCTGCCGTTCTTCTACAACGTGTGGAAGACCGCCAAGTACGGCAAGCCGGTCGGCGTCGACGACCCGTGGGGCTACGGCCGCTCCCTGGAGTGGGCCACCTCCTGCCCGCCGCCGCGCCACAACTTCATCACCCTGCCGCGGATCCGCAGTGAATCCCCGGCGTTCGACCTGCACCACCCGGAGATCGCCGCGCTCGAGCAGCTGGAGCACAGCGGCCACGGCGCCAGCGCCATCGCGGGCAGCAAGGAGGCCGGCAAGTGAAGATCCAGGGCAAGATGTTCGTCTGGCTGAGCGTCTTCGTCCTCGCCATGGCGGTCGTCTATGGCGTGTGGTCGAAGGAGCCGGCCGGTACCACGGCCCTCTTCCTGGCCTTCGGCCTGTGCATCATGATCGGCTTCTACCTGGGCTTCACCGCCCGGCGGGTCGACGCGGGCGCGCAGGACAACAAGGAGGCGGACGTCGCGGACGACGCCGGCGAGGTGGGCTTCTTCAGCCCGCACAGCTGGCAGCCGCTGTCACTCGCCGTCGGCGGCGCCCTGGCCTTCCTCGGTGTCGCGGTCGGCTGGTGGGTGCTCTACTTCTCCGTCCCGGTGATCATGATCGGTCTGTGGGGCTGGGTCTTCGAGTACTACCGCGGTGAGAACCGCACCCAGTAACACGCGCACCACCCCACGTGAGCCCGGACACTCCGTCAGGAGGGTCCGGGCTCACGCTTTTGCCGTACCGGGGGTCCGCCGTCCGTGTCACTCAGCGCGCCGCCGCCGACCCGGCTCCCTAGCGTGAAGCCATGAGCCACCAACCACGCCCTCGCACCGTCGTCGGCTGCACCCTGCTGGTGATCGCCCTGGGCGCGGTCGCAAGCGCCTGCGGCTCGGACGACGACCCGCTCTCCGCGCGCCCCTACGACGCGACGGACCAGATCTCCTTCAACACCCCCGACGGGGACGGCGAGAAGGCCGACCCGGACAAGCCCCTGCAGATCACCGCCGAGGACGACGACCGCATCACGGACGTCACCGCCGTGGACGCCACAGGCCGCTACCTCGCGGGCGAACTCGCAGCCGACGGCAGTCGCTGGCACAGCACCGAGCCGCTGGCCGCAGGAGCCCACTACACCGTCCGGGTGAGCACCGAGGACGACGACGGCGCGCCCGGCCGCCGGGTCCTCGCCTTCGACACCGGCAAGCCCACCAGCAAGAAGCGGCTGGCGGTCCAGTTCGGCCCCGACGCCGGCGAGTACGGCGTCGGCCAGCCCGTCACCGCCAAGCTCGACCAGCCCGTGAAGGACCCCGCCCAGCGGGCCGTGGTCGAACGCGGCCTCAAGGTCACCTCGTCGCCGTCCGTGCAGGGCGCCTGGTACTGGGTGGACGACAAGGAACTCCACTACCGGCCCAAGGACTACTGGCCCGCCCACGCCACCGTCCGCGTGCGCAGCAACCTGGACGGCATCAAGATCAGCGACCGGCTGTGGGGCGGCCCGGCCAAGGAGCTGAAACTCACCATCGGAGACCGGGTCATCGCCGTGACGGACGCCGCGGCGCACTCCCTGTCGGTGTTCAAGAACAACCAGGAGATCCAGCAGATCCCCGTCACCACCGGCAAGCCCGGCTTCGAGACCCGCAACGGCGTCAAGGTCGTCCTGGGCAAGGAGTACTTCGTACGGATGCGCGGGACCACCGTCGGCATCGCGGAGGGCTCCGCGGACTCCTACGACCTGCCCGTCTACTACGCCACCCGCGTCACCTGGAGCGGCGAGTACGTCCACGCCGCCCCCTGGTCCGTGGGCTCCCAGGGCTACGAGAACGTCAGCCACGGCTGCACGGGCATGAGCACGTCCAACGCGCAGTGGTTCTTCGACCACATCCGCCAGGGCGACGTCGTCCAGGTCGTCAACAGCAACGGCGACACGATGGAGACGTTCGGCAACGGCTTCGGCGACTGGAACCTGGACTGGAAGAAGTGGACCACCGGCAGCGCGCTGACCGGCGGCAAGCAGCGAACCGGCCAGGAGACGGCGCGGCTGAGCCCGGCGGCCGTGTAGGCGCCGTGCACGCGCCGCCGGGGACGCGGGGCCGTGACCGGCACGGCTGCGCGGGCGGACGCGGCGGACGGCCCCGGACCCCGGTCCGCACCGCCGCCGTGTCCCGCCCCGCAGGCGCTACGCGCTCTGCTGGAGCCTCTTCGTCCGCAGCAGGGACGCGAGGGCCTGGGCGAACTCCACGGGCTCCACAGGCAGCGTCACGGCCGCGTCGGCCCGGCTCCAGGTGGCGAGCCAGGCGTCCTGGGGCCGCCCGATCAGCAGCAGCACCGGCGGGCACCGGAACACCTCGTCCTTGAGCTGACGGCACAGCCCCATGCCCCCCATGGGAGCGGCCTCGCCGTCCAGGACGACGACGTCGATGCCGCCCCGGTCCAGCTCCCGCTGCACGGCGGCGGGCGTCGCGCACTCCAGGAACTCCACCACGGGGACATCCGGCGCGGGCCTGCGGCCGGTCGCGAGCCGTACCTGCTCCCGCGTGTTGGAGTCGTCGCTGTAGACCAGCACCGTGGCGGTCGCCTGCATGCTTCCTCCGTGACATCAGTGTCGTACGGACAGAACCGATGCCGCGGATGCTACTCCCTCACCCACCGCCCCAACACCGCTTGGAACACGGCTTCGATGGGCCATACGGGCAGTACACACGGTGCGAACACTCCGAACGGCACCCCCCGGAGTGAGGGCGGGATAAGGGACCGACATAATGTCGGTCGTGGCGACAGCAACGACAGTAGACACCGGGCACGCGCACCCGTCGGTCAATCGACCGAACCTCACCAGCGTCGGAACCATCATCTGGCTGAGTTCCGAGCTGATGTTCTTCGCGGCCCTCTTCGCGATGTACTTCACCCTGCGATCGGTGACGGGTCCTGATCACTGGAAGGAGATGGCCGAGGCCCTGAACCTCCCGTTCTCGGCCACCAACACCACGATCCTGGTGCTCTCCTCGCTCACCTGCCAGCTCGGCGTCTTCGCCGCCGAGCGCGGTGACGTGAAGAAGCTGCGGATGTGGTTCATCGTCACCTTCATCATGGGTGCGATCTTCATCGGCGGTCAGATCTACGAGTACACCGAGCTGGTGAAGAAGGACGGGCTCTCGCTCTCCTCGGATCCGTACGGCTCGGTGTTCTACCTGACCACCGGCTTCCACGGCATGCACGTGACGGGCGGCCTCATCGCCTTCCTGTTCGTCCTCGGGCGCACCTACGCGGCCAAGAGGTTCACCCACGAGCAGGCGACCGCGGCCATCGTCGTGTCCTACTACTGGCACTTCGTCGATGTCGTCTGGATCGGCCTCTTCGCCACGATCTACCTGATCAAGTAGCCGGGGCCCGCTCCCGCACCTCCACAAGCATCGACGCAGAAGATCCTGACACCGGGGTAATCCGTGAAAAAGCTCTCCGCACGACGACGCCATCCGCTGGCGGCGCTCGTCGTCCTACTCCTCGCGCTGGCATGCACAGGGGGGCTGTACGCCGCGTTCGCGCCCGCGAGCAAGGCGCAGGCAGACGACAGCGCCCAGTCCCTCACGATCGACGAGGGCAAGAAGCTCTACGCCGTCGGCTGCGCCAGCTGCCACGGCACCGGCGGTCAGGGCACCTCCGACGGTCCGAGCCTGGTCGGCGTGGGCGCCGCGGCCGTCGACTTCCAGGTCGGCACCGGCCGCATGCCGGCGGCGACCTCCCAGGGCCCGCAGGTGGTGAAGAAGAAGAACATCTACACGCAGGCCGAGATCGACCAGCTCGCCGCGTACATCGCCTCCCTCGGCTCCGGCCCGGCCGTTCCCACCAAGGCCGAGTACGGTCCGGAGGGCGCGGACATCGCCAAGGGCGGCGAACTGTTCCGCACCAACTGCGCGCAGTGCCACAACTTCACCGGAAAGGGCGGCGCCCTCACCAAGGGCAAGTTCGCTCCGACCCTGGAGGACGTGGACCCGAAGCACCTCTACGAGGCCATGCAGACCGGCCCGCAGAACATGCCCTCCTTCCCCGACACCACGCTGTCGGAGCAGAACAAGAAGGACATCATCGCGTACCTGCACGCGGTCAACAGCAGCGACACCGACAACCCCGGTGGTCTGGAGCTGGGCGGTCTCGGGCCGGTCAGTGAGGGCCTGTTCGCCTGGATCTTCGGTCTCGGCGCACTGATCGCGGTCGCCGTCTGGGTCGCCGCTCGGACCGCAAAGGCCAAGAAGTCATGAGTAGCCAAGACATTCCAGAAGAGAACCTGCCTGCCGAGCAGTCCGCAGGACACCACGAGCACGGCGCGGTAGGCGTCGCGGACGAGAAGAACCCGTTCGCGGACCCCGGCCTGCCGCCCCACGAGCACCGCGTCCAGGACATCGACGAGCGGGCCGCCAAGCGGTCCGAGCGTGCGGTCGCCTTCCTGTTCACGCTGTCGATGCTGGCCACGGTCGGGTTCATCGCCTCCTACGTGGCGATCCCCGCCGACAAGTCGATCTTCGTGTTCCCGATCGGCCACCTCAGCGCGCTGAACTTCGCGCTGGGCCTGACCCTGGGCACGGCGCTGTTCACCATCGGCGCCGGCGCGGTCCACTGGGCCCGCACCCTGATGTCGGACGTCGAGGTCGCCGACGAGCGCCACCCGATCGCCGCCGACCCCGAGGTCCGTGCGAAGGTCCACGCGGACTTCAAGCAGGGCGCCAAGGAATCGGCGATGGGCCGGCGCAAGCTGATCCGCAACACGCTGTTCGGCGCCGTCGCCCTCGTGCCGCTGTCCGGTGTCATGCTGCTGCGCGACCTCGGCCCGCTGCCCGAGGACAAGCTGCGGCACACGCTGTGGGCCAAGGGCAAGCTGCTCGTCAACATGAACACGAACGAGCCGCTGCGTCCGTCGGACGTGGCCGTCGGTTCTCTCACCTTCGCCAAGCCCGAGGGCCTGGAGGAGCACGACGAGGACTTCCAGAACGAGATCGCCAAGGCGGCCCTGATGATCGTCCGGCTCCAGCCGGACAACATCAAGGACAAGCGCGAACTCGAGTGGTCGCACGAGGGCATCGTGGCGTACTCGAAGATCTGCACCCACGTCGGTTGCCCGATCTCCCTGTACGAGCAGCAGACGCACCACGTGCTGTGCCCCTGCCACCAGTCCACCTTCGACCTCTCCGACGGTGCCCGAGTGATCTTCGGCCCCGCCGGTCACGCCCTGCCGCAGCTGCGCATCGGCGTGAACGACGAGGGCTACCTTCAGGCGCTCGGCGACTTCGAAGAGCCCGTCGGTCCTGCCTTCTGGGAGCGCGGATGAGCACGACAGAGAACCACGACAGCGCCGTGACCCGCGAACGCGGGAAGGCCCCGGCCGGCGAGCGCATCGCCGACTGGGCCGACGGCCGGCTGGGGATCTACTCCCTCGCCAAGGCGAACATGCGCAAGATCTTCCCCGACCACTGGTCGTTCATGTTGGGCGAAGTGTGCATGTACAGCTTCATCATCATCATCCTGACGGGTGTGTATCTGACGCTGTTCTTCCACCCGTCGATGAACGAGGTGGAGTACCACGGCAGCTACGTCCCGCTCCAGGGACAGCTGATGTCCGAGGCGTTCAGCTCGACCCTGCACATCTCCTTCGACGTGCGCGGCGGTCTGCTCATCCGGCAGATCCACCACTGGGCGGCGCTGATCTTCCTCGCCGGCATGTTCGTGCACATGATGCGCGTGTTCTTCACGGGTGCGTTCCGCAAGCCGCGTGAGGTCAACTGGCTGTTCGGCTTCCTGCTGTTCGTCCTGGGCATGTTCACCGGCTTCACCGGTTACTCGCTCCCGGACGACCTGCTCTCCGGCACCGGTGTGCGCTTCACGCAGGGCGCGATCCTGTCGACGCCGATCGTCGGCACGTACATCTCGATGTTCCTGTTCGGCGGCGAGTTCCCCGGCCACGACTTCGTGGCGCGGTTCTACTCGATCCACATCCTGCTGCTGCCGGGCATCATGCTGGGCCTGATGGTGGGCCACCTGATCCTGGTCTTCTACCACAAGCACACGCAGTTCGCGGGCCCCGGCAAGAGCAACAAGAACGTCGTGGGCATGCCGCTGCTGCCGGTGTACATGGCCAAGGCCGGAGGCTTCTTCTTCCTGGTCTTCGGCGTGATCGCGGCCATCGCGGCCGTGGCGCAGATCAACCCGATCTGGGCCATGGGCCCCTACCGTCCGGACCAGGTGTCGACCGGCGCCCAGCCCGACTGGTACATGGGCTTCGCCGAGGGCCTGATCCGCTTCATGCCGGGCTGGGAGATCAACTTCTGGGGCCACACCCTGGTCCTGGGCGTGTTCATCCCGCTGGTGCTGTTCGGCGTCCTGCTCGCCCTGCTGGCGCTCTACCCCTTCATCGAGGCGTGGATCACCGGCGACAAGCGCGAGCACCACATCCTGGACCGCCCGCGCAACGCCCCGACCCGTACGGCGCTGGGCGTCGCCTGGGTCACGATGTACATGATCATGCTGGTGGGCGGTGGCAACGACCTCTGGGCCACCCACTTCCACCTGTCGATCAACGCGATCACCTGGTTCGTCCGGATCTTCTTCTTCGCCGGACCGGCCATCGCGTACATCGCCACCAAGCGGATCTGCCTCGGCCTCCAGCGTCGCGACAAGGACAAGGTGCTGCACGGTCGCGAGACCGGCACCATCAAGCGCCTGCCGCACGGTGAGTTCATCGAGATCCACGAGCCGCTCAGCCAGGAGCAGCTGCACACCCTGACCGCGCACGAGCAGTACGCGCCGGCCGCGATCGGCGCCACCGTCGACGACAACGGCGTCGAGCGCAAGGTCACGGGCAAGGAGAAGCTCCGCGCCAAGATCAGCGAAGCGTACTTCGGCGAGGACCAGCAGATCCCGAAGCCCACCGTCGAGGAGTACAAGGAGATCACGAGCGGCCACGGCCACCACTGATCGCCCGGGGCGTCGCCACGCCACGCACAGGGCCCCGTCCGGTTGTCGGACGGGGCCCTGTGCCGTGCCCGCGGCTGGATAGGGTGGGGTTCGCGCCGCCCACCGGCCGGCGACGCACGACGCACCACGTATGAAGCACGACGCACGACGTATGACGCACGACTCACGACGACACACGCAGGAGCGGCTATGAGCGCTGTGACCCCCGCTGGAGGCGACACCGCGGCGGGCCGTTCCTGGCCCGAGGTGCTGAACGGCCTGCTGTACGGCCGCGACCAGGACGCGGACGCCACGTTCTGGGCGCTGGACCGGATCATGCGCGGAGAGGCGACCGACGCCCAGATCGCCGGGTTCGTGGTGGCGCTGCGCGCCAAGGGCGAGACCGTCGCCGAGATCAACGGGCTGGTCCGCGCGATGTACGAGCACGCCAACCTGATCGAGGTGCCGGGCCCGACCGTCGACATCGTCGGCACGGGCGGCGACGGCGCGAAGACCGTCAACATCTCCACGATGTCGGCGATCGTCGTCGCCGGCGCGGGCGCCACGGTCGTCAAGCACGGCAACCGGGCCGCGTCCTCCGCGTCCGGCGCCTCGGACGTCCTGGAGAAGCTCGGCGTCAATCTGGAGCTGACCCCGAAGCGGGTGGAGGAGGTCGCCCAGGAGGCCGGGATCACCTTCTGCTTCGCGGTCAAGTTCCATCCGGCGCTGCGCCATGTGGGTGCCGCGCGCGGGCAGCTCGGCATCCGCACGGTGTTCAACGTGCTCGGTCCGCTGACCAACCCGGCCAGGGTGGCCGCCCAGGCCGTCGGCGTCGCCGACCCCCGCATGGCGCCGGTCGTCGCCGGCGTCTTCGCCGAGCGAGGCAACTCCTCGCTGGTCTTCCGCGGCGACGACGGTCTCGACGAGTTGACCACCACGGCCACCTCGCGCGTGTGGGTCGTGCGCGACGGCAAGGTCACCGAGGAGAGTTTCGACCCGCGCGACGTGGGCCTCGCCCTCGTCCCGGTCGAGGCGCTGCGCGGCGGCGACCCCTCGTACAACGCGGAGGTGGCCCGCCGGCTGCTGGAGGGCGAGACGGGCCCGGTGCGCGACGCCGTCCTGCTGAACTCGGCGGCGGCCCTGGTGGCGCTGGAACCGGGCGCCGGGCCGCTGGCCGGGCAGCTGCGGGCCGGCATGGACCGGGCGGCCGAGTCCATCGACTCCGGCGCGGCCAAGCGGGCGCTGGAGCGCTGGGTGGCGGCCAGCAACGCGTGACGCCGGCGGCGGCGGGCGTCCCGCGATCCGGACACGGGTTGCGGGACGACGATCACCTGACGTAGTTTCCTGTACCAGGTCATGAGTGACAGTCATGAGGCCCCGGCCGACTGTCCGGCAACCCTCCGTCCGTGGCGGGGTGCCCCGGGTGAAGACCAGGCCGTGGACAGCAAGGTCCACGGCAAGCGCGGACCCCTCGCGAAACCAGGGGTCCTGGGTCGTTCGAGGGAGTCTCCCGTGAGCAAGCGAATGCGCTAGGGCGCAGAGCCCCGCCCCGCATCCCCTGCACCTCTTTTCCCCTTCCTCCGTGCCGGAGCCCTGTCCGCCCGCACGGCGGTTCCCCCTGCCTCTCACGGGAGTTCGCCATGTCCGTCTCCACCCTTGCCGCCGCCCGCACCCTTTGTGCCCCGCTGCCCGTTCTGGGCCGGGACGTCACCGTTCCCCTCGTGACCGGCGGCGAGGTCGCCTACGCGGCACTCGACTACGCGGCCAGCGCCCCCGCCCTCCAGCGCGTCTGGGACGACGTGGCGGCCTACGCCCCCTACTACGGCAGCGTCCACCGCGGCGCCGGCTACCTCTCGCAGCTGTCCACGGACCTCTTCGAGAACGCCCGCCGCACCGTGACCGAGTTCCTCGACTGCCGCCCGGACGACCAGCTGGTCTTCACCCGCTCGACGACGGACTCCCTCAACCTGCTCGCCTCCGCGCTCCCCGCCGGCTGCCAGGTCTTCGTCTTCGAGACCGAGCACCACGCCTCGCTGCTGCCCTGGAAGAACGCCCACGTCACCTACCTCGACGCCCCGCGCAGCCCGCGCCAGGCCGTCGACACCCTGGAGCGCGCCCTCGCCGCGCGCGACCCGCACGGCCCGGCCCTGGTCTGCGTCACCGGCGCCTCGAACGTCACCGGCGAGCTGTGGCCGGTGCGCGAGCTGACGGCGGCCGCGCACGCCCACGGCGCCCGGATCGTCCTGGACGCCGCCCAGCTGGCCCCCCATCACCCGGTGTCGGTCCGTGACCTCGACGTGGACTGGGTCGCCTTCTCCGGCCACAAGCTGTACGCGCCCTTCGGCAGCGGCGTCCTGGCCGGCCGCGCCGACTGGCTCACCCTGGCCGACCCCTACCTCGCGGGCGGCGGCGCCAGCCGCAAGGTGACCCGGCGCGAGGACGGGGGAGTGGACGTGGAGTGGCACGAGAGCGCCGCCCGCCACGAGGCCGGCTCCCCGAACGTGATCGGCGCGTACTCCATCGCCTCCGCCTGCAAGGCGCTGACCGAGGCGGGCTTCGACGCCCTGGTCGCCCGCGAGGAGCACCTGATCGCCACGGTGCGGGCGGGACTGGCGGACGTCCCCGAGGTGCGGATCCTGTCCCTCTTCGGTGACGACGCCCCCCGGGTCGGCGTGCTGTCCTTCGTCGTCGAGGGCTGGAACAGCTCCCACTTCGCCGCCGCCCTCTCCGCCGAGTACGGCATCGGCGTCCGCGACGGCCTCTTCTGCGCCCACCCCCTGGTCCGCACCCTCCTGGGCGGCGACCCGCAGACCCAGGGCGAGTGCGGCGCCCCCGAGGCGGCCCCGGGGGAGAAGTCCCTCAACGCCATCCGCGTGAGCTTCGGCGCGGGCACCCCCGAGGAGCACGTGGACCGCTTCGTGACGGCGGTCCGCGAGCTGGTCACCGAGGGCGCGAAGTGGCAGTACCACACGGAGAACGGCCGCTGCGTCCCGTCGGTGAACTGAACAGACGCCCGACGTGGGGGTCACCCCCTCCAGGGGGGCGGGGAACTGCGCGCCCCGCCCCCCCCCACGGACCCGCGGTCGCTCCCGTACGGCATGGCCCCGGCGGCAGTGCGCCGACAGCGAGGCCGAGGTGACCCCGACGTGGGGGTCGTCCCCTCTCAGGGGCGCGGGGAACTGCGCACTCGCCCCCCCCCACGGACCCGCGGCCGCAGCCGCTCGGCGACCACCCCGGCGGCTGGGCCGACAGCAAGGCCGAGATGACCCCGACGTGGGGGTCGTCCCCTCTCAGGGGCCCGGGGAACTGCGCGCTCGACCCCCCGGACCCGCGGAGCGAGACCTCGCCTACGAGTCCAGCCCGATGGCGAACGCCGCCTCCAGGTCGTGCTGCGAGTACGTGCGGAACGCCACGTGCGTGTCCGTCCCCTCCACCCCGGGGATCTTGCTGATGCTGCCGGGGATGACCTCGGCGAGGTCCTCGTGCTGCTTCACCCGGACCATCGCGATGAGGTCGTACGTCCCGGTGACGGAGAAGACCTCGCTGACGCTGTCCAGCGAGGCGATCCGCTCGGCGATCTCGGGGATCCGGTCCACGCTGGTCTTGATGAGGACGATCGCGGTGATCACGGCTGGTTCTCTCCCTCGGGGGCCGGAGCTGGGGCGGGCTTCACTCTAGTCGCCCGCCCGTCTCCCCCCGCCGCCCTTCCGGGGCCGTCCCCGGTGCCGCGGCGCTCGCCGAAGCGGGCCCACGCGTAGAGGAGCCCCAGGCCGAACCCGACCAGGTGCGCCAGGTACGCCACCCCGGGCCCGTGCGGGGCCCGCCCCGCCCCCACCCACTGCAGGCCCGCCCAGAAGGGCAGCACGACCCAGGCCGGGAAGCGCAGCGGCAGGAAGAACAGGAACGGCAGGAGACTGGTCACCCGCGCCCGCGGGAACAGGTACAGGAACGCTCCGAGCACCGCCGAGATCGCGCCCGAGGCGCCCACCAGGGACTGCGACGACTCGGCGTTGGCGGCCGCGTAGCCCAGCAGGGCGAGGGAGCCGCAGCAGGTGTAGAAGAGCGTGAACTGCACGCGGCCCATCCGGCGCTCGGTCATGGCCCCGAAGACGAAGAGGAAGAGCATGTTGCCCAGCAGGTGCACCCAGCTGCCGTGCACGAAGAGGGCGGTGGCCGGGCTCAGGACGGCGCCGGGAACGCCGTCGAAGAGTTCGGCGGGCACCACGCCCCAGCGGCGGAAGTAGGCGCGCTGCGCGGCCGGCAGCCCGCCGCCCGCGCCGTACGCCGGGTTGAGGCCCGAGGCGGGGCCGATCACGAAGATCAGACAGCACAGGGCGATCAGGCCGTGGGTCACCGGCGCCGGGGAGGTGCGGAGCGCCCTGCGGACCGGCCCGCTCCAGTTGCTGGTCATGGCTACAAAGCATGACGTAACGGGACGCACTCCCGCGGGCCGCCTCGCCGCCGGACGGCCCCCGTGGACGGACGGGCGGCGAGTACCCGCCAGGCCGTAGGGTTACGAGCCACACGCACGGGGGAGCCTCCGGCCCGACCCCGGCGCCAGAAGCGGGACACTAGAAGGAGCGGAAAGTCACGATGACGGTTCCCCTGCCGACCGCCACGACACGGTGGCGCTGCACGCTCTGCGGCAACCTCACGAGGTTCGACGTGACGCGCTCGTCGAAGGTCGTCGAGTACGTGCACCTCGACCTCGCCGGTGAGCCGAAGGTCGAGGAGCGCGACGTGGTCAGTGAGACCATCGAGTCGGTGCGGTGCCGCTGGTGCAACGCCGTGGACCAGGTGGAACTCGTGGACCGGCCGGGCGCCGGTTCCTGACGGTGGGGTCCCCCCGCTCGAGCGACGGCGAGAGCGGGGGAGGGCCCGCACGGATATTGGGGTGTGACGGATGGTGGAGAGCGCAGGCGGGGGGCCGGGCGACGGCGCCGCCGAGATGCTCGACCGTCCGCTGCCGGACGGCGTGCGGCGCAGGGTCGTCACGATCGTCTCCGACGGCTTCGGCGGGCTGACGGTCGGCGAACTGCCCGCGCAGTTGCGGCAGTACGCCCGGTTCGCCCCCAATCGACGGGCCAAGTTCGCGGGGACCGCGATGGCGGCCGCGTTGGAGACCGATCCGCTGTTCAGACAGCGCATCGCCGAGAAGTACAGAGAGGCCCAGCCGGAGCTGTCCGGCGCCCTCGACTCCGGCTCGCCGACCCCGGCCGCGGACCCGCTCGACGTGGCGGCCGCGGCCTACGTGCTGCGGCCCGCCGGCTGGGTGAAGCTGGTCACCGCGGCCGGCGAGGAGGCCCAGCGGGCCGACGCGGAACGGGCCGACGAGGAGAGCCGGGCCGAACTGGAACGGCTGCGCGAGGAGCTGGACCGGGCCCGGGAGCAGACCCGCGCAGACACCGAGCGGCTGCGCGCCGAGCTGGACGCGGCGAAGAAGGAGGCCGAGTCGCTGCACCGCAAGCTGCGTTCGGCCCTCAGCGACGTCAAGCGGGGCGAGGCCGCGCTGCGCAGGGTGCAGGCCGAGACGGAGACCGCGCGCGCCGAGGCGCACGCCCAGGTGTCCGCCGCCGAGAGCGAGACCCGGCGGCTGAAGTCGCGGCTGGGCGAGGCGGAGGCGGCCCTTGAGGCCACCCGGCGGGCGGCGCGCGAGGGCCGCAGCGTGGAGGACATGCGGGTGCGGCTGCTGCTGGACACCGTGCTGGACGCGGCCCAGGGGCTGCGCCGGGAACTGGCGCTGCCTCCTGTGTCGGTGCGGCCGGCGGAGACCGTCGACGCGGTCGAGCCGGGCCGGATGACGCCCAAGGACATCGCCGCCCGGGCCCTGTCGGAGCACGATCCGGCCATTCTCGACCAGTTGCTCGCGCTGCCGCAGGCGCACCTCGTCGTCGACGGCTACAACGTCACCAAGACCGGCTATCCGCAGATGCCGCTGGAGAAGCAGCGGTTGCGCCTGCTGGGGCAGCTCTCGCAGCTCGCCGCGCAGACCGGCGCCGAGGTCACCTGTGTCTTCGACGGGGCCGAACTGGCCGCTCCGGTGCTGCTCGCGCCGCCGCGCGGGGTGCGGGTGCTGTTCTCCAAGCCGGGCGTCACGGCCGACGAGCTGATCCGCCAGCTGGTGCGTGCCGAGCCCTCCGGCCGCCCGGTCATCGTGGCCTCGACCGACCGTGAGGTGGCCGACGGGGTGGCCAAGGTGGGCGCCCGGCCGGTGGCTTCGGCGGTGCTTCTGAAGCGCCTGTCCTGAAGGTCGACGTTCGCAGGTTTAATGCCCGTATTGACGCAATCGTCACGCAACGTAGTGTCAACCACGCACTACTGCTCGTGAGTTGAGTGAAAAAACTGCGTTGCGTGATGGGTTTTTTTCTTCTGAGGATTTGAACTGATCACAGCGAGGTCACTAAGGTCAGGCCTCGAACCTCCACACGGGTGATCACTCAAAAGAAGGAGCCCGTCTCCGTGGCGTCCCACCGTCGACCGAAGCAGCCGAGTCGCGCACGCGTGACCGTCCTGACCACCGCAGCCGCCGCTGCCGTCGTGCTCAGCTCCCAGGCCGCCAACGCGGCGCCCAGCGAGAAGCTCAGCAAGGACGAGGTCAAGAGCAAGGTCGACAAGCTCTACGAAGAGGCGGAGCAGGCCACCGAGACGTTCAACGGGGCCCAGGAGAAGCAGGAGAAGCTCCAGAAGGAGATCTCCACCATCCAGGACAACGTGGCCCGCGGTCAGGCGGACCTCAACGAGCTGCGCGACTCCATGGGGCTCGCGGCCGCCGCCCAGTACCGCACCGGGTCCATGGACCCCTCCCTCCAGCTCCTTCTCTCCTCGGACCCGGACGACTTCCTGGACAAGGCGTCGACCGCCGACCAGCTGAGCGCCCAGCAGGTCGCGGCGCTCAAGAAGATCCAGGAGAAGCAGCGCGAGCTCGCCCAGCAGCGCACCGAGGCCACCGGCAAGCTCAAGGACCTCGCCACCACCCGCACCGAACTGGGCAAGAAGAAGAAGGAAGTCCAGGCCAAGCTCGCCGAGGCGCGCAAGCTCCTCAACACACTGACGGCCAAGGAGAAGGCGGCCCTCGCCGCCGCCGACACCCGCGCCAGCCGGGACGCCGGACAGCGCGTCGACCTCGGCGACGCCCCCACCGGCTCCGGCCGGGCCATGGCCGCCTTCCAGGCCGCACAGAGCCAGCTCGGCAAGCCGTACCACTACGGCTCCACCGGCACCGCCATGTACGACTGCTCGGGCCTCACCTCCTGGGCCTACGGACAGGCCGGCGTCGGCATCCCGCGGACCTCGGAGGCGCAGGCCAACTACGGCACGCGCATCTACTCGCAGAGCGACCTCAAGGTCGGCGACCTGGTGTTCTTCTTCAACGACCTGCACCACGTCGGTCTGTACGCGGGCAACGGCCAGATCATCCACGCGCCGCGCACCGGAACCGTCGTGCGCTACGAGTCGATGGGCACGATCGGCGGCCCGTTCATGTTCGGCGTCCGCGTCTGACCGACGCCGCAGCGGGGTCCGGTCCGGCTTCCGGATCAGGACGCCACGCCGCCCGAACGGGCGAATCATGACGACGAGGAGTGACCCCACGCCCCGCCGGTGACCTGCGTCAGCGGCGGGGCGTCACTGTGCGTGCCCGCCGGGGTCTTTGGCCGACCCCCTGTCGCGGGGCTACTGTCTGCCGCGTTTCCCTGTCCACCGGTGGAAGGAGCGCGGCTTCTCGTGGGGTCCCATCGCCGCCTTGCACAGTCCGGGTTCGACCGGGGCGCGAGCAGCGCCCTGAGCGTGCTGTCCGTCGCGGCCGCCGCCCTCGGCGCCGTGTCCGCCGTACCGGCCACGGCCGCACCGCACGACGGCACCCGTGCCGAGGTGGACCGTCTCTACGAGGAGGCCGAGAAGGCCACCGAGGCCTACAACAAGGCCGACGAGAGCGCCGACGCCCTGCGCAGGCAGGTCACGGACGCCCAGGACCGCATCGCCCGGCAGCAGGAGCGCGTCAACGGCCTGCGCGAGCGGCTGGGTTCGCTGGCCGGCGCCCAGTACCGCTCCGGCGGACTCGACCCGTCCCTGGCGCTGCTGCTCTCCGACGACCCGGAGGAGTACCTCGCCAGAGCGTCCGTGCTGGACCGCATCACCTCCCATCAGGCCGGTGAACTGAGGGAACTTCAGGGCGCGTTGCGCGAGCTGGACCAGGAGCGCTCGGAGGCCGCCCGCAAGCTCGCCGACCTGGAGAGGAGCCGCAAGGCGGTGGTCGGCCACAAGCGGGCCGTGGAGCAGAAACTCGCCCGGGCCAGGAAGCTGCTCGACTCCCTGTCGCTCGGGGAACGCGCCGCCTACGACCGTGCCTCCCGCTCCGGCCGCGAGGGCCTGCCCGCCCTCTCGGGCGAGGTCCCGGCGTCCGGCCGGGCGGCCGCCGCACTGGCCGCCGTCCGCTCCGCGCTGGGCAAGCCCTACGTCTGGGGCGCCAACGGGCCCTCCGGCTTCGACTGTTCGGGCCTCATGCAGTGGTCGTACGCGCAGGCCGGCGTCTCGCTGCCGCGCACCTCGCAGGCCCAGGCGCACGCCGGCCGGCGGGTCCCGCTCTCTCAGGCCCGGCCCGGCGACATCGTCACCTACCGCTCCGACGCCAGCCATGTCGGCATGTACGTCGGCAACGGGCAGGTCATCCACGCCCCCTATCCGGGCGCGCCGGTGCGCTACGACCCGGTCGGCATGATGCCGGTCTCGTCCGTCACCAGGCCCTGACCCGCGCCGCGCACGCCCCGGCCGCCGTACGATCGGGTGGATGACCGGTCGAGGGCGGGTGCGCGCGTGCCGGGCCGTGGGGCCCTGGCCGGTGGTCGTCGCGCTCCTCGCCTCCCTGGTCGCCTGCGGCGGCCGGGCCCCGGCCGACGGCGCGCGGGCCGAGGTGCAGAAGCTGCTCGACCGGCGGGCCGCCGCCGTCCTCGACCATGATGCGCGCGCCTACGCGGCCACCGGCGACGCCGCCGGGTTCGCCGCCGTGCGGGCCGTCCCGCTCGCGGCCTGGTCCTACCGGGTGACGGCGCTGCGGCGCGGCCAGGACACCGCGACCGCGGACGCCGAGCTGAGCTACCGGGTGGCGGACTACGACCGGGCCCCGGTGGTCGTGAAGCGCACCGTGCGCCTGGCCCTGGGCGCGGGCGGCCGGTGGTCGGTGACGTCGGAGAAGCCGGCGAAGGAGACCGGCCAGCAGCTGTGGGACCAGGGCACGGTGAACGTCGTGCGGGGGGAGCACAGCCTGGTGCTGGGCGTCGGGCAGTCCGGGGGGCGGCTGCGGTCCTTCGCGGAACTGGCCGACGACGCCGTCCCCGCGGTGTCGGCGGCCTGGGACACGGCCTGGGCGGGCCGCGTCGTCGTCCTGGTGCCCAGGTCGCTGGCGGGCATGGCGGGGCTGCTCGGCTCGCCGGCCGCCGCCTACCGGGGGATCGCCGCGGTGACGACGGGCGAGACGGGCGGGCGGGCGAGGACGCCAGCGGACCGGGTCGTCGTCAACCCCGACGCGTACGGCATGCTCGGCCGGGTCGGACGGCAGGTGGTCCTCACCCACGAGACGACCCATGTCGCCACCCGGGCCCACACCGGCGCCGCGACCCCGCTGTGGCTGTCCGAGGGGTACGCCGACTGGGTCGGGTACCGCGGCACCGGGCGCACGCCGCCCGAGGTCGCGCCGGAACTCCAGCACTCCGTCATGACCGGGAGCGTCCCGTCGGCGCTGCCCGCGGACGGCGACTTCGCGTTCTCCGGCGACGCGAGCCGGCTGGCCGAGGCGTACGAGGGCGGCTGGCTGGCCTGCCGGATGATCGCCGAGCGCTGGGGAGAGCCGCGGCTCGACGCGTTCTACCGGGCCGTCGGGGAGCACGAGGAGCGGCCGGGGGCGGTGGAGGGCGCGCTGAAGGACGTCCTGCACACGTCGCTCCCGCGGTTCACGGCCGACTGGCAGGCCTACCTGAGGAGCCGGCTCGGCTGACGCCCCCGTCCGGCGCGGTCACGACGCGTCGGTCGCCCCGGCCCCGCCCGGCGCCGTCAGCTCCTCGATCGCCTCGCGCAGCCAGGCGCGCTCCGCCTCGCCCGTGGCCCGTGCGACCCGCAGCATGCCCCGCCGGAAGAGGTCGCCGGCCCGCTCCGCGCGCACCGGCTCGCCGTCGGCGTAGAAGAAGCTCGCGGGCGTCTCGAGGAAGTCCAGGCGCCGCTGGAGGACGGCCCGCTGCTCGGCGGGGTCGGGAAGATGGCGCAGGAACGCCAGGACGGTGTTGAAACGGACGTGGTCCGTGATCTCGGCCTGCTTCGGTCGGCGGAGGCGTTCCAGCAGGTCCGCGCGCCCTTGGGCGGTGAGGGTCAGCACCCGGCGGGGAGCCGCGCCGGCGCCGTCCTCGGTGTGCTGGTCGAGCTTGCCCGCGGTGACCAGACGGGTGATGGCGGGGTACAGCGCGCCGTCGCTGACCGGGCGGACATGGCCGGTCAGGGCGGTGATGCGCTCCTTCAGCTCGTACCCGTGCAGTGGCTCCTCGGCGAGGAAGCCGAGGATCGACAGTTCCAGCATGGTCCTCCCTTGCGGTGGTCCCCTCCGCATGCTACCTCTTGTCGAGTTACCTCGATTAGAGGTAACTCGACAAGAGGTAGCTCGACCACAGGCACGGCGGACCCGGAACGAAGGGCGCCGGTCAGCAGGCACGCCGGCCGGAGGCGTGCCGTTCTTCCCAGGGGGACGCGTCGTGGACGGTCATCGCGGACAGCTGGCGGCGCTCGCCCGTCCGGTGTACTTCTCGCTCCTGGCCTCCGTGGCCGCCGGGATCGTCAACACCCTGTGGGTGTCCCGGCTGGGCGGGCCCGCGGTGGCCGCCGTCGCGGTCGCCACCAACGCCGAGAACGTGCTGCTCGGCGTGGCGCTGGTGTTCGCCTCGGGGACGACCGTGCTGGTGGCCCACGCCCGGGGCGCGCGGGATCCCGGCGCGATGCGGGCGGCGGTGCGCGGCGGCTGGGCGCTGTGCGCGGTGCTCGCGCCGGTGATCGCGGCCGGCGGCTTCCTGCTGCGCGGCCCGCTGGCCCGCCTGGTGCTCGGCGGCCACGGCGGTGCGGCCCTGCCCCTCGCCGTCTCGTACTTCGCGATCTCGATGCCGGGCGTCGCCGTCTTCTTCGCCCAGCAGCTCGTCGACGGCATCCTCAAGGGCATGGGCGACACCCGGACGCCGATGCGCCTGGCCCTGCTCGCCAACGGTCTGATCCTGGTCGTCGACCCGTTGTTCATCCACCTCCACGGCGTGCCGGGGGCCGCCGCCTCCACGGTGCTGTGCCGGGGCGTGGCCCTGGTCGCCGGGCTGGCCGCCCTGCGCCGCGACCCCGTACTGCGGACGGCGGTCCGGGCGGCACCCACGCTCACCGCCCCGGCGTCCCTGCGGCGCACGCTGGCGACCGGACTGCCGATGTCCGCCGACTTCACCCTGCGCCAGGGCGGGGCGCTCGCCCTGGTCGCGGTGGTGGCGCGGCTCGGGGTGACGGCGGTCGCCGCGTACGCGATCGCCTACAAGGTCATGTACGTGGCGACGATGGCCTTCTACGCGGTCCGTCAGGCCGCCGCCATCCACACCGCGCACACCCGGGGCCAGGGCCGGGAGGAGCGCCGGGCGATCGGACGGCAGGCCGTGCTCCTCTCCGGGGCGGTCGCCGCGGCGGCCGCCCTGCTGCTGTGCGCCGCGGCCCCCTGGATCATGACCGCCTTCGGCGCCGGGCCCGCCGTCGCGCGCGAGGGGACGCTGTTCCTGCGCTGCATCGGGCCGTATCTGCTGCTCATGGCCGGGTTCATCGCCGTGGGCGGCGTCTTCGAGGGTGGCGGGGGAGCGCCGGCGCTGCTGCGGGTGACCCTGCTGGGCACGGCCGTCCAGCTGCCGCTGGCGTACGCGCTGTCGGCGCTAGGGCTGCCGGGGATCTGTCTGGCGCTGGCGCTCTCGATGGGCGTGCAGAGCCTGGCGGTCGGGGCGGCGCTGCGCCGGACATGGCCCCGCCGCCGGGAAGAGGCCGCCGGGGCGTTGGCGAGGGCGGAGGGGCGGGCCGCCTGAGCGGGTGGAGGCGCGGGCGGCCTGAGCGGGCGGCGGCCCGGGCGGGTGAAGGGGCGGGTCGGGGCCGGTGTGCGGGGCCTTTGGATAGGGTCGGTCGCGATGCACAAGACCCTCATCGTGACCAACGACTTCCCGCCCCGCCCGGGCGGGATCCAGGCGTTCCTGCACAACATGGCGCTCCGGCTCGACCCGGACCGGATCGTCGTCCACGCCTCCACCTGGAAGCGCTCCCGCGAGGGAGTCGAGGCGACCGCCGCCTTCGACGCGGAGCAGCCCTTCCCCGTCGTCCGGGCCGCCACGACGATGCTGCTGCCGACGCCTGCGGCGACCCGCCGGGCGGCCGCTCTGGTGCGCGAGCACGGCTGCACGTCGGTGTGGTTCGGGGCGGCGGCGCCGCTCGGGCTGATGGCCCCGGCGCTGCGCCGGGCGGGCGCGGAGCGGCTGGTGGCCACCACCCACGGGCACGAGGCCGGGTGGGCGCAGCTGCCCGCCGCCCGGCGGCTGCTGCGCCGGATCGGCGAGAGCACGGACACGATCACCTACCTCGGCGAGTACACCCGCTCGCGGATCGCGGCCGCGCTGAGCGCCGGGGCGGCGGGCCGGATGGTGCAGCTGCCGCCGGGCGTCGACGAGAAGACCTTCCATCCGGGCTCGGGCGGCGACGAGGTGCGGGCGCGGCTCGGGCTGACCGACCGGCCGGTGGTCGTGTGCGTCTCGCGGCTGGTCCCGCGCAAGGGGCAGGACACGCTGATCGCGGCCATGCCGCGGATCCTGGCGGCCGAGCCGGACGCCGTGCTGCTGATCGTCGGAGGCGGCCCGTACGAGAAGGATCTGCGCAGGCTGGCGCAGGAGAGCGGGGTGGCCGCCTCCGTGCGCTTCACCGGCCCGGTGCCCTGGTCGGAGCTGCCCGCCCACTACGGCGCCGGGGACGTCTTCGCGATGCCGTGCCGGACGCGGCGGGGCGGACTCGACGTCGAAGGGCTCGGGATCGTCTATCTGGAGGCGTCGGCGACCGGGCTGCCGGTGGTCGCCGGGGACTCCGGGGGCGCGCCCGACGCCGTGCTGGACGGCGAGACGGGGTGGGTCGTGCGGGGCGGTTCCCCGGCGGAGGCCGCCGAGCGGATCGTCGCCCTGCTCGGGGACGCCGAACTGCGCCGCCGGATGGGGGAGCGCGGCCGGCTCTGGGTCGAGGAGAAGTGGCGCTGGGACCTGCTCGCGGAGCGGCTGAAAACCTTGCTCTAGTTTTTCCCCATCTGCTCTAGGCGGAGGGGGAAAATCCGCTGATGCTGCGCACATGACAGCCAAACTGATGCAGCGTCAGCTGACGAGACGTCACATTCTTGGTATGGCCGCCCTCCAGACGGCGGCCTCCCTCGGCTTCACCCGCGTGGGCCTCCAGTCGGCCCGGGCGGCCGAGCCCGCCGCGGTCGAGTCCGCCCCCGCCGTCGTGGTCGGCTCCGGTTACGGCGCCGCCGTCGCCGCCCTGCGCCTCGGCCAGGCGGGCGTCCGCACCCTCGTCCTGGAGATGGGCCGGCTGTGGAACACCGCGGGCCCCGACGGCAAGGTCTTCTGCAACACCGCCTCCCCCGACCAGCGCTCCATGTGGTTCCGCACCCGCACCGAGGCGCCGCTCGCCACCTTTCTGTGGCTGGACCTCGTCAACAAGGACATCGGCCGCTACCCGGGCGTGCTGGACCGGGTGCACTTCGACGCCATGTCCGTCTTCGTGGGCCGCGGGGTCGGCGGCGGATCCCTGGTCAACGGCTCCATGGCGGTCACCCCGCTCCCGTCGTACTTCGCGGAGCAGTTCCCCACCGTCGACGCGGCGGAGATGTACGCGACGTACTACCCGCGCGCCCGCGCCATGCTCGGCGTCAACGACGTCGACCCCGCCTGGTTCGAGTCGACCGAGTGGTACCGCTTCACCCGCGTCTCCCGCAAGCACGCGCAGAACACCGGCCTGAAGACCACGTTCGTGCCGAGCGTCTACGACTTCGACCACATGCGGCGCGAGGCGGCCGGGACCGCCGTCAGGTCCGCCCTCGGGCAGGAGGTCATCTACGGCAACAACCACGGCAAGAGGAGCCTCGACAAGACGTATCTGGCGGCCGCGCTCGGCACCGGCAACGTCACCATCCACACCATGGAGAAGGTGCGCGGCGTCACCCGGGCCGCCGACGGGACGTACGTCCTGACCGCCGACCGCATCGACGACACGGGCGCGGTCGTCGAGACCAAGCAGTACGGCTGCACCTATCTGTTCCTCGGCGGCGGCAGCCTCGGCACCAGCGAACTCCTGGTCCGGGCCCGGGACACCGGCACGCTGCCCGAGCTGAACGCCGACGTGGGGGCGGGCTGGGGGCCCAACGGCAACGTGATGCTGGGGCGCGCCAACCATCTGTGGGACACCGTCGGCGCCAACCAGTCGACCATGCCGATCATGGGGATCGACGACTGGGCCAACACCGCCAACCCCGTGTTCGCGGAGATCGCGCCGCTGCCCATGGGGCTGGAGCACTGGGTCAGCCTCTACCTGGCGATCACCAAGAACCCCCAGCGGGCCGCGTTCACCTATGACGCCGCCTCGGGCGGGGTGAAGCTCGGCTGGAGCGCCGCGCAGAGCGCCGTCTCGGCCGGTATGGCGAAGAGGCTGTTCGACCGCATCAACGCGGCGAACGCCACCATCTACCGCTACGACCTGTTCGGATCCGGCGGCAAGGTCTTCGCCGACGACTTCACCTACCACCCGCTCGGCGGGTGCGTGCTGGGCAGAGCCACCGACGACCACGGCCGGGTGAAGGGGTATTCGCGGCTGTACGTCACCGACGGCTCGCTGGTGCCCGGCAACATCGGGGTGAACCCGTTCGTCACCATCACCGCGCTCGCCGAACGCACGATGGCGCGGGTCCTCGCGGAGGACATCGCGCCATGACGTGCCGTCAGCAGGCCTTCAGAGGCATCTACTTGGCGTAGATCGCCTCGATCTCGCCCGCGTAGTCCTTCGCCACCACATTGCGCTTGAGCTTCAGGGACGGCGTGAGGTGGCCCGAGTCCTCCGTGAACTGGGAGGAGAGAATGCGGAACTTCCGCACCGATTCCGCCTTCGAGACCGCGGCGTTGCCGTCGTCGATCGCCGCCTGGACGGCCGCGTGCAGGTCGGCGTCCTCGCGCAGCGACGCCGCGGTCGAACCCGCCGGCTTGCCGTGGTCGGAAGCCCAGCGGCCCAGGAACTCCTCGTCGATGGTGACCAGCGCGCCCACGAACGGCCGCCCGTCGCCCACCACCATGCACTCCGCGACCAGCGCGTGCGCGCGGATGCGGTCCTCGATCACGGCCGGGGCGACGTTCTTGCCGCCCGCGGTGACGATGATCTCCTTCTTGCGGCCGGTGATCGCGAGATAGCCGTCCTCGTCCAGGGTGCCGATGTCCCCCGTGTGGAACCAGCCGTCGGCCAGCGCCTCCGCAGTCGCGCCCGGGTTGTTCCAGTACTCCTTGAACAGATGCTCGCCGTGCAGCAGCACCTCGCCGTCGTCCGCGATGCGCACCACCGAGCCGGGCAGCGGCTGACCGACCGTGCCGATCTTCTGCCGGTCCCACGGGTTGAAGGCGGTCGCCGCGCAGGACTCCGTCAGGCCGTAGCCCTCCAGGACGGTGAAGCCGATGCCGCGGAAGAAGTGACCGAGGCGCTCGCCCAGCGGGGCGCCGCCGGAGATCGCGTACTCGCCCCTGCCGCCGAGCACCGCGCGCAGCTTGCTGTAGACCAGCTTGTCGAACACCTTGTGCTTGATCTTCAGCTTCAGCGGCGGGCCGCCCGGCAGCTCCAGCGCCTTGCTGTACGCGATCGCGGTGTCCGCCGCCTTGTCGAAGATCGCGCCCTTGCCGTCCGCCTGCGCCTTGGCGCGCGCAGAGTTGTACACCTTCTCGAAGACCCGCGGCACGCCCAGGATCAGCGTCGGGCGGAAGGACGCCAGCTCGTCCGTGAGGTTCTTGATGTCCGGGACCGTGCCGAGCTTGATCGGCGCCATCATCGGGGCGATCTGCACCAGCCGGCCGAAGACGTGCGCGAGCGGCAGGAACAGCAGGACGCTGCACTCGCCGGTGCGGAACAGCGGCCGCAGCCGCTCCACGACGTTGCCGCACTCGGCGAAGAAGCTGCGGTGGGTGAGCACACAGCCCTTGGGCCGGCCGGTCGTGCCCGAGGTGTACACGATCGTCGCCGGGTCGTCCGCCCCGGCCTGCGAGCTGCGCTCCTCGACGACCGTGTCGGAGACGTCGCGGCCGAGCCGCCCGAGCTCCTCGACGCCCCCCGCCTCGATCTGCCAGACGTGCTTGAGCGAGGGCAGCGACTCGCGCACCGACTCCACGGTCGCCGCGTGGGCGTCCAGCTCGACGACGACGGCCGTCGCGCCGGAGTCCGAGAGGATCCACTGCACCTGCTCGGGAGAGCTGGTCTCGTAGACGGGCACGGTGACCGCGCCCGCGCACCAGATCGCGAAGTCCAGCAGCGTCCACTCGTAGCGGGTGCGCGACATCAGGCCCACCCGGTCGCCGGGCTGGACGCCTGAGGCGATGAGGCCCTTGGCAGCCGCGTGCACCTCGGCGAGGAACGCCGTGGCGGTCACGTCCTGCCAGGCGCCGTCCACCTTGCGGGCGATGACGGCGACGTCGGGATGCTGCGCGGCGTTTCTGCGGACGATGTCGGTCAGATTGCCGTCCGCAGGGACCTCGTACAAAGCCGGAAGGCTGAACTCGCGCAAGACTGCTGCTCCTCATAGGGCGCCGGCGCCACGACGTTGTGCGATGCGACGGTGCGGTCCAAGGCTCGGGCTGCGCTCAGGGATCTCGGCGGACCCCGTGGATCCGGTGAATCTCGGTGGTTGAAATCCTGAGCACGACTGGACTGCCCGGACGTTACCCGCCGGTATGGCCTCTTCGACAGGGGGGTCCGGCGAGATGTTCGCTGCGTCACACAGATTGATGTCTTCCGGCCGACAGTAGTCCACCGCTTTACTGACTGGCCAGTAACCGCTATCCCGGCCGCCACTGTTCACCTGTGCCCCACAGGCCTACCCTTGATCGACATGGCATCCACACCGCCCGCGCACCCCAGGACACGCATCCACGTGGTCAGCGACGTGCACGGCAACGCACGCGACCTGGCCCGGGCCGGCGACGGCGCGGACGCGCTGATCTGCCTGGGCGACCTCGTCCTCTTCCTGGACTACGCCGACCACTCCCGCGGGATCTTCCCCGACCTGTTCGGCGTGGAGAACGCCGACCGGATCGTCGAGCTGCGCACCGCCCGCCGCTTCGAGGAGGCCCGCGAGCTGGGCGCCCGGCTGTGGGGCGGCGTCGGCGGCGACCGGGCGGCCCTCATCGAGCAGGCGGTCCGCAAGCAGTACGGCGAGATGTTCCCCGCCTTCCCCACACCGACCTACGCCACCTACGGCAACGTCGACATGCCCCAGCTGTGGCCCGAGTTCGCCGGACCCGGCACGACCGTCCTCGACGGCGAACGGGTCGAGATCGGCGGCCGCGTCTTCGGCTTCGTCGGCGGCGGCCTGCGCACCCCGATGCGCACCCCGTACGAAATCAGTGACGAGGAGTACGCGGCGAAGATCGAGGCCGTCGGCGAGGTCGACGTGCTGTGCACCCACATCCCCCCGGAGGTGCCGGAACTCGTCTACGACACCGTGGCCCGCCGCTTCGAACGCGGCAGCCGCGCCCTCCTGGACGCCATCCGCCGCACCCGCCCCCGCTACTCCCTGTTCGGCCACGTCCACCAGCCGCTCGCGCGCCGGATGCGGATCGGGGCGACCGAATGCGTCAACGTCGGCCACTTCGCGGGCAGCGGCAGGCCTTATGCCCTGGAGTGGTGAAATCGCCCCACCGGCCGCGCGGTAGCCTTCACGCTGCACACACGTACCCTTGCGGGCCCGCATCCGGAGGAGCCACGGCGATGGCGGAACACACCAGCTCGAGCATCACGATCGAGGCGGCACCGGCCGACGTCATGGCGGTGATCGCCGACTTCGCCCGCTACCCGGACTGGACCGGAGAGGTGAAGCAGGCCGAGGTCCTCAAGGAGGACGAGCAGGGCCGCGCCGAACAGGTGCGCCTGGTCATGGACGCCGGCGCCATCAAGGACGACCAGGTCCTCGGCTACACCTGGAGCGGCGGTCAGGAGGTCTCCTGGACGCTCGTGAAGTCCCAGATGCTGCGCCAGCTCGACGGCTCCTACCTCCTCGAACCGGCCGGCACGGGCGCCACCCGGGTCACCTACCGGCTGACCGTGGACGTCAAGATCCCCATGCTGGGCATGATCAAGCGCAAGGCGGAGAAGGTCATCATCGACCGGGCGCTCGCCGGGCTGAAGAAGCGCGTGGAGTCGGGCGGGAAGTAGGGGCCGGGACCGCGACGCGACCCGCGCGGCCGCCCGACCGGTAGCGTTCCCCCTCATGCGCACCCTCCTGATCACCGGCCCCGGCGGCAGCGGCCGCACGACCGTCGCGGCCGCCACGGCACAGCGCGCGGCGGCGGAGGGCGCCCGCACCCTCGTCCTCGGCGCCGACCGCGCCGACACCCTCGGCGCGGCCCTCGGAGTGCGCACCGGGCCGGTCCCCGTGAGCGTCGCCCCGCGCCTGACCGCCTGGCGCCCCGACGCCGCCGCCGGCTTCAGCGACGACCTCGCCGCCTTCCAGGACCGGGCCGCCACCGTCCTCGACCTGCTCGGCGCCTCCCGGCTCGACCCGGAGGAGGTCACCCCCCTGCCCGGCGCCGAGGAGCTGACCCTGCTGCGCGCCCTGCGCGACGCCGCGCTCGCCGAGGCGCACGACCTCCTCGTGGTCGACCTCCCGCCCGCCCCGCAGGCCCTCGCCCTGCTGGCCCTCCCCGAGGAACTGCGCCGCTATCTGCGCCGGCTGCTCCCGCCCGAACGCCAGGCGGCCCGCGCCCTGCGCCCCATGCTCGGCCGCCTCGCCGGCGTGCCGATGCCCGCCGAGTGGCTCTACGAGACGACGGCCCGCTGGGACACCGAGCTGGCCGCCGTCGAAGCCGTCCTCGCCGACCGGGGGACCGCCGTACGGCTCGTCGCCGAGCCCGGACCGGCCGGCGCCGACGCCGTCCGCGACGCCCGCCTCGGCCTGGCGCTGCGCGCCCTGCCCGTCGAGTCCCTCGTCGCCAACCGGGTCCTGCCCGAGGACGCCGCCGACGACGGCCGGCTCGGCCGGCTCGGCCGGCTCGTCACCCAGCAGCGCAAGACGCTGGAGGAGTGGGGCGCCCCGGCCCGCCCCGTCGCCCACCTCGGCCACGACCCCCGCGGCGCCGACGACCTCGCCGCGCTCGCCGTCCCCGCCGTCGGCCCCGCGGCCGCCCCGGTCGGGTGGCCCGTCGCCGACCGGCTCGCCCAGGACGGCGTGCTCGTGTGGCGCATCCCGCTGCCCGGCGCCGTGCGCGACGAACTCGACCTGGTCCGGCGCGGCGACGAACTCGTGGTCACGGCCGGGCCGTTCCGCCGCATCGTCGCCCTGCCCTCCGTGCTGCGCCGCTGCACCGTCGACGGAGCGGCCCTGCGCGACGGCGAGCTGTGCGTGCGCTTCGCACCCGATCCCGCCCTGTGGCCGCGGACCCGCTGAACCGGACACCGCCGTTCGGGTAACGTCGTAAGGGCGAGCCGCGGCCAGGCCTCGTCAACCCGCAGTCCTCAGGAGTCCGCCATGAGCGAAGAGCGCCCCACGCCCGACGCAGCCGGGGAGCCCGCCGGCGCCGGGACGGCCGACGAGCAACCACGCGTGAGCGACGCCGACGCCTGGGCCACCGCCGCCGCCGAGGACCTCGCGGCGGAGAAGGCCCGCCGCCGCGCCGAGCACGGCCCGCAGCCGGGCTCGGCCGCCGAGGAACTGCGCAAGCTCGTCGACGCCGTCACCGACAAGCTGTCGTCGATCCAGTCCCCGCTGCTCGGAGCGGTCGCCGGCCCCGCGGCCCAGCAGGCCGTCCGCCAGGTCGTCCAGCAGGCCAGAGCGGCGGTGGAGCCCGTGATCGAGCGCAACCCGGACGTCTTCGACCACCTCGCGGCGGCCGGCGGCGAACTCCTCGCCGCCTACCGCTCCGCGGTCCAGACCCAGGAGCGGCGCTGGACCGCCGGAGCGGAAGACCCGCGCGACACGGGCCCCGACGGCGGCGAGGGCACGGGCCCCGGCCAGCGCATCGACTTGGACTGAAGCCCTCCCGGGGCAGGGCCTCGGGTACGGTTGGCCGTAGCGGGGCTCGACCGAAACTGAGGGATTCATGGGACTCACCATCGGCGTCGACATCGGCGGCACGAAGATCGCGGCCGGCGTGGTCGATGAGGAAGGCAGCATCCTGTCGACCCACCAGGTGCCGACCCCGGGCACGCCCGAGGCCATCGTGGACGCCATCGCCGCCGCAGTCGACGGCGCGCGCGTGGGACACGACATCGTCGGGGTGGGCATCGGCGCCGCCGGTTACGTCAACCGGCAGCGCTCGACGGTCTACTTCGCGCCCAACATCGACTGGCGCCAGGAGCCGCTGAAGGCGGAGGTCGAGGCCCGCGTCGGTCTCCCGGTCGTCGTGGAGAACGACGCCAACGCCGCGGCCTGGGGCGAGTACAAGTTCGGCGCCGGCAAGGGGCACCGCAACGTCATCTGCATCACCCTCGGCACCGGCCTCGGCGGCGGCATCATCATCGGCAACAAGCTGCGCCGCGGCCACTTCGGCGTGGCCGCCGAGTTCGGCCACATCCGCATGGTGCCGGACGGCCTGCTGTGCGGCTGCGGCTCGCAGGGCTGCTGGGAGCAGTACGCCTCCGGCCGCGCCCTCGTGCGGTACGCCAAGCAGCGCGCCAACGCCACCCCGGAGAACGCCGAGGTCCTGCTCGGCCTCGGCGACGGCAGCCCGGACGGCATCGAGGGCAAGCACATCTCCATGGCCGCCCGCCAGGGCGACCCGGTCGCCGTCGACTCCTACCGCGAGCTGGCCCGCTGGGCCGGCGCCGGCCTGGCCGACCTCGCGTCCCTGTTCGACCCGTCGGCCTTCATCGTCGGCGGCGGCCTCTCCGACGAGGGCGAACTGGTCCTCGACCCGATCCGCAAGTCCTACAAGCGGTGGCTGGTCGGCGGCAACTGGCGTCCGGTGGCCGACGTCATCGCGGCCCAGCTCGGCAACAAGGCGGGCCTGGTCGGCGCGGCGGACCTGGCAAGGGAGCCCGACCCGATCATGTAGCCGCGCCGGTGGCGGCGGACGCACGGCGGCACGGGCGCGGCGGTCGGGTCGCACCGGCCGTACCGGCGATCCGGCACACCGGTCCGGCGTGCGGTGGGACGGCGGTAACACGGGGGCTGCTCGCAGCCCCCGTTCGCTTTTCCGGACGTTCGGGACGCGGCGGCGTATCTTGATCGCTATGCCGACGACCTCGCCGCTTCCCAACTCCCGCACCGAGCCCGACGGTTCGGCCGTCATCCGGGTCCTCAGCTACAACGTCCGCTCCCTGCGGGACGACACCGACGCGCTCGCCAGGGTCATCACCGCCTGCGCGCCCGACCTGGTCCTCCTCCAGGAGTCGCCGATCTTCTTCCGCTGGCGCAAGAAGCTGGCCCGGCTCGCCGCGGCCACCGGCCAGGTCGTCCTCACCGGCGGCGGCACGGCCGCGGGGCCGGCCGTCCTGTGCTCGCTGCGCGCCACCGTCGAGCGCACCGAGGACGTGCTGCTGCCGCTCACGCCGGGTCAGTTCCGGCGCGGACTGGCCACCGCGGTGGTCCGCTTCGGGGGCGCGCGGGTGGGCGTCGTCAGCTGTCATCTCGGGCTGACGGCGGCCGAACGCCACGAGCAGGGCGGCATGCTCCTCGACCGGCTGACCGGGCTGGGGGTGGAGCACGCGATCGCGGGCGGCGACATCAACGAACGGCCCGACGGACGCACCTTCCTACGACTGGCCGCGACCCTCCAGGACTGCCGCACGGCCGCGCCCTGGGGGAGCGAGCACACGTTCCCCGCCGGCGGGCCGGACCGCCGCATCGACGCGATCTTCGTCACGAAGGGCGTGCGGGTCCTGGGGTGCGGGGTGCCGCACGGGCTGCCCGGGGTCGCCGACGCCGACCTGCGCGCGGCCACCGACCACCTGCCGGTCCTGGCCGCCCTCCGGGTCCCCGCCGCCGGGTCGTCGCGGCAGGCCGGCGCGGGCGCCGGATCCTAGACGACCGCTCCGCGCCCGGGGTCGCCCTCGTCCTCGTCGTCCGGCCGCATCCGTACCACCAGGGTGGCGAAACCGCCGAGGAAGCCGCCGACGCAGACGGTCGTCAGCCACCATGTCATCTCCCAGCCGAGCAGCACCGAGAGCAGGAGCAGCACCGGTCCGCCGATCACCCCGAGCCAGGCGAACTTGGCCGTGGTGTCGGCGGCGGGCAGCGGCGGCGGCTCCGGCGGGACGAAGTGACCCTCGTCGTCGTCCTCGTCGCCCCTGCCGGAGGATCCTTCGATGGGCTCGGCGAGCGTGTGGTCGCGCGGGCCGACGCCGGGCGCGAAGGCGACCGAGCTGCCCAGCGGCTTGGCCGGTTTCTTCTCCTCGCCGGGCTCCTCGACGGACTCTTCGCCCGCTTTCGTCCCCGGCTCCTCGTCGTTCGCCTCGACCTCCAGGAGCGCCAGGTCCTCGACCGACTTGAACGGCTTGGCGCCCGGCGGGTCCGGCGGCTCCTCGCCGTACCCGGCGACGATCGCCGCCCACGCCGCGGCCTCGTCGAAGGGCACGCTCTGCTCCTCCGGCTCGTGGCCCCGCCGGGCGTCCAGGCCGTCCCGCTCGTCCCGGTTCTCCCGGTCCTCGCGGTCGGAGTCGTGCTCAGCCACCTACGGCCGTCCCTTCCTTGCCGACACTGGGCGCGATCCGGGCGATGAACGCGTAGCTCTCCTCGAAGATCCGGTCCGCATCGTGGTCCAACGTTGCCACGTGGTAGCTCTGTTCCAGCAGGATCTCGGTCACGTCCGTCGACGACACCCGGCTGAGCACCCGGGCCGAGTCGGCGGGCGGCACCACGTGGTCGTGGACGCTGTGCAGAAGCAGCAACGGCTGGGTGACCTGCGGCAACTCGCCGTCCACCAGCCGCAGGAAGGTCCGCAGGGAGTGCGCCGAGTGCAGCGGCACCCGGTCGTAGCCGCTCTCCAGGACGCCCCCCTTGGCGATGTCGCTGGTGATCCCCTTCGTCGTGCGCACGACGTGGCGGGCCACCGGGAGGGCGCGGGCGGCCAGACCGTGGACCTTGTTCGCCGGGTTGACGACGACGACCCCGTCCACCGCCTCCCCGTGCCGGGCGGCCAGCCGCAGGGCCAGCGCGCCGCCCATGGACAGACCGGCCACGAACACCCGCGCGCAGCGGCGGCGCAGCGCGCGCAGCTCGCGGTCCACCTCGGCGTACCAGTCCTGCCAGCCGGTGAGGGCCATGTCCTCCCAGCGCGTGCCGTGCCCGGGCAGCAGCGGCAGCGAGACGGTCAGGCCCTGCCCGGCCAGATGCTTCGCCCAGGGGCGCAGCGACTGCGGGGAACCGGTGAAGCCGTGGCAGAGGAGCACTGCGACCTCCCCGCCCTCGTGGCGGTACGGCTCGGCTCCAGGAAGGACCGGCACCATCGGTCTCCTGTCTTCGTCTGTTCTGCATGGGAGGGACGTGTGTTTCACCGTACGCGACCCCACGGACACCGACCAGGGTCGCCGGAGCCTTTGCCGCCACCGGCGGGTTAAGGTCTGTGCGACACAAACAGGAGGCAGTCGCTTGTTGTACGGCGCGATGAAGGTCGCTATCGGGGGACCGTTGAAGGTCGCCTTCAGGCCCTGGGTGGAAGGCCTCGAGAACATCCCCGACGAGGGCCCCGCGATCCTGGCGAGCAACCACCTGTCCTTCTCGGACTCGTTCTTCCTGCCCGCGGTCCTGGACCGCAAGGTCACCTTCATCGCGAAGGCGGAGTACTTCACGACGCCCGGGGTGAAGGGCCGGCTGACGGCGGCCTTCTTCAAGGGCGTCGGGCAGCTCCCGGTGGACCGCTCCGGCGGGCGCGGCGCCGGCGAGGCCGCGATCCGCAGCGGCATGGACGTGCTGGAGCGCGGTGAGCTGTTCGGCATCTACCCGG
This sequence comes from Streptomyces sp. NPDC048481, assembly GCF_043200075.1. NCBI lineage: Bacteria > Bacillati > Actinomycetota > Actinomycetes > Kitasatosporales > Streptomycetaceae > Streptomyces > Streptomyces sp. NPDC048481. Next base: position 1,042,064 of record NZ_JBICXC010000001.1, read on the forward strand.
AGGGCACGCGTTCGCCGGACGGGCGGCTCTACCGGGGCAAGCCCGGCGGCCTCGCGCGCGTGGCGCTCGCCACCGGCGCGCCGGTGATCCCGGTCGCGATGATCGACACGGAGAAGATCCAGCCGCCCGGGAAGGTCCTCCCGAAGATCATGCGGCCGGGCATCCGCATCGGCCGGCCGCTGGACTTCAGCCGCTACCAGGGCATGGACCACGACCGCTTCGTGCTGCGCGCCGTGACCGACGAGGTCATGTACGAGATCATGAAGCTCTCCGGCCAGGAGTACGTCGACATGTACGCGACCGCCGCCAAGCGGCAGATCGCGGAGGCGGCGAAGGCCGAGAAGGAAGCGGAGAAGGCAGCCAAGGCGGCTCTCGCGCAGGCCGAGAAGGAACAGGCCAAGAAGGACGCGGAGCAGAACGACGAGGACGCGGCGCGGAACGAGGACGCGGAGCGGAACGAGGGCGCGGAGCAGCACAAGGACGAAGAGCGGCCGTAGGACGTGGTGCGGCCGGGGGACGAAGAACGGTAGTCGGCGGTCCGGGGGGCGGGCGAATGGCCAGGCGCGAGGCAGTGCTGAGGATGTCGGTCGAGTTGCCGCTGTGGCGTGCGCTCGCCGGCTACCGGGTGCTCACCATGCTCTACGCGGTGGGCTTCTTCGCCACCGCCTACGACGGGTTCGCGCGCCCCTGGGTCGCCGTCGTCTACTACTGCGTCCTGTTCGTGTGGACGCTGGCGACGCTGCCCAGGGTCGCGAACGCGGCGAGCTGCACCAGGCGCTTCCTCGCGGCCGACCTGGCCGTCGCCCTGACCGGCATCATGCTCACCACCGTCGCGGACAGCCACGAGCGCATCCAGTCGGGCGGGCCGACGCTGCCGTCGATATGGACCGCCGGCTCGGTCCTGGCCTTCGCCATCAAGGGCGGCTGGCGCTGGGCGGCCTTCGCGTCCACGGCCGTCGCGGTGACCAACCTCGTCGAACGCGGCACCCCGGCCCGTGACACCGTGCACAACGTCGTCCTCGTGTGGGTCGCCTCCATCGCCATCGGCTACGTCGTCGAGGTGGCCCGTGCCTCCGAGCGCACCCTCGCCCGCGCCCTGGAGATCGAGGCGGCGACCCGGGAGCGCGAGCGCCTCGCCCGGGACATCCACGACAGCGTGCTCCAGGTGCTGGCCATGGTGCAGCGGCGCGGCGCGGTCATCGGCGGTGAGGCGGCCGAGCTGGGCCGGATGGCCGGGGAGCAGGAGGTCGCGCTGCGCACGCTGGTCTCCGGCGGCCTCGTGCCCGTCTCCCGGGTCTCGCGGGACGCGGCGGACGGCGCCGTCGTCTACGCCGTCGACGATCCCGCGCCAAAGGAGGCCGACACGGACGGCCCGCTCGATCTGCGCGCCCTGCTCGCGCCCTTCGCCGCGGCCCGGGTGAACCTCGCCGAGCCCGGCGCTCCGGTGGTGCTGCCGGGGCGCGCCGCGCGGGAGCTGGCGGCGGCGGTCGGGGCGGCCCTGGACAATGTGCGCAGACACGCCGGCGACGACGCCCGCGCCTGGATCCTGGTGGAGGACGAGCCCGACGCCGTGATCGTCACCGTGCGCGACGACGGGCCGGGCATCCCGGAGGGGCGGCTCGCACAGGCCGAGGGCGAGGGCCGGCTCGGCGTGGCCCAGTCGATCCGCGGCCGGCTGCGCGACCTCGGCGGCGGCGCCGAGCTGATCTCGACGCCGGGGCAGGGCACGGAGGTCGAACTGACGGTGCCGAAGGAGAACGACGTGCAGCGGGGGAAGGCGGGATCGCGATGAGCGGGAGTCAGGATCCGATCAGGGTGATGGTGGTCGACGATCACCCGATGTGGCGCGACGCGGTCGCCCGGGATCTGGCGGAGTCGGGCCTGGACGTGGTCGCCACCGCCGGCGACGGCGAGCAGGCCGTGCGCCGCGCCCGGGCCACCACGCCCGACGTGCTCGTGCTGGACCTGAACCTGCCCGTGAAGCCGGGCGTCCAGGTGTGCAAGGAGGTCGTCGCCGCCGACCCCGCGCTGCGGGTGCTCGTGCTGTCGGCGAGCGGCGAGCACGCCGACGTCCTGGAGGCGGTGAAGTCCGGCGCGACCGGCTACCTGCTGAAGTCGGCGTCCACGGAGGAACTGCTGGACGCGGTGCGCAGGACGGCCGCCGGCGATCCGGTGTTCACGCCCGGCCTCGCCGGACTGGTCCTGGGCGAGTACCGGCGGCTCGCCTCCGACCCGGGACCGGCCGCCGGCGGCGACGAGCCGGACGCCCCCCGGCTGACGGACCGGGAGACCGAGGTGCTGCGCCTGGTCGCCAAGGGCCTGAGCTACAAGCAGATCGCCGAACGCCTCGTCATCTCCCACCGCACCGTGCAGAACCACGTCCAGAACACCCTCGGCAAGCTCCAGCTGCACAACAGGGTCGAACTGGTGCGTTACGCCATTGAACGGGGTCTCGACGACGAGTGAGGGACGGGCCACACTGACCCCTCGTCAGGCAGTAACGGCGAAGGGACTCGTCCATGCGCGTCGGAGTACTGACCGGAGGCGGGGACTGCCCCGGCCTCAACGCCGTCATCAGGGCGGTCGTCCGCAAGGGCGTCCAGGAGTACGGCCATGAGTTCATCGGCTTCCGGGACGGCTGGCGCGGTCCCCTGGAAGGAAGGTCGGTCCCGCTCGGCATCCCCGCCGTGCGCGGCATCCTCCCGCGAGGCGGCACCGTCCTCGGGTCCTCGCGGACCAATCCCCTCAAGGAGGAGGACGGCGTCCGCCGCATCAAGGACACCCTCGCGCGGCAGAGGGTGGACTCGCTCGTCACGATCGGCGGCGAGGACACCCTGGGCGTCGCCGCCCGGCTGTCCGACGAGTTCGGGGTGCCCTGCGTCGGCGTCCCGAAGACCATCGACAACGACCTGTCCGCCACCGACTACACCTTCGGCTTCGACACCGCCGTCGGCATCGCCACCGAGGCCATCGACAGGCTGCACACCACCGCCGAGTCCCACATGCGGGTCCTCGTCGTCGAGGTGATGGGCCGTCACGCGGGCTGGATCGCCCTGCACTCCGGCCTGGCAGGCGGCGCCAACGTCATCCTCATCCCCGAGCAGCGCTTCGACGTCGAGCAGGTGTGCGCCTGGGTGGCCTCCCGCTTCCGGTCCTCCTACGCCCCGATCGTCGTGGTCGCCGAGGGCGCGATGCCCCGGGACGGCGACGCGGTGCTGAAGGACGGCTCGCTGGACTCCTTCGGGCACGTGCGGCTGTCGGGCGTCGGCGAGTGGCTCGCCAAGGAGATCGAGCGACGCACCGGCAACGAGGCCCGCACGACGGTCCTCGGTCACGTCCAGCGCGGGGGCACCCCGAGCGCGTTCGACCGGTGGCTCGCCACCCGCTTCGGCCTGCACGCCGTCGACGCCGTCCACGAGGGCGACTTCGGCAAGATGGTCGCCCTGCGCGGCACGGACATCGTCCGCGTGCCGATCGCGGAGGCGACGGCCCGGCTCAAGACCGTCGACCCCGCGCTGTACGCGGAGGCGGGGGTGTTCTTCGGCTGAGCCGCTACGCGTCCAGCCGGGTCGCCAGGAGGCGGGCGACCGCCTCCCGCACCAGGGCCGCGCCGTTCAGCGTCAGCACCGACTCCGGATGGAACTGCACCCCGGCGAACCCGGGCCCTCGCAGGGCGTGCACCTCCCCGTTCGGCGCCCGGCTCACCTCCACCGCGCGCGCCGCGAGCCCCCGCGCCTCCGCGTCGTCGCAACGCGCCGCGAAGCTGTTGTAGAAGCCGACGGTCTCGGGCCGTCCGAACAGGTCGATCACCGTCTGCGCACCCTGGTGAGGCACCTCCTTGCGGACGATGTCCAGCTCCAGCTCGGCCGCGATCAGCTCGTGCCCGAGGCAGACGCCGAGCACCCCGTGGCGGTGCTCGCGCAGCAGCCGGGCGGTCAGCCCCCGCAGGAGACGCATCTTCGGGTCCCGCGGGTCGCACGGGTCGCCGGGGCCGGGGCCCAGCACCACCGGCCCCGCGTGCGCGCGCACCGCCTCCGGCAGGCCGGCGTCGTCGTGGCGCAGCACGCTCACGTCGAGTCCGGCGGAGCGCAGCACGTGTCCGAGCATCGCCGTGAAGGTGTCCTCGGCGTCGACGACGAGCGCGTGGCCGGTCAGCTCGCCGGTGCGCTCCTGCATCCGCAGCCAGAACGGCGCGAGCGAGGCCCGCCGCCCGTCGAGCGCGGCCCGCACCCGGGGGTCGTCGGCGAGCCGCGGCCGCGCGTCCTCCCCGCCCGGCCGCCGGGGACGCACCCCCAGCGCCGCCAGCACCCCCGCGGCCTTGGCGTGCGTCTCGGCGACCTCGCCCGCCGGGTCCGACCCGCGCACCAGCGTGGCCCCGACCGGCACCCGCAGCCCGCCGGCCGCGTCGATGTCGGCGGTGCGGATGAGGATGGGGGAGTCGAGGGTCTGCGCCCCGCCGGCGTCCCGGCCCAGCAGGGCCAGGGCGCCCGCGTAGTACCCGCGCCCGCCGGCCTCGTGCCGCTCGATGACCCGGCAGGCGTTCTGCACCGGCGAGCCGGTCACGGTCGCCGCGAACAGGGTCTCCCTGAGCACCTCCCGCGCGTCCAGCGAGGACTTCCCGCGCAGCTCGTACTCGGTGTGCGCGAGGTGCGCCATCTCCTTCAGCCGCGGCCCGACCACCACCCCGCCCATGTCGCCGACGGTGCACATCATCTTGAGCTCCTCGTCGACGACCATCGACAGCTCCTCGATCTCCTTGCCGTCGGCGAGGAAGTCCAGCAGCAGTTCCGGCGTCGGCCCCCCGGCGGGATACCGGTACGTCCCGCTGATCGGGTTCATGACGACCGTGCCGCCTGACATCCGCACATGCACCTCGGGGCTCGCCCCCACCAGCGTCCGGTCCCCGGTGTGCACCACGAAGGTCCAGTACGCGCCGCGCTCGCCCGCCAGGAGCCGCCGGAACAGGGCCAGGGCGTCGGCCCGGGAGAATCCCGGGATCTCGCCCCGGTACGTGCGCCGGATCACGAAATTGGCGCCCTCGCCCCGGCCGATCTCGTCCCGCAGCACCCGCGCGACGATCTGCGCGTACTCCTCGTCGTCCACGTCGAAGCCGCCGTCCTCGACGCCCACCCGGTGCGCGGGCAGCTGGTCGAGGGCCGTCGGCAGCGGGATCTCGTGCCGTTCCTCCGGGACCAGCACGCTCAGCGGGGTGCCGTCGTCGCGCACCTCGAAGCCGCGTTCGCGGATCTGCCGGAACGGGACGAGCGCCAGCCCCTCGTCGGGCAGGTCGGCCAGCTTCTCGTGGACGGCGACCGGGCCGAGGAGCAGTTCCACGACGTTCTCGTCGCGGCCCGGCGTACGGCGGCGCAGCAGGGCGAACGGGCGGGGGTCGGTGAGCAGGTCGAGCAGATGCATGGGGCGTGTCCTCTCGCTGGTGGCTGGCAGGAGCTGTCAGGAGAGGGGCGGCCGGGCCCGAAAACGCCGAAGGCCGCCCCTCGGGGCGGCCTTCGCGATGTCGTGGGTACGCGCAGTCAGCGGGCCGCCGGAGGAGCGGTCCACCACCAGTTCTGGGTCGAAAGCGCGAACATGCGCCGCACCTTACCCCATGCGCCCCGGGTCCACAGGTGAGCGGCCGGGTGTCTCACCTGTCGAGCCGTGCGAAAACGACTCGACACGACCCCGTAATGTGGAGGGCGTGACCGTGAACGCTAAGACCAGCGCCAGCGCTGGCAACACCTGGCGAGACCTGCCCGCGGCGCAGCAGCCCGAGTACCCCGACACCGAGGCTCTGCGCGCAGTGATCGCGGACCTCGAGTCGTATCCGCCGCTCGTCTTCGCGGGCGAGTGCGACCAGCTGCGCGCCCGGTTGGCGGCCGTCGCCAAGGGAGAGGCGTTCCTCCTCCAGGGCGGCGACTGCGCCGAGGCCTTCGACGCGGTGTCGGCCGACCACATCCGCAACAAGCTCAAGACCCTGCTCCAGATGGGCGCGGTGCTGACGTACGCGGCCTCGGTGCCGGTCGTCAAGGTCGGCCGCATCGCGGGCCAGTACTCCAAGCCGCGCTCCAAGAGCACGGAGACGCGCGACGGCGTGACCCTGCCGACGTACCGGGGCGACTCGGTCAACGGCTTCGACTTCGACGAGAAGTCGCGCGTCCCGGACCCCGAGCGGCTCAAGCGGATGTACAACGCGTCCGCGTCGACGCTCAACCTGGTGCGCGCGTTCACCACCGGCGGCTACGCCGACCTGCGGCAGGTGCACGCCTGGAACCAGGACTTCGTGAAGTCGTCGCCGTCCGGTCAGCGCTACGAGCAGCTCGCCCGTGAGATCGACCAGGCCCTGAACTTCATGCACGCCTGCGGGGCCGACCCGGAGGAGTTCAAGACCGTCGAGTTCTACGCCTCGCACGAGGCGCTGCTGCTCGACTACGAGTCCGCGCTCACCCGCGTCGACTCCCGCACCGGGCTGCTGTACGACGTGTCGGCGCACATGGTGTGGGTCGGCGAGCGCACCCGGCAGCTGGACCACGCGCACATCGAGTTCGCCTCGAAGATCCGCAACCCGATCGGCGTCAAGCTCGGCCCGACGACGACGGCCGAGGAGGCGTTGCAGTACATCGAGCGCCTCGACCCCGACCGTGAGCCCGGCCGGCTGACCTTCATCGTCCGCATGGGCGCCGACAAGGTCCGCGACAAGCTGCCCGAGCTGGTCGAGAAGGTCACCGCCTCGGGCGCGACCGTGGTCTGGATCACCGACCCGATGCACGGCAACACCTACGAGGCGGCCTCGGGTCACAAGACCCGCCGCTTCGACGACGTGCTCGACGAGGTCAAGGGCTTCTTCGAGGTCCACAAGGGCCTCGGCACGCACCCGGGCGGCATCCACGTCGAGCTGACCGGCGACGACGTCACCGAGTGCGTGGGCGGCGGCGACGAGATCTTCGTCGACGACCTGCACCAGCGCTACGAGACGGCCTGCGACCCGCGGCTGAACCGCAGCCAGTCCCTGGACCTGGCGTTCCTGGTGGCGGAGATGTACCGCGACCAGTAGGAAGAGGCCGCGAGGGCGGTGGGGCGCGGATCAACCCCGATCCGCGCCCCACCGCCCTTTTGCGCTCACGGAACGCCGGGTAAGGTTAGGTTAGCCTTATCGATCTCGGCAGGAGGTGAACCGCGTGTACGTGTGCAGCTGCTTCGGCGTGACCGAGGCGCAGGTCAAGCGACACGTGGACGACGGGGCGTGCACCCCCCGCCAGATCGCCTCCGCCTGCAAGGCCGGCACCGACTGCGGCTCCTGCGTCCGCCGGATCCAGGCCATGCTCGGCCGGGGCGCCTGCTCGCGCGGCGACCTCGCCGACCGCGTCGCACCGGCCGTCGCCGAGCGCGACACCTCGGCCGTCGCCGGGTTCGAGGGCGCGGCCGCGGCCTGACCGGGGATCCGATCCCGCCGGGTCAGCTCTCCGGCTGTTCGATCAGCTGCGCGAGGTACAGGGCCTCACCGAGCTTCTCCACCAGCTCCAGCTGGGTGTCGAGGTAGTCGATGTGGTGCTCCTCGTCCGCGAGGATCGACTCGAAGATGTTCGCGGAGGTGATGTCGCCCTTCTCGCGCATCACCCGGATGCCGCGCCGGAGGCGGTCGATCGCCTCGACCTCGACCTGCCGGTCGGCCTCGAACATCTCCTTCACCGTCTGTCCGACCCGCACGTGGAACAACCGCTGGTAGTTCGGCAGGCCGTCCAGGAACAGGATCCGGTCGGTGAGCACCTCCGCGTGCTTCATCTCGTCGAACGACTCGTGGCGCGTGTACTTCGCGAGCTTCGTCCAGCCGAAGTTCTCCTGCATCTTGGCGTGGAGGAAGTACTGGTTGATGGCGGTGAGCTCGCCGGTGAGCTGCTCGTTGAGGAACTCGATGACCTCGGGGTCGCCCTGCATCGCAGAGGCTCCTTCCACGTCGGGACTGCGGGGAGGTTGCGGCCGCATGATTTCACCGGCGCCGAAGATCGTCCAGTAAGTGCGTACTTAGTAGGTTGGTCCGTGCTTGGCGGCAGTTGCCCGATTCGGGAAGGGCCCGGTCATGGCTGGTCCTGCGCACCGTCCCGGGTCTGTCAGGATGGAGTCATGGGTCATCCGGTGGAGCGCGAGTCTGGAGAAGAAGCGGTGTCCGAGCTCCCGCCGGGGCAGCGACTCCAGCGCGGCTGGCCCGTCACCCACTACGGCCCCGTTCCCAAGTTCCGGCCCGAACGCTGGGACTTCCGGGTCTTCGGCGCCACGGCCGACGGTGAGAAGCACTCCTGGAACCACGAGGAGTTCGCCGCCCTCCCGTACGCCTCCGTCGTCGCCGACCTGCACTGCGTGACGAAGTTCAGCATGCTCGGCGCCGAATGGGGCGGGATCCCGGCCCGCACGGTCCTCGACATCGCGCCGCCCGCCCCCGACGTCACCCATGTGATGGTGTGGGCCGAGTACGGCTTCAGCTCGAACCTGCGCCTGGCCGACTTCGCCGCCGAGCGCACGATCTTCGCCACCCACAAGGACGGCGAGCTGCTCACGGCGGAACACGGCTTCCCCCTCCGGCTCGTCGTCCCGCACCTCTACGCCTGGAAGGGCCCCAAATGGGTCCGGGGCGTCGAGTACATGACGGCGGACCGGCGCGGCTTCTGGGAGGAGCGCGGCTACCACAACGTCGGCGACCCCTGGCGGGAACAGCGCTACTCCTACCAGGAGGAGCCGGGGGACGGCCCCGAGCTGTGAGGAGGACGGCGGCTCAGCCGTCCCGGAGCTTCTTCAGCCGCTCCACGTCCGCCGCATGGCCCTCCTTGCCGCCGGGCGTCTCGATGACCAGCGGAACGCCCGCGGTCGCCGGGTGCGTCATCAGCGCCCGGAACGGGTCCTCGCCTATGTGACCCGAGCCGATGCTCTCGTGCCGGTCCTTGTGGGCGCCGGCCACGTCCTTGGAGTCGTTGGCGTGGATCAGCCTCAGCCGGCCCTCGCCCACCGTGTCGAGAAGCAGGTCGAGCGTCTGGTGCATGCCGACGGGGCCCGTCAGGTCGTGCCCGGCTGCGAAGACGTGGCAGGTGTCGAGGCAGACGCCCAGTTTGGGGTGGGCGTCCAGTGCCTCGAAGTACGGCCCGAAGTCCCAGGTCCGGGAGCAGAGCGAGGAGCCCTGCCCGGCGGTGGACTCCAGCAGCAGGAACGGGTCGTCGTCATGGGTCAGCTCGTCCAGCAGCGGCAGCAGGTGCTCGCGCACCTGCTTCAGCGCCACCGACCGGTCGCGCCCGCCGGTCGCGCTGCCGGTGTGCACGACCACGCCCAGGGCGCCGATCGCCCGGCCGCGGCGCAGCGAGTGCCGCATCGACTCCACCGACCGCTCCACGGTCGCCTCGGTGTGCGAGCCGAAGTTGATGAGGTAGGGCGCGTGCACGTAGGCCGGGATCGCCTCCGCCGCGCACCGCTCCCGGAAGGCCTCGTCCTGACGCGGGTTCCCGGGGGGCGTGGCCCAGCCGCGCGGGTTGGCGACGAACACCTGGACCGCCTCGGCCCGCAGATCGCGCGCGTACGACATGCCCACGTCGTGCAGACCGCCGGCCACGGGGACATGGCTGCCGACGGGGTTGCGGGACGGGAACGGCGACGAGGAAGAGCGGGGGGCGGGGAGCGAGGAGGCGGAAAGCGGGGACGCGGGGGAGGGAGAGGCGGGGGCCGGAAGGCGGGAGGGGGCTGCGGGACTCACCCGTTCAGGGTGTCATGCCCGCCGCCCCCGCCGGTCACCGGATGGTGATGGTGATCGTCGACCCCTTGGGGGCCTTGTCGCCCGCCTTCACCGACTGCTTCTTCACCGTGTCGCCGAACAGGCCGAGCAGTCCCCGGTCCTCCTTGGCCTCGAACCCGGACTGCTCCAGGAGCGACTTGGCGTCGTCGACGCTCGAGCCCACGACGTCCGGGACCTCGATCATCTCCGGCCCCTTCGACAGCGTGAGCGTCACCGTGGCGCCGACGGCGAGCCGTCCGCCCTCCTTGGGCGTCTGCGCCGCGACCTTCCCCTTGTCGAACTCGGAGTTGACCTGCTGCGGGGCGATCTTCACCTTCAGACCGGCCTCCTGAAGCTCGGCCCGGGCGTCGTTGAGGTCCTCGCCGGTGACGTCGGGGACGTCGACCGGGCTGCCCTTGCTCACGACGATCGACACCGCGGTGCCCGCGCGGCGCTGCACGCCCGCCTCGGGGTCGGTGCGGATCACCGCGCCCTGGTCGACGTCGTCGCTGAACTCCTGGGTGACCAGGCCCGGTTCCAGGCCGCCCTCCCTGAGCGACGCCTCGGCCTTCTTCAGCCGCGCGCCCTGTACATCCGGCACCTTGACCATCTCGGGGCCGTCGGACACGGTCAGCGTCACCGCGTCGTGCTTGCGGATGCGGGCGCCCGGCCCGGGGTCGGTGCCCAGGACCGTGCCGCGCGCGACGGTGTCGCTGTGCCGGTGCTCGACCTTGCCCACCTTCAGCCCGGCCGCCTCCAGCCGCTGCCTGGCCTCGGTCTCCTTCTGCGTCAGCACCGCCGGGACCTTCGTGAACTGGCCCGAGTTGATGTACCAGACGCCCGCGCCCACGCCCAGCACCAGCAGCACGGCGGTGACGAGCGCGAGCACCCCGCGCCGGGGCCGCCCGAAACGGCGCCTCGGCGGCAGGGGCGGCGGGCTGTGGAAGCGTGAGGTGCGGTGCACCTCGGCCTCGTCGTCTCCGTCCACCGGCAGCGGCCGGGGCACCGTGAGCGAACGCGGGATCACGCTGGTGCGGTCCTCGGCGTTGTCGTGCGCGGCGGAGACCGCCTGCGGAGGCAGGGCGTCCAGCTCCTCCTCGCTGAGCGCGCCGCGCGCCTCCCGCGCCTTCGCGAGCAGCGCGACCGCGTCCGGCGGCCGGACGTCGGTGGTGCGGGCGGTGGCGGCGGCGACCAGGTCGTCCAGGGCGGGCGGCAGGCCCGGGACCACGGCCGACGGCGGCGGGACGTCCTCGTGCAGATGCTTGTAGAGCACGATCGCCGGGGAGTCCCCGTCGTGCGGCTTCTCGCCGGTGAGCATCTCGTACAGCACGACCCCGCACGCGTAGACGTCGACCCGGGGGTCGGCCGCGCCGGGCTGCTCGATCTGCTCGGGGGCGAGGTAGGCGACGGTGCCGAGCACCGCGCCGGTGGTGCTGGTGACGGTGTCCACGGACCTCACGAGCCCGAAGTCGGCGACCTTGACCCGCCCGTCGTCCCCTATCAGCACGTTCTCGGGCTTCATGTCCCGGTGCACGAACCCGGCCCGGTGCGCGCCGCCCAGCGCCGCGAGCACGGGCTCCAGGATGTCGAGCGCGGCCCTCGGTTGCAGCGCACCGCGCTCGCGCAGCACGTCACGCAGCGTGCAGCCGGCGATGTACTCCATGGCGAGGTAGACGTACGACCCGTCCGCGCCCTGGTCGAAGACCTGCACGACGTTGGGATGGGCGAGCCGGGCGACGGACTTAGCCTCCCGGATGAACCGCTCGACGAACGCGCCGTCGGCGGCGAGCGCCGGGTGCATCACCTTGAGCGCGAGCACGCGGTCGAGGCGGGTGTCCACGGCCCGGTAGACCGTGGCCATCCCGCCGACCGCGATCCGCGCCTCGACGCGATAGCGGCCGTCGAGCACCTGCCCGACCAGAGGGTCCTGAAGGGTCGTGTCCACGCAGGTGAGTGTACGAGCCGCCGCCGACACCTCGCCGGTCCCGCCGGGATCGCGGCCCGACTGCAGCCGACCTGTGACGCGTGTCGCGGTGTCCGGACGTCACCGCCGTCACCCGCTCGACGCCGTCACCGCGGGTCAGAAGGCGGGACGCTCCGGATCCAGCGCGGCCATGCCCTCGGCCGGGGACGAGGCCTGCGCGAACCAGCGGCGCGGGATACGGCCCGCCAGCCGGGCCAGTCGCCCCGCCTCGACGCCGGCCCGCATGGCGCACGCCATCCGTTCCGGATCCCGCGCGCGGGTCACCGCCGACGCCAGCATCACCCCCGCGCACCCCAGCTCCATCGCCAGCGCCACGTCGGACGCCGTGCCGGCGCCCGCGTCCAGGATCACCGGCACCCGCGCGTGCTCGACGATCAGCTGGAAGTTGTGCGGGTTGCGGATGCCCAGGCCGGAGCCGATCGGGGAGCCCAGCGGCATGACCGCGGCGCAGCCGACGTCCTCCAGCCTGCGTGCCAGCACCGGATCGTCGTTGGTGTAGGGCAGCACGGTGAAGCCGTCGTCCACCAGCGTCTCGGCCGCGTCCAGCAGCTCGACCGGGTCCGGCAGCAGCGTCCGCTCGTCGGCGATGACCTCCAGCTTGACCAGATCCGTGCCGAGCGCCTCCCTGGCCAGCCGCGCGGTCAGCACGGCCTCGCCGGCCGTGAAGCATCCCGCCGTGTTCGGCAGCACCCGGATGCCCAGCCGCTCCAGCACCGACAGCACCGAGCCGTGCACCGTGGGGTCCACCCGGCGCATCGCGACCGTGGTCAGCTCGGTGCCGGACGCCACCAGCGCGCGTTCCAGCACGTCCAGGCTGGGCGCGCCGCCGGTGCCCATGATCAGCCGCGAGGAGAACGTGAGCCCTCCGAGGACGAAGGAGTCGTCGGCCATGGCTCAGCCCCCCTGGACCGCGGTGAGGACCTCCACGCGGTCGCCTTCGTGGAGCGCCGTGGACGGCCACTGCGCGCGCGGGACGACGGTCTCGTTGAGCGCGGCGGCCACCCCGGAGGGGGCCGGCGTCAGGGAGCGCACGACGCTGTCGAGGACGGTGCCGGCCGCGAACTGCCGCCGCTCGCCGTTGACCGAGACGGTGAGCCGGGCGGCGGGCGCGGTCGGGGTGGCGGGCGCGGTCGGGGTGGCCGGTGCGGTCGGGGTGGGCGGGGTGCTCATGCGGGCTGCTCCGTGAGTGCGGCGACGCCGAAGCGCCGGGGAGTGAAGGGACGGGCCTCGTCCGGGAGTTCCCCGGTGGCCAGGACCTGCGCCATCGCGTCACCGGTCACCGGCGTCAGCAGCACGCCGTTGCGGTAGTGCCCGGTCGCCAGCGACAGCCCCGCGAGCCCGGTCGGCCCGAGCAGCGGCGCGTTGTCCGGGGACGCGGGGCGCAGACCCGCGCGCGTCTCGGTGAGCGGCAGTTCGGTGATCCCCGGGATCAGCTCGTGGGCGTCGCGCAGCAGTTCGTACACGCCTCCGGCCGTCACCGTCGTGTCCCAGCCCAGCTCCTCGCTGGTCGCCCCCACCACCAGCTCGCCGTTGTCGCGCGGCACCAGATAGACCTGGCTGCCGCGCACCACGGCCCGCACGGTCCGGCTGAGGAACGGCGCGCATCGCTGCGGCACGGTCAGCCGCAGCACCTGCCCCTTCACGGGCCGCACGGGCGGCAGCACGTCCCGCGGGACCCCCGCGAGCCGCCCGCTCAGACTGCCCCCGGCGAGCACCGTCTGCCCCGCCGAGAGCGCCGTGCCGTCCCGCACGACGGCCCCCGCGGCCCGCTCGCCCGCCACGGTCAGCCGCTCGGCCCAGACCCGGTGGAAGACCACGCCCGCCCGTTCGCACGCGCTCACCAGGGCCCGCGCGAGCCGCCGCGGGTCGACCTGGTGGTCGCCGTCCACCCGCAGCCCGCCGCGCACCCCCGGCGCGAGCATCGGCTCCAGGCGCCGGCACTCCCGCCCGGACAGCCACTCCGAATCCAGCCCCGACTGCCGCTGCAACGCGTGCAGTTCGCGCAGGTGCGCCCGGTCGTCGGCGTCCAGCGCGACGGCCAGCGTGCCGCACCGCCGGTAACCGAGGTCCTGTCCGGTCAGCTCCGTGAGTTCGGCGGCGAAGCCCGGATAGCGCCGTGCCGACGCCAGGTTGAGGCCGAGCAGCGTCTGCTCGCCGTGGTGCAGTTCGGTGACGGCGGCCAGCATCCCGGCGGCCACCTGGGCGGCCCCGCCGCCCGGCTCCGGGTCGACCACCGCCGTGGCGAGCCCGCGCTGTGCGGCCCGCCAGGCCGTGACCAGCCCGATGATCCCGCCCCCGATCACGAGGACGTCTGACGTACGCGGAGACGACATGGGCGTCCAGCCCCTCCCTTCGCCGGCATGACCCGGATCAGGTTCGTACGGTCGGAGGCCGCCAGCCTCCCTCTCAGCCCGGTGCGTCCGGGCTCCCGCGAGTGCTCTACGGTGGCCACCCTAGCCCGCCGCCGCACACCGCAGTAAGGGAGCCTCCGCGCATGGCCAAGTCACTGGACGGCCTCGTCCTCGCCCCGGTGGCCGACCAGGCGCCCGGCCAGGTCGGCGTCCGCACCCGCTTCGCGTACCACGAGCGGGACGGGGCGGTGTGGGCCGACTACGCGGGCGGCGACGTCGTACGCGGCCATCTGCTGGGTACCCGGGAGGGGGACCGGCTCGACTTCCGGTACGTCCAGCTCAAGCGCGACGGGACGACGTCCTCCGGGCACTGCGTGTCCACGGTGGCCGAGCTGCCCGACGGCCGGGTGCGTCTCGACGAGCGCTGGGAGTGGGAGTCGCAGCCGGGCAGCGGGACGAGCGTCGTGGAGGAGATCCCCGGCGGTGCGGACGGCCCCGGCGGCGACGGTGTGGAGCAGGTCACGGAGCACGGCCGCTGACTGACTGATCGTCAGGTGTCTAAGGTGATCGGGTGAGTGAGCAGAGGCGGGAAGAAGGCGGGCCGGACAGGCGCCGCGTGGTGATCGTGGGCGCGGGCATGGCCGGCGTGCAGACCGCGGTGGCCCTGCGTGAACAGGGCTTCGGCGGCCGGGTGACGCTGCTGGGCGCCGAACCCCATCAGCCCTACGACCGGCCGCCGCTGTCCAAGGCCGTGCTGCTCGGCAAGGCCGAGGGATCCGCCCTGGACGTCGACTTCGACGGCCTCGGCATCGAGCTGGAACTCGGCCGCGAGGTCCTCGGCCTGCGCGCGGGCGACCACGAGCTGGACACCGCGCGCGGACCCGTCGCGTACGACGTCCTCGTCCTCGCCACCGGCGCCGAGCCGATCCCGCTGCCCGGCGCGCAGGGCGTGCCCGGCGTGCACCTGCTGCGCACCCTGGACGACGCCGGACGTCTGCGGCCCGTGCTCGCCGGCCGGCACGACGTCGTGGTCGTCGGCGCGGGCTGGATCGGCGCGGAGTTCGCCACGGCCGCGCGCGAGGCGGGCTGCGAGGTCACCGTCGTCGAGGCCGCCGACCGGCCGCTGGCCGGGGCCCTGCCCGCCGAGGCCGCCGCGCCGATGGCCGCCTGGTACGCCGACAGCGGCGTCGCGCTGCGCACTCGCGCGCGCGTGGAGCGCGTCGAGCCGGGCGCGGTGGTCCTCGACGACGGCTCGCGACTGCCCGCCGAGGCCGTCGTCGTCGGCATCGGCGCCCGCCCCGCCACCGCCTGGCTGGCCGGCTCGGGCGTCGAACTCGGCGCGCACCGCGAGATCGTGGCCGACGCCGGCCTGCGCACCCGCCTGCCGGACGTGTACGCGGTCGGCGACTGCGCCTCCTTCCCCTCCGGCAGGTACGGCGAGCGGCTGCTCGTCCACCACTGGGACAACGCGCTCCAGGGTCCGCGCACGGTCGCTGCGAACATCGTCGGCGAGGCCACCGACGAACCCGCGGCCGTCTACGACCCCGTCCCGTACTTCTGGTCCGAGCAGTTCGGCCGCTTCGTCCAGTACGCCGGCCACCACGCGCACGCCGACGCCGTCGTGTGGCGCGGCGACCCCGGCGGGCCCGCGTGGACGGTCTGCTGGCTGCGCGAGGACCGCCTGGTCGCGCTGCTGGCCGTGGGGCGGCCCCGCGACCTCGCCCAGGGCAAACGGCTGATCGAGGCGGGCACGCCCCTGAACCCGCGGCTCCTCGCGGACCCGGCGCGGCCGCTGAAGGGCGCGACGGCCTGAGCCCGGGCGGGCCCGGTCGGACCGGCCCGGCTTCCGACTGTCGGTGGCAGATGGCAGGCTTGTTCCCGTGACCGAGATTGACGCAAAGACCGATGCCCTCGTCCCCGCCTGGCTCACCGTGCCGGACATCGCGGAGATGCTCGACGTGGACGTGATCCGCGTCCGGCAGCTGATCAAGGACGGCCAGCTCATCGCCGTGCGCCGGGGTGAGAACCGCGCGCTGCACGTCCCGGCCGCCTTCATCGACGGGGACAAGGTGGTGAAGGGCCTGGTCGGAACCCTGACCCTGCTGCGGGACGACGGCTTCACGGACGAGGAGATGCTGGAGTGGCTCTTCACCCCGGATTCGAGCCTGCCCGGCACGCCGGCCCAGGCCCTGAGTGAGAACCGCGGCACGGAGGTGAAGCGCCGCGCCCAGGCGCTCGCCGTCTGACCCGCGGATCTCGCACCGACACCCGGCGTACGGGAGCGCACCCGGCCCCCGTACGCCGCCACCCTGGGGGGACCTCGTATGCCCGACACCGCCCGCCCGTCCCTGTCCGAGGCACGGCTGTACCTGTGCACGGACGCCCGTACCCGGCAGGGCGACCTCCCGGAGTTCCTCGACGCCGTGCTCGCGGGCGGCGTCGACATCGTCCAGCTGCGGGACAAGGGCATGGAGGCAGCCGAGGAGCTGGAGCACCTGAAGGTGTTCGCCGACGCCTGCGCCCGGCACGGCAAGCTGCTCGCGGTCAACGACCGCGCCGACGTCGCGCACGCGGCCGGCGCCGCCGTGCTCCACCTCGGACAGGGCGACCTGCCCGTCCCCGCCGCCCGCGCCATCCTCGGCGAGGGCGTGCTCGTCGGCCGCTCCACGCATGCGGCGGCGGAGGCCGAGGCCGCCGCCGTCCAGGAGGGCGTGGACTACTTCTGCACCGGTCCGTGCTGGCCCACCCCCACCAAGCCCGGCCGCCACGCGCCGGGCCTGGACCTGGTGCGGCACACCGCGTCCCTCGGCACGGACCGCCCCTGGTTCGCCATCGGCGGCATCGACCTCGGCAACCTCGACGAGGTGCTCGCGGCGGGCGCCCGCCGGGTCGTGGTGGTGCGGGCGATCACCCAGGCGGACGACCCGGGCGCCGCGGCGGCCGAGTTCGCCGAGCGGCTGAGCGAGGGGTAGCGCCCGTGTCCCGGCCCGCGGCCCCCGGCCCGGCCGTCCGGCGGCGCCGCCCTCGTACGATTGTCCAAGGGGTGGACAACAACTCGACAATCCGGGCAAATTTCCCGCATCCGGTTGGGTGACCGTCCACCCCTGGCTAACCTGCCGGTATGGCACTGGGAACCGCATCCACCAGGACGGACCGCGCGCGCACCGTGCGCGACATCCTGGCGACCGGCAAGACGACGTACTCGTTCGAGTTCTACGCGCCGAAGACGCCGAAGGGTGAGCGGAGCCTGTGGGACGCCCTGCGCAGGGTCGAGGCGGTCGCCCCCGACTTCGTCTCGGTGACCTACGGCGCCGGCGGATCCACCCGGGCCACCACGGTCAAGGAGACCCAGCAGATCGTCGTCGACACCACCCTCACGCCGGTCGCGCACCTCACCGCCGTGGACCACTCCGTCGCCGAGCTGCGCAACATCATCGGGCAGTACGCCGACGCCGGCATCCGCAACATGCTGGCCGTGCGCGGCGACCCGCCCGGCGACCCTATGGGCCCCTGGGTGCCGCATCCGCAGGGCCTCACGTACGCCGCCGAACTGGTCCGTCTCATCAAGGAGTCCGGGGACTTCTGCGTGGGCGTCGCCGCCTTCCCCGAGATGCACCCGCGCTCCGACGAGTGGGACCTGGACGTGTCGCACTTCGTGGACAAGTGCCGGGCCGGCGCCGACTACGCGATCACCCAGATGTTCTTCGAGCCCGACTCGTACCTGCGGCTGCGCGACCGGGTCGCGGCGGCCGGATGTGTGACTCCCGTCATCCCCGAGGTCCTTCCGGTGACCAGTGTGCGGATGCTGGAACGCCTGCCGCAGCTCAGCAACGCCCGCTTCCCGGCCGCCCTGAAAGAGCGGATCCTCACAGCCAAAGACGATCCGGCCGCTGTACGCTCCATTGGCATCGACTTCGCCACGGAGTTCTGCGCACGGCTGCTGGCCGAGGGAGTGCCCGGACTGCACTTCATCACGCTCAACAACTCCACGGCGACGCTGGAAATCTACGAGAACCTGGGCCTGCACCATCCGCCGCAGGCCTAGACCGGTCGCACCCACATACGACACACTGCGTAGCGGCCACTGGGAGAGGGGCGTACATGGGCTGGACGGTCCTCTACATCGCGTTCGGCATTGTCGCGCTGTGGCTGCTCGGCGAGGTTCTGCTGCAGTACAAGGCCCGGCTGCGCTGGCGGCTGCTGGCCTTCGTCGGCTTCCTGGGCGTCGTCCTCGGCGTCCTGATCCCGTCGGTCGTCGTCATCGCCCTGGGCGCGGCCGCGTTCGCGGTCGGCCAGACCTACGTCACCCTGTCGTTCCGCCGGGGCTTCGCCGAGGGCTGGGCCTTCCGCCGCTCGGACACGGAGAGCGACGGCACCGTCCTCACCAAGCGCCGCCGCGGCAAGGCCGAGCGCCAGGACCCGACCCTGGAGGTCTCCGGCCCGGAGCCGGACGGGGCCGGCCCGGACTCCGGCGCGCCCCACGGTGACGGCACGGCGTTCGGCGGCCGGGACGAGCACGCCTTCGGCGCCGGGAGCGCCTACGGCGACGACGACTTCGACGGCGACGACCGCGACGACGTCTTCACCCCCGCGCCCCGCTCCTTCGACCCGGCGGCCGCCTCCGTCTACGAGCCGCAGCCGCTGCCCGACGACACCGGCTCCTACGGCGTCTACAGCGACGCCGCCTACGCGGGCGCGACCGGCCAGGGACAGTCCCAGGGCCAGGGCCAGGACCAGTACGCCACGGCCGGCCAGGGCACGGACCAGAACTACGGCTACGGCTACGCCGGGTACCCCCAGCAGCAGTACGGCTACGACGCCACGGGCGAGCAGCAGTACGCCGCCTACTCCGACCCGTACATCGGCACCCAGACCTACGGCGGGGGCTCCTACGACGCCGGCTACGGCCAGCAGCAGTACGCGCAGCAGGGCTACGGCCAGGAGCAGTACGGCGCCGGCGGCCACGGCGGGGAGACCCCGGCCGGCGGGGTCTGGGTCCCGCAGCAGCGCAACACCGACGACCCGCTGGGCGGCGAACTCCCGCCCGACCAGCAGCAGTACCCGTACCAGGGCGACGGGCAGCAGCCGGGCCAGGGCAACGGCTACGACGAGCAGTACCGGTTCTGACGGCCGCGTCCGCCACCCCGCCCGCCCCTTCGCCCCCGTGCGCGGCGGGCCGTCACGGCCTCACCGCGAGCCGCGGAACTCCGGCCCCTCCACGATCAGTCCGGACACCAGCGTGCCCGACATGCCCGCGTGAGGCAGGCCGCCGCCCGGATGCGACCAGCCGCCGACCGTGAACAGCCCTCGCAGCCCGGTGGAGTTGGCGGGATGCAGCAGCCGGCCCCCGGCCGCGGCCAGCGCGGGCGCGGGGACGGCCCCGCCTTCCGCGCCGGTCTCGCGCGCGACGTCGGCCGGGGTGCGCACCTCACGCCACAGGACGCGCTCGCGCAGCCCGGGAACGGCCCGCTCGGCCATGCCGAGCAGCGCGTCCACGTGCGCGTCGGACACCTGCGCGCCGGCGGGCACCACGGCGCCGATCGTGACCGGCTCGTGGTCGCCGTCCGGCGCCAGCCGGGCGTCGTCGGGCCGCAGCACCGTGACCGTCGGCCCCGCGGGCACCGACGGCGCCGCGCCGAACAGGCTCTCCAACTCCGCGTCCCGGTCCGGGGCGTGGACCACCGTCCGGTGCGCTGCGCCCTGCGGCCGGGGGCCGCGCAGCGCCAGCAGCACGGTCAGCCGGCTCGGCAGCGCCCGCTGGGGCGCGACCTCGTCCCCGCCCCGGGCGGGAAGGCCGCGGAAGCCGCCCGGCGCCAGGACGAAGTCCGCCTCCGCCACCGTGCCGTCGGCGAGTTCTACGCCCGCCGCCCTGCCGTCCTCGTCCACGATCCGCGCGACCTCGGCGTCGAAGACGAACGCGACCCGGCGCGCCACACAGCGCTCGTACACCGCGCGGGCCAGCTCCCGCATGCCTCCGCGCACGTACCACGTGCCGAAGGCGTGCTCCATGTACGGCAGGACCGCCGCGCTCGCCGGGGTGGACCGGGGATCCAGGCCGTACGCGAGCGCGTGGCCCTCCAGCAGCGCGGCGAGCCGGGGATCGCGCAGCTCCCAGGCGCCGATCTCGGCCAGGGTGGCCGCCTTCCTGGTGCGCAGCAGACGTTTGTGGGGGACCGCCGGATAGGGCTCGCGGTCGGCGAGGACCGACCAGTTCGGCCACAGCGGCTCCTCCAGGAGCGGGCGCCGGGTGCGGTCCCAGGCCTCACGCGCGCGCACCAGGAAGTCCCCCCAGCGCTGCCCGGCCCGCCCGCCGAGCGCCTCGTCCAGCGCGGAGACGACGCCCGCGCGCGAGGCGTTCGGCAGGGACACCTCGGCGCCGTCCGCGAACACGTGCCGCGCGGACGGGTCGACCTGGACCAGCTCGACGCAGGACTCCAGCGGCTCCTTGCCGGTCTTGACGAACAGGTCGCGGTAGACGGCGGGCAGGGGGAGCAGCGTGGGGCCGGTGTCGAACGCGAACCCATCCCGCTCGAAGCGGCGCACCGCTCCGCCGTACGTCCCCGTCCGCTCGTACACCGTCACCCGGTGGCCCGCCACGGCCAGCCGGGCGGCCGCCGTCAGCGCGCCCATCCCGGCGCCGATCACCGCAATCCCTGCCATGCCCGTGACTGTATCGGCCGCCACCGACAGTGACGTGATCAGCCCGGGGACGGCGGCCACGGGGGCGCGCCGAGCCGGCGTTCCTCGCGCCGTTGCGCCCGGCGCCGCAGGAACCGGCGGATCCGTGAGACGAGGAAGTACAGGACCAGCAGCCCGGTCAGCAGCAGGGCCCCCGCGACGACGGAGGCCGCCACCGGGTGGAAGATCGCGAAGGTGACGATCCCGGCGACCCCGAGATCCTCCGCCAGGCTCACCGCGATGTTGCTGAACGGTTCGGGGGAGCTGTTGACCGCCATCCGGGCGCCCGCCTTCACGGCGTGGCTGGCCAGCGCGGTCGAACCGCCGAGCGCCGCGGCCGCCGCGTCGGAGAGCGAACCGCTCTGCCCGGCGAGCAGCGCGCCGACCCAGGCCCCGGCCACCGGCCGGATCACGGTGTGGGCCATGTCCCACGCCGAGTCCACGTACGGGATCTTGTCGGCGACCGCCTCGCACAGGAAGAGGACGGCCGCGACGGCCAGCACCTCGGGTCGCTGCAACGTCTGCGGGACGTCGTCGCTCACACCGGTGGCGCCGAAGACGCCGAGCAGGAGCACCACCGCGTACGCGTTGACGCCGCTGGCCCAGCCGCTGGTGAACACAAGGGGGAGTACGGACACGGACGCGATCGTAGCCAGTGGGCCGCCCGGCGTCCTGGGGATGAGCGCGCGAAGCTGAGTACCCGTACCTAGGGGTGGAGTTGAGTACGCGCGCGGATGGGCTGCGACCTGCCCGGACGACAGAGTGGAGGCACGGAGAAGGGGCGCGGCTCCGGCACCGGCGACACGGGGCGCCGGAACGGAGCGGCCCTCGACCCGCTCCTTCCGCCGGCCGACCGGCTCGGCGGGAGCGAGACACGGGGGGAGCCCCGGGGAACGACCGTACGGGGGTACGACGGGGGAGGAACGGGGGAACGGGGGAGCACGCGCAGGCGCCGGTTCGCGGCGGCCCACGGGGGACGTGGCCGCAACGGACCGGCGCCTGTGCGTGCACGCGCGCGGAGAGGGCGCTCCCCTCCCCACGTGCGGTCGTACCGTGGAGGAGCTCCGACGAGACCTAGCGGCCCCCGCTCACCCGCCCCTGGAGCAGCCGGGACAGCGCCGCGTGCACGTCGTCCAGGGAGCGCTCGGGCTGGAAGGCCTGCCAGTCCAGGGCGGCCACCAGCACCATGCCGACCAGCGCGGCCGCCGTCAGCTGCACGTCGATCTCGTCGCTGAACTCGCCGTTGTCCACGCCCTCGCGCAGCACCCCCTCGACGACGGCCACCGCCTCCTGGCGCACGACCATGAGCGTGGACTGCCAGGCCCGGTTGGTGCGCCACAGCTCGGCCACGTACAACTGCGTGAAGGACGGGTAGCGGTCGATGAAGACCAGGCCGGCGCGGACCATCGCGTCCAGGGCGTCGACCCTGCTCCCGCCGGTGCGCGCGGTGTCCTCGGCGGCCTCGCGCAGCGAGGCGGTGAGCAGGCCCACGCCGTGCCGCAGCAACTCCTCGAAGAGGACCGACTTGCTGGCGAAGTTGTAGTAGACCGTGCCCTTGGCCACGCCTGCGCGTTCGGCGATCTCGTCCACGGTGGTGGCGGAGAAGCCCTGTTCGGCGATGAGGGTGACGGCCGCCTCGTAGAGCTTCTGCCGGGTGGCCTCGCGGCGGGTGCGGCCGCCCGGGGTGGTGCTGCTGTCCATGGTCCTGATTGTCACAGGAACGCGGCCTCCCGGGCGCCCGATCGTCACAGGCTCAGCTCCGGGTGCAGCCGGTCCAGGGTCCACACCTGGCGGCGGCGCGCCGACAGGGCGGTCAGCGCCAGGGCGCCCGCGGTGAACGCGACGAGCACCGCGCAGGCCTGCCACACCGGTCCGAGGCCGCCGCCGCTGATGAGCCTTCTGAGCGCGTCGACGACGTAACTCATCGGCAGGTACGGGTGGACGGCGTTGAAGAAGCCGGGGCTGGTCTGCACCGGATAGGTGCCGCCCGCGGACGTCAGCTGAAGCATCAGCAGCGCCAGGACGAGGATCCGGCCCGCCGCCCCGAAGCGCGCGTTCAGCCACTGCACGAGGGCCGCGAAGCACGCCGCCACCAGGAACAGGAAGCCCACGGTGCCGGCCGCGCGGACCATCTCCAGGCCGATCGCCCAGTGCAGCACGGCCATCAGCGCCGTCGTCTGGAGCACGCCGACCGCGACCACCGGCAGCCAGCCGGCCAGCGCGATCCGCCACGCGGGGGCGCCCGCCGCCAGCGCGCGCCGGTTCATCGGCGCGATCAGCATGTACGCCACCATCGCGCCCACCCAGAGCGACAACGGGATGAAGTACGGGGCGAAACCGGTGCCGTAGTTGGGCGCCTTGTGCCGGTCGTGGGAGGCGAGCTGGACCGGGTCGGCCATGACGGCGGTGCGTGCGTCGCGCTGCCGGGCGTCGTAGTCGGGGATCCGTCCGACGCCCTCGTGCAGGCCGTCGGCGAGCTTGCCGGAGCCGTCGGAGAGCTTGAACATGCCGCCGTTGAGGTCCTGTGCGCCCGTCTTCAGCCTGCCGACGCCCGCGTCCAGGTTCACGGATCCGGTCGTGGCCCTGCCGATCCCGGTGTTGATCTTCTTGGCGCCCTTGGCCACCTTCGCCGCCCCGGTGTTCAACGCGTTGACCTGGGACACGGCGTTGTCCAGGTCCTCGGAGAGGTGCGGGGCGTCGTCCGCGAGGGACTGGGCCTGCTTGCGCAGAGCGGTGAGGTTCGTGCGGAGCGTCTTCAGGTCGCCGTCCTGATCGGCGACCAGCGTGTTGACGTCGTCGGCGACCGTCGCCACGTCGGCGGCCGTGTCCTTGGCCTTCTTCAGGTCCGCGCACGCGGGATCGGGCAGCACCGGCGTCTCGCAGCGCGCCTTGTACACCTCGGCGAGTGTGTCCGAGGCCGTGTGCGCGCCGGTGGCGGCCACCGGGGCGGCCTTCACCAGGGTCTCCAGGTTGTCGTGGACCACCTTCGAGGAGTCCGCGACGAGTCGGGCGGTGTCGCCGATGGTCTTCTCGTTCGACTTGACGAACGGCCCCAGGGCGCCGGCGATCCCGTTGACCTTGTCGGCGAGCTTCTGGGTGCCGTCCGCGACCTTCTGGGACCCCTCCTGGAGGGTGTCGGCGCCCGTGTCGAGCTTCTTCAGCCCCTTCGTCAGCTTGCCGCTGCCGTCCTTGGCGTCGCCGAGACCGTCCGCGAGGTCCTTGGAGCCCCGCTCGGCCTTCCCGATGCCGCCGTTGAGGTCGTCGGCGCCGTCGGCGGCCTTCGCGGTCGCGCCGTGGATGTCGGAGAAGGAGACGAAGATCTTGTCGAGGAAGGACCGCGAGGCCTTCGTGGACGCGGCCCTGCGCACCTCGCTGAAGACGGTCCGAGAGATCTGGCCGACGATGTAGTTGTTCGCGTCGTTCGTGCGCACCTGGAGGGCGCTCGTCTCGGGAGAGTCGCCCGAGCTGGACGCGATCCGACGGCTGAAGTCGGCCGGCATGGTCAGCGACAGGTAGTACCTGCCGTCCTCCACGCCCGCGCGTGCCTCGGCGGCGCTCACCTCGTGCCAGTCGAAGACCTTGCTGTCGCGCAGCTTCGCGGTGATGTCGGCCCCGGCGGTGATCTTCTCGCCCCCGGCGGTGGCCCCCCGGTCGTCGTTGACCAGCGCGACCGGAATGCGGTCGAGCCGGCCGTAGGGGTCCCAGAAGGACCACAGGTACAGCGCGCCGTACAGCAGGGGCAGCAGCAGGAGCGCGACGAGGGCGGCCCGCGGGAGCCTGCCCCGGCCGAAGCGCCTCAGCTCAAGCGCGGCGAGTCTGGGCGAGCGCATCGGACTCCTCCTCATCCTGTTCCTTCGGGCCGGCCTGCGACACGTCGGCCGCCTCCGCCTCGGCCTCGGCCGCCTCTCCCTTCGGCGCAGCCTCCGCCTCTGCCCGCGGCGCGGCTTCGTGATCGTCCTGGGACCGGTCCTTCGGGCCGGCCCGGTGCCCGTCCTGCGGTCCGGCTCCCGGTACGTCCCGCGGGCCGGTGTCCGGCTCGTCCTGCGGTGCCGCGGTCTCCGGCGGGTCCTGCGGCGTCGCGGTCCCCGGTTCGTCCCGCGGCCCGGGTGGACCGGCCTCCCGCGGGGTGGGACGACGGCCGGCGTCCGCGCCGGAGCGGACCACGACCGCGTTCTCGGGCGCCTCGGCGCACACCGCCAGCACGGTCGTCCCCGCTTCGGCGATGGACCGCAGCAGCGCCCAGACCTCCGCCCGCTCGGCCGTCGACAGCTTCAGGTCGACGTCGTCGACGCCGAGCAGCCGGGGCCGGCCGACGAGCGCCAGCGCCACCGACAGCCGCAGCGCCTCGACGCGCTCCAGGTCCCGCACGGCGGTCCGCGAGCCCTTGGGGAGCGCCTCGCGGTCGAGTCCGGCGGCGTCGAGCGCGGCATCGATCCGCAGCTCCGCCTCGGCCGCCCGGTCCGCGCGCGAACGCAGCAGGTCGCGCAGGGAGCCGCCGAACCGCCGTTGCAGCAGCGCCCGTTCGCGCACGTGCTCGCCGACGGTCAGCGCCGGTTCGAGATCCGTCACGCCGGGTACGTGGGCGAGGGCGGCGACGCGACGCACGGCCGCCAGCTGCTTGGGCAGGCGCGCACCGCCCACGGTCGCCGTCCCCTCGGTGGTCTTCATGCGCCCCGTGAGGGCGAGCAGCAGGCTGGTGCGGCCGGAGCCCGAGGGCCCTTCGACCGCGATCAGCGAGCCGGGATCCGCCTCGACGGCGACGTCCCGGAACGCCCAGCCGCGCGGGCCTCGGAGCCCGAGGCCGTCGGCTGTGACGGCGACTGCGTCCACAGGTCCCCCCTGGAATCCGTGTTTTTGAACTGACTGGTCAGTGCAAAAACTAGCCCGAACTCTCGATCGAAGCAAAAGGCCAGGTCAGAACGGATTGTCAGTGGCATACCGCACGATGGGGTCATACGGCAGCCCGTATCGGACGTGCCGTCACACAGACGACAGGAGGTTCGTCATGGCCACCTACCACGCAGCCGCCGCACACCGGCGCCGCGCCACCGGCCCTGCACCCTCACTGACCGGTCCCGCGAGCGACGTTCACCCCGTGCTGCGCCGCACCACGGCCCCGCCCGCCGCCCTCGACCTGCTCGCCCAGGCCCGCGCCGGGCTGGACGAGGCGGCCGTCCTGGAAACCCCCAACGAGCGTTACGCCATCGCCCATCTGGCGGCCCTGCGCACCGCGGCCGCCGTGCTCGCCGCCCGGGGCCGCCCGGAGCCCTCGCCCCGCCGCCGGGCCCGCATCCGCAGCGCCTGGGAAGTCCTCCCCGAGATAGCGCCCGAACTCGCCGAGTGGAGCGCGCTGTTCGCCTCCGGGGCCCGGCGCCGCGCCCGGGCCGAGGCCGGCATCCAGGGCGCGGCCACCCGCCGGGACGCCGACGACCTGATACGCGACGTGGCGATGTTCCTCCGTCTCGTCGAGCGCATGCTGGTGCTCCAGCCGGTCCTGCCGCAGCCACGCCAGGAGGAGGACGCCGGCGACCCGGCGACGGACCACGGTCTCCCGGACGCGGGCTGACACGGCGTCACGGGTCGGGGCCGGGGCCGGCAAGGCGTCGCGGTGCGGGCGGCACGGCGTCGCGCCCCGCGCCGCGCGCACGTCGGCGCGGACGTCGCCGCCCGCAACCCGGGTCCGCCGCTCACTGCCGGCGTGCATGCGCCGCGCACACGTCAGGGCTCACCTCGGGCGACCGGGCCGGGGCGACCGGGCCGGGGCGGACGGCCGGGCGGGGGTGGCGCGGTCCGGCCCGGCCGCCTGAGCGGACGGGACGCTGAGGCGGCGAGCGTGACGTCGGGCATCGCTCGTTCGGACGGGACGCGGAGGCGGTGGCCGTCACCGGACGGGACGCCGGAGGCAATAGGGTGGAAGGCGCCTGAAGCCTTCCCCGCGTCCGTCCGTCCGCGCGCCGGTCCGGACCGGCCGGAGAGGGCAGCCCGTTCGCTCCGCCGCGCAAGAGGCGGTGCCGCGCCGAGGAGTCAACTGCCGTGTCGGACCCGATGCGCCCGCCCGTCTCCCACCCCGGTCCCCAGCCGACGCCGGCACGCTCCGGCCCTTCCCGGTCCCGTGCCTCGCTGCGCACCGCCGTGGTCTGGGAGGTCCTGCGCGACGCCCTCGAGGACCGGGTCAAGGCGACCGGCCGCGAGTCGCTGGACGTCCTCGACACCGGGGGCGGCAGCGGCAACTTCGCGGTGCCCGTGGCTCTCCTCGGGCACCGGGTCACCGTCGTCGACCCCAGCCCCAACGCCCTGTTCGCCCTGGAGCGGCGCACCGCCGAGGCCGGCGTGGCCGACCGCGTGCAGGGCGTCCAGGGCGACGTCCACGGGCTGTTCGACGTGGTCGGGCGCGGCGGCTACGACGCCGTCCTGTGCCACGGGGTCCTGGAGTACGTCGACGACCCGGCCGAGGGCGTCCGCAACGCGGTCGCCGCGCTGCGCGCCGAGGGCTTCCTCAGTCTCCTCGCCGCGGGCCTCGGCGGGGCCGTCCTCGCGCGCGCCCTCGCGGGCCACTTCAAGGAGGCCCGGCAGGCGCTCACCGCGCCCGACGGCCGCTGGGGCGAGGGCGACCCCGTGCCGCGCCGCTTCACCGCCGAGCAGCTCACCGGACTCGTCGAGGGCGCGGGCCTGAGGGTGGGGGCCGTGCACGGGGTGCGGGTCTTCGCCGACCTGGTGCCCGGCGTCCTCGTGGACACCGAGCCCGGAGCGCTGGAGGCCCTGCTGAAGCTGGAGGAGGCGGCGGCCGAACGCCCCGCCTTCCACTCCGTCGCCACCCAGTTGCACGTGCTGGGTGAGGCGCGGGCGGCCGACGGGAGCTGAGCGTTCCCCGGGACGCACCGCTGATCAGGGACTTGGCTGCACATGGAGTACGCCACAGGCCCCCCGTTCGGCCGCGGTGCGCCGTATGATCGAGGGAGACCGCCCGGCATGACGGGCCGGCCGCCGGGGAAAGGAAACCTCAGCGAGCCGGACGTCCATGACGGGCGTCGGTTGGCCAATTGGCGTAGAGGGGCGGGTTTCACGGGGGCGATTCCCCGCCTATCCTGAAGGGACCCCCCGGGTCGCCCCGGCGACTGCACGATGAGGAGGACTCCGTGCCGCTCTCGGAGCACGAGCAGCGCATGCTCGAGCAGATGGAGCGAGCGCTGTACGCCGAAGATCCCAAGTTCGCGTCAGCGCTCGAGGGAAGCGGGCTGCGTACGTACACCCGGCGGCGGGTCTACCAGGCGGTCGCTGGCTTCCTCGTGGGAATCGCGCTCCTCATGGCAGGAATGGTCGCCAAGCAGGTGTGGCTGAGCGTGGTCGGCTTCCTCGTGATGCTCGGCTGCGCGGTGCTCGCCGTCACCGGCTGGCGCAAGGCCCCCAAGCCGGGTGAACAGCCCGCGGCCGGAGCCGCAGGCGCCCCGCACGCCCGCGGTCAGGTCAGGCAGAAGCGCTCGATGATGGACCGGATCGAGCAGCGCTGGCAGCGCCGCCGAGACGAGCAGGGCGGTCACTGACACCGCCGCAGAACCGGAACGCCGCAGAACCGAATCTGCTCCTGGTTCGCGAAGAGACATGGTTGAGGGGCGACCACCTAGTCGGGTGGTCGCCCCTCAACCATGTCCGCGCTGCCTCTTCCACCGGGCCGGGCCACTCCACGACCGCCCCGGCCACCCGGACGGCCCTGACCGGCCGGCCGCCCCTGGGGGCGGGCCGGTCAGCCGATTCGCCGGTCAGCCGACCTGCTCGGCCGACCGGCCGCCCGCAGCGGCTGGTCCGTCAGCTCGCCGTACCGGCCGGCCGCACGTAAGGAGCGGGCCGGGCCGGTACGGCGAGCGGCCGGACGGGCGGCCCCCCGCTGGAAGGTGCGGCCGCCCGCTGGAGGACACAACTGGCCGGTCCCCCTCCGAGGGCGGGCCGGTCAGCCGCTTTGCTGGCCGGACGGCCGGTGCACCAGGGCCGTCAGCCGGGCCGTCCAGGACGACCTGAGGGCCGTCCAGCGGTCCGCCACGTCCCAGAGCGCGCGCACGGCCGAACGCGGCGCCACGACCGCCCGCACCCGCGTCGTCCAGTCGGCCTTCTCCTGCAGTGCCGCCCGCACCGACCGCACCTCGTCGGCGAGTCCGGCCTCGGCCCTCGGCTCCGGGGCGTACAGCACCTGCTCCACCGCCCCCGCGACCCGGTGCACCGAGCGGCCGGCCGCCTCGTCCAGCCCTCCGGTCCGCACGATCCGCGCCGCCGCCCGGCGGGGGGTCAGCGCGTCGTCCGGTTCGATGCCGAAGTCCCACGCCGTGTCGGTGAGCTCGCGCCACACCGCCAGGACATGGCCGACGGCGGCGGCCGCGGCCTCGTCCCCCGGCTCGTCCAGCAGGACCGCCGGCCCGGAGCCGTTCGCGGCCTCGCCGCCCGCGCCCGCCCTGTCCCGCCGGCCCGGCGGAGCCCCGGAGGCCGCCGCGGAGTGCTGGG
Source organism: Streptomyces sp. NPDC048481 (assembly GCF_043200075.1). NCBI lineage: Bacteria > Bacillati > Actinomycetota > Actinomycetes > Kitasatosporales > Streptomycetaceae > Streptomyces > Streptomyces sp. NPDC048481. The sequence goes on from NZ_JBICXC010000001.1 coordinate 1,071,312, forward strand.
CGGACGCCAGCCGCGCCGAACGTCTTCTCAGCCGCCACAGCATCGGCAGCAGCGGCAGCACGAGCGCCGCGCCCCCCAGCAGCGTCCAGGTGGCTATCCGGTACCACGGGGTGCCGCCGCCGCCCTGCCCCGGCTGGTCCACCGGCAGCGCGTTGGCGCAGTCCTCCAGCTTCTTCTCCCGGGCCGAGCAGCCGGACCGGGCCGAGGGCGCGGTCGACGGCGCCGCGTCCGCCGAGCGCGAGGCCTGCGGCAGCTCGGGAAGCGCCGCGCCCGGCGCGTCGGGAACGGTGTAGGTGGGCGTGGTGCCGCGGGTCGGGGTCGGCTCGAAGCGGGTCCAGCCCACGCCCTCGAAGTACAGCTCCGGCCAGGCGTGCGCGTCCTTCAAGCCCACCGCCACCGAACCGTCCGCCTGCGGGGAGCCCGGCGCGAAGCCCACCGCGACCCGCGCCGGTATGCCCAGGGTGCGGGCCATCGACGCCATGGCGAACGAGAAGTGCACGCAGAAGCCCTGCTTGTCCCGCAGGAAGCGGGCGATCGCGTTCGGACCGTTGCCGACCTCGACCTGGGTGTCGTACTCGAAGCCGCCCGTCACCGCGAAGTAGTCCTGGAGCGCGACCGCCCTCTCGTAGTCGTTGTCGGCGCCCCTGGTGATCTGGCGGGCCTGCTTCGCCACCACCGCCGGCAGGGAGTCCGGCACCTTGGTGTAGTCGCGCCGGACGGAGTCGGGCGCCTGCGGCGCCGCGGCCAGCTGCTGCGCCGTCGGCTCCACGTCCAGGCTCTTGACCTGGTAGGACTTGCCGCTGGTGTTCTGGCCGTGGTCGCCGACGAGCGTCATGCCGACCGGCTCGTAGCGCCAGTTGCCCTTGATCTGCACACCGCTCGGCGGGTACGGCATCGGCAGCCAGTCCTGGGCGTAGTCGTCGACGGCCGCGATCCGGGTGGTGATCTCCGTGCGCTTGACGTCGGGGCCCAGCCCGGTGGGCGCGGGGAAGTCGTCGGGCACGGCGACGATGTGGCGCTTGGCCGGCCGCCACGTCGTGCCGTCGAAGTCGTCCAGCGACACGATCCGCAGATACATGTCGGAGAGATCGCTGGTGTTGGTGCGCAGCGTCAGGACCGTCCGGTCCTCGTCCACGTTGAGGCTGTCGCGCAGCGACACCAGCGGGTTCACCGCGGAGATCGTGCCCCCGCCACCGCTGCCCGCGCCCACGCCGGCGCCCGTCGCGCCGAGCAGACCGCCCTGTATCGCCGGCAGCGGCAGCAGCGGCACCACGAGGGCGACGCCCAGCGCGGCCATCCCGATGCGCCGACCGGTGCGTACCGGCGCGACCGTACCGGGCTGCCCGCCCGGCCCGCGTCCGGACCCGCCGAAGACCCGCCCCCACTGCGAGAGCCGCTCGCGGCCCTCGGCGAGCAGCAGCAGGAGATACCCGGCGGCGGCCACCAGGAACCACAGCCAGTCGGCCGCCCCGTCGGACAGGCCCGCGGCGACCGAGTACAGCGCCAGCAGCGGCAGACCGGCCGGAGCCGCGTTGCGGAAGGTGACCGCGAGGGTGTCCACCACCAGGCCGATCACCAGCACCGCGCCGATCACCATCAGCCGGATGCCGTCGGACAGCGGGGCCGGGATCGCGTACCGCCCCACGTCGTCGGCGCCCGACCGGAGCAGGTCGCCGAAGTGGCGGAACGCCTCCGGGCCGGGGACCAGACCGGCGAGCGCCTGCTCGCGGGCGAAGACCAGGGTCAGCATCACGAGCGTGACCAGTGCCTGCGCCGCCACGGTCAGCGGCCGGGCCAGCGGGACGCGGCGGGCGGCGGCGCCCGCTCCCGACTGGACCGCCAGCATGAAGGCCGCCTGCACCAGCCAGGTCGCCGGGTCGAGCAGCGGCAGCAGGGCGCACGACGCCATCAGGGTGGCCGCCGCCGAGCACAGCGTCAGCCGGGCACGCCCGCTCATGACCATCCCTCCCCGCCGTTCGCCGCGCCCGCCGTCGTCACGCCCGCCCGGTCGCGGTCCGCCTGGCGCCACAGCTCGTTCAGCGAAGCGCCCCGCGGCACGCTCAGAGCCGTCCAGCCCGCCTCGCGCAGCATCCGCAGCCGCTCCTCCTGCCTGTTCATCGGATCGGGGACGCCGTTCGGTTCACGCGCCCAGTGGTCGCCGTCCAGCAGGAAGGCGACCGCACCCCCGCTGCGCTGGCGCATCTTCGCGGCCACCGCCGCCTCTTCGTCGTCGAGATCGCCGAAGAACGCCACCAGCAGGCCCTCGTTGCCGCCGCGCAGCACGTCGTAGGCACGGGACAGGCCCGCGCCGTCGGAGTGGTCCACCACGGCGAGGGTGTCCATCATCAGTCCGGCCGCGTCGGCCGACTCCTGGTTGGCCCCGGCGAACCCGTCGGCCCCCTCGCCCGGCACCGAGTTCCCGGTGTCGGTCAGCAGCCGCACGGAGAAGCCCCGCTCCAGCATGTGCACCAGCACGGACGCGGCGCCGGAGACCGCCCATTCGAAGGCCGAGTCGGGGCCCGCGCCCTGGTAGGCCGGACCCCGGGTGTCGAGCAGCACCGTGCAGCGCGAGCGCTGGGGCTGCTCCTCGCGGCGCACCATCAGCTCGCCGTAGCGGGCGGTGAGGCGCCAGTGCACGCGGCGCAGGTCGTCGCCGTAGCGGTAGCCGCGCGGGATCACGTCGTCCTCGCCGGCCAGCGCCAGGGAGCGCTGGCGTCCCTCGCCGTACCCCTTGGCCTCGCCGCTGAGGCGGACCGGGGGCAGCGGCTCGACGCGCGGTATGACCGTGAGCGTGTCGTGGGCGGAGAAGGAGCGGGTGAGCTCGCACATCCCGAACGGGTCGTTCAGCCGCAGCTGGAGCGGACCGAGGGGGTAGCGGCCGCGCAGGTCGGAGCGGACCCGGTAGGAGACCTCGCGGCGGCCGCCCGCCTCGACGCGGTCCAGGACGAAGCGAGGGCGCGGGCCGAGCACGTACGGCACCCGGTCCTGGAGCATGAGCAGGCCGGTGGGCAGCCGTGAGACGTTGTCCATCCGCAGGTGGACGCGGGCCTCGCTGCCGGCCGGGACGCGCGCGGGGGAGAGCCTGCGGCTGCCGGCCACCCGGTAGCGGGTGCGGTGGACGACGGCCGCGCAGATCAGCGGGAGTGCGGCGAGCAGCAGCCCGACGCGCAGCAGATCGGGCTGGCCCAGCACGTAGGCGCACACGGCGGCCGCGATGCCGGCGGCCAGGAAGGACCGGCCCCGGGTGGTCAGCCCGGCCAGCGCCGTGCGCACGCCGCCCTTGTCGCCTTTCGCTCGGCCGGTCGGCGGCTGTTCGGAGCCCCCGGCGGCCATCACAGCCTCCGTGACTGCTGGCCGTACGCCTGCGGGTCCCGCCCGAGCCCGTATCCGTGCTGCTGCGGGGTGGCGGGCACGGGGGTGCGCTGGATGATCTCCTCGACGACCTGCTCCGCCGTGCGGCGGTTGAGCTGGGCCTGCGCGGTCGGCAGCAGGCGGTGGGCCAGGACGGCCACGGCGAGGCTCTGCACGTCGTCCGGCAGCGCGTAGTCCCGGCCGCTGAGGGCCGCGGTCGCCCTGGCCGCGCGCACCAGGTGCAGCGTCGCGCGCGGCGACGCGCCGAGTCTGAGGTCCGGGTGGCTGCGCGTGGCGGTGACCAGGTCGACCGCGTAGCGCCGCACCGCGTCGGCGACGTGGACACCGCGTACGGCGTCGATGAGCTTCACGATCTCGTGGGCGTGGGCGACCGGCTGGAGGTCGTCCAGCGGGTTGACGCCGCCGTGCACGTCGAGCATCTGAAGCTCGGCCTCGGGGCTCGGGTAACCGATCGAGACGCGGGCCATGAAGCGGTCGCGCTGGGCCTCGGGCAGCGGGTAGGTGCCCTCCATCTCGACCGGGTTCTGCGTGGCGACCACCATGAACGGACTGGGCAGCTCGTAGGTCTGCCCGTCGATGGTGACCTGGCGTTCCTCCAGCGATTCCAGCAGCGCCGACTGGGTCTTGGGCGAGGCGCGGTTGATCTCGTCGCCGATCACGATCTGCGAGAAGATCGCGCCCGGCTTGAACTCGAAGTCGCGGCGCTGCTGGTCCCAGATGGAGACGCCCGTGATGTCCGAGGGCAGCAGGTCGGGGGTGAACTGGATCCGGCGTACCGAGCAGTCGATGGACTTCGCCAGCGCCTTCGCCAGCATCGTCTTGCCGACGCCCGGTACGTCCTCGATCAGCAGATGCCCCTCGGCGAGGAGCACGGTCAGCGAAAGCCGTACGACCTCGGGCTTGCCCTCGATCACTCCCTCCACCGAACTGCGGACACGCTCCACAGTGGCGGTCAGATCTGTGAGGCTCGCTCGCTCGTCATAGGTCGTCACCCGGCCCTCCTCGGCCCAAACTTTCTCCGGGCCGACGCACTGTGCGGCAAACCGGCCCACCCCGAATCACGGACGCCGCCGCGAAAGTGCTCAGCGCGGCGTCACCCTCGCATTCTTGCTGCCGTTACCGATTCGTGTCACTCGCCTGTGGACAACTGTCCGCGATATGTCGGTTTTATGGGGATCCGGGTGCCCTGGAGGCGCGGATCAACAGCGAAACGACAGTGAACGGCCGAGCCCGTGACAGGTCGCACGGGCATCGGCGAGCGGCGGAGGAGGCCGGGCGCAGGAGGTCAGGCGGGGGCGATCTCGCGCAGCGAGCCCGTCCGCACGTCGAACACGAAGCCGCGCACGTCGTCGGTGTGCAGCAGGAACGGGGAGGTGCGCACCCGCTGCATCGACTGGCGGACGTCCTGGTCGACGTCGCGGAAGGCCTCCACCGCCCAGGCCGGACGCTGCCCGACCTCCATCTCCAGCTCGGTGCGGAAGTCCTCGGTGATCGCCTCCAGGCCACAGCCCGTGTGGTGGATCAGGACGATGCTGCGCGTGCCCAGCTTGCGCTGGCTGATGGTGAGCGAACGGATCACGTCGTCGGTGACCACGCCGCCGGCGTTGCGGATCGTGTGGCAGTCGCCGAGCTCCAGGCCGAGCGCCGCGTGCAGGTCGAGGCGGGCGTCCATGCAGGCCACGACCGCGACCTCCAGAACGGGGCGGGCGTCCATGCCGGGGTCGGTGAAGGCCGCGGCGTACCTCTCGTTCGCCGCCACGAGGCGGTCGGTCACAGCGCCGCCGTGTATGGCGCCTTCGGATTCGACGGGTACGGATGCGGAAGTCGTCATACTCATGACGGTACTGGTCACGGCTCTTCCGGTCTCGCTGTGGGTACGGAAAAAGAGCGTCATCACGCCCCTTTTGTGAGGTACGCCACAGCCGCCCGGACGTGGTGCGCGGCCCTGGGCCGCGCCGCGCAGGCCGGTTGATTGACCGCGAGACACCGTGGACTAAAGTGACGCGAAGCGGGAGGCGACGATCTCCCTGCTGGACTGAACCCCGAGAGACCCCGGCCCGGCCGCCGGAGATCTCCCCGCGGCGCCGGAGGGCCTTCCCTTCACCAGGGGGCGGGGACCCGGCGGTGCGTACCACCCGCCGCATCTGAGAGGGCCCCTTGAGCCACAGTCGACATGTCCCGGTGATGCTCCAGCGGTGCCTGGACCTGTTGGCCCCCGCCCTGGGGGAGCCCGGAGCGGTGGTCGTCGACTGCACGCTCGGCCTCGGCGGCCACAGCGAGGCCCTGCTGACGCGGTTCCCCGAGGCCCGGCTCGTCGCCCTGGACCGCGACAAGGAGGCACTGCGCCTGTCCGGCGAACGCCTCGCCCCCTTCGGCGACCGCGCCACCCTCGTGCACGCCGTATACGACGAGCTGCCCGAGGTGCTGGACCGGCTCGGGCACACGCGCGTGCAGGGCGTCCTGTTCGACCTCGGCGTCTCCTCCATGCAACTCGACGAGGCCGACCGCGGCTTCGCCTACGCCCAGGACGCCCCGCTCGACATGCGCATGGACCAGACGACCGGCGTCAGCGCCGCCGAGGTCCTCAACACCTACCCTCCCGGCGAACTCGTGCGGATCCTGCGGGCGTACGGCGAGGAGAAGCAGGCCAAGCGGATCGTCTCCGCCGTCGTGCGCGAGCGCGACAAGGAGCCGTTCACCAACAGCGCCCGGCTCGTCGAGCTGATCCGGGGCGCCCTTCCGCAGGCCGCCAAGCGCACCGGCGGCAACCCCGCCAAGCGCACCTTCCAGGCGCTGCGCATCGAGGTCAACGGCGAACTCTCCGTCCTGGAACGCGCGATCCCGGCGGCCGTCGAGACGCTCGCCGTGGGCGGAAGGATCGCCGTCCTGTCGTACCACTCCCTCGAAGACCGGCTGGTCAAGCAGGTGTTCGCGGCCGGAGCCGCCAACACCGCCCCGCCGGGACTGCCCGTCGTGCCCGAGCGCTACCAGCCGAGGCTCAAGCTGCTCACCCGTGGTGCCGAACTTCCCACCGAGGAAGAGATCGCCGAGAACCGGCGCGCCGCACCGGCGCGGCTGCGCGGGGCGGAGCGGATCAGGGAGTCCATCGAATGACGGGCGTGAGCCGAGGGTGGCGCGTTCCACCCGGGGGAGGGCGAGTGAGCGGGAGACCCGAACTGAAGGGGAAGGCCGCCCGGTTGGCCCGGCTCCTCCCGGCAGGCCCGCGCCAGGCGGCCCGCACCCCGTTCGTCCTCCTCGTCGTGCTGCTCCTCGGCGGCGGCCTCATCGGACTGCTCGTGCTGAACTCCGCGCTCAGCGAGGGCTCGTTCAAGATGGACGACCTGCGCAAGGACACCAAGAGCCTCACCGACGAGGAGCAAGCGCTCCAGCGCGACATCGACTCCTACTCCGCCCCGGACGCCCTCCAGCGCCGGGCACGCGAACTGGGCATGGTCCCGGGCGGCGACCCGGCCTTCCTCAACCCCGACGGCACCGTGAAGGGCGTCCCCTCGCCCGCGGACCGGCAGTCCGCGCAGGAGGCCCCCGCCGTCCGGCCCCCCGAGGCCCTGCTGTCGTCCCAGACGATCGGGTCGCCGCCCTCGCCGGCCCCGAGCGGCGCCCCGCTCGCTGCGCCGGCGCGGGGCGCGGCCCCCGAGCCGACCGCAACCACCCCCGAGACCCCCGGCAGGTGACGGAAGTGTCCGACAGGGAACCGCCGCGCCGGCGGGTGCCCGGCCCCGCCCGGCCCTCCCGCCCCGCGTCCGCCCAGCGGCGCCCGGGTCCCGGCGGCCGTCCGGTCCGCCGCCCGGCCGCCGCCCGCCCCGCGGCCCCGCGCGTCATCCGGCTCGGCAGCCCCCGGCCCCGGCTGCGCATGGTCGGCCTCGCGCTGACGCTGGTGCTCCTCGCCTTCGTCTTCCGCCTTCTGCAGGTGCAGGCCGTCGACGCGAGCAGCTACACCGCCAAGGCCGAGCAGAACCGGTACGTCGGCCAGGTGCTGGCCGCCGAGCGCGGCGAGATCACCGACCGCGCCGGTGTGGCCTTCGCGACCAGTGAGGACGCCTACGACATCACGGCCGACCCCACGATGTTCGCCCGCGAGAAGCTCAAGGTCGACGACGGCCCCGAGCAGGCCGCCGCCCTCCTCTCGCCCATCCTCGGCCAGGACCAGGCCGCGCTGGTCAGGAAACTGCGGCCCAAGAACCCCGACCTGCGCTACGTCAAGCTCGCCGGCCGGCAGACCCCGCAGGTCTGGAAGCAGATCAGGGACCTGAGGTCCGCGCTCTCCGCCAAGTCGGCGACGGACCCTGGCACGGTCAACGTCCTGGGCGGGGTGTTCTCCGTGCCCAGCAGCAAGCGGGTGTACCCCAACGGCGACCTGGCCGCCGGGATACTGGGCTGGGTCAACGCCGACGGCAGGGGCGGCGGCGGCATCGAGCAGCAGCTGAACGCCACCCTGGCCGGCAAGGACGGCAAGATCCGCTACGCCCAGTCCGGCGGCCGCCAGGTGCCCACCGCGGGCTCCACCGAGACCCCGGCGGTGCCGGGCTCCGACGTCGAGCTGACGATCGACCGCGACATCCAGTGGGCCGCGCAGAACGCCATCGCCGACCAGGTCGAGCAGTCGAAGGCGGACCGCGGCTACGTGATAGTGCAGGACACGCGCACCGGCGAGATCCTCGCGATGGCCAACTCGCCCGGCTTCGACCCCAACGACCTCTCCAAGGCCCGCGCCGCCGACCTCGGCAACCCGTCCGTCCAGGACGCCTTCGAGCCCGGCTCCACCGCCAAGGTGATGTCGATGGCCGCGGTGCTGGAGGAGAACGCCGCCACCCCGCTGACCCACGTCACCGTGCCCAACCGGCTGCACCGCGGCGACCGCCTGTTCCAGGACGACGTCGACCACGCCACCTGGTACCTCACGCTCAACGGCGTGCTCGCCAAGTCCAGCAACATCGGCACCATCCTGGCCACCGGCCAGCTCGGCAAGACCCAGGCCCAGGCCAACCGGGTCCTGTACTCCTACCTGCGCAAGTTCGGGATCGGCGGCCCCACCGGGCTCGGCTTCCCCGGCGAGACCAGGGGCATCCTCGCCGCGCCCGGCAAGTGGTCGACGTCGCAGCAGTACACGATCCCGTTCGGCCAGGGCATGTCGCTCAGCGCGCTCCAGGCGGCCTCGGTGTACTCGACGATCGCCAACGGCGGGGTCCGCGTCGAGCCCACCCTGGTGCGCGGCGCGAGGGGGCCGGACGGTCGCTTCACTCCCGCCCGGACGCCCGCCAAGTCCCGGGTCGTCAGCCAGAAGACGGCGAAGACCCTCGCCCAGATGCTGGAGTCGGTCGTGGACGACGAGCAGGGAACGGGTGCCAAGGCGCGCATCCCCGGCTACCGCGTCGCGGGCAAGACGGGCACCGCCAACCGCGTGGATCCGGCCACCGGCACCTACAAGGGGTACACCTCGTCGTTCGCCGGGTTCGCGCCCGCCGACAACCCCCGGATCACCGTGTACTGCGCGATCCAGAACGCCACCGAGGGCAGCTACTTCGGCGGCCAGATCTGCGGTCCCGTCTTCAAGCAGGTCATGGAGTTCGCCCTGAAGACCCTCCAGGTCCCGCCGACCGGGGCGAAGGCCGCGAACCTCCCGGTCTCCTTCACTCCCTGACCGGACCGCGCCGGTCCCGGGCCGCCCGCCGCGGGCCGCCCGGGACGCGCCCCCCGCCCCGCCCCCCGCCCGCCCACGACCACCGCCCGCCACTGTTCAGCGCCGAACAAGCCAGGAACCGAGCCCGTGACCATGATCACTCCCGACCCCGGGAAACCCGCACCGCCCGAGTCCCCCGCCGCGCCCTCGCTTCGCCCCCGGGCGGGTGCGCCCGGTACGCTCACCGCCGTGCCACACGCTGATCAGTCCCAAACCACCCAGAAGGCCGCTTCCGTGACATATCCGGGACCGCCGCGACCGGCCCAGGTCTCCGCCACACCCCTAGCGGACCTCGCCGATCAGCTGGGCGCCGCGCAGCCGGAGAACGCCGCCGTCGAGATCACGGGCATCACCCATGACTCGCGCGCGGTCCGTCCCGGCGACCTGTACGCCGCCCTCCCGGGGGCCCGCCTGCACGGCGCCGACTTCGCCACCCAGGCCGCGAGCCTGGGCGCGGCCGCCGTGCTGACCGATCCGGCCGGCGCCGAACGCGTCGTCGCCACCGGGCTGCCCGCCCTGGTCGTCGACGACCCGCGCGGGTCGATGGGCGAGCTGGCGGCCACGATCTACGGGCGTCCCGGCCGCGGCCTGCTCCAGATCGGCATCACCGGCACCTCGGGCAAGACGACCACCGCGTACCTCGTCGAGGGCGGCCTGAAATCGGTCAGGTCCACCGGGCTCATCGGCACCGTGGAGATGCGCATCGGCGACGAGCGCATCAAGTCCGAGCGCACCACCCCCGAGGCCACCGACCTTCAGGCCCTGTTCGCCGTCATGCGCGAGCGCGGCGTGGAGGCCGTCGCCATGGAGGTGTCCAGCCACGCCCTGGTGCTCGGCCGGGTCGACGGCTGCGTCTTCGACATCGCCGTCTTCAACAACCTCAGCCCGGAGCACATGGAGTTCCACTCCGGCATGGAGGACTACTTCCGGGCCAAGGCGCAGCTGTTCACCCGGAAACGCAGCAAACTCGGCGTGGTCAACTTCGACGACGCGTACGGCCGCCGGCTGATCGAGGAGGCGGAGGTCCCGGTCGTCACCTTCTCCGCCGAGGGCCACCCGGACGCCGACTGGCGCGCGGTCGACGTCGAGATCGGCCCGATGGACTCGACGTTCGCCGTGGTGGGCCCGGGCGGGGCGCGGGCGTCCGCCAGGTCGCCGCTGCCCGGCTCCTTCAATGTGGCGAACACCCTCGCCGCGATCGTCTCCCTCGCCGCCGCGGGCATCGACCCGCAGACCGCCGCCGACGGCGTCGCCGCTGTGCCGGGCGTGCCGGGCCGGCTGGAGCGGGTGGACGCCGGACAGCCCTACCTGGCGGTCGTCGACTACGCCCACAAGACGGACGCGGTGGAGTCGGTGCTGCGGGCGCTGCGCAAGGTCACCAAGGGGCGCCTGCACGTCGTCCTCGGCTGCGGCGGGGACCGGGACCGCACCAAGCGGGGCCCGATGGGCGCCGCCGCCGCCCGGCTCGCCGACACCGCCGTGCTGACCTCCGACAACCCCCGCTCCGAGGATCCGCTCGCGATCCTCGCGACCATGCTCGAAGGCGCGGCGTCCGTGCCCGCCCACGAACGCGGCGAGGTCCTGCTGTTCGAGGACCGGGCCGCCGCCATCGCCGCGGTCGTGGCCCGCGCGCACGCCGGGGACACCGTGCTGGTCGCGGGCAAGGGCCATGAGCAGGGCCAGGACATCGCCGGCGTCGTCCGACCGTTCGACGACCGCCAGGTGCTTCGCGAAGCTATCCAGCAGACCCAGGGATGAACTTGTGATCGCCCTCTCCCTCGCCGAGATCGCAGCAGTCGTCGGCGGGCAGACGCACGACATACCGGATCCGTCCGTGCGGATCACCGGACCGGTCGTCCGGGACTCCCGTGAAGTGGAGCCCGGCAGCCTCTTCGTCGCCTTCGTCGGCGAACGCGTGGACGGCCACGACTACGCGGCCCAGGTCGTCGAGGCGGGCGCGGCGGCCGTGCTGGCCTCGCGGCCCGTCGGCGTCCCCGCGATCGTCGTGGACGACGTCCAGGCCGCGCTCGGCGCCCTCGCCCGGCACGTCGTGCACACGCTCGGCGCGACCCTCGTCGGTCTCACCGGCTCGGCCGGCAAGACCAGCACCAAGGACCTCATCGCCCAGGTGCTCCGGCGCAAGGCGCCGACCGTGTTCACGCCCGGCTCGCTCAACAACGAGATCGGACTGCCGCTTACGGCGCTGTCGGCCACCGAGGAGACCCGCTTCCTCGTGCTGGAGATGGGGGCCCGCGGCATCGGGCACATCCGCTACCTCACCGGACTGACGCCCCCGCGGATCGGCCTCGTGCTCAACGTCGGCACCGCCCACATCGGCGAGTTCGGCGGCCGCGAACAGATCGCACAGGCAAAGGGCGAACTGGTCGAGTCCCTTCCGCCGGCGAGCGAGGGCGGCGTCGCGGTCCTCAACGCCGACGACCCCGCGGTCCGCGCCATGGCCTCCCGTACACAGGCGAAGGTGGTCCTTTTCGGAGAGTCCGGCGAAGCGGACGTTCGGGCCGAGAACGTGCGACTCACGGACAGCGGACAGCCCGCCTTCAGTCTTCGCACACCCTCCGGGTGCAGCGATGTGACCATGCGCCTGTACGGTGAGCATCACGTGTCGAACGCGCTCGCCGCGGCCGCCGTCGCCCATGAGCTGGGCATGTCCGCGCAAGAGATCGCCACCGCGCTCTCCGAGGCGGGCTCCCTCTCCCGTTGGCGTATGGAGGTCACCGAGCGCCCGGACGGCGTGACGATCGTCAACGACGCCTACAACGCGAACCCCGAGTCCATGCGAGCCGCCCTGCGCGCGCTCGCGGCAATGGGCAAAGCCTCACAGGCGACGGGGGGCCGGACCTGGGCGGTGCTCGGCAAGATGGCCGAGCTCGGGGACGAGGCGCTCGCCGAGCACGACGCGGTCGGACGGCTCGCCGTCCGGCTCAATGTCGGCAAGCTCGTCGCGGTCGGGGGCAGGGAAGCCGCCTGGCTGCAACTGGGCGCATACAACGAGGGTTCGTGGGGTGAGGAGTCGGTGCACGTGTCCGACGCACAGGCGGCTGTCGACCTGTTGCGCAGCGAGTTGCGCCCGGGGGACGTCGTGCTCGTGAAGGCGTCCCGTTCGGTCGGCCTCGAGAGCGTCGCGCAGGCGCTGCTCGCGACCGGCACCGAGGGTGAGGTCGCCGCCCGATGATGAATCAGATCCTGTTCGCGGGTGTGATCGGCCTCTTCCTGACGCTGGTCGGAACGCCGCTGCTGATCAAGCTGCTGGCGCGCAAGGGCTACGGCCAGTACATCCGCGACGACGGCCCGCGCGAGCACGCCAGCAAGCGCGGTACGCCGACCATGGGCGGCATCGCCTTCATCCTCGCGACGGTCGCCGCGTACTTCCTGTCCAAGGTGATCACCGGCAAGCCGCCGACCTACTCCGGTCTGCTGGTGCTGGGCCTGATGTGCGGCATGGGCCTGGTCGGCTTCCTCGACGACTACATCAAGATCGTCAAGCGTCGTTCGCTGGGTCTGCGGGCCAAGGCGAAGATGGCCGGCCAGCTGATCGTCGGCATCGCCTTCGCGGTGCTGTCGCTGCAGTTCTCCGACAACCGGGGCAACACGCCCGCCTCCACCAAGCTGTCGTTCATCACGGACTTCGGCTGGACGATCGGCCCCGTGCTGTTCGTGGTCTGGGCGCTGTTCATGATCCTCGCGATGTCCAACGGCGTGAACCTGACGGACGGCCTGGACGGCCTCGCCACCGGCGCCTCCGTCCTGGTCTTCGGCGCCTACACCTTCATCGGCGTCTGGCAGTTCCAGGAGTCCTGCGCCAACGGCGAGACGCTGACCAACCCCAGCGCCTGCTACGAGGTGCGCGATCCGCTGGACCTCGCGGTCATCGCCTCGGCGCTGATGGGCGCCTGCCTGGGCTTCCTGTGGTGGAACACCTCGCCGGCCAAGATCTTCATGGGCGACACCGGTTCGCTGGCGCTCGGCGGCGTGCTCGCCGGTCTGGCGATCTGCTCCCGCACCGAGCTGCTGATCGCCCTCCTGGGCGGCCTGTTCGTGCTGATCACCATGTCGGTGGTCATCCAGGTCGGCTCCTTCAAGCTCACCGGCAAGCGGGTCTTCCGCATGGCGCCACTTCAGCACCACTTCGAACTCAAGGGCTGGTCCGAGGTCCTGGTCGTGGTCCGTTTCTGGATCATCCAGGGCATCTGTGTGATCGTCGGACTGGGCCTCTTCTACGCGGGATGGGCAGCGGACAAGTGACCGACTGGCAGGGGAAGAACGTCACCGTCGCGGGACTCGGCGTCTCCGGCGTACCGGCGGCCAAGGTGCTGCACGGGCTCGGCGCACACGTCACCGTCGTCAACGACGGCGACGACGCCCGCGCGCGGGAGCAGGCCGCCGAACTCCGGGCGCTGGGCGTGACCGTGCGCCTCGGTGACGGGGACACCCTGCCCGACGGCGCCGAACTCGTCGTCACCGCACCCGGCTGGAAGCCGGACAAGCCGCTGTTCACGGCGGCGCGCGAGGCCGGCGTTCCGGTCTGGGGCGACGTCGAACTCGCCTGGCGGATCAGGGGGCTGGACGGCAGGCCGGCCGCCCCCTGGCTCTGCGTCACCGGCACCAACGGCAAGACCACCACCACCCGGATGCTGGCCTGCATCCTGGAGGCCGCCGGACTGCGCACGGCCGCCGTCGGCAACATCGGCGTCTCCCTGCTGGACGCGGTGACCGGCGACGAGCAGTACGACGTCCTCGCCGTCGAACTCTCCAGCTACCAGCTGCACTGGGCGCCCTCGCTGCGCGCCCACTCCGCCGCCGTCCTCAACCTCGCCCCCGACCACCTCGACTGGCACGGCTCGATGGAGGCGTACGCCAAGGACAAGGGGCGCGTCTACGAGGGCAATCAGGTCGCCTGCGTCTACAACGTCGCCGACCGGGCCACCGAGGACCTGGTGCGCGAGGCGGATGTCGAGGAGGGCTGCCGGGCCGTCGGCTTCACCCTGGGCGCGCCCGCCCCGTCCCAACTCGGCGTGGTGGACGGCATCCTGGTCGACCGCGCCTTCGTCGAGAACCGGCAGAAGAACGCCCAGGAACTCGCCGAGGTCAAGGACGTCGACCCGCCCGCCCCGCACAACATCGCCAACGCCCTCGCCGCGGCGGCCCTCGCGCGCGCCTTCGGGGTGCCCGCCAAGGCCGTCCGGGACGGCCTGCGGGCCTTCACCCCGGACGCCCACCGCATCGCCCACGTGGCCGACGTGGACGGCGTCGCCTACGTCGACGACTCCAAGGCCACCAACACCCACGCCGCGCAGGCCTCGTTGGCGTCCTACCCGTCGATCGTCTGGATCGCCGGCGGACTCGCCAAGGGCGCGACCTTCGACGAACTCGTCGCCGAGTCCGCCCCGCGCCTGCGCGCCGTCGTCCTCATGGGCGCCGACCGCGCCCTGATCCGCGAAGCCCTGGCGCGACACGCCCCGGAAGTACCCGTCGTCGACCTCGACCGGACCGACACTGGGGCGATGCTCGCGGCTGTCCGGGAGGCCCGCCGCCTCGCCGTCGCAGGCGACACGGTGCTCCTCGCCCCGGCCTGCGCCTCGATGGACATGTTCGTCAACTACAACCAGCGCGGTGACGCGTTCGCACAGGCCGTCCGCGAACTCGGCGCCTGACCCGGCCGCCTGCCGGGCGACCTTGGGAGGGACGCGTGGGAACGTCACGGCCGACGTACAGCGGACGGCTCGGCGGGTACGGAGCGGAAGATGCCCGGTAGCCGAACCGGGCGTCCGCCCGTCCAGCGGACCGTCCGCCGACCCGCCGCCCCCTCCCGGTCCGGCCGCGACAACCCCCTGCGACGGCTCCACACGCGCCTCAGGAAGGCCTGGGACCGGCCGCTGACGGCCTACTACCTGATCTTCGGCGGCAGCCTGCTGATCACCGTGCTGGGCCTCGTGATGGTCTACTCGGCCTCCCAGATCACCGCGTTGCAGATGTCGCTGCCCGGCTCGTTCTTCTTCCGCAAGCAGTTCCTGGCCGCCTCCATCGGCGCCGTGCTGCTGCTCGTCGCGTCGCGGATGCCGGTCAAGCTGCACCGCGGGCTCGCCTACCCGATCCTCGCGGGCGCCGTCTTCCTCATGGCGCTGGTGCAGGTGCCGGGGATAGGGATGTCGGTCAACGGCAACCAGAACTGGATCTCGCTCGGCGGCTCCTTCCAGATCCAGCCCAGCGAGTTCGGCAAGCTCGCGCTGGTCCTGTGGAGCGCCGACCTCCTCGCCCGCAAACAGGAGCGGAACCTGCTCGCGCAGTGGAAGCACATGCTGGTGCCGCTGGTGCCGGTCGCGTTCATGCTGCTCGGGCTGATCATGCTGGGCGGCGACATGGGCACGGCGATCATCCTGACGGCGATCCTGTTCGGCCTGCTGTGGCTCGCGGGGGCGCCCACCCGGCTCTTCGTCGGGGTCCTGTCGATCGCCGCCACCCTCGGCGTGATCCTCATCAAGACCAGCCCGAACCGCATGGCCCGCCTTCAGTGCATCGGCGCCACCGACCCCGGCCCCGGCGACGCCTGCTGGCAGGCCGTGCACGGGATCTACGCCCTGGCCTCCGGCGGGATCTTCGGCTCCGGACTCGGTGCGAGTGTGGAGAAATGGGGCCAACTCCCCGAGGCGCACACCGACTTCATCTTCGCCATCACCGGCGAGGAACTGGGTCTGGCGGGGACGCTGTCGGTGCTCGCCCTGTTCGCGGCTCTAGGCTATGCGGGTATCCGCGTGGCCGGACGCACGGAGGACCCCTTCGTGAGGTACGCCGCGGGAGGTGTGACCACCTGGATCACCGCTCAGGCGGTGATCAACATCGGTGCGGTGCTCGGCCTGCTGCCGATCGCCGGCGTCCCCCTCCCGCTGTTCTCCTACGGGGGCTCCGCCCTGCTTCCGACCATGTTCGCCATCGGGTTGCTGATCGCCTTCGCACGCGACGAGCCCGCTGCGCGGGCGGCGCTTGCGATGCGGCACCCCCGCTTTGGTAGAAAGCGGGGGTCGGGGGGCTCGGCGTTCGACCGAAGCCCCCGGAGATGGAACACGATGCGACGGCGTGCCTCGGCGGCGCGCCCGTCCGGAGAGCGGTGAATTTCGGTGCATGTCGTACTCGCCGGCGGGGGGACCGCCGGCCACATCGAGCCCGCGCTCGCCCTCGCGGACGCCCTGCGCAGGCAGGACCCCGGTGTGGGGATCACGGCCCTGGGCACGGAGCGCGGCCTGGAGACCACGCTCGTCCCGCAGCGGGGCTACGAGCTCGCGCTGATTCCCGCCGTTCCGCTGCCGCGCAAGCCCACCCCTGAACTGATCACCGTCCCGGGCCGGCTGCGCGGCACGATCAAGGCCGCCGAGCAGATCCTGGAGCGCACCAAGGCGGACGCCGTCGTCGGCTTCGGCGGGTACGTGGCCCTGCCCGGCTACCTCGCCGCCAAGCGCCTCGGCGTGCCGATCGTCGTCCACGAGGCCAACGCCCGCCCCGGCCTGGCCAACAAGATCGGTTCGCGCTACGCGGCCCGGGTCGCCGTCTCGACGCCCGACAGCAAGCTGCGCGACGCCCGCTACATCGGCATCCCGCTGCGCCGCTCCATCGCCACTCTGGACCGCGCCGCGGCCCGCCCCGAGGCCCGGCACATGTTCGGCCTCGACCCCAACCTGCCGACCCTGCTGGTCTCGGGCGGTTCGCAGGGCGCGCGCCGCCTCAACGAGGTCGTCCAGCAGGTGGCGCCGTGGCTCCAGCAGGCCGGCATCCAGATCCTGCACGCGGTCGGCCCGAAGAACGAACTGCCGCACGTGCAGCAGATGCCGGGGATGCCCCCGTACATCCCGGTACCGTACGTCGAGCGCATGGACCTCGCGTACGCCGCCGCCGACATGATGCTCTGCCGGGCGGGCGCGATGACCGTCGCCGAGCTCTCCGCCGTCGGGCTCCCGGCCGCCTACGTCCCGCTGCCCATCGGCAACGGCGAACAGCGGCTGAACGCCCAGCCGGTGGTCAAGGCGGGCGGCGGACTGCTGGTCGACGACGCGGAACTGACTCCCGACTGGGTCCGGGAGAACGTCCTGCCCGTCCTCGCCGACCCGCACCGGCTGTACGAGATGTCCCGCGCGGCCGGTGAGTTCGGCCGCCGTGACGCCGACGACCTGCTCGTCGGCATGGTGTACGAGGCGATCGCCGCCTCTCGCGCACACCGCTAGGCACGTCCGACGAAAGGGCAGGGAGCGTGGCCGGACCAGACACCGCCGAGCGCGGTGCACGCCAGCGGGAGTCCTCCGGCCCGCCCCTCGCCCGGCGACGGATGACGCGTCGACTTCGTACGATCATCATCCTGGCGTGCGCCGTCGTGCTCCTCGGCGCCGGCGCCGTCTGGGCGTTGTACGGCTCGCAGTGGCTGCGGGTGCGCAGCGTCGGCGTCTCGGGCACGGCGGTGCTCACGCCCCAGCAGGTGCGCGAGGCCGCCGACGTGCCGGTCGGGGCGCCGTTGGTCTCCGTCGACACCGGCGCGATCGAGGCGCGGCTGCGCAGGGAACTGCCCCGGATCGACTCGGTCGACGTGGTGCGTTCCTGGCCCCACGGAATCGACCTGGAAGTGACCGAACGCACTCCGGTGCTGCTGGTGCGAAAGGGGGCGAAATTCGTGGAAGTCGACGACGAGGGAGTCCGTTTCGCCACGGTTTCCGAAGCCCCCGCCGGGGTGCCCCTTCTCGAAACGGTCCTTTCCTCCTCGCGTTCGGCCGCGGCGAGCCTGCGCCGCTTCGGCGCGGAGCGACTGGTGCGCGAGGCGGTCACGGCCGCCCGTTCCCTCCCGTCCGCCGTCGCGCGGGAGACCCGCGTCGTCAAGGTCCGCTCCTACGACGACATCTCGCTGGACCTGGGGCGCGGCCGCACGGTCGCCTGGGGAAGCGCCGAGAACGGCGCCGCGAAGGGCCGCGCGCTGACCGCTCTCATGAAAGCCGCCCCGGGTGCGCGGCACTTCGACGTGAGTGCTCCCACCGCCCCTGCGTCATCGGGGAGTTGACGCACATCAGCGCAGGCCAGCACCCTGGTTGGGCAGTGACACGGCTGATCACATAGGGTGAAAAGAAAAACGGGAGGTTCGGCGTGTTCGTTGAACGGGCGCCACTTGTCGACTTAGTGTCCTGTTCAGAAGACTTCAAGGAACGGACACACTGGTAACCCTAAACTTCAGCGTTAGGGTTCGGGTCGGCGAAACGGACCGTCCCATTCGGCATCAGTCGTCGCATCGCACCACCTGCGAGCCGACGACACGTAACTCGAGGCGAGAGGCCTTCGACGTGGCAGCACCGCAGAACTACCTCGCAGTCATCAAAGTCATCGGTGTCGGCGGCGGTGGTGTCAATGCCATCAACCGGATGATCGAGGTCGGTCTCAAGGGCGTCGAGTTCATCGCCATCAACACCGACGCGCAGGCGCTGTTGATGAGCGACGCCGACGTCAAGCTCGACGTCGGCCGCGAACTCACCCGCGGACTCGGCGCCGGCGCCAACCCGGCCGTCGGCCGCAAGGCCGCAGAGGACCACCGCGAGGAGATCGAGGAGGTCCTCAAGGGGGCCGACATGGTCTTCGTGACGGCCGGCGAGGGCGGCGGCACCGGCACCGGCGGCGCGCCCGTCGTGGCCAACATCGCGCGCAACCTCGGCGCCCTCACCATCGGCGTGGTCACCCGCCCCTTCACCTTCGAGGGCCGGCGACGCGCCAACCAGGCCGAGGACGGCATCGCCGAACTCCGCGAAGAGGTCGACACCCTCATCGTCATCCCCAACGACCGGCTGCTGTCCATCTCGGACCGCCAGGTCTCGGTCCTGGACGCGTTCAAGTCGGCCGACCAGGTCCTGCTCTCCGGTGTCCAGGGCATCACCGACCTCATCACCACCCCCGGCCTGATCAACCTCGACTTCGCCGACGTCAAGTCGGTCATGTCCGAGGCCGGCTCGGCCCTCATGGGCATCGGCTCGGCCCGCGGGGACGACCGCGCGGTGGCCGCCGCCGAGATGGCGATCTCCTCGCCCCTGCTCGAGGCCTCCATCGACGGCGCCCGCGGCGTGCTGCTCTCCATCTCCGGCGGCTCCGACCTCGGCCTGTTCGAGATCAACGAGGCCGCCCAGCTGGTCAGCGAGGCCGCCCACCCCGAGGCCAACATCATCTTCGGCGCGGTCATCGACGACGCGCTCGGCGACGAGGTCCGGGTCACCGTGATCGCGGCCGGCTTCGACGGGGGCCAGCCCCCGGCCCGCCGGGAGACCGTCATGGGCTCGTCCTCGTCCTCGGCCCGCCGGGAGGAGCCCACCCCCGTACGGCAGCCCGAGAGCCGTCCGTCGTTCGGCTCGCTCGGCAGCGTCACGCCGAAGGAGGAGCCGGAGCCGGCCCCCGAGCCCGCGGCCGACCTCTCGGTCTCCCCGCCGGTGCCGCCGTCGCGGACCTACACGGACAGCGCGGCCGAGGAACTGGACGTGCCGGACTTCCTGAAGTGATAGGACAGCGCGAGAGCGTGAGCGGCGCGCACTTCGCCTTCACCGACCGGTGGGGCGGGGTGAGCGCCGCTCCGTATGAGCAGCTCAACCTCGGCGGAGCGGTCGGCGACGACCCCGACGCCGTGCGGACCAACCGCGGACTGGCGGCCGCGTCGCTCGGGCTGGACCCGGCCCGGGTCGTCTGGATGAACCAGGTGCACGGCAATGAGGTGGCCGAGGTCGCCGGTCCGTGGACCACCGCGGACGTCCCCGCGGTCGACGCACTGGTGACCGCGGCCCGTGGACTCGCCCTCGCCGTGCTGACGGCGGACTGCGTGCCGGTGCTGCTGGCCGACCCGGTCGCCGGGGTGGTCGCCGCGGCCCACGCCGGACGGCCGGGCATGGTCGCCGGGATCGTCCCCGCCGCCGTCGACGCCATGAAGCGGCTCGGCGCCGACCCCGCCCGGATCGTGGCCCGCACCGGACCCGCCGTGTGCGGCCGGTGTTACGAGGTGCCGCAGGCGATGCGCGCCGAGGTGGCCGCCGTCGAGCCGGCGGCGCACGCCGAGACGGGCTGGGGCACTCCCGCGCTCGACGTGAGCGCCGGCGTGCACGCGCAGCTCGACCGGCTCGGGGTGCACGACCGGGAGTCCTCGCCCGTGTGCACACGGGAGTCGGACGACCACTTCTCGTACCGCCGCGATCGCGCCACGGGGCGACTCGCGGGATATGTCTGGCTGGACTGATGCACATGACGGACCGTGAGGACGAACTCGCCGCGAATCTGGCGAAGGTGCGCGAGCGCATCGCCGCCGCGTGCGCGGCCGCCGGGCGCGCGCCGCAGGACGTGACCCTGATCGTGGTCACCAAGACCTACCCGGCGAGCGACGTGCGGATCCTGTCCGGGCTCGGCGTGCGGCACGTCGCCGAGAACAAGGACCAGGACGCGGCGCCCAAGGCGGCCGAGTGCTCCGACCTGCCGCTCAGCTGGCACTTCGTGGGACAGTTGCAGACCAACAAGGTGCGCTCCGTGGTGGGTTACGCGGACGTGGTGCAGTCCGTGGACCGCGCCAGGCTGGTGACGGCCCTGTCGAAGGAGGCCGTGCGGGCCGGCCGCGAGGTGGGCTGCCTCGTCCAGGTCGCCCTGGACGCGGGGTCGAGCGAGCGGGGCGAGCGCGGGGGCGTGGGCCCGGGCGGCGTCGCGGAGTTGGCGGACCTGATCGCCGGCTCACCGGGGCTGCGGATCGACGGACTGATGACCGTCGCACCTCTGACCGGGGAGTACGCGGGGCGCCAACGGGCGGCGTTCGGGCGGTTGATGGATTTGTCGACTGACCTGCGCCGAGCCCATCCTGCTGCGAACATGGTGTCCGCAGGGATGAGTGCGGACCTCGAGGAGGCCGTGGCGGCCGGAGCGACACATGTACGCGTCGGCACCGCGGTACTCGGAGTCCGCGCCGGGCTCGGGTAACGTCGCCAGGAAGTCGGACCACAGTAGAAAATATGGTCATTACCGCCGAAAGGCGGACAGAAGGGCCACGTGGATCGCGGGACTTGGCAGTCGGAAGTCGATCCACCACAGAGCGGAGGACTCAGAGCATGGCCGGCGCGATGCGCAAGATGGCGGTCTACCTCGGCCTCGTGGAGGACGATGGGTACGACGGCCGGGGATTCGACCCCGACGACGACTTCGAACCCGAGCTCGACCCGGAACCCGAACGGGATCACCGGCGGCACGAGCCGTCCCACCAGTCACACGGAGCGCATCAGTCCCAAAGGGACGAAGAGGTGCGAATCGTGCAGCCGCCCGCTCCGCGTGAGCCGGCGGCCCGTTCCGCTTCGCTCCCCGCGGAATCCGGACGTCCGGCGCGTATCGCGCCCGTGGCATCCATCACACAAGAACGTCAGTCCCTGGAGAAGAACGCACCGGTGATCATGCCCAAGGTCGTGTCCGAACGAGAGCCTTACCGGATCACCACGCTTCACCCCCGGACCTACAACGAGGCCCGTACCATCGGGGAACACTTCCGTGAGGGCACCCCGGTGATCATGAATCTGACTGAGATGGATGACACAGACGCGAAGCGACTTGTCGACTTTGCGGCCGGTTTGGTGTTTGGTCTTCACGGCAGCATCGAGCGGGTGACGCAGAAGGTGTTCCTGTTGTCGCCTGCTAACGTCGATGTCACGGCGGAGGACAAGGCCCGCATCGCAGAGGGCGGGTTCTTCAACCAGAGCTGAGACGCACGACCGGAACAAGCAGTACAGAGCAGCACCAAGCAGTACAGATCGGCACAGAGCAGGGGAGAGGGAAGCACCGAACATGAGCGTGGTCCTGGATGTCGTCTACATCGCGCTGATGGTCTTCCTCATCGTGCTCATCTTCCGGTTGGTCATGGACTACGTCTTCCAGTTCGCCCGCTCATGGCAGCCCGGCAAGGCGATGGTGGTCGTTCTGGAGGCCACTTACACTGTCACCGATCCACCGCTCAAGCTTCTGCGGCGGGTCATCCCGCCGTTGCGTCTCGGGGGCGTGGCGCTCGACCTGTCCTTCTTCGTACTGATGATCATCGTCTACATCCTGATCTCGATCGTGAGCCGGCTGTGAGCGATGTGAACTACCGTCTTGCCGATGCCGACGACTACGTTGAGGTGAAGAGATGCCGTTGACCCCCGAGGACGTGCGGAACAAGCAGTTCACGACCGTCCGCCTCCGAGAAGGCTATGACGAGGACGAGGTCGATGCCTTCCTCGATGAGGTCGAAGCCGAACTGACGCGCCTGCTCCGCGAGAACGAGGACCTGCGCGCCAAACTGGCCGCGGCCACGCGCGCTGCCGCCCAGAACCAGCAGAACATGCGCAAGCCCCCCGAGCAGGACCAGCAGCAGGGCGGCATGCCCCAGCAGGGTGGTATGCAGCAGGGCGGCATGCAGCAAGGCGGCATGCAGCAGGGCGGTATGCAGCAGGGCGGCATGCCCCAGCAGGGGATGCCTCCGCAGGGGATGCCGCAGCAGGGCATGCGAGGTCCGGGCGCTCCGGTGCCCGCCGGCATATCTGGCCCGCCGCAGCAGCAGATGGGCGGCCCCATGGGCGGCCCGCCCCAGCTGCCGAGCGGTGCCCCGCAGCTGCCCGCCGGTCCCGGCGGACAGGGTGGCCCGCAGGGTCCCGGCCCGATGGGCCAGGGTCCGATGGGTCAGGGTGGCCCCATGGGCCAGGGCATGGGCGGCCAGCCCCCCATGCAGCAGATGGGCGGTCCGATGGGCGGCCCCATGGGCGGTCCGATGGGCGGCCCCGGTCAGGGTCCCGGTGGCGACAGCGCCGCGCGTGTCCTCTCGCTGGCCCAGCAGACCGCCGACCAGGCGATCGCCGAGGCCCGTTCCGAGGCCAACAAGATCGTCGGCGAGGCGCGTTCGCGTGCCGAGGGTCTCGAGCGCGACGCCCGTGCCAAGGCCGACGCCCTGGAGCGGGACGCGCAGGAGAAGCACCGCGTCGCGATGGGCTCCCTGGAGTCCGCCCGCGCCACGCTGGAGCGCAAGGTCGAGGACCTGCGCGGCTTCGAGCGCGAGTACCGCACGCGTCTGAAGTCGTACCTCGAGTCCCAGCTGCGCCAGCTGGAGACCCAGGCCGACGACTCGCTCGCTCCGCCGCGCACCCCGGCCACGGCTTCCCTGCCGCCGTCCCCGGCGCCCTCGATGGCTCCGGCCGGCGCCGGCGCCCCGTCGTACGGCGGCAACCCGGGCATGGGCGCTCCCAGCCCGGCCGCCCCGTCCTACGGCGGTCAGCAGCAGATGTCCCCGGCCATGACTCAGCCGATGGCTCCGGTACGTCCGCAGGGTCCCTCCCCGATGGGCCAGGCTCCCTCGCCGATGCGCGGCTTCCTCATCGACGAGGACGACAACTGACGGCCAGTAGTACGCCTTAGGCGTCGGCAGCGTTCAAAAGGGGCGGGGCCCCGGATCACGATCCGGGGCCCCGCCCCTTTTACGCGTGTTGACGTACCTGTCGACTACGGCGGACGGCGCCCGCGCCCGCATCGCGTCCCTGCGCCGGCACGACGAAGGGCCCGGCCCCCCCGAGGGGAGCCGGGCCCTTCGTGCGGCCTCAGGCCTTGCGCAGGCGGAACGTGAGGGTCAGGGCCTCGTCCGTGAACGGGGCGCCGAAGGAGTCGTCCGCCTCGCCCTGGGCGAAGTCCGTGGCGAGGACCTCGTCGGCGATGAGACCGGCGTGCCCGGACAGGGCGTCGGCCGTGGCCGGGTCACCGGCGCTCCAGCGCAGCGCGATGCGGTCGGCCACGTCGAGGCCGCTGTTCTTGCGGGCCTCCTGGATCAGCCGGATCGCGTCACGGGCCAGGCCCGCGCGGCGCAGCTCCTCGGTGATCTCCAAGTCGAGGGCGACCGTGGCGCCGGAGTCGGAGGCGACCGACCAGCCCTCGCGCGGGGTCTCGGTGATGATCACCTCGTCGGGGGCCAGCGTGATCGTCTCGCCGTCGACCTCGACGGACGCCGTGCCCTCGCGCAGGGCGAGGGAGAGCGCGGCCGCGTCGGCGTTCGCGACCGCCTTGGCCACGTCCTGGACGCGCTTGCCGAACCGCTTGCCCAGCGCGCGGAAGTTGGCCTTGGCGGTGGTGTCGACCAGCGAGCCGCCCACCTCGGAAAGCGAGGCCAGCGACTCGACGTTCAGCTCCTCCGTGATCTGCGCGTGCAGTTCGGGGGAGAGGGCGTCGAACCCGGCGGCGGCCACCAGTGCGCGGCGCAGCGGCTGGCGCGTCTTCACGCCCGACTCCGCGCGCGTGGCGCGGCCCAGCTCCACCAGACGGCGGACCAGGACCAACTGCCTGGACAGCTCCGGGTCGATCGCCGAGAGGTCCGCCTCGGGCCAGGACGACAGGTGCACCGACTCCGGGGCGCCGGGAGTCACCGGCACGACCAGGTCCTGCCAGACCCGCTCGGTGATGAACGGGGTCAGCGGCGCCATCAGCCTGGTGACCGTTTCGACGACCTCGTGCAGGGTGCGCAGCGCCGCCTTGTCGCCCTGCCAGAAGCGGCGGCGGGAGCGGCGGACGTACCAGTTGGACAGGTCGTCGACGAAGGCGGAGAGCAGCTTGCCGGCGCGCTGGGTGTCGTAGGCCTCCAGCGACTGCGTCACCTGGTCGGTGAGGGCGTGCAGCTCGGACAGCAGCCAGCGGTCGAGCAGCGGGCGCTCGGCCGGGGCCGGGTCGGCCCCGCTGGGCGCCCAGCCCGACGTACGGGCGTACAGGGCCTGGAAGGCGACCGTGTTCCAGTACGTCAGGAGCGTCTTGCGGACGACCTCCTGGATGGTGCCGTGGCCGACCCGGCGGGCCGCCCACGGGGAGCCGCCGGCCGCCATGAACCAGCGGACCGCGTCGGCGCCGTGCTGGTCCATCAGCGGGATCGGCTGGAGGATGTTGCCCAGGTGCTTGGACATCTTGCGGCCGTCCTCGGCGAGGATGTGACCGAGGCAGACGACGTTCTCGTAGCTGGACTTGTCGAAGACGAGCGTGCCGACCGCCATCAGCGTGTAGAACCAGCCGCGGGTCTGGTCGATGGCCTCGCTGATGAACTGGGCCGGGTAGCGGGACTCGAACAGTTCCTTGTTCTTGTACGGGTAGCCCCACTGCGCGAACGGCATCGATCCCGAGTCGTACCAGGCGTCGATGACCTCCGGCACGCGTGTGGCCGTCGCGCCGCAGCCCTCGTGCGGGCAGGCGAAGGTGACGGCGTCGATGAACGGGCGGTGCGGGTCCAGCTCCGACTGGTCCGTGCCGGTCAGCTCGGTGAGCTCCGCGCGCGAGCCGACGACGGTGAGGTGGTCGTCCTCGCAGCGCCAGACGGGCAGCGGGGTGCCCCAGTAGCGGCTGCGGGACAGCGCCCAGTCGATGTTGTTGTTCAGCCAGTCGCCGAACCGGCCGTGCTTGACGGTGTCGGGGAACCAGTTGGTCTTCTCGTTCTCCGCCAGCAGACGGTCCTTGACGGCCGTCGTGCGGATGTACCAGGAGGGCTGCGCGTAGTACAGCAGCGCGGTGTGGCAGCGCCAGCAGTGCGGGTAGCTGTGCTCGTAGGGGATGTGCTTGAACAGCAGGCCGCGCTGCTGGAGGTCCTCGGTGAGCTTTTCGTCCGCCTTCTTGAAGAAGACGCCGCCGACCATCGGGACGGACTCCTCGAAGGTGCCGTCCGGGCGGACCGGGTTCACCACGGGCAGACCGTAGGAGCGGCAGACCTTGAGGTCGTCCTCGCCGAAGGCGGGGGACTGGTGGACCAGACCGGTGCCGTCCTCGGTGGTGACGTACTCGGCGTTGACGACGTAGTGCGCCTCGGCCGGGAACTCCACGAGCTCGAACGGACGTTGATAGGTCCAGCGCTCCATTTCGGCGCCGGTGAAGGTCTGCCCGGTGGTCTCCCAGCCCTCGCCGAGCGCCTTGGCGAGCAGCGGCTCGGCGACGACGAGCTTCTCCTCGCCGTCGGTGGCGACGACGTAGGTGACCTCCGGGTGCGCGGCCACGGCCGTGTTGGACACCAGGGTCCAGGGGGTCGTCGTCCACACCAGGAGCGCTGCCTGGCCGGCGAGCGGACCGGAGGTGAGCGGGAAACGGACGTACACGGACGGGTCGACGACCGTCTCGTAGCCCTGGGCCAGCTCGTGGTCGGACAGGCCGGTGCCGCAGCGGGGGCACCAGGGGGCGACGCGGTGGTCCTGGACCAGCAGGCCCTTGTTGAAGATCTCCTTCAGCGACCACCAGACGGACTCGATGTACTCGGGGTCCATCGTGACGTAGGCGTCGTCGAGGTCGACCCAGTAGCCCATGCGGGTCGTCAGGTCGGAGAAGGCGTCGGTGTGCCGCAGGACGGACTCGCGGCACCGGGCGTTGAAGTCGGCGATGCCGTACGCCTCGATGTCCTTCTTGCCGCTGAAGCCGAGTTCCTTCTCGACCGCCAGCTCCACCGGGAGCCCGTGGCAGTCCCAGCCGGCCTTGCGGGCCACGTGGTAGCCGCGCATGGTGCGGAAGCGGGGGAAGACGTCCTTGAAGACGCGCGCCTCGATGTGGTGGGCGCCCGGCATGCCGTTCGCGGTGGGCGGGCCCTCGTAGAAGACCCACTCGGGGCGGCCCTCGGACTGCTCCAGGCTCTTGGCGAAGATCTTCTGCTCGCGCCAGAAGTCGAGCACCGCGTGCTCGAGGGCGGGCAGGTCGACCTGGGCGGGCACCTGGCGGTACTGCGGCGTTGTCATCTGCGAGCTTCCTCCGGCGGACGTGCTGCCTTCCGTCGGAGGGACGAGAGCCTTCTTGCCTGTCTACGCCGTGTGCGGCGCGCTCCCGCGGTACCACCCTCCTTGGCCCGCCGGGGCGTCCTGCGCTCCGGTGAGCCCTCTCATTGGGGTCGCGATGCCGGTTCTACCAACCCCTGCGGGGTCTTCTTCCGGCGGCTCCGGGGTGATCTTCACGTCGCGCTCGCCCCCGGGCTCCCACCGTCCCCGGGTCGCTCTGGGCTGCGTACGCCGCTACTCGTCCCCATCCACGCTTCTCGCTGCGCCCAGTGTACGGCGCGACGACGACAGCGGCCGACCGGTTTGCGGCGGCCCCGGGCGCGACGGGAGGGCTGGTCCGTTATGCCCCGAATGGTGGCGGGAAGGGGAGGGGCGCGTGTTCGGATCGCAGGACGTCCGGCCCGGCGGATTACCCGGCGGGGAGCTGGGCACAACGCAGGCAGGCTTGCCGCGTGGCGTGCGCGAGGCGGGCGAATCGGGCGGTGTGCCCCGTTGCCGCGGGCTCCAAGTCGATTTATCGTCCCAGCACGATTCGCGTGCAAGATCACAATATGTGAAGGGGCCGCGGCCATGGTGGCGAAGAAGACCGCCGTACAGCAGTCGGCGTCCGACCGGGACACGGGTGCCTCCGGCGCGGCCAGGGACGCGAAGGCGGGGCGGGCCGTGAAGACGGTGCGGCCCGCCGCCGCGGCGAAGACCGCGAAGACGACGGCCGGGAAGACCACGGCCGCGAAGACGGCGGCCGAGAAGACGGAGGCCGCGAGGGCGCCCGCCACGAAGAGGGCCGCGGCGAAGAGAACCGCCGGGGCGCGGACCGTCCCGGAGGGGACCGTCCCGGAGGGAGCCGCGTCGGAGGAGGCCGTCCCGCAGACGCCTGCCGTGGCGGTGACCACCCCGGAGAAGACCGCGGAGAAGGCCGCGGCGAAGAAGGCGGCCGCGGGGAAGACGGCCGCCGGGAGGACGGCGGCGAAGAAGGCGGGCGCCGGGAAGACCGCGGCCAGGAAGGCGGAGGCCGGGAAGGCCGTCGCCGCCAAGGGCGTGGCGGCGACCAGCGCGGGCAGGAAGAACACGGCCAAGAAGGTGGGCGCGGCCTCGGCCGCGGAGCAGACGGGAGCCACGACTGTGGTTGCGAAGAAGACTCCGGGTACGGCCACGGCGGCGAAGACCGCCGTCCCCAAGGCACGCCTCGCGGCGGCGGAGCCGGGCGAGCTGGCGGTGCGCCCCGGTGAGGATCCGTGGACGCCGGAGGAGGTCGAGGAGGCCCGCGCGGAGCTGCAGTCCGAGATGGAGCGGCTGCGCGCGGAACTGTCCTCGTCCGAGGCGGCCCTGATGGGCCTGATGCGCGACTCGGGGGACGGCGCCGGCGACGACCAGGCCGACACCGGCACCAAGAACATCACGCGCGAGCACGAACTGGCGCTGGCCGCCAACGCGCGCGAGATGCTCGACCAGACCGAGCACGCCCTGGAGCGGCTGGACGCCGGCACCTACGGACTGTGCGAGAACTGCGGGAACGCCATCGGCAAGGCCCGCATGCAGGCCTTCCCGCGGGCCACCCTGTGCGTCGAGTGCAAGCAGAAGCAGGAGCGCCGGTACTGATCGCCTGACGGCCGGGGGGTGTGCCGTACCCTCGTCCTCAGTCAGGCACCTAGGTTGAGGGACTCACGTGGCAGAGGCGGAGCGCGTCATCGGTACGCCGGACACCCCAGAGACGGGATCCGAGCCGGAGCAGTCGTCCGGCCCGGGCGAGCAGGAGAGCGCCGGGGCGCGGCCCAGGGGCAAGCGCCGTATCGCCGTGCTCTTCGCCGTGGCCGCGTTCGCCTACGCCCTCGACCTGGTGAGCAAGATGCTCGTGGTCGCCAGGCTGGAGCACCACGCGCCGATCGAGATCGTCGGGGACTGGCTCCGGTTCGAGGCGATCCGCAACGCCGGCGCGGCCTTCGGCTTCGGCGAGGCCTTCACCGTGATCTTCACGGTGATCGCCGCGGCCGTGATCGTGGTGATCGCCCGGCTCGCCCGCAAGCTCTACAGCCTGCCCTGGGCGATCGCCCTGGGCCTGCTGCTGGGCGGTGCGCTGGGCAACCTCACCGACCGGATCTTCCGCGCGCCGGGGGTCTTCGAGGGCGCCGTCGTGGACTTCATCGCGCCGAAGCACTTCGCGGTCTTCAACCTCGCCGACTCCGCGATCGTGTGCGGCGGCATCCTGATCGTGCTGCTGTCGTTCCGCGGCCTGGACCCGGACGGCACCGTCCACAAGGACTGAAGCCCCCGCGCGCGGGGGTCCGGAGCGGCCTCCCGGGGCCGCGATCCGGCCGTCCGGCGGGGCGGTCGTCCACAGGGCCGTACGGCGGTGTCGTGCCCGTCCTGCATACTCGACGGGTGAGCACGATTCCCGAGATCCGTACCCTGCCCGTGCCGGACGGCCTGGAGGGCGAGCGCGTCGACGCCGCCATCTCCCGCATGTTCGGCTTCTCCCGTACGAAGGCCGCCGAGCTGGCCGCGGCGGGGAAGGTCACGGTCGACGGCTCGGTGGTCGGCAAGTCCGAGCGGGTCAGCGGCGGCGCCTGGCTGGAGGTCGAGATGCCCCAGGCCCCGGCGCCGGTGCAGATCGTCGCCGAGCCGGTCGAGGGCATGGAGATCGTCCACGACGACGACGACGTCGTCGTGATCGTCAAGCCCGTCGGCGTGGCCGCGCACCCCTCGCCCGGCTGGAGCGGGCCGACGGTGATCGGCGGGCTGGCCGCTGCCGGCTACCGGATCTCCACCTCCGGCGCGGCCGAGCGCCAGGGCATCGTGCACCGCCTCGACGTCGGCACGTCCGGCCTGATGGTGGTCGCCAAGTCGGAGCGGGCGTACACGTCGCTGAAGCGCCAGTTCAAGGAGCGCACGGTCGACAAGCGCTACCACACGCTCGTCCAGGGCCATCCCGACCCGACCAGCGGCACCATCGACGCCCCCATCGGCCGCCACCCCCAGCACGACTACAAGTGGGCGGTCACGGCCGAGGGCAAGCCGTCCGTCACGCACTACGACCTGATCGAGGCGTTCCGCGCGGCCTCCCTGCTGGACGTGAAGCTGGAGACGGGCCGCACGCACCAGATCCGGGTGCACATGGCCGCCCACCGTCACCCCTGCGTGGGGGACCTGACGTACGGCGCGGACCCCACCCTCGCCAAGCGGCTGGGACTCACCCGGCAGTGGCTGCACGCCGTGCGGCTCGGCTTCGAGCACCCCGGCGACGGGCAGTGGGCGGAGTTCTCCAGCGACTACCCCGAGGACCTGGCCAAGGCCCTCGACCAGGTCCGCGAGGAGACCTACGGATGACCGGCGCGCCCGCGTACACGGTGCGCGTCGCCGCGGACCTCGCCGACCGGGAGGCGTGCTTCGCCGTCCGCAAGGAGGTCTTCGTCGGCGAGCAGGGCGTCCCCGAGGACCTGGAGTACGACGAGCACGACGCCGGCGCCGTGCACGTGCTGGCGGTCGCCGACGACGGGCGGCCGCTCGGCGCCGGACGCCTGCTGTACGGCGAGGCGGCCGCGCCCAGGACCGGCGATCCCTCGACCGGCTCGCTGGGGCGGCTCGCCGTGACCCGCGAGGCGCGCGGGCTGGGCGTCGGCGCCGCGCTGGTGCGGGGCATCGAGGACGCGGCACGCGCACGCGGTCTCGCGGCGGTGGACCTGCACGCGCAGACGCACGCGCTGGGATTCTACGAACGGCTGGGGTACAAGGCCTACGGACCGGAGGACCTGGAGGCGGGCATTGCGCACCGGTCCATGCGGCGTTCGCTGTAGCGGGCGCGAGGCGTGCGACGCTGGGGGTCCGGATGTTCTTGATCGTCTAGACCCGGAGCGCTGACCGTGGATCAGTTGGCCCTGTTGTTCGTCCTGCTGCTCGGGGCCGTGGTGAGCGTCCCCGTGGGGGACCGGTTCGGACTGCCCGCGCCGGTGCTGATGACCCTGCTGGGCATCGTCCTCGCCGTGCTCGACTTCGTGCCCAACGTGGAAGTCCCGCCCGACCTGATCCTGCCCCTCCTGCTGCCGCCGCTGCTGTACGCGGCGGTGCGGCGGACCTCATGGCGGCAGTTCGCCGCGAACGTGCGGCCCATCTTCCTGCTCGCCGTGGCGCTGGTCTTCGTCACCACGATCTGCGTGGCGGCCGTGGCCCACACCATCGTGCCCGGCCTGCCGCTGGCCGCCGCCGTCGCGCTGGGGGCGCTCGTCGCGCCGCCGGACCCCGTGGCGGCGACCGCCGTGGCCGGACAGCTCGGCCTGCCCCGCCGGCTGGTGTCCATCCTGGAGGGCGAGGGGCTGTTCAACGACGTCACGGCCATCGTGCTCTACCACGTCGCGATCGCGGCGGCCGTGAGCGGGAGCTTCTCGCCCTGGCGGGCCGGGCTCGACCTGGTGCTGTCCGCCGTGGTGGCCGTGGTCGTGGGCGTCGCGCTCGGCTGGGGCGCCAACCGGCTGCTGGACGTCCTCGGTGACACCACGCTGCAGATCGGCCTGACGCTGCTGGTGCCCTACGCCTCGTACGTGCTGGCGGAGGAGTTCCACGGGTCGGGCGTGCTGGCCGTGCTGACCACCGCCCTGTTCCTCGCCCAGTACGCCACCGATCCCGACGACGTGCTGACCCGGCTGGCCGGCCACACCTTCTGGGACATCATCGACACCCTCGTCACGGGTGTCGCCTTCGGACTGATCGGCCTGGAACTGCACAACGCGATCCGCACGGCCGCCGGGCGCTGGGAGGAGATGCTCGGGTGGGCCGGGGTGATCGTGGCGGTGGTCGTCGTCGTACGGCTGCTGTGGCTGATGCCGGCGACCTGGCTGACGCAACGGCTGCACGCCAGGAAGGACCACCTGGAGGACATCCCGACGAACTGGCGCGAGACCGTCGTCATGTGGTGGTCCGGGATGCGCGGGGTGGCCTCGGTGGCGCTGGCGCTGGCCGTCCCGCTGAAGATCGACGACGGGAGCCCCTTCCCCGACCGGGACGAGATCATCTTCATCGCCTTCGGCGTGATCATGGCGACGCTGGTGCTCCAGGGGCTCACCCTGCCGTGGCTGGTGAAGCGGCTCGGTGTGCAGGCCGACACCGACCGGGAGAAGGAGTTCGAGAAGGAGCTGGCGGTGCGGGCCGCGACGGCGGCGAAGAAGCGGCTGCGCGAGATCGAGGCCGAGGAGGATCTCTCCGAGGAGCTGGCCGAGCAGATGCTGCGCCGGGCCTTCGACATCGGGCTGCGGATCAGTCCGGACGTCGGGGAGGACGAGCGGCGCGAGGGGCACGAGCAGCGGGTGCGCCGGCTCAAGCGGGTCCGGCGGATCCAGAACGAGATGCTGAGCGCGGCCCGGCACGAGGTGGTCGCCGCCCGCAACGAGACCGGCGCCGACCCCGAGATCGTCGACCGGGTGCTGCGTCACCTGGACGTGCGCAGCCTGCGCTGAGACCGACGGCCGGCCCGGCCGGGGCTGTGCGGACGGCCCGTCGGCGAGGCCCGCACCGGCAGGCGGCGCGGGCCTCGCGGCACGACTGCCATCCGGTGCCGAGGGCCGCCACCCGGTGCCGCCCGCCCGCCGCCGGACCCGCGACCCCTCGGTCCGCGCAGCCACTCCGACCGCTGAGGCCGTTCCGTCCGTCGCAGCCGTGGAGGCCGCCGGAGCCGTCCCGGCCGGCGGGGGCGCCGGGTGGGACGGCTCCGGCGTTCAGCGGGGCAGGCGGGGTGATTCGGGGGTGCGGCGTTCCACGCCGTCGGGGGAGGAGCTCTGGGCCGGCAGACGGCCCGGAGGTAGGACCGCGTGCGCGGTGTTGACCCGCGGCAGCGCGTACGGATGCTCCTTCGACAGCCAGCGGATCATCTCCTCGCGGACCCTGACCCGTACCGTCCAGATGTCGTCGGAGTCCTTGGCCGTGACCAGCGCCCGCACCTGCATGGTGTTGGGCGTGGTGTCCGTGACGTCCAGACCGCAGGCACGGCCGTCCCAGGCCGGGCACTCGCGCAGGATGTCGCGCAGCTTCTCCCGCATCGCCTCCACCGGCGCCGCGTGGTCGACGTGCCAGTAGACGATGCCGGTCATCTGCGGCGTGCCGCGCGACCAGTTCTCGAACGGCTTCGACGTGAAGTACGACACGGGCATCGTGATGCGGCGCTCGTCCCAGGTGCGCACGGTCAGGAAGGTCAGGGTGATCTCCTCGACCGTGCCCCACTCGCCGTCCACCACCACTGTGTCCCCGATGCGCACCATGTCGCCGAACGCGATCTGGAGACCGGCGAACAGGTTGCTCAGCGTGGACTGGGCGGCCACACCGGCGACGATGCCGAGGATCCCGGCCGAGGCCAGCAGGGAGGCGCCCGCCGCGCGCATCGCGGGGAACGTCAGCAGCATCGCCGCGGCGGCGACCGTGCCGACGACGGCCGAGACGACCCGCATGATCAGCGACACCTGGGTGCGCACCCTGCGGACCCGGGCCGCGTCGCGGTGCATGCGCGCGTAGTGCGAGTACGACGTCTCGACGACCGCCCCGGCGATCCGGATCACCAGCCAGGCGGCCGAGCCGATCAGCACCAGGGTGAGGGTGCGGCCGATGCCGACCTTGTGGTCCTCCAGCATCTGGGCCTGGTCGTAGGAGCCTCTCAGCATCGCCGCGCACAGCACCAGCTGATACGGGATGCGACCACGGCGCAGCAGCCCCCAGAGAGAGGTCTCGGGGTGCCGTCGGTCGGCCTTGCACAGCAGACGGTCGGTGGCCCAGCCGATGAGGAAGGTGAGCACCACCGATCCGCCCACCACGATCACGGGGCGGAGCAGGTTCTCCATGCCTTCGAACGTAACCGGGTCCACCCGGCCTTGAACCTGCCACTTCTGTGAGGAGGCGCACGCGCTGCGCTGTCCGAGCAGGCTGGCACCATGGGCGCATGAACATCATGCTCTTCCATTCGACCTACGGTCCGCGGCCCGCGGTGTCCGCCGCGGCGGACCGGCTGCGCGCCGCCGGACACGAGGTCAGCACCCCGGACCTCTTCGACGGGCGCACGTTCGACACGGTCGAGGAGGGCATGGCGTACAACGAGGAGATCGGCAAGGACGAGCTGCTGAGGAGAGCCGTGCTGGCCGCCGCGCCCTATTCGGAGCGCGGGCTGGTGTACGCCGGGTTCTCGCTGGGCGCGTCGATCGCCCAGACCCTCGCCCTCGGCGACGACAAGGCCCGCGGCCTGCTGCTCCTGCACGGCACCTCGGACCTCGCGCCGAACGTCACGGTGGACGACCTGCCGGTCCAGCTGCACGTGGCCGAGCCGGACCCGTTCGAGACCGACGACTGGCTGAGCGCCTGGTATCTCCAGATGGGCAGGGCCGGCGCCGACGTGGAGGTCTACCGGTACGCGGGCGCCGGCCACCTGTACACCGACCCCGGCCTGCCCGATTACGACGAAGAGGCCGCCGAGGCCACCTGGAGGGTGGCGCTCGGCTTCCTCGGCACACTGTGACGGGAACTACACCGGGTCGTACGTGCGCTCCACCTTCTGCGTGCCGCTGCGCGTGCGGTACGAGCGCGACCACGAGGAGGTCGCGGTGGGGTCGGTCCGGTCGGACACGACGTAGTAGTCCATCTGCGCGCGCTCGGCGGTGACGTCCAGGACGCCGTAGCCGTGCCGGTCGGTGTCCACGAAGTGCACATGCCGGTTGGCGGCCCGGATGACCGGGGAGGCGACCGCGGTGAGGACGCCCTCGGGGACCTTCACGATGTCGTCGAGGTTGTCGGAGGTCATCGAGGTGACCACGAACTCCGTGGCCGCCGAGGCCGACAGGGGGTAGGTGCCGGCGTCCACCGGCACGTCGTTGGCCCACGCCATGTGGATGTCGCCGGTCAGGAAGACCGTGTTGCGGATGGCGTTCGCGCGCAGGTGGGCGAGGAGTTCACGGCGGTCGTCGGTGTAGCCGTCCCACTGGTCGGTGTTGAGGCCGAGGCCGTCCTCGGGCAGGCCGAGCAGCTTGGCGAGCGGCTTGAACAGGTCCGCGGAGAGGGAGCCGATCACGAACGGCGAGATCATCACCGAGTTGCCCACCAGCCGCCAGGCGGTGTCGGACGCCGTCAGCCCGGCCTTCAGCCAGTCCAGTTGGGCGCGGCCGGTGATCGTGCGGTCCGGGTCGTCCACGGCGCCCTTGCCGACGGCGACCTGCTGGGAGCGGAAGGACCGCAGATCGAGCAGCGACAGGTCGGCGAGCTTGCCGAAGCGGAGCCGGCGGTAGGTGGTGCCGGCTATCGCGGGGCGGACCGGCATCCACTCGAAGTAGGCCTGCTTGGCGGCCGCCTGACGGGCCGACCAGGCGCCCTCGGCGCCCTCGGTGTGGTTCTCCGCGCCGCCCGACCAGGTGTCGTTGGCGAACTCGTGGTCGTCCCAGATCGCGATGACCGGGGCCTTGGCGTGCAGCGTTCGGAGGTCCGGGTCGGTCTTGTACTTGCCGTGCCGGGTGCGGTAGTCGGCGAGGGTGAGGATCTCGTGGGCGGGCGCGGTCTGCCGGACGACGGTGCCGCGCGTGCCGTACTGGCCGGTGCCGTACTCGTAGATGTAGTCGCCGAGGTGCAGCCAGGCGTCCAGGTCGCCCCGGGCCGCGAGGTGGCGGTACGCGGAGAAGTAGCCGGCCTCCCAGTTGGCGCAGGAGACCACGCCGAAACGCAGGCCGCTCACCGCCGCGTCCGCCGCGGGCGCGGTGCGGGTGCGCGCCACCGGGGAGTCGACGTCGCCGGCCGAGAAGCGGAACCAGTAGTCGGTGGCGGGCGCGAGGCCGCGGATGTCGGCCTTGACGGTGTGGTCGGAGGCGGCGGTCGCGGTGGTCGTCCCCCGGGAGACGACGTCCGTCAGCGCCTTGTCCCGGGCGACGACCCAGCTCACCTCGGTGTCCGGGCCGAGTCCGGAGCCCGGAACCGCCTCGGCGGTCGGCGTCACCCGGGTCCACAGCAGGACGCCGTCGGGCAGGGGGTCGCCGGAGGCGAGGCCGTGAAGGAAGGCGGGCGTGTCCGTGGCGGCACGCGCGGGCAGGGCGGCGGCGAGCGGGCCGGCCAGGACAACGGTCGCCGCCGCGGCCTTGACGACCGTACGGCGGCGCGGGGAGAGGGAGTTGACTCCCTCGGGCGATGTGGAGGCTCTGTATCGACTGGTCACGGCGCATCAGGTTACTGATCGGTACCCCAGCGCGTAAGTGAACTTTCGCATCAGAATGCCCGGCGGGCCTGTCGGGTTCGCGCCCCCTTCGGCCGTACCGGCCGTTCGGCGTCGCCCCGGGAACGACGAAACGCCCCCTCGGACCCGATGAGGGAACTCCGAGGGGGCGTGCCGGGCAGTCGCGGAACCGGCCGGAACGGATCGCCCGACGCGCGAGCACCTGAGCCGAAGGGGGAGGTGTCCCGGGCCTGAAGCCGGCCCGGGACACCTCCCCCTCCCGTGGGCTGCCGGGCTAGGAGCCGAGAGCCTTCTGCAACGCCGTGTTGAAGTCGGCGACCGACATGGGGGCGCTCTTGCCGTCGCCGCCGGTGAGGGCCTTGCCGTCCATGAGGAGGGTCGGGGTTCCCTGGAAGCCGTACTTCTTCGCGTCCGTGTCGAACTTGCTGCTCATCACGAGGGCCCACTTGTCGTAGGTCCCCTTCTTCACGGCATTCTGGAACGCCGCGTTGCCCTTGAGGGCGCTCACCGTGTCCGCCACCTTGATCAGGTAGTCGTCGCTGTTGAACTTGTCGTCCTGCTCGTCCGGGTGGTACTTCGCCGAGTACAGAGCGGTCTTGTACTCGAGGAAGGCCTCGGGGCTGACGTTCAGGGCCGCGCCCAGTGCGCTCAGCGCGCTCTTGGAGCCCTCGCCCGGGATGTTGTTGTCGATGAACGTGGCGCCGACGTACTGGATCTTGAACTTGCCGGCGTCG
Organism: Streptomyces sp. NPDC048481; assembly: GCF_043200075.1. Lineage (NCBI taxonomy): Bacteria > Bacillati > Actinomycetota > Actinomycetes > Kitasatosporales > Streptomycetaceae > Streptomyces > Streptomyces sp. NPDC048481. The sequence continues at coordinate 1,108,080 of NZ_JBICXC010000001.1, forward strand.
AGATCCTGCTTGACCGTCGGGCCGACCGTCTGCTCGAACTGGGCGCAGACCGGGCAGCGCGGGTCCTCGTACATCACGAGGGTCTTCTTGGCGGTGCTCTTTCCGACGACGACGGTCGTACCGTCCGCCCCCGTGCTGTTGGCCGGCTTGACCAGCTTCTGCTTCTTCACCGCGTCCCAGCCGCTGGGCTTGTTGGCCTGGACGACGGCGTAGCCTATGCCGCCGGCCGCGGCCAGGACGCCGACGACCGAGAGCGCGACGATGACCTGGCGCTTGGTCTTGGCGCGCTTGGCCTCGCGCTCGCGCTCGATGCGCAGCCGCTCCCGTGCCGCCGTCTTCGCCGAGGCGCTGTTCCGCTTGCTCATGGTGATCTCCAAAGGGGACGCGCACGTCTCGTGCGCGGAAGTTCGTGTGGGGACTTCAGGTACTGGAGGTGGTGCCCGGCGTCGCAGGACCACGCGGACCCGTCCGTGCAGACGCGCGTCCGTGCGGGCGCGTCTTGGCGCGGACGGGTCGTCGCGCGGACGTGTGGTCCGTTCAGGCCGTGGCGGGCGAGCGCGGCGGTCCACGCCGTCCCAGGGAGTGCACGAGCAGCCGGTCGCGGGCGGTGGCCGCGCGGTGCGCGGGCCGCGGCAGGCGGCGGGCCGCCGGGGCGCGTCGTACGTTCACGGCGGCCACCGCGATCAGCAGGGGCCGGAAGGTGGTCGCGGTGGCCGCCCGCAGCAACTGGACGAGAGCCCGCTCGCCCCGGCGCAGCCAGGCGGCGGCGAGCAGGCCGACGCCGATGTGCGCGGCGAGCAGCAGCCAGGCGGTGACCGGGTGGACCTGGGCGAGGTGGCCGCCCAGCCCCGTGGAGCCGGGACCGCCCGCGACCTGTGCCAGGGGCGAGCCGACCGGCGTCCCGTCGCCGCACAGCACGTCCCAGCCGACCGAGGCCAGCGGGCCGGCCACGGGGCCGCCCGCCCGGCCGTAGCAGACGTGCTGCCCGGTGGTGAAGACGGTGTCGGCGGCCAGCTCCAGCGGGATCAGCAGGGCGGCGATGCGCCCGAAGCCGCGCTCGCGGCCGGCTAGGGCGTACGCGAGGGCGAACACGGCGGCCGCGACGGCGGCCACCGTGTTGAGCGGCAGCGGGGCCCGCGACAGCAGCACGTGCGACGCGCTGCTGAGTGTCACGACGAAGGCCGTGAACAGTGCCGCGCGTACGGCTCTGAGGCGGGTCCCGGATATGTCCATTGCGCAGGAGAGTGTGCCACGTGCCGCTGTAGGAAGCCGCTAAAGGGTCCCTGTGAGCGGCGGACCGTTAGAGACCTGGGATCCGGCCGTTGCGGAACAGGTCGACGAAGATCTGGTGGTCGGCACGCGCGCGGGCGCCGTAGGAGTGCGCGAAGTCGACCAGCAGCGGCGCGAAGCCGTCCTCGTCGGCGGCGATGGCGGCGTCGATGGCCCGCTCGGTGGAGAAGGGCACCAGCGACTCGCCGGACTGGTCGTCCGCGGCCGCGTGCATGGTGGCCGTGGCCCGCCCCAGGTCGGCCACGACGCCCGCGATCTCCTCCGGATCGTCGATGTCGCCCCAGTTCAGGTCGACCGCGTACGGCGAGACCTCGGCCACCAGCTGTCCCGCGCCGCCCAGCTCGGTCCACCCCAGCCAGGGATCGGCGTGCGCCTGGAGGGCGCGCTGGGAGATCACCGTGCGGTGGCCCTCGTGCCGGAAGTAGCCCCGGATCGCCGGATCGGTGATGTGCCGGGAGACGGCCGGGGTCTGGGCCTGCTTGATGTAGATCACCACGTCGTTCTCCAGGGCGTCGCTGTTGCCCTCCAGGAGGATGTTGTACGACGGCAGGCCGGCCGAGCCGATGCCGATGCCGCGACGGCCGACGACGTCCTTGACGCGGTAGGAGTCGGGGCGGGCCAGCGAGGACTCCGGCAGCGTCTCCAGATAGCCGTCGAAGGCGGCCAGGACCTTGTAGCGGGTCGCCGCGTCCAGCTCGATGGAGCCGCCGCCCGGTGCGAAGCGGCGCTCGAAGTCGCGGATCTCCGTCATCGAGTCCAGCAACCCGAAACGGGTCAGCGAGCGGGCGTCGCGCAGCGCGTCCAGCAGCGGGCCCTGGGCGGTGTCCAGGGTGAAGGGCGGCACCTCGTCGCTCTTGGCGCCGGTGGCCAGCGCGTGCACGCGCTCGCGGTAGGCGCCCGCGTAGATCTCCACCAGCTCGCTGATCTGGTCGTCGGACAGCGCCTTCGCGTATCCGATCAGGGCGAGCGAGGCGGACAGGCGCTTGAGGTCCCAGGTGAAGGGGCCGACGTACGCCTCGTCGAAGTCGTTGACGTTGAAGATCAGCCGGCCCGTGGCGTCCATGTACGTGCCGAAGTTCTCCGCGTGCAGGTCGCCGTGGATCCACACGCGCGAGGTGCGGTCGTCCAGGAACGGGCCGCCCCGCTTCTCCGCGTCCAGGTCGTGGTAGAAGAGGCCCGCCGTGCCCCGGTAGAACGCGAACGCCGAGGCCGCCATCTTCCGGAACTTCACGCGGAACGCGGCCGGGTCGGCGGCCAGGAGCTCGCCGAACGCGGTGTCGAAGACGGCGAGGATCTGCTCGCCGCGGTGCTCGTCGTCGAGCTGCGGAACCGACATCGCTGGGTGCCTCCTGGTGCATGACGTGTACGACAGCGTTTCTGCCGTCTCCAACGGGCGGAGCCGTGCGAAAGTGCCCGTGCCCCTCGCTGTGAAGGTACGCGGGGGAGAGCCCGCGGTGTCAGTGGCGAGGCATAGACTTCGACGCTGTCCCCCGGACCGTCCGCAACCCGTGGGACGCCCGTAGACCCCTGGTTCCCTGGAGGCCGCACCCGTGTCGAAGCCGCCGTTCACGCACCTGCACGTCCACACCCAGTACTCGCTGCTGGACGGTGCCGCGCGGCTCAAGGACATGTTCGACGCGTGCAACGAGATGGGCATGACGCACATCGCCATGTCCGACCACGGCAACCTGCACGGGGCCTACGACTTCTTCCACTCCGCGAAGAAGGCCGGAGTCACCCCGATCATCGGGATCGAGGCGTACGTCGCCCCGGAGTCGCGGCGCAACAAGCGCAAGATCCAGTGGGGCCAGCCGCACCAGAAGCGCGACGACGTCTCCGGTTCCGGCGGCTACACCCACAAGACGATCTGGGCGGCGAACGCGACGGGCCTGCACAACCTCTTCCGGCTGTCCTCGGACGCGTACGCCGAGGGCTGGCTGCAGAAGTGGCCCCGGATGGACAAGGAGACCATCTCCCAGTGGTCCGAGGGGCTCATCGCCTCCACCGGCTGCCCCTCGGGCGAGCTGCAGACCCGGCTGCGCCTGGGCCAGTTCGACGAGGCCCTGAAGTCGGCCGCCGAGTACCAGGACATCTTCGGCAAGGACCGCTACTTCCTGGAGCTGATGGACCACGGCATCGACATCGAGCACCGGGTCCGCGACGGCCTCCTGGAGATCGGCAGGAAGCTCGGCATCCCGCCGCTGGTGACGAACGACTCGCACTACACGTACGCGCACGAGGCGACCGCGCACGACGCGCTGCTGTGCATCCAGACCGGCAAGAACCTCTCCGACCCGGACCGCTTCCGCTTCGACGGCACCGGCTACTACCTGAAGTCCACGGAGGAGATGTACGCCATCGACTCCTCGGACGCCTGGCAGGAGGGCTGCGCCAACACCCTCCTGGTGGCCGAGCAGATCGACACCACCGGCATGTTCGAGGCCAAGAACCTCATGCCGAAGTTCGACATCCCCGAGGGCTACACCGAGGTCAGCTGGTTCAAGGAGGAGGTCCGCCGGGGCATGGAGCGCCGCTTCCCCGGCGGCATCCCCGACGACCGGCAGCGCCAGGTCGAGTACGAGATGGACGTCATCATCCAGATGGGGTTCCCGGGGTACTTCCTCGTCGTCGCCGACTTCATCATGTGGGCCAAGAACAACGGCATCGCGGTCGGCCCCGGCCGAGGCTCCGCGGCCGGCTCGATCGTCGCCTACGCCATGGGCATCACCGACCTCGACCCCATCCCGCACGGCCTGATCTTCGAGCGGTTCCTCAACCCCGAGCGCGTCTCCATGCCCGACGTCGACATCGACTTCGACGAGCGCAGGCGCGTCGAGGTGATCCGCTACGTGACCGAGAAGTACGGTGCCGACAAGGTCGCCATGATCGGCACCTACGGCAAGATCAAGGCGAAGAACGCCATCAAGGACTCCGCGCGCGTGCTGGGCTACCCGTACGCGATGGGCGACCGCCTCACCAAGGCCATGCCCGCCGACGTCCTCGGCAAGGGCATCGACCTCAACGGCATCACCGACCCCTCGCACCCGCGCTACAGCGAGGCCGGCGAGATCCGCGCGATGTACGAGAACGAGCCGGACGTCAAGAAGGTCATCGACACCGCCAAGGGCGTCGAAGGCCTGGTCCGGCAGATGGGCGTGCACGCCGCCGGCGTGATCATGTCCAGCGAGACCATCACCGAGCACGTGCCCGTCTGGGTCCGGCACACCGACGGCGTGACCATCACGCAGTGGGACTACCCGAGCTGCGAGTCGCTCGGCCTGCTGAAGATGGACTTCCTGGGCCTGCGCAACCTGACGATCATGGACGACGCCGTCAAGATGGTGAAGTCCAACAAGGGCGTCGACCTGGAGCTGCTCAGCCTCCCGCTCGACGACCCCAAGACCTTCGAACTGCTCCAGCGCGGCGAGACCCTGGGCGTCTTCCAGTTCGACGGCGGCCCCATGCGTTCGCTGCTGCGCCTGATGAAGCCGGACAACTTCGAAGACATCTCCGCCGTCTCCGCGCTGTACCGGCCCGGCCCGATGGGCATGGACTCGCACACCAACTACGCCCTGCGCAAGAACAAGCTCCAGGAGATCACCCCGATCCACAAGGAGCTGGAGGAGCCGCTCGAAGAGGTCCTGGCGGTCACCTACGGCCTGATCGTCTACCAGGAGCAGGTGCAGAAGGCGGCCCAGATCATCGCGGGCTACTCGCTCGGCGAGGCCGACATCCTGCGCCGCGTGATGGGCAAGAAGAAGCCCGACGAGCTGGCGAAGAACTTCACGATCTTCCAGGCCGGCGCCCAGAAGAACGGCTACAGCGACGAGGCGATCCAGGCCCTGTGGGACGTCCTGGTGCCGTTCGCCGGCTACGCGTTCAACAAGGCGCACTCCGCCGCGTACGGACTGGTGTCGTACTGGACGGCCTATCTGAAGGCGAACTACCCGGCCGAGTACATGGCCGCGCTGCTCACCTCGGTCAAGGACGACAAGGACAAGTCCGCGATCTACCTCAACGAGTGCCGGCGCATGGGCATCAAGGTGCTCCCGCCGAACGTCAACGAGTCCGTGCACAACTTCGCCGCCCAGGGCGACGACGTGATCCTCTTCGGGCTGGAGGCCGTCCGCAACGTCGGCACCAACGTGGTCGACTCGATCATCAGGAGCCGCAAGGCCAAGGGCAAATACGCCTCCTTCCCCGACTACCTCGACAAGGTCGAGGCGGTCGCCTGCAACAAGCGCACCACGGAGTCGCTGATCAAGGCGGGCGCCTTCGACACCATGGGGCACACCCGCAAGGGCCTCACCGCGCAGTTCGAGCCGATGATCGACAACGTGGTCGCGGTCAAGCGCAAGGAGGCCGAGGGCCAGTTCGACCTGTTCGGCGGGATGGGAGAGGAGGACACGAGCGAGCCCGGCTTCGGACTCGACGTCGAGTTCACCACCGACGAGTGGGAGAAGACGTATCTGCTCGCCCAGGAGCGGGAGATGCTCGGCCTGTACGTCTCCGACCACCCGCTCTTCGGCCTGGAGCACGTGCTGTCCGACAAGGCCGACGCGGGCATCGCCCAGCTCACCGGCGGCGAGCACGCGGACGGCGCGGTGGTGACCATCGGCGGCATCATCTCCGGCCTCCAGCGCAAGATGACCAAGCAGGGCAACGCCTGGGCGATCGCCACCGTGGAGGACCTCGCGGGCTCCATCGAGTGCATGTTCTTCCCCGCGACCTACCAGCTCGTCTCCACCCAACTCGTCGAGGACGCCGTCGTCTTCGTCAAGGGCCGCCTCGACAAGCGCGAGGACGTGCCGCGGCTCGTCGCGATGGAACTCCAGGTCCCCGACCTGTCCAACGCGGGCACCAACGCGCCCGTGATCCTCACCATCCCCGCCACCCGGGTCACCCCGCCGATGATCAACCGCCTCGGGGAGATCCTCACCCACCACCGCGGCGACAGCGAGGTCCGGATCAGGCTCCAGGGCCCGACGAAGACGACCGTGCTGCGTCTGGACCGGCACCGCGTCAAGCCCGATCCCGCCCTGTTCGGCGACCTCAAGGTGCTGCTCGGCCCGTCCTGCCTGGCCGGCTGACCACGCGACCACGCGACCACGCGGCTGAGGGGCGCATCCGCAACCGGATGCGCCCCTCGCTGTGTCCGGGCTGCAACAGCCCGTCGTGCCGACGTCAGTTGTGGCCGAAGCGCTTCTGGCGGCCCTTGCGGGCCATGTCGGCGGGTGTCACCTGGGCGATGTGCTGCTCGGCCTGGGTCTCCATCGTGGACGGCCGTGCCGTCTGCTGACCACGCTCGGACTGCGGCTGCTTACGTTCCTGCTTCTTGTTCTTGGCCATGGTGCTCTGCCTCCTGGGGGGATCTAGGGGCCAGGGCCGGGACCAGATTCACATAGGCTGACTTACGACGCATTTCGGATAATTACCGTCTGTAACAGGGGTTGTCGGCGCGCACGTGCTCGAAACGCCACGCCGAAGATCGAGTTCGGGCCGTTAACCTCCGCGCCGTCGGGCAGACTCGAAGGAAGCCCGAAGCAAACCTCCCGGAAAGAGGGTGAGTCGTGTGGACCGCTGCATCGTCCTGGTGGACGCCGGGTATCTGCTGGGGGCGGCCGCGAGTCTCCTCGCCGGAGAGCCCTCGCGATCCCGTATCACCGTCGACCACGCCGCCCTCGTCCAGGGCCTGCGCGAACAGGCCGAGTCCGAGACCGAGCGGCCGCTGCTGCGCATCTACTGGTTCGACGGCGCACCCGACCGCGTTCCGCAGCCGGAGCACCGCAGACTGCGGGTGATGCCCAGGGTGACCGTCCGGCTGGGCGCCCTGACCCGCAGCGACGGGCGGTGGGCCCAGAAGGGCGTCGACGCCGCCATGCACGCCGAGCTGACCGAGCTGGCCCGCAACCGCGCCTGCTCCGACGTCGTCCTCGTCACCGGCGACGGCGATCTGCTGCCCGGGATGATGGCCGCCAAGGAGCACGGCGTCGCCGTCCACCTGTGGGCCGTGCAGGCCGCCGACGGCGACTACAACCAGTCCGAGGACCTGGTCGCCGAGGCCGACGAACGGCGCGTCCTGGACCGCACCTGGATCACCAAGGCCGTTCGCGCCAAGGAGCTGGGCGGGATCTGCGCGCCGCCGCCCGTCCCCCGCCCCGAGATCGCCGCCATCCTCTCCGCCCCGCTGCCCGACTCCGGTCTCGCGCCGACCGCCGAACGCGCCCCCGACGAGCCCGAGCACCCCTCCGGGGGCGGCGGCTCCGACAACGGCGTCCAGGAGCGCGTACCGGCCCCCAAGGGCGTGCCCACCCCGAAGGACCTGGCCGCCCTGCGCGCGCCCGGCGCCCACACCGCCCCGCACCCCGCCACGGCCACCCTGCGCTGGTCCTCCGACAAGGGCTGGGTCGACCGCCCCGGCACCGCCCCCGAGCCCCCCGACATCGCCTCGATGCCCACGCTCGCGCAGGTCACCACGGCCGAGCAGCGGTGGGCCGACCGCGAGGAGGACATCACCACCGTCGGCGGCGACCCCTACGAGGTGGGCCAGGTCTTCGCCCGCCGCTGGATCGGCCGCCTCGGCGACCAGGGCCATCTGCAGAAGCTGTCCGGCATGTATCCACGGATCCCGCACCGCATCGACGGCGAGCTGCTCAGGTACGCCGCCCGCTTCGGCCTGCTCGCCCACAAGGACGACCAGATCGACGAACACGACCGCTACGCCATCCGGGCGGGCTTCTGGCGCGAGATCGACGTCCGCACGGCCGCCGAGCACGCTCCGGCGGGGGACTGAACCGGGTCCGGCCCCCGCCCCCGACGGCGAGCGGAGGTCCCCGACCCCGTAGTCTCGTGCCTTGTGAGTACGCGCGCGGCATCGGCACTTCGGCACGGGGACGAGGTCGTGTGCGCCGTGCGCGGGCTGACGAAGTCCTACCCGGCGGTCCGGGGCCGGCGCGGCGCTCCCGCGACCCCCGAGGTCCGGGCCACGGACGACGTGCGGCTGGACATCCGGCGCGGCGAGATCTTCGGGCTCCTCGGCCCCAACGGCGCGGGCAAGACCACCCTCGTACGTCAGATGACCGGCCTGATGCGGCCCGACGCGGGCCGGGTGGAGATCCTCGGCCACGACATCGTCCGCCACCCCGACCGGGCCGCCCGGATCCTCGCCTACCTCGGCCAGGAGTCCACCGCCCTCGACGAACTCACCGTCTCGCTGGCCGCGGAGACCACCGGCCGGCTGCGCGGCCTGGACGTGCACGCCGCCCGCCGGGAGCGCGACGCCGTCCTCGACGAACTGGGCCTCACCCCGCTCGCCGGACGGCCGCTGCGCAAACTGTCCGGGGGACAGCGCCGACTCGCCTGTTTCGCCGCCGCGCTGGTGGGCGAGCGGCCCCTGCTGGTGCTCGACGAGCCGACCACCGGAATGGACCCGGTCGCGCGCCGGGCCGTGTGGGCCGCCGTCGACCGGCGGCGGGCCGAACGCGGGACGACCGTGCTGCTCGTCACCCACAACGTCATCGAGGCCGAGACCGTCCTGGACCGGGTCGCGGTCCTGGACCGGGGCCGGGTCATCGCCTGCGACACCCCCGCCGGGCTCAAGGAGCAGGTCGCCGGCGAGGTGCGGGTGGAGCTGGTGTGGCGCGAGCGTGCGCCGCTGGACGTGCCGGAGGTCGCCGCGCTGCGCGAGCGGGCCGTGGAGTCCGGCCGCCGCTGGACGCTGCGCCTGGCCCCCGACGAGGCCCGGGCCGTCGTCGCCACCGTCACCGGCGGGGCCGCCTTCGCCGCCCTGGACGACTTCACCCTGGCCACCCCGAGCCTGGAGGACGTCTACCTGGCGCTGGGCGGGGCGGCACGGCAGGGGCTGGTGCGCGCGTGAGCGAGCGGGAGACGGGGAGGCCGAGGCGCCCCGGGGTGAGCGGGCGGGACGGCGGGGCCGTATGGGACGGTATGAGAACCGTAGGGAAAAGGAGCAGCGTCACGTGAGTGTCGTACCCGCCGAGGTTCTGCCGGGCGGCGCCCGGGGCGTCACCCGGACCGCCCCCGCCGGCGCCGCCGAACTCGCGCCGCGCGCCCGGCTGTGGCCGTCGCTGGCGGCCGTGTACCGGGCCCAGCTGTCCCGCGCCCGGGTGGCGCGCATCCCGCTGCTGTTCGTCGCGACCTTCCAGTCGGTCGGCATCCTGATCATGATGCGGGGCGTGGTCGACGGCGGTCACGAGGCCGAGTCGGTGGTCGCGGGGTCCGCGGTGCTGGTCGTCGCCTTCGTCGCGCTGAACCTGCTCGCCCAGTACTTCGGGCAGCTGCGGGCGAGCGGGGGACTGGACCACTACGCGACGCTGCCCGTGCCGCCCGCGGCCGTGGTGCTGGGCGCGGCGGGGGCGTACGCGTCCTTCACGGTGCCCGGCACGCTGGTGACCGCCGTGTTCGGATGCGTGCTGTTCGGGCTGCCCCTGACGCATCTGTGGGTCCTCGCGGCCGTGATCCCACTGGCCGGCGCCGCCCTGTCGGGGCTCGGCGCGGCCTTCGGGCTGCTCGCGCCACGGCCGGAGCTGGCCACGGTGCTCGGCCAGCTCGGCATGTCGGCCGCGCTGCTGCTGGGCGTGCTGCCGCCGGACCGCATGCCGCAGGCGGTGCGCTTCGCCCGCGACCTGCTGCCCTCGACCTACGGGGTCGAGGCGTTCGCCCGGACCTTCGGGACGGATCCGGACTGGGCGCTGGTGCTCGGCGACCTCGCCGTGTGCGCGGGGGTGGGCGTCGTCTCGCTCGCCGTCGCCACCTGGGCGTACCGCCGGGCCGCCGTCCGATGAAGCGCCGCCCGGGCGGGCCTGGCACGATGTCAGGGTGACCGCACCGCTGACTCCGCCCCCGCCGCCGCACGAACCGTCCTCGCACGGGACCTGGCCGCCGTCGCCCGCGGGGCACGCGGGTCCGGCCGCCGCCCCCCACGACGTCGCGTACGGACAGGACGGGCCCGGGATGAGGACCGAACTGCGCGAGGCCGCCGTGATCACGGTCGCGGTCGCCGTCGCGGGCGTACTGCTCGGGCTGCTGTGGGCGTGGCTGGCCCCGAACGTCCCGCTCGTCGGCGACCTGGCGGACGACCAGTGGGTCGTCTACTTCAAGGACACCGAGGGCGAGCAGGCGATCGGGGTGGACGGAACGTTCGCGCTGCTGGGCCTGGCGTGCGGCACGGTGAGCGCGGTCGCGGTGTTCTGCCTGCGGCGGCGCGGGGGAGTCCCGCTCGTCGTCGCGCTCGCGCTCGGCGGCTTCCTCGGCTCGCTGCTGGCCTGGCGGCTGGGGCTGTGGCTCGGGCCCGACTCCGACGTGATCGCGCACGCGCGGTCGGTGGGCAAGGGGGTGACGTTCTCCGCGCCGCTGAAGCTCGGGGCGAAGGGCGCGCTCCTGGCCTGGCCGTTCGCCGCCGCGCTGGTGCATCTGGGGCTCACGGCGCTGTTCGGACCGCGCGACCCCGAGCAGTACCAGCCCTACGGGCCGGCCGCCGCACACGGTAAAGACGGATACGGGTCACCCCTGTCCTAGACCATCTCCGGCCCGGGACCATCTCCGGCCCGGGACCGTGTCCGGCCCGGGACCGTGTCCGGCCGCGACCCAGGCCCGGGCCCGGGCCCCGAGGCGGTCGGCGAGGATGCGCCGAAGCGGCTCAGCCGCGGCCGATGGGGGACAGGACGGCCGCCGTCAGCTCCGCCAGGTCCTTCGGGGACAGCTCCACCTCCAGGCCCCGGCGGCCCGCCGAGACGCAGATCGTGGCGTGGGCGGTCGCCGAGTCGTCCAGGACCGTCGGGAGCCGCTTGCGCTGGCCCAGCGGGGAGATGCCGCCCCGGACGTATCCGGTGGTGCGCTCGGCGAGGGTGGGGTCGGCCATCGCCGCGCGCTTGCCGCCCACCGCGGCCGCCAGGGCCTTCAGGTCCAGGGAGCCGGCCACCGGGACCACCGCCACGGTGAGCGCCCCGTCGACGTCGGCGACCAGGGTCTTGAAGACCCGGTCGGGGGAGACGCCCATCGCCTGGGCCGCCTCCTCGCCGTAGGACGGGTGGTTCGGATCGTGGTCGTAGGCGTGGACCGTGAACTCCACGCCGGCCGCCGTCAGGGCCACCGTCGCGGGCGTGCCCCCGGACTGCTGCTGTTTCTTCGACTTCTTCGCCATACGGGCCTTCTCGGTGACGTCAGTTGAGACTCGTCGGGCCGCGGGTCAGTTCCGCCGCGGGCAGCGAGGGCAGGTTGCGGATGATCGCCGTCTCCGCGCGCAGCAGGGTCAGCTCGTCCCGCAGCCGGGAGGCCGTGTCGGGGGCCTGGAGCAGCCGCTGCTTGGTGGGGGTGTCCAGCATCATCGCCGCGGCCACCAGGTACGACACCACCGACGGGTCGTCCGGGAGGTCGGCGCCCGTGGTCAGCGAGCGTTCGCGGGCGCCCGCCAGCCGCTTCTGGTACTGGCGGAAGGACCGCAGCACGCCCTCCGCGAGGGCGCCCGCCTCCTCACCCGGGTCCTCGGGCAGTTCCTGAAGCTCCGCCGTCAGGAAGGGCCCGGAGGCGTCCACCGACAGCAGCTTCACGCGGGTCGTGCCCGTCGCCAGCACCTCGAAGGTGCCGTCGGCGCGCTCGCGGACGGTCGCGGCGTCGGCCACGCAGCCGACGCCGTGGAAGGCCTTGACCGGGTCGTCGCCGAAACCGGCCGCGGGGCCGCGTTCGGGCAGCGCCGTCTGGTCGGGCAGGCCGGGGGAGCTGGGCGCCACCTCGTGGCCGTCGCGGATGGCGACGACGGCGAACCGGCGCGATTCGTCCTCGGGGGTCTTCAGGAGGTCGCGCATCATGGCGCGATAACGCTCCTCGAAGACGTTGAGCGGGAGCACGAGTCCCGGGAACAACACCGAGTTCAGGGGGAAGAGCGGCAGACGGACGGTGGTCACGACGCAGAAGCCTAGTGGTCCGGCGGGCGGGCTCGTCCGCCGTGCCCGCTCCCCGGCCCTTTGGAAGGCTCCCCGGACGGTCCCGAGACCACTTCCTCCCGGACCGCCAGAAAGTGCCCGAGGGGGTCGTCGGACAACCGGTCCCAGGGGAAGGACGTGGCGTACGGGCCGATCAGCCGCAGCTGGGCGAGGGCCTCGTCGCGGCGGCCGAGGCGGACCAGGACGTACGTGAGCACGTTGCGTATCTCGGCCGGCCACGGGTCGGCCGCCGGGAAGCGGGCCGACAGCTCGACGGCCCGGTCGGCGGCCGCCTCCAGCCGCTCGCGCGGCACCTCGGGGCCGCAGCCGTCGGCCAGGTAGGCGAAGGCCGCGCGGGCCGGCAGGGCCTGGACGAGGGAGCCGGCCGGCGCGTCCTGCGCGGCCCGGTCGGCGAAGTCGAAGCACTCGCGGTGCGAGCCGTGCCAGGACTCGGCCAGATAGCGCTTGGCCGCCACGTGGCAGCCGTAGTGGTGCGGGGCGCGGCGCACCGCGGCCGCCCACAGCTCGCCGAAGTACTTGTGCCCGGCGCGGGCGCCGCGGGCGTGGTCCAGCGCTATCCGCCACGGCACCGGGTCGCGGACGTCGCTCTGCGCGGCCGCCGTGATCAGCGGGCTCACCTCGCGCAGCAGTTCGGCCCGGGCCGGCGAGTCCCACGCGCGGGCCACCGCGAGCTGCGCGGAGACGAGCAGGACGTCGGGGTCGCGCGGGGCGGCGGCGCGCCAGTCCTCGAACCACTCCGGGCGGGAGAGGGCGAAGGACGCCAGCCGGACGGCGTACCGGTCGCGGTACTCCCACTCGGCGCGTTCGCGGGTGCGAAGCAGCAGGGCGGCGGCGGGTGCGTAGGCGCCCAGGCCGGCCGCGACGAGCGCGGGGCCGAGCCGGTCGTCCGGCACGTCGAGGAGCACCTCGTCGTCGGTGGGGAGCCCGGCGGCGCTGTGGGGGGCGACGTACCGTGCCGGCCGGGACGTCCGGGAGGCGCGGATGAAGGGGGGCAGCAGAGCCATGGTGCCGACCATTGAAAAGCCGCAGGTTCAGATCGCGCCAGAGGGTGCGGGCAACCCGCGGAAAGTTGTACGCCGTCAGGTCAAGGGAGGGTAAAGGCGGGCGGTCGCGCAGGCCCCGGCGCGGCCGCGGTCAGCCTCGGCGCAGCAGACGCGTCGCGCCCGCCGCCACCGCCGTCGCCAGGACCCAGCCCAGCAGGATCAGGGCCGCCGACAGCCACTGCCAGCCCCCGCGCAGCTGCCACTGGCCCACCTGCCCGAGATCGATGACCGGCAGCAGCAGGTCCAGCGCGAACAGCGCCGGGTTCCAGGGCGGATGCCCGCCGGGGTCGACGGCCGGATGCGCGGCGTGCGCGAAGGCCAGCGAGCCGACGGCCCACAGCACCGCCATCCACACCGCGGCCCTGCCCGGCCGGTACCCGTAGGCCACCGTCCAGTCCTGCGCGTAACCCCAGAGCTTCGCGGCGGGCGGCAGGGTCTCGCGCCGGCGGCGCTGCTTGGCCAGCAGGACCTCGCGGGCGTCCTCGTCCTCCCCGCCGGCCCGCAGCACGGCCGCCAGCCGCTCGTACGGCTCCGGCGCGTACTCGGCGGTCGCGGCGGCCACCCAGCGCAGCCGGTCCGCCAGCGAGAACGGGCCCTGCGGCACCAGGTTCTCGTACGCGAAGCCGCCCATGTGCAGACTGCCCGGCCCCGGCCACGCGCTCGCCCGGTCCACCAGGTTCACCACCCGCGCGCCGGACAGCACCACCTTGCCGCGCCCCGGCTGCTCCCCGAGGAAGCGCAGCTCGGACGTCTGCACCCGGCGCAGCGACAGCTCCTGGTCGTCCGTGAAGGCGAACCGGGCCCGCTCCAGGTCGACGGCGTCGCCGAACCGGCCGTCGTCCAGGCGCACCCCGCCCCGGCACTCGAAGCGCTGGATGCGCGTCCCGCGCGCGGGGGTCGTGCCGCTGAGCGCCTGGCCCCCGACGCCGGCCGGGGTCAGATACAGCGAGCGCTCCACCGTGAGCTGCGGCGCGTTCAGCGCCAGCCGCGTGTACGGGTTGGCCAGGCGCGCCCCGCGCAGGCTCAGCGAGACGCCGATCTTGGCGCTGCGCAGACTCAGCTCGCCGTGCGATTCCAGCAGCTCGGCCTGGAGGTCCTGGCCGACCGTCAGCCCGTCGGCGGCGATCGAGCGGCCGGTGCGGTCGCGGTAGACGATCGCCTGGTTGAGCAGCAGGTCCGTGCCGATGTGCGCGTCGGTGAGCCGCACGCCGTTGTGGAACCGGCAGCGCGGCAGATGCAGATCGCCCTCGGTGTGCAGCCGGGCGGCCTCCAGGCGCGGCACCGAGCAGTCCACCATCCGCAGGGTCGCGAACCGGGCCTCCGGCAGCCGCACCTCGCGCTCGAAGCGGCAGCGCTTCATCTCCACGTACGGCACGACCGTGCCGCCCGCGAGGTCCAGGGAGCCGCTGATCTGCACGCCGGCCAGCTTCAGCGAGGCCACCCGGCCGGACAGCGCGGGCGGCCCGGCCAGCAGGAGCCAGGCGACGATCCGGGCCCGCACGGTGCGCGAAGGACCCCACGGATGCCCGCCGTGCGGATCGTCGACGACCGTGTCCCCGCAGCTCAGGTCGTACACGCTGCCGTTGCGGAAGGCCTGCCACATGCCGGCTTCGGCGGCCGTCAGATCGTCCGGCAGCTCTCCGGCGTCGCCGCCCGTTCGGATGCCCGCCCCCTCGGTCACTCCACGCTCCTCTTCCCTCACGCACT
Source organism: Streptomyces sp. NPDC048481 (assembly GCF_043200075.1). Classification (NCBI taxonomy): domain Bacteria; kingdom Bacillati; phylum Actinomycetota; class Actinomycetes; order Kitasatosporales; family Streptomycetaceae; genus Streptomyces; species Streptomyces sp. NPDC048481. The sequence goes on from NZ_JBICXC010000001.1 coordinate 1,123,081, forward strand.
GCGTTCGCACGGCTGTTCATGCCCGGTCGGCGGCCCCCGGACTCCGGAGGCGAAGAGGATCTTCCGGATTCCGGCCATGTTCTGTATCAGCCATTGATACGCGCGGACGACCCCCGATCCCGGTCTGAGAGAATTGACCACGTGATCTCCCGAATCGATCTGCGCGGCGACGCCCTCCCCGAGGGCCCCGCCCTGCGCGACCTGCTGCCCCGAGCCGACTTCGACGTCTCGGCCGCCCTGGAGAAGGTGCGTCCGATCTGCGAGGCCGTGCATCATCGGGGCGACGCGGCGCTGATCGACTTCGCGGAGAAGTTCGACGGGGTGCGGCTGGAATCCGTCCGCGTCCCCGCGCGCGCGATGGCCGAGGCGCTGGAGCGGCTCGACCCGGCCGTGCGCGCGGCCCTGGAGGAGTCCATTCGCCGGGCCCGTCTCGTCCACCGCGAGCAGCGCCGTACGACGCACACCACCCAGGTAGTGCCCGGCGGCTCGGTGACGGAGAAGTGGGTGCCCGTCGGGCGGGTCGGGCTGTACGCGCCCGGCGGCCGCTCGGTCTACCCGTCGTCGGTCGTCATGAACGCGGTGCCGGCCCAGGAGGCGGCCGTCGGGTCGATCGCCCTGGCCTCGCCGCCGCAGGCCGAGTTCGGCGGCCTCCCGCACCCCACGATCCTCGCCGCGTGCGCGCTGCTGGGCGTCGACGAGGTGTACGCGGCCGGCGGCGCCACCGCCGTCGCGATGTTCGCGTACGGCACCGAGTCCTGCGCTCCGGTCGACATGGTCACCGGCCCCGGCAACATCTGGGTGGCCGCCGCCAAGCGCTACTTCACCGGAAAGATCGGCATCGACGCCGAAGCGGGCCCGACCGAGATCGCCGTCCTCGCCGACGCCACCGCCGACCCGGTGCACGTCGCGTCCGACCTGATCAGCCAGGCCGAGCACGACCCGCTGGCGGCAGCCGTCCTGGTCACCGACTCCGTGGAGCTGGCGGACGCCGTCGAGAAGGAACTGGAACCGCAGGTCGCGGCCACCCGGCATGTCGAAGACCGGATCGTCCCGGCGCTCGCCGGCCGGCAGTCGGCGATCGTCCTCGTCGACGGCGTCGAGGAGGGCCTGCGGGTCGTCGACGCCTACGGCGCCGAGCACCTGGAGATCCACACCGCGGACGCCGCGGCGGTCGCCGACCGGGTCCGCAACGCGGGCGCGATCTTCGTCGGCCCCTGGGCGCCGGTCTCCCTCGGCGACTACGCCGCCGGATCCAACCACGTCCTGCCCACCGGCGGCTGCGCCTGCCACTCCTCCGGGCTGTCCGTGCAGTCCTTCCTGCGGGGCATCCACATCGTCGACTACACGCGCGAGGCGCTCGCCGACGTCGCCCACCACGTGGTGACGCTGGCGGAGGCGGAGGACCTGCCGGCGCACGGCGCGGCGATCAAGGCGAGGTTCGGGTGGAAGGTGCCGACGGTCCAGTGAACATCGGAATCGACGATCTCCCGGTCCGCGACGAACTGCGCGGCAAGAGCCCCTACGGCGCTCCCCAGCTCGACGTCCCCGTACGGCTGAACACCAACGAGAACCCCTATCCGCTGCCCGAGCCGCTGGTCGAGCGGATCGCCGAGCGCGTGCGCGAGGCCGCCCGCCACCTCAACCGCTACCCGGACCGGGACGCCGTCGAGCTGCGCACCCGGCTCGCCGAGTACCTCACCGACACCACGGGGCACCCGGTCACCGCGGCCGGCGTGTGGGCGGCCAACGGCTCCAACGAGGTCCTCCAGCAGCTGCTGCAGACCTTCGGCGGGCCCGGCCGCACCGCGATCGGCTTCGAGCCGTCCTACTCGATGCACGCGCTCATCGCGCGCGGCACCGGGACCGGCTGGATCTCCGGCCCCCGCAACGAGGACTTCACCGTCGACCTCGACGCCGCCGAGAAGGCGATCGCCGAGCACCGCCCGGACGTCGTCTTCGTCACCACCCCCAACAACCCCACCGGCACCGCCGTCCCCGCCGAGACGGTCCTCGCGCTGTACGAGGCCGCCCAGGCGGCCAAGCCGTCGATGGTCGTCGTCGACGAGGCCTACGTCGAGTTCAGCCACAGCGCGTCACTGCTGCCGCTGCTCGAAGGACGGCCGAATCTCGTCGTCTCGCGGACGATGTCGAAGGCCTTCGGCGCGGCGGGACTGCGCCTCGGCTACCTCGCCGCGCACCCGGCGGTCGTCGACGCCGTCCAGCTCGTCCGGCTGCCCTACCACCTGTCGGCCGTCACCCAGGCGACGGCGCTGGCCGCGCTGGAGCACACCGACACGCTGCTGAAGTACGTGGAGCAGCTGAAGTCGGAGCGCGACCGGCTGGTGAGCGGGCTGCTCGCCGCCGGGTACGAGGTCACGCCGTCCGACGCCAACTTCGTGCAGTTCGGGCGGTTCGAGGACGCGCACGCCGTCTGGCGGCAGATCCTCGACCGGGGCGTCCTGGTCCGGGACAACGGCGTGCCCGGCCGGCTGCGGGTCACCGCCGGAACCCCCGAAGAGAACGACGCGTTCCTCGACGCGGTCCGTGAAGTCAAGAAGGAGCAGAGCGCATGAGCCGCGTAGGACGTACAGAGCGCACCACGAAGGAGACGTCGGTCCTCGTCGAGATCGACCTCGACGGCACCGGCAAGGTCGACGTGGCGACCGGCGTCGGCTTCTACGACCACATGCTCGACCAGCTCGGCCGTCACGGTCTGTTCGACCTCACCGTCAAGACGGACGGCGATCTGCACATCGACTCCCACCACACCATCGAGGACACCGCCCTCGCGCTCGGCGCCGCCTTCCGGCAGGCCCTCGGCGACAAGGTGGGCATCTACCGCTTCGGCAACTGCACGGTCCCGCTGGACGAGTCGCTCGCCCAGGTCACCGTCGACCTCTCCGGCCGCCCCTACCTCGTGCACACCGAGCCCGAGAACATGGCGCCGATGATCGGCGCGTACGACACGACGATGACCCGGCACATCCTGGAGTCCTTCGTCGCCCAGGCGCAGATCGCCCTGCACGTGCACGTGCCCTACGGGCGCAACGCCCACCACATCGTGGAGTGCCAGTTCAAGGCGCTGGCCCGGGCCCTGCGCTACGCCTGTGAGCGCGATCCGCGCGCGGCCGGCATCCTCCCCTCCACGAAGGGCGCGCTGTAACCCCATGAGCGGACTGTCCACCGTCCTGATCGTCGTCGGCCTCTTCCTCGCCGGCGGTGTCTACTCCTTCGTCAAGCAGAAGATGCCCAGGAACCTGATCGTGCTGCTGTCGATCGGCTCCGCGATGTGTCTCGCGGCGGGCGTCGTGCGGCTGGAGGTGTGGAATTGAGCGGCGCGAAGAAGGTCGTCGTCTTCGACTACGGCTTCGGCAACGTCCGTTCCGCCGAGCGCGCCCTCGCCCGCGCCGGAGCCGACGTCGAGATCACCCGTGACTTCGACACCGCCATGAACGCCGACGGGCTCCTGGTGCCGGGCGTCGGCGCCTTCGCCGCCTGCATGCGCGGCCTGAAGGAGGCCCGCGGCGACTGGATCATCGGCCGCAGGCTCTCCGGCGGCCGCCCGGTGATGGGCATCTGCGTCGGCATGCAGATCCTCTTCGCCCGCGGCATCGAGCACGGCGTGGAGACCGAGGGCCTCGACGAGTGGCCCGGCGCGGTCGAGCCGCTCCAGGCCGAGATCGTCCCCCACATGGGCTGGAACACCGTCGACGCCCCGGCCGGCTCCGAGCTGTTCGCCGGACTGGACGCGGACGCGCGCTTCTACTTCGTGCACTCCTACGCCGTCCAGGACTGGTCCCTGGAAGTGCTCAACCCGACGATGCGCGCTCCCAAGGTGGCCTGGTCGACGCACGGCAGGCCGTTCGTGGCCGCCGTGGAGAACGGCGCCCTGTGGGCCACGCAGTTCCACCCCGAGAAGTCCGGCGACGCCGGAGCCCAGCTCCTCACCAACTGGATCGGAACACTGTGAGCAAGCTCGAACTCCTCCCCGCCGTCGACGTCCGCGACGGCCAGGCCGTCCGTCTGGTGCACGGCGAGTCCGGGACCGAGACCTCCTACGGCTCCCCGCTGGAGGCCGCCCTCGCCTGGCAGCGCTCGGGCGCCGAGTGGCTGCACCTGGTCGACCTGGACGCCGCGTTCGGCACCGGCGACAACCGGGCGCTGATCGCCGAGGTCGCGGGCGCGATGGACATCAAGGTGGAGCTCTCCGGCGGCATCCGCGACGACGACACCCTCGCCGCCGCGCTGGCCACCGGCTGCACCCGCGTGAACCTGGGCACGGCCGCCCTGGAGACGCCCGAGTGGGTCGCCAAGGTGATCGCCGAGCACGGCGACAAGATCGCGGTCGGCCTGGACGTGCGCGGAACGACCCTGCGCGGCCGCGGCTGGACCCGCGACGGCGGCGACCTCTACGAGACGCTGGCCCGCCTCGACAAGGAGGGCTGCGCGCGCTACGTCGTCACCGACATCGCCAAGGACGGCACCCTCCAGGGCCCCAACCTGGAGCTGCTGCGCAACGTGTGCGCGGTGACCGACCGCCCGGTCGTGGCGTCCGGCGGCGTCTCGTCCCTGGACGACCTGCGCGCCATCGCCGAGCTGGTGCCGCTCGGCGTCGAGGGCTCCATCGTCGGCAAGGCGCTGTACGCCAAGGCGTTCACCCTCGAAGAGGCCCTGGAGGCGGTGGCCCGGTGAGCGCGCTGCGACGCGTCGCGACCGGCGCGCCCTGGGAGGACGCCTTCGGCTACTCGCGCGCGGTGGAGCTTCCCGGCGGCCTGGTGCTGGTCTCCGGCTGCACCTCGGTCGTGGACGGTCAGATCGCCGGCGGCGGCCCCTACGACCAGACGCTCAACGCCTTCAACGTCGCCTTCGCGGCGCTGGCGGAGCTGGGCCTCGGGCGCGAGGACGTCGTGCGCACCCGCATGTACCTCACCCACGCGCGGGACGTGGACGACGTCGGCCGCGCGCACAAGGAGCTGTTCGACGCCGTCCGGCCCGCCGCGTCGATGCTCATCGTCTCCGGTCTGGTGGATCCGGGCCTGGTCGTCGAGGTCGAGGTCGAGGCGTTCCGCGGGGAGGTCTCGGCATGACGCTCGCCGTACGGGTCATCCCCTGCCTGGACGTGGACGCCGGACGCGTCGTCAAGGGCGTCAACTTCCAGAACCTGCGCGACGCGGGCGACCCCGTCGAGATGGCCAAGGTCTACGACGCCGAGGGCGCCGACGAGCTGACCTTCCTGGACATCACCGCCTCCTCGGGCAACCGCGAGACCACCTACGACGTGGTGCGCCGCACCGCCGAGCAGGTGTTCATCCCGCTGACCGTCGGCGGCGGGGTACGCACCCCGGAGGACGTCGACAGGCTGCTGAGGGCCGGCGCCGACAAGGTGGGCGTGAACACCGCCGCGATCGCCCGCCCGGAGCTGATCAGGGAGATCGCCGAGCGGTTCGGCAGCCAGGTGCTCGTGCTGTCCGTCGACGCCCGGCGCACGCCGTCGGGGTCCTTCGAGGTGACGACGCACGGCGGCCGCAAGGGCACCGGCATCGACGCCGTCGAGTGGGCGCACCGCGCGGCCGAGCTGGGCGCGGGCGAGATCCTGCTCAACTCGATGGACGCGGACGGCACGAAGGACGGCTACGACCTGGAGATGATCGCGGCGGTCCGCCGGCACGTCAGGATCCCGGTGATCGCCTCCGGCGGAGCCGGGCGGCTCACGGACTTCCCGCCGGCCGTCGAGGCGGGCGCGGACGCGGTGCTGGCCGCGTCGGTGTTCCACTTCGGCGACCTGAGGATCGGCGAGGTCAAGGACACGCTGCGCGAAGCCGGTCACCCGGTGCGGTGACGGTTCGCGCGAGCGCGCCGACGTGAACGGGCCCCGGCCGCACGGAGCGGTCGGGGCCCGCTCGTCGCGAGATGCGAAAGGAAAATTGCGCAAGAAGAGTTGCGCAATTTCCCCTTCGTTTCTACGGTGGGGGCATGACGGGCAGGGAGAACCAGCGGATCACCGACGTGGGCACGCTCAAGGCGCTCGCCCACCCCCTGCGGCTTAACCTCTACCGGGCCCTGTACCTGGAACGCGTGGCCACGGCCTCACGGCTGGCCGAACTCGTCGACGAGGCCGTCTCGCTCGTCAGCTACCACCTGCGCAAGCTCGCCGAGCACGGACTCGTCGAACCGGCGGAACCGCAGAGCGCCGACGGGCGCGAGCGCTGGTGGCGGCCCGCCGCGGACGGCGTCAGCATCCACGACGAGGACTTCCGCGACGCGCCGGAGAAGGCCGCCGCCCACCGCGCCGCCTCCCGGCTCTTCTTCGCGCACCGCAGCGAGCTGTACCACCGCCACCTCGACGAACGCCCCTTCTGGGGCCCCGAGTGGAACAGTGCCTCGTTCGACTCCGAGTACCTCTCCCGGCTGACCTCCGCCGAACTGGCCGAGCTGGCCCGCGAGGTGGACGCCCTGATGACCCGCTACGTCGACAAGGGGCGCGCGGCCGAGGCCGCGGGCGACACCGAGGGGCGCGAGAACGTCGCCCTGCACCTGTACGGCTTCCCGTTCCGCACCTGAGAGGCCCGGCCATGACCACCGCATCCCGGACGTCCGCCGCCCGCGCCGCCGACGAGCGCCCCGCCCACCGCGACGGCAACGTCCTGCGCTGGCTGGGCGCCTACGCCTCCTCGATGGCCGGCGACGGCGTCTACTACGTCGCCCTGTCCTGGGCCGCCGTCCAGGCAGGCACCCCCGCGCAGGCGGGACTGGTGCTCTCCGTCAGTGCGCTGCCGCGCGCCGTCCTCATGCTGGGCGGGGGAGTGCTGGCCGACCGGTTCGGGCCGCGCCGGGTCGTCATCGGCAGTGACGCCGTGCGCTGCGCGGCCGTGCTCGCGGTGGCGGCACTGCTGTTCCTCACCGGCCCCAGCCTGTGGCCGCTCACCGTGCTCGCCCTGGTCTTCGGCACGGTGGACGCCGTGTTCGTCCCCGCCGTCGGCGCGCTGCCCGCCCGCATAGCCGACCGCGGCCAGCTCGCCCGCGTCCAGGGCATGCGCGGCCTCGCCTACCGGTTCGCCGTCATCGCGGGCGCGCCCCTCGGCGGGCTCGGCGTCGCCCTCGGCGGCGCGGCCGCCGCGTTCGGGCTCGCCGGACTGCTGACGGCCCTGTCCCTGCCCCTGCTGCTCCGGGTGCGGATGCGGGAACTTCCGCCGGACGACGCCCCCGACGCCCGCGGCCGGACCGCCCGGGCCGACCTGGTGGCCGGCCTGCGCCACATCCGCCGCCACCCGGTCCTCGCCCCGCTCACGGTGGCCATCGCCCTCGGCGACCTCGGCTTCGTCGGACCGCTCAACGTGGGCCTGACCCTGCTCGCCGACGAACGCGGCTGGGGCGCCTCCGGCATGGGCTGGGTGCTGTCCGGGTTCGGCGCCGGCGCGGGCGCCGCCTCACTCCTGCTCACCCTGCGAGGCCGGCTCCCGCACGCCGGCCGGGTCGCCGGGTGGTCGCTCCTGGCCGGCTCGCCCGCCATCGGCGCCCTCGCCTACGCGCCGGCCCTCGCCGCCGCCGTCGGCACCGCGGTGCTCATCGGGCTGCTCGCCGGGCTCAGCGGCGCGGTGTGCGCTGCGCTGCTCCAGACCCAGGCCGACCCGGCCTACCTCGGCCGTGTGACCGCCGTCGCCAGCCTGGTCAGCCTCGGGCTCACGCCGCTCAGCATGCCGCTGTCCGCCGCCGCCGTCGGCGTCTGGGGCACCGGCCCGGTGTTCGTCGTCAGCGCCGCGGTCTGCGGGCTCGGCGGGGTCGTCGCCCTCGCCGTGCCCGCCCTGCGCCACGCGGAACTCCCGCGCTGACCTCCGGCGGAGCGCTCCCGGAGCCCCGGAGGGCCGGAGCCCAGCGGGTCAGATGCCGAGCTGCTTGCCGCCGTGCAGCCGCTCGATGGCCTCCTTCTCGCCGTCCAGCTCCACCGCGGCGACGCTCTGCCGGCCGTACAGGAGCAGCAGCAGCTCCGACGGCTCCCCGGTCGCCGTCACCACCGGGGTGCCACGGTTGGCGACCGCCGTACGGCCGTCCGGGCGGCGCAGCACCAGGCCCGTCGGCGCGCCGCGGCCCATCAGCCGGGCGGTGCGCTCCAGCCGCGTCCACAGGGCGTCCTGGAAGACCGGGTCGAGGGCGCGCGGCGTCCACTCGGGCCGCGCCCGGCGGACGTCCTCCGTATGGACGAAGAACTCGATCGTGTTCGACGCCTCGTCCAGCTGCTTGAGCTGGAACGGCGAGAAGCGCGGCGGACCGGTGCGGATCAGCTGAAGGAGCTCCTCGTACGGCTTGGCCGCGAACTCCTCCATCGCCCGCTCCAGCCGGGGCGCGAGCTGCTTGATCAGCAGCCCGCCCGCGGCGTCCGGGCGGCGCTCGCGCACCACCACGTGGGCCGCCAGATCCCGGGTCAGCCAGCCCTCGCAGAGGGTCGGCGCGTCGGGGCCGGCCGTTTCCAAGAGGTCGGCGAGCAGGAGCCGTTCACGCTTGGCGAAAGTCGACATGCGGCCAGCCTACGGCGGCGACGCCGAGGCCGCTCCCACCCGTCGGGATCGCGCCACCGCCCCGCCGGCCGCCGCCCACCCACTGGACACCCCGCCGTCACTGTCAGTGGCGCGCGGCACAATGGCACCCATGACCAGCACGCCCGAGCCCGCCCGTCCCGCGAGCAGCGCCCTCGCCCCCGAGATCGCCGCGCGCCTCAAGCGCAGCGCGGACGGACTCGTCCCCGCCATCGCCCAGCAGTACGACACCGGAGAGGTGCTCATGCTCGGCTGGATGGACGACGAGGCGCTGCACCGCACCCTCACCACCGGCCGCTGCACCTACTGGTCCCGCAGCCGCCGCGAGTACTGGGTCAAGGGCGACACCTCCGGCCACTACCAGTGGGTCAGGTCCGTCGCCCTCGACTGCGACGCGGACACCGTGCTCGTCAAGGTCGACCAGGTCGGCGCCGCCTGCCACACCGGCGCCCGCACCTGCTTCGACGCCGACGTCCTCCTCACCGAAGCCGCCGCCGCCACCGTCGCCGCCCCCGCCACCGACGCCGCGGCCGCCGATTCCGGCCTCCCGGCCCCGGGTCAGTAAGGTCAGCCGCCATGGACCTCGAGACGTTCCGCAAGCTGGCCTCCGACCGCCGCGTCATTCCGGTCACCCGCAAGCTCCTCGCCGACGGCGACACCCCGGTCGCGCTCTACCGCAAGCTCGCCGCGGAGCGCCCCGGCACCTTCCTCCTGGAGTCCGCGGAGAACGGCCGCACCGCGTTTCGCTGGTCCCGGTACTCCTTCGTCGGCGTCCGCAGCGCCGCCACGCTCACCGTGCGCGAGGGCAGCACCCACTGGCTCGGCACCCCGCCCGTCGGCGTCCCCGTCGACGGGGACCCGCTCGCCGCGCTGCGCGCCACCATCGAGACGCTGCACACCCCGCACACCGAGGGCATGCCGCCCTTCACCGGCGGCATGGTCGGCTACCTCGGCTACGACATCGTGCGCCGCCTGGAGAAGGTCGGCCCCGGTGAGCGCGACGACCTGCGGCTCCCCGAACTCACCATGCTCCTGACCAGCGACCTCGCCGTCATGGACCACTGGGAGGGCTCCGTCCTGCTGATCGCCAACGCGATCAACCACAACGACCTCGACACCGGCGTCGACGAGGCCTACGCCGACGCCGTGGCCCGCCTCGACGCCATGGAGGCCGACCTCTCGCGCCCGGTCGCCCAGCCCCCGGCCGTGCTGCCGCCCTCCGAACTGCCCGACTACACCGCCCTGTGGGGCGGCCCCGACTTCCGGTCGGCCGTCGAGGACATCAAGGAGCGCATCCGCGCGGGCGAGGCCTTCCAGGTCGTCCCCTCCCAGCGCTTCGAGACGCCGTGCACGGCGAGCGCGCTGGACGTCTACCGCGTCCTGCGGGCGACGAACCCCTCGCCCTACATGTACCTCTTCCGCTTCGACGGCTTCGACGTCGTGGGCTCCTCCCCGGAGGCCCTCGTCAAGGTCGAGGACGGCCGCGCCATGGTCCACCCCATCGCCGGCACCCGGCATCGCGGGGCCACCCCGCAGGAGGACCAGGCCCTCGCCGACGAACTCCTCGCCGACCCCAAGGAGCGCGCCGAGCACCTCATGCTCGTCGACCTCGGCCGCAACGACCTGGGCCGGGTCTGCGAGCCGGGCTCCGTCGAGGTCGTCGACTTCATGTCCGTCGAGCGGTACTCGCACGTGATGCACATCGTCTCCACCGTCACCGGCAAGGTCGCGCCCGGCCGCACCGCCTTCGACGTCCTCACCGCCTGCTTCCCCGCCGGCACCCTCTCCGGCGCGCCCAAGCCGCGCGCCCTGCAGATCATCGACGAGCTGGAGCCCTCCCGGCGCGGCCTGTACGGCGGCTGCGTCGGCTACCTGGACTTCGCGGGCGACTCCGACACCGCCATCGCCATCCGCACCGCCCTGCTGCGCGACGGCACCGCCTACGTGCAGGCCGGGGCCGGCATCGTCGCCGACTCCGACCCGGTCGCCGAGGACCAGGAGTGCCGCAACAAGGCCGCGGCCGTCCTGCGCGCCGTCCACACCGCCAACCGGCTCGGCTGACAGGGGCGCCTCGCGGCCGGGTCCGCGCACAGATAGGACGCGTCTCACGTGAGCCCCGGGTGCCGGTCCGCCCGGGGTTCAGGCGATAGTGGAGTACGTGACTGCTGCCGTTCCTCCCCCACGCCCCGAATCCCCCGCCGCCCGGTCGAGCCGCCGAAGCCTCGCCGTCGCCCTGCTGAGCGGCGCGCTGGGCTCGGCCGTGACCCTGCTGGCCACCCGCCAGCGCTGGTCCGAGGGCACCGCCACGGTCGCCGGCGGCCCCTTCTCGCTGACCGCCCGGGGCAGCGACGTCACGGGCGTGCCCGCGGCGCTCGCCATAGTGGGCCTGGCCGCGCTCGTCGCCGTCTTCGCCGTCCGCCGGGCCGGCCGGCTCGCCGTCTCCGCCCTGCTCGCGCTCTCCGGAGCGGGAATCATGGCCGCCGCCCTCATCGGCGCCGGCGACAGCTCCGCGCTCGACGAGCAGGCCGCCAGGGCCACCGGCGACACCTCCGCCGCCGTCGCCTCGTTCAGCCACACCGCGTGGCCCTACGCCGCGGCCGTGGGCGGCGCGCTGATCCTCCTCGCCGGACTGCTCGCCCTGCGCCACGGCCGCCGCTGGCCCGCCATGTCGGGCCGCTACGAACGCGACGGCTCCCCGCGCCCGCGCCGCGCGGCCCGGCCCGCCGACCCCGAGCGGCCCGAGGAGATGTGGAAGGCCCTGGACCGGGGCGAGGACCCGACCGGCATGGACCCGGCCTGACCGGCCCGCCGCCCCGCCCCGCGGTGTGGCGAAACAGACTCGACGGGACCCCGACCCCCGCGTCCGGCGCGCCCGCGCGTACGGGACAATGGACGACGAGCGTCCGGCTCGGACGGACACAGAGACAGCAATGAGGAGCAAGTCATGGCGGGCAGCAGCCACGGACACACCCCGGCCGCCTGGACCGGTGTCACCATCGCCTTCATCGGTTTCGCCGTCGCGGGCCTGTTCATGGTGATGGCCGAGCCGATCGGCTTCTGGGCCGGCATGGTGATCGTGGCGCTCGGCGGCGTCGTCGGCGCGGCCATGCGCGCCGCGGGCCTGGGCCAGCCGAAGGATACGCACCCCGTGCCGGCCGCCCAGGTCTCGGCGACCGCCAAGCCCGCCGGCGTCGAGGGCTGAAGCCCCGCAGGACCGCGTGACCGCGTGACCTCTTGACCGTGTGAGGGGCGGTAGGCCGGCATCCGGCCGGCCGCCCCTCACGCGCGCGTGGCGCACCGCCGGGGCAGAATGCGAGGCGTGAACGCCGACACCCGGCGCGTGACGCCGACCGCCGCGGGCAGACTGGCCGTGCCCGCCGGGATCCTCGCGGCCGTCGTCGCCGCCTTCGCGTACGTGGGCGCCGTCGACCCCCACGAACCCGGCCACTATCCCGTCTGCCCCCTGCTGCGCGTCACCGGCCTGTACTGCCCCGGCTGCGGCGGGCTGCGCAGCGCGCACGCCTTCGTCCACGGGGACCTCGCCGGCGCCCTGCACGACAACGCGATGGCCGTCGTCGCCTACCTGGGCTTCGCGGTCCTGTGGACCGTCTGGGCGATCCGCGCGGCACGCGGACGCCCCATGAGCGTGGAGCTCACTCCCGTGCGGCTGTGGACGCTGGGCGCGGTCCTGCTGGCCTTCACGGTCGTCCGCAACCTGCCCTTCGGCGGCCTGCTGCACCCGTGACCGCCGGGCGGGCGCCCTCGTGACGGACGGGCGGACGTCCCGTGGCGGCGTCGCCTCCGCCCGCCACGGGACGCGGCTGCTCAGAGGGCGCGCGGCGACCGACGCCGACCGGATGCGAGGCCTTCGCCCTCCTCCGGATACCATCGCAGTGACCACCTTTTTCTCCACGGGTCGCTGGAACTGTCCACCGTCTCGCAGGCATCGGAAGGGGGCCGCTCGCGTGAGTGTGCTCGACGAGATCATCGACGGAGTCCGTGCCGACCTCGCGGAGCGGCAGGCGCGCGTCGGCCTCGACGAGCTCAAGGAACGCGCGGCCAAGGCCCCCGCGGCCAAGGACGGCGTCGCCGCGCTCCGTGGCGACGGCGTCAAGGTGATCTGCGAGGTCAAGCGCTCCAGCCCTTCCAAGGGCGCGCTGGCCGCGATCGCCGACCCGGCCGGCCTGGCCGCCGACTACGAGGCGGGCGGCGCCGCCGTCATCTCCGTCCTCACCGAACAGCGCCGCTTCGGCGGTTCGCTCGCCGACCTCGAAGCGGTCCGCGCGCGGGTCGACATCCCCGTGCTGCGCAAGGACTTCATCGTCACCTCGTACCAGCTGTGGGAGGCCCGCGCGTACGGCGCCGACCTCGCCCTGCTGATCGTCGCCGCCCTGGAGCAGTCGGCCCTCGAATCGCTGATCGAGCGTGCCGTCTCCATCGGCCTCACCCCGCTCGTCGAGGTCCACGACGAGGACGAGGTCGACCGCGCGGTCGACGCGGGCGCCAAGGTGATCGGCGTCAACGCGCGCAACCTCAAGACCCTGGAGGTCGACCGGGGCACCTTCGAGCGGGTGGCCCCCGAGATCCCGGCGCACATCGTCAAGATCGCCGAGTCCGGGGTGCGCGGCCCGCACGACCTCATCGCCTACGCCAACGCCGGCGCCGACGCCGTCCTGGTGGGCGAGTCCCTGGTGACCGGGCGCGACCCGAAGACCGCGGTCGCCGACCTGGTGGCGGCCGGCGAACACCCCGCACTGCGCCACGGCCGCGGCTGATCCTTCGCTAGGCTTGCCCCGATGACTCCCACGCCCTCCCGGACGCCCACGGACCGGTACGCCCGCCTCGCGCGCGGCTGCCGCCCCCGTGGCTGCCGCGCGCCCGCCCGCCGGGTGCACGGCCGCCGGGTGCGCTACGTCATCGGGGACGAGCCCGGTCAGGTGAACGGCATGCGATGGCAGCCGCGCCCCTAGGGCGCGGGGAACTGCACGTCAAGCCTGGACGGCCGACAGCCGTCCGACGACCCCCGCCCCACGGCGCTGTTTCGTGTCCGCACACCAGACCGTCCCACCGTGAGGTTTCCGCATGCCCAGCGAGTTCTTCATTCCCGACCCCGAGGGTCAGGTGCCCACCGCCGAGGGCTACTTCGGCGCGTTCGGCGGCAAGTTCATCCCGGAGGCGCTCGTCGCCGCCGTGGACGAGGTCGCCGTCGAGTACGACAAGGCCAAGCACGACCCCGAGTTCGCCCGTGAGCTGGACGACCTGCTCGTCCACTACACCGGCCGCCCCAGCTCCCTCACCGAGGTGCCGAGGTTCGCCGGACACGCCGGCGGCGCCCGGGTGTTCCTCAAGCGCGAGGACCTCAACCACACCGGCTCCCACAAGATCAACAACGTGCTCGGCCAGGCGCTGCTCACCAAGCGCATGGGCAAGACCCGCGTCATCGCCGAGACCGGCGCGGGCCAGCACGGCGTCGCCACCGCCACCGCCTGCGCCCTCTTCGGGCTCGACTGCACCATCTACATGGGCGAGATCGACACCCGGCGCCAGGCCCTCAACGTGGCCCGGATGCGCATGCTGGGCGCCGAGGTCGTCGCTGTGAAGTCCGGCAGCCGCACGCTGAAGGACGCCATCAACGAGGCCTTCCGCGACTGGGTCGCCAACGTCGACCGCACCCACTACCTCTTCGGCACCGTCGCCGGACCGCACCCCTTCCCGGCGATGGTCCGCGACTTCCACCGCGTCATCGGCGTCGAGGCCCGCCGCCAGATCCTGGAGCGCGCCGGACGCCTGCCCGACGCGGCCGTCGCCTGCGTCGGCGGCGGCTCCAACGCCATCGGCCTCTTCCACGCCTTCATCCCGGACGCCGGGGTGCGCCTGATCGGCTGCGAACCGGCCGGACACGGGGTGGAGACCGGCGAGCACGCGGCGACCCTCACCGCGGGCGAGCCCGGCATCCTGCACGGCTCGCGCTCCTACGTCCTCCAGGACGACGAGGGCCAGATCACCGAGCCCTACTCCATCTCGGCGGGTCTGGACTACCCGGGCATCGGCCCCGAGCACTCCTACCTCAAGGACACCGGCCGCGGCGAGTACCGCGCGGTCACCGACGACGCGGCCATGCAGGCGCTGCGCCTGCTGTCGCGCACCGAGGGCATCATCCCGGCCATCGAGAGCGCGCACGCGCTGGCCGGCGCCCTGGAGGTCGGGCGGGAACTCGGCCCGGACGGGCTGATCGTCGTCAACCTGTCCGGTCGCGGCGACAAGGACATGGACACGGCCGCCCGCTACTTCGGGCTGTACGACACCGACGCCGAGGTCGCCGCCGACGCGGCCGACACCGCGGAGATCGAGGGGGACGCCAAGTGAGCGGGAACATCCAGCTGCTGTCGGACACCCTCGCCGCCGCGAAGGCCGAGGACCGCGCCGCGCTCATCGCCTACCTCCCGGCCGGGTTCCCGACCGTGGACGGCGGCATCGAGGCGGTCAAGGCCGTCCTGGACGGCGGGGCGGACGTGGTCGAGGTCGGACTGCCGCACAGCGACCCGGTGCTCGACGGGCCGGTCATCCAGACCGCCGACGACATCGCCCTGCGCGGCGGGGTGCGCATCGCGGACGTCATGCGCACGGTCCGCGAGGCGTTCGAGGCCACCGGCAGGCCGATCCTGGTCATGACGTACTGGAACCCCATCGACCGCTACGGCGTCGAGCGGTTCACCGCCGAGCTGGCCGAGGCGGGCGGCGCGGGCTGCATCCTGCCCGACCTGCCCGTGCAGGAGTCCGCGCTGTGGAGGGAGCACGCCGACAAGCACGGTCTCGCGACCGTCTTCGTCGTGGCGCCGAGCAGCCAGGACGCGCGCCTGGCGCAGATCACCGGGGCGGGCAGCGGCTTCGTCTACGCGGCCTCGCTGATGGGCGTCACCGGCACCCGTGAGTCGGTGGGCGCGCAGGCCCACGACCTGGTGGAGCGGACCCGGGCCACCGGCTCCGGCCTGCCGGTCTGCGTCGGCCTCGGCGTCTCCGACGCACGGCAGGCCGCCGAGGTGGCCGGCTTCGCCGACGGCGTGATCGTCGGCTCGGCCTTCGTCAAGCGGATGCTGGACGCTCCGGACGACGCGGCCGGCGTCGAAGCGGTCCGCGCCCTCGCGGGCGAACTGGCGAAGGGCGTGCGCCGCCAGGCGTGACCAGAGGGTCGGTCACCCGAACGGGTGGACCTGGGGCCGGGGAGGCGCAATGCGCCTCCCCGGTTCGTTCTGGGGGTGTGAGCGAGAAGAATCGTGACGGAAAGCGCAACGCCCGCGAGCGGCTGGCCGCGGAGCGAGAGAAGCACAAGGCCGCCGAACGGCGCCGGCGCACACTGATCGTCGGCGCGAGCGTGGTCTGCATGCTCGGCCTGGCCGCGGTGATCGGCGTCGTCGCCGCGAACTCCGGCAAGGACGACAGCGCGAAGAAGGCGGGCCCGGTCGTGGCCCCCTCCGGGGCCCAGGGCCAGGACGCGCTGGCGATCCCCGTGGGCAAGGAGGGCGCCAAGTCCACGCTCACGGTGTGGGAGGACTTCCGCTGCCCGGCCTGCAAGGGCTTCGAGACGGCGTACCGGTCCACGGTCCATGAGCTGGCGGACGCCGGAAAGCTCAAGGTCGAGTACCACCTGGCCACCCTCATCGACGGGAACATGGGCGGCAGCGGCTCCCGCCGGGCGGCCAACGCGGCGGCCTGCGCCCAGGACGTCGGCAAGTTCGCCGCCTACCACGACGTGCTGTACGAGAACCAGCCCGAGGAGACGAAGGACGCCTACGCCGACAACGACAGGCTGATCGAGCTGGCCGGCAAGGTCGACGGACTCGACACGCCCGCCTTCCGCGCCTGCGTCCGCGACGGCACGCACGACACCTGGGTCGTGAAGTCCGACCAGGCCTTCCGCAACGGCCACTTCGGCGGCACGCCCACCGTGCTGTTCAACGGCAAGAACATCTACCAGGACCAGTCGATGACACCGGCGAAGCTGAAGAAGATGGTTGAGGAGGCCGACCAGGGGTGAGCACGGAGGTGAGGCCCGTTCACACCCGCCCGTTATGGAGCCGTAGCCGGGCTGCCCGCCGTCGGCCCGGCCCGGCACGGTAGCGTCGACCCTGCCATGGAACTTGCCTACATTCCCAGCCCGTCGCACGGGGTGCTGTACCTCGGCCCCGTACCGCTGCGCGGCTACGCGTTCTGCATCATCATCGGCGTCTTCGTCGCGGTCTGGCTCGGCAACCGGCGCTGGGTCGCCCGGGGCGGGCGGGTCGGGACGGTGGCCGACATCGCCGTCTGGGCGGTGCCCTTCGGCCTGGTCGGCGGCCGGCTCTACCACGTGATCACGGACTACGAGCTGTACTTCAGCGAGGGCCGCGACTGGGTGGACGCCTTCAAGGTGTGGGAGGGCGGCCTCGGCATCTGGGGCGCGATCGCGCTCGGCGCGGTGGGCGCCTGGATCGGCTGCCGGCGCCGGGGCATCCCGCTGCCCGCGTACGCCGACGCCATCGCGCCCGGCATCGCCCTCGCGCAGGCCATCGGCCGCTGGGGCAACTGGTTCAACCAGGAGCTGTACGGCAAGGAGACCGACCTCCCCTGGGCCCTGCACATCACGTCCTCCGCGGACGGCCGGGTGCCGGGCTACTACCACCCGACGTTCCTGTACGAGTCGCTGTGGTGCGTCGGCGTCGCCCTCCTCGTCATCTGGGCCGACCGCCGCTTCAAGCTGGGCCACGGCCGGGCGTTCGCCCTGTACGTCGCGGCGTACTGCGTGGGCCGCGCGTGGATCGAGTACATGCGGGTCGACGACGCCCACCACATCCTGGGCCTGCGCCTGAACGACTGGACCGCCCTGGTCGTCTTCCTGCTCGCGGTGGCGTACATCGTCGTCTCGGCGAAGAAGCGCCCCGGGCGTGAGGCGGTCGTCGAGCCGGGAGCGGACGCCTCCGGCGACACGGCCGGGACCGGCACGGACGGCGAGAGCGGCGAGGCCGCCGAGACCGCGTCGAAGGACGACGCCGGGGACGACTCCGCCGCCGCGAAGGCATCGGAAGCCAAGCCCGCGGACGCGAAGGCCGGCGCGGACGCCGGGACCGGCGCGGCGGACGAGGCGGGCGACGGCGCGCGGGAGGCCGGGGCCGGCACCGCCGGCGACGGCGTGAAGAAGGACGAAGCGGAGTCGGCCGGCAAGAAGGCCTGACGGCCGACGGTCCGACGACCGTACGAGACGAGGGGCGCCCGGGTTCTGCCGGGCGCCCCTCGCCGTGTGTCCGGGCGCGTTCAGTCGCCGCGCGCCCCGAGCGACAGGGTGCGCCGGGCGGCCGCCACCACCGCCGCGTCGACGAAGCGGCCGTCCGGGAGGGCCTGGGCGCCCTGGTCGGCGGCGGCGGCCTTCACGATCGTCTCGGCGTCCTCCAGTTCCTGCTGGGTGGGCAGGTAGGCCCGTTCGATGATCGGGAGCTGGCGGGGGTGGATGGCGGCGCGGCCCAGGAAGCCGAGGGTGCGGCCGTGGGCGCAGCTGACGGCGAGGCCGTCCAGGTCCCGGATGTCGGGGTGGACCGACTGGGGCGGCGGCGCCAGGCCCGCGGCGCGGGCGGCGACGATCACGCGGGAGCGGGACCAGTCGAGACCGGCGTCGGCGCGGACGCCCAGGTCGGCGCGGAGGTCGGCCTCGCCGAGGGCGATGCCGCGCAGGGCGGGGTGGGCGGAGGCGATGGCGTAGGCGTGCTCGACGCCGAGGGCGGTCTCCAGGAGGGCGTGCAGTGGGACGGCCGCGCCGTCGGCCCGTGACGCGGTCCGTGCGGCGCGGACGATCTGGTGCGGCGACGTCACCTTGGGCAGGCGCACGCCGTGCACGCCGGGCAGGGCGGCCAGCGTGCGCAGGTCCGCCGCGGCGAACGGCGTGTCCAGGGCGTTGACCCGCACGTGGACGGGGACCGGCTGGGGTTCGCTCAGGCGCTCGGCGGTGGCGGCGCGGGCGTACTCCTTGCGGTCCGGGGCGACCGCGTCCTCCAGGTCGACGATGACGACGTCGGCGCCGCAGGCGAGGGCCTTGGTGACGGTCCGCGGACGGTCGCCGGGGACGTACAACCAGGTCAGCTGGGGTGTCGTCATACGGCGCCCTCCGCGCGCAGGGCGGTCAGCTCGGCCGGCGTCAGGCCCAGCTCGGTCAGCACGGCCTCCGTGTCGGCGCCGTGCGGCCGGCCGGCCCAGCGGATCGCGCCGGGGGTCGCCGAGAGACGGAAGAGGACGTTCTGCATGCGGACGCGGCCCAGCTCCGGGTCGTCGACGGCGGTGATCGTGTCCAGCGCCTGGTACTGGGGGTCGCTCATCACGTCCCGCACGTCCTGGACGGGCGCGACGGCCGCCTCGGCCTTCTCGAAGGCGGCCAGGACGTCGGTGCGGGTGCGGGCGGCGATCCAGGCGCCGACCGCGTCGTCGAGGACGTCGGCGTGCGCGGCCCGGTCGGCGCCCGTCGCGAACCAGGGCTCGTCGATCAGGTCGGGCCGGCCGACCAGGCGCATCACCCGTTCCGCGACGGACTGCGCCGAGGTCGACACGGCGACCCATTCCCCGTCGGCCGTGCGGTAGGTGTTGCGGGGCGCGTTGTTCGCGGACCGGTTGCCGGTGCGGGCCTGGACGTAGCCGAGCTGGTCGTACCAGAGGGGCTGGGGTCCGAGCACGGTGAGGATGGGCTCGATGATCGCCATGTCGACGACCTGGCCCTCGCCGGTGCGGTCGCGGGCGGCGAGGGCCGTCATGACGGCGTAGGCCGTGGCCAGGCCTGCGATCGAGTCGGCCAGGCCGAACGGGGGCAGGGTCGGCGGGGCGTCCGGCTCCCCGGTGATGGCCGCGAACCCGCTCATCGCCTCGGCGAGGGTGCCGAAGCCGGGGCGGTGCGCGTACGGGCCGAACTGGCCGAAGGCGGTGACCCGGGCGAGGACCAGCCGCGGGTTGGCGGCCGACAGCTCCTCCCAGCCGAGGTCCCACTTCTCCAGGGTGCCCGGCCGGAAGTTCTCGACGATCACGTCGGCGGTGGCGGCCAGCCGCAGCAGGGTGGCGCGCCCGCCGGACCTGGACAGGTTCAGGGTGATGGTGCGCTTGTTGCGGCCGAGGAGCTTCCACCACAGGCCCACGCCGTCCTTGGCGGGGCCGTGACCGCGGGACGGGTCGGGCCGGCCCGGGTGCTCGACCTTGACGACGTCCGCGCCGAAGTCGCCGAGCAGGGTGGCGGCGAGGGGCCCGGCGAAGAGGGTGGCCAGGTCGAGGACGCGCACACCGTGCAGGGGAGGAGTCGTCCCGGTCATGAGGCGTACTGCGTCTCGATCTCGGAGCGGTAGGGCATCGAGGCGGACGCGCCGGGGCGTTGCACCGACAGGGCGGCAGCGGCGGCCGCCCAGGCGAGCGCCTCGCGCACCGGGCGGTCCTCGCCCAGGGCCACGGCGAGGGCGCCGACGAAGGTGTCGCCCGCGCCGGTCGAGTCGACGGCGGTGACGCGCGGGGCGGGGACGGTCAGGGGCTCGGCGCCTCGGGCCGCGTACAGGCTGCCGGCCGCGCCCAGCGTGATGATCACCTCCGGCACGCTGTCCAGCAGGGCGAGGGCCGCCTCGTACGGGTCGGTGCGCCCGGTGAGTGCGGCGGCCTCGTGCTCGTTGGGGACCAACAGGTCGGTGGCGGCGAGGAGTCCGTGCGGCAGCGGCTGGGCGGGGGCGGGGGTGAGGATCGTCCTGACGCCGTGGGAGCGGGCCGCCCGGGCGCCCGCGACGGCCGCGGCCACCGGGACTTCGAGTTGCAGCAGAAGGGCGTCGGCGGAGGCGATGAGGCCTTCGTCGCCGGGGGCGAGGTGGTCGACGGTGGCGTTGGCGCCGGGCACGACGACGATGGCGTTGCCGCCCTCGTCGTCGACGACGATGTGCGCGGTGCCCGAGGGGGCCTCGACAGTGCGCAGGTGGTCGGTGTTGACGCCCGAGTGTTCCAGCGTGGAGCGCAGCCGCGCGCCGAAGGCGTCGTTGCCGACGGCGCCGATCATCGAGACCGTGCCGCCCGCGTGGGCGGCGGCGATCGCCTGGTTGGCGCCCTTGCCGCCGGGGATCGTGCGGAACTCCCGTCCCGTCACGGTCTCTCCGCGCTGCGGGGGTTTCTCGACGTAGGCGACGAGGTCCATGTTCGTGCTGCCGAGCACGACGATGTCGGTCATGGGCGGGACGCCTCCCGGTGGGTGAGGGACCAGGTCAGGTGGGCCAGGGTGTCGAAGCCGACGCCGTCGAGGTCGGCGACGGAGGTGGCCAGCCGGTTCTTGAGGGGGGCCGTCCAGTGGTCGGGCAGGGCGGCCGGGTCGCCGGCGAGGAGGGCGGCGACACTGCCGGCCGTCGCACCGGCCGAGTCGGTGTCCAGGCCGCCGGCCACGGCGCCGTGCACGGAGCGGGTGAAGTCGCCGTCCGCGTGGGTGAGTGCGGCGGCGATCAGGGCGGTGTTGGGGACGGCGTGGACCCAGTGGGACGCCCGGTGCACGGCGTGCAGTTCGTCCACGACGGTGTCGAAGCCGTCGGGGCCGGGGTGTTCCCCGGCGAGCCGGACGGCGTGCGTGACGGCCCGGTGGAGGCGCGAGCGCGGGGGGACGACGGTCAGTCCGGTGCGCAGACAGGCGTGGACGTCCCGGTCGCCGGCCGCGGCCGCGGCGATGACGGCCGCCGTGAACATCGCCGCGTAGACGCCGTTGGCGGTGTGGGTGAGACAGGCGTCGCGGTGGGCCTGTTCCGCGGCGGCGGCCGGATCGCCGGGGTTGGTCCAGCCGTGGACGTCGGCGCGGATCAGGGCGCCGATCCACTCGCGGAAGGGGTTGCGGTGGCGGGCGGTGTGCGGGGGTTCGACGCCGCAGAGCAGGTTGCGCAGGGCGATGCGCTCGGCGGTGAAGGCGCGGCCGGGCGGGAGGTGGTCGAGCCAGAGCCGGGCGACGTCCTCGGTGGTGAAGTCCCTGCCGTGGCGTTGCAGCAGGAGCACGTTGAGCAGCGCGTAGTCGAGGTCGTCGTCCTCGGGCATGCCGTCGATGTTCTCGGCGAGGGAGGTGCCGGCCGAGCGCCGGTTCCAGGGGTGGGCCTCGAGGAGGGCGCCGGGGACTCCCCGGGCGGTGAAGTAGCCGGCCAGGGGCCAGTTCCCGGTGGCGCGGGCGAGAGCGCGGACGGCGTCCAGGGGGAGCTTCTCGACGGGTTTGCCGAGCAGGCAGCCGACGGCCCGCCCCAGCCAGGCCGCCTCCAGCCGGAGCGGCGTGACGGCCGGGGGAGGGGCGCCGTCCGGCCGGGCCGGCCACTGCGGGCACAGGGCCCTGATCCGCTCCAGCTCCGTCGGCTCGTCCTCCGTCGATCTGCCGGGCAGGTCGGCCAGTTCGTCCAGGAGGTCCTCGGCGAGCAGGCGCAGATAGCGGGAGGCGCGCTGCGGGGACGCGCCCGCCCGCTCCGGGGCCTCGCAGCCGCCCGCGGCCTTCCAGCGGGCCGCGATCGCGCCCGCCTCCCGGCCGTCCTCGGCGGCCTGGCGCAGCTCGTGGCCGAGGAGGTCCTCCGGCTGGACCCAGGTCAGTCGGAGCATGTCGTGCCTCCCAGTGCGCGAAACGCCTGCTCGTGGGCGCGACGGCGGTCCACGTCGCGGGCGAAGACCTCCCGGGCGACCTGGGCGAGCGTCGCCGCGGGCTGCCAGAGGTCGAGCCGGCTGGCGTCGGCGACCTGCTTGGACCACTCGTCCGGGACCGGCGCGCCCAGGGCGCCGGCGAGCGCTCCCGCCATGGTGGCGATGGAGTCGCAGTCGCGGCCGTAGTTCACCGAGCCGAGCACCGCCTGCCGGTAGTCGCCGCCGGCCGCCAGCAACATGCCGAGGGCGACCGGGAGTTCCTCGATCGCGTGGATCCGGGAGGGCCGGCGGGCGGCCAGCGAGGGCCGGCGGTAGTCGGGCCCGACCGTGTCGAAGGGCGCCACCGCCTCCCGCAGCGGGACGAGCGCGGACTCGACGTCGGTGTGACGGGCGGCCGTCTCGCAGACCGCCTCGATCGCCGCGCGGGTGCCGTCCTTCGCCAGGGACAGACAGCTCGCGACCACCGAATCCGGTGTCGCCCCCGGTGCGCAGGCCGCTGCCACGGCCGCCGCGAAGACCCCTGCCGCCTCACGGCCGTACGACGACTGGTGGGCGCCCGCGACGTCCAGCGCCTCGGCGTACGCGCGCGCCGGGGCGGCCGCGTTGACCAGCCCCACGGGGGCCATGTACATCGCGGCGCCGCAGTTGACGATGTTGCCGACGCCGGCCTCGCGCGGGTCGGCGTGAGCGTAGTGGAGCCGGGCCACCAGCCACTTCTCCGCGAGGAAGATCCGGTGCAGGGGGAGCGCCTGCGCCTCCAGCTCCGGGATCCAGCGGGGTGTCGTCATCAGGTCCGCCACCAGGTGGTCGGCGACGGCGTAGGCGTCCAGGTGGTCGCGCACGGTGGCGTAGACCCTGATCAGGGCGTGCGTCATCAAGGTGTCGTCGGTGACGTGTCCGTCGCCCTTGTGGTACGGCGCGAGGGGGCGGGCGGTGCGCCAGTCGTCGCCGTCCCAGGGGCCGACGATGCCGTGGATCCGGCCGCCGTGCCGCTGGAGGATCTGCTCGGGGGAGTAGCCCTCGACGGGGCCGCCGAGGGCGTCTCCCACGGCGGCCCCCACGAGGGCGCCGGTGACGCGTTCGTCCAGGGTCGCGCCATTGCTCTGTGATGCTTTGGGCGTCATGCCCCGAATCATCCTCCTGGCGGGGCCGGTTGCGCGGCTTCCAGGAGTTCGGCGAGTTCCACCAGGTCGGTCCCGGTGAGGCGGGGGAGCGCGCAGCCGGAGAGGACGCGGCAGCTGTCGCGCCACGCGGCGGGGATCGCGTCGCCGCCGCCCAGCGCGCCGGTCAGGGCGCCGGCGAGCGCGGGGGCCGAGTCCGCCACCCGGGACAGACAGGCCGCGGCCGGGACCGCCTCGCCGACGCGGCCGCCGGACG
Source organism: Streptomyces sp. NPDC048481 (assembly GCF_043200075.1). NCBI lineage: Bacteria > Bacillati > Actinomycetota > Actinomycetes > Kitasatosporales > Streptomycetaceae > Streptomyces > Streptomyces sp. NPDC048481. The sequence goes on from NZ_JBICXC010000001.1 coordinate 1,146,618, forward strand.
CGGTCGCCAGCGCGAGCGCCACGGGGACCGTCTCCGCCGCCGCGATGCCGTAGCTGTAGACGTGGTCGACGATCTGGTGCTCCAGCAGGGGGACGAGGGCGAAGGCGCTGTCGGCGTCCCGGGCCAGGCGGAGCGCGTGGCGGGCGTTGCGGCCGATCTCGGTGTGCTCGGGGAGCTCGGCGAGCGCGGCCGTCACGCACCGCTCGGTGTCCGCGCCCACGAGGGCCAGCGCGAGGGCCGCCGCCATCGCGCGCGCTCCGTGCACGCCGTCGCCGTCCTGGGTGTAGCGGGCGTCGAACTCGGCCAGTTCGGCGGCGAGCCGGGGGTCGCCGGGGTGGGCCACCGCCAGGACGCAGGCGCGTACGCAGGCCGCGTCGTCGAAGTAGTGGGGGTTGTCGTGGCCGGTGGCCGGGGGGCGCAGACCGGCGGCGAGGTTGCCCAGGCCGGCCCGGACGGAGATGCGGGCGCGCAGCGGCAGGACGGCGGACTCCACCTCGGGCGCGCGGTCGGCCGCCGCGGCGACCTCGCAGGCGATCGCGTTCCAGGCGAGGTCGATCGCGGCGCGTGTGCGGCGCTCCCGGCTCAGGTCGCCCAGGGCGGTGTCGTCTCCGGCCCGCAGTACCGCCTCGGCCGCGAACGCCGCCCACTCGGCGTCGTCTGAGGGGCCCAGCCGCAGGGGCTCGGGGGGCTGGTTCAGGGCGATGGGCACGGGGAGGGTGGTCGTCGCGCTGTGCTCGGCGAAGGTGTCCAGCTCGCGGGTGAGGCGGCGGGTCCACTCGGGCATCCGGGCCGCGCGGTGCCGGGCGGCGGGCCACCCGGCGGCGTCCCCCGCGGCGAGCCCCAGCAGCAACCCGACGACCCGCCGCGCGGGACGCGGACCGCACGGGTGCGCGCCGGTTGAACGGCCGGCGGCCGCGGCTCCCTCCTCGGTCCCGCGGGTGCCGCCGACGGCCAGGGTGCGGGCTCCCTCCGCCTCGCCCGTGCGGTCCGCGGGGGCCGGTCCGGGCGTCCTCGGCGAGGCGTCCAGCGCCCGGGTGGCCGGGGTCGAGGCGTCGTGCGCGCGGGTGTCCCGCGCGGGCGCTGTCCGGGCGCCGGTGGGTGCGGGCTCGTCCGGGTCCGCCGGGGACGCGAGCGTCTCGGTCGTCATGCGCCCGCCTCCGTGCCGTCGGTGGCCGCCAGGGTGAAGGCGTTCGCGTCCGGGGCGGGGGGCCGGGCGAGGCCCATCAGGCTCGGCACGAGTTCCGCGACGACCACGCCCTCGCCCCATTTGCCGCCCTCCTCGGGCACCAGCAGTTCCGCGACGTCGAGGACGTGATGTCCGGCCATGGAGGGCAGGCAGCTTCCCCGGGCCGGGCCGATCGCGGCCGCCCAGTCCGGCGGGATCGCGCCCGCCCCCCGCGCGGCCCCGGCCAGGGCGCCCGCCACGGCCGCCGTGGTGTCGGCGTCGCGGCCCATGTTCACCGCCGTCAGGACGGCCTCGCGGAAGTCGCCGTCGGCCGCCGCGTACGCGCCGAAGGCGAGGGCGACCGCCTCGGGGGCGAGGTCGGTCCACGGGTAGCCGCCGATGACGACGGCGGAGCGGACGGCCCGTTCGCCGCGGTGGGCCACCGCCGCCGCCCGGCGCAGGGAGCGCGCCGTCCAGGAGTCCTCGGGGATCACGGCGAGCGCCGAGGCCACCACCGCGGCCGTCGGCGCTCCTGCCATGGCCGCCGCGACCCCGGCCGCGACCGCCTGTCCGCCGTGGATGCCCTCGCCGTCGTGGCTCACCGAGCCGTCGATCGCGACCAGCCGGGCCGCTTCGGCCGGGCGGCCTGCGGCGAAGACGCCGAAGGGCGCGGCGCGCATGGCCAGGCCGTCGCTCCACGCGTGCCGGTGCTGGGCCGAGATCGGTGCGGCAAGGCCCCGGCGGAGGTTCTCCAGGGTTCCGCGTTCGCTGAAGCCGGCCCCGCGGAAGGGCCCCTCGTCGAGGTCGGCGATCCACTGGTGCCAGGCGGCCTCCACGTGGGCCGGGGTGAGTGCGCAGCCGTGCCGGGCGAGCAGCAGCCCGGAGAAGATCGCGTACTCGGTGTCATCGGTGCCGGCCGGCCGGTCGGTGACGTACCCCGTGATGCGGCCCCAGCGGGCGCGGATCTCGGAGGGCTTCAGGTTCTCCGCGGGGGCGCCCAGGGCGTCGCCCACGGCCAGGCCGAGGAGGGCCCCGCGGGCTCGGTCACGGATCGTCGGCATGGGCGGCCTCTCCTCCGGGGGTCCGCACGGGCGCGGAGCCGTCTGCGGATGTGTCCCACCGTCGGCGGTTGACCCGAGCGCGAATTCCCCTCTGTCACCCGGTCGACATCTGTGCAGGCTTTCTCTCGAATGAGCGCTCGAAGGTAAAGCCGCAGGTTAGCCGAGCCTTTCCTTGCTGGCGACCCGGAATCCGCAGGCGTACTTTGGTGTTGTCACAAATTAGAACGTGTCCAAAGTTAGCTTTGGCTTAGCTACCTTTTCCGTCCCAGGGGGATTCCGCATGGCCATCATCGAGACCGAGGCGACGCTGCACGAGGCGCACCGGGACAACCACACCCACCGGGACGTCAACGGGGGCTGGCTGCGCCCCGCCGTGTTCGGCGCGATGGACGGTCTGGTCTCGAACCTCGCTCTGATGACCGGCGTCGCCGGCGGATCCGTCGGGCAGCAGACCATCGTCATCACCGGTCTCGCGGGGCTCGCCGCCGGCGCCTTCTCCATGGCCGCCGGCGAGTACACCTCCGTCGCCTCGCAGCGTGAACTCGTCGAGGCCGAACTGGACGTGGAGCGGCGGGAGCTGAGGAAGCACCCGCAGGACGAAGAGGCCGAACTGGCCGCGCTCTACGAGTCGCGGGGCGTCGAGCCCGCACTCGCGCGGCAGGTCGCGCAGCAGCTCTCGCGCGACCCGGACCAGGCGCTGGAGATCCACGCCCGCGAGGAGCTGGGCATCGACCCCTCCGACCTGCCCTCGCCGCTGATCGCCGCCGTCTCCAGCTTCGGGGCCTTCGCGCTCGGCGCGCTGCTGCCCGTGCTGCCCTATCTGCTGGGGGCCGCCTCGCTGTGGCCGGCCGTGCTGCTCGCACTGGCCGGGCTGTTCGGCTGCGGCGCGGTGGTGGCCCGGGTGACCGCGCGCACCTGGTGGTTCAGCGGACTGCGCCAACTCGTCCTCGGCGGCGCGGCGGCCGGTGTGACGTACGCCCTGGGCACGTTGTTCGGAACGGCCGTAGGATAGGCCGGATGCTACTTATGCGGTGGGACGCATAAGTAGTTGTTACCGACTGGTTTCGGCGGCTCGGCCACCGGGCATGAGCCGTAAGCGCTGTGGGCAATGAGGCCTGCGGCGCACTCGCGGAGTGGGTGACGCCGCTCCCTCCGCCCCCCTTCCGGCCCGGCGGGCCATGATCAGACCGATCCCCTCCCGTCCGGTCCCCACATACTTTTCGGCCACGTCCGCGGCACCCTCCGACGGCCCGTGGCGTCCGCATGCTGGAACGGAGTATCCGGTTCCCGAGAACCGCTCCATCATGTAACCTGCACGAAATTTTGCGTTACGCAGAGGGCCAACGTCGTCCCTTCGCCAGCAGACATGCCACTTGAGACGACGACGGGAGAGCCGATGCGTACGCCGCGCCAGCCGTCCCAGCATTCCGCGAATGGCCAGAACTGGTCCTTCATGGATGCTCGCCCTGCTGCGCAGGGTATGTACGACCCCCGCAACGAGCACGACGCCTGCGGCGTCGGCTTCGTGGCCACCCTCACCGGCGAGGCGAGCCATGCGCTGGTCGAGCAGGCGCTCACCGTTCTGCGCAACCTCGAACACCGCGGCGCCACCGGCTCCGAGCCGGACTCCGGCGACGGCGCGGGCATCCTGACCCAGGTCCCGGACGCCTTCTTCCGCGAGGTCGCCGGATTCGAGCTGCCCGAGGCCGGCCACTACGCCGTCGGCATCGCCTTCCTCCCCGAGGACGGCCTCGCCGACACCGTCTCGCGCATCGAGACGATCGCCGACGACGAGGGCCTCACCGTCCTCGGCTGGCGCGAGGTGCCGGTCGCCCCCGAGCTGCTCGGCGCCACCGCCCGCTCCACGATGCCCGCCTTCCGCCAGGTCTTCGTCACCGACGGCCGCTCGCAGGGCATCGACCTCGACCGCAAGGCGTTCGTGCTGCGCAAGCGCGCCGAACGCGAGGCCGGCGTGTACTTCCCGTCGCTGTCCGCGCGGACGATCGTCTACAAGGGCATGCTGACCACCGGCCAGCTCGAGCCCTTCTTCCCGGACCTGTCCGACCGCCGCTTCGCCTCGGCCGTCTCGCTCGTCCACTCCCGCTTCTCCACGAACACCTTCCCCTCGTGGCCGCTCGCGCACCCCTACCGGTTCGTCGCCCACAACGGCGAGATCAACACCGTCAAGGGCAACCGCAACTGGATGCGCGCCCGCGAGTCGCAGCTCGTCTCCGACGTGTTCGGATCCGACGACAAGGCCATCGAGCGGATCTTCCCGGTCTGCACCCCCGACGCCTCCGACTCGGCGTCCTTCGACGAGGTGCTCGAACTGCTCCACCTCGGCGGCCGCTCCCTGCCGCACTCCGTGCTGATGATGATCCCGGAGGCGTGGGAGAACCACGACTCCATGGACCCGGCCCGGCGCGCCTTCTACCAGTTCCACTCCACGATGATGGAGCCCTGGGACGGCCCGGCCTGCGTCACCTTCACCGACGGCACCCAGGTCGGCGCGGTCCTCGACCGCAACGGCCTGCGCCCCGGCCGCTACTGGGTCACCGACGACGGCCTCGTCGTCCTCGGCTCCGAGGTCGGCGTCCTCGACATCGACCCCGCCAAGGTCGTCCGCAAGGGCCGCCTCCAGCCCGGCCGCATGTTCCTCGTCGACACCGCCGAGCACCGCATCATCGAGGACGACGAGATCAAGGCCCAGCTCGCCGCCGAGAACCCCTACGCCGAATGGCTCGAAGCCGGCGAGATCGAGCTGATCGACCTCCCCGAGCGCGAGCACATCGTGCACACCCACGCCTCGGTCACCCGCCGCCAGCAGACCTTCGGCTACACCGAGGAAGAGCTGCGCATCATCCTCGCGCCGATGGCCAAGACCGCCGGCGAGCCCCTCGGCTCCATGGGCACCGACTCGCCCATCGCCGCGCTCTCCGCCCGCCCGCGCCTGCTGTTCGACTACTTCACGCAGCTGTTCGCGCAGGTCACCAACCCGCCGCTGGACGCCATCCGCGAGGAGCTCGTCACCTCGCTGCGCTCCTCCCTCGGCCCCGAGGGCAACCTGCTGGAGCCCACCGCCGCGTCCTGCCGCTCGGTCACCCTGCCCTTCCCGGTGATCGACAACGACGAGCTGGCCAAGCTCATCCACATCAACGCCGACGGCGACATGCCCGGCTTCAAGGCCACCACGCTCTCCGGCCTGTACCGGGTGCACGGCGGCGGAGACGCGCTGGCCGCCCGGATCGAGGAGATCTGCGCCGAGGCCGACGCCGCCATCGACAACGGCGCCCGCCTCATCGTCCTGTCCGACCGCCACTCCGACGCCGAGCACGCCCCGATCCCCTCGCTGCTGCTCACCTCGGCCGTCCACCACCACCTCATCCGCACCAAGCAGCGCACCCAGGTGGGCCTGCTGGTCGAGGCCGGCGACGTCCGCGAGGTCCACCACGTCGCCCTGCTCATCGGCTTCGGCGCCGCCGCCGTCAACCCGTACCTGGCGATGGAGTCCGTCGAGGACCTGCTGCGCGCGGGCACCTTCCTCGACGGCATGGAGCCCGAGCAGGCGATCCGCAACCTGATCTACGCCCTCGGCAAGGGCGTCCTGAAGGTCATGTCCAAGATGGGCATCTCCACCGTCGCCTCCTACCGCGGCGCCCAGGTCTTCGAGGCCGTCGGCCTCGACGACGCCTTCGTCGAGAAGTACTTCAGCGGCACCGCCACCAAGATCGGCGGCATCGGCATCGACGTCGTCGCCAAGGAGGTCGCCGCCCGCCACGCCAAGGCCTACCCCGCCTCCGGCATCGCCCCGGCGCACCGCGCGCTCGACATAGGCGGCGAGTACCAGTGGCGCCGCGAGGGCGAGCCGCACCTGTTCGACCCCGAGACGGTCTTCCGCCTCCAGCACTCCACCCGCACGGCCCGCTACGACATCTTCAAGAAGTACACGGACCGCGTGAACGAGCAGTCCGAGCGCCTCATGACGCTGCGCGGCCTGTTCGGCCTCAAGTCGGACCGCCCCTCGATCCCCCTCGAGGAGGTCGAGCCCGTCTCCGAGATCGTCAAGCGCTTCTCCACCGGCGCCATGTCGTACGGCTCCATCTCCCAGGAGGCGCACGAGACCCTCGCCATCGCCATGAACCAGCTGGGCGGCAAGTCCAACACCGGTGAGGGCGGCGAGGACCCGGAGCGCCTGTACGACCCGGCGCGCCGCTCCAGCATCAAGCAGGTCGCCTCCGGCCGCTTCGGCGTCACCTCCGAGTACCTGGTCAACGCGGACGACATCCAGATCAAGATGGCCCAGGGCGCCAAGCCCGGCGAGGGCGGCCAGCTGCCCGGCCACAAGGTCTACCCGTGGGTCGCCAAGACCCGGCACTCGACCCCGGGCGTCGGCCTGATCTCCCCGCCGCCGCACCACGACATCTACTCCATCGAGGACCTGGCGCAGCTGATCCACGACCTGAAGAACGCGAATCCGCAGGCGCGGATCCACGTGAAGCTGGTCTCCGAGGTCGGCGTCGGCACCGTCGCCGCCGGCGTGTCCAAGGCTCACGCGGACGTCGTGCTCATCTCCGGCCACGACGGCGGCACCGGCGCCTCCCCGCTCACCTCGCTCAAGCACGCGGGCGGCCCCTGGGAGCTCGGTCTCGCCGAGACCCAGCAGACCCTGCTGCTCAACGGCCTGCGCGACCGGATCGTCGTCCAGACCGACGGCCAGCTCAAGACCGGCCGCGACGTGATCATCGCCGCCCTGCTCGGCGCCGAGGAGTTCGGTTTCGCGACCGCGCCGCTCGTCGTCTCCGGCTGCGTCATGATGCGCGTCTGCCACCTGGACACCTGCCCCGTCGGCATCGCCACCCAGAACCCGGTCCTGCGCGACCGCTTCGCAGGCAAGGCCGAGTACGTCGTCAACTTCTTCAGGTTCATCGCCGAAGAGGTCCGCGAACTCCTCGCCGAGCTGGGCTTCCGCTCGATCGAGGAGGCCGTCGGCCACGCCGAGGTCCTCGACGTCGAGCGCGCCGTCGACCACTGGAAGGCCCAGGGCCTCAACCTGGCCCCGCTCTTCCACGTGCCGGCGCTGCCCGAGGGAGCCGCCCTGCACCAGGTCGTCGCCCAGGACCACGGCCTGGAGAAGGCGCTCGACAACCAGCTCATCAAGCTGGCCGCCGACGCCCTCGCCGCGGACTCCGCGACCGACGCCCAGCCGGTGCGCGCCCAGGTCTCCATCCGCAACATCAACCGCACGGTCGGCACCATGCTCGGCCACGAGGTGACCAAGCGGTTCGGCGGCGCGGGCCTGCCCGACGACACCGTCGACATCACCTTCACCGGCTCCGCCGGCCAGTCCTTCGGCGCCTTCCTCCCGCGCGGCGTCACGCTGCGCCTGGAGGGCGACGCCAACGACTACGTCGGCAAGGGCCTGTCCGGCGGCCGGGTGATCGTCCGTCCCGACCGGGGCGCCGACCACCTCGCCGAGTACTCCACCATCGCGGGCAACACCATCGCCTACGGTGCGACCGGCGGCGAGCTGTTCCTGCGCGGCCGCACCGGCGAGCGGTTCTGCGTGCGCAACTCCGGCGCGACGGTCGTCTCCGAGGGCGTGGGCGACCACGGCTGCGAGTACATGACCGGCGGCCACGCGGTGGTCCTCGGCGAGACGGGCCGCAACTTCGCGGCCGGCATGTCGGGCGGCATCGCCTACGTGATCGACCTGAACCGCGACAACGTCAACGCCGGCAACCTCGCCGCCGTCGAGACGCCGGACGAGGCCGACAAGCAGTGGCTGCACGACGTGGTGCGCCGCCACGCCGAGGAGACCGGCTCCACGGTCGCCGAGAAGCTGCTGGCCGACTGGGACGCGGCGGCCGAGCGTTTCAGCAAGATCATTCCCAGTGCCTACAAGGCAGTGCTCGCCGCCAAGGACGCCGCCGAGCAGGCGGGACTCTCCGAGTCCGAGATCACCGAGAAGATGATGGAGGCGGCGACCAATGGCTGACCCGAAGGGCTTTTTGAACCACGGCCGCGAGGTCGCCAAGTCCCGTCCCGTCGACGTACGGCTGAAGGACTGGAACGAGGTCTACGTCCCCGGCTCGCTGCTGCCGATCATCGGCAAGCAGGCCAGCCGGTGCATGGACTGCGGCATCCCGTTCTGCCACAACGGCTGTCCGCTGGGGAACCTGATCCCCGAGTGGAACGACTACGCCTACCGCGAGGACTGGTCGGCGGCGTCGGAGCGGCTGCACGCCACCAACAACTTCCCGGAGTTCACCGGGCGGCTGTGCCCGGCTCCCTGCGAGTCGGCGTGCGTGCTCGGCATCAACCAGCCGCCGGTCACCATCAAGAACGTCGAGGTCTCGATCATCGACAAGGCGTGGGAGACCGGGGACGTCGCCCCGCAGGCCCCCGAGCGCCTGTCCGGCAAGACCGTCGCGGTCATCGGTTCGGGCCCGGCCGGTCTGGCCGCCGCCCAGCAGCTGACGCGGGCCGGTCACACGGTCGCCGTCTACGAGCGCGCGGACCGCATCGGCGGCCTCCTGCGGTACGGCATCCCCGAGTTCAAGATGGAGAAGCGGCACATCAACCGCCGCATCGAGCAGATGCGCGCGGAGGGCACCCGCTTCCGCACCGGCATCGAGATCGGCCGCGACCTCAAGGCGACCGACCTCAAGAAGCGCTACGACGCCGTCGTCATCGCCGCCGGCGCCACCACCGCCCGCGATCTGCCGGTCCCCGGCCGTGAACTCAAGGGCGTGTACCAGGCGATGGAGTACCTGCCGCTGGCCAACAAGGTGCAGGAGGGCGACTTCGTGGCGCCCCCGGTCTCGGCCCAGGGCAAGCACGTCGTCGTCATCGGCGGCGGCGACACGGGCGCGGACTGCGTGGGCACCGCCCACCGCCAGGGCGCGGCCTCGGTCACCCAGCTGGAGATCATGCCCCGCCCGGGCGAGGAGCGGGACGCGGTGTCCCAGCCGTGGCCGACCTTCCCGATGCTGTACAAGGTGACCTCCGCGCACGAGGAGGGCGGCGAGCGGGTCTACTCCGTCTCCACCACCCACTTCGAGGGCGACGAGGACGGCAACGTCCAGTGGCTGCACCTCACCGAGGTCGAGTTCGTCGAGGGCAGGCTGACCCAGAAGCCGGGCACCGAGCGCAAGATCCCCGCCCAGCTGGTGACGCTGGCCATGGGCTTCACCGGCACGGACCGCGACAACGGTCTCGTCGAGCAGTTCGGCCTGGAGCTCGACGAGCGCGGCAACATCGCCCGCGACGCCGACTTCGCGACCAACGTGCCGGGCGTGTACGTCGCCGGTGACGCCGGCCGCGGCCAGTCGCTCATCGTGTGGGCGATCGCGGAGGGCCGCTCGGCCGCCCGCGGCGTCGACCGGTTCCTCACCGGCGCGAGCGAGCTGCCCGCCCCGATCCGCCCGACGGACCGCTCGCTGATGGTCTGATCCCCCGCATCGGGGGAACCCCGAAACGTCCCGTACAAAGGCGTGCGGAACACACGCGGCGCCTGCCACGTCCCCGACCGGACCGGCAGGCGCCGCGGCATGTCCACGGCGCCCCGGGGGACTGCGGCCGGGCGTTCCCCTACGGGACCCGGAACGTCTCTCCGTAGACCTGCCAGCGCAACGGCGGCCGCAGGCCGAGGTTGCCCTCGCGCAGGAAGCGGCGCTGGGTGGTGTCGACGCGTGAGGTGTCGACGCCGGGGTGCCGGACGATCATGGCGCGGCGGCGGGCGTCGAGGAACGCGTCGAGGTAGGCGGTCTCGTCGCCGCCCTGGGCCGGGGTGCGGGCCTGGCGCATCGCACGGGCGCGGATGCCGTCGAAGCTGGTCGGTCCCGTGCCGGGGCCGTGGAAGACGAGGGCGTCGTAGTAGATGAACTGGCCCAGCGCGCCCAGCCCGTCGGCCCGGCCCCGGCGCACCGCCGGATCGAAGTAGACGCGGTCGCGCTGGGCGTCCTGCGCCGCCCGGAAGGCGGGGACGCGTGACTCGGCGCGCCAGGCTTCCGGGAAGCCGGGGTCGAGGCCCTCGTGCGAGTCGGTGCCGTCGACGCGGCGCAGGGCGGGCAGATACGGGGCGAGCGCGTTGTCGGGGTGGGCGCGGGTGTAGTCCTCGACGAGGGAGAGCAGATCGCTGGTGCCGGTGCAGAAGCCGATCAGGCCGGCCGTGTAGCCCTGGCCGTCGCCGATGTCCTCGACGTAGCCGTACGCCCCGCGCCAGTCGAGGGTGCCGTTCTCCGCGCTGGCCACGATCTGCTGGGCCACCTCCTTGCGGGCCGGCGCGGCGAGACCGGGCACCGCCGCCCCCGTGCCGGCCGCCGGCCGGGCGGGCGGCACGGGCCGGGCGGGGGGCGACGCCGGCGCGGACCGTGCGGGCGGCGCGGAAGACGCCGGACGGGCGGGCTGCGGGCGGCGTTCGGCCTGTGCGGGGCGCTCGCGCCGCACCGGGTCCTCGTCCTGGGAGGGGCCCGAGGTCTGCGAGGGGATGAGCAGGTACACCGTCGACGCCACTGCGGCGCAGACCAGGGCGGCGGCACGTTTCATGCCGCACACCCTAGAGCGGGCATGTCATGCTCTTTGTCATTTCATCCTCATTGGCCCATGTGCGCACAGACGGGCGAACAGACGGGCGAACAGCGGCCGGTGTGGGAGGCTGTGCGCCATGGCCGCGATCAGTCTCACGAAGGTCCAGCAGGCCGCGCCCGCGCTGGTCGATCTCTACAAGAGCGCCGGAGCGTCCCTCGCCGAGCATGGTCTCGACGACCTGCGGGCCGCCGTGTACCTCGTCCTCGACCACTCGGGCTCGATGAAGCCGTACTACCGGGACGGCACCGTGCAGGCCCTGGCCGAACGGGTGCTGGGGCTGTCGGCGCACCTCGACGACGACGGGAGGGTGCCGGTCGTCCTCTTCTCCACCGACATCGACGCCGTCGCCGAGATCGCCCTCGACGACCACCTCGGCCGCGTGGACCGCATCGTGGCCGGGCTCGGGCACATGGGGAGGACCAGTTACCACGTGGCCATGGACGCCGTCATCGACCACTACCTCGACAGCGGCTCCAAGATGCCCGCGCTCGTCGTCTTCCAGACCGACGGCGGGCCCATCAACAAGCTCGCCGCCGAACGGTATCTCTGCAAGGCCTCGAAGCTGCCGCTGTTCTGGCAGTTCGTCGGCTTCGGCGACCGCGGCAGCAAGCAGTTCGACTTCCTGCGCAGGCTCGACGAACTGCCCGTGCCGGCGAAACGGGCCGTCGACAACGCCGGCTTCTTCCATGCCGGCCCGGATCCGCGAGCGGTCGCGGACGCCGAACTGTACGACCGGCTGGTGCGCGAGTTCCCGCAGTGGCTGGCGGCCGCGCGGGCCCGGGGGATCGTCACGGCGTAGCCGGGCCCGCCGCCCGCCGACGTCCGCACCGTTGGCTCGGCCGGTCCCCCGTGGCACCCTGAGGAAGTTGATCCGAGGGGGAGGCGACGACGCATGGCTGACAGCGCGCGATCGGTGAACGAGGGCGCGGGCGGGGGGAGTTCGGGGAGAAGGGGCGAGCCCGGCCGGGGTGAGCGGGTCGCCGACTGGGCCGACGGCCGGCTGGGCCTGTACACGCTGGCGAAGGCCAATCTGCGCAAGGTGTTCCCGGACCACTGGTCGTTCATGCTGGGCGAGATCTGCCTGTACAGCTTCCTCGTGCTGCTCCTGACCGGCGTCTGGCTCACCCTGTTCTTCGAGCCGAGCAGCGCCGAGGTCGTGTACCACGGCACGTACGTCCCGCTCAACGGCGTCACCATGACGAAGGCCTACGAGTCGACCCTGCGCATCAGCTTCGACGTGCGCGGCGGGCTGCTGATCCGGCAGATCCACCACTGGGCGGCGCTGGTCTTCGTCACCGGGATGCTCGTGCACATGATGCGGGTGTTCTTCACCGGCGCGTTCCGCAAGCCGCGCGAGGTCAACTGGGTGTTCGGCTGGCTGCTGTTGTTCCTCGGGATCCTCACCGGCCTGACCGGCTACTCGCTGCCGGACGACCTGTTGTCCGGCACCGGGGTGCGGTTCGCGGACGGGGCGATCCTGTCCGTGCCGATCGTCGGCACGTACCTGTCGTTCTTCCTGTTCGGCGGGGAGTTCCCGGGGCACGACATCATCTCGCGGTTCTTCCCGATCCATGTGCTGCTGCCCGGGATCATGCTGGGGCTCGTCGTGGCCCACCTGATCCTGGTGTTCTTCCACAAGCACACCCAGTACCCGGGGCCGGGCCGCGACCAGAAGAGCGTGGTGGGCATGCCGTTCATGCCGGTCTACATGGCCAAGGCGGGCGGATTCTTCTTCCTCGTCTTCGGCGTGCTGGCGGTGATGGGCGCGATCGCGAGCGTCAACCCGGTGTGGGCGTTCGGGCCCTACCGCCCGGACCTGGTGACGACCGGCGCCCAGCCCGACTGGTACCTCGGCTTCTCCGAGGGGCTGATCCGGGTCATGCCGGGATGGGAGATCAACGCCTGGGGCCACACCCTGGAGCTGGGCGTGCTGATCCCGTTCTGCCTCTTCCCGCTGATCCTGCTCGCCATCGGCGTCCATCCGTTCGTCGAGGCGTGGATCACCGGGGACCGGCGCGAGCACCACATCCTGGACCGGCCGCGCAACGCGCCCGTGCGCACCGGGCTCGGGGCGGCCTGGCTGGCGCTGTACGCGGTGCTGCTGATCGGCGGCGGCAACGACATCGTGGCCACGCATCTGCATCTGTCCATCAATGCGATCACCTGGTTCGTGCGGGTGTCCGTGTTCGCCGCCCCGGTGATCGTCTTCACCGTGACCAAACGGATCTGCCTGGGGCTCCAGCGCCGCGACCGCGACAAGGTGCTGCACGGGCGGGAGACGGGCACCATCAGGCGGCTGCCGCACGGCGAGTACGTCGAGGTCCACGAACCCCTCGGCCAGGGCGCGCTGTTCACGCTCACCCAGCACGAGCAGCACCCGCCGTACGCGATCGGTCCGCTCGTCGACGACAACGGTGTGCGCCGGCCGGTCACCGTGGGCGAGCGGGTGCGGGCGCGTCTGGCGCGGGCCATGTTCGGCGCCGGCAGCCACATCCCCAAGCCGACCGCGCGGGAGTACCGGGAGCTGACCGCGGGGCACGGGCAGGAGCACGGCCACAGGTAGGGGCACGGGCAGGGAGGGGGCCGGGGCCGGGCACTGACGCCCCCCCCGGAACACCCGGCCTGCGTCCGCCCCCGCCGGCCCCCGCCCGGCCCTCAGCGCTCTGTGGGCCAGGAGCGCAGCAGTACGTCGAGGGCGTCCAGGATCCGGGTCCAGGTCTCCTGGGTGTCGGGGGCGCTGTGGCTGAAGCCGCCGCCCAGTTCCAGGCTGACGTAGCCGTGGAAGACGCTGCCGAGCAGGCGGACGGCGTGCGTCTGGTCGGGCTCGGCGAGGTCGTAGCCGCGCAGGATCGCGCGGGTCATCCGGGCGTGCCGGCCGCCCGCGCTCGCGGCCGCCGTCTCGGGGTCCAGCCGCAGCTGGGCCGCGGCGTAGCGGCCGGGGTGCTCGCGGGCGTAGTCGCGGTAGACGTCGGCCAGCGCGGTCAGGGCGTCCTTGCCGGCCCGCCCGGCCAGCGCGACGTCGCCCCGGTCGGCCAGCTCGGCGAGCGCCAGCAGGGCGATCCGGGTCCGCAGATCGTCGGAGTTCTTCACGTGCGAGTACAGGCTCGCGACCTTGACGTCGAAGCGCCTGGCCAGCGCCGAGACGGTCACCTGGTCGAAGCCCACCTCGTCGGCCAGTTCCGCACCTGCCCTGACCAGGCGTTCCGTGCTCAGCCCTACGCGCCCCATGGTCGTCTCCCGCCCGGTTTGGTGGCTCGCCGCAGCGCGCCGTCCGCCGACGGCCATTATGCGCTACCCGTAACGACTTAAGCATTTGCCTAAAACCTTTAGGCAAATTAGCCTGACCGTTATGAAGCCGCTGACCGAACAGCAGATCCGCGCCACGTTCGTGAACTGCACCAAGGGCGAGGCCAAGCGCCTGGCCGTGCCACGCGACCTGGCCGACCGGCCCTGGGACGACCTGGACTACCTCGGCTGGCGCGACCCCCAGGCCCCCGACCGCGCCTACCTCGCGGTCGAACTCGACGGCCGCCTCAGAGCGCTCCAGCTGCGCGCGACCGCCTCCGGCTGGGGGCAGTCCCGGCGCAGCATGTGCACGATGTGCCTGACCACCCACTCCGGGGGCGTCAGCCTGATGGTCGCCCCCAAGGCGGGCAGGGCCGGCCAGCAGGGCAACTCCGTGGGGGCCTACATCTGCAGCGACCTCGCCTGTTCGCTGTATGTGCGGGGCAAGCGGGACGCGGGCGCCGGCGCCCGGCTGCACGAGACGATCACGCTGGAGGAGAAGATCGCCCGCACGGTGGCCAACCTCGCCGCGTTCGTCGCCAAGGTGACCGCGTGAGGCGCTCGTGATCAGTGCGCCTGGCCGCGGGCCCGCAGCACCTCGGCCCGGCACTCGCCGGGCGTGCCCCAGGCCGTGCGCAGGGCGGCTGCCTTGGTGAGCCAGAGCGACAGGTCGTACTCCGCCGTGTAGCCGAGCGCCCCGTGCAGTTGCAACGCGGCGCGCGCACTGGCGTAGGCCGCCTCGCCGGCGCTCGCCTTCGCCGCCGCCACGTCCGCCGCCGTCATCGTCACGGCGGCCCCCAGCACCAGGGGACGGGCGAACTCCAGGGCGATCTTCACGTCCGCCAGCCGGTGCTTGACCGCCTGGAACGAGCCGATCGGCGCCCCGAACTGCACACGCCGGCGCACATGCTCCACCGTCCGCTCCAGCAGCGCGAGGCCCACGCCGAGGGCCTGGGCGGCCGTGGCGAGCCGCGCCCACCGCAGCGCGCGGTCCACGTCCGGCGCCGCGTCGAGGAGTTCGCCGCCCGGCGACAGCCGGGTCAGCCGCCGGGCCGGGTCCAGGGATGGCCGCACCGGGCCGTGACCGGGCGCGAGCCGCAGGCCGTCGGCGGCCAGCGCCAGCCGGAGCGGGACCGCGTCGCCGTCCAGGGCGTGGCGGCCCTCGTGGGTGACCGTGGCCGCCGAGCGGCCCGAGGCCAGCCCCGCGAGGAAGCGCTCGGCGGGCCCCGGCCCGGACAGCAGGGCCGCCGCGGCGACCGTCTCCACCAGCGGGCCGGGAACCGCGTGCCGCCCCAGCTCCACGAAGGCCACGGCCAGGTCCACCGGCCGGGGCCCGAGCCCTTCGTACTTCTCCGGGACCGCCAGGGCGAACACGCCCGCATCCGCTATCCGGGACCACAGCGCCCACCCGCGCGCCCGGTCCCCGCGGCTCCAGTCGCGGACCGCCGCCGCCGTGCCGGCCGCGCCCAGCATCGCGTCCAGCGACCGCGCGAACGCCCGCTGTTCGGCGTCCAGCAGGAACCGCACCGGCACGGGCGCCTGCGAGGAGGTCATGTGCGGCGTCCCTTCGGCAGGCCGAGCAGGCGCTCGGCGACGATGTCGCGCTGGATCTCGTTGGCGCCCGCGTAGATCGGCCCGGCCAGCGCGAAGACGTACCCCTCGGCCCACGGGGTGTCGCCCGTCTCCCCGTCCTCGCCCAGCAGGTCCAGCGCGGTCTCGTGCAGCGCGATGTCGTACTCCGACCAGAACACCTTGTTCAGGCTCGACTCCGGCCCGAGCCGCTCGCCGGCCAGGACGCGCGAGGCGGCCGCCCAGGTGAACAACTGGTACGCGCGCGCGCCGATCAGGGCGTCGGCGACCCGGTCCGCCGCCTCGGGCGGCCCGCCCCGGTCCTGCCAGAGCGCGTGCAGCCGCGCGGCCGAGGCGAGGAAGCGGCCGGGGGAGCGCAGGGTGAGCCCGCGTTCGTCGGCCGCCGTCGACATCGCGATGCGCCAGCCGTCGCCCGGCCGGCCGATCACGTCCTCGTCCGGCACGAACACGTCGTCCAGGAACAGCTCGGCGAAGGCCGGCTTCCCGTCCAGGCGGCCGACCGGGCGGACCGTGACGCCGGGGGCCCGCAGGTCGAACATGAAGTAGCCCAGGCCCCGGTGCGGCGCGTCCGCGCCGGGATCGGTGCGGAACAGGCCGAAGGCCCGGTCGGCGAACGCCGCGCGCGAGGACCACGCCTTCTGCCCGCTCAGCCGCCAGCCGCCGTCCGCGCGGACCGCCCTCGCGCGCAGCGACGCCAGGTCCGAGCCGGCCTCCGGCTCCGACCAGGCCTGCGCCCAGACGACCTCGCCGGCGGCCATCGGGGGCAGCACACGGGAGCGCTGCTCCTCGGTGCCGTGCTCGAACAGGGTGGGGGCGAGCAGGCTCACGCCGTTCTGGCCGACCCGGCCCGGCGCGCCCGCCGCCCAGTACTCCTCCTCGAACAGCAGCCAGCGCGTCAGCCCGCAGTCCCGGCCGCCGTAGCGCGCCGGCCAGTTGACCGCCGACCAGCCGCCGGCCGCCAGCTCGGCCTCCCACGCGCGGTGCGCGGCGAAGCCCTCGGCGGTCTCCAGGGACGGCAGCGGCTCCGCCGGCACGTGCGCGCGCAGCCAGGCCCTTGCCTCGGCGCGGAACGCCTCGTCGGCGGGGGAGTGTGCGAGGTCCACGGCCACCCTCTTTCCCGGACGTTCTTCCCTAACAAGTGTTTGGTAGGTTAGCGTGCTGTCATGACGAACGTCGAGGGTCCGCCGTACGTTCCCGGGCACACGCTGCTCCACGGACGCAGCGCCGTCGTCACCGCCGCCGCCGGCACGGGCATCGGCGCGGCCACCGCCCGCCGCTTCCTCGAAGAGGGCGCACGCGTCCTGATCAGCGACGCCCACCCGCGCCGGCTCAAGGCCCACGAGGCGGAACTCGCCGAGGAGTTCGGCCCCCGAGCGGTCACGGCACAACCCTGCGACGTCACCGACGAGCGCCAGGTGCGCGCCCTGTTCGACGCCGCCGTCGCCGCCCACGGACGCCTGGACGTCGTCGTCAACAACGCCGGACTGGGCGGCACCGCACCGCTCGCCGACATGAGCGACGACCAGTGGACACGGGTCCTCGACGTCACCCTCAACGGCACCTTCCGCTGCACCAGGGCCGCCCTGCGGCTGATGCGCACCAGCGGCGGTGGCGTCATCGTCAACAACGCCTCCGTCGCCGGCTGGCGCGCCCAGGCCGGACAGGCGCACTACGCCGCCGCCAAGGCGGGCGTGATGGCCCTGACCCGCTGCGCCGCCGTCGAGGCCGCCCCCCACGGGGTACGCGTCAACGCCGTCGCGCCGAGCCTTGCCATGCACCCCCACCTGGTGAAGGTCACCACCCCCGAACTGCTGGAACAGCTCACCGAACGCGAGGCCTTCGGACGGTACGCGCAGCCCTGGGAGGTGGCCAACGTGATCGTCTTCCTGGCCTCGGACTACTCCTCGTACATGACGGGCGAGGTCGTCGCCGTCAGCAGCCAGCACGCCTGACGACCGGAGCAGCCCACAATGGACCCGTGCCGACCAAGAAGAAGCCCCAGGTGACCGCCGCGCCCGCGCGCCGCGGCGAACTGCTCGACACGGCCGCCGAGGTCTTCGCCGAGCAGGGCTACAACGCCACCACCGTGCGCAAGATCGCCGACCACGCGGGCATGCTCGCGGGCAGCCTCTACTACCACTTCGACTCCAAGGAGTCGATGCTCGAAGAGATCCTGCGCACCTTCCTCGACGAGCTGTGGAGCGGCTACGACACCGTCCTCGCCGCCGGAGAAGGCCCCCGCGAGACCCTCGAAGCGCTGGTCACCGAGTCGTTCCGGGAGATCGACCGGCACCGCGCCGCCGTCGCGATCTACCAGAAGGAGAGCCGCCAGCTCGTCGCGCAGGAACGGTTCGCGTTCCTCGCCGAGTCGCAGCGCAGGTTCGAGAAGGCGTGGCTGTCCACACTGGAACGCGGCGTGGCGGACGGCGTGTTCCGCGCCGACCTCGACGTCCGGCTCACCTACCGCTTCGTCCGCGACACCGTCTGGGTCGCCGCCTCCTGGAACCGGCCCGGCGGACAGCACAGCCCCGAGGAGATCGCCCGCCAGTACCTGTCGATGGTGCTGGACGGCATCGCCGTACGACAGCCGTAACGGCCGGCCCCGGCCGAACGGCCGCACACCGGCGGCCGCCCCGACCGAACAACCGCCGACCGGCAGCGCAGACCGACGACCGCACCAGCACAGCCGCAGGTGAACAGTCCGAGCAACCGCCCCTTCCCCCGAGGGAGTCGCCATGGCCGAGGCCTACATCGTCGAAGCGGTCCGTACCCCCGTGGGGCGGCGCGCGGGAGGTCTGTCCCGGGTGCACCCGGCCGACCTCGGGGCGCACGTCCTCAAGGAACTCCTCGCCCGCGCGGGCGTCGACCCCGCCGCCGTCGAGGACGTCGTCTTCGGCTGCCTGGACACCGTCGGACCCCAGGCCGGGGACATCGCGCGGACCTGCTGGCTGGCCGCGGGACTGCCCGAGGAGGTGCCCGGCGTGACCGTGGACCGCCAGTGCGGATCCTCGCAGCAGGCCGTGCACTTCGCCGCGCAGGGCGTCCTGTCGGGCACCCAGGACCTGGTCGTCGCGGGCGGCGTGCAGAACATGTCGCAGATCCCGATCGCCTTCGCCACCCGGCAGGCCGCCGCACCGCTCGGCTTCACCGAGGGCCCCTTCGCGGGCAGCGAAGGCTGGCGCGCCCGCTACGGCGACCGGCCCGTCAACCAGTTCGCCGGCGCCGAGATGATCGCCGCCAAGTGGGGCATCACCCGCCGCGACCAGGAAGAGTTCGCCCTGCGCTCGCACCGCCGGGCCGTCCGCGCCCTCGACGAGGGCCGCTTCACCCGCGAGACCGCCGCCCTCGGCGACGTCACCGCCGACGAAGGGCCGCGCCGGGACACCACCCTGGAGAAGATGGCCGCGCTCAAGCCCGTCATCGAGGGCGGCACCGTCACCGCGGCCTGCTCCTCACAGGTCTCCGACGGAGCGGCCGCCCTGCTGCTCGCCTCCGAGGCCGCCGTGCGCACTCACAGGCTGCGCCCCCGCGCGCGCGTGCACCACCTCTCCGTACGCGGCGAGGATCCCGTCCGCATGCTCACCGCCCCCATCCCGGCCACCGCGCACGCCCTGGAGAAGACCGGCCTCACGATCGACGACATCGACCTCGTCGAGATCAACGAGGCCTTCGCCCCCGTCGTCCTGGCCTGGCTGAAGGAGACCGGCGCCGACCCCGACCGGGTCAACGTCAACGGCGGCGCCATCGCGCTGGGCCACCCCCTCGGCGCGACCGGCGCGAAACTGATGACGACCCTCCTGCACGAACTCGAACGCACCGGCGGCCGCTACGGCCTCCAGACCATGTGCGAAGGCGGCGGCCAGGCCAACGTGACCGTCATCGAACGGCTCTGAAGCCCTCCAGCGACGCCAGCACCCCCTCCGCCTGCCCCATCACCCGCCCCACCAGCTCCGCGCACGACGGCAGGTCGCCGATCACCCCGGCGACCTGACCGGCCGCCATCACCCCCGCGTCCGTGCGCCCTTCCACCATCGCCGACCGCAACAGCATCGGCGTGTTCGCCGCGAGCAGCACCTGACTCCAGGACAGATCCCTGCCGTGCCGCAGCGCCAGCCCGTCGCGGACCATCTGCCGCCAGGTCAGCCCCGACAGCCTGCGGAACGCGGCCGCGTGCCGCACCGCCCGCAGCAGGGCCGCGGCACGCCCCGCGTCCTCCAGCGCCCCGACCAGCTCCGAGCGCAGCATGCGGTGCGGAAGTCCGTCCACCGCCCGGGTGACCGTGACGTCCCGCACGCCCGCCGCCAGATAGCGCGCCTTCACCGCGTCCGGGACCGGCGAGTCCGACGTGAGCAGGAACCGCGTCCCCATGGCCACGCCCGCGGCACCGTACGCCAGCGCCGCCGCCAGCCCCCGGCCGTCGAAGAACCCGCCCGCCGCCACGACCGGCACGTCCACCGCGTCCACCACCTGCGGCAGCAGCACCGTCGTCGCCACCTCGCCGGTGTGCCCGCCGCCCTCCCCGCCCTGCACGATCACCGCGTCCGCCCCCCACGCGACGACCTTCTCGGCATGCCGGCGTGCCCCGACCGAGGGCATCACGACCACACCGGCCCCCTTCAGCTCGGCGATCAGCTCACGGGACGGCGCGAGCGCGAACGACGCCACCCGCACCCCCTCGTCGACGACGATCCGCACCCGGTCGCCCGCGTCCGCCGCGTCGGCCCGCAGATTGACGCCGAACGGCGCGTCCGTGCGCGCCCGCACCTCCCGCACCGCCGCCCGCAACTGGTCCAGCGTCATCGTGGCCGACGCCAGCACGCCCAGCGCCCCCGCGTTCGCCGCCGCCGACACCAGACGCGGCCCCGCCACCCATCCCATCCCGGTCTGCACGATCGGGTGGCGCACCCCGACCAGCCGGGTCAAGGCCGTCTCCATCAGCCGGCGACCTCCCGCGCGCGGACCCCGTCCGGATCGATCACCTCACGGATCAACCGCAGCTCCTCGGCCGTCGGCTCCCTCGTGAACGGCACATCCGCCGCAACCGCCAGCTCGAACCCCGTCGCCCCGCGCACCTCCTCCACGCTCACCCCCGGATGCAGCGACGCCAGCCGCATCGAGCGGTCGGGAGTCGCGAAGTCGAAGACGCCGAGATCGGACACCACCCGCGGGATGCGGTGATACCGCGCGCCGCCCGCACGGTCGTACCCCACCCCGCACACCATGTCGACCTTCTCCACGAACACTCGCCGCGAATGCCGGGGCACCCAGTAACTGGTCGGATTGTTCAAGGTGTTGACCGGCGCACCCCGCACCCCCAGCAACTGGCGCACCGGCTTCGCCCAGTCGCCGATGCAGGAGATGTTCTGGTTGCCGTACCGGTCGATCTGGCTCGCGCCCATCATCACGTGCCGCCTGCCCCCCGTGACCAGCTCCAGATGCGACCGGTAGGGCAGCCAGCCCTCCACCGCGCCGTCCACCCCCACGAGCAGCGCCTCGCCGTCGGTCAGCAGCAGCTCCGGGGAGAACGTGCGCAGGGCCAGCCGCGCGCCGACCGAGGGGATCACGCCCATCGGACTCGCCAGGATCTCGCCCGCCCCCCGCCACGCCTCCGCGCACGCGACCACGCAGTACTCCGCCCGCGTCACCGCGCTCACGTCGCCTCCCCGGCCGCCGCCCGGTACGCCCGCTCGTCCCCCGTGAGGAAGCGCGCCGCGAACTGCGGCCACGGCGTCGTCGCGTACACCCTCTGGAACGCCTCGTCCCGCCCGTAGTCGGGCGCGCACGACGTGAAGTGCGCGCCCTGAGGCGCCTCCACGACCCCCGTCACCGTGTGCCGCTTGATCAGCAGCGACTGCGGCGGCCCCTCCTTCGTCAGCTCCGCCGTGTCGACGATCCGCTCACAGCTCACGTACGCCGCGTCCGCGGCCTCGCAGAACAGGTCGTCGAAGTACGGATCCGGGCCCAGGTACTGCCCGTTGCCCCGCCGGTCGGCCCGGTTGACGTGCACCAGCGCCGCATCCAGCCGCAACGCCGGCATCGCCACGAACGTCTCCCCGTCCTCGTACGGCGACGTCACCGTGCGCAGCCCCGGATTGACCCGCATCACGTCCGAGCCGACGCCCGCGCGCACCGGCAGGAACGGCAGCCGGTGCGCCGCCGCGCGCAGCCCCCACAGGAACATCGCCTCGTCGACCTCCGTCAGCTCGAACGCCCCCCGCTCACGGGCCGCCCGGTAGTGCGGCTCCAGCGGGATCGAGTCGAGGGTGGCGAACGCGGCGACCACCCTGCGCACCCGCCCGGCCGCCGCGAGCATGCCGACGTCCGGGCCGCCGTACGACACCACCGTCAGGTCCGTGACCGGCGAGCGCAGCAGCGCCCGCACCAGCGCCATCGGCTTGCGCCGCGAGCCCCAGCCGCCGATGCCGACCGTCATGCCGCTCTCCAGCCGGGAGACGGCCTCCTCGGCGCTCATCGTCTTGTCACTCATCGTCCTGTCGCTCATCCCGGCCCCTTCCGTCGGCCGCCGAACCGAACGCGCTGCGCACCCGGTCGGCGACGCCGGCGACGCTCGCCTCGTAGGTGAAGCCCTGCTCGAAGCGGTAACTGCGACGCACGTCGACGGGATCGATGCCGTTGAGAGCGGCCTTCGCCAGCCGCACCAGCTCACCGTCCTTCGCCGCGATCTCCCCGGCCAGCTCCAGCGCCGCCCGCTCCAGTCCGTCCGGCGCGACCACCCGCCACACCGAGCCGTGCGCGTGCAGCTCGGCCGCCGACACCGTGCGCGCCGTGTAGTACAGGGCCCGCAGCAGATGCCCGGGCACCAGCCGGGCCAGATGCGTCGCCGCGCCCAGCGCGCCCCGGTCCAGCTCCGGCAGCCCGAACACGGCGTCCTCGCTCGCCACGATCACGTCCGCGTTGCCCACCAGACCGATCCCGCCGCCCAGGCAGAAGCCCCGCACCGCCGCCACCACGGGCACCTCGCACTCGTACACCGCCGCGAACGCCTCGAAGCAGCCGCGGTTCGCGCCCACCAGCGCCGGCCCGCCCCGCGCCTGGATCTCCTTGATGTCGACGCCCGCGTTGAACCCCCGGCCCGAGGCCGCGAGCACCACGCACCGTGTCGCCGGATCCCGGCCCGCCGCGCGCACCGCGTCCGCTAGCGCGAACCAGCCCGCCACCGGCAGCGCGTTCACCGGCGGGAAGTCGACCACGACCAGCGAAATCCCCTTTTCCGGGGACGAGGTGGAGACACCCATGGAAGCATCAGCTACCTTTCCACCAAACGTTTGTTAGGCGGAAGGTAGCAGCGAATGGAGCTGAACGGAAAGGTCGCCGTCGTCACCGGAGGCACCCGCGGCGTGGGCGCCGGCATCGCGCGCTCCCTCGCCCGCGCCGGCGCCGACGTCGTCGTCTGCGCCCGCCGCCCCCCGCCCGCCCCCCTCACCCACGCCCGCTACCTCCCCCTCGACGTACGCGACGCCGCCGCCGTCGACGCCTTCTTCGCCGCGCTGCCCCGCCTCGACGTCCTCGTCAACAACGCCGGCGGCGCCCCGCACCGCCCCCTCGCCCACGCCGACGCCCACCGGCACGCGCGCGTGATCGAACTCAACCTCCTCGCCCCCCTGACCGTGTCCCTCGCCGCCCACGACCACCTCGCCCGCGCGCGGGGCTGCGTCCTCATGGTCGGCAGCGTCAGCGGGACCCGCCCCTCACCCGGCACCGCCGCATACGGCGCCGCCAAGGCCGGACTGGAGAACCTCGCCCGCTCCATGGCCGTCGAATGGGCCCCCCTGGTGCGCGTCAACACCCTCGTCGTCGGCATGGTCCACACCGAACAGAGCCACCTCCACTACGGCGACGACGACGGCCTGCGCGCCGTCGCCCGTACCGTCCCGCTCGGCCGCCTCGCCGAACCCGCCGACGTCGGCGCGGCCGCCGTCTTCCTCGCCTCCGACGCCGCCCGCTACATCAGCGGGGCGAGCCTGCTCCTGCACGGAGGCGGCGAACGGCCCGCCTTCCTCGACACCGCGACGGCCCGGCAACCGGACAAGGAGTCCTGAGATGAGCGCACTGTGCGACGGCCGCGTCGTCGTCGTCACCGGCGCCGGACGCGGCCTCGGACGCGCCCACGCCCTCGCCTTCGCCGCGCAGGGCGCCCGCGTCGTCGTCAACGACCTCGACGTCGCCCTCGACGGCACCCCGGACACCCCCCGCCCCACCGGCGCCCCCGCCCCCGGCCCCCGCTCCGGCGGCGCGGCCGCCGCCGTCGCCGCGGAGATCCGCGCGGCCGGCGGCGACGCGATCGCCCACGGCGGCGACATCGCCACCACCGACGGCGCCGCCTCCCTCGTCACGACCGCCCTGCACGCCTACGGCCGCCTCGACACCCTCGTCAACAACGCCGGCTTCCTGCGCGACCGCATGCTCGTCAACCTCGACGAGGACGACTGGGACGCCGTCCTGCGCGTCCACCTCAAGGGCCACTTCCTCACCCTCAGACACGCCGCCGCACACTGGCGCGCCGAGGCCAAGGCCGGCCGCATGCCCGCCGCCCGCGTCGTCAACACCTCCAGCGGCGCCGGGCTGCTCGGCTCCCTCGGACAGGCCAACTACAGCGCCGCCAAGGCCGGCATCGTCGCCCTGACCCTCGTCGCCGCCGCCGAACTCGCCCGCTACGGCGTCCACGTCAACGCCATCGCCCCCGCCGCCCGCACCCGCATGACCCGGCACACCTTCGCCGAGACCATGGCCGCCCCCGCCACCGGCTTCGACGCCATGGCCCCCGAGAACGTCTCCCCGCTCGTCGTCTGGCTCGGCTCCACCGCCAGCCAGGGCGTCACCGGACGCGTCTTCGAGACCGAGGGCGGCCGCATCACCGTCATGGACGGCTGGCGTCCCGGCCCGACCGCCGACCACGGCACCCGCCGCACCCCCGCCGAAGCCGGGGAGGCCGTCCGCCGGCTCCTCG
Source organism: Streptomyces sp. NPDC048481 (assembly GCF_043200075.1). Classification (NCBI taxonomy): domain Bacteria; kingdom Bacillati; phylum Actinomycetota; class Actinomycetes; order Kitasatosporales; family Streptomycetaceae; genus Streptomyces; species Streptomyces sp. NPDC048481. The sequence continues at coordinate 1,171,276 of NZ_JBICXC010000001.1, forward strand.
CCGACGCCACACCCCCCGGCCCGGTCTACGGCACCTGACCACCGGCACCTGACCACCGGGACCGGGACCGGACGAGACCGGCCGCCCACCCCGCACACCGGCTCACCCCCCGCCCACCCCACAGACCCAGCTAGGTGTCGCACTCCAGCACCGTGCGGCACAACCCGCACCGAACCCGCACCCGGCCCTGCACCGGCACCCGGATCCGCTGGTGACACGTCGGACACGGGAACATCACCCGCAGCGGCCCGCCCGCGTCCGCCGCGAACGCGTACGACACATCCCCCGCGCCCGCGCCCCCGCCCCCGTGGCCCTGCGCCTGACGCCGGTCACGGGCGTACCGCCGCCGCCCCGCCCAGCCCGCCGCCGTCAGCGGCGGCACCCGCTCGTCACGCCGGGCCCGCTCCAGCCCCCGTCCGTACGCCGCGTACGCCTGCGCACTGGTGAACCACACCGACGGATCCTCACCGAACGCCAGCGACCGCTTCGCCAGCACGTACCCGAACTCCTCCGGCGTCAGATACCCCAGCTTCTGCGACGACGCCCCGTCCTCCCGGTACGCGTCCAGCAGCAGCCACCCCGCCCCCAGATACGTCGTCGCCGTGTCCGTGAGGATCTCGTTGTCCCGCGTCCCCGGGAACGACAGGTCCAGCCGGTGCAGATACACATGCATGATCTCGTGCGCCAGAGCCGCCCCGATGTCCCGCCGATGCCCCCGGAAACGGTCGTTCAGCTCCACGAAGTACTCCGGCCCCGCCGTCAGCTCCACGTTCGCCGCATGCTCCATCCCACGGAACGCCACGATCATCCGCGCGTCCGGCAACCGGAAATGCCGCACCAGCTCACGCGCCACCCGCTGCGCACCCAGATGCAGATCGTCCGCGTCGCAGAACGCCACATCGGCCGGCGGAACACTCGCCGCGAACTGCCGGACCGTGTCGTACGACAACCGCCGGTACAACGCCGTGACGGCCGCCCGCACCGTCTCCAGATGCGGAAAACCGTGGACCACCGGACCGCCGTCGGCCACGCCACCACCCCCAGGACGCGTGCACCCGATCCCACTCTACGGGCACCCCGTCCCCCCGCGCAGGCATGCCCTAGGGTGATCGCCCATGACCACCAGCAACACCCCCACCAGCGACGCCCCCGGCCCCGGAACCCCCACCGGCACCGGCCCCGGTGGCCCCGCCGGACGCACTGCCGTCGACCCCGCCGTCCGCGAGGAACTCGCCCGGCTGCGCGACAGCATCGACAACATCGACGCCGCCGTCGTCCACATGCTCGCCGAACGCTTCAAAGCCACCCAGCAGGTCGGCCACCTCAAAGCCCGCCACCACCTGCCCCCCGCCGACCCCGCCCGCGAGGCCCGCCAGATCGAGCGACTGCGCACCCTCGCCGAGAACGCCAAACTCGACCCGGCCTTCGCCGAGAAGTTCCTCAACTTCATCATCGCCGAGGTCATCCGCCACCACGAGCGCATCGCCGAGGACACCGCCACCCCCGCCGACGGCTGACCGGCCGGGCGCCCCGGCGCGGGAACCGACATAACGCGCGTACCGATCCGCCCCTGTGCCCCGCCTGCGGCATCAGGCAGCATGTCGTGCATGTCCGTACTGACGCGCGACGAAGCGCTAAGCCGTGCCAAGCTCCTCGACGTCCACCGCTACACCATCGAGCTCGACCTGACGACCGGCGACGACACCTTCGAGTCCGTCACCGTCATCCGGTTCGCCGCACGCGCCAACGGTGACACCTTCGTCGAGGTCAGGCCCGACACACTGCACTCCGTCACCCTCGACGGCGAACCCCTCGACCCCGGCGCCCTCGACGCCGGCCGGCTCGCCCTCGACGGCCTCACCGCAGGCGAACACGAACTGCGCGTCCACGCCGCCATGCGCTACTCCCGCACCGGCGAAGGCATGCACCGCTTCACCGACCCCACCGACGGCGAGACCTACGTCTACACCCAGCTCTTCATGAACGACGTCCAGAGCGTCTTCGCCGCCTTCGACCAGCCCGACCTCAAAGCCGTCTTCGACGTCTCGGTGACCGCCCCCGAGAACTGGACCGTCCTCGCCAACAGCGTCACCGAACACCTCGGCCGAGGCCGCTGGCAGGCCGCCCCCACCCCCCTCGTCTCCACCTACCTCGTCGCCGTCGCCGCCGGCCCCTGGCACACCGTCCGCACCGAACACCGCGGACTGCCCTTCGGCCTGCACTGCCGCCGCTCCCTGGCCCCCCACCTCGACGCCGACGCCGACGAACTCCTCGACATCACCCGCGCCTGCTACGACCGCTACCACGAGAAGTTCGAAGAGCCCTACCCCTTCGACTCCTACGACCAGGCCTTCGTCCCCGAGTTCAACGCCGGCGCCATGGAGAACCCCGGACTCGTCACCTTCCGCGACGAATTCGTCTACCGCTCCGCCGTCACAGACACCGAACGCCAGACCCGCGCCATGGTCATCGCCCACGAAATGGCCCACATGTGGTTCGGCGACCTCGTCACCCTCCAATGGTGGGACGACATCTGGCTCAACGAGTCCTTCGCCGAGTACATGGGCTACCAGACCCTCACCGAAGCCACCCGCTTCAACGGCACCTGGACCGAGTTCGGCGTCGTCCGCAAAGCCTGGGGCTACGACGCCGACCAGCGCCCCTCCACCCACCCCGTCGCCCCCGAGAACGTCGACGACACCGCCTCCGCCCTCCTCAACTTCGACGGCATCTCCTACGCCAAGGGCGCCTCCGCACTGCGCCAACTCGTCACCTGGCTCGGCGAGAAGGACTTCCTCGCCGGCATCAACACCCACATCGCCCGCCACCGCTTCGCCAACGCCACCCTCGCCGACTTCATCGACTCCCTCGCCGCCCACACCGACCGCGACGTCCACGCCTGGGCCGACGCCTGGCTGCGCACCACCGGCGTCGACACCCTCACCCCCACCGTCAGCGGCGTTAACGGCGACCGCACCCTCACCGTCACCCACCACGGCACCCGCCCCCACCGCGTCGCCGTCGGCCTCTACGACCTCGACCTCGCCGACGAAGGCCACCACCTCACCCTGCGCCGACGCCTCGAAGTCGACATCCCGCAGAGCGCGCCCCAGCCCATCGGCAAACTCCCCGCCCTCCTCCTCCTCAACGACGGCGACCTCACCTACACCAAGATCCGCTTCGACCCCGACTCCTTCACCACCCTGCGCGCCAACCTCTCCGGCCTCCCCGACCCCCTCACCCGCGCCGTCGTCTGGAACGCCCTGCGCGACGCAGTCCGCGACGGCGAACTCGCCCCCGCCGCCTACCTCGAAACAGCCCGCACCCACCTCCCCCAGGAAACCGACCTCGCCGTCGCCCAAGGCGTCCTCTCCTTCGCCGCCGGACAGATCGCCGACCGCTACGTCACCCCCGAACAGCGCCCCGCCGTCCTCGCCGGCCTCACCACCCTGTGCCGCGACCTCATCCGCCGCACCGAGGACGGCGACCACCCCGGCCTGCGCCTCATCGCGGTACGCCAGTTCATCGCCGTCGCCGCCCACCCCGACACCATCGCCGCCTGGCTCGCCGACGGCACCGTCCCCGGCGGACCCGAACTCGACCCCGACCTGCGCTGGCGCGTCCTCGCCCGCCTCGCCGCCCTCGGCGCCACCGACGCCGACGCCATCGCCGCCGAACTCGCCGCCGACCCCTCCGCCACCGGCCAGGAAGGCGCGGCCCGCTGCCGCGCCGCCCTCCCCGACCCCGCCGCCAAGGAACGCGCCTGGGCCGCGATGTTCTCCACCGACGGCCTGTCCAACTACCTCTTCAACGCCACCGCCCAGGGCTTCTGGCAACCCGAACAGGCCGACCTCGTCAGCGACTACGTCCCCCGTTTCTTCGAGGACGCCGTCACCGTCGCCGCCCGCCGCGGCCCCGCCATCGCCGAAGCCGTCGGACGCTGGGCCTTCCCCGCCCACGCCGTCGACGCCGAAACCCTCCGCCTGGGCGAACAGTGCCTCGCGACCACCGGCCCCACCCCGGCCCTGCGCCGCAAACTCGTCGACCAGCTCGACGATCTCACCCGAGCCCTGCGAGTCCGCACCACCGACCACCCCTGACCGATACCGGTCGCCGACCACCCGTGCCCCACCGCCGACCCCGCCGTGGCCGCCGCCGACCGGGCTACCGTCGGCGACCGGTGGGGGCGCGCCGGTGACGGCGGGGGAGCGCTCGTGACCGGCCGCGAACTCGCCGTGGCCGACGGACCGGGACGCCGGTGACCGGCCGGGGGCGCCCGTGATCGTCGGGGGAGTGCCCGTGGCCGGCGGAGGACTGCCCGCCGGTCGCGGGAACCGCCCGCGACCGGCCCGTGGACCGGCCATGACAGACCGAGAACGTGCCTGGGCGCATGCCGACTCCGGAAGCCGTCGGGCCGGTTCCGGCGCGACGCAGCCCGCGCATACCTGGCGTCGGGTCCATCCACCGGGCGGACGGCACCCGGCACCCGGCACCGAGGACGGGCGATCCGGGACGGGGCCGGCCCGCAAGAAGTCCCTACAGCTACCGGTCCCGGCGTAGCTCCGCCCTGCGTACGCCCCGCTCGCGCGGTCCCTCGCGCCGGTTTCCCACCCCGGCGGCCGGGGCCGGACCCGCGTCCTCCAGCACGAAGCCCGACCGCTCCAGGAAGCGTTCCCCCGGCACCCACCCCGGCGGAACCGTCGCCGTCACCCGCGTGACGTCCCGCGCCCGCGCCAGCAACGCCTCGGCCACCGTCCGCCCCAGCCCCCGCCGCCGGGCCCCCGGTGCGATCAGGAACATCCCCACCGCCACCGCGCCCGGCTCCGGGTGATCCCGCACGGCGTCCACCACCCCCGCCACCGACCCCGCCCACTCCACCACCAGCAGCACCTTGTCCCGCGCCGCCGCCCCCTCCGGCAGCGCATAGAACAGGCTCTGCACGTCACCCGGCGCCGACGGCAGCCCCGTCGCCGCGACGAACCAGTCCTCGCACTCCTCGAACAGCGCCAGCAGCGAGGCCTCGTCCCCGGGCCCCGGCTCCCGCAGCACCACCGGCTCACCCTCGCACTCCGCCGTCGCCTCCCACGGCGACCCCCACCCCGACTCCGGCACCCACCCGCACTCCGGCTCCGCCACGCGTCCCACCTCGCTCGACCGCAGACGTCCGGCGAGGGCGGACGCCCCCACCGCATCACCCCTACGGGAGTACCCCCTTTCGAGTACCGATCCCCGGGCTTCCCGGCGCACCCGCAGCGATCCCGACAAGCTGGAACCCCGCCCCCCGCGCCAGCCCGGAGAACCCAGCCCCATGCCCCCCAAGAGCACGCCGCCCCTCGCCTCGGGCCCCCAAGGACCTGACGCTCTCAGGCCGTTGCTCGCCACCGTCCTCGACGCCCTCGACTCCGGCGCCCGCGCCCGCGGCGGCCCCCTGCCCGCCGGCGGACCCGACGCCGTCACCGCCCGGCTCCACCACGCCGTCGGCGACCTCCTCCCCACCCACGGCGACCCCGACGCCCTCCACACCCTCGTCCACGCCCTCGCCGAAGGCTCCGCCGACCCCGCCCACCCCCACTGCACCGCCCACCTCCACGGCCCGCCCCTCGCCGTCGCCACCGCCGCCGACCTCGCCGCCTCCGCCCTCAACCCCTCCCTCGACTCCTGGGACCAGGCCCCCGCCGCCTCCGCCCTCGAAGCCCTCCTCACCCGCACCCTCGCCGCCCACGCCGGACTCACCGACGCCCTCGTCACCACCGGCGGCACCGAAGCCAACCAGCTCGCCCTCCTCCTCGCCCGCGAAACCCACGGGCCCGCCCTCCGCCTCATCTGCGGAGCCAACGCCCACCACTCCCTGCCCCGCGCCGCCTGGCTCCTCGGCCTCCCCGCACCCCACATCCTCCCCACCCCCACCGGCACCCTCGACCCCACCGCCCTCACCACCGCCCTCGCCACCCTCCCCGACCCCCACACCCCCGTCCTGGTCGCCGCCACGGCCGGCACCACCGACGCCGGTCTCATCGACCCCCTCCCCGCCATCGGCGCCCTCTGCCACGCCCACGGCGCCCGCCTCCACATCGACGCCGCCTACGGAGGCGGACTCCTCTTCAGCGACCGCCGCCGCCCCCTCCTCACCGGCCTCGACACCGCCCACACCGTCACCCTCGACCTGCACAAACTCGGCTGGCAACCCGCCGCCGCCGGACTCCTCGCCGTACGCGACCCGAACGACCTCACCGCCCTGCACCACCACGCCGACTACCTCAACGCCACCGACGACACCGACGCCGGCCTCCCCGACCTCCTCGGCCGCTCCCTGCGCACCACCCGCCGACCCGACGTCCTCAAAATCGCCGTCACCCTCAAAACCCTCGGCCGCACCGGCCTCGCCACCCTCGTCGACCAGGTCTGCGACCACGCCCACCACCTCGCCGACCTCATCACCGCACACCCCCGCCTCGAACTCCACGCCCCACCCACCATCAGCACCGTCCTCTTCCGCCCCACCCACGCCACCGACACCGCCGTCGCCGAAACCCGCCGCCGCCTCCTCACCGACGGCCACGCCGTCCTCGGCCGCGCCCGCCACAACGGCCGCCTCTGGCTCAAAGCCACCCTCCTCAACCCCCACACCCGCCCCGCCGACCTGACCGCCCTCCTGCACCTGGTGGAAGGAAACACCCCCACATGAACACGCCCCCACCCCACGACACCGACACCCCCCGCGACCTCGTCGGCATCGGCATCGGCCCCGCCAACCTCTCCCTCGCCGCCCTCGCCCACCCCCTCACCACCCTCGACACCGCCTTCTACGAACAACGCCCCCGCTTCGACTGGCACCCAGGCCTCCTCATCGACGGCGCCCGCGTCCAAGTCCCCTTCCTCGCCGACCTCGTCACCCTCGCCGACCCCACCAGCCCCTGGACCTTCCTCAACTACCTCCGAACCCACCACCGCCTCTACCCCTTCTACTTCGCCGAGCGCTTCCACACCCACCGCGCCGAATACGACGCCTACTGCCGCTGGGTCGCCGACAACCTCCCCGCACTCCGCTTCCGCCACCAGGTCGACGCCGTCCGCTGGAACCCCGAACGCGACCTCTTCGAAGTCGACTTCACCCAGCTCGACACCGACGGCGAAGCCGAAGCCCTCGGCCGCACCCACACCCGCAACGTCGTCCTCGGCATCGGCACCCGACCCCACATCCCCGACCCCCTGCGCCCCCTCGTCGACGCCCCCGGCGTCCCCGTCGTCCACGCCACCGACTACCTCACCCACCGCGACACCCTCCTCGCCGCCGGCCACATCACCGTCGTCGGCTCGGGACAGTCCGGCGCCGAGATCTTCCTCGACCTCCTCCGCCACCGCCCCACCGGCCGCGAACAACTCCACTGGATCGGCCGCACCCCCGCCTTCGCCCCCATGGAGTACTCCAAACTCGGCCTCGAACACTTCACCCCCGACTACACCCGCTACTTCCACGCCCTCCCCGAGAACGTCCGCGACCGCCTCACCGACGCCCAATGGCAACTCCACAAAGGCATCGACGCCGACACCCTCGCCGCCATCCACGACGAGCTCTACCGGCGCACCCTCCACGGCGACTGGCCCGACACCGTCCTCACCCCCGGCGTCCGCGTCCGCACCGCAGGACGCATCGCCACCACCAAAATCGAACTCCACCTCGAACACATCCAGCAGAACACCCGCACCCGCCTCACCACCGACGCCGTCGTCCTCGCCACCGGCCACCGCGAACGCCCCCTCGACCGCATCCTCGCCGGCCTCGACCCCTACATCCGCCGCGACAACAGCGAACGCCCCCGCATCGACGAACACTTCCGCCTCGTCCTCGACCCCTCCGTCACCGCCACCGGCTGCAACGTCTACGTCCAGAACGCCGAACGCCACACCCACGGCGTAGGCGCCCCCGACCTCGGCCTCACCGCCTGGCGCAGCGCCACCATCCTCAACACCCTCACCACCGAACAGCCCTACCCCCTCCCCACCCGCACCGCCTTCACCACCTTCGGCCTCCACCAACAACCCCAGCACCGCGTCACACCCGCCCGACAAGCAACCCCCCTCACCCCCCTCGCCGACCACCGCTGACCGGCACCCACCCCCGCCCACCCACGCGAAAGGCGGTGACCACGCGACAGCCCACCCGGCCACCGCGCAACCACCGCCCTCGCTCCCACCAAACCCCAGACGTCCGGACGCCTAGAACACCGGCGTACCGTCCCGCGTCAACCTCCAGTCCACCGACGCGAAGTCCTTCGGATCCAGCACACCCTTCGCCGTCACCCACTCCGCGATCCGCGTCCGGATCTCCGTCGACTCCGACCACAACTCCTGCGCCGACGCCACGAACGGGAACGCCCCACCACCATTGGCCCGGTAATTGTTCACCGCCAGCACGAACTGCTGACCATCCGCCAACGGAGCACCCTCGAACATCAGATTCCTGATCCGCGAACCAGCAGGCTGCGCCACATCGATGTCGTACGACAACCCCGACACATAGTCGTAGTTGTAATCCGGCCGCCCATTCGCGTTCGTCAGCTTCTCCACGTCCACCACCGCACCGGACGCCGTCTGCACGAAATACTCCGCCGAATACTCCAGATACGCCCGCACCTGCGCACCCGTCAGCAGCTTCGCCACCAACGTGTTGTCATACACATACAGACTCGACAGATCCCGGATCGTCACCGCACCGGCCGGAATCTCCGACGTCCGCGAGAACGGCGACGCCTGCGCGATCACCGGCAGCGACGCATACGACGTCCCCGCCAACGCGGCCCGCACCACGTCCTCCTGCACCTTCGTGATCAGATCGATGATCGGAGCGTCCTTGAACCGCGCATCCACCGTAGTCAACGTCTCCGTCGCCGACCCCACCACCTGATTGACGTACTTCACGACCTTCGCGTGCTCGTCACCCAGCAACTTCGTGATCTTCGGGTCGTCCGCCACCGAATTCGAGTTCAACACCTTCGACGAAACCGACTCGACGACCCACCGCCCCTTCTCGAACACCAACGACACATCGAACACCGACAACCGCTCCGCGAAAGCCAGCGGCTCCGAAAGCACCACCGCCCGGCCCGTCTTCGCATTCGTCACCCGCAACTCGGGAATCTCCACATGCGCATGCCCGACCAGAATCGCGTCGATGTCCGGCACCTGCTGCGCCACCAGAGCCGCGGAATTCTCCACATACGGCACCTGGTCACCGTACGACGACGTACCCGACGACCCCGAATGCGCCGACACGATCACCACGTCCGCACCCATCGACTTCAACCGCGGCACCCACTTCGCCGCCTGCTCCTCCAGCCCCGGGAACGCCAGCTTCCCCTGCACATACGCCTTGTCCCAGATGGCGATGCCCGGATTCGTCAGACCCAGCACCGCCACCTTCACCGGCGGCGCCCCCTTCACGCAGAACGTCTTCATCACATACGGCGTGAACGCCGGCTTCAACGTCTTCGCGTCCACCGCGTTCGCCCCGAGCAACGGGAAACGCAACTGCGACTCGAACTTCCGCAGCGTCTCGATCCCGTAATTGAACTCGTGATTGCCCAACGCCGCCGCGTCATACCCGATCGCGTTCATCGCCTGCGCCATCGGATGCACCGGACCACCCTTGGCGGTGATCGGATCCACCTTCGCGTAGTAATACGTCAGCGGCGTCCCCTGAATCGTGTCACCCGCGTCCAGCAGCAGGGTGTTCTCCCGCCCCTTCTCCGCACGGATCCGGTTCACCAGCGTCGAGATGCGCGCCAGACCCTGCGCGTTGCCCGCCGCGTCCTTGTACTCCGCGTCCTTGAAGTAGTCCCAGTTGAAGACATGCCCATGGGTGTCCGTCGTCCCCATCACGGTCAGCTCGTACCGCTTCGGCTTCCCCGGCTTCCCCGGCTTCCCACCGGCCGCGGCCTGCGCCGACGGAGCCGCCACCGCACCCGCGATCGCCACCCCCGCCCCGGTCGCTGCGGACTTCTTCAGGAACTTCCGGCGGTTCAACGGCATCTCTCGTACTCCTCGGGGGAAGGGGAACAACGCGCGTAGATTCTGACCCGGCCACCACCGACCGCAACAGATCCAGGAGGTTGCGATTGGGTGACCAGCACCCTCAACTACGCCCGGGAAACAGCGAAAGCCGGGACAAGGCAGGACGTAAGACCACCCCGTCCCGCAGGCCACCTGACCTCCTCCGGCCGACCGGCCGCCCAGCCCCGGTCGCTGCCCCGCCCCTGCCCGCAGGCCGAGCCGACCTGCCCCACACCCCGACCAGCCCGCCACCGCAATTCACCCATTCGAGAAAATGCTCATCGGAGCGGCCGGCCGCACAATTTATAAGTTGTCAACAGACCTTCACCCAAAGGATGTTGAGCCGCCGCTTCCCACCAATTCGCTACCCATCGGTAAGACATAAACTCGAAACATGCGCCGAGCGAAAATCGTCTGCACCCTGGGCCCCGCCACCGACACATATGACCAGCTCAAAGCACTGGTCGACGCCGGAATGGACGTAGCCCGCTTCAACCTCAGCCACGGCACCCACGCCGAACACGAGGAGCGCTACCACCACCTACGAAAGGCCTCCGACGAAACCGGCCGCAGCGTCGGCGTCCTCGCCGACCTTCAAGGCCCGAAGATCCGCCTCGGCCACTTCACAGAAGGACCCGTACTCCTCGAACGCGGCGACACCTTCACCATCACCGTCGAAGAAGGCACCGCAGGCGACAACACCCTCTGCGGCACCACCCACGCCGGCCTCGCGCAGGACGTCACCCCCGGCGAACGCATCCTCGTCGACGACGGCAAAGTCTGCCTCGAAGTCACCCACGTCGACGGCCCACGCGTCCACACCCGCGTCCTCGAAGGCGGCATCGTCTCCGACCACAAAGGACTCAACCTCCCCGGCGTCGCCGTCTCCGTCCCCGCCCTCTCCAAAAAAGACGAGGAAGACCTCCGCTGGTCCCTGCGCACCGGCTTCGACGCCATCGCCCTGTCCTTCGTCCGCACCGGCCGCGACATCATCGACGTCCACCGCATCATGGACGAAGAGGGCCGCCGCCTCCCCGTCATCGCCAAGATCGAGAAACCCCAGGCCGTCGAGAACATCGACGACATCGTCGCCGCCTTCGACGGCATCATGATCGCCCGCGGCGACCTCGGCGTCGAAATGCCCCTCGAACAAGTCCCCATCGTCCAGAAACGCGCCGTCAAACTCGCCAAACGCAACGCCAAACCCGTCATCGTCGCCACCCAGATGCTCGACTCCATGATCGAACACTCCCGCCCCACCCGAGCGGAAGCCAGCGACGTCGCCAACGCCGTCATCGACGGCACCGACGCCGTCATGCTCTCCGGCGAGACCAGCGTCGGCAAACACGCCGTCCAGACCGTCCACACCATGGCCAAGATCATCACCGCCGCCGAGGAAGACCTTCTCGCCAAGGGCCTCCCCGACCTGACCGACGACAACAAACCCCGCACCCAGGGCGGCGCCGTCGCCCGCGCCGCCGCCGAGATCGGCGACTTCCTCGGCGCCAAGTTCCTCGTCGCCTTCACCCAGACCGGCGACACCGTCCGCCGCCTCTCCCGCTACCGCTCCCCGATCCCCCTCCTCGCCTTCACCCCGGAACCCGCGACCCGCTCCCAGCTGAGCCTGACCTGGGGCGTCGAGACCTTCCTCGGCCCCACGGCCGCCTCCACCGACGCGATGGTCGACCAGGTCGACGAACTGCTGCTGCGGTACGGACGCTGCGCGAAGGGCGACGTCATCGTGATCACCGCGGGCTCCCCACCCGGCGTCGCCGGCTCGACGAACCTGGTCAGGGTCCACCACGTGGGCGAGGACGACAGCCCTCGGTAGGGTCGGTACTTGGGGCCTACGTGGGCGTCGAGCAGAGCGACGGAGACTTTCCTGGCGACGGACACGTTCCTCGGGTTCTGCATTCTCCATTCGACTCCGAGCCGGTCGAGGGCATCGGTGAACAGGCCGATGATGTCGCCCGACATATTCGTGAAGAAGTAGCGCGGGTACGCGTAGCGCTTGCGTTCATCGCCGACGGTCCGCTCGGTCCAGTTGGTGATCCGACAGCCGTCCGAGTGGATGAGGCCGCGAACGAACTGCCAGGGATGTTCGTCGACGATGGCCTGCTGCCAGGGCTCGAGGGCGATCCGCCGCTCGTGCTTCTTGCCGGGACCGTGCTGCGGGAAGAGGTGCGGCCAGTGGGCGTAATAGCCGACCACGGCCACACACCCTGGAGCCTTGACGCGGTACGCGGTGTGCGCGGGGCTGACGGTTCGGACGGCGGCCTCACAGGCGTCGATGAGGCCCGGCCAGGCGTTCGCGCAGGCGATGCGCAGGTAATGGCCGGCTCCGCGCGGATGAGGGCTGATGCACCCGTCACCCAGATAGAGCCCCAGCAGGTACGAATAGGCGTTCCTATCACTCGGTGGCCCGGGGAGGGGTGGCGCCATTCGGGGCAGCGGTTCAAGTCGGGACTGCCAGGATCGAATTGCTGCCCGGGAGATGCCCGTAAGACGGCTCACCGAGTTGAGGCTGTGCCCCTCCGAGACCAGGGCGAGTGCGCGCTTGCGTGTGCTGACGTCGTACAGGGGTCCACTGTGTGAGCGGGTTTTCGACGACACGCAGCAAAAAGCGGATGTTCACGAGAACGTGGACATCCGCTTTTTTCAGTGTGACCTTGGGAACCAAGGAAAAGTGCCCCGAGTCGGATTCGAACCGACGCTGTATGGGTTTTGAATCCATGGCCTCTACCGCTGGGCTACCGGGGCCCCTTCGAAACGAAGGTCAGCGGTCACCCGCTGTGTCACCACCTTACCGCAGCTAGGTAGGCTCTTGTCAGCTGTACCCCCGCCCCTGAACGAGGAGCCCCCGTGACCGCCCCCGAGTCGCCCCAGCCCGTAGACGCGCCCGACGACGACAAGTCGCACGTGCCTCCGCTGACGACCCGTGTCGTCATCGCCGAGGACGAGGCGCTGATCCGTCTCGACCTCAAGGAGATGCTGGAGGAGGAGGGCTACAGCGTCGTCGGCGAGGCCGGTGACGGTGAGCAGGCCGTCGAGCTGGCCCGCGAGCACAAGCCGGACCTGGTGATCCTGGACGTGAAGATGCCGAAGCTGGACGGCATCTCGGCGGCGGAGAAGATCGCCGAGGAGCGGATCGCGCCGGTGCTGATGCTGACGGCGTTCTCGCAGCGCGACCTGGTGGAGCGGGCGCGGGACGCGGGTGCGATGGCGTATCTGGTGAAGCCGTTCAGCAAGAGCGACGTGGTGCCGGCGATCGAGATGGCGGTGTCGCGGTTCACGGAGCTGCGTGAGCTGGAGAACGAGGTCGCGGATCTGACCCTGCGGCTGGAGACGCGCAAGCTGGTGGACCGGGCGAAGTCGATTCTTCAGACGGAGTACGGGCTGACGGAGCCGGCGGCGTTCCGGTGGATCCAGAAGACGTCGATGGATCGCCGGATGTCGATGCAGCAGGTGGCGGAGGCGGTCATTCAGGACGCGGACGAGAAGAAGGCGAACAAGGGCTAGTTCGCTCGCTGTGTGCATGACGAGGCCCGCTCCCGGAGAAGGGGAGCGGGCCTCGTCGTGTGTGAGGGGGGTGGGTCAGTCCTCGCCGAGGTAGGCCTTGCGGACGGACTCGTCGTGGAGGAGGTCCCGGCCGGTGCCGGACAGGACGATCTTGCCGATCTCCATGACGTGGCCGTGGTCGGCGAGCGAGAGGGCGGCCTGGGCGTTCTGCTCGATGAGCAGGATGGTCATGCCCTGGGACTTCAGCTCGGCGATGGTGGCCATGATCTTCTGCATCATGATGGGGGAGAGACCCATGGAGGGCTCGTCCAGCATGAGCAGTTTGGGCTGCGACATGAGGGCGCGGCCCATGGCGAGCATCTGCTGTTCGCCGCCGGAGAGGGTTCCTGCGGCCTGCTTGCGGCGTTCTCCCAGGATGGGGAAGAGGTCGTAGGCGCGCTGGATGTCCTTCTCGATGCCTGCTTTGTCGGAGCGGAGGAAGGCGCCGAGGCGGAGGTTGTCCTCGATCGTCATGCGCGGGAAGATGTGCCGCCCCTCGGGGGAGTGGGCGAGGCCGAGCGCGACGATGTCGTGGGCGGGGGTCTTCTTGAGGCTTTTGCCGTTGAACTTGATCTGGCCGCCGACAGGCTTGAGGAGGCCGGAGAGGGTGCGCAGGGTGGTGGTCTTGCCGGCGCCGTTGGTGCCGATCAGGGTGACGACCTCGCCGGCTTCGACCTTGAACGAGATGCCTTTGACGGCTTCGATCTTGCCGTAGGCGACTCGGAGGTCCTCGACTTCGAGCAGTGCGGTCATCGGTCGTTCTCCTTGCCGGGCGCGGCGTCCGTGAGGGTGTCGGCGCTGTCGGCGTGTGCTTCGGCGGCCTCGACTTCGGCGACTTCTTCGTCGCCGGGGGCGTCTTCGAAGGGTTCGCCGAGGTAGGCCGCGACGACGCGTTCGTCGCCCTGGACGGTGGCGCTGTCGCCTTCGACGAGTTTTTCGCCTTGGACGAGTACGGCGACTCGGTCGCAGAGGTTGAAGATGAAGCGCATGTCGTGCTCGATGACGAGGACGGCGATGCCCTTGTCGCGGATGGCGAAGACGAGTTCTTCGGTGGCGCGGGTTTCCTGGGGGTTCATGCCGGCGGTGGGCTCGTCGAGGAGGAGGAGGCCGGGTTCGCTGGCGAGGGCGCGGGCGATCTCGAGCTTGCGCTGTTCGCCGTAGGGGAGGTTGCGTGCGAGGTGGTCGGCCTTGTTTTCGAGGCCGATGAACTCCAGGAGTTCCATGGCGCGTTCGCGGGAGGCGGCTTCTGCCTTGTGGAAGGCGGGGAGACGCAGGACCGCGGACCAGAAGCCTTCCTTGGTGCGGGTGTGGCGGCCGACGAGGACGTTTTCCAGGACGGTCATGTTGCCGAAGAGGCGGATGTTCTGGAAGGTGCGGGCGATGCCGGCGGCGGTGACTTTGAAGGACTTGGGGGGGAGGACCTTGTCCTTGTAGCGGACTTCGCCTTCGGTGGGGATGTAGAGCCCGGTGAGGCAGTTGAAGAAGGTGGTCTTTCCCGCGCCGTTGGGGCCGATGAGGCCGACGATTTCTCCGGCGTTGACGTGGAGGTCGACGTTGCGGACGGCGGTGAGGCCGCCGAAGCGCATGGTGACGCCGCGGGCGTCGAGGACCTTTTCGCCGGTGGGGGCGACCGTGGTGGTGGTGTCGGTGGTCATGGTGGTCAGGCCCCTGCCTTCGTCAGGACGGTGGGAGCTTCGGCGTCCTCGTGGAACTCGAGCTGGCGGCGCCGGTTGGGGATGAGGCCCTCGGGGCGGAACCGCATGAGCAGGATGAGCGCGAGGCCGAAGGCGAGGAGCTGGTAGTCGCCGAGGAACTGGAGCTTGTTGGGGATGAGGAAGAGGAGTGCGGCGCCGATGAGGGGTCCGCTGATGGTGCCCATGCCGCCGAGGACGACTGCGGCGAGGAGGAAGGCGGAGTTGGGGGGGATCGGGCCGGCGAAGAGGTACTGCTCGGGGGTCACGGTGTAGGTGACGTGGGCCTGGACGGTGCCGGCGAGTCCGGCGAGGGAGGCGCCGACGGCGAAGGCGATGAGCTTGACGCGGAAGCCGTTGATGCCCATGGCGAGGGCGGCGGTCTCGTCTTCGCGGATGGCTACCCAGGCGCGGCCGATGCGGGAGTCGCCGCTGCGTCGGAAGACGAGGACGACGACGGCCGTGATGATGAGCATCAGGAAGAAGTAGTTGGCGAAGCGGCCGATGGTGAATCCGGCGATGGCGTGTTCGGCTCCGAAGTCGAACCCGAGGATGTTGAGGTTCGGGATGGAGGAGATGCCGTTGGAGCCGTTGGTGATGTCGGGGCCGGAGGTGCCGTCGAGGTTGTTGGCGGTGATGCGGAAGATCTCTCCGAAGCCGAGGGTGACGATGGCGAGGTAGTCGCCGCGCAGCCTCAGAGTGGGGGCGCCGATGAGGACGCCGAAGATCAGGGAGGCTGCGGCGCCCACGAGGACCGCAGCCCAGAAGGGGAAGTGGACGTGGAAGGGGGAGCTGGGGGATCCGGAGACCATGGCCGCGGCGTAGGCGCCGACGCCGAGGAAGGCGACGTAGCCGAGGTCGAGGAGTCCGGCGAGGCCGACGACGATGTTGAGGCCGAGGGCGACGGTGCCGAAGATCAGGATGTAGACGCCGACGGTGGCGTACTGGTCGTCGGTCTGGGTGAAGGGGAACATCGCGGCGGCGACGAAGGCGCCGCAGATGGTGATGTTCTGGTGGCGTGCGGTGATCTGGGAGGCCTGGTTGACGAGGCCGGACTTGTTGAGTGCGGCGAAGCCGAAGCCGGCGGTGATGAGGAAGCCGATGAAGAGTTCGTCGTACTCGGTGCCGATGCCGTAGGTGAAGACGGTGAGGCCGAGGCCGAGGATGGCGACGATGATGAGGATCTCGGCGTAGGAGGGGAGGGTGCCGATCGGGCGGGCGGTGCCGCCGGAGAAGGCTGCCTTGGTGATGTCCCGGCCGCTGCGCAGGCGGTGGCGGAAGAGTTCCCAGCCGGTGTCGTCGGGGTCGTGGGGTTCGGGTTCGGGGCGCTCGAAGGGGAGGGCGAGGGCGCCGAGGAGCGCGGCGAGTGAGGCGAGGGCGGCGATGATGCCGCCGGGCTCGAGGTTGACGATGCCGCCGAGGTCCACGGTGATCGCGATGATCGTGTACCAGACGGTGGCGTAGGCGGCGAGCGCGGCGAATTTGAGCGCGCCGTCGGCGCCGGCGGGGGTGAGCCAGCGCAGGCCCTTGACTCCGTAGGAGGAGAGGCCGAAGAGGGTGGTGAGGGCGCCGCCGATGAGGGCGAGGACCTGGAGGCCGCCGGGGTAGCCGTAGACCGTGAGGTCGCCGGGGAAGGCGGAGGTCCAGGTCCAGGCGAGGAAGGTGGAGATGACGGTGAGGGCGCCGCCGCCGGTTGCGAGGGCGCGGCCGGCCTGGGCGGGGATGCCGATGAGGCCGGTGGACGACCCGGTGGTGGGGGTGCTGGGGGTGCCGGCTGTGGTGGTCTGTGTGGTCATCGGTGTCACGCCCTGTCCGCGACGCGTTCGCCGAGCAGACCTTGTGGCCTGAACAGCAGTACGAGGATGAGAAGTACGAAGGCCCAGACGTCGGCCCAGGACTGGCTGCCGAACTTGTCCATGCCGGGGATGTCGGCGATGTAGGCGGTGGCGAGGGTTTCGGCGATGCCGAGGACGACGCCGCCGATCATGGCGCCGTAGATGTTGCCGATGCCGCCGAGGACGGCCGCGGTGAAGGCCTTGAGCCCGAGGATGAAGCCCATGCGGTAGTCGATCTGGCCGTACTTCAGGCCGTAGGCGACGCCGCCGATGGCGGCGAAGGCGGCGCCGAGGGCGAAGGCGACCACGATGATGCGGTCGGTGTTGACGCCCATGAGCTTGGCGGTGTCGGGGTCCTGGGCGGTGGCCTGCATGCCGCGGCCGGTGCGGGTCTTCATGACGAAGTAGGCGAGGACGGCCATGCTGATGGGGGCGGCGACGAGGAGGAAGATGTCGCCGGTCTGGATGGTGACGTCGCCGATGTGGAAGGGGCCGCCGTCGATCTGGGGGAAGGTGCGGGCGGACTTCGCCTCGGGGTACCAGGCCCAGACCGCCTGCTGGAGGGCGAGGGAGAGGCCGATGGCGGTGATGAGGGGGGCGAGGCGGGGTGCGCCGCGCAGGGGGCGGTAGGCGAACCGTTCCGCTCCGATGGCGACGAGGACGGCGACGAGGATGGCGCCGATGAGCATGAGCGGCAGGGCTATCCACATGGTCGTGCCGCTGGGTACGACCCAGAGGTAGACGGAGAGTGCCCCGAAGGCGCCCGTCATGAAGATCTCGCCGTGGGCGAAGTTGATGAGCTGGACGATGCCGTAGACCATTGTGTAGCCAATGGCGACCAGCCCGTACATGGATCCCAGTAGCAGGCCGTTGACCAGCTGCTGCGGCAGTTCGTTCACCGCATGTCCTCCGAGACGTTCGGATGTTTTCGACGGATGTGTCCGGATGTGGGTCCGCGCGGGGCGCCAGTGGAACAGCGCCCCGCGCGGCTCGTGATGCGGGCTGGGTCAGCCGGAGTAGGTGCCGGACTTGACCGGCTTCCAGGTGCCGTTCTCGACTGCGTACACGGTGAGCTGCTTGTTGGTGGCGTCACCGAACTCGTCGAAGGAGACCTTGCCGGTCACACCGTCGAAGGAGACGTTCTGCATGGCCTCGGTGACCTTGGCGCGGGCGTCGTCGGGGAGCTTGCCGCCGTTGTCGGCGACGACCTTCTTCACGGCCTCGATGATCGCCCAGGCCGAGTCGTAGGAGTAGCCGCCGTAGGCCTCGTAGGCCTCCTTGTAGCCGCCGTTCTTGTAGTTGGCCACGAACTCCTTGGCGGAGGGCAGCTGCTCGACGGGCGCGCCGACCGAGGTGGCGAGGTCGCCGGTGGCGGAGGCGCCGGCCAGCTTGATGAAGTCGGCGCTGTAGATGCCGTCGCCGCCGACCACGGGGATCTTGGCGCCGGCGGCCTTGATCTGCTTGCTGAGCGGGCCGGCCTGCGGGTACTCGCCGCCGTAGTAGACGACGTCGGCGCCGGAGTTCTTGACCTTCGTGGCGATGGCCGAGAAGTCCTTGCTGTCGGGGTTGATGTGCTCGGTGCCCGCCACCGCGCCGCCGAGCTTCTTGAACTCCGCGGTGAAGGTGCCGGCGAGGCCGGCGCCGTAGGTCTTCTTGTCGTCGATGACGAAGACCTTCTTCTTCTTGGCGTCGTTGATCAGGTACTGGGCGGCGAACGGGCCCTGGATGGCGTCCGTGGTCGCGGTGCGGAAGTACGACTTGTAGACGCGCTTCTTGCTGTTCGCCCAGTCGGTGCCCTGGGTGAGCGCCGGGTTGGTGTTGGCCGGGGAGACCTCGACCAGCTTGGCGTCGTCGAAGACCTTCTGCATCGATTCGGCGACGGAGGAGTTCAGCGGGCCGACCACACCGAGGACGGACTTGTCGGCGACCAGCTTGGTGGCGTTCTGCTGACCGGAGGACGGCTGGGCCTGGTCGTCGAGCGCCTCGATCTTGAAGGTGACGCCGTCGACGAGCTTCTGCTTGTTGGCCGTTTTGGCGGCGAGGTCGACGGAGTTCTTGATGCCGAGGCCCAGCGCGGACAGGTCGCCGGTCAGCGGGGCGTCGACGCCGATGGTGACGGTGGTGCCGCCGCCGCTGTCGGAGCCCTTGTCGTCGCTGTCGCGCGAGCCGCAGGCGGTGAGGGTGAGTGCTCCCGCGGACAGCGCGGCGGTGATGGCGATGAGCGAACGTTGACGCACGTTCCAGTCCTTTCCCTGGGCGGCTCTCCCCGCTGGAAGAGGCCGAGTCGAGCGCTGACCTGGAGGGGTATTCCAGCCGCGCGGTGACTGGGCGTGACTCTAAGCGGGTGAAGGGAACGTGGAGGAGGGTCTGACGAAGGCTGTGACGCTCTTGTTATGACACGAGGTAATGCAGAGCGGTACTTGGTGGGTGGAACGGAGGAATTCACGCCGATTCGCCCTGTCCGCATGGTGAGAATGTGCAGGACGACCTCGGGTGTCGTCAGGTGTCTCGAGCATTTTGGTGATTACGGGAAACCGTTGCTGCAGGCTACCTGTAGGGCGTGGGAGAGGTCACGGGCATAGCGGGGGCCCAGGATGAAACTCTGCACCTGCATTGCGCGCGTATTACGTAGAGTTACATCCAGGAAAGGGAGTCCGGCGTCCCTCGGCACTTTTTCGCATTCCGTCACGTGCATGGTGACGACGATCTTGCGGGCCGCGCCCGATTTCGTCCGGAACGGCGGCCGTGGGGTCGAGGTCACGGAGAGGCCGTCGTACGGCTGGGTCAGCCGGGTCACGGTGACCGCGGGGCCGGACTCGACCCCGAGCAGCACTTCGAAGGCGAAGGTGCGCGGCCGGGCGCCGGGCGGCACGGTGGTCTGGCCGAGGTAGCTGATGTCCACGGTCTGGGCGGGGAAGGGCAGTTCGGCCCTGACGGGGCGCGGGGCGGGCGGCCGGGTCGCGTACAGGTAGCCGCAGCCGGCGAGGAGGAGGGCCGTGGCGAGGAGGCCGTGGGCGGCGCGGCGGTGGGCCGCGTAGAACCCGGTGAGCGTCCAGGCCGCGGGCCCGTGGGGTACCGGAACGCCGGGCGGTCGGTCCCGGGTGCCCTCGCCGGGCTCGACCGGGCCTATGGCGTTCACTGCCACGGGCCTTCGCCGGGGTCGCCGGAGTGATACCGGTCGACGCAGCCTGTGTGGGCCTGACGGGCGATCAACTTCTCGGCGGCCGCCTGCCCTTGGCGCTTCTTCTCGGCGCGGGCGGCGTCCACGACCGAACGCAGGATGTCGTACTGGCCGTTGGACAGTCCCATGGACTGGTAGTCGCCGTAGGTGTCGCTGTCGAGCATGGCGCGCGACCAGTGGGCGACGATCCGGGTGCACAGCTCCTCGGGGGAGGTGGAGGCGGAGGTGGGGGACGGGGCAGAGGTGGCCGGGGGTGGGGAGGCGGTCGCCGCGTGTTCGGGGCCGCCGTCGTCGCAGGCAGTCACCGTCGCCGCCGCGAAGGCCGCCGCCAGCAGGGCCGGCGCGAGCCGTCGTGCCGTCGCTCTCGCTCCCGGTGTGCTCGCCGTCGTCATGCCGTGACGCTAGGCCGCCGGAGCGGCGCCGGGCAACGGTGGCGCAGCCCCGGGTCGGCGGGCGTGGGTCGGCGGCCGCGGGCGCCGCGCGCCGGCTGCCGGACGTCCGCTCTTGGTGGTGCGGGGGTGCGGGGGTGCGGCGGCGTGGCGATGCGGCGGCCCCGCAGGGGCGCCGGGGGCCGGAAGGTGACCGCGAGGGCCGCCGTCCGGCGTCCGGGCGTCGGGCGTCCGGTGTCCGCGTCGGGTGTCCGGCGCTGGGTGTCAGCTGGTGGCGGTGGGGGCGTCGCGCAGCAGGCAGGTGAGCCGGGCGGTGCACACGCGGCGGCCCTCCTCGTCGCTGATCACGATCTCGTACGTGGCCGTGGAGCGCCCCCGGTGCACCGGGGTGGCGACGCCGGTCACCAGGCCGGAGCGGGCGCCGCGGTGGTGGGTGCAGTTCAGGTCGACGCCGACGGCGATCTTGGCGCTGCCGCCGTGCAGCATCGAGCCGACCGAGCCGAGGGTCTCGGCGAGGACCGCGGACGCGCCGCCGTGGAGCAGTCCGTAGGGCTGGGTGTTGCCCTCGACGGGCATGGTGCCCACGACGCGGTCCGCGGACGCCTCGACGATCTGCACGCCCATGCGGGAGCCGAGATGCCCGGCGGAGAACAGGGCGGCGATGTCGATGCCCAGGGCGGCGTACTCGTCGATGACCTCTTGCGGGAACTTCACGTGCTGCTGCTCGCCCATGGGGTCCTGCTCCGTTCGTCGATCACATCCGGCGTCGCTGAGCAAACGCTCAGTCGGTGGCCGATTGTTCCAGACGGACCACGACGGACTTGCTGGCCGGGGTGTTGCTCGTGTCGGCGGTGGCGTCCAGCGGGACCAGCACATTGGTCTCCGGGTAGTACGCGGCGGCGCACCCGCGCGTGGTCGGGTACAGCACGACCCGGAAGCCGGGCGCGCGCCGCTCCACCCCGTCCTTCCACTCGCTCACCAGGTCGACGTACCCGCCCTCGGCGAGCCCGAGGGCCCGCGCGTCCTCGGCGTTGACCAGGACGACCCGGCGGCCGTTCCTGATGCCGCGGTAGCGGTCGTCGAGGCCGTAGATCGTGGTGTTGTACTGGTCGTGCGAGCGCAGGGTCTGGAGCAGCAGGCGGCCCTCGGGCAGCTTCGGGTACTCGACCGGCGCGGCCGTGAAGTTGGCCTTTCCGGTGGCCGTGGGGAAGCGGCGCTCGTCGCGCGGGGCGTGCGGGAGGGTGAAGCCGCCGGGGCGGCCGTCGGAGTCCGTCACGCGCGCGTTGAAGTCCTCGAAGCCGGGGATCACGCGCGCGATGCGGTCGCGGATCGTCGCGTAGTCCCTCTCGAACTCCTCCCACGGCGTCGCGCTGCGCTCGCCCAGCACCCGGCGCGCCAGGCGGCACACGATGGCGGGCTCCGACAGCAGGTGCGCGCTCGCGGGCGCGAGCCGGCCGCGGGAGGCGTGCACCATGCCCATGGAGTCCTCGACGGTGACGAACTGCTCGCCGCCGCCCTGCACGTCGCGCTCGGTGCGCCCGAGGGTCGGCAGGATCAGGGCGCGCGCCCCGGTCACGACGTGCGAGCGGTTCAGTTTGGTCGACACGTGCACGGTCAGCCGGGCGCGCCGCATGGCGGCCTCGGTGACGTCGGTGTCGGGGGAGGCGGACACGAAGTTGCCGCCCATGGCGAAGAACAGCTTCGCCTCTCCGTCGCGCAGCGCGCGGATGGCGCGCACCACGTCGAAGCCGTGCGCGCGTGGGGGCGCGAAGCCGAATTCCTTCTCCAGGGCGTCCAGGAAGGCCGGTGCGGGCCGTTCGAAGATGCCCATGGTGCGGTCGCCCTGCACGTTGGAGTGGCCGCGCACCGGGCACACGCCCGCGCCGGGGCGGCCGATGTTGCCGCGCAGGAGCAGGAAGTTGACGACCTCGCGGATGGTGGGCACGGAGTGCTTGTGCTGGGTGAGGCCCATGGCCCAGCAGACGATGGTGCGCCGTGAGGCGAGCACCATGCGCAGGGCTTCCTCGATCTGTGCGCGGCTCAGGCCGGTCGCGGTGAGCGTCTCGTCCCAGTCGGCGGCTCGGGCCGTCTCGGCGAACTCCTCGAAGCCGTGGGTGTGTTCGGCGATGAACGCCTCGTCGAGCGCGCCCTCGGTCTCCAGGACGAGCTTGTTGAGGAGGCGGAAGAGCGCCTGGTCGCCACCGATGCGGATCTGCAGGAACAGGTCGGTGAGGGAGGCGCCCTTGACCATGCCCTGCGGGGTCTGCGGGTTCTTGAAGCGCTCCAGGCCCGCCTCGGGCAGCGGATTGACGCTGATGATCTTCGCGCCGCCCGCCTTGGCCTTCTCCAGGGCGGAGAGCATGCGGGGGTGGTTGGTGCCCGGGTTCTGGCCGGCGACGATGATCAGGTCGGCCTGGTAGAGGTCCTCCAGCAGGACGCTGCCCTTGCCGATGCCGATCGTCTCCGACAGGGCCGAGCCGGACGACTCGTGGCACATGTTGGAGCAGTCCGGCAGATTGTTGGTGCCGAGTTCACGGGCGAACAGCTGGTAGAGGAACGCCGCCTCGTTGCTGGTGCGGCCCGAGGTGTAGAAGACGGCCTCGTCGGGAGAGGCGAGGGCGGCCGTCTCCTCGGCGATGATGTCGAAGGCGCGCTCCCAGGTGACCGGCTCGTAGTGCTCCGCGCCTTCGGGCAGGTACATGGGGTGGGTGAGCCGCCCCTGCTGGCCGAGCCAGTAGCCGCTGCGTCCGGCGAGGTCGGCGACGGGGTGCGCGGCGAAGAACTCGGGGGTGACCCGCCGCAGGGTGGCCTCCTCGGCGACCGCCTTCGCGCCGTTCTCGCAGAACTCCGCCGTGTGCCGGTGCTCGGGCTCGGGCCAGGCGCAGCCGGGGCAGTCGAAGCCGTCCTTCTGATTGACGCGCAGCAGTGTCAGCGCGGTGCGACTGACGCCCATCTGCTGCCTGGCCATCCGCAGGGAGTGCCCGACGGCCGGCAGGCCCGCCGCCGCGTGCTGGGGCCCGGCGACCCGGGGCGCGTCCTGGACCGGATCGGCTTTGGGCGGCTTCGATGCCATCGCGCGCTCTCCTTCGACCTGTGTGCGGGCCGTGTCCCTAGGGCCGTCCCGAGTGGGCGGGGTGCCGTGGGCGGGTGGCGTACAGGCCCTCCGGCGGGCAGGGCGCGCGTCATGCCGTGCGCGCCGCCGCAGCGATCCTCGCACGCGGCGCCGACAACGATCCCGTGTGGTGCTGCTCACGTGCCCCGGAAGACTCCGCGAGCGGGCGAGCGGGCGGTGCCGGGCCGGGAAGACGGGGCCGGGGCGGGGAGGCACGGGGACCGGCGGACAAGCGGACGACGGCGGGACGGGGCGGGTCCGCGGCGGCCGGAGCCGAGTGTCAGTGCGGCGTGGCAGGATCGGGGGCGTGGCAGAGACAGCAGCGAAGACGACCGAGACCCCCACCGGCGCAAGCCGCCCGCGCCTGATGCTCATGGACGGGCACTCGCTGGCGTACCGCGCGTTCTTCGCGCTGCCCGCGGAGAACTTCACCACCGCGACGGGTCAGCCGACGAACGCGATCTACGGTTTCGCGTCGATGCTCGCCAACACGTTGCGTGACGAGGCGCCCACGCACTTCGCGGTCGCCTTCGACGTCTCCCGCAGGACCTGGCGCTCGGAGGAGTTCACCGAGTACAAAGCCAACCGGTCCAAGACGCCCGACGAGTTCAAGGGGCAGGTCGAGCTGATCGGCGAGCTCCTCGACGCGATGCACGTCTCCCGGTTCGCGGTGGACGGCTTCGAGGCCGACGACGTCATCGCCACGCTCGCCACCCAGGCCGAGGCCGCCGGCTTCGAGGTCCTGATCGTCACCGGCGACCGCGACTCCTTCCAGCTGGTGTCCGAGCACACCACCGTCCTGTACCCGACGAAGGGCGTCTCGGAGCTGACCCGGTTCACCCCGGAGAAGGTCTTCGAGAAGTACGCGTTGACGCCCGCCCAGTACCCCGACTTCGCGGCGCTGCGCGGCGACCCGTCCGACAACCTGCCCGGCATCCCCGGCGTCGGCGAGAAGACGGCCGCGAAGTGGATCAACCAGTTCGGCTCGTTCGCGCAGCTCGTCGAACGGGTCGAGGAGGTCAAGGGCAAGGCCGGGCAGAACCTGCGCGACCACCTGGAGGCCGTGAAGCTCAACCGCCGCCTCACCGAGATGGTCCGTGACGTCGAGCTGCCCAAGGCGGTCGCCGAGCTGGAGCGCGCCCCCTACGACCGCACGGCCGTCGCGATGATCCTGGACACCCTGGAGATCAGGAATCCGTCCCTGCGCGAGCGGCTGTTCGCCGTCGACCCCGGCGGCGTGGAGGCCGAGGCCACCCCGGTGATCACCGCCGGCGTGGAGCTGGAGGGCACGGTGCTGGCCACGGGCGAGCTGGCCGGCTGGCTCGCCGAGCACGGCACGCAGACGCTCGGCGTGGCCACCGTCGACACCTGGGCGCTGGGCGCGGGCTCGGTCGCCGAGGTGGCGCTCGCCGCGACCGGCGGAGCCGCCGCCTGGTTCGACCCGGCGGAACTGGACGAGACCGACGAGAACGCGTGGGCGGCCTGGCTCGCCGCCGGCGACCGCCCCAAGGTCCTGCACGACGCCAAGGGCGCCATGCGCGTGTTCGCCGAGCACGGCTGGTCCGTCGCCGGCGTCCTCATGGACACCGCCCTCGCCGCCTACCTGGTCAAGCCCGGCCGCCGCTCCTTCGACCTGGACGCGCTGTCCCTGGAGTACCTGGGCCGCGAACTCGCCCCGGCCGCGACGGCCGACGGCCAGCTCGCCTTCGGCGCGGACGACGGCGCCGAGGCCGAGGCCCTCATGGTGCAGGCCCGCACGATCGTCGACCTCGGGGAAGCGTTCCGCGGCCGTCTGGAGGAGGTCGGCGCCACCGACCTGCTGCGCGACATGGAACTGCCCACCTCCGCGCTCCTGGCCCGCATGGAACGCCACGGCATCGCGGCCGACCGCGCCCACCTGGAGGCCATGGAGCAGATGTTCGCCGGGGCCGTCCAGCAGGCCGTCAAGGAGGCCCACGCCGCCGCCGGACACGAGTTCAACCTCGGCTCGCCCAAGCAGCTCCAGGAAGTCCTCTTCGGCGAGCTGGGCCTGCCGAAGACGAAGAAGACCAAGACCGGCTACACCACCGACGCCGACGCCCTGGCCTGGCTGGCCGGCCAGACGGACAACGAGCTGCCGGTCGTCATGCTCCGCCACCGCGAGCAGGCCAAACTGCGCGTCACGGTCGAGGGCCTGATCAAGACGATCGCCTCCGACGGCCGCATCCACACCACCTTCAACCAGACCGTCGCCGCGACCGGCCGGCTGTCTTCCACCGACCCCAACCTGCAGAACATCCCCGTCCGCACCGACGAGGGGCGCGCCATCCGCCGCGGCTTCGTCGTCGGCGAGGGCTTCGAGTCGCTGATGACGGCCGACTACAGCCAGATCGAGCTGCGGGTGATGGCCCACCTCTCCGAGGACGCCGGCCTCATCGAGGCCTTCACCTCCGGCGAGGACCTCCACACCACGGCCGCCTCCCAGGTGTTCGGCGTCGAACGCGGCGCGGTGGACGCGGAGATGCGCCGCAAGATCAAGGCCATGTCCTACGGCCTGGCGTACGGACTGTCGGCGTTCGGCCTGTCCCAGCAGCTGAACATCGAGGCCGGCGAGGCCCGCGCCCTCATGGACGCGTACTTCGAGCGCTTCGGCGGCGTCCGCGACTACCTGCGCCGCGCCGTCGACGAGGCACGGGCGACCGGCTACACCGCCACCCTGTTCGGCCGCCGCCGCTACCTGCCCGACCTCAACAGCGACAACCGGCAGCGCCGTGAGGCAGCCGAGCGCATGGCCCTCAACGCCCCCATCCAGGGCACCGCCGCCGACATCGTCAAGATCGCCATGCTCAAGGTGGACGCCGCCCTGCGCGCCGCGAACCTCTCCTCACGCATGCTGCTCCAGGTCCACGACGAAATCGTCCTGGAGATCGCCCCCGGCGAGCGGGAAGCCGCGGAGGAACTCGTCCGCCGCGAGATGGCCGGCGCCGTCCACCTCCGGGCCCCGCTGGACGTGTCGGTGGGCGCCGGCCCGGACTGGGAGTCGGCCGCCCACTAGAACGGGCGCCGGCCGCGGAAGCCGGGAAGTCCGACAGAGAAGCAGGGAGGCAGGGAGGGGCCCGGTCCGCCGGACGGGCCCCTCCCTGCCTTTCCGCGCCTCTCCGGGCCTCTCGCGCCCGCACTCGAGCCGGCCGGCGCCCGCCCTCCGTCTCCGTTCCCCTCTGCCCGTGGCCTCCGTTTCCCCGCCCGCGTCGAGCCGCCGCCCCCTCGGTGTGCGTCGTCACCGCCGGTCATCCCCCGAAGGGCCCTCACCCGCGTGGCCGCCGAGAACAGGCCCCCGGCCGCCGCCGACCGCCAGGATGCGGCCATGGGTATACGCATGCTTCACCGCCGCAAGGCCCACGCACGCGTTCACGCCACGGCCGCCGCCGGCACCCGGGCCGAACCCGGCACGGCGCCCTGGAGACGTCCACGCCCCGCCCTCGCGCCCCGCGCCGCGACCCCCCGGATCCCGAGAACCCCCGCCACGGTGCTGCGCTCGGCCTTGCGGGCCCTGCGCGGGGCCGCCGGGCACCCGCGCCGTCCGGATCCGGCCCGCCTCGTGCCCGCACGGCTGGTCCCGCTCCTCCTGCGGGTGCTGCCGCGAGGCGGCGTCAGGCGTCCGTGGCGTGAGGCGGTGCGCGCCCTGCCGGCATTCGCTCTCGGCGTCCTCGAACGGCTCCTCGGCCTCCTCAGGCCGCTCAGGCCTCTCGGACCCCGCAGGAACCGCCCGATCGCCGTCTTCGTCGTGACCGCGCCGCCTGTCAGACGCCGCCCGGACCGACCCACCGCCCCCTGACCGCATTCCCCCCGGCTCCGGCCCCGGCGCCCGCTTCAGGGCCCGCGGTCCCCTTTGCGCCTGCACCTATGACCGCGCCGGCGCCCGTGCCCACGGCCGTGTCCTTGGTCGCGTCCGCGTCCGCGTCCGCGTCCGCGTCCGCGTCCGCGTCCGCTTCCGCGCCCGCCGTCCCGCCCCGCCGTGCGGCGCTCCCGTCCGCAACGGCCGGCCGTCGCCACAGCCGCACGCAGACGGCGTACAGCAGCACGCCCAGCGCCAGACCCGCGCCCGCACCGAAGCACAGGGTCGGCACCAGCTCCCACGGCCTGGCCTCGCGCGCGCCCCAGTACTGCCACCACCGTGTCGCCCTCCGCACCGCGGCGACCAGCGCGCACCCGGCGATCAGGGCGCCCGCCCACCAGCGGTCCCGCGCCGAGAGCAGCGCGACGCCCGCCGGTCGTGCCGCGCCGGGCGCCCGGCGCAACGCGCGCGTGACGAACCAGGCGATCACGACCGCGGCCACGGCCGACCCCCCGTACTGCAGGTACCAGTACAGCGGCGAACCGGCGATCTGCTCGCCGAGGACGGGAAACAGGCGCATGCCCCAGCGGTCGAGGTGCGTGAACGCGTCCCACACCACATGCGTCAGCGCACCCACAGCCGCGCTGACGTACCACCTGAGCAGGAGCGGGGGCCGCACCCGCGCGCGGGGCGAACCGCAGCGGGTCAGGGCCGCCACCCGGCCCTGCCGGCCGCGCGGCAGCAGCGCCACCAAGGGCTCGCGCACCAGCGACCAGACCCCCACCAGTGCCCAGGCGATCACCACGTCGACGGTGAACACTCCGGCGAAGGAGTGCGTGACGTCCCCGAACTCCATCGCTTCCGGCCGGACGCTCGCCGCGTAGTAGGTCATGTCCGGAGCGAACGACCCCGCCACCAGGACGGCCGGCGCCAGCCGCCCGCGGCCGGACCCGTCGGCGCGTACGGCGGGCAGCACGGCCGCGGCATGACTCAGCGTGAACGGCAACAGTGCTCCCCGAGGCGGACGTTGGCGGGCCCGAGCGGCCCGGACTTCGGACGACGTCCAGTATGCGGGGCACGGTTCGCGGGCCGACGGCACGTGAGCAGCCGGTGAAAACGGCGCTCGAACGGGTGCCGGTCCAAAAGAAGTTGTCGTAGGGTCGCCTGGGTCGCCGCGTCCCGAACGGGTCGGACAAGGAAACAAAATCAGGGCAAACCCCTTGCGGGTGCAACCCTCGTGGCGGGTGGACCGTCCCACCAGTGGCAACGGTGACCACCGGCACCACAGCACAACGACAGCACGAGCAGGACGAGAAGCAGGGCGAGGCAGCGGCCGGGCTCCGGGCGGACCGGGTGACCCGGCGCCGGCAACGGCACGGCAGTACAGGCGAAGACGGGCGTTCGACGTCCACGGGAGGGTTTCACTTCATGTCGGCGCATTTCGGCACGAGACTGCGCAAGGGAGCGGTCAACACGACCGTGGCCGCACTGGCCGTCGCGGCTCTGGCCGCGTCCCAGGCACCGGACGTCACGGCCGACGGCCAGGGCAGACAGACCGCCGCCGACACCCCCTCCGCCGACGCCGGCGCGGGCACGGGCACCGCCGACAGCGCCACCGGCAACTCGCCGTACTACACGGACCTGCCCCCGCTGAAGAGCCCCGCCCCCGCCCCGACCAGCGGCGCGAGCACCGCCCCGGTCGCCGCGGGCACCGCCGAGGCCGGCATTCCCGCGACCG
Organism: Streptomyces sp. NPDC048481; assembly: GCF_043200075.1. Classification (NCBI taxonomy): domain Bacteria; kingdom Bacillati; phylum Actinomycetota; class Actinomycetes; order Kitasatosporales; family Streptomycetaceae; genus Streptomyces; species Streptomyces sp. NPDC048481. The sequence continues at coordinate 1,200,644 of NZ_JBICXC010000001.1, forward strand.
TCCTGGACGCCTACAAGAAGGCGGAGGCGGCGCTCGCGCAGGCCAAGCCGGGCTGCAACATGCCCTGGCAACTCCTCGCCGCCATCGGCAAGGTCGAGTCGGGTCAGGCCGGAGGCGGCAACGTCACCGCCGACGGCACGACCGTCACCCCGATCCTCGGACCGGTCCTCAACGGCGTGGGCTTCGCCAACATCACGGACACCGACAACGGTTCCTACGACGGCGACCGCATCCACGACCGCGCCGTGGGCCCCATGCAGTTCATCCCCTCCACCTGGGCGTGGGCGGGCCGCGACGGCAACGGCGACGGCAAGAAGAACCCCAACAACGTCTACGACGCCGCCCTCGCCGCCGGCCACTACCTGTGCCGCTACAACTGGGACATGGCCACCACGGCCGGCATGCGCACCGCGATCCTCAGCTACAACAACTCGACGGACTACCTCAACACCGTCCTGTCGTGGCTGGAGTACTACCGCAAGGGCACGCACGAGATCCCCAACGGCACCGGCAGCGTGCCCGGCAACCGCAGCGACGACTACCCGAGCACGCCCACCCCGCCGTCCGCCCCGGCGACGCCCGCCACGCCGGGCGGCCCGACGACGCCGGGCAAGCCGACGACGCCCGGCAAGCCGGCGACCCCGCCCAAGCCGCCGACCCAGACGCCCGGCAAGCCCAAACCGCCGGCGCCCACGCCGACCGACACGGTGGACCACCTGGAGGACGCGGGCACGGCGACCCTCACCGCCATGGCGGGCCACGCCTACACCGAGCGGATCAGCGCGCGGGCGCAGACCGCGGCCGGCAAGGGCGTCGCCAAGGTCAGGGTCCGCTTCACCATCGTCGGCGACACCGACGCCGTCTTCGCGGGCGGCGAGAACGTCGCCGTGGTCGCCACCGACAACAAGGGCGTCGCCCTCGCGCCCGCGCTCACGGCGGGCGAGAAGACCGGCGCCTTCACCGTCCGCGCCACCCTCGCCGGGCGCACGCTCTCCGCGCTCGACTACCGGGCCACCGTCACCGCGCGCGCCGCCGACGCCCTCGCCCGCACCGGGACCACCGCGCTCACCTGCGTCGCCGGCGGCGAGTTCGCCGACCAGGTCGAGGTCAAGGCCACCTACAAGGGCGTCGTCGCGGACAAGGTCGCGGCCACGGCGACCCTGGTCAAGTCGGCCGACGACCCGAGCGCGAACGACAAGGGCCCCTACTTCAAGGACGCCGCCGGTGATCCCGTGCGCACCTGGCAGGTCACGACGGACGCGAAGGGCCTGCTGCACCTGCCCAAGCTGTACGCCGACGACAGCGCCGGAACGTACCTGCTGCGCATCACCACCGAGGGCGGCGCGACCCTCACCGTCGAACTGACCGTCACGGCCGCCGCGACCACGTCGCCGAGCCCCGACCCCGGCGAGTCGCCGTCCACGCCGACCGCGTCGCCGTCGACGCCCGCCGAGTCGTCCTCCACGGCCACCGGCTCGTAACGACGCGCACCCCGCCCGCACCCCGGCGACGGCGCCCCCGCGAAACGCGAGGGTGCCGTCGCCGCGTTCGGCAGGTCGTGTGCGACGTGTTCTCATCTCGCGCGCCCGTTGCTACGGTGCCGCATCTGACGACCTGTCAGGAATGTTGCCGGTGCCCCGGCCGGTTCCGGCAGCCGATCCCGTGCCCGCTGCGCAGGGAGGCCCGATGCGCGCCCTCATCGCCGCCGCGACCGGCCTCGCCGTCGCCCTCGCCCTCGTCCTCGCCCTCACCGCCCTGGGCACCCCCACCGGCACGACCTCCCCGAAACCCCTCCTGACGACGGTCCCCGCCCACCCCTGACCGCCCCTGACCGCCCCTGACCGCCCCCGCACGCAGCCCCCGCCCGCGAAGGAGGCCGAGATGCGCCGCACCGCCGCCCTGGTCCTGCTCGCCCTCGCCGTGTTCTTCGCGGCGCTCGCCCCGCTGCTGCGCTGGTACGCCTATCCGCGCCTGGCGAAGATCCCGGCCGACGAGTACCAGACGATGGTCCTGGAGGCGAAGAACGCCACCCTCCTCGACTACGGCACCATGACCGCCCGCACGGTCCCCAAGGTCACCATCGTGCAGACCCTCAAGGGCGACGTGCGGGCCTCCGAGAAGATCGAGAAGACCGCGGGCCGCGACGTCGTCGTCTGGGACGGCCTGTCCTACGTCCAGGGACCCGACGGCAAGATGGTCTCCAAGGTCCCCGAGCGCTACATCTTCGACGCCCACACACAGGAGCCCGTCCACGCCACCGGCGAGATGGTCGACGGCGCCCCCGTCCGCCGCACGGGCATCGAGTTCAAATGGCCCTTCCTCACCCAGAAGCGGGACTACCAGTACTTCGACGCCCAGACCCGCACCAGCGCCCCCATCCACTACCGGGGCACCCGCGACTTCCGCGGCCTGAAGGTCTACTACTTCGAGCAGACCGTCCCCTGGACCCAGGTCCCCATGCCCAGGACGATGCCCGTCCAGGGCATCACCCCCGAGACGATCGCCAGGACCGGCACCACCCGCTGGTACACCACAGTCCGCAGGTTCTGGGTCGAACCCGTCACCGGAGCGCCCGTCAACGGCGAGGAGATCCACCGGGAGGAACTGCGCGGCGGCACCCTCCTCGGTGGCCGCGCCAAGGTCACCGCGTTCGCCGGACACGTCAAGATGCGCGAGGACTACATCGCGCACACGGTGGCCCTGGTCGGCTCCAACCGCACCCTCGTCCTCCTCCTGACGTCCTACCTGCCCTGGGGCTTCCTGCTGCTCGGCGGCGCGCTGACGTCCCTCTCCCTCCTCCTGGAGGCCCGCTCCCGCCGTCCGCGCCGCCCGGCCCCCGCCGAACCTGCCGAACCCGCCGCGCCGCGGTCCGTCACCGCCTGAGCCGCGCGTTGGTGTGGCGCGTCGCCTGCGCGCCCACCGGATCCTCCGGCCACGGATGCTTCGGATAGCGGCCCCGCAGCTCCGCCCGCACCGCCCGGTAGCCGTCCCGCCAGAACGACGCGAGATCGGACGTGACGGCCGCGGGACGCCCCGCCGGGGACAGCAGATGCACCACCAGCGGCACCCCCGCCACCCGCGGCGACTCCTGCATCCCGAACATCTCCTGAAGCTTCACCGCCAGCACCGGCCGCTGCGGATCGGCATAGTCGACCCGGATCGCGGACCCACTCGGCACGGTGATCCGCTCCGGCGCCAGCTCGTCCAGCCGCCCCGCCTCGCCGGACGCCCACGGCAGCAGCCGTCCCAGCGCCTGCCCGGCGTCGATCCGCCCCAGATCGGCCCGCCGCCGGGCCCGGCCCAGCTCCGGCTCCAGCCATTCGTCCACGCGCGCGTGCAGCGACTCGTCGCTCACGTCCGGCCACGGGTCCCCCCTGTGCGCCCGCACGAACGCCAGCCGCCGCCGCAAGGCGTCCGCCTCCGGGGACCACCGCAGCAGCCGCAGACCCTCCTGCCGCAGCCCCTCCACCAGCGCACCGCGCACCAGCGACGCGTCGGCGTCCCGCAGCGCACGCACCCCCAGCTCCACCGCACCCAGCCGCTCGACCCGCCGCGCCACCACGTCGCCGTCCGCCCAGTGCACCTCGTCCCGCTCCCGCAGCAGCGCACCGGCCGCACGACGGGCCACCCCCTCGTCCACCGCCGCCGCGAGCCGCACCCGCGCGTGCGCCTGGCCGACGGGCCGGTCGGCGACCGCCACCGCCAGCCAGGACGCCCCCCGCAACCCCGTGCCCGGACCGGTCTCCGCGCGGGTCCCGGACACCATGAGGTACGAGCCGCCGTCCGCCCTGGCGAGCCGCTCCGGGAACGCGAGAGCGACCACGAGCCCCACAAGACCCTCCTCGCCCCCGTCGCCGGCCGCGCCGGGGGAGTGCGCCTCGGACGGCCGGGGGGTCTCCTGGCCGACGACGGCACGCAGCCGCCGCACCTCGGCTCGCCACCGCCCGCCATAGGCGTCGCCGCCACGCCGGGCGGCGCGCAGAGCGGCGGCCAGATCGTCCCCGTACTCCCGCGGAGCCTCCTCGCTCAACAACGCCACCACCTCGGCGGCCCGCTCCGCCCCCACCGACACCGCCCCGTCCAGCAGCGCCCGACCCAGCCGCGGATGCAGCCCCAGCCGCGCCAGCCGCACGCCCCGCTCCGTCGCCGCCCCCGCCGCGTCCACCGCACCGATCACCGTCAGCAGCTCCCCTGCCGCCGCCATCGCCCCCGCCGGCGGCCGGTCCAGCAACGCCAGCCCCGACGCCTGCGGATCGCCCCAGCACGCCGCCTGAAGGGCGAACGAGGCGAGATCGGCCACCTTGATCTCCGGCGCCGGGAACAACGGCAGCCGCGCGTCCTCCGCCTCCGCCCAGCACCGGTACACCACCCCCGGCCCCTCACGCCCGGCCCGCCCCGCCCGCTGCCGCCCCGCGGCCCGCGAGGCCCGCACCGTCGCCAGCGCGCTCAGCCCACGCGCGTGATCCACCCGCGGCTCCCGCGCCAGACCCGAGTCCACCACCACCCGCACCCCGGGCACCGTCAACGACGACTCCGCCACCGACGTCGCGAGCACCACCCGCCGGCGCACCCCCGGAGCCAGCACCGCGTCCTGCACCGCCGCCGGCGCCCGCCCGTGCACCTGCAGCACATCCACCCCGTCCAGTGCCCCGAGCAGCCCCGCCACGCGCGCGATCTCCCCGACACCCGGCAGGAAACACAGCACGTCCCCCGACCGCTCCGCCAGCGCCCGCCGCACCACCGACGCCACATGGGCCAGCAGTGCCGGATCCACCCGCATCCCGTGCGGCGGACGCACCGGACGCGCAGGCGGCGCCCACACCGCCTCGACGTCGAACACGGCGCCCCGCGCCTCCACCACCGGCGCCCCGCCCAGCAGCCGCGCCCACCCGGCGGTGTCCGTCGTCGCCGAGGCCGCCACCAAGCGCAGCTCCGGCCGCAGCGTCTCGCGCACGTCCCACAGGAACGCCGCCGACGTGTCCGCGTCCAGATGCCGCTCGTGGCACTCGTCCAGCACCACCACGTCCACGCCCGTCAGCTCCTGGTCACGCTGAAGACGCTGGAGCAGGACACCGGTCGTGACGACCTCCACGCGCGTGTGCCGCCCCACGACCCGCTCCCCGCGCACCGTGTACCCGACGGCCTGCCCGGTCCGCTCGCCCAGCAGCCACGCCATCCGCCGGGCCGCCGCCCGCGCCGCGATCCGCCGCGGCTCGGCCACCACCACCCGCCGGGCCGGCCCCCCGTCCAGCAGCCCCGCCAGGGCGAGCGGCACCAGCGTCGTCTTGCCCGTCCCGGGCGGGGCGGCCAGCACCGCCGCCCCGTGCCCGTCCAGCGCGTCGTTCAGGGCGGGCAGGGCCGCCCGCACGGGCAGCGCGTCCAGGGCGTCGTCACGGAGGATCACGCCCCCAGTGTCGTACGCGGCCGGACACGCCCCCCACGCGCGTGCGCCACCGCAGGCAGCCGCACCGCCCGCCCCACCGCTCCCGCCCGCTCCGCGCTCAGTCCCGCTCGCACACGAAGACGGCCGTCCCCGGAATCAGGTTGCCGCGCAACGGTGACCAGCCGCCCCACTCCGACGAATTCCACGACGGCCACTGCGGCTCCACCAGGTCCACCAGCCGGAACCCGCCCGCCACGACGTCGCGCACCCGGTCCCCGATCGTGCGGTGATGCTCCACGTACACCGCCCGGCCCTGCTCGTCCTGCTCCACGTACGGCGTGCGGTCGAAGTAGGACGACGACACCGTCAGCCCCTCCGGGCCCGGCTCGTCCGGGAACGCCCACCGGATCGGATGCGTCACCGAGAACACGAAGCGGCCGCCCGGCCGCAGCACCCGCCGCACCTCCTTCAGCACCAGCACCGGATCCGCGACGAAGGGCAGCGCCCCGTACGCCGAACACGCCAGGTCGAAGGAGCCGTCCGCGAACGGCAACGCGCCCGCGTCGGCGCACACCAGCCCGAACGCGCCGCCGATGCGCAACGCGTGCTGGAGCTGGCGGTGCGAGATGTCCAGGGCGACCGGCAGCGCGCCCTGCGCGGCGAGCCAGCGCGAGCACTGGGCCGCGCCGGCGCCGATCTCCAGCACCGCCCGCCCCTTCAGCTCCTCCGGCGGGCCGAGCAGCTCCGCCTCCACCTCGTCCAGGCCCTCCGGACCCCACACGAAGCGGTCGTCGCCCAGGAAAGTGCCGTGCTCGATCTGGTATTCGTCCGCGTTGCGGTCCCACCAGCCCCGGTTGGCCCGGGTGCTCTCGGTGACGTCGGCGTCACGTCGGGTGGCTTCCGGCTCGAAGGCCGTCTCGGACGATGCGGGCTCTTGGATGATCGGCTCCCTCGTCGTACTCTTCCGTGCAACCCGCCCGACGGCGGCACCAAGGTGTCACCGAAGGGGCTTCGCCCTTGCCTGCGTGGCCTCGGGAGAAAGGTTGTGTGCCGGGTATGCGGTGATCCGCCCCGGGTGTGCGCCTTCGCGCATTGACCCTGCCCGGCTGCCCCCGTATGCTACAAGTTGCGCTGCGGGCCTGCGCACCTCAGACGTAGCAGGCTGCGCTCGCATCTGTTGTAGTCCCCTCGGTTCTCGAGGCGTCGTCACCAGTTCTCTGGTGGGGCGCTTCCTTGGCTGTCCGGCTTCTTCAGAGCGATACGGGCTCCCGGCGTAGCAGTACCTACGACTTTCTGTCCGTAACCGGAGCCCTTTCCCACATGACGAGCAGCACCGAGACCACCGCCACCACCCCGCAGGTTGCGGTCAACGACATCGGTAACGAGGAAGCCTTCCTCGCCGCGATCGACGAAACGATCAAGTACTTCAACGACGGCGACATCGTCGACGGCGTCATCGTGAAGGTCGACCGGGACGAGGTCCTGCTCGACATCGGTTACAAGACCGAAGGCGTGATCCCGAGCCGCGAACTCTCCATCAAGCACGACGTCGACCCCAACGAGGTCGTCGCCGTCGGCGATGAGATCGAGGCCCTCGTCCTCCAGAAGGAGGACAAGGAAGGCCGCCTCATCCTGTCCAAGAAGCGCGCTCAGTACGAGCGTGCCTGGGGCACGATCGAGAAGATCAAGGAAGAAGACGGCATCGTCACCGGTACCGTCATCGAGGTCGTCAAGGGTGGTCTCATCCTCGACATCGGCCTCCGTGGCTTCCTTCCGGCCTCCCTCGTCGAGATGCGCCGCGTCCGCGACCTCCAGCCCTACGTGGGCAAGGAGCTCGAGGCGAAGATCATCGAGCTGGACAAGAACCGCAACAACGTGGTCCTGTCCCGCCGCGCCTGGCTGGAGCAGACCCAGTCCGAGGTCCGCCAGACCTTCCTCACGACCCTCCAGAAGGGTCAGGTCCGCTCCGGCGTGGTCTCCTCGATCGTCAACTTCGGTGCCTTCGTGGACCTGGGTGGCGTCGACGGTCTGGTCCACGTCTCCGAGCTGTCCTGGAAGCACATCGACCACCCCTCCGAGGTCGTCGAGGTCGGCCAGGAGGTCACGGTCGAGGTCCTCGACGTCGACATGGACCGCGAGCGCGTCTCCCTGTCGCTGAAGGCGACCCAGGAAGACCCGTGGCAGCAGTTCGCCCGCACGCACCAGATCGGCCAGGTCGTCCCCGGCAAGGTCACGAAGCTGGTTCCGTTCGGTGCGTTCGTCCGCGTCGACGAGGGCATCGAGGGCCTGGTCCACATCTCCGAGCTGGCCGAGCGCCACGTGGAGATCCCGGAGCAGGTCGTCCAGGTCAACGACGAGATCTTCGTCAAGGTCATCGACATCGACCTCGAGCGTCGCCGGATCTCGCTGTCCCTCAAGCAGGCCAACGAGTCCTTCGGCTCCGACCCGGCCTCGGTCGAGTTCGACCCGACGCTCTACGGCATGGCCGCGTCGTACGACGACCAGGGCAACTACATCTACCCCGAGGGCTTCGACCCCGAGACCAACGACTGGCTCGAGGGCTACGAGACCCAGCGCGAGGCGTGGGAGGGCCAGTACGCCGAGGCGCAGCAGCGCTTCGAGCAGCACCAGGCCCAGGTCATCAAGTCCCGCGAGGCCGACGAGGCCGCTGCCGCCGAGGGCGGCGAAGCCGCCGGTGCGGCTCCGGCCGCGAGCGGTGGCGGCTCCTACTCCTCCGAGGGCGCCGACACCTCCGGCGCGCTGGCCTCGGACGAGGCGCTCGCCGCGCTCCGCGAGAAGCTCGCCGGCGGCCAGAGCTGACCTCCCCCACCGGGAGAGTCGGCTGCTGAGCAGGCAAGCAGTAGCGCCAGCAACCAGCAGTAACCGGCGGTACCAGTAGTAACCGGCAGTACCCGAAGGCCCGCACCTCCCGAGGTGCGGGCCTTCGGCGTCCCCGTCCCGCCGACGACCTGGCGCCCGCCCGGTTGGGCCACCGCCCGCCGGGTACCGTCCCGATGTACGACTGACAGCCGGGCTGTGCGACCACCGCCCGGATCGTGCCACCAACGCCCGGCTCGTGCGACCACCGCCCGGATCGTGCGACCGACGGTCGACCCCACCCGTCACACAGCGCCCGGCCCCGGGCAGCGACGGCACAACGAGCAACCACCGCGGCCGAGCAGTCGCAGTGGCGGGGCCGCCGATCTTGATCGTCCGGCGGGAATGCCCACGCCGCCAAGCGCGTTGTCCTCTAAGAACACGAGGAGGAGCGGTCCAAGTGCTTGATCCGCAGGGTTTGTACGCATGGGAGCCGAAAGGCCTGGCAGTCGTCGACATGGCGTTGGCCCAGGAATCGGCCGGCCTTGTCATGCTCTACCACTTCGACGGATACATCGACGCGGGCGAGACCGGCGACCAGATCGTCGACCGGCTGCTCGACTCGCTGCCCCACCAACTCGTCGCCCGCTTCGACCACGACCGGCTCGTCGACTACCGCGCCCGCCGCCCGCTGCTCACCTTCAAGCGCGACCGGTGGACCGAGTACGAAGAGCCCGCCATCGAAGTGCGCCTCGTCCAGGACACCACCGGAGCACCCTTCCTGCTGCTCTCCGGCCCCGAACCGGACGTCGAATGGGAACGCTTCGCCGTCGCCGTGAAGCAGATCGTCGAACGGCTCGGCGTCCGCCTCTCCGTGAACTTCCACGGCATCCCCATGGGCGTCCCCCACACCCGCCCCGTGGGCATCACCCCACACGGCAACCGCACCGACCTCATGCCCGGCCACCGCAGCCCCTTCGACGAGGCCCAGGTCCCCGGCAGCGCCGAGGCCCTCATCGAATACCGCCTCATGGAAGCCGGCCACGACATCCTCGGAGTCGCCGCGCACGTCCCCCACTACATCGCCCGCTCCACCTACCCGGACGCGGCACTCACGGTCCTGGAAGCGATCACCGCGGCCACCGGCCTCGTCCTGCCCGGCGTCGCCCACTCGCTGCGCACCGACGCCCACCGCACGCAGACCGAGATCGACCGCCAGATCCAGGAAGGCGACGAGGAACTCACCAGCCTCGTCCAAGGACTGGAGCACCAGTACGACGCGGCGGCCGGCGCCGACAGCCGCGGCAACATGCTCGCCGAACCCGTCGACATCCCCTCCGCGGACGAGATCGGCCAGGAATTCGAACGATTCCTCGCCGAACGCGAGGGCGAAGCCTGAGCCGCTGCCGCCGCCCCCGCGGCGGCGATCCAGGGCCTGCCGGGCGCGATGTCACCGGCAGGCCCTAAGCTTCCCGTCATGCTGAAGGTGGGCCTGACCGGCGGAATCGGCGCCGGCAAGAGCGAAGTGTCCCGGCTGCTCGTCGAACACGGCGCCGTGCTGATCGACGCGGACCGCATCGCCCGCGACGTCGTCGCCCCCGGAACCGAGGGCCTCGCGGCCGTCGTCGACGCCTTCGGCAAAGACATCCTCACCGAGGACGGCAGCCTCGACCGCCCCCGCCTCGGCTCCATCGTCTTCGCCGACCCCGAGAAACTCGCCCTCCTCAACTCGATCGTCCACCCCCTCGTCGGCGCCCGCTCCCGCGAACTCGAGACGTCCGCCCCCGACGACGCCGTGGTCGTCCACGACGTCCCCCTCCTCACCGAGAACGGCCTCGCCCCCCTCTACGACCTCGTCATCGTCGTCGACACCCACCCCGACACCCAGCTCGACCGCCTCGTACGCCTGCGCGGCATGACCGAACAGGACGCCCGCGCCCGCATGGCCGCCCAGGCCACACGCGAACAACGCCGCGAGATCGCCGACATCGTGATCGACAACGACGTACCCCTCCCCGAACTCCACCGGCGCGTCACCGACGTCTGGAACGACCTTGTCCGCAGAGCCCGCGCCACCCACGGGACCACCCAGGAATAGGGCACACGGCTGCGCGCGTTGAACCCTTCCAGCAAGGGAAGGATTTTTCCGTGCCCGATACCGCAGGTTCGACCGGACGTACTCCGGAGACACACGTCATCGACTTCCGCGCCGCGGAGCAACTGCTCGCCGCACGGGACCCGCGGGGCGCGGTGAAACTGCTCGACCAGGTCATCGCCGCGCACCCCGAGAACACCGCCGCCCGCCTGCTGCGCGCACGCGCCTTCTTCGCCGCCGCGCAACTACGGCCCGCCGAACTCGAGTTCACCGTGGTGCTGGAACGCGAACCGGACAACGCCTTCGCCCACTTCGCCCTCGCCCGCACCTACGAACGCCAAGGCCGAGGCGACCAGGCCAAACGCCACTTCCGGCTGGCCGCGGCACTCGACCCCAACCCGCAATACCTGAAAGCAGCCCGCTTCGACACCTGACGACGTCTCGACGACACCCTGAGGACGAGGGACGTCCGGCCCACCGGCCCGCCCGCGCCCCGAGCCCGCCGCCGCCCCATCGGCAGACCCCACCGGCCGACCTCAGCGGCGCCGCTGCTCCGGCGGCAGATACGGCGGAATGTCCCGGCCCGGCTGATAGTGCGGGCCCTGCCGGATGTGCCGGATCACCATCGCCAGATCCACGGTGATCACCACCCACAGCGCCCCGCACACGGCAGCCCAGCCCGGACGCCCCACCAGAGCGAACGCGACCGTCCCGAAGAGCGTCCAGGCCACACCCCACAGGGCCAGCCCCAGACGCAGCCGCAGCGCACTGCGCGCGGTCACCGGCTCACTACCTGTACGCATCGTGAAAACACCGCTCCTTCCTGCAACGTACTCCTCGCTTCGGACGTTCTCCACAGAGACCCGACGCCCGAGGACCGCGCGACAGCGACGGGGCGACGGGACCGGGCACGGGCAGGGCAGGGGCAGGGAGGGCAGGGGCATGACAGGTGTGACGACCATGACGACCGCAACGAATGCTTCGGCCGCGACGACTGCCACGACAGCCGGGATGAGCGGACCATCGAGAGAAGGGCGACCATGCTGCCGGACACCGACGAGCTGGCGGAAGTACTCCTCGACCTCGCCGTCGCGCACCAGGACATCGAGGAAGCGGTCCGGCTGAGCCGACACGTCACGAACGACCGCGAGACCCTGCGCCGCCTGGAATCGGCCGTGACAGACCTCGTCCAGGACATGGGACGCATCCGGGGGGCGACCGACGCCGTTCCCACCCTCCCCGGCCCCTCCACCGCGGCCGCCCGCTTCTTCCCCCTGTACGTCTTCGTCGCCGCCCTGCCCCACATCCGGGCCCACCACCGCGAACGCGGCATCCCCGACGAGGTCAGCCGGCGCACGCTCGCCGACGTCGGCCGATGCGTCGCCTGGCACCGACGGTGGCACGGCACGGGCGGCCTGCTCAGCCCGGAATGGCTCACCCTGCACTTCCACGGCGAGCTGTACCAACTGGGACGACTGCAGTTCCAGCGCAGCCGCATCGGCAAGCGGACGGGCTCCTCCATCACGGCGGCGGGACTGCCCCACGGCCCCGGAGACCCGGGACTCGCCGTCCACATACCCGACTTCATGGGTCCTCTGACCCCACAGGCCGTCGAACGGTCCCTCGCCCTCGCCCGGACGTTCTTCGCCCGCCACTACCCCGACGAGACCTACTCCGTGGCCACCTGCGCATCCTGGCTACTGGATCCCCAGCTCAAGCGACACCTGCCGGCCGACTCCAACATCGTCCGCTTCCAGGAACGGTTCCACGCCAGTCGCCCGGCCCCCGGAACCTCTGGAGCCCCTGACGACATGGAAGCCGTCCGGTTCGTCTTCGGCACCACCGACATACCCCTGGACCGGCTGCCGCGCCGAACCGTCCTGGAACGAGCCGTCCTCGACCACCTCCAGGAGGGCGGCCACTGGTACGTCGGACGCGGCTGGCTCGAGTTGTGACCCGGAACTGCGATCCGCCCCGCCCTTGAACCGGCGTCGCCACTGCCGAGCAGCGGGCCCGGGGTCGAACGAACAACCGCTCCCTCGAACGAGTGAACCCCGCCCAACCCGGAACAGCCGCCCCCACCCCGTCCGTTCGCCATACATGACGCCACACATGCGAGACGGATACGAGGGAACCGGGCCCGGTGCGATCACCCCGGACGGCTGCGCGGTCGAGTTCTACTCCCGCCTGCCAGTGGGCGACGAGCCGGACATCATCTCCTCAGCAGTGCCCCCAGGCGCCCACATCCTCGAACTGGGCAGTGGCGTCGGGCGGGTGACGCATGCCCTGCTGCAACGCGGGTTCACCGTCACAGCGGTGGACGAGTCCGCCGACATGCTGGAACGAGTCCACGGGGCACACACGATATGCAGCCCGATCGAGGACCTCGACTTGGGCGAGACGTTCGACGTGGTGATGCTCGCGTCGTTCCTCGTGCACAACGGCGACATCGACACACGTCGAAGGATGCTCCGGGCCTGCACACGCCACCTCGCGGAAGGCGGCTGCGTGCTGATCCAACGTGAAGGCGAGAACTACCACTCCGACCTGCCCCGCGAACGCGTCGACCCCAGCGGCTTCACCGTGCGCATAACCTCGGCCGGACCCGCCGAAAGCGGCGTGCACACCGTCCGCGCGGAGTACGAATTCCCCGACGCCGTCTGGACCCAGACCTTCCGGACGCGGCCATTGACCAGGGACCAGTTCGAAGAAGCGCTCGCGGAAGCGGGCCTGCGCGTGGACCGGTACCTGACCCAGGACCGGATCTGGGTGCGGGCAGTGCGGCAATGAGGGCAGTGAGAGCGGCGAGGAGCGTGAGGACAGCGAAGGCGACGCGAGACGTGCGGGGCGTGCGGCGCGGGTCGAGAGTGACGGGCGTGCGGCGCGGGTCGGGGGCGACGGGCGTGGCCGGGCGCTGAGGCGTGCCAGCGGTGGTGGGCGTTCGGTGGTGGTAGGCGCACCAGCGGTGCTTGGGCGCATCGGTGGCGGTGGGCGTTCGGCGGTGGTGGGGGTGTCGCCGGCGGGGCCCTCGGTGGTGGGGGTGTCAGCGGCGGTCGGCGTCCGGCCGCAGTGGGCATGCCGGCAGTGGGCGTGCCCCGCGGTGAGGGTGCCGGGCGCGTCGAGGCGTCTAGTGGGGCCGCCGGGCCGCGCGAGCCGGGCTGGTCGGGCGGCTCGATGAGCCGGCCGGGGAGAGGTGGGAGGGCGGGGGTGGGGGAGGGGGAGGGGGCCCCTCCCTGGTCTGGGTTCCTCCGACCTCGTCTTACGGTGGAGACATGGACGCCTCCACTCCCTCCGATCCGGCTCCAACCCCGTCAGCAGCCGACGCATCCCCCGTAGGCTCCGTAGCCCCCTCTTCTGAGCCTGCCCCCTCTCCCGGGTTTGCCTCCGCTTCCGGATCTGCTCCCGCTTCTTCCGCCCTGGGCTTGCTCGACCGGCGGATCGCCGGGTGCCGTGCGTGTCCTCGGTTGGTGGAGTGGCGTGAGGAGGTGGCCCGTACGAAACGGGCGGCCTTCGCGGACTGGACGTACTGGGGGCGGCCCGTGCCCGGATTCGGTCCGTCCGACGCCCGGCTGTTGATCATCGGGCTCGCCCCGGCGGCGCACGGCGGCAACCGTACGGGCCGTATGTTCACCGGCGACCGGTCCGGCGACGTCCTCTACCAGGCGTTGTACGACGTGGGGCTCGCCTCGCAGCCCACCTCGGTCGCCGCCGACGACGGGCTGGAGCTGTACGGGGTGCGCATCACGGCGCCCGTGCACTGCGCGCCGCCGGCCAACAAGCCGACCCCGGGGGAGAGGGACATGTGCCGGCCCTGGCTGGTGCAGGAGCTCCGCTTGCTGCGGCCGACGGTGCGGTCGGTGGTGGTGCTCGGAGCTTTCGGCTGGCAGGCCGCCCTGCCCGCGTTCGCCGAGGCGGGCTGGAGCGTCCCCCGGCCGCGGCCGGCTTTCGGGCACGGGGTGCGCGTGACGCTCGACGACTTGGAGGGCGGCGGCGGTCTGGACGTCTTCGGCTGCTTCCACGTCAGCCAGCGCAACACCTTCACCGGCAGGCTCACCCCGGCGATGCTGCGGGATGTGTTGCGCACGGCCGCTGAGACTGCTGAGGCCGCCGATGCGGGAGGGACCGCCGAGCCCGCGGGCCGGTAATCCTTGCGACGGGGGCGCTGCGGGGATCGTACGGTGTCACGATGGGTCTGTATCCGGAGATCGAACCGTATGAGCACGGCATGTTGGACGTCGGGGACGGCAACCACGTGTACTGGGAGACCTGCGGGAATCCGCGGGGCAAGCCCGCGCTGATGCTGCACGGCGGTCCGGGGTCCGGGGCGACTCCGTACATGCGGCGGCTGTTCGACCCCGCCGCCTACCGGATCGTGCTGCTCGACCAGCGCGGCTGTGGCCGGTCGACGCCGCATGCGAGCGTGTACGGCACCGACATGAGCGTCAACACGACGGCGCATCTCGTGGCCGATCTCGAACTGCTGCGGCGGACTCTGGGGATCGAGCGCTGGCTGGTGTGGGGGGTGTCGTGGGGGTCGGTGCTGGCGTTGCGGTATGCGCAGACGTGTACCGCGGCGGTGAGCGAGCTGGTGCTGACCGGCGTCGCGACCGGTTCCGACGCGGAAGTGGAGCTGCTGACGCGCGGGTTGGGAAAGGTGTTTCCGGAGGCCTTCGAGCGCTTTGTGTCGGAGGTGCCGGAGGGCGCGGAGCGGGACGGCAATCTCGCGGCCGCCTACAGCAGGCTGCTCGAGTCGCCCGACGCCGGTGTGCGTGAACGGGCCGCGCGAGCATGGACGGACTGGGAGACGGCGACGATCCCGGCCCCGCCGAGGTCCGTCGAGCGGTTCGAGGACCCGGTGTTCAGGGCGGGTTTCGCCCGCACGGTCACCCACTACTGGGGCAATGGTCACTTCCTGGACGGGGAGGAGGCCGTGCTGCGCGACGCCCGTCTCCTCGACGGCGTGCCCGGCACCCTCGTGCAGGGCAGTCTCGACTTCGGGAACCTCCTGGGCATCGTCTGGCGGCTTCAGCACGCCTGGGCGGGCAGCGAGTTGATCGTCGTCGACCACGCGGGGCATGGCACGCGGGGACGGGGCATGGCCGAGACGCTGGTGGCGGCCACCGACAAATACGCCGGGCGGTAAGGCCGACGCCCGCCCGCGCGGCGACGCCGACTGGCGGAGCCGGTGGGGCCGTTGGCCGAAGGCGCGGTTGCAGGACGTGGGCTGGCCGGTGGGGCCGTCGATTGCATGCGGAGGACGTGGGCTGTCAGGGCCGAGGGCGAAGGCGGAGAGTCGGCGACTGTCTCGCCGTGGTCACGGGTGCTCCTCGGGTCCGTGTGCCTGAGGGGCGCGTCCCGCCCGGAACTCCTCCCCGCGCTCGGCCGCTTCGACCCGTTCGACGCGGTACAGGCGCAGTCGGGGCGCGGCCCGCGCGCGGGGGTCGATGCTGAGCCGGTCCGGCGGCCCCAGCAGCCGGTGCACCAGCGCACCGGTCCAACCCCGCATCCGCAGCCCGGCCAGCGATACGTACCGCCGTCCGTCCTCCTCGTACCTCGCCAAGGTTCGCTCCCCCCGCCCGCACTCGATGGTGACACTCTGTGACGACGTCTTCCATTGAAGCGCGCCCCACTGACAACGCCCCCGAGGCGGAGCGCCGCTGAGCCGTCCCGGGCCGTCCTCGCCGCCGTGGGCGGGGCGCGTCGGCCCAAGCAGGTGGCGACCCGAGCTCCCGCCACTGGTCCGCGGCACCCACAGCCGGACGCCGGATCGCCGGTTCACGTGCGGTCCGGGGTTGCGTTCATAAAGAACGCGGGATTCGGCGCACTCGTCACCTGGCTGAAACGCAACCGGCCCGATCTGTGCGTGTCGACCGCATACCGTGGACACCCAGCCACAGCTGACCGCCCCGGCCACCGTCGCCCGAAGGCGCACCCCGCCCTCGTCTCGACAGGAGCTCCGTGTCCTCGCGCCCGCATGATTCCGCTCGCGCACACTCCGTTCTGCCGCCCTGGCTCGCGCACGCCCTGCGCGCCCAGCGCGGGCCCGTCCCCTGGAACGCCGTCACCCGAGGGGCACTGGCGGCGGGGCCGCTGCTGCTGGCCGCGGTGCTCGCCGACCGCACCTCACTCGGGGTGGTCGCCGCGGTCGCCGCCATGCTGGCCGGGATCAACGACCGTCCCGGCGGCCGGCGGGTGTCCGTGAAGCGGCTCGGTGCGCCCGCGCTCGCCGGGGCGGCGGGGCTCCTGGCCGGTGTGTACGTCGGGGACCGGGTGGGCGCCGTCGCGCTGACCGCCGTCCTCACCGGCCTCGGGCTCCTGGCGGGCAGGATGAGCGCGGTCGGGCCGGTCGCCTCCGGGGCGGGGACCCAGCTGCTGGTGGGCGCGGCGATCGGGGCGGGGATGCCGGTTCCGGAGTCCGGCTGGTCCCGTGCCCTCGCCTTTCTCGCCGGAGCCGGCTGGCTGCTCGCCCTGAGGCTGGTGCTGCCCACGCCCGGCGCGATGACGGGGGACTTCCGGTTCGACGGGGAACGCGACGCGGTGGCCCGCGTGTACGACGCGGTCGCGGAGCTCATCGACGCGGCCGGCGCCGAGGACGCGCTCGCCCGCCGTGCCGCGCTCACCGCCGCCCTCGACCACGCCCAGGACGCCTTGGCGGGCCCACGGCTGCGGCGCCACGCGAGTTCCTCGGCCGAGCGCAGGCTGCACGCGCAGTACGCCGCCGCGCTGCCGCTCGCCGAGGCGGCGACGGCGCTCGCGTGGGCCGGGGAGCCCCTCTCCGAACGGTCCTCCGCCGGGCCCCGGCAGCTCGCCTCCGCCGTGCGTGAGAACGCGCCCGCCGGGCCGTTGCCCGCGCCCTCTCGGTCAGGGCCCGCCCTGCGCGCCCTGGACGACGCCCTGCTGCGGGCCGCCGACGCGTTCGATCAGGGCGGCGGGGGCGACCTGCACACGCGTCGGCGCGGCGCACGCGCACTGCTGCGTGCCGCCTTCGGGGCGGGCGGCCGCGAGTACGGGCTGCGGGTGGCGCTCTCCTTCGGGGCCAGCGCCGCCGTCGCGCAGGCCCTGTACCACTCCCAGTGGTACGGCCGGCACACCCACTGGTACTGGCTGCCCGCCACCGCCGTCTTCCTGGTCAAACCCGACCTCGGGCCGCTGGCGTCACGTGTGCTGTGCCGGGCCGCGGGGACCGTGCTGGGAGCACTGCTCTTCGCCGGCCTCGCCGCGGTGCTGCCCCGGCCCGGAGGCCTGGTGGCCCTGGTGGCGCTGTGCGGGGCGCTCATCCCCGTGTCGATCCGGCACTTCGCCGCGCAGACGGCCGTCGCCACCGTGCTCGTGCTGTCCTTGGTGATGGTGGGCGGGGAACCGCAGGCTTCCGCCGCGCGGATCGCCGAGACCCTGCTGGCCTGCGCGATCGTCCTGATCGTCGGACATCTGCCGATGCCGGGGGAGCGGGGCGGGCAGGTGCGCGCCCGGCTCGCCGCCGCCGCTGACGCCGCGCACGCCTACCTCGTGCACGTCCTCGCCGACTCCGAGGCCTCCGACGGCCCTGTGCGCCACGACGGCTCCGTGCGTGAGGACGGTTCCGTGCGTGACGTCGGTTCCGATGGGCGCGCCGCCCGCTGGACCCTGCGTCGTGAGGCCTATCGCACGCTTGCCGAGGCCCGCACGGCCAGCGCCCTGGCCGCTCACGAACTGCCCGCCGTGGCCCGGCACACGGAGGGCACCGACGAGGTGGCCGCCGTCCTCGAACGGCTCGTCGACACGACCACCGCCTGCGCCGTCCACCTCGACGACACCGGAACGCTCACCGACGAGCACCGGGAGCGGCTCGCCGAACTCCTCGACGAACTCGCGGAGGGCAGACGACGGGTGGGACTGCCCGAGCCCGCACCACAGCCGCAACCGGTCGGATGAGGGGCGACGGATGGAGGATGCCGGATGGCGGATGACGGACGAGGGGCGACGGACGACACAGACGTGGTCCGCCGCCCACACGCCCCCCTCGATCCGCACGGCACCCACCGCCCGTACCTCACGGCACCCACAGCCCGCACCGCACCCACCGCTCGCCCGGCACCGCACTCACCGCCCGCACCACGACCCCCGTCCGAACCGCTGCCCAGCCCTCGGCCCCACCGCGGCCTCACCGCACCGCTCGCCGCCTCACCGCACCGCATCCCCGCCGCACGGCCAGTCGCAACCCGGCGGGGATGTCTGGAATACGTTCCGGGACGGCGATGAGTTCCGCGCCGCCCGCAAGTCTTCCCCCGCGACGGACCGTTGCACGGAAGGGGCAGGCATGGCGTATCCGGAGCTGCCGCAGATCGTCTCGCGTGAGGAGTGGCGTGCCGCGCGGCGGGAACTGCGGGCCAAGGAGGACGCGGTGGCACGCGCGCGGGACGCCGTGAACACCGAGCGGCGGGCGCTGCCCATGGTGGAGGTCGCGGGGGAGTACGTCTTCGAGGGCGGCGACGGCAAGGCCGGGCTCCTCGACCTGTTCCGTGGCCGTAGGCAACTCGTCGTCCACCACTTCATGTTCGCGCCCGGGTGGGAGGGGGGCTGCCCGGGCTGCTCGGCCTTCCTCGACCAGGTCGGGCATCTGGCGCACCTGCACGCGCGTGACACGTCGTTCGCCGTCGTCTCCCGGGCGCCGTTCACCGCGATCCTGCCCTTCAAGGCGCGGATGGGCTGGCCGTTGCCCTGGTACTCCTCGTACGAGGACGACTTCAACGACGACTTCGAGGCGACGCTGCGGCGGGGCGGGGCACTCGTCGAGCGGGCCGGGATCAGCTGTTTCCTGCGCGACGGCGACCGTGTCTTCCACACCTACTCGACATTCGAGGACTACGAGGCGTACGAGAGCGGCGACGCGTACGGGAGCGGCGACGCATACGAGAACCGTCGGCACGCCCGGCACGGGCTCGGGGGGACGTACGGAACCGGGGGACCCGAGGAGAACGTCGAGCCGGGCGGTGAACCGGGCGGGGATGCCGGGGGGCGTGGCGCGGACCTCGAAGAACGGGACGAATACGGGAAATTCAGGATGTGCGGGGCGCGGGAGGGGGGTCTCGGTCGGCTGGGTTCGGTGGTCGGTCTGCTGGAGCTGACGGTGTCGGGGGCCGCGCCGGGCGTTCCCGTCCGGTATCACGACGAGTACGACTTCTGACACGAAGGGTGTCGGGCGCGTTCGCAAGGTGACCGGATTCTCACGCTCCGCGGTGAACCCGTGTCAACTACGTCTCAGTCCCGCAACTGGCCGAGGCGTTCCACCTCCCAAGAGCGTTAACTCCTACAAGCACCATGCTTATCGGAGGTAGGTGGCGAGATGGTGAACGGGCGAACGGTGCTCGAACGCTTTCCCGCGGGCGGGCCGCGCGGCTCGTGGCCGGCGGAGGAGTTCGCGCATGCCCGGCGCATGGAGGGGCTGGCCGCCGAGGTCGTCATGGACCTCGCCTCGGACACGTTCCTGGTGGTCGTGCGGGGCGGCGAAGCCCCGCAGTGAGCGGTCAGCCCGCCTGTGACGGGGCGGGCGACTGCACCGTGAACTGCTCGGCCTGAAGTGCGTACAGCTCGGCGTAGACACCTCCGTCGGCCAGCAGCTCCTGCGGCGTGCCGGACTCCACCAGCCGCCCCTGGTCCAGGACGTGCACCAGGTCCGCGTGCCGGACCGACGCCAGCCGGTGGGTGATCAGGACGACCGTCTGGCCGCTGTCGGCCAGGGCGCGGATCTTCTCGAAGACCTCCAGCTCGGCGCGCGCGTCCAGGGCCGCTGTCGGCTCGTCCACGATGAGGATGCGCCCGCGCCGGTAGGCCGCCCGGGCGATGCCGAGGCGCTGCCACTGGCCTCCGGACAGCTCGTGGCCGCCGCTGAAATGCCGGGCCAGCAGGGTGTCCAGGCCTCGCGGCAGGTCGGCGACCACCTCCTCGGCGCCCGCCTCGGCGATGGAGGCGGCCATCCGCTCCTCGGTGAGCGGGGCGGCGGAGCGGCCCACGGCCACGTTGACGCGGGCCGTGAACGGCCATCGTTTGAAGTCCTGCGCCACCATCGCGATGCGCTCGGCCAGCGCGTGCCGGTCCGCGTCCGCCGCGTCCACGTCGTCCCACAGGATGCGCCCCCGGTCCGGTTTGTACAGTCCGGCCAGCAGCTTCACCAGGGTCGTCTTGCCGGAGCCGTTCTCGCCGACCAGCGCGATGATGCGGCCCAGCGGCAGGGACAGCGTGACGTCGTCGAGGGCGGGGCGTGCCGACTCGCCGGGGTAGCCGAAGGAGACGTGCTCGAAGCGGACCTCGCGCGGGTCGTCGGGCAGGGCCACGCCGCCGACCGGGATCGCCCGTTCCGCCGCCTCCACGTAGAGCCGTTGCAGATCGCCCACGAACAGGGCCTCCTCGTGCAGCTGGTTGACCTCCAGGACGAGGGTGTTCAGGCTCGCCGAGCCGCCCCGGATCGCGATCACGGCCGTGCCCGCCACCGCCAGCGCCATCGTCTTGGTGAGCAGCAGTGCGCCGAGGGTGGCGTACGTCGCGAGCGTCGCCAGTCCCGTCCAGGTGGCCGCGATCAGTCCGGTGCGGGCGGCGAGCCGGGCCAGCCGGGCCTGTTCCGCCTCCGCGGTCTCCGACATCGCGCGGAAGTGCCGCAGCAGGAACGGGCCGACCCCGTGCACCCGGATCTCGGGCGCGGCCGCCGGCTCGGTGAGCAGCCCGGCGATGAGGTGCCCCGCGCGCGCGTGCTGCACCCAGGTGTGGAAGGACTCGTAGCGCCGCCGGGCGTTCGTCAGGGCACTCCAGGCGCTCGGCAGCGTCATCGTCACCAGGAGCGGCAGCAGCAGCGGATGCAGCACGGTCAGCACGCCGGCCGACGCGGCCAGCGAGATCATCGCGTTCACCACGCGCGTGCCGTGGCTGATCATGTAGCGGCTGGAACGGGCCCCGTACTGCGCGGTGTCCAGCAGCTTGTGGAAGGCGTGGTCCTCGATCGCGGCGAGCTCCACCGCGGCCGCCCGCTCCAGGTACAGCTCGGTCGCCACCCGTTCCACCTTGGGCTCCAGCCGTCCCGTGGCGTACGTCGACGCGGCCCGCAGCAGCGTTCCGGCGAGCAGAACGGCTGCCATCACGGCGAGGGCGGGGACGGCGCCGCGCAGCCGCTCGTCGATCGGGCCGCCGGTGATGAGCCGGCCCAGCACGGTGTTCACGGCGAGCAGGCTGATCGCCTGCATGACGCCCCGGGCGATCTCGGCGGACAGGACGATCCGGGCGGCCACCGGGTCGGCCTGCCGGGCCAGGCGCAGACTGGCGGTGAGCAGGGAGGGCAGCCGAGTCACCATGGCGCGGAAGTTCAGCTCCAGGAACGCGTCCGTGTGCTGGTTCCAGCCCATGTCGTAACGCAGCGGTCCGCCGAACAGCAGGTGCTCCGAGTCGGAGACGTCCCGTTCGTCGTCGGCGCCCTGACTGCCGGTGTTCTCCGCCTGCTGAGCCGCGCCCGCCTGCTGAGCCGTACGCGCTTGCTGTCCCGTGTCCGCGTGCTGAGCAGTGCCCGCCTGCGCCGTGCCCGCCTCTGGCTGTTCGCGCCCGTACTGCGGTGTCGCGTCCGCCTGGTTTTCCTGGTCCGCCTGCTCCGTCTGCCGTGCCGTGCTCTCCTGCCCCGGCCCCTGCGTCTGCCCCTGCCCCCGTCCCGGCCCCTGCCTCTTCCCCTGTCTCCGTCCCTGCCCTCGCCCCTGCTCGTGTTCCTGCGTCTGCCCCTGCCGCCGCCGTACCTGTCCCACCGTCGGCCTCCCCATCGCGATAGCCGGACGACGGCCACTATCGCGGGACGGGACCGGGTGGGGGCAGGGCGCAGGAGGGGGAAGGCGGGACGCGCGGGCGTGCGCCGGGCCGGTGCTGTCGACCGGGCCGGGCGAGCGGGGCGGGCCGGGTGCTGAGGGGGGCGGTGCCGGTCAGGCGCTGATCGGCCGCGACCAGGTGGGCGTCGCCCCGGTGAGGCGGCACAGGGTGAGATAGAGGGGGATCGGCGGGGTGTACGGGAGGGTGCCGTCCGGTCGGTGCATCAGCTCGGGGGCGCGCGAGGCGTCCGGGAGGATCGCGCCCGTGACGTACTGCGCGGGCGCGGGCCACTCCAGGGCGTAGTCGGAGTCGGACGGCACCAGCCACCACCAGTGGGTCCGGTCGGCGTAGACGCATCCCGTCCGCTGCAACCTCGGCATGAGGAGACGTCCGAGGCGGGTCGGGACGGAGACGGCGTCGCAGCCCAGGGGTGCCGTCATGCCTTCGGGCAGGGTCAGCCGGCGGACGGGTTCGGCGGCTGAGGAGGCGCCCGTCTCACGCCTCAGGCGCACGAGCGTGTCGAGGGTGAGCAGGGGTGCCCGGCGGGGCACGGTGCTCATATTCGTCCCCGCTCGCGGCCGTAGCCGAGGGGCAGGGCGCGGGCGGGGTGGCCGGGCGTCCATCCGCCGCGGCCGTCGGATCCCTGGTGGTCGGCGGTGCGGTGCCACTGCGGCGCGACGCGCGGAAGCGGTCTGTCCGCGGGCGTCGGGGCGGAGGCGTGCGGCCGGGGCACGGCCGGGTGGTGGGCGCCGCTCCCGTGCCGCTGCTCGGGGCGCTCGTTGTCGTCGTCCGAGCCGTCGACGGGGCCGGGCTTCGGGCGGGCGCCCCAGCCGAGGTCGTTGCGCGGCTCGTCCGGGTCGCCGTGCGGCTCGGACGTATCGCCTGGGAACTCGTCCAGGGTGTCGAGGAGCTCGGCGAGGCCGCCGCGGTGGGCGTCGGCAGAGTGGTGGGCGTCGACGGCGGGGGTGACGCCGAGGTCGTTGCGGGGTTCGGCGGGATCGCGCGGGGCGTCGGCCTTGCGGAGCAGATCGGCCCAGACCAGCAGGCCGAGCCCGTGCTCCTGGGCGCCCCACGCGTGACAGAGCGCCTCGACGAGCAGCAGCCCCCTGCCGTGCTCCTCCTCGGGGCGCTGCGGTGAGGGGTGGGGCTCGTCCGGCGAGCAGCCCTGGTCCCGCACGGCTATGCGGACCAGGTCGTCGCCGTCGTGCAGCTCGCAGACGACGACGTCGCTCGCGGTGTGCACGATCGCGTTGGTGACCAGCTCGGAGACGACCAGGGCGGCCGTGTCGCAGGTGTCCTCGCACACCGACCAGCCCGTCAGCCGGGCCCTCGTCAGGCGTCTGGCCTGGGCGGGGGAACCCGGATGGGCGGCCAGTTCGAATCGGAACCGGCGCTCGGCAGCGGCCTGGTCGGGGCCTGCTCCCGCGCTGGCACCGAGACCCTGGGGGCGGCCTGCGGCGGCGTCTGTTCCTAAGGGCGCGGACGGAATCACGCTTGCCACTATCGCCCCGCCATGAACACTTGGCAAGTGTCACTCTGAAAATTGCAGAGTGCTGTGTGACGCGGTCGAGGGCCGTGGCACACTGCTCGCAACAGCACGTTGAACGGCGCCTGTCGGGATCAACGGAGATCCGTGCACATTCGCACGGATCGTCCGATCGGTCCTCGACGGGCGCCGTAGGGCTGTCGGGATTCTTTTCGTGACCGGCCGGATCGGGGCCCGTGAGGCCCGGGCGCGCGGCCGGCCGGGCTCTTTCGTGGAGGTGGAGCGTGAGCGAACCGCGGTCCGCGCCGACGGTCGGACAGGTCGTCCTCGGTCGGCGTCTGCTGGACCTGCGGGAACGCGCCGGGCTCAAGCGCGAGGAGGCCGCCCGCATCCTGCGTGTCGCGCCCGCCACGGTCCGCCGCATGGAGATGGCCGAGGTCAGCCTCAAGATCCCCTACCTCCAGCTGCTGCTGAAGGCCTACGGGATCACCGACGAGGAGGCCGAAGGCTTCGTCCAGCTCGCGGAGGAGGCCAACAGGCCCGGCTGGTGGCAGCGGTTCCACGACGTCCTGCCCGGCTGGTTCTCCATGCACGTCAGCCTTGAGGGCGCGGCGGCCCTCATCCGCCAGTACGAGCCCCACTTCGTCCCCGGCCTGCTCCAGACCGAGGACTACGCGCGCGGTGTGCTCCGCTCCGGCGCCATCGGCCAGACCAGGCCGGAGGACATCGAGCGCCTGGTCGACCTGCGCATGCAGCGCCAGGGGCTGCTCACCCGCGAGGACGCGCCCAGGCTGTGGGTCGTGATGGACGAGACCGTTCTGCGCCGCCCGGTCGGCGCCCCGGAGGTGATGCGCGGGCAGATCGACAAACTGCTCGAGGCCGCGAAGCTGCCCAATGTCACGCTGCAGGTCGCCCCGTTCGCCAACGGGCCGCATCCGGGCACGTACGGGCCCTTCGTGCTGTTCCGATTCGCCATGCCGGAGCTTCCGGACATGGTCTACAGCGAGTACCTGACCGGCGCCGTCTATCTCGACGCGCGCACCGAGGTGGCGACCCACCTGGAGGTCATGGACCGCATGGCGGCGCAGGCCGCTACAGCACATCGCACGAAGGAGATCCTCCGGGATGTCCGCAAGGAGTTGTGAATGGACCGCATCAAGACCCAGTCCAGGCCACGGGGCCGCGCTCAGCGGATCTACAACGGCATGCCCGCCCGGGACCTGGGCAGCGAGGGCTGGCACAAGCCGTGGAGCGGCGGCAACGGAGGGAACTGCCTGGAGGCCATGAAGCTTGCCGACGGCCGGATCGCCGTCCGCCAATCCACCGACCCCGACGGCCCCGCCCTCATCTACACGTCCGACGAGATGACCGCCTTCATCCAGGGCGCCAAGGCGGGGGAGGCGGACTTCCTGCTCTCATGAGCCGACCGTGCGGCCACGACGCCGTCCGGCCCGTTTCTCTGCATTGTTGTGCATCCCGTCTCCCCGTCCCCCCTCTCCTCCCGTCCCGCGCTCCCGTCACTCCTTCACCCGTCCCGATTGCTCTCTCCTCTCTTCTCCTCTTTTGCCTTGTCCCATTTTGTTTTCTCAGTGATGTATGTACTGCATTTCTTGATTTGGTGACGTGGCCTGACGTCCAGGTCGGTACAGACGTGATCACCCACCGTTTCAGCGGGGGCTGAGGGCTGCCCGTCTCACGCGGAGGCGGGGCCGGGGCGCACAGCGGACGACAGCACCCGGCACAGGGCGTCCAGCGCCGCGCCGTAGGCGTGCTCCGACGGTGTCGCGTAGCCCACGACGAGACCGTCGTGGGCCGCCATGTCCGTCGCCGGATGCCGGAACGCGGACAGCCCGTCCAGCGCGACGCCCTGTTCCGCGGCCGCCCCGACCACAGCTTCCTCGGTGCCGGGCGGCAGCCGCAGCACCGCGTGCAGACCGGCCGCCACGCCGGTGACCTCGACGTGCGGCGCCCGGGCGGCCAGCGCCTCGACCATCCGGTCCCGGCGCGCGCGGTAGCGCTGCCGCATACGCCGTACATGACGGTCGTACGCGCCCGACGCGATGAGGTCGGCCAGACTCAGCTGGTCCAGGACGCTCGCCCAGGCCTCCCGCTCGCCCTTGGCGGCGAGGACGCCGTCGACGCACCGCTCGGGGAGCACTATCCAGCCCAGGCGCACCGCCGGCGACAGGCTCTTGCTCACCGAACCGATGTAGATCACCCGCTCGGGATCGAGCCCCTGCACCGCGCCGACGGGCCTGCGGTCGTAACGGAACTCCCCGTCGTAGTCGTCCTCGACGAGCAGCCCGCCACGCGCGCGTGCCCAGTCGACGACGGCGGCCCGGCGCGCCGCGTGCAGAGGGCCACCGGTCGGGAACTGATGCGCCGGAGTGAGAAGGACGGCCCGTTCGCGCCCCAGACGGTCGACGCGCGCCCCGTCCTCGTCCAGCGGCAGCGGCACCGTGCGCACGCCCGCCGCAGCCAGCAGTTCGCGGTGGAACCCCAGCCCGTACGCCTCCACGGCCAGCGGACCTCGCAGCCCCGCACCACCCGGAGCGAACAGCAGACGCAGCGCGTGGGCGAAGCCCGAGCAGATCACGATGCGTCCGGGGTCGGTGCGCACGCCCCGCGCGCGGGCCAGGTATTCCGTCAGGGCCTCGCGAAGCTCCGGGCGGCCGGCGGGGTCGCCGGGGCCGAACACCTCGTTCGGCGCCTGCTGCAGAGCCCGACGGTAGGAGGCCAGCCAGGCCGCGCGCGGGAACGACGACGCGTCCGGCGTTCCTTGCAGCAGGTCGTGCCGCGGGCCACGCGCGCGCGTGGGCGCCTGGACGGGCGGGCGTTCGGCTGGGCGCAGCGGAGCGGCCCGGTCGGCGACCCGGGTGCCGGATCCCTGCCGGGCGGTCAGCCAGCCCTCCGCGACCAGTTCCGTGTACGCGTCCGCCACCGTGTTGCGGGCCACGCCGAGGTCGGCGGCGAGCGAACGGTAGGGCGGCAGCCGCGTCCCGGGAGCGAGTCGCCCACCGCGCACCGCCTCGCGCAGCGCCCGGATCAGGGCGGCGCGCCGACCGCCCGGTCCGGTCGGCTCCAAGTGCAGGTCGGCGCCGATCCGCTCCGCGGAATCGACCCATGAATCCCCCATGGAAACGCACCCTACAGGCGGTCAATCGAGCCCGTCGGCCGGCGCCGCCCGGCCGTCCGACTCCATCCGGTGCGATCCCCGTCCGACCCCCGAGTGGACGACCGCTCCGGTGGGTGTCCTAGACGCTCATCGGCCGGTCGTACGGCCCGATCGGCGACGGCAGCCGTGAACTCCCGGTCAGATGACGGTCGACGGCGGCCGCCACCGCCCGGCCCTCCGCGATCGCCCACACGATCAGCGACTGTCCGCGCGCCGCGTCGCCCGCGGCGAACACACCGGGCACGTTGGTCGCGAAGTCGCCGTCCCGCGCGATCGTGCCGCGCGGCTCCAGGGCCAGCCCGAGCTGTTCGACGAGACCGTCCTCCCGGTCGGGACCGGAGAAGCCGAGGGCGAGCAGTACGAGGTCCGCCGGAAGAGCCCGTGCGGTGCCCTCCACCGGCCGTCGCCGCGCGTCCACCTCGACCAGGTGCAGCGACCGCACGTGCCCGGTCGCGTCACCGGTGAAGCGGAGCGTGGACGCCGCGAACAACCGGGCGTCGGCGTCCGCCGCCGGCGCGGACTCCAGGTCGCGCGCCTCCTCGTGCGCCGCCGAGAGACGGTAGATCTTCGGGTACGTCGGCCAGGGATCGGCGTCCTCGTCGCGCTCCACCCCGGGCTGCGCGTAGATGTCCAGCTGGGTGACGGACGCGGCGCCCTCGCGCACCGCCGTGCCCAGACAGTCGGCCCCCGTGTCACCGCCGCCGACGATGACGACGTGCTTGCCGGCGGCGGACATCGGGGACGCCTCCAGATCGCCCGCGCACACCCGGTTGGCCAGCGGCAGATACTCCATCGCCTGCTGGATGCCGGTCAACTCCCGTCCGGGCACGTGTAGTTCGCGCCACTCGGTCGCACCGGTGGCGATGACGACGGCGTCGTGGCGCGTCCGCAGATCCCCTGCCATGACGTCCCGCCCGACGGTGGTCGACGTACGGAACTTCGTGCCCTCCGCCCGCATCTGCTCGATCCGCCGCTCCAGATGGTGCTTCTCCATCTTGAACTCGGGGATGCCGTACCGCATCAGCCCGCCTATCCGGTCGTCCTTCTCGTAGACGGCGACGGTGTGCCCGGCCCGGGTCAGCTGCTGAGCCGCGGCCAGCCCGGTGGGCCCGGAACCGATCACGGCGACCGTCTTGCCCGAGAGCCGGTCCGGCGGCCGCGGTGGCGTGAGCCCGTCGGCCCAGGCCCGGTCGGCTATCGCCGCCTCGACGTTCTTGATGGTCACGGCCGGCTGGTTGATGGCGAGCACGCATCCGGCCTCGCACGGAGCGGGACACAACCTGCCGGTGAACTCGGGGAAGTTGTTCGTCGCGTGCAGCCGGTCGCTCGCGGCCCGCCAGTCCTCCCGCGAGACGAGGTCGTTCCACTCGGGGATGAGATTGCCGAGCGGACAGGCGTCGTGGCAGAACGGAACCCCGCAGTCCATGCAGCGGTCGGCCTGCTTGCTGATCAGGGGCAGCAGCGCCCCGGGGACGTACACCTCGTCCCAGTCCCGCACCCGCTCCTCGACCGGCCGGCGGGGCCAGTCCTGGCGGGGTGTCGTCATGAATCCCTTGGGATCGGCCATGGGCGTGTTCCTCGCCTACGCGTACGACAGGCCGAGCGTCATCGGGCGGCACTCTTCCGGCCACGATACGTGCCGCCGGCCGCCCACGCAGAGGGGCGGGACAGCGCTTTCACCGAAGGTTCCGGGGCGTACCCCTCCGGTGCCGGCCGATCGGATCGAATCAGATCGGGGTCAGCGTGCGGGCGTACGCGATCAGATCGGATCGCATAAGGCCGGATCAGATCAGGGCGAGGGCGTAGACGAGCGCGGCGGCGGCCGATGCCACCGCCCGCACATGGTTCCATCCGGTCCACTCGCGCAGATACGTCGGCCAGTAGGCGACGGCCTCCGGCGCGTCCGGCGCCGGCTTCGCCAGGGCCTCGTTGCGCGGCACGTTCGCCACCACGGTCACGCCGAACGCGCCGCACAGATACAGCGCGCTGCCGAGCAGCAGGTGCGTCGTCCCGTGGGCCGGCCACAGCACGAACGTCACGACGGCGATCACCGCGCACAGGACGGCCACGCCCAGGAAGAGAACCATGAACGCCGCTCTCATGGCCGAGGAGTTGATCGCGTTCATCGCCGCCACGCCCTGAGCGGCCGGCAGCGCGGCGAGCCCGCGCATCACCAGGAGCGAGAAGGCGCAGAAGAGCCCGGCCATCAGCCCCGTCGCCAGCGCGCCCAGCATCGCGAGCACCGGATACGGTCCATCGATCATGACAACGTCAACTCCCACGGTCGAGCGGAGATCCTGCCCGGTGCGCTCCGTCGCCTCAAGTGAAATCCTGTCCGCGCTGCGTGACCATGGCCGAAACGCGCACCGGCGCACACGTGCGTCATCCGGCCCGACGGCCTCAGCCAGACGCCGCCGGCCCCGCCGGAGCAACTGAACCCGCCGGACCCGCCGAGCGCGCCGGAGCAACCGGACCCGCCGGAGCGACTGGAGCCCCCTCCCGTCCCTCCCGCCCCTCCCGCCAAGCCCGCAACCGCGCCTCCACGTCAGGCGCGATCTGCCGGCGTGCCTCGTAGCGCGGCAGCCCGCTCATCAGCAGCCCGTCGTACGCCGTGTCGAGATGACGTACGGAGGCCACGACCGCCGAGCCGACGGCGCCCTCGGTCAGCGCCCGGCCGGCGGCACTGCGTCCGACCCGACCGCTGCCTCGAAGCGAGGCGTGCGCGGCGATCCCGGCTGCCCGCTCCTGCGGGCAGCCGGGAAACAGGCGCAGGATCTCCGCCGCGAACGCCTCCGCGAACCGCGCGTCGTGCGCTGCCCGTCGTCGGGCGTCCCGGATCCGACGTCGCCGCCGCGCCTCGGCGTCCGCGAGGCACCGCTCCTCCGCCCGCCCGAGCGCGTCTTCCTCGACGAGGACGCCCTGCCGCTCGTAGCGCCCCTTGCGCCGGTTGAACCGGACCACCACCGCCGACAGCCCGCTCTCCTCACGCGCCCTGCGGGTCAGTGCCGTGTCACCGCGCGGCAGGAAGACCAGGTGGCCGAGGTCGGCGCAGTCGAGGCAGCGGGGCGCGGCGTCCTCCAGGACGAGCATCGCCAACGGTCCGCGACGGCACCCGGCGCAGAGCTTCCGCCGGAGCGGCTGGACGACGACGATCCGGCGGTGCGGCGCGGGGACGGTGGGAGCTGCGGGTGCCATACGGGCTTCATTCCCTGGCGGACACCCAGGCCACCCCGACCGACGGCCCCGGCTGTGCCCCACCGCCGAATCAACCTGCCGAAGTGCCGGAGTGCCGGAGTGCCGGATCAGCCCGCCGAACCGCCGAACCGCCGGACCAGCCCGCGTGCCGCCCCCTCCCCGACGGCCCGGTCACCGCCGCTCGTCCGCCGGCCGGGCGCGCGTTCGCCGGCCGCCGCCGCACGGCGTCCGCGGCGACGGCCGCTCCCCGCGCCCCCGGGGCCCGGCCCTGCGGCGGTCTCCGGCTGTGACGCATTCCGACCGGCGACTGACGCATCATGGGCCGTGTGCGACTCGAAGCGATCACCTGGGAACGGCTCGGCGATCTTCTCGCCGAGCGGCTGCTCGACCTGAAGCCGGACGACGGGAGCCCTTGGCCGCGCATCGCCTTCGACGGCGCCCCGGCCGCCCGCCCGGGAGATCTCGCGTCTCGTGTCGCCGAGGCGCTGCGCGCCCGTGGCCGTCCCGCACAGGTGGTGGACACGCACGGGTTCCTGCGGCCCGCTTCGCTCCGCCTGGAACACGGCCGCCAGGACGTCGAGGCCTACTACGACGGCTGGTTCGACACCGGCGCGCTGTGGCGCGAGGTCTTCAATCCCCTTGACGCTGACGGCGACGGACGCGTCCTGCCCGATCTCCGCGATCCCGTCACCGACCGCGCCACCCGTAACCCCTATGTCGTGCTGCCACGCGGCGGCTTCCTTCTGCTGCACGGTCCCTTCCTGCTGCGCCACTGGTTCCCCCTCGACCTGAGCGTCCATGTGCTGCTCTCCCCGGCCGCCCTGCGCCGGCGCACGGCGGAAGCCGATCACTGGACGCTGCCCGCCTTCGCGCGCTACGACCAGGAGACCGACCCGGCTGTCACGGCCGACGTCCTCGTGCGGGCGGACGACCCCCGCCATCCGGCCTGGAGCGGCGGCTGACAGGCTTCCCGCCCCCGCCCCCCCCGGCCCCGTCGCCCCCTCGCCCCTTCGCCCACACGCGTGTGGGTGTGACCGGATCGGCGGAGGCGGGGCCGCTCAGAGCCAGCCGTTGCGCCGGAAGCCGCGGTGCAGGACCAGGCAGGCCACGGCTATCACGCCGAGGACCAGGGGGTAACCGAATCTCCAGTGCAGTTCCGGCATGTGCTCGAAGTTCATGCCGTACACCCCGCAGACCATCGTGGGCACCGCGATGACCGCCGCCCATGCGGTGATCTTGCGCATGTCCTCGTTCTGCGCGACCGTGACCTGCGCCAGGTGCGCCTGCAGAATCGAGTTGAGCAGTTCGTCGAAGGCGGCGATCTGCTCGGTGGCTCGCAGCAGGTGGTCGGAGACGTCCCGGAAGTAGGCCTGTATCTCCGGGTCGACCACCCGGACCGGCCGGTCCGCCAGATCCAGCAGCGGCCGGCCGAGCGGCACCACCGCCCGCTTCAGCTCCAGGAGTTCCCGCTTGAGCTGGTAGATGCGCCCGGGGTCCAGCCGAGCGCCGTTCTCGGCGAATACGTCCGTCTCGACCTGGTCGATGTCCGACTGCACCGCGTCGATGACGTTGAGGTAGTCGTCGACCACATGGTCCGCGACGGCGTGCAGCACCGCCGACGGGCCCTTCTCCAACTGGGCCGTGTCCGACTCCAGCGCCTCACGCAGCGGGCCCAGCGAACCGTGCCGTCCGTGGCGCACCGTGATCACGAAGTCCCGGCCGACGAACACCATGATCTCGCCGGTGTCCACCACCTCGCTCGTCGCGGTGAGTTCCTCGTGCTCGACGTAGCAGACCGTCTTGAACACCGCGAACAGCGCCTCGCCATAACGCTCGACCTTCGGCCGCTGATGGGCTTCGACGGCGTCCTCGACGGCCAGCGGGTGCAGGTCGAAGAGGTCGGCGATGCCCGCGAACTCGTCGCTGGTCGGCTCGTGCAGGCCGAGCCAGACGAAACCGTGGCCGTTCCTGCGCGTCCGTTCCACCGTCTCGACCAGGTCACCGCCGCTCGGGGCCCGGACGCCGTCCTGATACGTCACGCAGTTCACCACGGACGACCCCAACGGGGAACGAGCGTGGTGGCTGAGGTCGACGCGCGGACGCCGTCGGGCCAGCCGTGCCACCGTGCGCAGCCCGCCGGCCTTGCCCAAGCCGGCGACCTTCCGCAGATTCCCCGCCATGGTCATCCGGGTCTCCTCGCATGATCTCCTCGCGCCGCATTCCTGCGCCTGGCGCGCCAGTCTGCCAGGCCCGGACATTCGATGCGGAGGCCTGTGGAAACGGAAGGTTCCGCTTTGTTCCCGCCAGTGGACGACGGGGGCCGAACGCCGGTGGACGACGGGGCTTCCTGCCTATGAGCAGCGGGACTTCGGCCGCCTCCGCCGCGGCGGCGACGTGATGTCGTACGCGTCACAAGAGCGGGGTTTGCGAGGCCGGGCCTCCGGCCGCGTCGACCACGGTCGGCACGCCGGACGGCTGGGATGATCGCCGCATGACGCGATCCGACCGTTACCTCCTCGACAACCGGCAGCCGGAGGCGGGGGAGCGCTTCGACGCCTTCGCCGCCCTCTTCGACCCCACCACGTTCCGCCATCTCGACGGACTGGGGATCGGCCCCGGCTGGCGCTGCTGGGAGGCGGGCGCCGGCGGCCCCTCCGTCGTGTCCTGGCTGGCGAAGAAGGTCGGTCCGACGGGCAAGGTCCTCGCGACGGACATCGACACCTCCCGCCTGCGGTCCGTCGCCCGCCCGCCGGTGGAGGTCCGCGTCCACGACGTCGGCGTCGACGAGCCGCCGATGGAGGGGCTCGACCTGGTGCACGCCCGGCTGGTCCTGGTCCATGTCCCCGACCGGGAACGCGCCCTGCGCTCCATGGTCGCGGCCCTGCGCCCCGGCGGGCGGATCCTCATCGAGGACGCCGACCCCGCCCTGCAGCCCCTGCTCTGCCCCGACGAGCACGGCCCCGAACAGCAGTTGGCGAACCGCCTGCGCCACGGCTTCCGTCAGCTTCTCGCGGGCCGGGGCGCCGACCTCTCCTACGGCCGCAGGCTCCCGCGTCTGCTCCGCGAGGCCGGCCTGGTCCGGGTCGAGGCCGACGCCTACTTCCCCGTCACCTCTCCCGCCTGTACCGCGCTGGAGTCCGCGACGGTCCGTCAGATCCGCGACGAGCTCGTCGAGGCGGGTCTCGCGACCGACGAGGAGATCGACCGGCACCTCGCGAACGTCGCCTCCGGCAGCATGGACCTCGCGACCGCACCGATGATCTCGGCCTGGGGCCGCAAGGCGTAGCGGCTCCGGTGGTCCCCCGGTGGCCCCGGTGGTCCTCTCAGTGGACGTGCGCCGACCGCGTCGTCGTCGCTGTCGTGTCCACGGAGGTGGGCGGTCTGCCGCCGACGCGTTCCACCGCCTCCGCCCCGGCCCGGCAGCCCTCGGCCGCTGCCGCCTCGGCGTCGGCGCCCGTGAGCAGCGCGGCGAGGAACGCTCCGGTGAAGGCGTCGCCGGCGCCCGTGGTGTCCGTAGGGGTCGCCGCGACGGCCGGAACACGGGCGAGGACGGCCCCGCCCCGGGCCACCAGCGCGCCGTCCGGGCCGTGCTTGGCCACCACCAGAGGGAAGTGACGGCTGAGTTCGGCCGCGGCCTGCGCGGGATCGGACAGGCCCGTCAGCAGACCGGCCTCGTCGCGGCTGGGCAGCAGCACGTCCACCCCCTCGACGAGTGCCAGGAAGCGGTCCGCGCCCAGCTCCGCCAAGAAGCCCGCCGACGCGGGATCGAGGCTCACCTGCGCACCACGCGCATGTGCCGACGCCGCCGCCGTGCGCACCAGATCCCGCCCGGTCCGCGAGAACAGCAGATAGCCCGACAGATGCAGTCGGCCGACTCCGTCGAGAAGGGCGTCCGACCAGTCGTCCGGGGCGATCCGCAGGGACGCGCCGCTGTCGGTGAGGAACGTCCGCTCGGCGGCGGCGTCCGTGTCGACAAGACAGATCACCGTCCCGGTGACCGCGTGCGGATCGACCACGAGCCGGGGCCGCACCCCGCAGGCGGTCAGCTCCCGCTCGTGCCAGGCCGCCGACTCCGCGCCCACCCGCCCGAGCAGGCGCACGTCCGGACAGCCCCGGTGCGCCGCCCAGCACGCCACATTGGCCCCCGCGCCCCCCGGCAGCGTGTGGATCAGGGAGGCCGTGTCCGTGCCGGGCGACAGCGGGCCCCGGTGCCGCGCGACGACGTCCGTCACGACGTCCCCGACGACCAGCAGCGCCCCGCCGGTCATGCCTCGGCCCACGCCGTCGCGATCCGCGCCGCCAGCCGCACGTTGCCGCGTACCGCCGCCAGGTTGGCGCTCAGGGACGCGCCGTCGGTGTGCCGGACCAGATGGTCGAGCAGGAACGGGGTGACGCCCTGGCCGGTCACGCCCGCCTCCGCGCACGTGTGCAGCGCGTCGGCGAGCACCCGCGCGTGCAGCTCCGGATCCAGCTGCTCCTCCTCGGGCACCGGGTTCGCGACGATCAGCGCCGACTCCGGCACCCCGAGCGCGTCCTGAGCGCGCATGACCTCGGCGGCCTGCCGCGGAGTCTCCAGCGTCCAGTCGACGGGATGGCCCGAGTCGGAGAGGTAGAACCCGGGGAAACGGTCCGTGCGGTACCCGGCCACGGCCACACCCAGCGTCTCCAGCCGCTGAAGGGTCGCCGGCACGTCCAGGATCGACTTGACGCCCGCGCACACGACCGTGATCCGGGTGCTCGCCAGGAGCCGCAGGTCGGCCGACTCGTCCTGGGTGAGCGTCCACTCCCGGTGCACACCGCCGAGCCCGCCCGTCGCGAACACCCGCACCCCCGCGAGCGTCGCCAGCAGGGCCGTCGCCGACACCGTGGTCGCCCCGCTCGCCCCGCAGGCCACCGCGAGCGGCAGGTCGCGGTGGCCCAGCTTGCGGAAACCGTCCTCGTTGGCGACCCGCTCCAACTGCCCCTTGTCCAGCCCCACATGGGGCCGCCCGTCCAGCACCGCGATCGTCGCCGGTACCGCGCCCTCCGCGCGTACGAGCGCCTCCAGCTCCAGCGCCACCTGAAGGTTGCGGGGGCGGGGCAGCCCGTGCGAGATGATCGTGGACTCCAGGGCCACCACGGGACGACCCGCGTCGACCGCGTCCCTTACCTCTTCCGACACCACCAGCACCACGCACCCGCCTCCTGTCCGTCGGCCTCCCCCTCATCCCTGGCGGGCGGCGCGACCGGTCAAACCCCCGCGGTCTGTGGGGGACGACACCGCCCTGGCGCGCATACGGGCCGCACGGGGTGCTCAGAACAGCGGCTCGGGCAGTACGCCCTCCAGCGCGAGCAGCTTCCGCTTGGTCTCCAGGCCCCCGCCGAACCCGCCGATGCCGCCGTCGCTCTCGACCACCCGGTGGCAGGGCACGACGACCGGCAGGGGATTGGAGCCCATCGCCACCCCCACGGCCTGCGCCGCGCCCGGCTGCCCCACGCGCCTGGCCAGATCGCCGTAGCCGACGACGGCCCCGTACGGGACCCCGGAGGCCAGCTCGCGCAGCACCTGCCCGTTGAAGCCCGAGGTCCCCGAGAGCAGCGACCAGTCCAGCGGCAGCTCGAAAGCGCGCCGCTTCCCGGCGAAGTACTCCTCGAGCTGGCGTATCGCCTCGGCCAGCAGCGGCGAGTCCGGCGCCTCGACGGGCCGCACGCCCATACGGCCCGCCAGCCGGTCGAGCGTCCTGTCACGCACCGCGTCGGTGGCGTGGAACCCGACGCAGAGCAGGCCCTCGCCGGTCGCGGCCAGCAGCAGCGGACCGATGTCGCTGCCCACGACGGTCCACACCACCTGCCGCCCGTACTGCCCATCGCTGTCCATGGGCCCACCGTACGACCCGCCACCGACAACGCCCGGGGCGTCGCAGTGCGGCTAGTACCAGTAGAGGGCGCGCCGCACCACGTCCGCCTTGTCGGTGATGACACCGTCGACGCCGTACCCGGCGACGGTCCGGGCGGTCGCGGCGTCGTCGACGGTCCAGGCGAACACCCTCATCGGTGCCCCGTGCGGCCCGGTCAGCGCGTGCACGGCATCGACGTACGCCGGGGACAGGGCGGTGTGCGACGGGTTGATCAGATCGGCGTATCCGGCGTAGCCGCTCAGGTTCGCCGCGGCCGGCGCGCCGAGCAGTCCGGTCCGTACCCCGGGCCGCAGCCGGTGCACGGTCCGCAGAGCGGTGGCACTGAAGCTCTGCACGATCAGCCGGTCGGTGAGATGCCGCCGGTCCAGCCAGCCCTCGTCGTCCAGTGTCTCGAGGATCTGCCGTTCGACGCCCGGATACAGCTCGGGGTTCTTGACCTCCAGGAGCAGTCTCTGGTGGTGCCGCTCCACCCGGTCGAGGTATGCCTTGAGCGTCGGCACGCGGGTGCCCTTGTACGCTGCGCCGAACCAGCTGCCCGCGTCGAGCCGTGCGATCTCGGCCGCGGTGAAGTCCTTGACCTTCCACGGGGCACGGCCGGGGAAGACTTGCTCGGCGTCGGTCGTGCGGCGGAGCGTGTCGTCGTGGATCACCACGAGTTCGCCGTCCTTGGTGCGCTGGACGTCGTTCTCCACCCAGAGGACGCCCATGCCGGCTGCCCGGTCGACGGCGGCGAGGGTGTTCTCGGGCGCGTAGGCGGACGCGCCCCGGTGGGCGATCACCGAGGGCCGCACGGCCGTGTCCGCCCGTACCTCGTGAACGGGGGACAGCAGGGCGACGCAGCCCAGGACGGCGGCGGCCGTGGCGGCAATAACGCGCGCGTGCATGCGTACTCCTCGCGTCGTGCGATCACCTACAGCCCCACTGTGACAGCAGAGCGTGCGCGACGGGGGAGCGCAGAACGACCGCGAGGGCGCGCGAAGAGGGCGACCGGGACCCGTCACCACTGGCGCACATGTGCGGGAGGGCCGTGTTTCTTTGCCGGAAAATCGTTCGACCATTCCGGTGGGGGTCATACTCTCTCTCAGCCTTGGCCGCGCTCGACGGTCGTGGGCGGGCGCGTTTTCGAAGATCAGGCAACAGGGCGAAGGGCAACCGCGCATGCAGGGCACGGTCGACGGTTTCAGCTACGGCCTCGTCACACCGCTGGTGGCCTATCTCATGGCCTGCCTCGGCGGTGCACTCGGTCTGCGCTGCACCACCAGAGCCATGCTCGTCGCCCACTCCTGGCGTCCGGGGTGGCTCGCTCTCGGCTCTGCGGCCATCGGCTCCGGCATCTGGACCATGCACTTCATCGCGATGATCGGCTTCACGGTGGAGGGCGCCCCGATCCATTACGACAAGCCGACGACCTACGCCAGCCTGGGCGTCGCCGTCGTCATGGTGGGCATCGGGATCTTCATCGTCGGCTACCGGGGCGCGACGGGGACCGCCCTCTTCACCGGAGGAACGGTCACCGGCCTGGGTATCGCCTCGATGCACTACCTGGGCATGGCGGGGATGCGCTTCAACGGCAACCTCGAATACGACACGTTCACCGTTGCGGTCTCCGTCGTCATAGCGATGGCCGCCGCCACCGCCGCCCTGTGGGCCGCGGGGCAGGTCAGGGGCTTCCTGTGGAGCGTGGGCGCGAGCCTGGTCATGGGGCTGGCCGTCACGGGCATGCACTACACCGGCATGACCGCCCTGAGCGTTCACCTGCACACCGCCGAGACGCCGACGCCGGGCGACTCGCCCGCCGCCCTCCTCGCCCCGATGCTGATCGGCCCCCTGGCCTTCCTCTGCCTCGCCGGGGTCGTCGTCATGTTCGACCCGCTGATGGTCATGGGCCGGCCCGACTGGACCCCCGCCGAGCACAAGCCCGGCGTGCCCGCGCACCCGCCCGTCTCGCGTCCCGCCCGCCGCTCCCAGCTCCGCGGCCGCCGGCGGGTGGCCCACCGCGAGTCCCGCGCGCCGCAGAACCGCTGAGCCCCCGCCCCGGGCGGCCCGCGGCCCTCCCGAGCCCGCGGCGGCGTCCCGCGTCACCGGCCGCCGCCCGGCGGAGCCCTCGCGCCCGGCATCCGGCGGTTCCCCGGGCCGGTGCCGCACCCCGCGAAACCGCTCGCCCCCGGCCCCGCCGGACGGGGCCGACGCCCGCGCAGGCCCTGCTCGGGCCGCATTGTCAGTGGGGGGTCGTACGGTGGATGGCATGCGGCCCGTTTCCCACATCGAACGCACGGTGGCGCCTTTCGAGGTCGTCAGTCCCTATCAGCCCAGCGGTGACCAGCCGGCGGCCATCGCCGAGCTGGCCAAGCGCGTCGAAGCAGGCGAGAAGGACGTCGTCCTGCTCGGCGCCACCGGCACCGGAAAGTCCGCGACCACCGCGTGGATGATCGAGAAGCTCCAGCGCCCCACCCTGGTGATGGCCCCGAACAAGACCCTGGCCGCCCAGCTGGCGAACGAGTTCCGCGAACTGCTGCCGAACAACGCGGTCGAATACTTCGTCTCGTACTACGACTACTACCAGCCCGAGGCGTACGTACCGCAGTCGGACACCTACATCGAGAAGGACTCCTCGATCAACGAGGAGGTCGAGCGGCTGCGTCACTCCGCGACCAACTCGCTGCTCACCCGGCGCGACGTCGTGGTGGTCGCCTCCGTCTCCTGCATCTACGGCCTCGGCACCCCGCAGGAGTACGTGGACCGCATGGTCCCCCTCCGGGTGGGCGACGAACTCGACCGGGACGAGCTGCTGCGCCGCTTCGTCGACATCCAGTACACCCGCAACGACCTGGCCTTCACCCGCGGCACCTTCCGGGTGCGCGGCGACACCATCGAGATCTTCCCGGTCTACGAGGAGCTCGCCGTCCGCATCGAGATGTTCGGCGACGAGATCGAGGCCCTGTCCACGCTGCACCCGCTCACCGGCGAGATCATCAGCGACGACCGGCAGCTGTACATCTTCCCGGCCACCCACTACGTCGCAGGCCCCGAGCGCCTGGAGCGCGCCGCGAACGACATCGAGAAGGAACTGGGCGAGCGGCTGGCCGAACTGGAGAAGCAGGGCAAGCTGCTGGAGGCCCAGCGGCTGCGGATGCGCACCACGTACGACCTGGAGATGCTCCGCCAGATCGGCTCCTGCTCCGGCGTCGAGAACTACTCGATGCACTTCGACGGCCGTCTACCGGGCTCGCCGCCCAACACCCTGCTCGACTACTTCCCGGACGACTTCCTCCTCGTCATCGACGAGTCCCATGTCACCGTCCCGCAGATCGGCGCCATGTACGAGGGCGACGCCTCCCGCAAGCGCACCCTCGTCGACCACGGCTTCCGGCTGCCCTCCGCGCTCGACAACCGCCCGCTGAAGTGGGAGGAGTTCCAGGAGCGCATCGGGCAGACCGTCTACCTGTCGGCGACGCCCGGCAAGTACGAGCTCTCGCGCGGGGACGGCGTCGTGGAGCAGATCATCCGCCCCACCGGCCTCATCGACCCGGAGGTCGTCGTCAAGCCGACCGAGGGCCAGATCGACGACCTGGTGCACGAGATCCGCACGCGCGTGGAGAAGGACGAGCGCGTCCTGGTGACCACGCTGACCAAGAAGATGGCCGAGGACCTCACGGACTACTTCCTGGAACTCGGCATCCAGGTGCGCTATCTGCACAGCGACGTCGACACGCTGCGCCGTATCGAGCTGCTGCGCGAACTGCGCGCCGGCGAGTTCGACGTGCTGGTCGGCATCAACCTCCTGCGGGAGGGCCTCGACCTGCCGGAGGTGTCGCTGGTGGCGATCCTCGACGCCGACAAGGAGGGCTTCCTTCGCTCGGGCACCTCGCTGATCCAGACGATCGGCCGCGCGGCGCGCAACGTCTCCGGCCAGGTCCACATGTACGCCGACAAGATCACCCCGGGCATGGAGCGGGCGATCGAGGAGACGAACCGTCGCCGGGAGAAGCAGGTCGCCTACAACACGGCGCGCGGCATCGACCCGCAGCCGCTGCGCAAGAAGATCAACGACATCGTCGCCCAGATCGCCCGCGAGGAGGTCGACACCGAGCAGCTGCTCGGCACCGGCTACCGGGCGAAGAAGGACGGCCGCGGCACCAAGGCCCCGGTGCCCTCCCTGGGTGAGAAGTCGGCCAAGGGCGCCAAGGCCAAGGCGGCCAAGGGCAAGGCCGCGGAGACGGTTCCGACCGACCGTCCCGCGGCCGAACTCGCCGGGCAGATCGAGGAGATGACCGAGCGCATGAGGGCCGCCGCGGCGGACCTCCAGTTCGAGGTCGCCGCCCGGATCCGCGACGAGGTCTCGGAGATGAAGAAGGAACTGCGCCAGATGCGAGAGGCCGGACTGGCCTGACGGACGCGGCGGGCGGGCCCGGCTGAACGGCCGGGCCGACCGCTCCGGCGGGGAGGCGGGACCGTTCCCGCGGGGCCGCTGCGACGGCTGTGGCCGGTCCAGGCCCGCGCTGTGTTGCAAGAGCGACACAAAGCGCGGGCCTGGCTACGGCAGTGTCAGTGCCTTTGCGTAGTGTTTCGGTCAACCGCGGGGACCGCGGCAACAGGGGACAGCCGAGAGGGGAATCAGCGCGTGACCGTCAACATGACCAAGGGTCAGGCCATCAGTCTGCAGAAGAACGACGGGGGCAGCCTGACCGCGGTGCGCATGGGTCTCGGCTGGCAGGCGGCCCCGCGGCGCGGCCTGTTCGGCTCCCGGACCCGCGAGATCGACCTCGATGCCTCCGCGGTGCTGTTCGCGGACAAGCAGCCGGTCGACGTCGTCTTCTTCCGCCACCTGGTGAGCGACGACGGCTCCGTCCGTCACACCGGCGACAACCTCGTCGGCGGTGTCGGCCAGGGCGGGGACGACGAGGCGATCCTGGTGGACCTCGCTCGCGTGCCGGTCCACATCGACCAGATCGTCTTCACCGTGAACTCCTTCACCGGCCAGACGTTCCAGGAGGTGCAGAACGCCTTCTGCCGCCTGGTCGACGAGACCAACGGGCAGGAGCTCGCGCGCTACACGCTCGCGGGCGGCGGCGCCTACACGGCCCAGATCATGGCGAAGGTGCACCGCGTCGGCGGCGGCTGGAACATGACGGCCCTCGGCACGCCCGCCAACGGCCGCACCTTCCAGGACCTGATGCCGGCGATCCTGCCCGCGCTGTAACAGGCCCCGGCAAGCGGCACACGACGACACCACACGGCACGCAGGGGGGACGACAGGCGATGGTGGCCGAGCTGGTGCGGGGGCAGAACCACCCGCTCTCCGAGGTCCGGCTCGAGATCCGGGTCTCGGCGGGCCGGCCGGTCGTGGCCGCGGCCACACTCGGGGACGAGAGCGGCAGGATCCACGGCGTCGAGTGGGTGGCCCATCCGGGGGTGCCCACCCTGCCCGGCCTGGAGGTCTCCCGGCAGGCGGCCGCCGACCACCGCCTCGCGGTGGACCTGGGCGCCGTGCCGGCCGCCGTGCACCGGGTCGACGTCCTGCTCGCGCTGCCCCCCGGCGCCGGCGGGCCGGTCAGCTTCGGCTCGATCGCGGCGCCCTTCGTCGCCGTCACCGGACTCGACGGCGCCGAGGTCGCCTCGTACACGATCACCGGTCTGGACGCGGAGTCGGCGGTCGTCGCGCTGGAGCTGTACCGGCGGCAGGGCGCCTGGAAGGTGCGCGCCGTCGGCCAGGGCTACGCGGGCGGCCTGGCCGAACTCCTCACCGATCAGGGACTGCCGCAGGCGCACGAGGTCGCCGCCGCCATCGACGAGGCCGTCGCCCGCGGGCTGGCCCGCTCGGTGCCGGCCCCGCCGGCGCGCCCGGCCGACGGGGACCGCTCCCGCCAGACGGCCACGACGCCCACGCTCGGCCCCGACCCGAGCGGCTCCCCGTACGCCGCGCAGCAGGGCGCCCCGCAACCGAGCGGTCCTCAGCACGGCCACAACGGGGCCGGCCCCTACCCGGCCCAGACCCCGCAGGGTTCCCCATCGGCGGACCCGGACGCCGCCCAGCAGACGCCGGCGGTTCCGCCCGGCGGGCCGATCGACTACAGCCACCCGCGTCGCCGGACCACGGCCCCGCCCCCGCCTCCGCCGAGCGCGCCTCCGCCGCCGCCCGGGCAGCCCGCACGCCCCGTCGCCGGCGACGCGACCGGGTGGTCGATGGACGAGCGGCTGTACAACCAGGTCTGGGGCATGTTCGAGGACCTCGCCCGCACCACGGCCGCGTACCGCAGCGCCGTCGACTTCGCCGACACCCGCATGGAGAAGGAGCTGGACCAGGTCCTGTCCGACCCGCGCAGCAGGATCGGCGGGCAGGGCGACGCAGCCCGCGAGGCGGCGCAGAGCAGACGCGCGCAGCTCGTCGACCAGGCGCGCGAGGCGCTGGAACGCGACCTCGTCCAGCTGGGGGCCGAGGCCGACGTCGTCGAACCGGCGCTGCCCGCCGCGTTCGCGCGCTGGGACAACCCCGTCTGGCACGCCTACCGCACCCCCATGGAGATGCCCATGGCCCTGCGCTTGGGCGACCTCCACCTGCCGGAGAGCGATCCGCTGCGCATCCCGATGCTCGTCCGGCTCCCGCTGGAACGCGGCCTGTGGATCGACAGCGGCCGGCCGGCATCCGTCGACGGCGCGTTCGTCGACCCGCACGAGATGCGGCGTCTGGCGATGGAGTCCGCCGTGGCGCACGTCGCCCGTCTGCTGGCGGTCCATCCCGCGGACGAGTTCAC
The DNA here is from genome assembly GCF_043200075.1 of Streptomyces sp. NPDC048481. Taxonomy (NCBI): domain Bacteria; kingdom Bacillati; phylum Actinomycetota; class Actinomycetes; order Kitasatosporales; family Streptomycetaceae; genus Streptomyces; species Streptomyces sp. NPDC048481. The sequence continues at coordinate 1,243,258 of NZ_JBICXC010000001.1, forward strand.
GGTGCACGTGGTCGATCCGGCGGGCTCGGGCGCCCGGGAGCTCGCGCCGCTGGTCCAGAGCGGCGTGCTCGCGGCTCCGCCCGCGGCGGGCGCGGCAGGCGTGTCGGCGGTCCTCGGGCAGCTCACCGAGCGGGTCGACCTGCTGCACATGGCGGTGCGCGGCGGTGCGGCCGACTCCTTGCCGCCCGGGTTCGACACCTCCCATCAGCTGCTGGTCGTCAACGACTTCCCGCACGGATTCGACGACCGGGCGGTGACCCAGCTGCGCTATCTCGCGGACGAGGGCCCTGCCGTCGGCGTGCACCTGATGATGGTCGCCGACCGGGAGGACGCCGGCGGCTACGGTCCGTTGCTGGATCCGCTGTGGCGGGGGCTGCTGCGACTCACTCCGGTGGCCGAGGACCACCTCGCCGATCCCTGGGTCGGTCATGCCTGGACGTACGAGCCGCCGCTCGTGCCGTCCGGCAGCCAGGTGCTCCGGCAGGTGCTCGCCGAGGTGGCGAAAGCGCGCACCAAGTACACGTAAAGGCCTCTGAACAGGTAACTTGGTCTTTCTTTTGCCAATCGCTTTACCTTTTCTTGGTGGTTGAGGTACTGTTTTCCTCACGGAGGGGAGTACTCCTGCCGCGGCGTACCCGTCAATACGGATCACCGATGATCCCGGGGCGCCGGCCCGTCCTTCCAGAGGGCGGGTGGAAGAGACCTCCGGCAGCGCAACGACGCTGATCACCTGCCGTTACGTACTGCCGGAGGCGCAGTGGATGTTTCCCTGACCCTGTGGGTCCTCACCATCGTGGGCCTCGCCGCCCTCATCGCGGTCGACTTCTTCATCGGCCGCAAGCCGCACGACGTGTCCATCAAGGAAGCCGGGATCTGGACCGTCGTCTGGATCGCCCTGGCCGCGCTCTTCGGTGTGGGCCTGCTCCTCTTCGGCGGCGGCGAGCCCGCCGGCGAGTTCTTCGCGGGCTTCATCACCGAGAAGTCGCTCAGCGTCGACAACCTCTTCGTCTTCGTGCTGATCATGGCGAAGTTCTCGGTCCCGTCCCAGTACCAGCAGCGGGTCCTGCTCGTCGGCGTCCTCATAGCGCTGGTCCTGCGGGCGATCTTCATCGCCGCCGGCGCCGCGATCCTCGCCAGCTTCGCCTGGGTCTTCTACCTCTTCGGCGCCTTCCTGATCTGGACCGCCTGGAAGCTCATCCAGGAGGCCCGTGCCGACGGGGAGGACGAGGAGTTCGAGGAGAACAAGCTGCTCAAGTCGGTGGAGAAGCGCTTCGGCGTGGCCGACCGCTACCACGGCACGAAGCTGTGGATCGAGCAGAACGGCAAGCGGGTCATGACCCCGATGCTGGTCGTGATGCTCGCGATCGGCACGACCGACGTGCTCTTCGCCCTCGACTCGATCCCCGCGATCTTCGGCCTCACGCAGGACCCGTACATCGTCTTCACGGCCAACGCGTTCGCCCTGATGGGCCTGCGGCAGCTGTACTTCCTCATCGGCGGTCTGCTGAGGAAGCTGGTGCACCTCAGCTACGGCCTGTCGATCATCCTCGGCTTCATCGGCGTGAAGCTGGTGCTGCACGCCCTGCACGAGTCCGGCGTCCATGTCCCCGAGATCAGCATCCCGGTCTCGCTGGGCGTCATCTGCTCCGTCCTGATCGTCACCACGATCACCAGCCTGCGGGCCTCCAGCAAGGCGGCGGACGAGGCGGCGGGCGCCGAGAGCGAAGGCGCTCCGAAGGACAGCATCGGGGCCTGACCACGGACGACGTAGCGACAACGGCCCCCGGGAGCGGCGCGCGGCGAATTGCCGGGCGCCGCTCCCGGTGCTTCGTTGGAGGTGGACGCCCCCCTCCGACCCGGGGGCGCCGGACCGGGCGGAGGCGCCATGAGTACACCGCAGAAGTTCGTGCAGATCCTCCAGTTCGAGACCGACCGCATCGACGAGATGCGGGCGCTGGCCGCCGACGCCGACCAGCGTCTCGCCGGCCGGCCCGACGGTCCGGTCAGGCGCCTGGTCCTCAAGGACCGCAGCCGGCCAGGCCGCTACCTGGTGGTGGTCGAGTTCGACTCCTACGAAGCGGCCATGCGCAACAACGACGACCCGGACACGGGCAAGTTCGCGCAGGCGATGGCCGCACTGTGCACCACATCCCCGTCCTTCACCGACTGCGACGTGGTGGAGGCCGTCGAGCTCAGGTGACGCGGGCCGGCCGGCCCGCCCGCACCGGGCCCACCGGGCACGCCGGCCGGCGAGCACACCGGTCGCTCCACGCACCCGACCCCGGTGAGCTCGGAAGCCCCGACCGGCCGCCCGTAAGCCACCTCGGCCGCCCGGGCGGCACCGGTCGCAGGGCGATACGGACCGGAATGCGAAGCCCGTACGGCTCTGCGACGATCACTGCATGATCGCTCGGCTCACGTCGGTCGCGGCCCGCTGGACGTCCCTCGTACCGGTGCTGGCGGTCGTCCTGCTGGTCCTGACCTGGGGACGCGACCTGCCCGGCGCAGTCGTCGCCCTGGTGACGCTCGTCCTCGCGGGTGCGGTCCTGGCCGCCGTGCACCACGCGGAGGTCGTCGCCCACCGGGTGGGGGAGCCGTTCGGCTCGCTCGTCCTCGCGGTCGCCGTGACGATCATCGAAGTCGCCCTGATCGTCACCCTGATGGCCGACGGCGGCGACAAGAGCGCGACGCTGGCCAGGGACACGGTCTTCGCCGCCGTGATGATCACCTGCAACGGCGTCGTCGGCCTCAGCCTGCTGGTCGCCTCCCTGCGCCACGGCACGGCCGTCTTCAATCCCGAGGGCACCGGCGCCGCCCTGGCCACCGTGGCGACCCTGGCCACGCTCAGCCTGGTCCTGCCGACCTTCACCACCAGCAGGCCCGGCCCGGAGTTCTCCGACGTCCAGCTCACGTTCGCCGCCGTGTCCTCGCTGATGCTCTACGCCCTCTTCGTCGCGACGCAGACCGTCCGCCACCGCGACTACTTCCTGCCGATCACCCGGCAGGGAGAGGTGATCACCGTGGACGACCACGCCTCCGTCCCGACCTCCCGGGACACCCTGGTCAGCCTCTCCCTGCTCGGCCTGGCCCTGATCGGCGTCGTCGGCCTGGCCAAAGGGGTCTCGCCCACGATCGAGTCGGCGGTGGAGAGCGCCGGCCTCCACCACGCCGTCGTCGGCGTGATCATCGCGCTCCTGGTGCTGCTCCCCGAGACCATCGCCGCGCTGCGCTCGGCCCGTCGCGACCGGGTGCAGACCAGCCTCAACCTCGCACTCGGCTCCGCGATGGCCAGCATCGGACTGACCATCCCCGCCGTCGCGCTGGCCTCTCTCTGGCTCTCCGGGCCACTCGTCCTCGGCCTCGACTCCACCTACACGGTCCTGCTCGCGCTGACCGTCGTGGTCAGCTCGCTGACCGTGGTCCCCGGCCGGGCCACGCCCCTGCAGGGCGGCGTCCACCTCGTGCTCTTCGCGGCCTATCTGGAGCTGGCCATCAACCCGTAGGGGCCGACGACGAAGCCGTGCCCGGAGACGGCACGTGTGGGGGCGCGGACGGCGCGCGGAGGGCTCAGTAGGTCACGGTGACGCGCCGTGCGGGACCGTCGACGCGGACCGTGCCGCCGTAGGGGACGACGAGCTGCGGATCGGTGTGCCCGAAGTCCACGTCGAAGACGGCCAGGGTGTCGGGGGGACTCGCGCAGCTCGCGCTCCACCGCCGCCCACTGGTCGGCGGCGTACCCCGCAAACAGCGCCGGGAAGCGCCGCAGCAGACCGCGCTCGCCCATGCAGCGCGGAAAGCGGAAGACCTCGCGCGCGGCGGGCATTTCGGGAGCGCAGCAACTCCCGGTCCGGCAGCGGCAGGACGGTGATCTGGCCGTCGCCGCCGGTCGACGCGGCGACCGCCTTGATGCCCGGGTCGGCGAACGCGGCGTGCGGATCGTCCGCCCGCTCCCGGGGCGTCGCCCCCGTCCGGAGTGTCGCCGGGTACTAGACCGGTTGCAGCCCGAACTCCTCGCGCAGGCGTGCCAGGCCGGGTTCGAACGGACGCGGGAACAGCTCCGGCAGTCCCGACGAGGGCGAGACGACAGCCACCCGGTCGCCGGGGGACGGCTCGGGAGGGTACGCGGGCGTCGGCATGCCCGCAGGACACGGGCCGCGGTCCTGCGGATGCACCGTGATAAACCGGTCCGAGCGGCGGTCCTCGACGGGCCGCACCCGAACGGACCGGAGGAACCGTGCCCCGCAGCCTGGCCAACGCCCCGATCATGATCCTGAACGGCCCCAACCTGAACCTCCTGGGTCAGCGCCAGCCGGAGATCTACGGTTCCGACACGCTCGCCGACGTCGAGGCGATGTGCGCCGGGGCGGCTGCCGCGCACGGCGGCACGGTGGACTTCCGGCAGTCCAACCACGAGGGCGAACTGGTCGACTGGATCCACGAGGCGCGGCTGCACCACTGCGGGGTCGTGATCAACCCGGGCGCCTACTCGCACACCTCGGTGGCGATCCTGGACGCGCTCAACGCCTGCGACGGCCTTCCGGTGCTGGAGGTCCACATCTCCAACATCCACCGGCGCGAGTCCTTCCGGCACCACTCGTACGTCTCCCTGCGCGCGGACGGCGTCATCGCCGGCTGCGGAGTGCAGGGCTACGTGTTCGCCGTGGAGCGCGTCGCGGCGCTGGCCGGCCCAGGAAAGGCCGACGCGTAAGGACCGGCGTCCAGGACGCCGGTCCTTACCCGCGGGCGACGAGCCGCGCACCGGGCGCTGCCGTGCGTCGGGAGGACACGGCGGGGAAGGCCTGGGCCGCCGGTCGAGGGCGGGGATGTGACCGGCGGCCCGATCCGCGCCGGAGCCGTCATCCCGCGCGGGGCTGACACCAGTTGACCGCGCAACCACGTGTGCGGGGAACGCGCGCGAGGGACCGGCGCGTGCGCGGGATTCACACGGGGCACGCGCCGGACGACGCGCGCCCCGTGCCCGTTGCGGTCCGGCTCACCACCCGCGCGCGTGCCACTCCGGCAGATACGGGCGCTCGGCGCCCAGCGTGGTGTCGTCGCCGTGTCCCGGATAGACCCAGGTCTCGTCCGGCAGAACGTCGAAGATCTTCGTCTCGACGTCGTGGATCAGACGGGCGAACGCCTCGGGATCCTTGTGGGTGTTGCCCACGCCCCCGGGGAAGAGGCAGTCGCCGGTGAAGACGTGGGGGTGGCCGTGCGGGTCGTCGTAGACCAGGGCGATCGAGCCGGGCGTGTGGCCCACGAGGTGGCGCGCGGTCAGCTCCACGTCGCCCACCCGGATCACGTCGCCGTCGTCGAGCAGGACGTCGGTCGGCACCGGGATGCCGGCGGCGTCCTCGCGGCCGGCGTGGGTACGCGCGTGCGTGGCCGCGACGACCTCGGCGAGCGCCTGCCAGTGGTCGCCGTGCCGGTGGGTGGTGACGACGGACGCGATGCCGTCGTCACCGATCGTGCCGAGCAGGGCGTGCGCGTCGTTCGCCGCGTCGATCAGCAGCTGCTCGTCCGTCGCCCGGCAGCGCAGCAGATAGGCGTTGTTGTTCATCGGGCCGACCGCGATCTTGGTGATCATCAGGTCCTTGAGCTCGTGCACGTCCGCCGGGCCGCCGACCGTCACCTGTCCGCTGTACGTCATGCCCGCAGCCTATAGCGGGGGGAGGGCCGGCAGCGGGCCGCCGTCGACCGTCAGACCGGATCCGTCACGGCGACCGGAGAGCCAGCCCAGAACGTCCGCGGGGGCACCCGTGACGGTCACCTCGGGATCCCCGGAACCCTCGGCCTTCCGTCCGGTGTGCCACACGCGCGTGCCGTCCGTCACACGGGTCGGGGGCACCTCGGGATGCCCCTCGAACCGCTCCGCGAGGAACTCCGTCTCGCGCTCGGTGAACTCCTCGGGCAGGTCCTCCAGCTCCAGGCCGATGCCGAGGTCCACATGGTGCAGCTCGACCTCCACCCACCGGCGGAAGGGCAGCCGGGCCGCCGCGTCGACGACCCCGTTGCGCAGCTCGACCGTGCGCGACCAGTCGGCCGGCACCGCTCCCGCGGCCTGGAAGCGCGCCGCGCTCTCCCGCACGTCCGCGAGCTGGACGTCCAGCGGCCGCGGGGCGTCGCGCTCGATGTCCGCGTCGCGCACCTGGGCGTCGGCGTACATGGGACGGCCCTCCAGGACGTTCACGAGCGCGTCGGCGTTGCGGGCGATGTGGGCCAGGACATGTCCGCGGCTCCAGCCGGGCAGGCGTGACGGCTCGGCCACCGACGCGTTGTCCAGTCGGGCGACCGCGCTGAGGAGCCGGTCGGTCGCTTCGCGTACGGACTCCAGGTCATGAGCGTGATCAATCATGGTCATGACCCTAGTCCCGCCACTCCTTCGGGTGAAGACGGCTGACGGAGCCCGCAAATCGAATGCGCGTGCTATAAGGTCGGTTGCGGCGTCGGGCATGCTGGAAGGCCGGGGATTGTTGTGAACCGGTGAACCCGGGATCCTCCCGACCGGCGTTGTCAGTGGCTCCCCCTAGTCTGGAAGAGACGGGGCCTCGCCCCTGTCACTTCTCTCAAGAAAGGTGCGGACCGGCGTGGCCGACCGTCTCATCGTCCGTGGCGCGCGCGAGCACAACCTCAAGAATGTCTCGCTCGACCTGCCACGCGACTCGCTCATCGTCTTCACGGGCCTGTCGGGGTCGGGCAAGTCCTCGCTGGCCTTCGACACCATCTTCGCCGAGGGCCAGCGGCGCTACGTCGAGTCGCTCTCCTCGTACGCGCGCCAGTTCCTCGGCCAGATGGACAAGCCGGACGTCGACTTCATCGAGGGCCTCTCCCCGGCCGTCTCGATCGACCAGAAGTCGACCTCGCGCAACCCGCGCTCCACGGTCGGCACCATCACCGAGGTCTACGACTACCTGCGCCTGCTCTTCGCGCGCATCGGCAAGCCGCACTGTCCCGAGTGCGGCCGGCCGATCACGCGCCAGTCGCCGCAGGCCATCGTCGACAGGGTGCTGGAACTGCCCGAGGGCAGCCGGTTCCAGGTGCTGTCGCCGCTGGTGCGCGAGCGCAAGGGAGAGTTCGTCGACCTGTTCGCCGACCTCCAGACCAAGGGCTACAGCCGCGCGCGGGTCGACGGCGAGACGGTGCAGCTGTCCAGCGCGCCCGCCTTGAAGAAGCAGGAGAAGCACACCATCGAGGTGGTCATCGACCGCCTCACGGTGAAGGACACCGCCAAGCGCCGGCTCACCGACTCCGTGGAGACCGCCCTCGGGCTGTCCGGCGGCATGGTCGTGCTCGACTTCGTCGACCTCCCCGAGGACGACCCCGAGCGCGAGCGGATGTACTCGGAGCACCTGTACTGCCCGTACGACGACCTGTCCTTCGAGGAGCTGGAGCCGCGCTCCTTCTCCTTCAACTCGCCCTTCGGCGCCTGCCCCGACTGCACCGGCATCGGCACGCGCATGGAGGTCGACCCCGAGCTGATCGTCCCGGACGAGGACAAGTCCCTCGACGAGGGCGCCATCCACCCCTGGTCGCACGGCCACACCAAGGACTACTTCAGCCGGCTGATCGGCGCGCTCGCCGACGCCCTGGGGTTCCGCACGGACATCCCGTTCGCGGGCCTGCCCCAGCGCGCCCGCAAGGCGCTGCTGCACGGCCACAAGACGCAGATCGAGGTCCGCTACCGCAACCGCTACGGCCGCGAGCGGGTCTACACGACCCCCTTCGAGGGCGCCGTGCCGTTCGTGAAGCGCCGGCACAGCGAGGCCGAGAGCGACTCCAGCCGGGAGCGCTTCGAGGGCTACATGCGCGAGGTGCCCTGTCCCACCTGTGCGGGCACCCGGCTGAAGCCGCTCGTCCTCGCGGTCACCGTCATGGGCAAGTCCATCGCCGAGGTGTCGGGCATGTCCATCAGCGACTGCGCCGACTTCCTGGGCGAGCTCAAGCTCAACGCCCGCGACAAGAAGATCGCCGAGCGGGTCCTGAAGGAGGTCAACGAACGGCTGCGGTTCCTGGTCGACGTCGGCCTGGACTACCTCTCGCTCAACCGCGCGGCCGGCACGCTCTCCGGCGGCGAGGCCCAGCGCATCCGGCTGGCCACCCAGATCGGCTCCGGCCTCGTCGGCGTCCTGTACGTGCTGGACGAGCCGTCCATCGGCCTGCACCAGCGCGACAACCACCGCCTGATCGAGACCCTCGTGCGGCTGCGCGACATGGGCAACACGCTCATCGTCGTCGAGCACGACGAGGACACCATCAAGGTCGCCGACTGGATCGTCGACATCGGCCCCGGCGCGGGCGAGCACGGCGGAAAGGTCGTGCACAGCGGCTCCCTCAAGGAGCTGCTCGCCAACGAGGAGTCGCAGACCGGGCAGTACCTGTCCGGCCGGAAGGCGATCCCGCTGCCCGACGTCCGCCGCCCGCAGGACCCCTCCCGGCGGCTCACCGTCCACGGCGCCCGCGAGAACAATCTGCAGGACATCGACGTGTCCTTCCCGCTGGGCGTCTTCACGGCGGTCACCGGCGTGTCCGGATCCGGCAAGTCCACGCTGGTCAACGACATCCTCTACACGCACCTGGCCCGCGAGCTGAACGGTGCGAGGAACGTCCCCGGACGGCACACGCGTGTGGAGGGCGACGACCTCGTCGACAAGGTCGTGCACGTCGACCAGTCGCCCATCGGCCGCACCCCGCGCTCCAACCCGGCCACCTACACCGGTGTCTTCGACCACGTCCGCAAGCTGTTCGCGGAGACGACCGAGGCGAAGGTCCGCGGCTACCTGCCCGGCCGCTTCTCCTTCAACGTCAAGGGCGGCCGCTGCGAGAACTGCGCGGGCGACGGCACGATCAAGATCGAGATGAACTTCCTCCCGGACGTCTACGTCCCGTGCGAGGTCTGCCACGGCGCCCGCTACAACCGGGAGACCCTGGAGGTCCACTACAAGGGCAAGTCCATCGCCGACGTCCTGAACATGCCGATCGAGGAGGCCACGGGCTTCTTCGAGGCCGTCCCCTCGATCGCCCGGCACCTCAACACCCTGAAGGACGTCGGCCTCGGCTACGTCCGGCTCGGCCAGGCCGCGACCACCCTGTCCGGCGGCGAGGCCCAGCGCGTGAAGCTCGCCAGCGAGTTGCAGAAGCGCTCCACCGGCCGCACGGTCTACGTCCTGGACGAGCCGACGACGGGCCTGCACTTCGAGGACATCAGCAAGCTCCTCACGGTCCTCTCCGGGCTCGTCGACAAGGGCAACACGGTCATCGTCATCGAGCACAACCTCGACGTGATCAAGACCGCGGACTGGGTCGTCGACATGGGCCCCGAGGGCGGCGCGGGCGGCGGCCTCGTCGTCGCCGAGGGCACGCCGGAGGAGGTCGCCGGCGTGTCGACCAGCCACACCGGCAAGTTCCTGCGAGAGATCCTCGACGCCGACCGGATCAGCGACGCGGCGTCCGTGCCGGCCCCCCGCCGCGCGTCCGGGAAGAAGACGGCCGCCGCCAGGACCGTCGCCGCCAAGACGGCCCCGCGCAAGACGGCGACCGCCAAGACGGCGACCGCCAAGACGGCGGCGGCGAAGGCGGGCGCGGGCGAGGACGCGACCGCGAAGAAGGCCGCGAAGCCGGCCAAGGCGGTTCCCGCGAAGAAGACGACGCGGGCCCGCAAGGCCTGAGAAGGCACGGGCGGAGAACGGGCGGCGTCCCACCGGAACTCCCGGCGGGGCGCCGCCCGTTCACGTCATCCAGCCGCAGCCGCAGCCGCAGCCGCAGCCGCAGCCGACGCCCAGTCGCCGACGATCAGCGGACGCCGGGCCTAGAACTCCCCGAGGGTTCCCAGTTCGGCCGCGTACGGCGGTTCCGCGCCCGCCCGAGAGCAGGTGACGGCCGCCGCGCGCGCCGCGAACCTCAGCAGCTCCTGCCAGCCGGCGGCGCCCAGAGCAGCCGGGCCCGCCGGGGACAGCGCGTCCCGCGCCGCAAGCCCGTGCAGCAGAGCCGCGTTCACGGTGTCACCGGCCCCGATGGTGTCCACCACGTCCACCTGCTCGCCGGGCACGGTGTACACGGCGCCGTCACGCGTGAACGCGGTCAGTCCGTCGCCGCCCCGGGTGATGACGACGGCCGAGGGCCCCGCGGACAGCCACTCCTGCGGGGTGCCGCCCAGCCACCCGGCGTCCTCCTCGGAGAGCTTCAGCAGCGACACCGAGGGCAGCCAGCTCTTGAAGCGGGCCCGGTAGGCGTCGGGGTCCCCTATCAGCCCGGCGCGGATGTTCGGGTCGAGCGCGGTGAACAGGCCCCGCGCCGCCGCGGTGCGCATCAGCTCCTCGTACGCGCTCGCGCCCGGCTCCAGCACGAGCGAACACGTGCCGAAGGACACCGCGCGGGTCCCCTCGGGCAGCGCGTCCGGGGTCGCGAACAGCCGGTCGGCGGTGCCCTCGACGTAGAAGGAGTAGGCGGCCGAGCCGCTGCCGTCCAGCGAGGCCACCGCGAGCGTGGTCTGCTCGGCGCCGCGCTGTACGGCCGACAGGTCCACGCCCGTCTCCCGCAGCCGGTCCAGCAGCGCCTCGCCGAACGCGTCCCGGGAGACGCGGGAGGCGAACGCCGTGGGGGAGCCGAGGCGGGCCAGCGCCACCGCCGTGTTGTAGGGACCGCCGCCGAGCGCCGGCCGCAGACCCGCGAGCGCGCCCGTCCCCTGCGGCACCAGGTCGATCAGGGCCTCACCGGCGACGACGATCACGGGACGGTTCCTCTCTGTGGCTGTCCGCGACCGCTCGGACCGCTGTTCGCGCGGCGGCGGCACCGGGTGCGATCGGACGAAGGAGCAGGTGAGCCGCCGGCCGGGAAGCTACCCCATTTCGCAGCCGGCCCCCAAAACCGGCGTAAGGCCCCACCCGCGCGCGCGAGCGACCGCCGCGTCCGGCACCAGAGCCGGGACGCGGGGGACGCGGAACATGGCCGAATCGGTGAGCGCCGTCTCCCGCGACCGAGCCGCATGGACGGACCGCCGTGACATACGGCCGGGGAGACGCGCGTCGGAGGCACGGGAGGCATGGGAGGCATGGGAGGCATCGGAGCCGGCCGCGCCGCCGGAGCCGGCCCTCCTTACTCGCCCCCCGCTCCCTCCCATTCCCACTCGATGCCCACCATGCCCGACCGCACCCTCGGCTCGACGAGGTGCACCGAGCGGTGCCGGTCGCTGACCGGCAGTTCCTGGCGGCCGCCGCGCGGGGCCGCGGCCGAGTGCTGGGTGAACCGGTGGCAGCGCACGGGCACGGCATGTTCGGCGAAGCGGATCTGAAGGGCGTACTGGCCGCCTGCCGCGCCGAAGCCGCGGACGTACTCGGTGGAGGCGCCGCCGGTACCGTCCTCGACGGCGTAGCGGAAGAGGAAGGTGTCGCCGGCCCGCAGCCGGGTGTCGAAGAGGAGTTCCGCGACGAGCACGCCGGTGCCGTGGTGGCGCCGGACGCGGCCGGCCCGGCAGTTCTCCAGGGCGTGCACCTTCATCCTCTCCGGGGCGCACCCGGGGTCTCCGTGGTGGACGGCCACGAACCGGTCGACGCCGTCCCGGTAGGCGCGGACGATGTGCTGCGACTCGCGGCCGAGCAGTTCGCGGCGGGCTCCGACGCGGACCCGCTCGTGATGGCCCAGCGTGTGCAGTCCGTCGTCCGGCGCGCACTCCAGTTCGTCGAGCAGTTGTTCAAGGGCGTTGGTGGCCCGGAGGAGAGAGCGGTAGGAACGCCCCCCGGCCCGAGTGCCCGCCACGTCGCCCTGCCCGTTCCGTCCGTTCTGCCCGGTCTGGCGGCCGTGTTCGTCCCGGCCGCCACGCCCGCCCTTTGTGTCGTGCGACTCGGCGAGCAGGCGGATCAGGGACTCGTCCGGCAGGCGCAGGATCTCCTCCAGCGCGCGCACCGCGCGCAGCGACTCGGGGCGCTGCGGCCGCCGGGCGCCCTGCTGCCAGTAGCTCAGGCTGGTCACGCCGACCTTCACCCCGTGGCGTGACAGGTGGTGCTGGACGCGCTGCAACGGCAGGCCGCGGGCCGCGATCGCGGCCCGCAGCGCCACGTGGAAGGGCCCCCCTCGCAGGGCCGTGTCCAGTTCCGCGATGACGGGGTCGGCGGCGGCGTCCGCGTGCTGTGTGGCGTGCGGCATGCAGGAGCCTCTCTGTGAATGCTCACGACGGCTGGTCGGACCGCGCGTTGAGTGACCGGGGCCGTGACCGCGTCTGCGAAACTCCTTCACATCCGTAAGGCGGCGTTCAGGGCCCCGAGTTCCCCCGCATTGAAGCGTGTCGACCCTGTCGCGACAACACCTGACGGCCGAGTGGCACGTGCGGGTGGCCGAGTCCGGGCCCCTCGGACCCCCGCCCTCGGGATCGCGCCGCGCGAGGTCCCCCCGCGGTCGCCGGGCGTTGTCCACAGCCCCGCCGGAGTGTCACCGCGCGCCAGTAGGGTGTGAGACATGGCCGACCCCTCCAGCTACCGCCCCGAGCCGGGACAGATCCCGGACTCTCCGGGGGTGTACCGATTCCGCGACGAGCACCGCAGGGTGATCTACGTCGGAAAGGCGAAGAGCCTGCGCCAGCGCCTGGCGAACTACTTCCAGGACCTGGCGGGCCTGCACCCGCGCACCCGCACGATGGTCACCACGGCCGCGTCGGTGGAGTGGACGGTGGTGTCCACGGAGGTCGAGGCGCTCCAGCTGGAGTACTCCTGGATCAAGGAGTACGACCCCCGGTTCAACGTCAAGTACCGCGACGACAAGAGCTACCCCTACCTCGCGGTGACGATGAACGAGGAGTACCCGCGCGTGCAGGTGATGCGCGGCCACAAGAAGAAGGGCGTCAGGTACTTCGGACCGTACGCGCACGCGTGGGCGATCCGGGACACGGTCGACCTGCTCCTGCGCGTCTTCCCCGTGCGCACCTGCTCGGCCGGCGTGTTCAAGAACGCCTCCCGCACCGGCCGCCCGTGTCTGCTCGGCTACATCGGCAAGTGCTCCGCGCCCTGCGTGAGCCGGATCTCGCCCGACGACCACTGGGAACTGGCCGACGAGTTCTGTGACTTCATGGCCGGCCGCACCGGGACCTACCTGCGCCGTCTGGAGAAGCAGATGGCGCAGGCGGCCGAGGAGATGGAGTACGAGCGGGCCGCCCGCCTGCGCGACGACATCGGGGCGCTGAAGAAGGCCATGGAGAAGAGCGCCGTCGTGCTCGCGGACGCGACCGACGCCGACCTGATCGCGGTCGCCGAGGACGAGCTGGAGGCGGCCGTCCAGATCTTCCACGTCCGGGGCGGGCGCGTGCGGGGCCAGCGCGGCTGGGTGACCGACAAGGTCGAGGACGTCTCGACCGGCGCCCTCGTCGAGCACGCGCTCCAGCAGCTCTACGGCGAGGAGCGCGGCGACGCCGTGCCCAAGGAGGTCCTGGTCCCCGCGCTGCCCGACCCGGTCGAGCCGGTGCAGGAGTGGCTCACCGGGCGCCGCGGGTCCAACGTGTCGCTGCGCATCCCGCAGCGGGGCGACAAGAAGGACCTGATGGCGACCGTGGCGCGCAACGCGCAGCAGGCGCTCGTCCTGCACAAGACCAAGCGCGCCTCCGACCTGACCACGCGCTCGCGTGCCCTGGAGGAGATCGCCGAGGCCCTCGGCCTGGACAGCGCCCCGCTGCGGATCGAGTGCTACGACATCTCCCACCTCCAGGGCGACGACGTCGTGGCCTCCATGGTCGTCTTCGAGGACGGGCTCCAGCGCAAGAGCGAGTACCGCCGCTTCCAGATCAAGGGCTTCGAGGGCCAGGACGACGTCCGCTCCATGCACGAGGTGATCACCCGCCGCTTCCGGCGCTACCTGGCCGAGAAGGAGCGCACGGGCGAGTGGACCGACGGCGCGGACACGGCGGCCGCCGGGACCGGGACGGCCGTCACCGACGGGGCTGCCGTGGCCGAGGAGACCGGAACCGCCCTCGTCGACGGCGCTTTCGGCGTGCGGTCCGGGGGGAGCGCGGCGGCGGTGCTCGCCGACACCGGTGAGGCGCCCCTCACCGGCAGCCTCAAGGACGACGACGGCCGTCCCAAGCGCTTCGCCTACCCGCCCCAGCTCGTCGTCGTCGACGGCGGGCAGCCGCAGGTGGCGGCGGCCAGGAGGGCGCTGGACGAACTGGGCATCGACGACATCGCCGTCTGCGGTCTGGCCAAGCGGCTGGAGGAGGTCTGGCTCCCGGACGACGACGACCCGGTCGTCCTGCCCCGCAGCAGCGAGGGCCTGTATCTGCTCCAGCGCGTGCGGGACGAGGCCCACCGCTTCGCGATCACCTACCAGCGCACCAAGCGGGCCAAGCGCTTCCGCGCCGGACCGCTGGACGAGGTGCCGGGCCTCGGCGAGACGCGCAAGCAGGCGCTGATCAAGCACTTCGGCTCGGTGAAGAGGCTGCGCGCCGCGACCGTCGAGCAGATCTGCGAGGTCCCGGGCATAGGCCGCAAGACGGCGGAGACCATCGCCGCGGCGCTCGCCCTGGCGGCTCCGCCCGCCCCCGCCGTGAACACGGCGACCGGAGAGATCATTGATGATGAGGAACCCGACGACACGACGGGTTCCCCCGGGGCCCCCGCCACGTCGGGCGCCCCGGAGGAACGACGGGGGCAGGAGACATGACCGAGCACGACGCACACCCCACGGCCCAGCCGGAACAGACGCCCACTACTGTGCCCACAGCCGGTACCGGGCCAGGCCCCCAAGGGCCCGGCGAGGCCGCCGCCCCGCCCCCGGCGGGCGCGGACGGTCCCCGGCAGGAAGCACGGCATGAAGACGGAGCACAGGTGAGTACGGACGTCACGCCGCCCGGGATCCCCGACGCGGCCATCCCCGAGCTGGTGATCATCTCCGGCATGTCCGGAGCCGGCCGTTCGACGGCGGCCAAGTGTCTGGAGGACCTCGGCTGGTTCGTGGTCGACAACCTCCCGCCCGCCCTCATCCCCACCATGGTGGAGTTGGGCGCGCGCTCCCAGGGCAACGTGGCCCGCATCGCGGTCGTCGTCGACGTCCGCGGCCGGCGCTTCTTCGACAACCTCCGCGAGTCCCTCGCCGACCTGGAGTCGAAGAACGTCACCCGGCGCATCGTGTTCCTGGAGTCCTCCGACGACGCGCTGGTGCGCCGCTTCGAGTCCGTGCGCCGGCCGCACCCGCTCCAGGGCGACGGCCGCATCGTCGACGGCATCGCCGCCGAGCGCGAACTCCTGCGCGAACTGCGCGGCGACGCCGACCTGGTGATCGACACCTCCAGCCTCAACGTGCACGAGCTGCGGGCCAAGATGGACGCCCGGTTCGCCGGGGAGGAGGAGCCCGAGCTGCGGGCCACCGTCATGTCCTTCGGCTTCAAGTACGGTCTGCCGGTCGACGCCGACCTCGTGGTGGACATGCGCTTCCTGCCCAACCCGCACTGGGTGCCGGAGCTGCGCCCTTACACCGGGCTCAACGAGGAGGTGTCCTCGTACGTCCTCAACCAGCCGGGCGCGAAGGAGTTCCTCGACCGGTACGCGGAGCTCCTCCAGCTGGTCGCCGCGGGCTACCGCCGGGAGGGCAAGCGCTACGTGACCATCGCGGTGGGCTGCACCGGCGGCAAGCACCGCTCGGTGGCCATGTCGGAGAAGCTCGCCGCGCGCCTCGCGGCCGAGGGCGTGGAGACGGTGGTCGTGCACCGGGACATGGGACGGGAATGACCGGACGTTCTCCGCGGCTCGGCCGTCTGCGCAGGACCGCGTCCGACGGACGGGTGAGCCGGCCGGTCGAGGCGCGCGGTGGCAAACCGCGCCGCCGCGGCACCCAGCCCAAGGTCGTCGCCCTCGGCGGCGGCATGGGCCTGTCCGCCTCGCTCACCGCGCTGCGCAGGATCACCGGGGACCTCACCGGGGTCGTCACGGTGGCCGACGACGGCGGCTCCAGCGGCCGCCTGCGCGACGAACTGGGCGTGCTGCCCCCGGGCGACCTGCGCAAGGCCCTGGCCGCGCTGTGCGGCGACGACGACTGGGGCCAGACCTGGGCGCGGGTCATCCAGCACCGTTTCCAGTCGCAGGGCGAGATCAACGGGCACGCCGTCGGCAACCTGCTGATCGTCGCCCTGTGGGAGCAGCTCGGCGACCACGTCCAGGCCCTGGACCTGGTCGGCAAGCTGCTCGGGGCGCAGGGGCGGGTGCTGCCCATGTCGGCTGTGCCGCTGGAGCTCCAGGCGCTGGTCAAGGGCCATGATCCGCTGCGGCCGGACGACGTGGACACCGTCCGCGGGCAGGCGACCGTGGCGCTGACGCGCGGCGAGGTGCAGTCGGTGCACCTGGTCCCGCACGACCCGCCGGCCGTCCCGGAGGCCGTCGAGGCCGTCCTGGACGCGGACTGGGTGGTGCTCGGACCGGGCTCGTGGTTCTCCTCGGTCATGCCGCATCTGCTGGTCCCCGACCTGCTGGACGCCCTCATGGCGACGAAGGCCCGCCGGGTGCTCTCGCTGAACCTCGCGCCGCAGCCCGGAGAAACCGATGGCTTCTCCCCGCAGCGTCATTTGGAGGTTTTGGGACGACACGCCCCTAAACTCGCCCTGGACGTGGTGCTGGCCGACGAGGCCGCCGTGCCCGACCGCGACTCGCTGGCCGAAGCCGCCGAACGGTTCGGGGCGGCGGTCGAACTGGCGCCGGTGGCCCGGCCCGACGGAACCCCGAGGCACGACCCGGAGCTGTTGGCCGCCGCGTACGACCGTATTTTTCGGATGCATGGAAGGATCGGCCCATGGCGATGACGGCAGCGGTGAAGGACGAGATCTCCCGGCTCCCCGTCACCCGGACCTGCTGCAGAAAGGCGGAGGTCTCCGCCCTTCTGCGGTTCGCCGGCGGCCTCCACCTGGTGAGCGGGCGCATCGTGATCGAGGCGGAGCTGGACACCGCGATGGCGGCCCGCCGGCTCAAGCGGGACATCCTGGAGATCTTCGGCCACGGCTCGGAGCTGATCGTGATGGCCCCCAGCGGGATCCGCCGCGGCTCGCGCTATGTCGTGCGCGTGGTCGCCGGCGGTGACCAGCTGGCCCGGCAGACGGGCCTGGTGGACGGCCGCGGCCGTCCGATCCGGGGCCTGCCCCCGCAGGTGGTCTCCGGCGCGACCTGTGACGCCGAGGCCGCCTGGCGCGGCGCGTTCCTGGCGCACGGCTCGCTCACCGAGCCGGGCCGCTCGTCCTCCCTGGAGGTGACCTGCCCGGGTCCGGAGGCCGCGCTGGCGCTGGTCGGCGCCGCCCGCCGGCTGTCCATCGCGGCGAAGGCGCGCGAGGTGCGCGGCGTCGACCGGGTCGTCGTCCGCGACGGCGACGCGATCGGTGCGCTGCTCACCCGCCTGGGCGCCCACGAGTCGGTGCTCGCCTGGGAGGAGCGCCGGATGCGCCGCGAGGTGCGGGCCACGGCGAACCGCCTGGCGAACTTCGACGACGCCAACCTGCGCCGCTCGGCCCGCGCGGCCGTCGCCGCCGGGGCCCGCGTCCAGCGCGCCCTGGAGATCCTCGCGGACGACGTGCCCGAGCACCTCGCGGCGGCCGGCCGGCTGCGCATGGACCACAAGCAGGCCTCGCTGGAGGAGCTGGGCGCGCTCGCCGACCCGCCGCTGACGAAGGACGCGGTCGCCGGCCGGATCCGCCGGCTGCTGGCGATGGCCGACAAGCGCGCCTCGGACCTCGGCATCCCGGGCACGGACGCCAACCTGAGCGACGAACTCGCCGACAACCTGGTCGGCTGACGCTTCCTCAGAACGCCGGTGTGGTCGCCCGATCGGGCGACCACACCGGCGTTTTCCGTGGCGCCGACGCGCTCTTGACTCGATCATGAACTGTCATGAGCCTGGCAGGGTTCGCTGCTGGGGCGGACTCAGGCAAGGGGGGTTCATGAGACGAAGAGCGAGATCGATCCTCGCTGTCGGCGCGCTGCTGCTCGGTGGAGCGGCACTCGCACCCGTCGCCCAGGCACAGCCCGGCACCGCACCGAAGCCCGACGCCGACGAGGTGAAGGTCTTCCGCGCCGACGTCACCCGGCAGCAGGTACCCCTGCTGCTGGCGGCCGGCCAGGACGGTCAGGAACTCAGCGAGCGGGTGCCCCGCGGGGGCGCCGCCACGGTCGAGGTCTACCTCACCGACAAGCAGGCGGACAAGCTCGGGAAACAGGGCGTGCGGCTCACCGAGCACACCCTGTCCGCCACGGCGGAGAAGCGCCTGGGCGCGGCCGCCGGGGGAGTGTTCCGCCCCTACAGCGGCAGCGGCGGCCTCCGCGAGGAGATCCTCCGCACCGCCAGGGAGAACCCGGGCCTCACCAAGGTCGTCTCCATCGGCAGAACCGTCCGCGGCCAGGACATCCTCGCGCTCAAACTGACCACGAACGCGAAGAAGTCGAAGGACGGCTCTAAGCCCTCGGTGCTGTACATGTCCAACCAGCACGCCCGCGAGTGGATCACCCCGGAGATGACCCGGCGGCTGATGCACTACTACCTGGACAACTACCGGACCGACCGGCGCGTCCGGAAGATCGTCGACTCCAGCGAGCTGTGGTTCGTCCTGTCGGCCAACCCCGACGGCTACGACTACACGTTCCAGGACCCCGCCAACCGGCTCTGGCGCAAGAACCTGCGGGACGTCAACGGCGACGGCGCGATCTCCACCGGCGACGGCGTCGACCTCAACCGCAACTTCGCCTACAAGTGGGGCTACGACAACGAGGGTTCCTCACCGAACCCGACCAGCGAGACCTACCGCGGCGCGAGTCCCTCCTCAGAGCCCGAGACCAGGGCGCTCGACGCCTTCGAGAAGCGGATCGGCTTCACGTACGGCATCAACTACCACTCGGCCGCCGAGCTGCTGCTCTACGGCGTCGGCTGGCAGGTCGCCACCGACACCCCGGACGACGTCGCCTACCGGGCGCTCGCCGGCACCCCCGGCAACTCCGCGGTCCCGGGCTACCACCCGCAGGTCTCCTCGGAGCTCTACACCACCAACGGCGAGGCCGACGGCCACGCCGGGAACGTCAACGGCATGGGGATGTTCACCCCCGAGATGTCGACCTGCCAGACCGCGTCCGACGCCGACCCGGACGACCGCTGGAACGCGGCCGACTGCCAGTCCGTCTTCAACTTCCCCGACGACGAGAAGCTGATCCAGGGCGAGTTCGCCAAGAACGTCCCGTTCGCGCTCTCCGTCGCCGAGTCCGTCGCCCACCCCGACCGGCCGAAGTCCTCGGTCGGACTGACCGCCGCCGACTTCACCCCGGCGCCGTTCACCACCTCCTACGCGCGCGGCGCGGGCCAGGAGGTCTCCGTCGTCGTCCGCAAGGCGGTCCGCGACAAGGAGCTCAAGTACCGCGTCAACGGCGGCCGCACGCGGGAGCGGCCCCTGCGGGCGTGGAAGGGCGGCGAGACCTACGGCGGCGACGACAACCTCCACTACGACGAGTACCGGGCCACCGTGCGCGACGGCGGGCCGGGCGACAAGGTCGAGGTGTGGTTCACCGGCGAGACCGGGGCCGGCAAGAAGGTCTCCAGCTCTCACTTCACCTACACGGTCGCCCCTACCTACCGGGCCGACACGCTCGTCGTCGCCGAGGAGGGCGCGGCCGCCACGCAGGCGCAGACCTACGTCGACGCGCTGAAGGCCAACGGCCGCAGGGCGGTCGTCTGGGACGTCGCCACCCGGGGCGCGCCCGACGCGCTCGGCGTGCTCAGCCACTTCGCCACGGTCGTCCACTACACGGGCGCGAGCGCCCCGGGCAATCCGACCCAGCTCGAACTGCGCGCCTTCCTCAACGAGGGCGGCAAGCTGATCGAGGCGGGCGAACTGGCCGGCGGCAACGTCTCGCTCGCCGACGGCACCCCGTCCAACGACTTCAGCCAGTACTACCTGGGCGCGTACTCCCGTACGTCGACCCCCGGCGCCACCGGCTTCACCGGTTCGGGTGCGCTGAACGGGTTCACGGGCGCCCTCGGGGCCACCGCGGGCAACCCGCTGGACAAGGCCGGCACCTACGGGGTCACCTCTGACGAGCTGCCCGCCGCCCAGTACCCGCAGTTCGCCTCCTCCGGCGCCGGCAGGTTCGCCGGGACGGTCAACCCCTACGGGCCCTACGCGGGCTCGTACATGGCCGCGGCCGTCCACACCGACGACGCCTACAAACGCCTCACCCGCACCATCGACCTCGGCGGGGTCGCCGCGGCGAGCAGGCCCGCGCTGCGCACCCGGCTGCTGTGGGACACCGAGCCCGGCTACGACAACGCCGTCGTGGAGATCCACACGGTCGGCGCCGAGGACTGGACCACGCTTCCCGAGGCGGGCGGCGCGACAGGCACCGCCGTGCCCGCGGAGTGCGGGGCCGGCTTCTACATCGGCGAGCACCCGTGGCTGCGGCACTACCTCACCCTCACGTCCGGGGGCTGCACCGCGACCGGCTCCACGGGGTCGTGGAACGCGCTCACCGGCGCGTCCAGCGGATGGCAGCAGGTGAGCTTCGACCTGAGCGCTTACGCGGGCAAGAAGGTCGAGGTCTCGATCGCCTATGTCACCGACCCCGGCAGCGGCGGCCATGGCGTCCTCGCCGACGACGCCTCCCTGGTCGTCGGCGGCGGGGCCACCGAGACCGAGGGCTTCGAGACGTCGCTGGGCGCGTGGCGGGCGAGCGGTCCGCCCGCGGGCAGCCCGGCCGTGCTGAAGGACTGGGCCCGCACCGGCGTGCTCTTCCAGACCTACGGCGCGGTCACCACCGACGACACGGTGCTGCTGGGCTTCGGTCTGGAGCACCTCCCCTCGGCGGCCGACCGCACAACGCTCATCGGAAAGGCGCTCCACTCACTTGACGACTGACACGCCGAAGTCAACTCGGCGTGAAGATTCGTGACCGAATCGAGTGATCGGGCCCGTCCGGCCCGGGCGGTCCGTACCCCTACTGGCGGGTACGGACCGCCGTGCCGTGTATGGGCCGACTCGATGTCACTCCGGCCGCCCCGGAGAGGTAGGGTCGGTGGTGGTCGGGGACATCCCAAATACAGCTCGCCGGCACTGCATGGGCCGGCGTACCAACGAGGAGATCGGTTCGTGACGATCCGCGTAGGCATCAACGGCTTTGGCCGCATCGGTCGTAACTACTTCCGCGCGCTGCTGGAGCAGGGTGCTGACATCGAGATCGTGGCTGTCAACGACCTCGGTGACACCGCGACCACCGCCCACCTGCTGAAGTACGACACCATCCTGGGCCGCCTCAAGGCCGAGGTGTCGCACACGGCGGACACGATCACCGTGGACGGGCACACCATCAAGGTGCTGTCCGAGCGCAACCCCGCCGACATCCCGTGGGGCGACCTCGGCGTCGACATCGTGATCGAGTCGACCGGCATCTTCACCAAGAAGGCCGACGCCGAGAAGCACATCGCGGGCGGCGCCAAGAAGGTCCTCATCTCGGCTCCGGCCAAGGACGAGGACATCACCATCGTGATGGGCGTCAACCAGGACAAGTACGACGCGGCGAACCACCACGTCATCTCCAACGCCTCCTGCACCACCAACTGCGTGGCGCCGATGGCCAAGGTTCTCGACGAGAACTTCGGCATCGTCAAGGGCCTGATGACGACGGTCCACGCGTACACCAACGACCAGCGCATCCTGGACTTCCCGCACTCGGACCTGCGCCGCGCCCGCGCCGCCGCCGAGAACATCATCCCCACCACGACGGGCGCCGCGAAGGCCACCGCCCTGGTCCTGCCGCAGCTCAAGGGCAAGCTGGACGGCATCGCGATGCGCGTCCCGGTCCCGACCGGCTCGGCCACCGACCTGGTCGTGACCCTCCAGCGCGAGGTCACCAAGGACGAGGTCAACGCCGCGTTCAAGAAGGCCTCCGAGGACGGCGACCTCAAGGGCTTCCTGACCTACACCGAGGACCCGATCGTCTCCTCGGACATCGTCGGCGACCCGTCGTCCTGCACCTTCGACTCCTCCCTGACCATGGTCCAGGAGGGCAACTCGGTGAAGATCCTCGGCTGGTACGACAACGAGTGGGGCTACTCCAACCGCCTCGTCGACCTCACGGTCTTCGTCGGCGACCAGCTCTGATCCACAGAGCGAGCACGTCCATGTGAGAGCAGGGCCCGGGCGGCGCAAGGACGCGCCGCCCGGGCCCTGACGCACGTGCAGACCAGCCCTCTTAGGATCACGAGCACCACCCGTCCTCCAGGGAGCCCACTCAATGAAGACGATCGACGAACTTCTCGCCGAAGGCGTCGCAGGCAAGCGCGTCTTCGTCCGCGCAGACCTGAACGTGCCGCTGGACGGCACGACCATCACCGACGACGGCCGTATCCGCGCCGTGCTGCCCACCGTCAAGGCGCTGGCCGGGGCGGGCGCCCGCGTGGTCGTCGCCTCCCACCTGGGCCGCCCCAAGGGCGCTCCGGACCCCGCCTTCTCCCTCGCTCCCGCCGCCGCGCGCCTCGGTGAACTCCTCGGCGCCGACGTGGCCTTCGCGACCGACACCGTCGGCGACTCCGCCACGTCCACCGTCGCCGGCCTCGCCGACGGCCGGGTCGCGGTCGTCGAGAACCTGCGCTTCAACGCGGGCGAGACCAGCAAGGACGACGCCGAGCGCGCCGCCTTCGCCGACCGGCTGGCCACCCTCGCCGACGTGTACGTGGGCGACGGCTTCGGCGCGGTGCACCGCAAGCACGCGTCCGTGTACGACCTGCCGGGCAGGCTGCCGCACTACGCCGGCTACCTGATCGCCACCGAGGTCGGCGTCCTGAAGAAGCTCACCGAGGACGTCGCGCGCCCCTACGTCGTGGCGCTCGGCGGCTCCAAGGTCTCCGACAAGCTCGCCGTCATCGACCAGCTGCTGGGGAAGGCCGACCGCATCCTCATCGGCGGCGGCATGGCCTTCACCTTCCTCAAGGCCCAGGGCCACGAGGTCGGCGCCTCCCTCCTTCAGGAGGACCAGATCCCGGCCGTCACCGAGTACCTGGAACGCGCCGAGAAGCAGGGCGTCGAGCTGGTCGTCCCGGTCGACGTCGTCGTCTCGCCCGGATTCCCGGACCTGAAGACCAAGGCGTCCAACGAGCACTCCGCCGTCGACGCGGACCGGATGCCCGAGGGACAGCTGGGCCTGGACATCGGCCCCAAGACCGGTGAGCTGTACGCGGGCAAGCTCGCCGACGCCGCGACCGTGTTCTGGAACGGTCCGATGGGCGTCTTCGAACACCCCGACTACGCCGAGGGCACCAAGGCGGTCGCCCAGGCCCTCGTCGACTCGGACGGCTTCACCGTCGTCGGCGGCGGAGACTCCGCCGCCGCCGTGCGCACGCTCGGCTTCGACGAGAACGCATTCGGCCACATCTCGACCGGTGGCGGCGCCTCCCTCGAATACCTCGAGGGCAAGACGCTCCCCGGCCTCGCCGCACTGGAGGACTGACCCCGCATGACCACTCGTACGCCGCTGATGGCGGGCAACTGGAAGATGAACCTCAACCACCTCGAGGCCATCGCCCACGTCCAGAAGCTCGCCTTCGCCCTGGCCGACAAGGACCACGAGGCCGTCGAGGTCGCCGTCCTCGCGCCGTTCACCGACCTGCGCTCCGTGCAGACCCTGGTCGACGGCGACAAGCTCAAGATCAAGTACGGCGCCCAGGACATCTCGGCGCATGACTCCGGCGCCTACACCGGCGAGATCTCCGGGGCCATGCTCGCCAAGCTGAAGTGCACGTTCGTGGCGATCGGCCACTCCGAGCGCCGCCAGTACCACAACGAGACCGACGAACTCGTGAACGCCAAGGTCAAGGCCGCCTACAAGCACGGCCTGACCCCGATCCTGTGCGTGGGCGAGGAGCTGGACGTCCGCGAGGCGGGCAACCACGTCTCCCACACCCTCGCCCAGGTCGACGGCGGTCTCAAGGACGTGCCGGCCGAGCAGGCCGAGACGATCGTGATCGCCTACGAGCCCGTGTGGGCCATCGGCACGGGCAAGGTCTGCGGCGCCGAGGACGCGCAGGAGGTCTGCGCGGCGATTCGCGCCAGGGTCGCCGAGCTGTACACCCAGGAGCTGGCCGACAAGGTCCGCATCCAGTACGGCGGCTCCGTGAAATCCGGCAACGTCGCCGAGATCATGGCGCAGGCCGACATCGACGGCGCGCTGGTCGGTGGCGCCTCGCTGGACGCCGACGAGTTCGTCAAGATCGTGCGCTTCCGCGACCAGTGATCCGCCGGGTGATCCGCCGGTGATCCCGCGGTGATCCGAGCTGTGAGTATGCGGTAGCGGCGATCCGTCGTACCCTTGCGGGGGCACAGCGCCGCGCGGCCGAGCCGCGCCGGGACAACGACGCTGTGCCCCTGTCGTCCGAACCGTTCGCCCAATGCGTCATCCGAATCCGAGGAAGTTGGTCCAGCCGTGGTTTTGGGGTTCTCGATCGCCCTGATCGTCTTCAGCCTGCTGCTGATGCTGCTGGTGCTGATGCACAAGGGGAAGGGCGGCGGTCTCTCCGACATGTTCGGTGGCGGCATGCAGTCCTCCGTCGGCGGCTCCTCGGTCGCCGAGCGCAACCTCGACCGCATCACCGTGGTCGTCGGGCTGCTCTGGTTCACCTGCATCATCGTGCTCTGCATCGTGATGAAGACGAACAACTGATCAGCTTCTCACAGGCACGCACATTCCGGTACGTAACGCCCCATGTTCGGTACGCGCAGCTGAGCGCCGCCTATCATGGGGCTTGCGTCCAGGTGTGGAAGCTGTAACTCCAAGCACTGGACGCGCGTTGGGCCTTACGTAGACTGAGGCGCTCGCAGCGGAGCGAAACGCCGACTCGCTTCGCGGCACCATCACGCAGGGAGTTACGACCGTGGCAAGTGGCAACGCGATCCGAGGAAGCCGGGTCGGGGCGGGGCCGATGGGCGAGGCCGAGCGGGGCGAGTCCGCGCCCCGTCTGCGCATCTCCTTCTGGTGCTCCAACGGACACGAGACGCAGCCCAGCTTCGCCAGCGACGCGCAGGTCCCCGACACCTGGGACTGCCCCCGCTGCGGGTTCCCGGCCGGACAGGACCGGGACAACCCCCCGGACCCACCGCGCACCGAGCCCTACAAGACGCACCTCGCGTACGTGAGGGAGCGGCGCAGCGACGCGGACGGCGAGGCGATCCTCGCCGAGGCGCTCGCCAAACTGCGGGGCGAGATCTGACAGCACGACCGGCCGGGCGCCTCAGGGAGCCTGGCCGCATGCGTCGCGGGGCGGGCCGCCGCCCGTCCGCGGACCGATTGTCAGTGGCACCCTCTACGGTTTTCCCACGGTTCCCGCCCTCGCGGTGAACCGGTCAGCCGTGAGGGGGAGTCGTGGCGACGGTCGGCACTGCGGAAAGCCGCGCGCCCGCGTGGCGCGGGGGGTTCGGACGGCTGTGGAGTGCCGCGGTGATCTCCCGCTTCGGGGACGCGCTGCGCACCACCGCGCTGCCCCTGCTCGCCGTGCGGCTCACGGACGACCCCGTGGTCATCGCCTCCGTCACCGCCTGCGGCTATCTTCCCTGGCTGCTGTTCGGGCTGCTCGGCGGAGCCGTCGCCGACCGGGTCGACCAACGGCGCGCCATGTGGGCCGTGGACACTGCGCGCGGTGTGCTGGTCGCCGCCTTCGCGCTCGTGGTGGGCCTGGGCCACGCCTCCGTCCCCCTGCTGCTGTCCCTGGCCTTCCTGCTGACGGCGTTGCAGACACTCTTCGACAACGCGTCCACGGCACTGCTTCCCTCCCTGGTGGACGCGCGGGCCCTCGGCGGGGCCAACGCCCGTCTGATGACCGGTCAGCAGCTCGCGGGCGGCCTGCCGGCCGGGCCCGTCGTCCCGTTGCTGATCGGCCTCGGCGCGTGGGCGCCGTTCGCGGCCGACGCGGGCACCTATCTGCTGGCCGCGGGGCTGGTGGCGTCCCTGCGGGTGCGGCCGCCCGCGCGTGAGCCGCGCCCGGCGGGCAGCACACTGCGCGCCGAGATCGCCGAGGGCCTGCGGCATCTGCGGCGCGACCGCGTCCTGCGGCCGGTCTGTCTGGCCACCCTCCTGTGCAACATCGGCATGGGCGCGCTGATCGCCACCCTGGTGCTGCACGTGACGCGCTGGCTGCGCGTGGGCGACACCGGATTCGCCGCCGCGATGACGGTGTACGCGCTCGGCAGTCTCGCCGGCGGCCTGCTCGCCCAGCGGACAGCCCGCCGCGTCGGCAGGGCCCGGGCCCTGTTGCTCGCCGGGACGGTCCAGACGGCGTCGCTGCTGCTCATGGGCGCGGTCCAGCACCTGGCCGCCCTGCTCGTGGGCGTGCTGCTGCTCGGCTCCATGGGCATGGTCTGGAACGTCAACCAGACGACGCTGATGCAGCAGCGCAGCCCGGCGTCCATGGTGGGCCGCGTCTCCGCCGCGTTCCGTACGGCGTCCACCGCCGGCGCCCCGGCGGGCGCCCTCCTCGGCGGAGCGGCGGCCCGGCACTTCGGCCTCAACGCGCCCGCGCTCCTCGCGGCCCTGCTCTTCGCACTGGCGGCCGCCGCGTTGATACCCGCGGGCCGGGCGGACGTATCTGTCGGTGCACCGCACGACGGCGCCGCGACGACTCGCGTCGCCCCTTGACCGACCAGGTCGGCGCCGGCGCGGCAATGCCGTGCGAGCGGGCAGCGCCCGCCGAGTCCAACGTCCCCCTGCTGCTGGGCATGCTCGGCATCTGGTACGGCAACTTCCACGACGCCCGGTCGCACGCCGTGCTGCCCTACAGCCACTACCTGTCCAGGTTCGCCGCCTACCTCCAGCAGCTCGACATGGAGTCCAACGGCAAGTCCGTCGGCCGGGACGGCGAGGAGGTGGGCTGGCAGACCGGACCAGTCGTCTGGGGCACGCCGGGCACCAACGGGCAGCACGCCTACTACCAGTTGATCCACCAGGGCACCCAGCTGATCCCGGCCGACTTCATCGGCTTCGCCGAGCCGCTGGCCGGTCTCGGCGGCGAACTGCGCGCCCAGCACGACCTGCTGATGGCCAACTTCTTCGCCCAGACGCAGGCGCTCGCCTTCGGCAAGACCGCCGACGAGGTGCGCGCGGAAGGCGTCCCGGAGGAACTGGTGCCCCACAGGACGTTCAAGGGCGACCACCCGACGACCACCGTCCTCGCCCCTGAGCTGACGCCCTCGGTCCTCGGTCAGCTCGTCGCCCTCTACGAGCACAAGGTGTTCGTGCAGGGCGCGGTGTGGAACATCGACTCCTTCGACCAGTGGGGCGTGGAGCTGGGCAAGGTCCTCGCCAAGAGGGTCGAGCCCGCGCTCACCGAAGGGGTCCAGGTGCCGGGACTGGACGACTCCACCCGGGCTCTGGTCGCCAAGTACCGTGAGATGCGCGGCCGTTGACGGCACCGGGCGGGAACGCCCGGCACGGGAGGCGGACGGTGTGCGCGCGTCCGCCTCCCGTAGAATCCCCGGCGATCATCAGCACGACGACTCGGGGGAGCCGCTACATGACCGGTGCACGCAGGAGATGGACCGACGGATCGCTGACCGCCGGATCCCTCCTCCGGCCTCATCGTGTGGCGCGCGCGGTGTTCCACCCGGCGTGGATACCGCCGTCGCTCGACCCGACGGTGGAGAAGCTCAAGCGGATCCGGGTCGTCGCCGGGGCGGTGGCGGCGTTCGGCGTCTACACCTTCGTGGAGGGCGGGTTCGCCTTCGACGAGATGCTGGAGAACACCGCGATCGCCTCCGCCGTGCTGTTCTTCCTCACGCCGACGACGGTCGGGGCGATGCTCTTCGTGTGGCGGCGCACCGGCACCGTGCGGCAGCTGAAGGTGCCGCTCGTCGACGCGCTGAAGCTGCTGCTGCTCTTCGTCGGCTGCGTCTTCGCGACCGTGGGGATCTTCCAGGCGAGCGAGGCGGTGGGATTCGTCCCCAGGCTCCTGCTGTCCCTCGCCGGCCTGTGGATGGCCGTGTTCGTGGCGGCGGGCGCCGTGCGGCTGTCCGGCAACTTCTTCGGCACCGCCGCCGTGCACCGCTGTCTGCCGCCCCTGCTGGCGACGGTGACGACCTGGCTGATGGCCGTCCCCGACCTGGTCACGGGCGACCTGCACGGTCTGAGCCTCACCATGGGCGTCGTCTTCATCCTGGGCGCGCCGCTGACCGTCACCGGCATCGCCCTGGTGGAGACCCGCCGGCTCAGGCGGCGCTACGGCATCCGTCTCGCGGCCCATCCGGCGACCCTGCCCCCGACGCCCGCACCGCCGCCGACCGGGCCGCCGGCCCGGTTGCCCACGCCGTCCGGGACCCACCCCTACGGGGCGCCGTACGCGCCGGGCGCGCGCGGGCCGTATCCGCAGGGTGCTCCGTACACCCAGGGCGGAAACCCGTACGGGCACGGCGGCGGGAACCCGTACGCGCCGTGGCCGCCCCATCCGGGCGGGCGCCCGCTCGGCGGCTGACCGGCCGCAACCGCGTGGCCGGGCCGCCGCGACCGCGTCTGCGGCGGTGATCCAAACGACAGGCCCTGGTGCTCAGGCCACCGCGCTCAGGGTGTCCGCGAGTCTGCGCCGGGCCGCACGGGACGCCGGGAGCGCGGCGAGGGCGCACGCGCCCAGCACCGCCGCCGCGGCGAACAGCGCCAGCAGGACCGGCGACGGCCCCCGCGCGATCCCGGCGCCGATGCCGCTCGACCGGCCCTGGGCGTCGATCAGCCACCGGGCGAAGGGCGTGCCCACGGCGGTGGCGGCGAGGACCGCGGCCAGGACGGTGCAGCCGGTGGCCGTGACCGTGACCGCGGTGATCTGCCGGGGGGACAGCCCCACGGCCTTGAGGGCGAGCAGGTCCCGCTCGCCCTCGCGCACCGTGCCGCCGATCACGGTGAGCAGTTCGATGAGCCCGATCAGGGCGAGGACGGCGATCAGGCCCGCGACCACCGCCCGCAGCGAGGACAGCCCGTCGGCCGGGTTGGTCACCGTGTGCACGTCCAGGCGGCCCTGCCCGGCTGCGGTCAGCCGGGCGGCGACCTCCCGCGCGTCCGCGCCGGGACGCAGCCGGAGCTGGTAGAGCGTGGGGCCCAGGCCCGGGTCGTTCTCGCGCAGGGTGTCCAGCGAGGTGGAGATGACCCGTCCGGCGTTCTCGGGCTCGATGCTGCGGCCGACGATGTGCAGGATCTGCGGCTGCTCCCCGACGGTCACCCGCACCCAGTCGCCCACCCGCGCGTCGAGCAGGTCGAGCAGGCCCTGTCCGGCCACCGCCTCGTCGCGGCCGTGCGGCCGGTCGCCCTCCGCCAGGGCGTACGGGTACGGTTCGCGGCCGGTGCCGAGGCCGCGCAGGGCGATGGTGGCCGTCTGGCCCGGTACCAGTGCCGCCACCTGGGCGCCGGGGTAGGCGGCGGCCACCTGCGGATCGCGCTCCAGCAGGGCGAGGGTGTCCGGGCCGTTCGCGCCGGAGTCGACGCGGACGCTGAGCGCGGCCGGCAGCCCGACCTGTTCGGGACTGCTGCGGAAGCGGTCGATGGTGGTCCAGGCGCTCATCGCGACGACGATCAGCAGCAGCGGAAGCGCCAGCCGGGCCACCGCCGCCGGCGAGCGCGGGCGCTTGGCGAACGCCGTGTGCCAGCCGAGCACCAGCGCGGGCGGCAGCCGCAGCCCGAGCGCCCGGCGTGCCAGGCCCGAGAGGGCCCCGCCCGTCGCGCCGGCCGGCCGCGGCACCGGCACCGGCGGCACCCGTCCGGCCCGCCACGCGGCGAGACCGGTCGTCGCGCCGATGAACAGGACCGCCCCCGCGGGCACCGCGACCAGCGCCGCCGCGGTGGCGGGCAGTCCCTGCCACACGCCGACGGCGTCACCGAAGCGGCCCGGGATCCGGCTGCCCAGCGCCCGGATGAGCGCCGCCGCGGCGACGGCCCCCAGCAGCGCGTACGTCAGGTGCTGGAACAGGAAGACGCGGACCACCTGGCCCGGTGTGAACCCGATCGCCTTGAGGACGGAGATGTCCCGCAGGTGGCCGCGGATGCGGGTGGCGATCGCCCCGTGCACGGCGAGCCCGGCGGCGACCAGCGCGCCGAGCCCGAACAGGGCCAGCACCTGCCCGAGGAGGCGGTTGTCGCCCTGCGCCTCGGCCCGCGCCTGCCTCCAGGTAGAGACCTCGCCGACGGCGCCCGAGCCGAGCACGGTGACCGCGCGCTGCACGATGTAGTCGGTGTCGCCGGGATCCGACAGCCGCAGCCCGATCACGTCGCCCCGCGGGTCGGGCAGGGCGGACGGCAGCGCCCACACCAGCCCGGGCCGCTCGCCCGGCCGGTAGCGGGGCTCGGCGCTGTCGGCGACGCCGAGGACGGTCAGTCTGCGCGCGGTGCCGGGCAGGGTGAGGGTGTCGCCCGGTTCGGCGAGCAGCGCGCGGGCCAGCCGGCTCTCCAGGACCACGCCGTCGGCGTCGTCGGGGTCCAGCCAGGAGCCGGACGTCAGCAGCGGCCGGCCCACGGCGGGCCGCGCGGGCGTGCCGCGCAGTTCGACGGAGGCGCGCGCGCCGCGTGAGACGACGGTGGCGGACTCGGTGGGGTAGGGGCCGGCCACCGACTCGACGCCGTCCAGCCCGGCCAGCTTTCCCACCCGCGCGGACGGGCCGGTGTGCAGATACACGTGCGCGCCGTTCGCCTGGGCGAACACCCGCTGCCAGGGGTTGGTGGCGTAACCGAACAGCGCCATGGCCAGCAGCAGCGAGCCGACGATGCCGGCGGTGGCGAGGACCAGGAACAGCGCCTCGCCGCGGTGGGTGCGCAGATCGGAGTGCGCCCAGCGCAGGACGGCTCGCACCGGCTCAGCCCCTTGTCTCGCGCCGTGCGGTGGCGCGGTCGTCCACGGGAACGGGCATGTCAGTCCCTGAGCTCCAGCACGCCGGACGTGCCCGCCGCGCGCGGGGGCACGCCGTCCAGTTCCGCGTCGTCGGCGATCCGCCCGTCGAAGAAGCTGATCACCCGGTCGGCGGCGCTGGCCAGCCGGGCGTCATGGGTGACCAGGACGATCGTCTGGCCGCGCCCGTGGAAGCGGGTCAGCAGCCGCATGACCTCGCGGGTGCCCCTGCTGTCCAGGCTGCCCGCGGGCTCGTCCGCCAGCAGCAGCGGCGGACGGTTGACCAGGGCGCGGGCCAGCGCGACCCGCTGCTGCTCGCCGCCGGACAGCTCGCCGGGCATGCTCCGCTCCTTGCCCGTCAGCCCGAGCTCGGCCAGCAGCTCCTCCCGCTCGGCGCGGGCCCGCCGGGGGGAGACTCCGGCGAGCAGCGCGGGCAGCTCCACGTTGTCGGCGACCGACAGACCGGACACCAGGTTGAAGAACTGGAAGACGATCCCGAGGCGCTTGCGGCGTTCCACCGCCCAGCGGGCCTCGCTGTAGCCGTCGGTGCACTCGCCGTCCAGCCAGAGGCTGCCGCTGTCCGGCCGCTGGAGACCGCCCAGCAGGTGCAGCAGCGTCGACTTCCCGGCGCCGGACGGACCGGTGACCGCCACGAACTCGCCCCGTCGCACCCGCAGGTCGACGCCGCGCACGGCGTGCGCCGGGGCGCCTTCGCCGTGGTGGGTCTTGACCAGTCGCTCGGCGCGCAGCACGGGAGCGGGACTGTCGCTCACTGCGGCTCCTCCAGCTCTTCCTGGCACCGTTCCAGCCAGTCGAGGTCGGCCTGGAGGTGCAGCATCGCGCCCTCGATGAGGAGGTGCGCGACGCGGTTGTCGCGGTTCTCGGCGGCGGCCAGCTTCGACAGGTTGCGCATGGTCGTGAGGTACTGGCGCCGTTGTCTGTTGATGAGGGCGATCTGGTCGGCGAGACCGGTCTGCGGGGCGAGGGCCAGTTTCATGAAGAACTCGTCCCGCACCCGCGGTTCGTCCGCCGTCTCCTCGTACCAGTCGCGCAGCTCGTCGCGGCCGGCGTCGGTGAGGTGGTAGATCTTCTTGTTGGGCCGGCTCGACTGCTCGACCTCTTCGCCCTCGATCAGTCCCGTCTTCTCGAGGCGGCCGAGGGTCACGTAGATCTGGCCGACGTTCGGCTGAGGGTACGCGGACCCCAGCAGTTGCTCAAGGTCCTGCTTGAGCTCGTAACCGTGGGCCGGGCCGCGCGCGAGGAGAGCCAGGAGGGGCAGGCGCACTCGTGCTGTCCTCCTAGTCTGCGTAATGTGCTCCAGGCCCTAGTATCGCCCATACCTAACAGGTATACATGGCCCCTGACGGAGGGCGAGGGCGCCCGGCGCCGGTGTACAGGGAGGAACCTATGCGGTGGATGCGCGCCGCCGGTAGGGGCCTTCTCGTCCTGGTGGTCGTCCTGACCGGTTACGTCGCCTCCGGCGCGCACGCCGACGACGGCACGTCGGGCGACCGCGGCCCGCTCACCCTGGCCACCGCCGGGGACCTCACCGGCTATCTCGGCCCGCTCCTCCAGGGATGGAACCGCACCCATCCCGGCGAGAAGGTGACGCTGGTGGAGCTGCCGGACTCCGCGGACGAGACCCACGCGCAGATGGCCACGGACCTGCGCGGCGGCGACCGCGGCCGGTTCGACGTCCTCAACATCGACGTCAGCTGGACCTCGGAGTTCGCCGCGGCGGGCTGGATCCGTCCGCTGCCGCGCGACCGCTTTCCGCTGACATCGTTTTTGCGGCCGGTCGTCGACACCGCCACCTACGACGGACGTCTGTACGCCGTCCCGTACGTGACCAACGCCGGCCTGCTGCTCTACCGCAAGGACGTCCTCGCCGCGGAGGGCGTCCCGCCGCCGCGCACCTGGGCCGAGCTGGAGCACGACGCGAAGACCATCGCCCCGCGGCACGGACTCGACGGTTACGCGGGCCAGTTCCTGCCCTACGAGGGGCTCACCGTGAACGCGGCGGAGGCGGTGTACTCGGCGGGCGGCTCGATCCTCGGCGACGAGGGCGCCCGGGTCACCGTGAACTCGGCGGCCGCCCGCGAGGGCATCGGCTTCCTCGCCCGCGGAGTGCGCGAGGGCTGGATCCCGAGGCAGGCGCTGACGTACAAGGAGGAGGAGTCCAAGCAGGCCTTCCGCGACGGACGCCTGCTCTTCCTGCGCAACTGGCCCTACGCCTACGCCCTCGCGTCGGCCCCGGGCTCCCCGGTCGTCGGCCGGATCGGCGCCGTGCCGCTGCCCGGGCCGTCCGGGCCGGGGCGGAGCGTCCTCGGGGGCTCCAACCTGGCCGTCGGCACCCATGCCCGCCACCCCGACTCGGCCGCGCGGCTGATCGCCTATCTGACCAGCGAGCCCGTCCAGCGCCAGGTCCTGGTGCGCGGCGCGCTGCCGCCCGTGCGTGCCGCGCTGTACGACGATCCCGCCCTGGTACGCGCGTTCCCGTATCTGCCGACCCTGCGCGCGAGCGTGGTCCGGGCCGCGCCGCGCCCCAAGAGCCCGCACTACGACCAGGTGAGCCTGGTCGTGCAGGCGGTCGTGCGCGACGCGATGACCGGGCACGAGACGCCCGAGGACGCGGTGCGGCGGCTGGCCCGCGAACTGGCGGCCGTCTCCGACCGCTGAGGTCCCGCCACGGGGTCGCCGTCCGGGCCCCGGCGCACGACGTGAGCCGCCGGCTCCGCACCGGCCTTTCCCTCGCATCCCCACGCGCCCTAGTTACATGTTAGGTAACGGGCAGGCGTCTGCGTGTCTGTCTGGACCAGGACAAATCCCTCTATAAAGCGCCAACTCTTCGGTAGCTTCCGCCTCATCATTGACACCCTCGCGACCCGTCTACCTAACATGCATGCATAACCGCAGGGCTTTCACAGAGACGGGTCAATGGGTTGAACAGGCTCCCTTGGTGGCGCGACGCCGTGATCTACCAGGTCTACGTCCGCAGCTTCCTGGACAGCACGGGCGACGGGATCGGCGATCTCGCCGGGGTCAGGGCCGGACTGCCGTACCTCAAGAAGCTCGGGGTCGACGGGATCTGGCTGAGCCCCATCTACCCCTCGCCGCAGGCCGACCACGGCTACGACGTGGCCGACTACCGCGACGTCGACCCGGTCTTCGGCGACCTCGCCGAGTTCGACCTGCTGATGGCGGCTGCCCGCCGGCTCGGCGTCCGGGTGCTCCTGGACATCGTCCCCAACCACTGCTCCAGCGAGCACCCCTGGTTCCGCGAGGCCCTCGCCGCCGCCCCCGGCAGCGCGGCCCGCGCCCGCTTCCACTTCGCCGACGGCCGCGGCCCGCACGGCGACGAGCCCCCCAACAACTGGCACGCCATGTTCGGCGGCCCGGCCTGGAGCCGCGTGACCGAGGCCGACGGCCGGCCCGGCCAGTGGTACCTGCACATGTTCACGCCGGAGCAGCCGGACTGGAACTGGCGCGACCCCGAGGTGGCCGCGGAGTTCGACCGGACACTGCGCTTCTGGCTCGACCGCGGCGTCGACGGCTTCCGCATCGACGTGGCGGCCGGCCTCTTCAAGCACCCGGAGCTGCCCGACTCCCCGGACCCGGAGGCCGACGCCCGCACCCGCGACTCGGTCAACCCGCTCGCCTGGAACCGGCCCGAGGTGCACGACGTGTGGCGGCACTGGCGCTCGGTCTGCGACGCCTACGCCGCGCGGGACGGACGCGAACGCCTGCTGGTCGGCGAGGTGTCCGTGCCCACCGCCCGCGAACACGCCCGCTACGTCCGCCCCGACGAACTCCACCAGGCGTTCTTCTTCGACCTGCTCAGCGCCCCCTGGGACGCCGGCGCCTTCCGCAAGGTCGTCTCCGAGGCCATGCAGGACATCGCCGGCACCGGCTCCACGGTCACCTGGGTCCTCAACAACCACGACCAGGTCCGCACCGTCACCCGCTACGGCGAACCCGCCACCGGGGGCAGCGGCCTCGGCCCCGCCCGCGCCCGGGCCGCCGCCCTGCTCATGCTGGCGCTGCCCGGAGCCGCGTACATCTACCAGGGCGAGGAACTGGGCCTGCCCGAGGTCGTCGACCTGCCCGACGACGTCCTCACCGACCCGATCTTCCGCCGCACCGGCAGCCGGGCCCGCATCCGCGACGGCTGCCGGGTGCCGCTGCCCTGGTCCGGACAGGCCTCGCCGTTCGGCTTCACCTCCGGCGCCGAGGGCGCGAGGCCCTGGCTGCCGCAACCCGAGTACTTCGCCGAGCACGCCACCGACCGCGCCCTCGCCGACACCCGCTCCTTCTGGCACCTGTACCGCGAGGGCCTCCAACTGCGCTCCTCGCTCGACCAGTTGGGCGAGGGCTCGCTGCGCTGGCTGGAGACCGCCCCGGACGTCCTCGGCTTCACCCGCGGCGACGGCCTCGTCTGCGCCGTCAACTTCGGCACCGCGCCCACGCCCGCACCGGTCTCCGGCACCCCGCTGCTGTCCAGCGGCCCCTGCCCGGCCGGGGTGCTCCCCGGTTCGACGGCGGCCTGGTGGCTCACCGACCTCTGACCGGACCACCCGCCTCCGAACCCCACCGCACGGCCCGAACGACCGTCATTCCCCCATTCCCCGAAGGGACATCAACGATGATGCGACGACGTACCACCCTGCTCACCGGCTGCACCGCCCTCGTCCTCGCGCTCGGCGCGACCGCCTGCGGAGGCGGCGAACCGGTCGCGGCCGGCGGCGGCGACCAGGCCCTGGGCGGCCAGACCGTCACCGTTGCCGGCGTCTGGTCCGGCAGCGAGCAGAAGAACTTCCAGAAGGTGCTGGACGCGTTCAGCGAGAAGACCGGCGCCAAGACGCGGTTCGTGTCCACCGGCGACAACGTCTCCACCGTCGTCGGCAGCAAGATCGAGGGCGGCAACGCACCCGACGTGGTCATGGTCCCCCAGGTCGGCGTGCTCCAGCAGTTCGCGAAGAACGGCTGGCTCAAGCCGCTGTCCCCGACCGTGCGCACCTCCGTCAAGGGCAACTACGCGAAGGTCTGGAACGACTACGGCAGCGTCGACGGCTCCCTGTACGGCCTCTACTTCAAGGCCGCCCACAAGTCGACCGTCTGGTACAGCCCGGACGCCCTCACCCAGGCCGGCGTCCAGCCCCCCACCACCTACGACGCCCTGCTGAAGGCCGGACACACCGTCTCCGACTCCGGCCTCGCCGCCTTCTCGGTGGCCGGCCAGGACGGCTGGACGCTCACCGACTGGTTCGAGAACGTCTACCTCTCCCAGGCCGGACCCGCCAAGTACGACGCCCTCGCCGCCCACACGCTCAAGTGGACCGACGCGTCGGTGGTCCGGGCGCTCACCACGCTCGGCGAGCTGTTCAAGGACCGGCAGCTGATGGCGGGCGGACAGAAGGGGGCCCTGAACACCGACTTCCCGGGCTCCGTGGAGAAGGTCTTCGGGCCGAAGCCCGAGGCGGGCATGGTCTACGAGGGCGACTTCGTCGCCGGGGTCGCCAAGGACCAGTTCGGCAGGACCATCGGCAAGGACGCGAACTTCTTCCCCTTCCCCGCGGTCGACGGCGGCGACGCCCCGGTGGTCAGCGGCGGCGACGCGGCCGTCGTCCTCAAGGACGGCAAGAACACCAAGGCCGGCATGGCGCTCGTGGAGTACCTGGCGACGCCCGAGGCCGCGGCCGTGTGGGCGAAGGCCGGCGGCTTCCTGTCCCCGAACAAGTCGCTCGACCTCGCCTCGTACGGCGACGACGTCACCCGCGCGACCGCCAAGTCCCTCGTGGGCGCCGGGGACTCGGTCCGCTTCGACATGTCCGACCAGGCGCCGGCGGCCTTCGGCGGCACCAAGGGCGCGGGGGAGTGGAAGCTGCTCCAGGACTTCCTGCGCGACCCGTCCGACCCCAAGGGGACCGCGGCGGCGCTCGAGACCGCGGCCGCCAAGGCCTACAAGGGCTGACGGCCGTGACCGCGACCCTGCTGAAAGAGGCGACCCCGCCCCCCGTCGGCGCCGCCGCCCCCCGCCGGCGCCCCCGGCGGCGGGCCCGGATCATCGCCCTGGTCTTCGCGTTCCCGGCGCTGCTCCTGCTCGGCGCCCTCGTCGTCTACCCCGTGCTGTTCTCCGTCGGCCGCAGCTTCTTCGACGCCTCCGGCACCCGCTTCGTGGGCGGCGACAACTACACCGAGATGTTCCACGACCCGGCCACCCTCAACGCCGTGCGCAACACGGCAATCTGGGTCGTGGTCGCCCCGGCCCTGCTCACCGGCCTCGGCCTGGTCCTCGCCGTCCTCGTGGAGAAGGTCCGCTGGGCGACGGCCTTCAAGCTGCTGCTCTTCATGCCGATGGCGGTGTCCTTCCTCGCCGCGGGCATCATCTTCCGGCTCGCCTACGACGAGGACCCGGACAAGGGCGTCCTGAACGCCGCCGTCGTCTCCGTCCACGACGCCTTCCGGGGCACCTCGCCGTATCCAGAGGGCCGGGCCCGCGAGGGCGGAACGCTTACCCGGGACGCGGACGGCGCCTACCGGACGGGCGCGAGCGTCTCCCCCGGGGACTCCCTCGCCCTCCCCCTGGTCGGCGTCCCGCCCAAGGACCTCCCCGCGGACGCCCGCCCGGCATCCCCGGCGGCCGCCCGCAAGGCCGCGCCGGACGAGCTGCGCGGCGTCGTCTACCTGGACTTCACCCCCGGCGGAGGAGGAGAGCAGGGCAGGGTCGACCCCCGCGAGAGCGGACTGCCGGGGGCCGAGGTCGAGGCGGTGCGCGACGGCCGGACGGTCGCGAGCACCACCACCGCCGCGGACGGCTCCTTCTCCTTCACCGGCCTGGACGCCGGCCCGTACACGCTCACACTGCCCGCGTCGAACTTCGCCCAGCCCTACGGCGGCGTCTCCTGGCTCGGTCCGGCGCTCGTCACACCGGCGATCATCGGGGCGTACCTGTGGATCTGGACCGGCTTCGCCATGGTGCTCATCGGCGCGGGACTCGCCGCGCTGCCCCGCGACGCGCTCGAGGCGGCGCGCATGGACGGGGCCGACGAGTGGCAGATCTTCCGGCGGATCACCGTGCCCCTGCTGGCGCCCGTCCTCACCGTGGTCTTCGTGACGCTGGTGATCAACGTGCTGAAGGTGTTCGACCTCGTCTACATCATCGCCCCCGGCCCGGTGCAGGAGGACGCCACCGTCCTCGCGACCCAGATGTGGCTGGTGTCGTTCGGCGGCGGCAACAACCAGGGCCTGGGCAGCGCCCTCGGCGTCCTGCTGCTGCTCCTCGTCGTCCCCGCCATGGTCTTCAACGTCCGTCGGTTCCGAAGGAGTCAGCGATGAACGCCGTACGGCGCGGCCTCGGCAACGGTGTCGTGCAGGTCGTCCTCGTGCTGGTCGGCCTGGTCTGGGTGACACCGCTGGCCGGACTGTTCCTGTCCTCCGCCCGGTCCGCCCAGGACACCGCCAAGGGCGGCTGGTGGACGGTGTTCGCCGCCCCCGGACAGCTGTCCTTCGACAACTACTCGGCGCTGCTCGCCGATTCGGGCATGACACGCGCCTTCTGGAACACCGTGCTGATCTCGGTGCCGACGACCGTCCTGGTCGTGGTGCTCGCGGCACTGGCCGGATACGCGTTCGCCTGGCTGGACTTCCCGGGCCGGGACGCCGTCTTCCTCGGCGTGGTGGCCCTGCTGGTGGTGCCCGTGCAGATCGGCCTGCTGCCGGTGGCCAAACTCTTCGGGCAGCTGGGCCTGTTCGGGACGATCCCCGGCGTCGTGCTGTTCCACGTGGCCTACGGGCTGCCGTTCGCGGTGTTCCTGCTGCGCAACTACTTCGCCGAGATACCGAAGGAGATGCTGGAGGCGGCGCGCATGGACGGCGGCGGCGAATGGCGGATCTTCACCCGGCTGGTGCTGCCGGTGGGCCGGCCCGCCCTCGCGAGCCTCGCCATCTTCCAGTTCCTGTGGGTGTGGAACGACATGCTCGTGGCGCTGCTCTTCGCCGACAGCTCCGCCCAGCCGCTGACCGTCGCCCTCCAGTCCCAGGTACGGCAGTTCGGCAGCAACATCGACGTCCTCGCCCCGGGCGCGTTCCTGTCCCTGATCGTCCCCGTGGCCGTGTTCTTCGCCTTCCAGCGGCACTTCGTGCAGGGCGTGATGGCAGGGTCCGTCAAATAGAACCGCCCCGCCGGGCACCGGGCTCGGACGGGGCGCGCACGCCGACGCGGGCGGCGGGGGTGGGACACCCCCGCCGCCCGTCGTTCACGGCGAGGCCGGAGGGTACAGCGACCTCGGCAGCCGGGAGGCCGCCGCGGAGTCCAGCAGCCACAGCGTGCGCGACCTGCCGCGGGCGCCCGCCGCCGGGGCCTGGATCTCGCCCGCGCCGGACAGGCCGATCGCCGCGGCCTGCGCCTTGTCCTCGCCGGCCGCGAGCAGCCACACCTCACGGGCCGCCCGGATCGCCGGGAGCGTGAGGGTGACCCGGGTCGGCGGGGGCTTCGGCGCACCGCGCACGCCCACCACCGTGCGCTCGGTCTCCCGTACGGCCGGCAGCTCCGGGAAGAGCGAGGCCACATGGGTGTCCGGGCCGACGCCCAGCATCAGCACGTCGAACGCGGGCACGCCGCCGTGGCTGCCGGGACCGGCCGCGCGGGCCAGCTCCTCGGCATAGGCGACCGCGGCCGCCTCCACGTCCCCGCCGTGCGGACCGTCCGACGCGGGCATGGCGTGCACGCGCTCCGGGTCCACGGGGACGGAGTCCAGCAGGGCCTCACGGGCCTGCGTGACATTGCGCTCCGGGTCGCCCTCGGGCAGGAACCGCTCGTCGCCCCACCACAGGTCCAGACGGCCCCAGTCGACGGCGTCCCGGGCGGGCGCGGACGCCAGCGCGGCGAGCAGCCCGTTGCCGTTGCGGCCGCCCGTCAGGACCACGGACGCCAGACCCCGCGAGGCCTGGGCGTCCACGATCTTCGTGATCAGCCGGGCCGCCGCGGCCTGCGCCATCAGCTCCTTGTCGTGATGCACGACCAGCTGCGGGGTGCTCACTGCGGATCCGCTTTCCGGACCGGGGGCATCTGCGCCGGGGAGGGCCGGTCGGTCTCGCCCTGGCTCGCCGGGACGGCGGCCGGACGGGCCGGTGCGGCGTCGCCGGCGCTGTCCGCCGGGGCGGCCGGGTCCGCCACCGTGCGCACCGGGAGGGCCGGCGTGGGCTGGGCCGCGGCCGCGGCCCGCTCCGCCTCGCGCTCCGCGGCCGACTGGCCGCCGAGCCGGTCCACGCCGAACCGCAGCGCGGACGCGTAGGTGTCGTCGGGGTCGAGCCTGCGCAGCTCCTCCGCGAGCAGCTCGGACGTCTCGCGGCGCTTGAGCGCCACCGCGCGGTCCGGCTGGCCCGGCAGCGCCAGGGTCGCCATCGCCCCGTCCGACCGGTGCAGCGTGATCGGGCCGCCGGTGGTCTCCATCCGGACCTGGGTCAGACCCGGACCGGCCGAGACCGCGCGCCGCACGTGCACACGGAGCCGGTCGGCGAGCCACATGGCGAGCAGCTCGACGCTCGGGTTGGACTCCTCGCCCGCCACCTCGGCGGACACGATCTCGCAAGAGACCTGGTCGAGCGCGGCGGCCAGCATCGAGCGCCACGGGGTGATCCGGGCCCACGCCAGGTCCGTGTCGCCCGGCTCGTAGCTCTCGGCCCGGACCCGCAGCTCCTCGATGGGCTTCTCGGCCGCGTAGCTGTCGGTGACCCGGCGCTGCCCGAGGGCGCCCAGCGGGTCGCCCGCCGGATCGCGCGGGGCGTCCACCGACCACCAGACCACCACCGGCGCGTCCGGCAGCAGCAGCGGCAGGACGACCGACTGGGCGTGGTCGGAGACCTCGCCGTACAGCCGCAGGATGACGGTCTCGCCGCTGCCGGCGTCCGCGCCCAGCCGCACCTCGGCGTCCAGGCGGGACTGGGTGCGGCCCCGGGGGGAGCGCGAGACGCGCTTGATGACCACCAGCGTGCGCGAGGGGTGCTCGTGCGAGGCGTCGTCGGCGGCCTTCAGGGCGTCGTAGGCGTTCTCCTCGTCCGTGACGACGACGAGGGTGAGCACCATGCCGACGGCGGGGGTGCCTATCGCGCGGCGGCCCTGCACCAGCGCCTTGTTGATCTTGCTGGCCGTGGTGTCCGTGAGATCTGTCTTCATGGCCGGCGCCAGCTCCGTCCGTCTCGCTCGAGCATCCGGTCGGCCTCGACGGGACCCCAGGTGCCCGACGGGTACTGCGCGGGCCTGCCGTTCTTGTCCCAGTGCTGCTCGATCGGGTCGAGGATCTTCCAGGACAGCTCGACCTCCTCCGTGCGGGGGAAGAGGTTCGAATCGCCGAGCAGGACGTCGAGGATCAGCCGCTCGTACGCCTCGGGCGAGGACTCCGTGAAGGACTCGCCGTAGGCGAAGTCCATCGACACGTCCCGGATCTCCATGGAAGTGCCGGGCACCTTGGAGCCGAAGCGGACCGTGATCCCCTCGTCGGGCTGGACGCGGATGACGATCGCGTTCGCGCCGAGCTCCTCGGTGGCGGTGGAGTCGAAGGGCGAGTGCGGGGCACGCTGGAAGACCACCGCGATCTCGGTGACACGCCGGCCGAGCCGCTTGCCGGTGCGCAGGTAGAACGGGACGCCCGCCCAGCGGCGGTTGTCCACGCCCAGCTTGACGGCCGCGTAGGTGTCGGTCTTCGACTGGGGGTCGATGCCGTCCTCTTCGAGGTAGCCGACGGCCTTCTCGCCGCCCTGCCAGCCCGCCGCGTACTGGCCGCGCACGGTGTCGCGGCCCAGGTCCTTCGGCAGCCGGACGGCGCCGAGCACCTTGGTCTTCTCGGCGGCCAGCGCGTCCGCGTCGAAGGAGGCCGGCTCCTCCATGGCCGTCAGGGCCATGAGCTGGAGCAGGTGGTTCTGGATGACGTCGCGGGCGGCGCCGATGCCGTCGTAGTAGCCGGCCCGGCCGCCGATGCCGATGTCCTCGGCCATGGTGATCTGCACGTGGTCCACGAAGGACCGGTTCCAGATCGGCTCGAACATCGTGTTGGCGAAGCGCAGCGCCAGGATGTTCTGGACGGTCTCCTTGCCCAGGTAGTGGTCGATGCGGAAGACCTGGTCCGAGCCGAAGACCTCGTGGACGACCTTGTTCAGCTCCTCGGCCGAGGCGAGGTCGTGGCCGAACGGCTTCTCGATGACCGCCCGGCGCCACGAGCCGTTCTTCTGGTCGGCCAGCCCGTGCTTCTTCAGCTGCTGGATGACCACCGGGAAGGAACGCGGCGGCACCGAGAGGTAGAAGGCGAAGTTGCCGCCGGTGCCCTGTGCCTTGTCGAGCTCCTCGATCGTGCCGCGCAGCCGCTCGAAGGCGTCGTCGTCGTCGAAGGTGCCCTGCACGAAGCGCATGCCCTGGACGAGCTGCTGCCAGACCTCCTCGCGGAAGGGGGTGCGGGCGTGCTCCCTGACCGCGTCGTGGACCTCCTGTGCGAAGTCCTCGTGCTCCCACTCGCGGCGGGCGAAGCCGACCAGCGAGAAGCCCGGCGGCAGCAGACCCCGGTTGGCGAGGTCGTACACGGCGGGCATGAGCTTCTTGCGCGACAGGTCGCCCGTGACGCCGAAGATGACCAGGCCCGACGGCCCCGCGATACGCGGGAGCCGTCGGTCGGCGGGGTCACGGAGCGGGTTGGCTCCGTGACCGGTGAGGCCGGAAAGGGGCGACAAGTTCTCAGCCCTCCGAGGGGGCGAGGCGTTCCAGCTCCGCCTCGGTCGACTTGAGCAGGTCGTTCCAGGAGGCCTCGAACTTCTCGACGCCCTCGTCCTCCAGGAGCTGCACCACCTCGTCGTAGGAGATGCCGAGCTTCTCGACGGCGTCGATCTCCGCGCGGGCCTGCTCGTAGGTGCCGGCGACGGTGTTGCCGGTGATCGAGCCGTGGTCCTCGGTGGCGAAGAGGGTCGCCTCGGGCATGGTGTTCACCGTGTTCGGCGCCACCAGGTCGTCCACGTACAGGGTGTCCTTGTACGCGGGGTCCTTCACGCCGGTGGAGGCCCACAGCGGACGCTGCTTGTTGGCGCCCGCCTTCTCCAGCGCGGCCCAGCGCTCGCCGGCGAAGACCTCTTCGTACGCCTGGTAGGCGAGGCGGGCGTTGGCGAGACCGGCCTTGCCGCGGGCGGCCTTGGCCTCGTCGGTGCCGAGCGCGTCGAGCCGCTTGTCGATCTCGGTGTCCACCCGGGACACGAAGAAGGACGCCACGGAGTGGATCTTCGACAGGTCCAGGCCGCGCTCCTTGGCCTGCTCCAGGCCCGACAGGTACGCGTCCATGACCTGGCGGTAGCGCTCCAGCGAGAAGATCAGCGTGACGTTGACGCTGATGCCCAGGCCGATGACCTCGCTGATGGCCGGCAGGCCGCCCATCGTGGCCGGGATCTTGA
This sequence comes from Streptomyces sp. NPDC048481, assembly GCF_043200075.1. NCBI lineage: Bacteria > Bacillati > Actinomycetota > Actinomycetes > Kitasatosporales > Streptomycetaceae > Streptomyces > Streptomyces sp. NPDC048481. The sequence goes on from NZ_JBICXC010000001.1 coordinate 1,286,512, forward strand.
TCAGCGTGTTGGGGCGGTCGACCAGCCAGGCGAGCTGCTTGGCCTCGGCGACCGTCGGCTTGGTGTGGTGCGCCAGGCGCGGGTCGACCTCGATGGACACCCGGCCGTCCTGGCCGCCGGTCGCGTCGAAGACGGGGCGCAGGATGTCGGCGGCGTCACGGACGTCCGCCGTCGTGATCATGCGGATGGCCTCTTCGACCGTCACCTTGCGCGCGGCGAGGTCCGACAGCTGCTGGTCGTAGCCGTCGCCCTGCGAGATCGCCTTCTGGAAGATCGACGGGTTGGTGGTGACGCCCACGACGTGCTGCTGGTCGATCAGCTCGGCGAGGTTGCCGGACGTGATCCGCTTGCGCGACAGGTCGTCCAGCCAGATCGCGACGCCTTCTTCGGAGAGGCGCTTGAGTGCGTCTGTCATGGAATTACATCTCCTACGGTCGTGTGTGAGCGTCAGCGCTGGGCGGCGGCGAGGGATTCCCGGGCCTTCGCGGCCACGTTCTCGGCAGTGAAGCCGTACTTCTCGAAGAGGACCTTGCCGTCGGCGGAAGCACCGAAGTGCTCCAGGGAGACGATGCGGCCGGCGTCCCCGACGTAACGGTGCCAGGTCAGACCGATACCCGCCTCGACCGCGACGCGGGCCCTGACGGACGGGGGCAGGACGCTGTCCCGGTACCCCTGGTCCTGCTCCTCGAACCACTCCACGGACGGCATGGACACGACGCGCGTGGGCACGCCGTCCGCCTCCAGCGCCTCGCGCGCCTCGACGGCGACGTGCACCTCGGAGCCGGTCGCGAGGAGGATCACCTCGGGCGTCCCGGTGGAGGCCTCGAAGAGCACGTACCCGCCCTTGGCGGCGCCCTCGTTCGGCTCGTAGGTGGGCACGCCCTGGCGGGTGAGGACCAGGCCGTGCGGGGCGCCCTTGCCGAAGACCTTCGTCCAGCGCTTGAGGATCTCGCGCCAGGCGATCGCGGTCTCGTTGGCGTCGGCCGGGCGGACCACGTTCAGGCCGGGGATGGCGCGCAGCGAGGCGAGGTGCTCGACGGGCTGGTGGGTGGGGCCGTCCTCGCCGAGGCCGATGGAGTCGTGCGTCCACACGTAGGTGACCGGCACGTGCATGAGGGCGGACAGCCGGACGGCGTTGCGCATGTAGTCGGAGAACACGAGGAACGTGCCGCCGTAGATGCGGGTGTTGCCGTGCAGGGCGATGCCGTTCATCTCCGCGGCCATGGAGTGCTCGCGGATCCCGAAGTGCACGGTGCGGCCGTACGGGCTCGCCTCGGGCAGCGGGTTGCCCTCGGGCAGGAACGACGACGTCTTGTCGATCGTCGTGTTGTTGGAGCCGGCGAGGTCGGCGGAGCCGCCCCACAGCTCGGGGATGACCGCGCCGAGCGCCTGGAGCACCTTGCCGGACGCGGCGCGGGTGGCGACGCCCTTGCCGGGCTCGAAGACCGGGAGCTTCTCCTCCCAGCCGGCCGGCAGGTCGCCCGCGGCGACGCGGTCGTACTCGGCGGCGCGGTCGGGGTTGTTGTCGCGCCACTGCTGGAAGGACTTCTCCCACACGGCGCGCGCCGCCTGGCCGCGCTCCAGGGCGCCCCGGGTGTGCGCGATGACGTCGCCCGCGACGTCGAACGTCTTGTCCGGGTCGAAGCCCAGGACGCGCTTGGTGGCCGCGACCTCGTCGTCGCCGAGCGCCGAGCCGTGCGCGGCCTCGGTGTTCTGCGCGTTCGGCGCGGGCCAGGCGATGATCGAGCGCATCGCGATGAAGGACGGCCTGTCCGTCACCGCCTTCGCGGCCTCGATGGCGTCGTACAGGGCGTGCGGGTCGAGGTCGCCGTCCGGCTTCGGGGCGACGCGCTGCACGTGCCAGCCGTACGCCTCGTAGCGCTTGACGGTGTCCTCGGAGACGGCCGTCTCGGTGTCGCCCTCGATCGAGATGTGGTTGTCGTCCCACAGCAGGATCAGGTTGCCGAGCTTCTGGTGGCCGGCCATCGAGGACGCCTCCGCGGAGATGCCCTCCTGGAGGCAGCCGTCACCGGCGATCGCGTAGACGAAGTGGTCGAACGGCGACTCGCCCTGCGGGGCCTCCGGGTCGAACAGACCGCGCTCGTAGCGGGCGGCCATGGCCATGCCCACCGCGTTGGCGACCCCCTGGCCCAGCGGGCCGGTCGTCGTCTCCACGCCCGTGGTGTGGCCGTACTCCGGGTGCCCCGGGGTCTTCGAGCCCCAGGTGCGGAACGACTTCAGGTCGTCCAGCTCCAGGCCGAAGCCGGCCAGGTACAGCTGGGTGTAGAGCGTCAGGGACGAGTGTCCCGCGGACAGCACGAAGCGGTCCCGGCCGACCCAGTCGGCGTCCGCCGGGTCGTGCCGCATCACCTTCTGGAAAAGGGTGTACGCGGCAGGCGCGAGGCTCATCGCCGTACCGGGATGGCCGTTGCCGACCTTCTGTACGGCGTCGGCGGCCAGGACGCGGGCGGTGTCCACGGCCCGCTGGTCCAGCTCGGTCCACTCGAGGTCTGTGGTGGTCGGCTTGGTGCTCACCCTGGGTCAGGGCTCCTCTCCACATGTCACGCATGTCGAATGCCGGTGCACGCGGCGCCCACCGGACGTTGTCGAGCCTACCCCCGTGCGAACGCGCATTTTTTCGAGTCATTACAGACTGCCGGGTAGCTTCGCGATCCGCCTCCCGACCGGTGTGTTCCCTGTTCAGCAAGTGAATACGGAGCCGCTCGTACGAGTGCTCAACCGAGTGCCTCCCGGCTCTTCCGCGGGCGTCGTCCAACACGACCCCACCCCCGCGAATATCGGGGTATGGGCAACGTCTACAGTGGCGTGGTACGCGCGAGCCTTTACGGGGAGTTCACACCCGCGGGCTTGCTGGGAGTCTCTGTCAGGGGTGTGCGTGACGGCCGTTGAATCCCGTCCAGTAGGGATCGTCGGGGCGAGCCAGAGCCCGAGCCGGCGGCCGGCCGGGGCCCGGGTCAAGGCGTTCGTGGCGCTGACGAAGCCGCGGATCATCGAACTGCTGCTGATCACCACCGTCCCGGTGATGTTCCTGGCGCAGCAGGGCGTACCGGATCTCGGGCTCGTCCTTCTGACCTGCCTCGGCGGCTACCTGTCCGCGGGCGGCGCGAACGCCCTCAACATGTACATCGACCGCGACATCGACGCGCTGATGGACCGCACCTCGCAGCGCCCGCTGGTCACCGGCATGGTCAGCCCGCGTGAATGCCTCGCCTTCGGCATCACCCTCGCGGTGGGTTCGACCCTGCTGTTCGGGCTGACCGTCAACTGGCTGTCGGCCTGGCTCGCCCTCGGCGCGCTCCTCTTCTACGTCGTCGTCTACACGATGATCCTCAAGCGCCGCACCTCGCAGAACATCGTGTGGGGCGGCATCGCCGGCTGCATGCCGGTGCTGATCGGCTGGTCCTCGGTCACAAACTCCCTCTCCTGGGCCCCGGTCGTCCTCTTCCTGGTGATGTTCTTCTGGACGCCCCCGCACTACTGGCCGCTGTCGATGAAGGTCAAGGACGACTACGCGCGCGTGGGCGTGCCGATGCTGCCGGTCGTCGCCTCCAACAAGACCGTCGCCCGGCAGATCGTCCTCTACAGCTGGGTGATGGTCGGCGTCTCGCTGCTCCTTCAGCCGCTGGGCTACACCGGCTGGTTCTACACCGCGGTGGCCCTGGCGGCCGGCGGCTGGTGGCTGTGGGAGGCGCACGGACTGCAGAACCGGGCGAAGGCCGAGGTCACCGGCGGCAAGCTCAAGGAGATGCGGCTCTTCCACTGGTCCATCACCTATGTGTCGCTGCTGTTCGTGGCGGTCGCGGTGGACCCCTTCCTGCGCTGACGTCCCGTCTCGCGGCCCGACGGCCGGGGTGCGTGGCCAAGGCCACGCACCCCGGCCGTCGCCGTTCGATCTACCCGTCGGTAGCATCCTGGCCATGGCAGACACCAAGCAGGTTGACGAGGCGGCCGACGCCAGGCGGGCCGCCAGGGCCGAGCGCAGGGCGGCGCGGCTCGCCAAGCGGATCAGCGCGTTCTCCAAGGCGCACGGCGGGGCCGAGGGCCAGATCGCGTACATCGGCGAGCGCGGCGCCCGCATCGTGCTCGTCGGCGAGGACGGCGGCTGGGGCGACCTGGTGGCCCCCTCCGTCGCGGTGGCCGAACAGGCCGTGCACAAGGCCGGGATCACCGCCCACGAGTCCTTCGACGGCGAGTTCGCGGCCAAGGTGCGCACGGGCCCGTACGAGTGGACGCGGATGGCGGGCCTCCAGGTCGGCGGACCGAAGAACGGCTGATCCTCCCGCACGCCAACACCTGACGCCCGGTTCACCCGTTAGGACCCGTGGAAGCGACGCGGTCCATCTCCCGGGAGTCCGGATGCTCGAAACGCCGTCCTTGGTGGACCAGTACTGCCACGGCGTCCTGAGAACGGAGCTGGGCCTCGGCACCTTCGAGGCCCAGCTGGCCCGCACCGAGGGCCCGCCCGCGCCGGGCACGACGCTCTTCGACACGCAGACCGGCTTCGCGGTACGCCGCTGGTGCCCGCCGCTCCTCGGCCTGGAACCGCACGCCCCGCCCGCCCGTTATCTCGCCCGGCGTCGTGAACTCGGCGTACTGGAATCGGGCCGCCGGCTGCTGCGGGGCAGCGGCATCACCACCTACCTCGTCGACACCGGCCTGCCCGGGGACCTCACCGGGCCCGGCGAGCTGGCCGGCGCGGGAGCGGCCGAGGCCCGCGAGATCGTGCGGCTGGAGCTCCTCGCCGAGCAGGTCGCCGACACCTCCGGCACCGTCGAGTCGTTTCTCGCCAACCTCGCGGAGGCGGTCCACGCGGCGGCCGCGACCGCCGTGGCCTTCACCTCCGTCGCCGGCGTCCGGCACGGGCCGGCCCTCGCGCCCGAGCCGCCCGGCCCGGGGGAGGTGCGCGCTGCCGCGGGACGCTGGCTGGCCGCTCGCGGGGCCGGCGGCGAGCTGAGCGACCCGGTGCTGCTGCGGCACCTGCTGTGGATCGCCGTCGCCTCCGGGCTGCCCCTGCAGCTGCACGCCGGACTCGGGGCGCCCGGAGCGCGCATCGACCGCACCGACCCCGCCCTGCTCACCGACTTCGTCCGGGCGACCGCCGGGCTCGGCACCGACCTCGTCCTGCTGCACGGCTACCCCTACCACCGCCACGCCGCCCACCTCGCCGCAGTCTTCCCGCACGTCTACGCCGACTCCGGCGCGGCGCTCGTGCGCACCGGCGCCCGCGCGGCGACGGTCCTCGCGGAGATCCTGGAACTCGCCCCGTTCGGCAAGATCCTCTTCTCCAGCGGAGCCCACGGCCTGCCCGAGCTGCACGTGGTCGGGGCGATGCTGTTCCGCGAGGCCCTGGCCCGGGTGCTGGGGGCCTGGGTCGCGGAGGGCGCGTGGTCGCCGGGGGACGCGCAACGGGTCGCCCACCTGATCGCGGCGGGCAACGCCCACCGGGTGTACCGGCTGGGCTGAGCCGGGGAGAACCGGTCACCGCGTACGCGTGACGGGTGCGGGCGCGGCCGTGCCCGCGGGGCCCGCGCGCGGGGATCAGGCGCGGGTGCCGACCGTGGCCTCCGCCGACGGGCCCGGCAGGCCGACCGTCGTGGCGGACCGTTCGCGCAGCGCCAGCGGCACCCGCAGGACCGCGATCCACACGAGGCACGATCCGAGCATGTGCAGGCCCACGAGGATCTCCGGCAGGTCGGTGAAGTACTGGACGTAGCCGATGACGCCCTGGGAGAGCAGCACCAGGAACAGGTCCCGGGTGCGGTCCAGCGGGCTCTTCGGCGCGTCGACCGCCTTGAGGATGAACCACAGGGCGAACGTCAGCGTCACCACGATCCAGGCGAGGACGGCGTGCAGCTTGGCCACCGTCTCCCAGTCCAGCGGCATCCGGGCGACCTCGCTGGAGTCGCCGGCGTGCGGGCCCGCGCCGGTGACCACCGTGCCGACGGCGATCAGCAGCCCCGCGGCGAGGACCAGGAACCAGACCAGCTGCCGCACGGGCCGGCCGACCAGCGCCCGGGGCTCCCGGTCGCCCTCCGAGGACCGCTGCCACATCACCGTGGCGACCGCGATCAACGCCGAGGCGGCCAGGAAGTGCGCCGCGACCGTGTAGGGGTTCAGGCCGACGAGCACGACGATCCCGCCGAGCACGGCGTTGCTCATCACCAGCCAGAACTGCGCCCAGCCCAGCCGGGTCAGGCTCCTGCGGTACGGCTTCTGCGAGCGCGCGGCGATGATCGCCCAGCCGACGGCCGCGCACAGCACGTACGTCAGCATGCGGTTGCCGAACTCGACGGCGCCGTGGAAGCCCATCGCGCTCGTCGCGGTGAGCGAGTCGTCGGTGCACTTGGGCCAGGTCGGGCAGCCCAGTCCGGAACCCGTCAGGCGGACCGCGCCGCCGGTGACCACGATGACCACCGACATCACGAGCGCGAACAGGGCCGCGCGCCGGACCGTCCGGGGGGCCGGGGTCCAGCGTGCGGCGATGAAGGAGAGGGGGTTGCGCACGGCGGCTACGGCGTCGGCACGGGTCACGTTCAGCACGCTCCCATCGTAAGCGGGCCGCTTGTGCACGCTTTCACGAGGGTCCCCCGGGGCGGGCCCGCGTCACTCCCAGCGGAAGAACCGGCCGGCCGCCGCGAGCCCGGCGACCGCCCAGGCCGCGAGGATCCCCAGGTCGCCCCAGGGCATGCCGGCGCCGTGCTGGAGCACGTCGCGCAGCCCGTCGGAGAGCGCCGTGACCGGCAGCAGGGCGAGGACGTCCTGCGCGGCGGGCGGGAACTTGTCGAGCGGCACGATCACCCCGCCGCCCACGAGCAGCAGCAGGAAGACCAGGTTGGCCGCGGCGAGCGTCGCCTCGGCCTTGAGGGTGCCCGCCATCAGCAGACCGAGGCCGGAGAAGGCCGCCGTGCCGAGGACCAGCAGCAGCACGACGACCGCGGGGTTGCCGTGCGGGTCCCAGCCCAGCGCGAAGGCGATCGCCGTCAGCAGGATCACCTGGAGAACCTCCGTGACCAGCACCGACAGCGTCTTCGCCGTCATCAGCCCCCAGCGCGGCAGAGGAGAGGAGGCCAGGCGCTTGAGGACGCCGTAGCGCCGCTCGAAGCCGGTCGCGATGGCCTGCCCCGTGAAGGCCGTCGACATCACGGCGAGCGCGAGGATGCCGGGGGTGAGGAAGTCCACCGCCTCGCCGGCGCCCGTGTCCACGATGTCCACTCCGCTGAACAGGACCAGCAGCAGGGCCGGGATCACCACGGTGAGCAGCAGCTGCTCGCCGTTGCGCAGGAGCATCCTGGTCTCCAGCGCGGCCTGGGCCCCGATCATGCGGGGCAGGGGGGCGGCTCCGGGCTTCGGCGTGTAGGTGCCGGTGGCGGTCACGAGCGCAGCTCCTTGCCGGTCAGTTCGAGGAAGACGTCCTCCAGGGTGTGCCGTTCGACCGAGATCCGCTCCGGCATCACCCCGTGCTGCGCGCACCACGAGGTGACCGTGGCGAGCAGTTGCGGATCGACCTTGCCCATGACGCGGTAGGAGCCCGGGGTCAGCTCGGCGGCGGAGCTGTCGGCGGGCAGCGCCTTGAGCAGCGAGCCGACGTCGAGGCCGGGACGGCCGGCGAAGCGCAGGGTGTTCTCGGCGCCGCCCCGGCACAGCTGCTCGGGGGAGCCCTGGGCGATGACCCCGCCCGCGTCGATGATCGCGACGTCGTCGGCGAGCTGTTCGGCCTCGTCCATGTAGTGCGTGGTGAGGATGACCGACACGCCGTCCGCGCGCAGGTCGCGCACCAGGTCCCAGGCGGCGCGGCGGGCCTGCGGGTCGAGTCCGGCCGTCGGTTCGTCCAGGAACACCAGCTCCGGCCGGCCGACGACGGCCATCGCGAGCGCGAGGCGCTGCTGCTGGCCGCCGGAGAGCCGGCGGTAGGCCGTGCGGCCGCAGGAGCCGAGCCCGAGGCGTTCGACGAGCGCGTCGACGTCCAGCGGATGCGCGTGCAGCCGGGCCATGTGCCGCAGCATCTCGTCGGCCCGCGCCCCGGAGTACACACCGCCCGACTGCAGCATCACGCCGATGCGGGGGCGCAGGTCGGCGGCCTGCCGGACCGGGTCGAGACCGAGGACGCGGACCGTGCCGGAGTCCGGTCTGCGGTACCCCTCGCAGGTCTCGATCGTGGTCGTCTTGCCGGCGCCGTTGGGCCCGAGGACGGCGGTGACGCCCGCCCCGGCCGTCAGGTCGAGGCCGTTCACCGCGGTCTTCGCCCCGTACCGCTTCACCAGGGCCTGGACCCGGACGACAGGCTCGCTTCGCATGACCCCAGAGTCTAGGTTCGCGGGCCACGGCCCGGACCGCGGGGTGTGCGAACCGGCCGCCCGCGGGTGACGGACCCGGCGGGCGCGGTCAGAACCCGTCCTCGCGGGGCCGGTGCACCGGCAGCCACCGCTCGGCGTAGGCCACCGCGTCGGCGACCGGGAACAGCCGGGCGTCGGCGGCCCCGACCCTGCCGCGCAGGACGGTCCGGTCGCGTTCGAAGTCGTGGCCCAGCTCGTCGAAGCGGTCGGAGGCGACGGACACCTCGGTCACCTCCTCCCAGCCGTGCGGGCCGGGCCGCCCCACCCGCACCGGGGGTGCGGCAACGCGGTACTCGGCGAGGTGGAAGGCGGTGCATGCGTCGTAACCCGCGCCGAGCAGCAGCACCCGGGCGGCCCGCTCCTCCAGCCGGGCGAGCGGGCTGTGCTCGCCCAGCCGGCAGTCCGGCGCGTGCCCGGCCGTGATCTCGGCCGCCCGCGCCCCGAGCGCGGCGAACGAGGTCTGCGGATGGGCGCTGCGCCGGGCGCCGGGCCAGGTGCGGACCGTCTCCGGGATCACCCCGACGCCCAGGGAGGGGGTGAGGAGCGGGTCGTAGGCGGGCATGGTCGCCCGGATGGTCTCCCACCACCGCTCGGGCACCGGCGGGTCGCGCCACACCGCCGGGTCGGACAGGTCCGCGGTGTGCGTGGGGACCACGAGCGTGCCGTGCGGGCCGAGCGTGTCCAGCAGGGCCCGCACGACCGTGACGGCACCCCCGCACACCCAGCCGAGCGAGCGCAGCGAGGAGTGCACGAGCAGGATGTCTCCGGTTGCGACGCCGAGGGCGCCCAGCTCCGCCGCGAGGGAGTCACGCGTGACGAGTGGGCCGGTGGGAGGGGGTGTGGGCATGGTGTCGCAGTGTCCCCGAACGGTGTCGCGGGGGCCAGCGGTTTGTTCGCCCGACCGCTCCGCCCGGTGCGGCGGTGAACCGTTTCCCCAGGTCAGATTAGGTTCACCTAAGTGACGCAGGGCACCGCCCCTCCCGCCGGACCGCGCTTGCCTGTCTCCGAGGAATTACGCAACAATGGCGTTGTGAAAAACGTCGGCGAGGTTCGGGAGACCCCCACGGGGACCCCCCAGGAGGAGCTCGCGACCCGGGAGCGGTCCACCCGCAACCGCGTCGCGCGATCCATCCTGGACCACGGGCCGTCGACCGTCACCGAGCTGGCCGGACGGCTGGGACTGACCCCCGCCGCCGTCCGCCGCCACCTCGACGCCCTGGTCGCCGACGACGTCGTGCAGCCCCGCGAGCAGCGGGTCTACGGCGCGCGCACGCGCGGGCGCCCCGCCAAGGTCTTCGCGCTCACCGACTGCGGCCGCGACGCCTTCGACCAGTCCTACGACAAGCTCGCCGCGGACGCCCTGCGCTTCATCCAGGAGCGGTTCGGCGGGGACGAGGCGGTCGTCGCCTTCGCGCGCGCGAGGATCGCCGCGCAGGCCGACGCCTATCGCGAGGCCGTCGAGGCCGCCGCCCCCGAGGAGCGCACCGAAGCGCTGGCCAAGGCCCTGAGCGCGGACGGGTACGCTGCTACGGCGCGCAGCGCACCGGTCGGCGAGCAGCTGTGCCAGCACCACTGCCCCGTCGCCCATGTCGCGGAGAAGTTCCCGCAGCTCTGCGAAGCGGAGACCGAGTTCTTCTCCCAGCTGCTCGGAACGCACGTCCAGCGGCTGGCGACCATCGCGCACGGCGACGGCGTCTGCACGACGTTCATCCCCAGAGTTTCCACAGGCACCCACAACGCATCCGCAAGCACGGCCGGGAGGAACCCCGCATGACTCTCCCCACGGAGACTGCCCACCCCGAACTCGAGGGCCTGGGTAAGTACGAATACGGCTGGGCCGACTCCGACACTGCCGGCGCCTCTGCGAAGCGCGGCATCAACGAGGACGTCGTCCGGGACATCTCCGAGAAGAAGTCCGAGCCGGAGTGGATGACGAAGCTCCGCCTCAAGGGCCTGCGGCTGTTCGAGAAGAAGCCCATGCCGAACTGGGGCTCGGACCTGTCGGGCATCGACTTCGACAACATCAAGTACTTCGTGCGCTCCACCGAGAAGCAGGCGGAGTCCTGGGAGGACCTGCCCGAGGACATCAAGAACACGTACGACAAGCTCGGCATCCCCGAGGCGGAGAAGCAGCGCCTCGTGGCCGGTGTCGCGGCCCAGTACGAGTCCGAGGTCGTCTACCACCAGATCCGCGAGGACCTGGAGGAGCAGGGCGTCATCTTCCTCGACACCGACACCGCGCTCAAGGAGCACCCGGAGCTCTTCAAGGAGTACTTCGGCACGGTCATCCCGGTCGGCGACAACAAGTTCGCGTCGCTGAACACCGCGGTGTGGTCCGGCGGCTCCTTCATCTACGTGCCGAAGGGCGTGCACGTCGAGATCCCGCTCCAGGCCTACTTCCGCATCAACACGGAGAACATGGGCCAGTTCGAGCGGACCCTGATCATCGTCGACGAGGGCGCCTACGTGCACTACGTCGAGGGCTGCACGGCGCCGATCTACAAGTCGGACTCGCTGCACAGCGCCGTGGTCGAGATCATCGTCAAGAAGAACGCCCGCTGTCGTTACACGACCATCCAGAACTGGTCGAACAACGTCTACAACCTGGTCACCAAGCGCGCCGTGGCGTACGAGGGCGCGACCATGGAGTGGATCGACGGCAACATCGGCTCCAAGGTGACGATGAAGTACCCGGCCGTCTACCTGATGGGCGAGCACGCCAAGGGCGAGACCCTGTCCATCGCCTTCGCGGGCGAGGGCCAGCACCAGGACGCCGGCTCCAAGATGGTCCACATGGCGCCGAACACGTCGTCCAACATCGTCTCGAAGTCCGTGGCGCGCGGCGGCGGCCGCACCTCCTACCGCGGTCTCGTCGAGATCGGCGAGGGCGCGCACGGCTCGAAGTCCAACGTGCTGTGCGACGCGCTGCTGGTCGACACCATCTCCCGCTCCGACACGTACCCCTACGTGGACGTCCGCGAGGACGACGTGTCCATGGGCCACGAGGCGACCGTCTCCAAGGTCTCCGAGGACCAGCTCTTCTACCTGATGAGCCGTGGCCTCAGCGAGTTCGAGGCGATGGCGATGATCGTGCGCGGCTTCGTCGAGCCCATCGCGAAGGAGCTGCCGATGGAGTACGCCCTGGAACTCAACCGGCTGATCGAGCTGCAGATGGAAGGCGCGGTCGGCTAGGCCCCGCCCCCGTCCCGCCCCTGACAGCAGCGCAGCAGTTTTCTGACGTAGGAAGAGAGCAGACCGACAGCCATGGCTGAGGCTACGAATATCCCGGTGGGCAGCACCACCGCCGGCCAGATCGCGGTGGCCGCCGAGTCGACCGTCGCGACGCGCATGAGCGCGCCCCCGTCCTTCGACGTCGCGGACTTCCCGGTCCCGCACGGCCGCGAGGAGGAGTGGCGGTTCACGCCGCTGGAGCGGCTGCGCGGCCTGCACGACGGCACCGCCGTCGCCGCCGGCGAGGGCGTCAAGGTCGCCGTCGAGGCCCCCGAGGGCGTCGTCGTCGAACTCGTCGACCGCGACGACGCGCGCCTCGGCAGGGCCGGCGTCCCGGTGGACCGCGTCGCCGCCCAGGCGTACTCCGCGTTCGAGAAGGCCGGCGTGATCACCGTCCCCAAGGAGACGGTGCTCACCGAGCCGATCCGCATCACGGTGCACGGCGAGGGCGGGGTCTCCTACGGCCACCAGGTCGTCGAGCTGGGCGCCTTCGCCGAGGCCGTCGTCGTCTTCGACCACACCGGTGACGCCGTGCTCGCCGCCAACGTCGACTACGTCCTCGGCGACGGCGCGAAGCTGACCGTCGTCTCCGTCCAGGACTGGGACGACAAGGCCGTGCACGTGGCCCAGCACAACGCCCTCGTCGGCCGCGACGCGACCTTCAAGTCGGTCGTGGTGACCTTCGGCGGCGACCTCGTCCGCCTGCACCCGCGCGTGGCGTACGCCGGCCCCGGCGCCGAGGCCGAGCTGTTCGGTCTGTACTTCACGGACGCCGGTCAGCACCAGGAGCACCGCCTGCTGGTCGACCACAACGTCCCGCACTGCAAGTCCAACGTCGTCTACAAGGGCGCCCTCCAGGGCGAGGCCGCGCACGCCGTCTGGATCGGCGACGTGCTCATCGAGGCCAAGGCCGAGGGCACCGACACCTACGAGATGAACCGCAACCTCGTCCTCACCGACGGCGCGCGGGTCGACTCGGTGCCGAACCTGGAGATCGAGACCGGCGAGATCGTGGGCGCCGGCCACGCCTCCGCCACCGGCCGCTTCGACGACGAGCAGCTCTTCTACCTGATGGCCCGCGGCATCCCCGCCGACGAGGCCCGTCGCCTGGTGGTGCGCGGGTTCTTCGCCGAACTGGTCCAGCAGATCGGCGTCGACGACATCGAGGAGCGCCTCCTCGCCCGGATCGAGACCGAGCTGAAGGCCACCGTCTGATGGCCGACGACCCCGCCCGCTTCGTCCGGGCCTGCGCACTGAGCGAGCTGGAGGAGGACACCCCGAAGCGGGTGGAACTCGACGGCACGCCGGTCTCCGTCGTCCGCACCGCGGGCGAGGTGTTCGCCGTCAACGACATCTGCTCGCACGCGAACGTCTCGCTCTCGGAGGGCGAGGTGGAGGACTGCCAGATCGAGTGCTGGCTGCACGGCTCCTCCTTCGACCTGCGCACCGGCAAGCCGTCCGGCCTTCCCGCGACGCGCCCCGTCCCCGTATACCCCGTAAAGATCGAAGGGGACGACGTGCTCGTCTCCCTTTCCCAGGAGTCCTGAGGCACCCATGGCAACGCTTGAAATCCGAGACCTGCACGTCACCGTCGAGGCCGACAACGCCACGAAGGAGATCCTCAAGGGCGTCGACCTCACCGTGAAGCAGGGCGAGACGCACGCCATCATGGGCCCCAACGGCTCCGGCAAGTCGACGCTCGCCTACTCGCTCGCGGGTCACCCGAAGTACACCGTCACCGGCGGCACCGTCACCCTCGACGGCGAGGACGTCCTGGAGATGTCCGTCGACGAGCGCGCCCGCGCCGGCCTGTTCCTCGCGATGCAGTACCCGGTCGAGGTCCCCGGCGTCTCCGTGTCGAACTTCCTGCGCACCTCCGCCACCGCCGTGCGCGGCGAGGCCCCCAAGCTGCGCACCTGGGTGAAGGAGGTCAAGGAGGCCATGGAGCGCCTCAACATGGACACCTCCTTCGCCGAGCGCAACGTCAACGAGGGCTTCTCCGGCGGCGAGAAGAAGCGCCACGAGATCCTCCAGCTGGAGCTGCTGCGGCCGAAGGTCGCCATCCTCGACGAGACCGACTCCGGCCTCGACGTGGACGCGCTGCGCATCGTCTCCGAGGGCGTCAACCGCGTCCGCGAGACCGGCGAGGTCGGCACCCTGCTGATCACGCACTACACGCGCATCCTGCGCTACATCAAGCCCGACTTCGTCCACGTCTTCTCGGGCGGCCGCATCGTCGAGTCCGGCGGCGCCGAGCTCGCCGACAAGCTGGAGAACGAGGGCTACGAGGTCTACACGAAGGGTGGCGTATCCGCGTGACGCAGCTGCCGGGCCTCCTCGACACCGAGGCGATCCGCAAGGACTTCCCCATCCTGGACCGCCAGGTCCACGACGGCAAGAAGCTCGTGTACCTGGACAACGCGGCGACGTCGCAGAAGCCGCGCCAGGTGCTGGACGCCCTCAACGAGTACTACGAGCGCTACAACGCCAACGTCCACCGCGGTGTGCATGTGCTCGCCGAGGAGGCCACGGCGCTGTACGAGGGCGCGCGCGACAAGGTCGCCGCGTTCGTCAACGCGCCCAGCCGCGACGAGGTGATCTTCACCAAGAACGCCTCCGAGTCGCTCAACCTCGTGGCCAACATGCTCGGCTGGGCCGACGAGCCCTACCGGGTCGACCACGAGACCGAGATCGTCATCACGGAGATGGAGCACCACTCCAACATCGTGCCGTGGCAGCTGCTGGCGCAGCGCACCGGCGCGAAGCTGAAGTGGTTCGGCCTCACCGACGACGGCCGGCTGGACCTGTCGAACATCGACGAGATCATCACGGAGAAGACGAAGATCGTCTCCTTCGTGCTGGTGTCGAACATCCTCGGCACCCTGAACCCGGTCGAGGCGATAGTGCGCCGCGCGCAGGAGGTCGGTGCGCTCGTGTGCATCGACGCCTCCCAGGCCGCGCCGCACATGCCGCTGGACGTGCAGGCGCTCCAGGCCGACTTCGTGGCCTTCACCGGCCACAAGATGTGCGGCCCGACCGGCATCGGCGTCCTGTGGGGCCGCCAGGAGCTGCTCGAGGACCTGCCGCCGTTCCTCGGCGGCGGCGAGATGATCGAGACCGTGTCGATGCACTCCTCGACCTACGCCCCCGCCCCGCACAAGTTCGAGGCGGGCACCCCGCCGATCGCCCAGGCCGTGGGCCTCGGCGCGGCGATCGACTACCTGTCCTCGATCGGCATGGACAAGATCCTCGCCCACGAGCACGCGCTCACCGAGTACGCGGTGAAGAAGCTCGGCGAGGTCCCCGACCTGCGCATCATCGGCCCGACCACGGCCGAGGACCGGGGCGCGGCGATCTCCTTCACGCTCGGCGACATCCATCCGCACGACGTCGGCCAGGTGCTCGACGAGGAGGGCATCGCGGTCCGGGTGGGCCACCACTGCGCCCGCCCCGTCTGCCTGCGCTACGGAATTCCCGCGACCACACGAGCGTCGTTCTATCTGTACTCCACGCCGGCCGAGATCGACGCTCTGGTCGACGGTCTGGAGCACGTACGGAACTTCTTCGGCTGAGGGGTTGGCGAGCGAGCGGATGAAGCTGGACTCGATGTACCAGGAAGTCATCCTGGACCACTACAAGCACCCGCACGGGCGTGGTCTGCGCGATGGCGACGCCGAGGTGCACCACGTCAATCCGACGTGCGGCGACGAGATCACCCTGCGGGTGAAGTACGACGGCACGACGATCGAGGACGTCAGTTACGAGGGCCAGGGCTGTTCCATCAGCCAGGCCAGCGCCTCCGTCCTGAACGACCTGCTGGTCGGCAAGGACCTGACGGACGCGCAGAAGATCCAGGAGACCTTCCTGGAGCTGATGCAGTCCAAGGGGAAGATCGAGCCCGACGACGCGATGGAGGAGGTGCTGGAGGACGCGGTCGCGTTCGCCGGCGTCTCCAAGTACCCGGCCCGGGTCAAGTGCGCCCTCCTCAGCTGGATGGCGTGGAAGGACGCGACGGCCCAGGCCCTGGGCGGAGCCGAAGCCGAAAGGAACACGGCATGAGCGAGACCCTTGAGATGAAGCCCGCCTCGGAGGAGGAAGTCCGCGAGGCGCTGTACGACGTCGTCGACCCCGAGCTGGGCATCGACGTGGTCAACCTCGGCCTGATCTACGGCATCCACATCGACGACGCGAACATCGCGACGATCGACATGACCCTGACGTCGGCGGCGTGTCCGCTCACGGACGTCATCGAGGACCAGGCCAAGTCCGCCACGGACGGCCTGGTCAACGAACTGCGCATCAACTGGGTCTGGATGCCGCCGTGGGGCCCGGACAAGATCACGGACGACGGCCGCGAGCAGCTGCGCGCGCTCGGCTTCAACGTCTGACGACCCGACAGAAGTGGCCCCCCGGCAATCGGCCGGGGGGCCACTTCTGTTCAGGGAGTTCTACGGAGCGCCGTCCCTCGCCGGACGGACCGCGCGCCGGCGGACGCGCGCGGTGCCGTCGGCCGCCCTCAGCCCAGCCCGCCGACCAGTCGGAACATGAAGTCCTGGCGGCCGGTCGTGTTGTAGCCGTACGGATCCAGGCGCAGCCCGAAGTCCGCGTGCCGCAGCATGCGGTCGGGGTAGTTCACCGAACGGAACATCACCGTGTCGCCGTACGAGGACGCCACGCAGAAGGTGGCGTCCTGTGCGAACAGGCCCGAACCGTCGTTGCCCTCGGCGCGCAGGACGAAGTTGCGGTGACGCAGGTAGGCGCCGCCGGCCGTCCTGAACGACAGGCACGAGCTGTCGGCCAGTCCGGCGACCACGTCGAAGGTGGAGTCGGCGCGCGACTCCGGGCCGCGCGGCGCGTCGAGCCGCACCAGACCCTGGCTCACATGCCAGTAGCGGTCCGGGTAGTTGACCGCCTGCACGGACCGGCCGACGGCGGCCTGCCCCGGGCCGGACGGCTTCTTCGTCGGCTTCGGCGCGGGTGCGGTCGACGCGCCCGGCGACGAACTGCCCTGCGCACCGGGCGAGGACGACGCCGACGGGGACGCCGACGGCGAGGCGGACGGGGACCCGCTCGCGTGGCGCGCGGGCGTCGCCGAGGCGCCCGCGGAGGGCGTGGCGAACGAGATCAGGCCGCCGCCCTCCGTCTTGTCGTCCGCCAGCGTCCGCCCCTGCCGGGCGCCTGACGTCTCGTCAGCAGGCCTGTCGTTCAGGGCGATGGCGGTCACACAGGCCACGATGGTGGCCACGGCGAGGCCGCCGGCCAACCACAGGCGTCGTGTTCCGGGGGCCCGGGAACTGTCCGGGGCCCAGCCGTTCTCCCAGGGTTCTTCCTGGGGCGGCCGGGACTTGTTCATTGGCATGCGCTGGTCCTCCAGGGGCGCCCATGACCGCGGCCGCGGCTGCGACTGCGAAGGCCCGGTGTGTGAACGGTGAAACAGTAGTGGAACGGGAGGCTCGCGTTCATCCGTTTGAGCGAGCGCTTTCCATAACGCTTTCGACTCCGACGGCGATGTGTACAGGCGTACGCATCGCTGTGTACGCTCGTACACATGGGATACCTGACGCTCGCCGGCGCCATCGCCGCCGAGGTGGCCGCGACCACGGTCATGAAGTACAGCGACGGCTTCAGCAGGTTCTGGCCCTCGCTGCTGACGGTCGTCGGCTACGTCGTCTCCTTCTTCCTCCTGGCCCAGACCCTGAAGACCGTCGGCATCGGCATCGCGTACGCCATCTGGGCCGGCACCGGCACCGCCGCCATCGCCCTCCTCGGACTCACCCTGTTCGGCGAGTCCCTGACCCTCACCAAGGCCGCCGGCCTCCTGCTGATCATCGCGGGCGTCGTCGTGCTGAACCTCGGAGGTGCGCACTGATGCCCCGTCGTCACGACCCCGAACGCCGCCGGCGGATCATCGACGCGGCGATCCGCGTCGTCGGCGCCAAAGGCCTGGCCGGACTGAGCCACCGCACGGTCGCCGCCGAGGCGGACGTGCCGCTGGGCTCCACCACCTACCACTTCGCCACGCTCGACGAGTTGATGACCGCGGCCCTGCGCCAGGCCGGCGAGGGCTTCGCCAAGGCGGTCGCCGCGCGCGGCCGGCTGGCCGGCGCCGGCGCCGACCTCCCCGCCGAACTGGCCGGACTCCTCGGCGAATGGCTCGCCGGCGACCGCACCGGCGTGGAACTGGAGTACGAGCTGTACCTGGCCGCCCTGCGCCGCCCGGCCCTGCGCCCCGTCGCCGCCGAATGGGCCGACGACACGGCCGCCCTGCTCGCCCGCCACACCGATCCCCTCACCGCCCGCGCCCTGGTGGCGCTGATGGACGGCATCTGCCTCCAGGTCCTGCTGACGGGCGTGCCCTACGACGAGGAGTACGCCAGGCAAGCGCTCTCCCGCCTCATGCCCGACCCGGACCGCTGACCCGCACCGGCCCGCCTCCACGCCTTCTGTGGGTCCAGGGCCGCTGACCCGCGCCCCGTCGGCGCGGACCGTGGGACCGCCACCTGAGACACCGCTGCGCGGGTTGGCCTCCGCGGGCCCGCGCCGGTTAGGTTGCCCTCATGACCGACACGACTGCTCCTCGCACCACCGGCGCCGTGGCCGGCGGCCTCGCCACCATCGCCGCCGACGGCACCGTTCTCGACACCTGGTTCCCCGCCCCCGAGCTGGTCGCGGAGCCCGGCCCCTCCGGCACCGAGCGGCTGTCCGCCGAGCGGGCCGTGGAACTGCTCGGCGCGGGCGCGGCCAAGGCGATCGGCCCGGACGCCCGCCGTGGCGTCGAGGTCGTCGCGGTCCGCACGGTCATCGCCTCGCTGGACGACAAGCCCCTCGACGCGCACGACGTCTACCTGCGCCTGCACCTCCTCTCCCACCGGCTGGTCAAGCCGCACGGGCAGAGCCTGGACGGCATGTTCGGCCACCTCGCCAACGTGGCGTGGACCTCGCTCGGACCGGTCGCCGTGGACGACGTCGAGAAGGTCCGGCTCAACGCCCGTGCCGAGGGCCTGCACCTCCAGGTCACCTCCATCGACAAGTTCCCCCGCATGACGGACTACGTCGCCCCCAAGGGCGTCCGCATCGCCGACGCCGACCGGGTCCGCCTCGGCGCGCACCTCGCCGAGGGCACCACGGTCATGCACGAGGGCTTCGTCAACTTCAACGCCGGCACCCTCGGCACCTCCATGGTCGAGGGCCGCATCTCCGCGGGCGTCGTCGTCGGCGACGGCTCGGACATCGGCGGCGGCGCCTCCACGATGGGCACGCTGTCCGGCGGCGGCAGCGTCATCATCTCCATCGGCGAGCGCTGCCTCGTCGGCGCGGAGGCGGGCGTCGGCATCGCCCTCGGCGACGAGTGCGTCGTCGAGGCCGGCCTGTACGTCACCGCGGGCACCCGCATCACCATGCCCGACGGCCAGATCGTCAAGGCCCGCGAACTCTCCGGCGCCTCCAACATCCTGTTCCGCCGCAACTCGGTCACCGGCGCCGTCGAGGCCCGCCCGAACAACGCGGTCTGGGGCGGCCTGAACGAGATCCTGCACAGCCATAACTGATCACGGCCGGCCGCGACCTGCGGCCGCCCCGGCCGGCCACCGGTCGGCCGGACATGAGGGTGTCCGACCGGCCCGCGGCCGACGGCAGATCGGTTCGTTCACGGGGTCGTCAGGACGACCAGTCGCTGGGTGGCTCGGGTCATCGCCACGTAGTGGTCGACCGCTCCCTGGACGCCCTCGCCGAACTTCTGCGGGTCGACGAGGACGACGAGGTCGAACTCGAGGCCCTTCGACAGTTCGGGGGTGAGGGAGCGGACCCGGGGGGTGGCGCGGAACGTGGGGTCGCCGATGACGCAGGCGATCCCGTCCGCGTGCTCGGCGAGCCAGGCGTCGAGGACCGAGTGCAGCTCCGTGACGGATCCGTGGACGACCGGGGCGCCGCCGCTGCGGATCGAGGTCGGCACATTGGCGTCCGGGAGCACCGCCCGGATGACCGGCTCGGCCTCCGCCATGATCTCCTGCGGCGTGCGGTAGTTGATGGTCAGCGAGGCCAGGCCGATCCGGTCGAACCCGATGCGGGCCAGCCGCTCCTGCCACGACTCGGTGAAGCCGTGCCGGGCCTGGGCGCGGTCGCCGACGATGGTGAAACTGCGGGAGGGGCAGCGCAGCAGCAGCATCTGCCACTCCGCGTCGGTCAGTTCCTGCGCCTCGTCGACGACGATGTGCGCGAACGGGCCGGCCAGCAGGTCCGGGTCGGCGACCGGCAGTTCGGCGTCGTCGACCAGGCTGACCTTGGCGTCCTCGCCGCGCAGCATGGTCACCAGGCCCTCGCCGTCGTCACCGTCGGCCCCCGAGTCGGCCACGGCCCGGATCAGGTTGTCCACGACGAGGTCCATGCGCTCGCGCTGGGCAGCGAGGACGGCCTTGTGCCGCCGGGCGCGCAGGGCCGCCTCCGGGTCGCCGACGCGGTGGCGCGCCGCGTCCAGGAGCGGCAGATCGGACACCGTCCAGGCGTGCGCCCGGGCCTGCGCACGTTGCAGCAGGTTCACCTCGTCCGGCTTCAGCCAGGGCGCGCACATCCTCAGGTAGGCGGGCACCGTCCACAGATCGCCGACGACGTCGGCCGCTTCGAGCAGCGGCCACGCCCGGTTGAACGCCGCCGCCAGCTCCCGGTTCTGCAGCAGCGACTTGCGCAGCAGCGCGGGCGGGGCGTCGCCGTCGTGCTTGTCGGTGAGGAGGGTGAGCAGTTCCTCCCAGACGTGCTCGCGCGCCTCGTTGTGCGGCGTGCCCGGATCCGCCGCGTCGAAAGCCACGGCCCAGTCGTCCGCCGTCAGGGCGATGTCGGACCAGTGGGTGGTGACCGTCATCCCCGTGGCGGGGGGCTCCTCGTAGAACGCGACGGCCTTCTCGATCGCGCGCACCAGCCGCGCGGACGACTTCAGCCGGGCCGCCTCCGGGTCGGCCTCGGGCCGCGCCTGCGCGCCCTCGGCGACGAGGTCGCGCAGCGTGCACGTCTGCACCCCCTCCTCGCCGAGGCTGGGCAGCACGTCGGCGACGTAGGCCAGATAGGGCCGGTGCGGGCCGACGAACAGCACGCCTCCCCGGCGGTGGCCGAGACGGGGGTCGGAGTACAGGAGGTAGGCGGAACGGTGCAGCGCGACGACGGTCTTGCCGGTGCCCGGTCCGCCGTCGACGACCAGGGCGCCGCGGGAGCCCGCCCGGATGACGGCGTCCTGGTCGGCCTGGATGGTGCCGAGGACGTCGCGCATCCGGGCCGAGCGGTTGCCGCCCAGGCTGGCGATGAACGCGGACTGGTCGTCGAGCGCCGCCGCGTGCCCGGCGAACCCTTCCGCCGCGAACACCTCGTCCCAGTAGTCGCTGATCCGGCCGCGGGTCCAGCGGTACCGGCGGCGGCTGGCCAGGCCCATCGGGTTGGCGTGGGTCGCCCCGAAGAACGGCTCGGCCGCGGGGGAGCGCCAGTCGAGCAGCAGCCGGCGCCCCGTGCTGTCGGTGAGTCCGAGGCGTCCGACGTACACGGGCTCGCCGTCGTCGGCGCCGACCATGTGCCCGAGGCAGAGGTCGAGCCCGAAGCGGCGCAGTGCGCGCAGCCGGGCGGTGAGCCGGTGGATCTCCGTGTCGCGGTCCATCGCCCCGCGGCCCAGTCCGCCGGGCGCCCGGCGCTCGGCGTCGAGGCGCTCGGACACCTCGGCGATCGACTGTTCGAGGCACTCCGCGAGCGCCGCGAAGTGCCGCTCGTCGCCGGCGATCAGCTTCGGGTCGGCCTTGTGGGCCAGCCGCTCGGGAAGGTCGAAGGCCCCGGTGGTCAGGGGGGTCACGTCATCAGCTCCGATATGAGATCGCTTGCGACCGCGGTCGGTCCGTGCCGTCCGGGTACGTCCATTCTCGCGGCTCGTGAGCGTTCGGGTTCTCGGCCGCGGGCGAAGGGGTCCGGACACCGGGCGGCGGACACCGGACGCGGCCGCTCGGCCCGTCCGCCGTGCACCGGCCCGGGCCGAGGATTCTCCGCCACGACGGGGGCCTTGCGGCAAGCCCCCCCGTGCGCTATACGTTGTAAGTGGCAGGGAGGCGCGACCTCCTTGCCTTTGTCGTTCCCCCTTCCGGGATCCGGTCCCCGCATCCCCTCCCGGCCCCGTTTCGACCGGCCCTCACCGGCCCTCCGCCCGCGACCGCCCGGTTCCGGCCCCGCCCGATGTGTGGACGGCCCCCCCCCGCGTGCGCCCGGTCAGGCGACCAGGCGTTCGTAGGCGGCGCGCAGCTCGCCGACCGTTTCGCGGGGCGCGGGGTGCAGCGGCGCCCGGAGCGGACCGGAGGGGAGGCCGAGGTCGGTCAGGAGGGCCTTGGCGGTGACCGCGCCGGGCAGGTCCGACGCCATCATCGCCGCCACCAGCTCGGTGACCTCCCGTTGCAGCCGGGCGGCCGCGGCGGTGTCCCCGGCGTCGAAGGCGTCCAGGACGGCTCGCATCCGGTCCGGGACCACGTTGGCCACCGTGCTGACGTACCCGGCCCCGCCGACCGCGTACAGGGCGAGGTTGTGCTCGTCGCAGCCCGCGTAGTACGCCAGGTCGGTGCGCGCGAGCACCCTCTGCGTGCCGAGGAAGTCGTAGGAGCAGTCCTTCACCGCGACGATCCGGGGATGCTCGGCGAGCCTGAGCAGGGTGTCCGGCTCGATCCGGGTGCCGGTGCGGGCGGGGATGTCGTACAGCATGACCGGCAGGGCGGACGCGTCCGCGACCGCACGGAAGTGGGCCTCGACGGCCGCCTGCGGGGGCCTGCTGTAGTACGGGGTGACCACGAGCACGCCGTCGGCCCCCGCCTTCTCGGCGGCCCGCGCGAGGCCGACGGTGTGGCGGGTGTCGGAGGTGCCGATCCCCGTCACGATCGACGCCCGGTTGCCGACCACCTCCCGCACCGCCGCCGCCAGCTCCGCCTTCTCGGCGTCCGACGTGGTCGGCGACTCACCGGTGGTGCCCGAGAGCACCAGTCCGTCGCAGCCCGCGGACACCAGCCGGTCGGCCAGCCGCTGTGCGCCGTCGCGGTCGAGCGCGCCGGAGGGGGTGAAGGGCGTGACCATCGCGCACAGGGTCCGGCCGAAAGGCGCGGTGCGGGCCGGTGCGGGGATCGGGGCGGGCGTCGGGGCGGCGGAGGAGGCTGTCGTCATGGGAGCAGTCTGGGCGGACCGACTGTGAAGCTCTACTTAATTCTTCTACGAGATACGGGTAAGGGATGCTGCGACGTCCGGTGCTCGCTTAGTGAGCGGCGGCAGGGGTACCCGAAGGGCTCCGGGAACCGAGAGGAGGCGGAGCCCCGTGACCGGCACCACGGACTTCCGGCCCGTCCAGGACGGGCATCGCACGGTCGGCGAACTCGTCGGCCAGGCCACCGAACAGCTCTCCCTGCTGGTACGGCAGGAACTCACCCTGGCGAAGACGGAGTTGGCCGAGAAGGGGCGGCGCGCCGGTCGCGGCGGCGGGCTGCTCGGGGCCGCGGGCGCGTTCGGCTACGCCGGTCTGCTCGCCCTCGCGGGCACGGCCGTGGCCGCTCTCTCGCTGGTGCTGCCCGTCTGGGCGGCGGCGCTCGTGGTGACGGCGGTGCTGTTCGTGATCGCCGCCGTACTGGGCCTGGCGGGCCGTGCCCAGTTGCGCCGGGCGACGCCGCCGACGCCCGAGGAGGCCCTCGGCAGCATGAAGGCCGACGTCGAGGAGATCAAGGAAAGGGCCCACCGATGACGGACAAGGCGGCGGCGGCGGACCTGCGTCGGCAGATCGAGCAGACGAGGCACCAACTGGGGCAGACCGTCGAGGAGTTGGCGGCCAAGGCCGATGTGCGCGGACGCGCCCGCGCCCGTGCCGCCGACCTCAGGGACCGTGCGGGCGCGATGAGCGTGCAGTTGCGCAGTTCGGCCGCCGAGGCGGGACGGCACATGCACGAACGAGCGAACCGCGCCGGTCACGCCGTCCAGGAGCGGGCGGTGCGCACCCGCCACGACCTGCACGACAAGGCGTCCGGGGCCGCGCGCACCGCTGACGGCTCCGCCCCCGGCGTGCTGCGCGCGCCCGTGGACTTCGTGCGGCGCCATCCGTGGCCGACCGCGCTCGCCGGGGCCGCGGTGGTGGCCGCCGTGCTGGCCGGGACGCAGGGCACGGGCAAGACGCCGGGCGGAAGCCGGGCGAGGCGCCGCGGGTGCTGACAGCGGCCTGCCAGGACCGGCCGAACCGATGACGACGGTTCGGCCGGTCCTGACAGGGCGGACGGTCACGGCTCGAAGCGCAGCACCTGCGGGTCGTGGTCGCTGACCTGGTCGTGGAACTCCGAGTTGATGTGCACGCTGTCGTAGCTGAGGTCGCAGCCGCGCCGGATCGACGGGCTCACCAGGATCTGGTCCAGGACCTGCTGGTTGCCCTGGTAGTCGTAGGTGTAACGCTCGCTCTCGGGCAGCGACTTGATCGCCGACCACAGCTCGCCGCGGCCCTCCAGGATCTGCGCGGTGCCGGAGAACTCGAAGTCGTTGATGTCGCCGAGCGCGATGACGTCCGCGTTCTTCTGGACGTCCAGGATGCTCTTGACGAACGCGTTGACCAGCGTCGCCTGGGCGTGGCGCTGGACCTCCGAGCTGCGCGCCACCGGCTGGTACTGCGAGGTCAGGCCCTGGTCGCCGCCCTTGGAGTTGAGGTGGTTGGCGATGACGAAGACCGTGCGGCCGCGGAAGACGAACTCGCCCGCGAGCGGCTTGCGGCTGGACTTCCACGCGTCGTCGCCGGGGGCGACGCGGCCGGGGGAGGCCGTCAGCTGCGCCTTGCCGTGCACCTTGGAGACGCCCACCGCGGTGGTGGAGTCGCCGCCCGGGCGGTCGGTGAAGGACACCCGCTGCGGGTTGAAGAGGAACACCTGGCGGATGTTGCCGCCCGGCTCGCCGCCGTCCTGGTCGTTGACCGGGTCGATGGCGCGCCAGTCGTACGCCGGGCCGCCGGCCGCGACGATCGCGTCGATCAGCCGGGTCACCGTCGCGCCGGCGGTGACCGTGCCGTCGTCCTTGGCGCCGTTGTCGTCCTGGATCTCCTCCAGGGACACGATGTCGGGGGACTTCAGGTTGTTCACGATCGCGGAGGCGTGCCGCTCGAACGTGGTGTCCGAGGGGTCGAGGTTCTCGACGTTGTAGGTGGCGACCGCCAGTTCGCCCCGCTTCTGCTTCCGCGTCGTCTCCCGCTCCAGGCCGCCGCTCTTCAGCGTGCCGAGCTGCCCGGCGACGAGGGTGTAACCGCCGAACTGGTTGTAGTCCAGGGGGCCTTCGGTGACGCCGGCGAGGGTGTCGCCGACGTTCGCGACGGGGAAGTCGGCGGTCGCGCCCAGCGACTGGATCTGCAGCCGGCCGGTGTTCTGCGACGTGTAGGAGCCGTAGAGGGCGCCCCCGCGGCGGGTAGCGTTCTCGCGCGGCTTCACCGTGACCCACAGCTCGCTGTAGGGGTCGGTGGCGGTCACCACACGGGCGTCGGCGACCTGGACATTCATGCCTTCGAGGGACTCGTAGTAGTCCAGGGCGTACCGGCCGGGGCGCAGGGTCAGGCCGTTGACGGAGCCCGCGGCGGCGGGGTCGCCGTCCGGGGTGTACGCGGCCGGGACCGACCGCGCGTTCACCACGGTCGCGGCCGGGACCGCGTTGCCGCCGGAGACGACCGTCACCGTCGGCTTGGTGATCTCCGTGACCGACTGGTTGCCGCCGGCCGCGCCGCCGGGCACGAACTCCGAGACCGTGCCGGTGACCGTGACGGAGTCGCCGACGGCGACCTTCGGGGCGGAGCTGGTGAAGACGAACACGCCCTCACTGGTGGCGGGGTCGGCGTCCGGGTTCGGATCCTGGATCCAGAACCCCTTGGACGAACCGTAGGTGCGCACGCCGGTGACGATTCCGGCCACACCCGTGACCGCCTTGCCGGCGTAGGGCGATATCCGGGTCGTGCCCTGGATGTCGTGAATGGCCACCGTGTCCGCCTGCGCGGGTGCGCCGAGGGCGACGGTGGAGGCCGCGGAACAGACGGCGGCGACGGTGAGCGCGGCGAGACGCGCGGACTTCTTGCTCGGCAACGGAATCCCTCCGGGGACGTACGTGAGCGCCGGGACGAGGGTGGAGCACGGAACGAGGGGGCCGCGGCCCGCGGAACGGGTGCGCGACGCGCGTAGAAAATACAGTGAACAGCTGTCCAGTGGATTTCTACGCGCGTCAATCTCCTGCCTGCTCCGGCCACTTGTCAAGGTTTCAGCCATGTACGGGGCCCGGCGGGGAGATGAACCGGGCGGCATGGGGCCATATCCGTCTAGGCTGAGTGGCCCAGTGGCCCCAGCGGGCCGGCGGCACCACGCGCCCTAGGAGAACCAGCCGATGTCAGACAGCTCCCCCCTGCCGCCGGTGCGGCTGCACCCCGAAGCGGAGCTGGCGCGCGACGCCCTGTCCACGCCCCTGCTCTCCCGGGCCGCCCTGCTCGCCCGCTGGGCCGGCCCCGGCACCCGCGTCGACGCCGGGGGCTCCCTCGTGGAGGAGCAGCTCGCCGCGGCCGCCGAGGCGCTCGGCCTGACCGGCGAGGACGCCGCCGCCTGTGCGAGCGAGGCCTGGCGGGTCGCCGTGGACGCCGGGCTCGTGGAGGTCGTCGACGAGGAGGCAGGCACGGTCGCGGCCGGCGAGGACCTGGCCCTGCTGACCGGCGGCGCCCCGCACGACGTCCTCGCCGTCTGGCTCGACGCCCTGGAGACCGTCCTCGCCGAGGCCGCCGTCCCCGACCTCGACGACCTGATGGAGGCCATGGACGAGGGCGGCCAGGTCGACTTCTCCCGGCTGGACTGGAACCCCGAGGCCGAGGCCGAGTTCCTCGACGGCGTGCTCGGCAACCTCTACCTGCTCACCGCCAGCGAGGACGGCCCCGGCGACGCCCCCGTCCCGCTGCCCGCGCTCGCCGCCTCCATGATCATCCCCGGTGACATGGACGAGCCCACCAACGACGTCCTGGAGCAGGTCTCCGACGCGATGATGCGCCTCGACGACCAGTTCCGGCTGCTGGAACCCATCGGCATCGTCGCCTACCGGCCCGTCGACGAGGAGCTGATGGTCGACGCCGACGAGGAGCCCTCCGCCCCCCTCGACGACACCGACGTCTCCCGCTACGGCATGGTCCGCCTCACCCCGCTCGGCCTGTACGGGCTGCGCGCCCGCCTCCAGGAGGCCGGCTTCGACGCCCCGGCCGTCGGCGACCTCGCCGACAAGGGCGCCGACGTCCTCCTCGACGCCGGTGCCGGCTACGGCCCGCGCGCCGCGCTCGCCGAGACCGAGCACTGGCTCGCCCGCCGCGACCCCCTCGCCGCCGCACAGGAACTGCTCGCCGCCGCCCGCGGCTCCGACCCCGGGGCGCCGCTGCGCCGGCTGCGCTGCCAGCAGGCGTTGTCCCTCGTCGGCGGGCAGGCCGAACCCGCCGTGCGCGAAGTGCTCGACGACCCCGAACTCGGCGGTCTCGCCCGGGTCTGGCTGAGCGAACTCGGCGCGACCGACGTGCCCGCCCCCTCCGAGGACCTCGTCTTCTGGCTCACCGTCGACACCCTGGCCGCCCAGCTCGCCGCCGAGGGCAACTCCGAGGAGCTCCAGGCCCTCGTCGAGGGCCTGGCCCAGCAGCACGGCGGCTTCTTCGCGGCCGCCTGGCGCGTCGACCACCCGGCCACCGCGGACGTCCTGGAGGCGATGGGACGCCTGCACCCCGACAAGCGCATCGCCAAGGAGGCCCGCAAGGCCGCCTTCAAGGCGCGCTCGCAGCACGGCGGCTGACCGCCGCCGCGCGAGAGCCCTCCCCGGCCACGGGAGCCGTCCTCGCGGGGGCCTTCTCGGGGACCTGCCGACGAGATCCGTACGGATTCATGGAAGCAGGTCCCCCGTGGCCGCCCCCCGTTCAACTCCCGTTCAGGCATGGACGGGACGGTGTCGCCGAAACCGGAGTCCGCCACCTCCACGGCACTTCCACCGTCTCAGGAGACACCATGTCGCTCACCCGCAGGGACTTCACCCGGCGATCCGCGGTCACCGGCGCCGGGATCGCGCTCGCGGGCAGCGTCGGCGCCCTGGCCAGCGCGCCGAACGCCCTCGCCGCCACCGACGCCGAGGACACCGCGGCCGTGTCCCGCGAGCCGGCGTCCGCCCGGCACCACGGGCCCGGCTACGGCCCGCTGCTGCCCGACCCGGCCGGCGTCCTCGCGCTGCCCGCCGGCTTCACGTACCGCGTCGTCACCCACAGCGGCCGCACCCGGCTGGAGTCCGGCGAGATCACCCCGTCCAACCACGACGGCACCGCCGCCTTCCGCGGCCCGCGCGGAGCGACCCTGCTGGTCAACAACCACGAGCTCAAGGGCCCGCGCGCCGACTGGCAGTACCCCGTCCCTCTCACCGCCGGCCACGTCTACGACCCGGCCGCGGCCGGCGGCTGCACGGTCGTCGAGGTGCGTCCCGGCGGCCATGTCGCCGAGTGGGTCGGCATCGCCGGCACCTCCACCAACTGCGCGGGCGGCGCCACCCCGTGGGGCACCTGGCTCTCCGGCGAGGAGACCGAGGACAAGGCCGGCCAGAACGGCATGACCAAGGACCACGGCTACATCTTCGAGGTCGACCCCGCAGACCGCCGCGCCAACCGCGATCCGAAGCCCGTCAAGGCGTTCGGCCGGTACGCCCACGAGGCCGTCGTCATCGACCCCCGGCACGGCCACGCGTACCTCACCGAGGACGCCTCGGGCCCCAACGGCCTGCTCTACCGGTGGACCCCGCCGACCGGGTTCCGCCACGGCCGGGGCAGGCTGCGCACCCTCGCCGACGACGCCGGCGTCCTCCAGGCCTTCAAGTGCTTCGACTCCGCCGGGCGGTTCGTCGACGACCTCTCGCGCGCCACGAAGACCGGCACCGTGTACGGCGTCGACTGGGTCGACGTCCCCGACCGCGACGCGAGGTCGGTACCGGTGCGCAAGCAGTTCGCCGCCGGGCAGGTCACCCGCGCCCGCAAACTGGAGGGCATGTGGTGGGCCGACGGCGGCGCCTACGTCGTCTCCTCCTACGCCCGTGACGAGAGCCCCGTCCAGCACGACGGTGCCGTCTGGTTCTACGACCCCCGGCGCCGCACGCTGACCCTGAAGGTGCTGCTCGGCGTGAACCCCGACCCGTCGGCCGACGGCGCCTTCGACGGCCCCGACAACATCACCGTCTCCCCCTACGGGGGCCTCGTCATCGCCGAGGACGGCGAAGGCGTCCAGCACCTCTTCGGCGCGACCGACAGCGGCCGCACCTACCCCATCGCCCGCAACGAACTCAACATCGGCACCGCGGAGGAGCCCGAATACAGCGAGTTCACCGGCGTCACCTTCTCGCCCGACGGCCGCACCCTCTACGCCAACATCCAGACGCCGGGAATCATGCTGGCGATCACCGGACCCTGGAAGCGGCAGAAGCGGTAGGCGGCGGCCGGTAATTAATTCGTTCGCCCCGTCCGCGGCCGCCCTCCTAAAGTAATCCCTGTCCAGGTGCGAAGGCAGGACCTACTTCCACTGATAATGGGGCGGCCGCGGGTTCGAATCCCGCCACCGGCACGACACGCCGGTGTAGCTCAGGGGCAGAGCACCTTGTCGGTTCCGCCGGCCTCGATCTCTGGACACCACAACTGCACAGCACCTTCCGGTGCGCGGGCTGCGGCTACTTCTCTCCAAAAGAATCCCACGCCGCCGCCGAACTGATCTCGGGAGGCGCAGCATGAGGTGGGTGCCCGGTGCGCAGGCAACGGTTACTTCATCGGATCGGACGGTCGCGGGTTCGAGTCCCGTCGTCGGCCCAGGGCCGGCGTAGCTCAGTCGGGTAGAGCATCTGGCAAGTCCGTCGCCGACCCCTGATCTCGGGCACCTTCCCTTTGTTGCGCCTCCCCGAAAAAACGAGTCGTCGGACGACGAACTCGACATCTCTTGAATTCGGGGGAATTCACCATGGCGCGTTTCAATGTCCGTGTGCGCAAGGCGCGGCCCGTCTCGCCCGTGACGACCACGGGCCGGGTGCTGCGCACCCACGAGGGCGGCCGCGGACACGAGCGGGACACCCGCTCCGAGCTGTTCCTGCTGGCGGTGGCGAACTTCGTCTCGCAGCAGACCTTCTACGAGACCGGCGCCGCTCGCGACGACCGCTTCTGCGCGCTGGTGCGCGAACTCGCCGTCGGTGACCCGGCCTGGACGGCCGGCCTGCTGGGCTGGATGCGCGGCGAGGGAAACCTCCGCACGGCCGCGATCGTCGGCGCCGCCGAGTACGTGCACGCGCGTCTGGCGGCGGGAGCCACCGACGGCCCCGCGAACCGGCGGGTCGTGGACAGCGTCCTGCAGCGGCCCGACGAGCCCGGCGAACTGCTCGCGTACTGGACGGCGACGTACGGACGCACCCTTCCCAAGCCCGTCAAGCGGGGCGTCGCCGACGCGGTGCGCCGGCTCTACAGCCCCCGCTCGCTGCTGAAGTACGACACCGCGACCAAGGGCTACCGCTTCGGCGACGTTCTCAACCTGGTCCACGCCTCGCCGGATCCGGCCAAGCCGTGGCAGGGCGACCTGTTCCGGTACGCCCTCGACCGCCGGCACCACCCGGAGACGGCCGAGCCGCCCCGCTCGCTGCCCGCCCTCGTGGCGCACCGCGAGCTGATGGCCGTGCCGCCCGCCGAGCGGCGCGCAGTCGTCACCGCGGCGGACGGCGCGCGGCGGCTGGCCGAGGCGGGTATGACCTGGGAGGCGCTGGCCGGCTGGCTCCAGGGGCCGATGGACGGGGCCGCCTGGGAGGCGGTCGTCCCGTCCATGGGCGCCATGGCGCTGGTGCGCAACCTGCGCAACTTCGACGAGGCGGGCGTCGGCGACGAGGTCGCCGCACGCGTGGCGGCGCGGATCAGCGACCCGCAGGAGGTCGCGCGCTCGCGGCAGTTCCCGTTCCGCTACCTCGCCGCGTACCGGCACGCGCCCTCGCTGCGCTGGGCCTACCCGCTGGAGCAGGCGCTCGGCCACTCGCTGGCCAACGTGCCCGCCCTGCCGGGGCGCACGCTGGTGCTCGTCGACCGCTCGGGCTCCATGTTCTACGCGCGGCTGTCGGACCGGTCCGACCTCAGCCGCGCCGACGCCGCGGCGATCTTCGGGACGGCGCTCGCACTGCGGGCGGCGGACGCGGACCTCGTCGAGTTCGGTTCCACAAGCAACGCGATCAAGTTCCGTGAGGGGGAGTCCGTGCTGAGGATTCTGGAGCGTTTCGGTGACCTGGGCGGTACCGACACCACCGAGGCCGTGCGCCGGCACTACCGCGGCCACGACCGGGTGCTGATCGTCACCGACGAGCAGTTCGCCCCGAGCCGCCACGGCGGCCCGACCGAGCAGGTCCCGGCGCACGTGCCGGTCTACACCTGGAACCTGGCCGGACACCGTGCGGGGCACGGCCCGTCCGGCACGGCGAACCGCCACACCTTCGGCGGCCTGTCCGACGCGGCCTTCCGCATGGTTCCGCTGCTGGAGGCGGCCGACGACACGAAGTGGCCGTGGGCTCCCGACCTGAGGCCGGCCGTCTGACCGTGCCCGCGCGACGGCACGCGCCCGGCGCCTCGGCCTCCGCCGCCCCCGCACCCCGGGGGCGGCGGAGGCCGTCGGCGTTCCGGTCCCGTGTCTCGCCTCTTGTTCGGCGGCCGACTGATATCTAACATTTCAGTTCATGGAAGCCGTGCCGCGCACTCTGCTCAGGGACCGCGCCTACGCGTCGATCCGCGACGCCATCGTGTCCGGGACCCTCGCCCCCGGCGCGGTGGTGCGCGACGTGGACCTCGCGGAGCGGCTGGGGCTGTCCCGGGCCCCGGTGCGCGAGGCGTTCGCCCGGCTGGTCGGCGAGGGGCTGCTGGAGAGCAAGCCGCAGAGCTACACGCGGGTGACCCCGGTGGTGGGGGCAGAGGTGCGCGACGCGGCGGCTGTGGTCGGCGCGATGCACGAGCTGGTCGCCAGGGTGGCGGTGCCCCGGCTGTTCGCGGCGGACGTCGAGGGGATGCGCGCCGCCAACGAGCGGTTCGCCGCGGCGGTGGGCGCGGGCGACGTGGACGCCGCCCTGCGCGCCGACGACGAACTGCACGACGTCCTGGTCCGCGCGGCGGGAAACCGCGCGGCCGCCGCCACCGTCGCCCGCTACACCCCGCTCATCCGTCGCCTGGAGCGGCGCCGCTTCGGCGAGGGCGGCGCCTGCCGTTCGGCAGGCCTGCACGGACGGCTGATCGAGGCCTGCGCGGCAGGCGACGTGGACGAGGCGGTCCGGGTCACCGCGGAGATCTGGCGCACCCTGGCCGACACCGCCGACGACGCCGGCAAGGCCGAGACCCCCGACACGGCCGATCCGACGGAGGCACAGGACCCGCCGGACGCACAGGACCCGCACCGGACGTAGGACCGCACGAGGTACGAGACCCGCGACGTGTGCGCGACGGGCGGGATCCGGCAGGGGCCGCCGACACCGACTGAGTTCAGGAGACTCCATGGCCGCGACGTCCCTCTCCTCCCACGAGCGCTACCCCCTCCTCTTCGGCCCCTCGCCGATCCACCCGCTGGAACGGCTCACCGCTCATCTCGGCGGAGCCGCCCTGTGGGCCAAACGCGAGGACTGCAACTCAGGTATCGCGTACGGCGGGAACAAGACCCGCAAGCTGGAGTACCTGATCGCCGACGCGCTCGCGCGGGGCTGCGACACCCTGGTGTCGATCGGCGGGGTGCAGTCCAACCACACCCGTCAGGTCGCCGCCTGCGCCGCCCGCGCCGGGCTCAGGTGCGTGCTGGTGCAGGAGAGCTGGGTGGACTGGCCCGACCCGGTGTACGACAAGGTCGGCAACATCCTCGTCAGCCGGCTGGCCGGTGCCGACGTCCGGCTCGTCCGGGCCGGGTTCGGGATCGGCTTCAAGGAGAGCTGGGAGCTGGCGCTCAGGGAGGTCGAGGAGTCGGGCGGCAAGCCCTATGCGATCCCGGCCGGGGCCTCCGACCATCCGCTGGGCGGGCTGGGGTTCGCCGGCTGGGCCTACGAGGTCGCCGAACAGGAACGGGCGGCGGGCGTGTTCTTCGACACCGTGATCGTCTGTTCCGTGACCGGTTCGACCCAGGCGGGGATGATCGCCGGGTTCGCCGCGCTGGAGGAGGCGGGCGGCCGCCCCCGCCGCGTCCTCGGGATCGACGCGTCGGCCGGACCGGACCGCACCCGCGGGCAGATCGCCCGCATCGCGCACGGCACGGGCCGCCTGATCGGCGTGCGCCGCGAGCTGACCGCCGACGACGTCGAACTCGACGAGCGCTACCACGCGGGCGTCTACGGGGTCCCGGACGCGGCGACCCTGGAGGCGATGCGGCTCGCGGCGCGCACCGAGGGCATGGTCACCGACCCGGTCTACGAGGGGAAGTCGATGGCGGGGCTCGTCGACCTGGTCGCCCGGGGCGAGATCGACCGCGGGGCGACCGTGCTGTACGCGCACCTGGGCGGCCAGCCCGCCCTGAACGCGTACAGCGCCCTGTTCTGACACCCGCCTGTGCGGGAACCGGAGACGCCCCGGCCGCACCCGCCCGCCTTCGCCGCCCCGGTGGGATGTGGCGCACCGGCCGGGCGGTGGTGGACCATGCGGGCAGCACGGCCGCCCGGCCGTGCACCCGAGGCGTGAACGGGGGCGGCCCGCGTGGCGGCGGCCATCGGCGGCGCGCGGACCCCGTTCGCGAGGAGTGACTGGATGACGCAGGTCAGACCCATGCGTGCGGACGCCCGGCGCAACTACGCGCGCCTGCTGGAGACGGCGGCGCGAGCCTTCGCCGAGCACGGGGAGGGCGCGTCCCTCGACGACATCGCCAGGCGGGCCGGTGTCGGCTCCGGCACGCTGTACCGCCACTTCCCGACCCGGCAGGCGCTGCTGGAGGCGGCCTACCTCGACCGGATCGAGGCGCTCGCGGCCCGGGCCGGCGCACTGGGCCGGGAACTGCCGCCCGGCGAGGCGCTGACGGCATGGCTGGAGGAGCTGTGCGTCGGCACGATCCAGGTCCGCGGCATGCGGGCGCTGCTGGGCTCCGCCGTCGCGGACGGCGGCGCGGCCGCGGTCACCGGCTGCGGCACCCGGATGAAGGCGGCGGCGGCCCGGCTGGTGGAGGCGGCGCAGCGTGCGGGCGCCCTGCGCCGGGACGTCGATCCGATCGACGTGCTGCGGCTCGCCCACGGCGTGGCGACGGCGTCGGAACTGGCTGCGGGGGAGGCAGGGTGCACCGGAGACGGAGCGGGCGCAGGGGACGGCGGGGGCCGCGGAGAGGGCGGGGACGTGCGGGTCGTCCGCCGGTACGTGTCGCTGCTGACGGAGGGCCTGCGGCCTCCGAGGTGACGGACCGGGGCCCCGTTGTCGACGCGCCCCCGCGAAGGCGAGCCCCCCGCGAGGGCGGGCGCCCGCGACCGGGTGTGAGCGGGGCGGTCCGAGGCCGCCCCGCTCGCGGTCACAGGGCCTCGGCGCCCGGTTTCACCATGTTGCGCACCGTGCGCGCCTTGACGAAGGAGCCGATCGCCGTCATCTCCCACTCGCCGGAGTACTGGCGGATCAGCTTGGCCATCAGCACGCCCGTCTGCGCCTCCGCGCCCGTGAGGTCGAAGCGGACCAGCTCCTCCCCGGTCGCGGCGTCCAGCAGCCGGCAGTAGGCCTTGGCGACCTCGGTGAACTTCTGGCCGGAGAAGGAGTTCACGGTGAAGACCAGACCGGTCACCTCCTGCGGCAGCCTGCCGAGGTCGACGACGATCACCTCGTCGTCCCCGCCGCCCTCGCCGGTGAGGTTGTCGCCGGAGTGCTTGATCGCGCCGTTCACGATGGACAGCTTGCCGAAGTAGCAGCTGTCGATGTGGTTGCGCTGGGGGCCGAACGCGATGACCGAGGCGTCCAGGTCGATGTCCTTGCCGCGGAACGCGGGCTCCCAGCCGAGCCCCATCTTCACCTGCGAGAGCAGCGGGCGGCCGCCCTTCATCAGGGAGACGGTCTGGTTCTTCTGCAGGCTGACGCGGCCCTTGTCCAGGTTGATCTTCCCGGTGCCGGGCGCGGCGGCCGGCGGGGCCGGGGGAGCGGCGGGCGGAGCCGGCGGCGCCACGGGCGTGTGGAGCGGGGGCTGCGGCGGGGCGACCGGCTGCGGCGGGGCGGCGGGCGCCGGCTCCTCCACCGTCACGCCGAAGTCGGTGGCGATGCCGGCCAGGCTGTCGGCGTAGCCCTGGCCGACCGCGCGGGCCTTCCAGGCGCCGTTGCGCAGATAGATCTCCACGACCACCAGGGCCGTCTCCGCGCCGAGCCCCGGGGGCGTGAAGGTGGCCAGGACGGCGCCGTCGTCCGCGCTTGTGATCGTCGCCGTGGGTTCGATGCCCTGGAACGTCTGTCCCGCGCCGTCGGGGCTCGCGGTGACGACGATCTTCTCGATGCCCGGGGGGACCGCGGCGGTGTCGACCGTGATCGCGTCGGGAGACGCGCCGCCGCCGGAGCGGTAGGTCACGCCAGGGCCGCTCGGCTGGTTGTAGAAGATGAAGTCGTCGTCGGAGCGCACCTTGCCGTCGGCGGTGAGCAGCAGGCCCGATACGTCGAGCCGCACCGGGGCGGCGACGTCCACCGTCACGCGCGTGACGGGGAGAGGGATGTTCGAGCCGGGGGTCATAGCTGTCATGCCGGGTGAACGAACGGGACCACTTTGCCGTTCCCTTACCCGGCCGGCCCTCCCGCGAATGGCTCACGTCCCCCTCGCGCCCGCCCCCGGCGCCGGAGCACGAGCCCCCTGTGAGGCGCGGTGACCAGGTGGTCAGGCCGCCCGGTCGCCCAGCGGTCAGTAGGGCCAGATCGGCGGATCGCTGACGAAGTGGCCGCCCAGGTGGGCGTGGGCGATGTTGTCCGGGTCCAGCTCGCCCTGTTCGGCGATCAGCTTCTGCGCGTACGGCTCGGAGTCGTCCCGCGGCTCGTAGCCGAGGGCGCGCGCGGTCGACAGGTCCCACCACAGCCGGGTGTTGGCCGAGGAGCCGTAGACGACGGTGTGACCGACGTTCTCGGCGGTCAGGGCCGCGTGGAAGAGGCGCGCGCCGTCGGCCGGGCTCATCCACACCGACAGCATGCGCACGCTGGTCGGTTCGGCGAAGCAGGAGCCGATGCGCACCGAGACGCTCTCCAGGCCGTGCTTGTCCCAGTAGAACTGGGCGAGGTCCTCGCCGAAGGCCTTGGACAGGCCGTAGAACGTGTCGGGGCGGTGCGGGGTGTCGACCGGGATCAGGGTGTCCTCGCCGCGGGGCCGGGGCGTGAAGCCGACGGCGTGGTTGGAGGACGCGAAGACGACGCGCCGCACGCCCTCGTCGTGCGCGGCCTCGTACAGGTTGTACGTGCCCGCGATGTTGGCGGTGAGGATCTTCTCGAAGGGGGCTTCCAGGGAGATGCCCGCGAGGTGGATGATCGCGTCGACGCCCCGCACCGCCTCCCGGACGGCCCGCTTGTCGGCCAGGTCCGCGACGATCGCCTCCGGCTCCCCCTCGACCGGGCGCAGGTCGAGCAGGCGCAGCTCGTAGCCGTAGGCCGGCAGCAGGTCCCGCATCAGGGTGCCGAGGCCGCCGGCGGCGCCGGTGAGCAGGACGGTGCGCGGAGCGGGCATCCTCGGGTCTCCTCGGGTCACTCGAGCGGCCGGACGTATCCGTGGCCGCAGTTCACATTCATGGACACGCTAAGGAGCTGCGGCACTGCCCGTCAAGTGTGCGGCAGGAGTGGCAAAACTGCTGGTGTCCCCAGGGTTCGTCGGCTTGACCGGGCTCGATCGGGCACCTTAGCGTGAGCCTGTTCAGGAATATGGACGACGCTCAAGAATATGGACCCGGGAGAGCCCGTGACGTCAGCCCCGCTCGCCGCCCGCCTCCGCGTCCCCAGCGGACCGCTGTTCTTCCCCGTCACCGCCTACGGCCCCGACGGCTCCCTGGACCTCGACGTCTACCGCGCGCACGTGCGCGGCGGCGTGGAGGCGGGCGCCGCCGCCGTCTTCGCGGCCTGCGGGACCGGGGAGTTCCACGCGCTCACGCCGGAGGAGTTCGAGGCCTGCGTCCGGGCGGCCGTGGAGGAGACCGCCGGACGGGTTCCGGTCGTCGCGGGCGCCGGGTACGGCACCGCCCTCGCCGTGCGCTACGCCCGCCTCGCCGAGGCGGCCGGGGCGGACGGCCTGCTCGTCCTGCCGCCCTACCTCGTCGTCGCCGCCCAGGAGGGCCTGCTGCGGCACTACCGCACGGTGGCGGCCGCGACCTCCCTGCCCGTCATCGTCTACCAGCGCGACAACGCCGTCCTCACCCCGGACACCGTCGTCGAACTCGCCCGGACCGAGGGGATCGTCGGCCTCAAGGACGGGCACGGCGACCTCGACCTGATGCAGCGGATCATCAGCGCCGTGCGCACCGCGGCGCCCGGCGACTTCCTCTACTTCAACGGCCTGCCGACCGCGGAGCAGACCCAGCTCGCCTACCGGGCGCTCGGCGTCACCCTCTACTCCTCGGCCGTGTTCTGCTTCGCCCCCGAGATCGCCCTCGCCTTCCACCGGGCGCTCACCTCCGGCGACGACGACACCGTCCACCGCCTCCTCGACGGGTTCTACCGGCCGTTCGTCGAACTGCGCGCCCTGGGCCGCGGATACGCCGTCTCGCTCGTCAAGGCAGGGGTGCGGATGCGCGGGCTCGACGTCGGCGAGGTCCGCCCGCCGTTGCACGAACCGGGCGAGGATCATGTCAAGCGGCTCGCCCTGATGACGGAGCGCGCCCACGCCCTGCTGGAGGAGGACAACCGGTGAAGGCCTCGACGTTCGTCTACCCCTGGGACGTCAACGGCGACCCCGGCGCGCCCGCCCGGATCGCCGCGCTCGGCGTGGAACAGGTCACCCTCGCCTCCGCCTACCACTCCACCCGCGCCCTGACCCCCCGCCACCCGCGGCACCGCGTCGTCACCGCCGAACACGCGGCCGTGCTCTACCCGCCGGACGGCCGCTGGCAGGGACGCGCCCTGCGCCCGTACCCGGCCGGCGACTGGGCCCCCGGCGACGCCTGCGGCGAGGCCGCCGAGGCGCTCGCCGCGACCGGCCTGGAGGTGCACACCTGGGTGGTCCTCGCGCACAACTCGCGCCTGGGCGCCGAGCATCCGGACACCTCCGTGGTGAACGCCTACGGCGACCGCTACCCCTGGGCGCCCTGCGTCGCGCAGCCCGCGACCCGCGCCTACCTGGTCGACCTCGCCGCCGAGGCCGCCGTGCGCCCCGGCGCGGCGGGCACCGAACTGGAGTCGCTCGGCTGGTACGGACTTCAGCACCTGCACGCCCACGACAAGACCGCAGGCGTCGGTCTCGGGGACGCCGGCCAGTACCTGATGTCCCTCTGCTTCTGCCCCGCCTGCCGGGCCGGTTACGGCGCACAGGGCCTGGACGCCGACGCGCTCGCCGCCGCCGTCCGGGACGCGCTGGAGCCGCTGTGGCGGGGAGCGCCGGACGACGGGGGCTGGACGGGGGTCGAGAAGCTCCTCGGGGCGGGGACGGCCGCGGCCACGCGCGCGTGGCGCGACGAACGGGCCCGCACCCTCCAGGAGGCGGCCGTGGCCGCCGTCCGGGCGGCCGCGCCCGCCGGCTTCCAGGTCCTGCTGCACGCCGACCCCGTGACGCATCACGTCGGCGCCAACGCGGGCGTCGACCCCGCGCACATCCTGTCCGTCGCGGACGGCGTCGTCGTGCCCTGCGCCGGCGGCCCCGGCCTGCTGACGCCCTTCGCCGGGCAGGGCCGCGAGGGCGCGGTCCTCGCCGCCAACCTCGGCGTCGTCTCCGGCATGGGCGGCAGCCCCGCCACCCTGGCCGCCGACATGACCCGCGTCCGCGCCCACGGCGCGACCGAAGTCCGCCTGTACCACGCGGGACTGGCGTCGGACGCCGACCTGGAAGCGGTGCGCGAGGCGCTCGCCGCACGCTGACCGGCCGTCAGCGCGGCGGTGTGGCGGCGCGGCCCGGCGAGAGGGCGTCGACCGTCGCGGGGTCGCTCGTCACGGCGGCGGACGGCGTCTCACGTCCGGTCGGCTTCGTGCGTCGGCTCGGCGGCCGGACGGGCCGCGGCCTCCCCCCGCTGCCGCGCGGGCGACCGCAGCAGGGGGAGGACCGCCGTCAGCCGTGCCAGGCCCAGCGTCAGCAACAGGGCCTGGTACGGCACGAGTTCGACCAGGCCCGCGCCCGCCGCCAGGCCGATCGCGTTCGGCGCGTACAACAGGGTGCCGGCCGTGGCGGTGACCCGGCCGAGCAGCGCCTGCGGCGTCTGCCGCTGCACGGCGGTCAGCGCCGCGATCAGGGGGCACGGCAGCCCGGCGCCGATGGCCGCGCCGCACATCAGGGCCACGGGCTCCGAGGGGACGGCCTGGGCGGCGACCGCGGCGGCCGTGAGGGCGATCCCGCACGCCGCGAACCGGCGCGCCCCCAGCCGCCGCAGCGCCGGCCCCGCGAGCAGCCCCGTCACGACCGAACCGGCGCCCTGGGCGGCGTACAGCGCGCCCGCGTACGCGGGGGAGTGGCCGAGCCCTTCGACGACGGCGTAGACCAGCGGCGCGCCCAGGCCCGCGCACAGCATCGTCGCGCCGCCGGCCACCACCAGCGGGCGCAGCCCCGGATGAGCCCACAGGAAGCGGGCGCCCTCGGCGGTGTGCGCCCGCCAGTGGCCGGCGGTCCGTCGCGGCCGTTCCTCGCGGACCGCCACGCAGCCGTACAGGCCGGCCGCGCAGACGAACGTGGCCGCGTCCAGCAGCGCCACCCCGTGGCCGCCGTGCGCGGCGTACACGACGGCTCCGGTGGGCGGGGCGACCAGCTTCATGCCCTCGGTGAGCGTCATGCGCAGACCGTTGAAGTCGCCGAGCAGCTCCGGGGCGACGGCGGCGGCCACGAGCGCGGACTCGGCCGCGTCGACGACGACGCAGGCGGCGCCGTACAGGAACAGCACCGTGAACAGCAGCCACAGCCGTCCGGGCGAGTCCACCGCGAGCACGGTGAGCAGCAGGGCCGCCGGACCCAGGTTGAAGGCGACGAGCAGGGGACGCCGGCGGCCGCGGTCGGCGAGGGAGCCGAGCAGCGGGGCGAGGAGCGTGGGCGCCCACAGCGCCAGCACGCACAGCGCGGCGAGGCCGTCGGAGCCGGTGAGGTCCTTGACCCACACACCGGACGCCAGCCAGAGCGCCGAGGTGCCGAAACCGGACACCACCGAGACGGCCAGGCAGAGCGCCGCGTCACGGTCGCGCAGGACCCGTAGCACGGACCAGTTCTTCGTCATGCCAGGTCATCGTGGGTCTAAGGAGGTCCGCACCGCATCGGGCAGGTGCCTTATCCGGGGCGCCGCGATGAGTTCTCGGCGCGCGGACGGTCTGCCCCGTATGACCGACACGACGACGACCTTCGACCTCGGCCCCCAGGCCCGGATCATCGTGCGCCTCGCGCACGGCGTGCGCGACGGGCAACTGGGCCGTGCGACGCCCTGTCCGGGCTGCGCCGTGGGCAACCTCCTCGCCCACCTCACCGGCCTGTCCGTGGCCTTCCGTGACGCGGCCCGCAAGGACCTCGGCCCCACGACCGACACCCCGCCCGACGCGGCCGCGCCGGAACCCGGCCCGCACTGGCGCGCGGATCTGGCCGCCGCGCTCGACGCCCTCGTCGCGGCCTGGCGCGACCCGGCCGCCCGGACCGGCATGACCCGCGCGGGCGGCGTGGACCTGCCCGGCGAGGTCGCCGCGGCCGTCGTCGCCGACGAACTGGTGATCCACGGCTGGGACCTGGCGCGCGCCACCGGCCAGAGCTACGACCCGGACCCGGCGGCGCTGTCGGCGGCGTACGGGTTCCTGTCCGCCGCGACCGACGCCGGGTCCGGCGCGGGCCCCTTCGGACCCGTCGTTCCCGTCCCCCCGGACGCCCCGCTGCTCGACCGCGCGCTCGGGCTGAGCGGACGCGATCCGGGGTGGACGCCCCGTTCGTAGCCACGGGCTCCCCGACGGGGGCGGCCGCGAGGCATCGACGCACGCGCGCGTGCGCGGCGGCGGCTCCGGGCGCCCCGGCACAGTTCGAGCGGGTCGCGGGCCGGTGCGCGGGGCGGCCGGAGCCCCGGATCCGGCAGCCGCGAGGAGGGGGACGGCGGAGCGCGGCCGCCGTGGACCGGGACGTTCGGGCCGTGTCCGGCGGCGGCGAAACGTACGCTCCCCACCATGCCCCTCAGCCTCACCGTCCTCGGCACCGCCTCTCCGCACCCGGGGCCCGGCCGCCCCTGCTCCGGATACCTGTTGCGCGGCGCGGGCGCGGAGGTGTGGGTGGACGCGGGCACCGGTACGTTCGCCGAGTTGCAGCGGCACACGGACCCCGACCGGCTCACCGCGATCTGGATCTCCCATCTGCACGCCGACCACAGCGCGGACCTCCTCGCCGCCGCCTACGCCTTCGCACACGGCGGGATGACCCCGCCGGCCCCGATCCCGGTGTACGCGCCGCTCGACTGCGCCCGCCGGCTGGCCGGCTTCCTGGGCCGGCCGGACGTACGGTTCCTCGGCGAGTACCTGGACTTCAGACCGCTGTTCGACGGGCACACCGTGCGGCACTGGAACCTGCGCCTCACCTCGCGCGCGGTGGCCCACGACACCGAGGCGTACGCGCTGCGCGCCGAGTGCCAGGGCAGCGTCCTCGTGTACTCGGGGGACAGCGGGCCGTGCGACGCGCTCACCGAACTCGCCTCGGGCGCCGACCTGTTCCTGTGCGAGGCGGACGTCGACCGGCATCGCGAAGGCGAACACGGGCAGCCGGTGCATCTCACGCCCGAGGAGGCCGGCGAGACCGCCCGCAAGGCGGGGGTGCGCGAGCTGTACGTCACCCATGTCGGCCCGACGCTGACCCGCGAGGCCGCGACCGCCCGTGCCGCCGCCGTCTTCGAAGGGCCCACCCGCACGGCGCGCGAGGGCGAGACCATCCCCTTCTGACCCCTCCTGGGGCCCTTGCGTCCCGGCGACCTCAACTTCCTCTGCAAGAAGCATTGACGAAACCCGGGGCCCCTCCTACCTTCAACGCGTCGTACTTCGTACGTCATATATGAGACGCGATACGCGAGATCCGATCAGACACGCGACATCCGAGAGGCGCGCATGACCTCTGTGCCCACGCCGATCCCCTCCCGCACGCAGTACGTGCTGGAGGAGATCAAACGCCGCATCCTCACCGGGCGGCTGACGCCCGGTCAGGCTCTGGTCGAGACCGAGCTCGCCGCGCAGTTCGGGGTCTCCAAGACCCCGGTGCGCGAGGCGCTCAAGACCCTGGCCGGCACCGGCCTGGTCGTCATGAGCCAGTACAAGGGCGTCACGGTGCGCATGGTGGACGCGGACATGGCGCGCGAGGTCTACGACGTACGCCTGCTCCTCGAACCCGAGGCGCTGCGGCGGGCCGTGCGCCGGGGCGCCTCCCTGGACGCCGCCCGCGAGGCGCTGACCATGGCGGACGACGCCGCCGACACCGCCGAACGGTCCCTGGCCAACCGGGAGTTCCACCGCGCCCTGTATCTGCCGTGCGGCAACCCGCTGCTCGGCCGGATGCTCGACGAGGTGCGCGACCAGGCCGCCCTGGTCTCCGCCGTCGCCTGGGCGGCCTCGCCCTCCTGGGAGCGGGAGGCCGGCGAGCACCGCGAGATCCTGCGCCTGGCCCTGGCCGGCGACGCGGACGGCGCGGCCGGCGCCCTGCACGCCCACATCGCGTCCTTCGTGCGCCGGGCGTTCCCCGGGACCGCCGGAACGGACGCCGTCGAAGAGGCCCCGGCCGAGGAAGGTCAGCAATGAGCAGCGTGGCGTTCGAGACCCAGCGGGCGGCCCTGGCCGACGTGGTGGCCATCCCGGTGACCCCGTTCGCCGAGGACGGCGGCGTCGACGTCGCGGCCCACCGCGCCCTGGTCCGCCGGCTGCTCGACGGCGGGATCACCACCCTCACCCCCAACGGCAACACCGGCGAGTTCTACGCTCTCACCCCCGAGGAGCGCCGTCTGGTCACCGAGCTGACCGCGCAGGAGGCCGCCGGGCGGGGCGTGGTCCTCGCCGGGGTCGGGCACGACGTGCCGACCGCCGTCGCGTCCGCCCGGCACGCCCGGGAACTGGGCGCCCGGATGGTGATGGTCCACCAGCCCGTGCACCCCTACGTCTCGCAGAGCGGCTGGGTCGACTATCACCGGGCCATCGCCGAGTCCGTGCCCGAGCTGGGCGTCGTCCCCTACATCCGCAACGCGCGGCTGCGCGGCGAGCGGCTGGCCGAGCTGGCCGACCACTGCCCGAACGTCATCGGAGTCAAGTACGCCGTCCCGGACGCCGCCCGCTTCGCCGCGTTCGCCCGGGACGCCGGCCTGGAGCGCTTCGTCTGGGTCGCCGGTCTCGCCGAGCCGTACGCGCCCTCCTACTTCTCCGCGGGCGCCACCGGCTTCACCTCCGGACTGGTGAACGTCGCCCCGACCGTCTCGCTGAACATGATCGAAGCGCTTCGATCAGGGGACTACCCGGCGGCGATGAAGGTGTGGGAACAGATCAGACGGTTCGAGGAGCTGCGGGCCGCCGACGGCTCCGCCGACAACGTCACCGTCGTCAAGGAGGCTCTTGCCTCCCTCGGCCTGTGCCGTCGCGAGGTGCGTGCGCCGAGCCGGACACTGCCCGAGGGCGCACGGTCCGAGGTCGCCGCGATAGCAGCGGGATGGTCCATATGAAGCGCTTCGACGATCATGCCCCGGACGCCGTCGGCGTCGCCCCCCGCAGGGCGCCCGAGGACCTCCGGAGCCACCAGTGGTACGGCGCGGGGGGCCTGCGCTCCTTCAGCCACCGCGCCCGCACCCGCCAACTCGGCTACCTCCCCGAGGAGCACCTC
Organism: Streptomyces sp. NPDC048481; assembly: GCF_043200075.1. NCBI lineage: Bacteria > Bacillati > Actinomycetota > Actinomycetes > Kitasatosporales > Streptomycetaceae > Streptomyces > Streptomyces sp. NPDC048481. Next base: position 1,330,046 of record NZ_JBICXC010000001.1, read on the forward strand.
GGCAAGCCGGTCGTCGCGATCCTCAACACCTGGTCAGACATCAATCCCTGCCACGTCCACCTGCGCGACCGCGCGCAGGCCGTGAAGCGGGGCGTGTGGCAGGCCGGCGGCTTCCCGCTGGAGTTCCCGGTCTCCACGCTCAGCGAGACCTTCCAGAAGCCCACCCCGATGCTCTACCGCAACCTCCTCGCCATGGAGACCGAGGAACTGCTGCGCTCCTACCCGGTCGACGGGGCCGTCCTGATGGGCGGCTGCGACAAGACGACGCCCGCGCTGCTCATGGGCGCCGCGAGCGTCGACCTGCCCACGGTGTTCGTGCCCGCCGGTCCCATGCTGCCCGGCCACTGGCGCGACGAGGTCCTCGGCTCCGGCACCGACATGTGGAAGTACTGGGACGACCACCGGGCCGGCCTCATCGGCGACTGCGAGCTGGCCGAACTGGAGAGCGGCCTCGCCCGCTCGCCGGGCCACTGCATGACGATGGGCACGGCCTCCACGCTGACGGCCGCGGCGGAGGCGCTGGGCGTCACGGTCCCGGGGGCGTCGAGCATCCCGGCCGTGGACTCCGGGCACGACCGGATGGCGGCCGCCGCCGGGATGCGCATCGTCGAACTCGTCCACCGCGACCGCAGGCTGAGCGACATCCTCACCGCGGACGCCTTCGAGGACGCGGTGACGACGGTCCTCGGCCTCGGCGGCTCCACCAACGCGGTGATCCATCTGATCGCGATGGCCGGCCGCGCGGGCGTCGCGCTCACCCTCGACGACTTCGACCGCATCGCCCGCACCGTCCCGGTCCTCGCCAACGTCCGCCCCGGCGGCCGGAAGTACCTCATGGAGGACTTCCACTTCGCCGGCGGCCTGCCCGGCTTCCTCTCCCGCATCACGGACCTGCTCCACCTGGACCGGCCGACCGTCTCGCACGACACGCTGCGCGAGCAGCTCGCCGGCGCGCGCGTGCACGACGACGACGTCATCCGGCCCCGGGACAACCCGGTCGCGAGCGAGGGCGGGGTCGCCGTGCTGCGGGGCAACCTCTGCCCGGACGGCGCCGTCGTCAAGCACATCGCCGCCGAACCCCGCCTGCTCAAGCACACCGGCCCCGCGGTCGTCTTCGACGACTACCGCACGATGCAGCGCACCATCAACGACCCCGGGCTGGGCATCACCGCCGACACCGTCCTGGTCCTTCGGGGCTCCGGTCCCAAGGGCGGCCCCGGCATGCCCGAGTACGGCATGCTGCCCATCCCCGACCATCTCCTCAAGCAGGGGGTGCGCGACATGGTGCGCATCTCCGACGCCCGGATGAGCGGGACGAGTTACGGCGCGTGCGTGCTGCACGTCGCGCCGGAGTCCCACGTCGGCGGACCGCTCGCGCTCGTGCGCACGGGCGACCCGATCACCCTCGACGTCGAGGCCCGCACCCTCCGGCTCGATGTCGACGACGAGGAGCTGGAACGGCGCAGGGCTCGGTGGACGCCACCGCCCGCCCGCTACGAGCGCGGATACGGCGCGCTCTACACCGAACAGATCACCCAGGCCGACACCGGCTGCGACTTCGAGTTCCTGGCCCGCCCGGGCAAGGTCGCGGACCCTTACGCGGGCTGACGGCGACGGGCACGGCCGGGCCCACGCCTGCCCGTGCAGAAAGCGCTTCACCCGCGCAGGCGCAACGCCCGCGACAGCACGACGCACCACGCACGCGAACGCCCGGCGCACCGACAGGCGCACCGAGGGACGTACCGAAAGACGCACCGAGAGACGTACCGAGAACGGAGAACAGTCATGGCCCAAGCCGCAGCCGTGGCGAAACCGCCCGCGCCACCCCGGCGGCGCCGTGCCTCCGCCACGCCCCGCAGGCTGCCGTACCTGCTGATCGCGCCGGCGGCGCTGCTGATGCTGGGCTTCATCGCCTACCCGGTCGTCAGCGTCTTCTACTACAGCCTCCAGAACTTCAACCCGACCAAGCCGTGGCGCAACGGCTTCGCGGGCTTCGACAACTTCACCCGGATCTTCACCGACGACCCGCAGTTCCTGGACACCCTGGCCTTCAGCGCGAAGTGGGTGTTCGTCGAGGTCGGACTGCAACTGCTATTCGGCCTGGCGCTGGCGCTCATCGTCAACCAGACCTTCGCCGGACGGGCGCTGGGCCGCGCGCTGGTGTTCTCGCCCTGGGCCGTCTCGGGCGTGCTGACCTCCGCGATCTGGGTGCTGCTCTACAACTCCCAGACGGGCGTGACCCGTTACCTCGCCGACATGGGGATCGGCGAGTACGGCGCCAGCTGGCTGTCGGACACCTCGACCGTCTTCCCGGCGGTGATCGTCGCCGACCTGTGGCGCGGCGTCCCCTTCTTCGCGATCCTCATCCTCGCCGACCTCCAGTCCGTCTCCAAGGATCTGTACGAGGCCGCCGAGGTCGACGGAGCGAGCCGGATCAAGCAGTTCTGGCACATCACCCTGCCCCACCTGAAGGACGCCATCGTCCTGTCCACGCTGCTGCGCGCGGTGTGGGAGTTCAACAACGTCGACCTGCTCTACACGCTCACCGGCGGCGGCCCGGCGGGGGAGACCACCACCCTCCCGCTCTACATCGCCAACACCAGCGTCGACGCTCACAACTTCGGCTACGCGTCCGCCCTCACCACGGTCGCGTTCGTGATCCTGCTCTTCTGCTCGATGGTCTATCTGCGGCTGAGCAAGTTCGGAGGAGGCGACAAGTGATCACCGAGGAGGCCACCGAGGTCGCGCCCGTCCCCGTGCGCCCGCCCGCCGCGGCCGACCGGCGCCGGCACGGCAGGAAGCGCGCCTGGGACGAGGCCCCGCGCTGGCAGATCTACCTTCCCCTGGGCATCTACCTGGTGTTCACCCTCGTCCCGTTCTACTGGATCCTGCTGTTCGCGCTCCGCCCGGCCGGCTCGACCTCGCTCGTGCCCTGGCCGGTGACCTTCGACCACTTCGAGAAGGTGTGGAACGAACGCGACTTCGGGATCTACTTCCAGAACAGCGTGATCACCGGCGTGGCGACCCTGCTGCTCACCACCGGCGTCGCCCTGGCCGGCGGCTACGCGCTCGCCCGCTTCGACTTCAGGATCAAGCGCGGGTTCATGCTCGCCCTGCTGTGCACCCAGTTCGTGCCGGGCGCGCTGCTCCTCGTGCCGCTGTTCCAGATCTTCGCCCAGCTCAAGATGATCAACTCGTTGGGCAGCGTCATCATCGCCGAGACGGTCTTCCAGCTGCCCCTGTCGATGATCCTCATCAGCGGCTTCATCCGGAACGTCCCCTACTCCCTGGAGGAGGCCGCCTGGGTCGACGGCTGCGGCCGGTTCACCGCCTTCCGCATCGTCGTCCTGCCGCTGCTGCGGCCCGGCCTCATCGCCGTCGGCTCCTTCGCCTTCGTGCACGCCTGGAACCACTTCCTCTTCGCCCTGATGTTCCTGTCCGACCAGACCAAGCAGACGATCCCGGTCGGCCTGAACACCCTCATGAGCGCCGACAGCGTCGACCTGGGCGCGCTGGCCGCGGGCGGCATCATCGCCGCCGTCCCCGTCGTGATCGTCTTCGCCTTCATCCAGAAGTGGCTGATCACCGGCTTCAGCGCGGGGGCGGTGAAGGGATGAGCGCCTCCCGCCGCACCGCGACGGCCGCATCCCCGCCCGCCCTCACCACGGCTCCCGCCTGTGCCGCCGCCCCGGTCGCCGGGGCGGACTCCGCCCGGCCGCCTACCCTGCGTCGAAAGATCGACGGCGCCGCGGCGGCCGGCCGCGAGGCGGCGCCCGGCGCGGGCGCAGGGAGGATCCCATGAACACCCCGGACACCGCCGTTCCCGTCGTCCTCGCGGGCGCACGCGGCCACGGACGCTGGCACCTGGACAACATCCGCAGGCTCCAGGACAAGGGCATCGTCCGGCTGGCCGGCGTCTGCGAACTGACCCCGCTGACCCCGGCCGAGATCCCCGAGGGCCTCGGCACACCCGAGCAGTCCGCCGACTTCGGCGCTCTGCTGGCGACGACCGGCGCCCGCGTCGCCGTCGTCTGCACCCCGATCCCCACCCACACCGACCTCGCGCTGACCGCGGCGGCCAGGGGCGTGCACCTCCTCCTGGAGAAGCCGCCGGCTCCGTCCTACGCCGAGTTCCGCAGGATGGCCGACGGCGTCGCGCGCGCCGGCGTGGCCTGCCAGATCGGGTTCCAGTCGCTGGGCTCGCACGCCCTGCCCGCGATCCGCACCCTGATCCAGGGCGGCGCGATCGGCGAGGTGAGCGGGGTCGGCGGCGCCGGGGCCTGGGCACGCGCCCAGGCGTACTACCGGCGGGCGCCCTGGGCGGGCCGGCGGCGGCTCGACGACGTCGACGTGATCGACGGCGCGCTCACCAACCCGCTGGCGCACGCCGTCGCCACCGCCCTCGCCCTGGCCGGCGCCACCCGCGCCGGCGACGTCGCCCGCATCGAGACCGAGCTGGCGCACGCCAACGAGATCGAGTCCGACGACACCTCCTGCGTCCGGGTGAGCACGGCCGACGGCCGGCAGGTCGTCGTCGCGGCCACACTGTGCGCCGAGGACCCCGACGACCCGTACGTCGTCGTCCACGGCAGCCGCGGCCGCATCACCTACTGGTACAAGCAGGACCGCGTGCTGCTTCAGCGGGCCGGCCACGGCCCCGAGGAGTTCGAGTACGGCAGCACCGACCTGCTGGAGAACCTCGTCGACCACCTCACGGACGGCACGCCGCTGCTGGTCCCGCCCGCCGCGACCGAGTCGTTCATGCGGGTCGTCGAGGCGATCCGGACGGCCCCCGACCCGGTGCGGCTGCCCGAGGGGGTCTGGCGGCTGCTGCCCGACGAGGACCGGCGCGTCGTCCCGGGCGTCGACGCACTGGTCGCGGCCGCCGCCGACACCCTCTGCCTCTACTCCGAACTGGGCGCCCCCTGGGCGTTCCCGACCGCGCACCCGAAAGAGGTGAGCCCCTGATGACCGCACCGGCACCCCACTCTCCGGTCGTCCTGCGCGTCGCCGGCCGCCCGGTCGCCCGCTACGTCGTCCGGCCCGAGCTGCCCGCCAGGCTCTCCCCGCGCCCCTGTCTTCACCCCGTCACCACCCTGGCCGGCACGGCGGTCACCGAGCTGAGCCCCGCCGACCACACCCACCACCTCGGCGTCGGTGTAGCCGTACCCGACGTCGAGGGGCACAACTTCTGGGGCGGCCGCACCTATGTCCGCGACCGCGGCCCGACCGAGCTGGACGATCACGGCGTCCAGTGGCACGCCGCGTTCCAGCTGCGCGACCCCGACGGCTTCGTGGAGGAGCTGCGCTGGGTCGCCTCGGGCACCGAACTGCTGCGGGAGCGCCGTACCGTGGCGGCCACCCCGCTCACGTCCGCCGCCTGGGCGCTCGACTTCACGTTCTCCCTGACCAACGTCACGGCCGGGCCGCTGTCCATCGGCAGCCCGGCGACGAACGGACGCCCCGGCGCGGCCTACGGCGGCTTCTTCTGGCGGGCCAGGAAGCAGGAGACGCCCCCCGAGGCGTTCACTGCGCACGCGCGGGGCGAGGCGGCCGTCCACGGCGCCCGCGCCGACTGGCTCGCCCTGACCGGACACGGCTCGCCGCGCGCCGCCGGATCCGCCCACGGCGGTGCGTGGACCCTCGTCTTCGCCGGCGCCACCGACACCACCCGCCGCGACCCCTGGTTCGTGCGCACCGCCGAGTACCCGGGCGTCGGATCGTCGCTCGCCTTCGCCGAACGGCTGCCTATCCCGCCCGGCGGGACGGCCGTGCGCCGGATCGTCACCGTCGTCGCCGACGGCCGGCTGGACCGCGACGAGGCGGCGGCCCTGGTGCGGAAGGCGGTCACCCGGTGAGACCCGACGCCCGCGAACGACGCGCGACGCACGGACCGGACGACCCGGACGAGCCTGCCCTGGCGCACGGCACGACCGGCCCGCTCGCAGCCGCCGGGACGGACCGTGGGGACCGGCCGGACCGGACCGCCGGGATGTACACCAACCCGATCCTGGACGCCGACTGGTCCGACCCCGACGTCCTGCGCGTCGGCGACGACTTCCACCTCACCGCCTCCAGTTTCGGCCGCGCCCCCGGCCTGCCGCTGCTGCACTCGCGCGACCTGGTCCACTGGACGCTGGTCGGGCACGCGCTGCAACGCCTGGAACCGGCCGACGCGTTCCGGGTCCCGCGCCACGACTGCGGGGTCTGGGCGCCCTCCCTGCGCCACCACGACGGCCGGTTCTGGATCTTCTGGGGCGACCCGGACCACGGCATCTTCCAGGTCAACGCCCCGCAGTTCAGGGGCCCCTGGACCCGGCCGCACCTGGTGAAGCCGGGCCGGGGGCTCATCGACCCCTGCCCGCTGTGGGACGAGGAGACCGGCGAGGCCTACCTGGTGCACGCCTGGGCGAAGTCCCGGTCGGGTGTGAAGAACCGGCTCACCGGCCACCGGATGCACCCCGAGGGGACGGCCGTCCTCGACGAGGGCAAGGTGATCGTCGACGGCGACCGGATCCCCGGCTGGTTCACCCTCGAAGGCCCCAAGCTCTACCGGCACGACGGCTGGTTCGTCGTCCTCGCCCCCGCCGGGGGAGTGGCGACCGGCTGGCAGGGCGCCTTACGCTCCCGCGACTTCTTCGGCCCCTACGAGGAGCGCGTCGTCCTGGAGCAGGGCGACACCGACGTCAACGGCCCGCACCAGGGCGGCTGGGTCCGCACCCCGTCCGGCGAGGACTGGTTCGTGCACTTCCAGCAGCGCGGCGCCTACGGCAGGGTCGTCCATCTCCAGCCGATGCGGTGGAGTCCGGACGGCTGGCCGGTCATCGGCGACGACGGCGTCCCCGTCCTGCGGCACCGGCGGCCCGCGCTGCCCGCGCAGCCGCCGGCCGCGCCCGCCGTCGACGACGACTTCCCCGGCGGACGCTTCGGCCGCCAGTGGTCGTGGACGGCCAACCCCCAGGACGGCTGGGCGGTCCGGCACTCCGCCGACGGACTGCGCCTGGCCTGCGCGCGGACGGCCGACGCGCACGATCTGCGCACCCTGCCGAACGTCCTCACCCAGCGGCTGCCCGGTCGGCCCTCGGCCGTCGAGGTGGGCCTGCGGCTGCACAGCGAGGAACCGGGTGCCCGCGCCGGACTCGCGGTCCTCGGCGACGCGTTCAGCTGGATCGGCCTCCAGCGCGCCGCCGACGGCGCCGTCCACCTGGTGCACCGGTTCGCCGAGCCGGTGGCCGAACGGGAGCGGGACGCCGCCCACCCCGTGCCCGTCCCCGACGGGCCGGTACGGCTGCGCATCGAGATCGGCGCCGGAGCACGCTGCCGGTTCGCCTACGACCTGGGCGACGGCCCGGTTCGCTCCGGCCCCGTCTTCGCCGCCACGCCGTGGCGCTGGGTCGGCGCCCTGCTCGGCCTGTTCGCCCTCGCGCCGCCCGGCACAGGGCACGCGGGAGCCGCCACGTTCGACGCGTTCCGCATCGGACCGCTCTGACTCCTCGGCCCCTCCGTCCCTCCGCCCCCTCCACCCCCCCTTCGTCGTCACCGTTCCGCACGCCTCTGGGAGCCGCAATGACGCACTTCCACAGCAAGCGCTTGCCGACGGCCGTCGCGGCCCCGGCGGCCGTCCTCGCCCTGCCCGCAGGGCCCCGGCCCGACGCGGCCGGCCGGGCCGGGGCCCCCGGCGGCCCGCCCTCCGCCGCGGCCACCGCCCCGGCCCCTGAGGCGCCTTCGGTCCGTCGCGCTCCCGCGACCCCCGAGGCTCCCGAGCCCTTCGCGGCCCCGGCAGCCGCCGTGCCGCCGGCCGGACGCCGGGCGCCCGCCTCACCCCTCGACCCCCCACAACTTCATATGTCCGTTGGGATCCGGAAGATCCAGAAGAAGAGAGCCGACCACATGAAGAGCAGCATCCGCAGAAGCAGGCGAGTCGTCCTGGCCGTCGCCCTGGGCTCCGTGCTCGCGCTGACCGCCACGGCCTGCGGCGACGACGGCAGCGGCGCGGCCGGGGACAAGGGAGGCGACGGCTCCGGCAAGGGGCAGATCACCTTCTGGGACAACAACGGCGGCGTCCGCACCGACGTCTGGAAGGAGATCATCGCCGACTTCGAGAAGGCGAACCCCGACATCAAGGTCAAGTACGTCGGTGTGCCGTCGGACAGCGTCCAGTCCAAGTACGACACCGCCATCCAGGGCGGCGGGCTGCCCGACGTCGGCGGCGTGGGCACCGCGATGCTGGCCGAGATCGCCGCGCAGGGCGCCCTCGAACCGCTGGACGACCGCCTGGAGAAGAGCGGGCTGAGCGCCAAGCTGAACGCGAAGTTCCTGGACGGCGTCAAGGCCGCCGGGATCGACGGCAAGACGTACAGCGTGCCGACCTCCGCCAACAACGGCACCCTCTGGTACCGCACGGACCTGTTCCAGAAGGCGGGCCTGGAGCCGCCGGCCACCTGGACCAAGTTCTACGCGGCCGCCGACAAGCTGACCGACAAGGACAAGAACGCCTTCGGCTACACCATCCGAGGCGGCTCCGGGTCGATCGCCCAGGCGCTGGACGCGACCTACGGGCAGAGCGGCATCACCGAGTTCTGGAACGGCGACAAGACCACGGTCAACGACCCGAAGAACGTGGCCGCGCTGGAGAAGTACGTCGGCCTGTACAAGAAGGACACCCCGTCCGCCGACGTCAACAACGACTTCACCAAGATGGTCGCCCAGTGGGACTCCGGCACCATCGGCATGCTGAGCCACAACCTGGGCTCCTTCGGGGACCACCAGAAGGCGCTGGCCGGCAAGTTCAAGGGCATCCCGGCGCCGACGCAGGACAACGGCATCCGGGTGCAGGTGTCCAACCCGGTCGACGGGCTGGGCCTGTTCAAGTCGAGCAAGAACAAGGCCGCCGCCTGGAAGTTCATCGAGTTCGCCGCCTCGCACGAGTCGAACAGCAAGTGGAACAAGACGGCGGGGCAGGTGCCGGCCAACCTGGAGGCCGCGCAGGACGGCTGGGTGCAGTCCTCCGAGCCGACCAGGCTGGCCGCCGAGGCGCTGACGGGCGCCACCACGAAGATCGTGCAGCTGCCCTACTACCTGCCCGACTGGAACACGATCTCCAAGGCCGACAACGAGCCCAACTTCCAGAAGGTGCTGCTCGGCAAGCAGAGCGCGAAGGACTTCCTGGACACGCTGGCCGACCAGCTGAACGCCGCGCAGGCCGACTGGAAGAAGAACCACAAGTAGTCCCGGCGGACGCGCTCGCGGGGGGACCGCGCGCTCCGGCCGTCACCGGCCGTGTGGTCGCCCCGCCCTCCCGGCACACCCACCGACCCCTCGAAAGGTGTATGTCGTGTCCCTGACCCGCAGACAGGTCACCTCGGCGGCGCTGGCCGCCCTTCCGCTCGGGGCGGCCGCCGCCGCGCCCGCCCGCGCCGGAGCGCGCCGGCCCAGAACCGTCCACCTCGCCGGCGACTCCACCGCGGCGCAGAAGTACTCCGACGCCGCGCCCGAGACCGGATGGGGCATGGCGCTGCCCTTCTTCCTCCGGTCCGGCCTGCCCGTGGCCAACCACGCGCTGAACGGGCGCAGTTCCAAGAGCTTCATCGACGAGGGCCGGCTCGACGCCGTGCTCGCCGCGATCCGGCCGGGGGACCTCCTGCTCGTCCAGTTCGCCCACAACGACGAGAAGAGCACCGACCCCGCCCGCTACACCGAGCCCTGGACGACGTACCAGGAGTGTCTGCGCAGGTATCTCGACGGCGCCCGCGCCAAAGGCGCGCGGCCCGTGCTGGCCACGCCCGTCGAACGGCGCAAGTTCGACGCGGCGGGCACGGCCCGGCCCACGCACGGGGAGTACCCGGCCGCCATGCGCGCGCTGGCCGCGGAGGAGGGCGTGGCGCTGCTCGACGTCCAGGCGCTGTCGCTGGCGCTCTGGCAGCAGCTGGGCGTCGAGGCGACGAAGACGTACTTCAACTGGACCGCGACCGAGCAGGACAACACCCACTTCAACCCGCTGGGCGCCATCGCCGTGGCGCGGCTCGTCGTGCGGGAGCTGCTGCGCACGCGGGTGCTCGAACCGTGCGACGTGCGGCGGCTGCACGACACGATCCCCACGTCCTGGATCACCTGGCCCGCACCCCTGTCGTAGGTCCCCGCGACGACCGCACCGCCCGTCCGGCGCACCACCCGTCCGCCACCGCACCGCCCTTCCGCCGCACCGCCTTTCCTCGGAGGAGACCCGCACCGTGCGTACCCAGTCATGTCATGCCCGCGTCATAGGAACCCTCGCAGGATGCACCGCGCTGGTGCTGTCCGTCACCGCGGCGGCCTCCGCCCAGACGCAGTCCCACCGCTCCCCGTCCCGCGACCTCGGCCGGCAGGTCCTGCCCGCGAACGACGGCTGGGCCGCCCAGGGGACCGGCACCACGGGCGGGTCGGCCGCCGACGCCGCCCACGTCTACACCGTCACCACCTGGGCCGAGTTCAAGGCCGCCCTCGCCGCCGGGGGCTCCGCGCCCAAGATCGTGAAGGTGAAGGGCGTCATCGACGCCGTCGCCGAGGGATGCGACGCCTTCGCCGCCCCCGGCTACGACTTCGACGCCTACCTCGCGAAGTACTCGCCCGAGGCCTGGGGCCTGGACACCGACCTGAGCGCCGAGCCCGACGACAGCCCGGAAGGGCTGCGACGCGCCTCCGCCGCCGCCCAGGACAAGGCCATCAAGGCGAACGTCCCCGCCGACACCACCATCGTCGGCGTCGGCCGCAACGCCGGCTTCAAGGGCGTGAGCCTCCAGATCAAGGCCGTCGACAACGTGATCGTCCGCAACCTGTCCTTCGAGTCCCCCATCGACTGCTTCCCGCAGTGGGACCCCACCGACGGCGACAAGGGCAACTGGAACTCCGAGTACGACACCGCCGTCGTCTACGGCTCCACCCATGTGTGGCTGGACCACAACACGTTCTCCGACGGCTCGCACCCGGACAGCGCCGCGCCCTCCTACTTCGGCATGCTCTACCAGCAGCACGACGGCGAACTGGACATCGTGCGCGGCGCCGACCTCGTCACCGCCTCCTGGAACGTCTTCAGCGAGCACGACAAGACCATCCTCATCGGCAACAGCGACAGCGAGTCGACCGCCGCGGGCGACCGCGGCCACCTGAGGACGACCTTCCACCACAACCTGTTCTCCGGCCTCGTCGAGCGCGCCCCCCGCGTCCGCTTCGGGCAGGTCGACTCCTACAACAACCACTTCGTCGCCGCCGGCGACTACTCCTACAGCTTCGGCATCGGCAAGGAGTCCCGGCTCGTCGCCGAGCACAACGCCTTCACGCTCCCGAAGGGTGTCAGCGCGGCCAAGGTGCTCAAGCGGTGGAACGTCTCGCCGCTGACCGCCGCCGACAACTACGTCAACGGCGTCAGGACCGACCTGATCGCCGTGCACAACGCCGAGATCCCGGCCGAGGCCCTCCCGTCCGGCGCAGGGTGGACGCCCACCCTGCGCACCGCGGTCGACCCGGCGAGGGCGGTGCCCCGGATCGTCGACTGCGGCGCGGGCGCCGGCCGCCTCGGCTGACCCCGCGCGGCCGGGGCGGCGCCCGCCGCCCCGGCCGCTCCCGGCCCGCGCCCCCGCCGCGCACCGACCGCCCGGCGACCCTTACCGCGCTCTCCTCGAACTCCCCGCACCCTGCCCGCAGCAGCGCACCGCCGTACCGCGAAGGAGCACCCCATGCCCTCGCCCCACCCCCGACTTCCCCTGTCCCGGAGGGGATTCCTCGCCGCCGGCGCCGGCACGGCCGCCGCGCTCGGCCTGGCCGCGTCCCCCGCGCGAGCCGCCGGCGGGCGGCGCCCGTTCGGCCGCCACGGCTCCCCGGCCGCCCGGCGCACCCCCCGCACCCTGTACGTCGACCCGCGCGGCCGGGGCGACCACACCTCGGTCGCGGACGCCGTCGCGGCCGCCGCCGGCAGCGGCTGGACCCTCGTCCTCGCGCCCGGCGTCTACCGGGAGAGGGTCGTCCTCGACGCCGCCCGCACGGACGCCACCTGGATCGGCGCCTGCGAGGACCCGCGAGACGTCGTGATCGTCCACGACACCGCGGCCGGCACTCCCAGGCCCGGCGGCGGCGTCTACGGCACCACCGGATCGGCCACCACGACCCTCCAGGCCGCCGGCTTCACCGCCCGCCGGATCACCTTCGCCAACGACTGGCTGCGCGCCGACCACCCCGGCGTCACCGGCACCCAGGCCGTCGCCGTCAAGGTCCAGGGCGACCGCTCCGCCTTCCACCACTGCCGCTTCCTCGGCCACCAGGACACCCTGTACGCCGACTCCCCGGCCCTGACCGCCTTCGCCCGCCAGTACTACGCGGACTGCTACGCCGAGGGGGACGTCGACTTCGTCTTCGGCCGGGCCACGGCCGTCTTCGAGCGCTGCCGCTTCCGCACCCTGGACCGCACCGACCTGACGGCCGCCCCCTACGGCTACGTCTTCGCCCCCTCGACGGCCGGCGCGAACCCGCTCGGGTACCTCGTCGTCCGCGGCCGCATCGACAGCGAGGCGCCGGACGCGTCCTACAAGCTGGCCCGCCCCTGGGTGCCCAGCTCCGACACCACCGCCCGCCCGAGCCTCGTCGTGCGCGACACCCGCCTGGACGCCGGTATCGACGCGGTCGCGCCCTACGCGAATATGTCGGACTCCTTCCCCTGGCAGAGCCAGCGGTTCGCCGAGTACCGCAACAGCGGACCCGGAGCGCGGATCACCGTCCCCGGGAACCGCCCCCAACTCCTTCCGGAACAGGCCCGGTCGGCCACCCGCGCGGCCTACCTCGGCGACTGGGAGCCCTGGCGGGGGGAGTGCTGAGATGCTGCGCCGACGCACCCTCCTCGCGGGCCTGGCGGGCGGCCTGACCGCGGCCGCCGCGGGGAGCCCCCGCCCTCGCGGGCACCGGCCGCCGGGTGCTGCACGTCCGCCCCGGCGACTCCCTCCAGGCCGCCGTGGACGCCGTCGACGGACCCGGCCGGAAGATCGTCGTGCACCCCGGAACCTGCCGAGAGGTGGTCGACGTACCCGCCGGGAAGGCCGGTCTGACGATCCGCGGGGCCTCCCGCGACCCGCGCGCCGCGGTCCTCGTCTTCGGCAACGCCGCCGGGACGCCGAAGCCCGACGGATCCGGCGTCCTCGGCACGGCCGGCTCCGCCACCTTCACCGCCGCCGCGCCCGGCCTGACCGTCCGCGGACCGGGCCCGGCAGGGCGCTTGACCCGTTTTTTGCCCGGCGGGTCTCGCGCTCACCCGTGTGACGCGCGTAGAAAGCCTGTCATGCATAAGCCACTTCGCATCGCGGCCGCGGCCGCGGCCTGTGCCGTCGCCGGCGCCGCCCTGTACGGCGCCGGCGCGGCCACGGCCCACCAGTCCACGGCCAACTCCACGCACGAGCCCTACAACATCGGGCTCCTGGTGAAGGACATCGACACCTACTACGGCACCGCGGCGGACGCCGACGGCGTCTACCAGGCGTCGCCGGCGAGCCCGTACGCCAAGGACCTCGCGAGCATCGACAAGGCCGCGCGGAAGTACATCGACCAGGCCGCCCGCAAGGCGGTCCGGGGGCACCACCGGCCCGCGGTCGTCTTCGACATCGACGACACCCTGCTGCTCAGCCTCGACTACGAGAAGAGGTACAACTACACCTACAACTCCGCCAGTTGGGCGGCCTACGTGAACAAGGCCGACCGTCCGGCCGTCTTCGGCAGCCCCGAGCTCGTGCGGTACGCCGAGAAGAAGGGCGTCGAGGTCTTCTACAACTCGGGCCTCAGCGAGGCGCAGCGCGCCGCCGCCGTCGAGAACCTGAAGAAGGTCGGCGCCGACGTCAACCTCGACGCCGGCCACATGTTCCTCAAGAACGCGGCCGCGCCGCCGTCCTACCTGAGCGCCTGCGCCACCCCGGGCACCTGGACCTGCACCACCGTCCAGTACAAGTCCGGCACCCGCAAGCACATCGAGGACGACCTCGGGTACGACATCATCGCCAACTTCGGCGATCAGTACTCCGACCTCGACGGCGGTCACGCCGACCGCGGGTACAAGCTGCCGAACCCGACGTACTTCGTCAGCTGAGGCGGGTGTGCGGGGGGCCGTCCGGTCCCCCGCACGGCCCGCTCAGCCGCGGTCCCGGTGGGGGGCGAAGCCACCGCCCACGGAGGTCTGCCCGCCGTCCGACCGCCCCGCGACCACGTAGGCGTCCTTCGCCGCGTCCCGGCCGCCGCGGGCGTGGTTGTACTGCCCGGCGAACACCCACTCGCCCTCGGGAACCGTCCGGCCCTCCTTGAGCACCCAGGTGTAGACGAGGAACCCGTCCCGCTCGGCCGCCGTGAACGTGAAGTCGCCCTCCGGCAGCGAACGCCAGGCCCCCGCCGAGGAGACGCCGCCGGTCTGCGCCACCTTCAGCTGCACCGTCAGGCGCGTGAGCGGCTCGGACATCTTGAGCGTGACGTCGCTCTGCGCCCAGAAGTCGTTGCTGTGCGGGTCGACCGAGCCGTCCGACCACAGCGGGCCGTCACTCTCGTCGTCGACCGCCGGCAGCAGCGTGGCCGCGGGGGCGGAAGGCGTCGCCGGGGCGCTCTTCGACGGCGTGGCGCCCGGCCCGGCCGGGTGGCGCGTGCCGCCCCCGGCGCTCGGTGTGGCTCTCGGCGAGGCGGGCGGACGGCTCGTGGCGGCGGGGGAGCCGGACGGCGGCGGGGAGACGACGACCGTCTCCCGCGCCGGGGGCTCGCTCCGCACGGCGGACGCCACCGCGTACCCGCCGGCCGCGAGCATGCCCGCGACGGCGGCCGTGGCGCCCACGATCCGGGTCCAGCTCCACAGGGGCGGCCGGGTCGCCCGGTGGTCCGACCGCCGCCTCTGCCCGGATCCCGCCATGCCGCGCTCGACCCGGGCCAGGATGCGCGCCCGGTCGGGCTCGTGCGCCTCGGCCGCTCCGTGCAGCCGGGCGCGCAGCTCGTCGTGCACGTCCCGCTGCATCGTCATCGGTCCCTTCCCGAGGCCGAGGCCTCACCGGTGCGCACCATGGCGGGCACCTTGAGCGGAGTTCCCTTGCCGCCGAGCAGCTTCTGCAGCTCGGCCATCCCCTTGGAGGTCTGGCTCTTCACCGTACCGACCGAGACCCCGAGGGCGAGCGCCGTGTCCTTCTCCGAGAGATCGAAGGCGTGCCGCAGCACCACACAGGCCCGTTTGCGGAACGGGAGTCTGCGCAGCGCCGACTGCACGTCCACGACGCCGGCGACGTCCGGGTTCTCCGTCCTCTCCTCGCGCTGCGACCAGAACAGCGCGACCCTGCGCCGCTCGCGCACCGCGCTGCGGATGCGGGTGCGGGCCAGGTTGGCGACGACGCCGCGGGCGTAGGCCACCGGGTGGTCGGCCGCCCGCACCCGGTCCCAGCGGTGCCACAGCGCGAGGAGCGCGTCCGCCGCCAGGTCGTCGGCCGCGTCGGCCTCCCCTGTCAGGAGGTGGGCCAGACGCGACAGTTCGGCGTAGTGGCGGTCGAAGAAGGCGTGGAACTCCACCGAGGCGGCGTCGTCGACGACTGTGCCCACGGGTGACCTCTTCTCGGTGTGCCTGTGCGTGTCATGTAAATGACATGGGGATGCCCCGAGGAGGTGGACGGGGCGAGACCGGGAAGCGTAGCAGTGCTCCACGGGCCCCTCTGGTACGGGGGTTCGAACATCATGTGGCGGATCGAACGCGTTCGGACCCCGATTCCCTGACACGACGGGAACCCGGAACCGGTTCGACGGGGGAGCGGGCTACTTCCTCAGCGCCGCCCGCATCATGGCCTTCGCGACGGGCGCGGCCAGCCCGTTGCCGCTGACCTCGGAGCGCGCGGCGTCCGACTGCTCGACCACGACCGCCACGGCGACCTGCCTGCCCGAGGAGTCGGAGGTGCCGTACGAGGTGAACCAGGCGTAGGGGGCCTTGCTGTTGTTCTCGCCGTTCTGGGCCGTGCCCGTCTTGCCGCCGACCTCGACGCCGTCGATGAGCGCGTTCGTGCCCGTGCCCTTCTCGACGACCGTCCGCATCGCCGACCGCAGTTGCTCCGCGGTGGCGGAGCTGACGATCCGCGTGCCCGACGCGTCGTCGTCGTAGTCCTTCAGCACGTTCCCGCCGCCGTCGGTGACCTGCGCGACCATGTGCGGCGAGACCAGCTCGCCGTCGTTGGCGATCGCGGCCGACACCATGGCCATCTGAAGCGGGGTCGCCGTCACGTCGAACTGCCCGATGCCGGTCAGCGCCGTGGACGACTCGTCCATGCCGGACGGGTACACGCTCGGATACGCCCGCACCGGGACGTCCAGGCTGTCGTCGTCGAAGCCGAACCGGTCGGCCATCGCCTTCAGCTTTTCCTGGCCGAGCTGGACCGCCATGTGCGCGAACACGTTGTTGCAGGAGTACTGGAGCGCGACCCGGATCGTGGCGTCCGTGCAGGGCGCGGAGGCGTTCTCGTTCTTCAGGGGCGTCCGTGTGCCCGGCAGCGTGTACGGGTCCTCGCTGTCGGTCTTCACGTCGACCGACTTGTACAGGCCGTCCTCCAGCGCGGCCGCCGCCACCACCAGCTTGAACGTGGAGCCCGGGGCCAGCGGCTGCCGCAGCGCCCGGTTGACGAGGGGCTTGTCGGGGTCCGAGGTCAGCTTCTTCCAGGCCGGCCCGGCGGTGTCGGCGTCGGTCAGCGACGAGGGGTCGTACGACGGCGTCGACACGACGGCGAGGATCTGCCCGGTCTTCGGGTCGATCGCCACGGCAGCGCCCTTCTTGCCGCCGAGGGCGTCGTACCCCGCCTTCTGCACCCGGGGGTCGATGGTCGTGATCACATCACCCGGATCGGCGCGCTGGTTCGTCACCGTGTCCAGCACCGTCTTCAGCCGGGGGTCCGTGCCGTTGAGGACGTCGGCGTAGATCCCCTCAAGCTGGGTCGGCGCATAGGCCTGCGAGGCGTACCCGGTGACCGCCGCGTACAGCTTCCCGTCCGTGTACGTGCGCTTGTACCTGAGATCGCCGCCCGAGGTGGCCGCCGAGCCGGTGACCGCCTTTCCGGCCACCACGATGTTCCCGAGCGGCTCCGCGTACGTCTCGATCGCGTTGCGCCGGTTGCCCTTGTCGTCCGCGAGCGCCCGGCCTTCGTAGAACTGCACCCAGGTCGCCCGCAGCAGCAGGGCGAACACCAGCAGCAGCGCGAAGACCGACGCGCGCCTGATCGTCTTGTTCATTGCGATCGGAAGACGAACGGAACGGAGCCGATCGTTCCCGTCCGGCCGCGGTTCTCATCGACTCCTCATCCGCGGCGGGCTCACCCCTCCAGCCGCAGCACGATCTCCTCGGTGTCCCGGCCGCGTGCGTGCGCGAAGCCGACGGCCCGGGCGGTGGGCCGGAACCCGCACTTCTCCAGCACGCGCAGCGAACCGGCGTTGTCGGCCGCCGCCCGCGCGAACAGCGGGCGCTCCGGGACCTCGGCGAGCAGGGCCGACAGGGCCAGGGTGGCGATGCCCCGGCCCCAGTACGCCCGGTCCACCCAGTAGGTCACCTCGCGCTCGCCGGGCGGCCCGTAGACCGCCGCGCTGCCGACGACGTCACCGTCGGCGAGGATCGTGCGCGGCACGTCGGACGACGCGCGCACGCGCCGCCAGTGGGCGTCGAAGGCGTCCCGGTCGGCCGGGTCCTTCGGGGTGAAGGCGGCCGTCATGAGGGACTCGGGGTCGTTCATCTGCCGGAAGAACACCGGCAGATCGCTGTCGTGGACCCGGCGCAGGGCGATCTGCATGCCCCGAGCCTACGTCCCCCGTCCGGGCCCCGGGCTCACAGCCGCCGGGTGGCCAGCGTGAGGCGGTCGCGCGCGTCGAACAGCGCGTCCTTGACCATCTGCTCGTGGGCGGGCGTGAGCCGCGCCACCGGTACCGAGCAGCTGATCGCGTCCCTGGCCGGCGTGCGGTACGGGATGGCCACGCCGAAGCAGCGCAGCCCCAGCGTGTTCTCCTCGCGGTCCACCGAGTAGCCCTGCTCGCGGATCTGGTGCAGCTCCTCGATGAGCTTCTCGCGGTCCGTGATGGTGTGCTCGGTGAGCGCGGGCAGCGACTCCGGCAGCATCTTGCGGACCTGCTCGTCGGAGTAGGTGCTCAGCAGCGCCTTGCCGAGCGAGGTGGAGTGCGCGGGCAGCCGGCGGCCGACCCGGGTGAAGGGGCGCAGGTAGTGCTGCGACTGACGGGTGGCGAGGTAGACGACGTTGGTCCCGTCGAGCCGGGCCAGGTGGATGGTCTCGGTGGTGTCGTCCGAGAGCCGGTCCAGGGTCGGGCGGGCGGCCGCGACCACCTCGTCGCCGTCGATGTAGGAGGTGCCGACGAGCAGCGCGCGCACCCCGATGCCGTACCGCGTGCCCGTCGCGTCCGTCTCCACCCAGCCCAGATCCACCAGGGTGCGCAGCAGCATGTAGAGGCTCGACTTGGGGTACCCGACGGCCTCCTGGACCGACGCGAGGGAGTGCATTCCGGGGCGGCCGGCGAAGTATTCCAGCAGCTCAACCGTCCGCACCGCGGACTTGACCTGCGCTCCGCCCCCCGTCTCGCCAGCCGACATCGCCCTTGACCCCTTCGTTCGACGGGAAATACGCTCCGACAGCATATTCACCATCAGAGACAGCGTTCAGTATATCGAACGGCCCTGATGGGTGAGCCAGTACCAAACGTGGAGGGACCCGCGGTGGCAGCAGCACCAGTCTGGAGTGTCGACCCCCGAACCGGGAAGCAGCGTGAACAGGTTGCGGTGGAGGCCACGGCCCAGGAGGTCGACGCCGTCGTCCGTGCCGCCCGTGAAGCGCGCGGCTCCCTCGCGGACCGTACCGTCCGCGCCGCCTTCCTGCGCTCCGCCGCCGACCGGCTCCAGGCGGCCAGGGACACCCTCGTCGAGGTGGCCGACGCGGAGACCGCGCTCGGCCCGGTCCGCCTGACCGGCGAGCTGGCCCGCACCTGCTTCCAGCTGCGCGCGTTCGCCGACATCGTCGACGAGGGCGCCTTCCTCGACATCGTCGTCGACCACCCCGACGACACCGCCACCCCGCCCATCCCCGACCTGCGCCGCTACAAGGTGCCGCTCGGCGTGGTGGCCGTCTACTCCGCGTCGAACTTCCCCTTCGCCTTCTCGGTCGCGGGCGGCGACACCGCGAGCGCCCTCGCGGCCGGCAACCCGGTCGTCGTCAAGTCCCACCCCGACCACCCGGGCCTGTCCGAGCTGGTCGCCAAGGTGGTGCGCAACGCCGCCGCCGAGCACGGCATCCCCGCGGACGTGCTGGGCCTGGTCCACGGCTTCGAGGCCGGCGTCGAGCTGATCAGGCACCCGCTGGTCGCCGCGGCCGGGTTCACCGGCTCGATCCGCGGCGGACGCGCCCTGTTCGACGCGGCTGCGGCCCGCCCCGTGCCGATCCCCTTCCACGGTGAGCTGGGCTCGCTGAACCCCGTCGTGGTGACCGAGGCGGCCGCCGCCGAGCGTGCCGAGGCCATCGGCGCCGGACTCGCCGGCTCGATGACGTTGGGCGTCGGCCAGTTCTGCGTCAAGCCCGGCCTGGTGCTGGTGCCCTCCGGCGCGGCCGGCGACGGACTGGTCAAGTCGCTGACGGACGCGGTGAGCGACACCGACGCGGGCGTGCTGCTCGACCACCGGATGCGGGACAACTTCATCGCCGGGGTCGCCGAGCGCGCGGAACTGGCGGACGTGGACTCGCCGGTGACGCCCGGCGCGGGCGGGGAGCACACCGTCAGCGCGGGCTTCCTGACCGTGCCCGCCGCCCGGCTCGCCGCCGAGGGCGAGCACGACCTCCTCCTGGAGGAGTGCTTCGGCCCGGTCACCGTCGTGGCCCGCTACGAGGACGAGAGCGAGGTCAGGGCCGTGCTGTCGCGGCTGCCGGGCAACCTCACGGCGACCGTCCAGCTCTCCGAGGACGAGGCCGCGGGCGAGGGACGCGGCGGGGAGATCCTCGCCGAGCTGACCCCGCTCGCCGGGCGCGTGCTCGTGAACGGCTGGCCCACGGGCGTCGCCGTCGCGCCGGCCCAGCACCACGGCGGGCCCTACCCGGCCACGACGTCGACCTCCACCTCGGTGGGCGGCACGGCGATCGAGCGCTGGCTGCGCCCCGTCGTCTACCAGAACACCCCCGCCGCGCTGCTGCCCGTGGAGCTGCGGGACGAGAACGAGCTGGGGCTTCCCCGGAGGTTCAACGGCCGTCTGGAGCGCTGACGCCCGGCCCGCCCTCCCCGCGCCGGCGGCCGCGCCCCGATAATCGGGTCATGGACGTCTCGCTTCCCGAACTGCCCTTCCCGCTGCGCACCTACGGACCCGACGGGCACTGGTCCCACGAGGACGGGGTGCTCACCGGGTGGGCCGGGGCCCGGCAGGACCGGTTCGTGCCGCCCACCGGCGACGGGGTGGAGCCCGCCGCCGACGCCCCCCGGCTGCTGGGGGCGCCGGAGGGCGACTTCCAGCTGATAGCCCGGGTCACCGTGGGGTTCGACCGGGCCTTCGACGCGGGCGCGTTGTACGTCCAGGTGGGCGAACGGGCCTGGGCCAAGCTGTGCCTTGAGTACTCCCCGGATGTGGCCACCGTCTGCACGGTGGTCACCCGGGGGCACTCCGACGACGCCAACTCCTTCACCGTGCAGGGCAGTTCCGTCTGGCTCCGGGTGAGCCGGACGGGCCGCGCCTTCGCCTTCCACGCCTCCCGGGACGGCAGGCGGTGGACCTTCGTCCGGCTGTTCACGCTCGGCGGGGAGAAGGAGACCGGCGCGGCCCTGGTCGGCTTCATGACGCAGTCGCCCACCGGCGACGGGTGCGTCGTGACCTTCGACCACCTGGAGTTCCGGCACGACTGGCCGGACGACCTCAGGGACGGCAGCTGAGCCGCGCCTCGCGCGGGGCCGGGCTCACACCCGGTCGGCCGCGATCAGCACGTACTGGAACGAGCCGTCCCGGTACGACTCGATGAACGCCTCCTCGATGCCGGTGACCAGCGAGGACGTGGCCCGCAGCTCCCAGTAGGGCAGGGTGTCCGCGGTGAGGTCGACGATCGTGTGCGGCACCAGCCGGTTGTCGGCCATGGCCCGCAGATACTCGCGCCGGGAGTGGATGTTGCACTCGAAGTGGGCGTTGATCTGGGAGACCCACTTCGACGGCTGCCCGTAGCGGGGGTTCCAGCAGCCGGTGATCGTCACGTAACGCCCGCCCGCCTTCAGGAAGCGGGAGTGCTCGGCGAACAGGTCGTGCAGATCGACGTACATGGTCGACTCGTTGTTCCACGACGCCGTGACGCTGCCCTTCTCGAAGGGCGTGTCGAGCATGTTGCACACACGCGAGCGGACGTGGTCGTCGATGCGCAGCTCGCCCGCGCGCCGGTTGCCGAAGTCGGCCTGGGTCGCGGACAGGGTGACCCCCTCGACCCGGCAGCCGAAGCGGCGGTGGGCCATCACCATGGACCCGCCGCGCCCGCACCCGGCGTCGACGAGCGTGTCGCCCGGACCGACGGGCCCGAGGTGGTCCATGAGGAACTCCGCCTGGGCCGACTCCAGCCGGTGCAGCTCGGCGACGAGCTTCTTGTCGTACTCGCTGTGCGCCGGGTCGCCGAGCGCGGCGTGGTCCACGGCGCCGATGCCGTAATGGTGGTGGTAGAGGCCGTCCACGTCGCCGAGGCGCAGGTTGACCGGCCGTGCCTCGTTGTTCCAGTAGCGGGCGATGTCCTCCTGGTACGCGGTCGCCGGGGCCGGGATGCGCGCGGTGGGGGCGGAGGTCGTTTCAGTGGTCACAGAGGGGTCCGTTCCTTACCAGAAGTCGGGCAGGCTGTAGCGGTAGGTGTTGGTGCGGTGCCAGTCGTGGTTGCCGTCGACCCACGCGGCCACACCCCTGAGGAAGCGCAGCACCGGGGGCAGGGGGCAGGCCGCGGCGAGGTCGGCCGCGGCGGCCTCGAACGCGTGCTGGAGCTCGTTGTGGATCTCCACGGCCCGCAGGTAGGCGTCGCGCTCCGAGAGCCGCTCGCGTTCCGCGAGCACGACGGGCAGGTTGAGGTGGTGGCCCGGGCTGTCGAGCTCCTTGGTGTACGAGTACAGGTCGTTGACGACGGTGGTCGCGTTTCCGGCGAGGGCGATGACCCGCTGCATGTCCGGCCGGGCGTGCAGGTCCGCGGGCAGTTCGTAGCCGCCGACGGTGTCCGTGATCGTGGGACAGGGGCGGAAGTTGTTGAACTGGCGCATGGCCAGGTACTCCCACACCTCCGGCACGTGACCGGTCTGTGCCCAGGCGGCCTCGGCGAGGTAGCCCAGGTGCAGCCGGGCCATGTCGTGCCGGTAGCGGTCCGCCTGGGAGGGGCTGGCCGCGTCCGTGAAGTGGTCCATCGCGCTGCGGTAGGCCCGGCGCGGGGCGTCCGACCCGAGCGACTCCCGCCATGCGGCCGCGTACGGCGCGGTGGTGTGGAGGTGGTCGAGCGCGGTGTGCGCCAGCAGCAGCCGTCCGCCGAGGCCGACGGGTGACCCGCCGTGGTCTTCGCAGTAGCAGTCGTCCACCGCGTTCTCCGCGACCATGAGCCGCGTGGCGAGCATCAGGTGGTCCACCGTCGGGGCGTCGGGATGGCAGCCGACCATGTAGCGGCCGACGGAGAAGCCGTCGAACTGTCCCTCCCACTCCTCGGGATAGAGCCGGACCTCGTCCTCGGCCCAGCGCTTGATGCGGCGGCTGACCTCCTCGACGCGCGCCGGGTCCGGTTCCGGGACGCGATGGTGGTAGAGGCCCGGCACGGCCCGCCCCGCGGCGGGGGCGGGCGCGGGCGCGGGGGACACCGGGTCCGGCTGCCGGGACCGGTGCCGCCCGGCCAGGTCGAGCGAGGCCGTGCCCGGTCCGGTGGGCCCGCGCAGGATCTCCCGGAGAGCGGGCCGGGCCGCCGGGGCCGCGTCCGGCGCGTCCCGCACCGCGGGTGCGGGCGCCGCCGCCGGCTGCGGCGGCGGCGGGCCCGGCAGGGCGACCGGCGGGTGCAGTGCCGCGAGGAAGCCGGCGGCGGCCGGCGCGTCCGCGGGGACGGCGACCGCCGGCGCGGGGGCGTCCGGCACGGGTGTCGGCGGTGTCGGTCCCCGTTCTGCGGGGGGTGGTCCGAGGGGCCCGTGGACGGGCATCGGGGGCTCCTTGCTGCGCTGGGACGGGTGCACCGTCGTGCCCCGTCGTGCGGGGAGGGGCGGGTCGGGCGTGGATCCGCGGCGGCGGCCGGGCGGCGGGGCGGGCCGGGCGGCGGGGGCCGTCAGCGCGGTCTCGGGGCGATCTGCACGTTCTCCAGCACGCCGAGGGCGTCGGGCAGCAGCACGGCGGCGGAGTAGTAGGCGCTGACCAGGTAGGAGCTGACCGCCTGGGCGTTGATGCCCATGAACCGCACATTGAGCCCGGGCTCGTATTCGTCCGCCAGCCCGGTCTGCCGCAGGCCGATGACGCCCTGGCTCTCCTCGCCGGTGCGCATCGCGATGACGGAACTGGTCTGCTGCGGGCTGATCGGGATCTTGTTGCAGGGCAGGATGGGCACCCCGCGCCAGGCGGGCACCGTCTGCCCGTCGAGGTCGACGTGTTCGGGGTAGAGACCGCAGGCGCTCAGGCCGCGCCCGATGGCGGCGATGGTCCGCGGGTGCGCGAGGAACATCCTCGTGCCGCGCCGCCGGCAGAGCAGGTCGTCCATGTCGTCCGGGGTCGGCGGTCCGAGGCGCGGCTGGATGCGCTGCTTGAAGTCGGCGTTGTGCAGCAGCCCGAACTCGCGGTTGTTGATCAGCTCGTGCTCCTGGCGCTCGCGCAGCGCCTCGACCGTGAGCCGCAGCTGCTCCCCGCTCTGGTCCATCGGACCGTTGTAGAGGTCGGCGACCCGGGTGTGGATCCTCAGCACGGTCTGCGCGACGGAGAGTTCGTACTCGCGGGGCTTCAGTTCGTAGTCGACGAAGGTGCCCGGCAGGTCGGCCTCGCCCGTATGTCCGGCCGACAGGGCGATCTCGGCCTCGCCGTGCTTGTTCTGCCGCCGCCGCGCCCGGCAGCCGAAGCCGTCGACATGGGCCCGGAGGTGGGGCGCGCGGGCCTGGACGGCGGCGAAGTCGGCGCGGGACAGGGTGAGAAGGGTGCCGCAGGTCTCGGCGGTGACCGTGCTGTCGTGGCAGGCGTCCGGGTCCGACAGCGCGTGCTCGCCGAAGTGGTCGCCGTCCGCGAGGACCGCGACGGCCACCTCAGAGCCGTACGCGCCCGCCGAGATCCGGCTGGCCCGGCCGTGCGCGATGAAGTGGATCCGGTCCGCGGGGCTGCCGCGCTCGACGAGGACGTCGCCCGTCGTGAAGTCGCGCTGGGTGCAGCGCTCGGCGAGGGCGGTGAGGACGTCCATGTCGTCGAACCCGCGCAGCAGGGCGAGTTCGCCGAGCCGGCGGGGGATCACCCGGACCGTGCCGCCCTCCT
Source organism: Streptomyces sp. NPDC048481 (assembly GCF_043200075.1). Classification (NCBI taxonomy): domain Bacteria; kingdom Bacillati; phylum Actinomycetota; class Actinomycetes; order Kitasatosporales; family Streptomycetaceae; genus Streptomyces; species Streptomyces sp. NPDC048481. Next base: position 1,354,518 of record NZ_JBICXC010000001.1, read on the forward strand.
GGACGAACTCGACGCGTCCGTCGCCGAGGGTGTGACGCAGCCGCCGGTTGACCCGGTAGGCGCCGCCCCCGGCCTCGACCCAGGGCAGCATCCGCAGCAGCCAGCGGGAGGTGATCTCCTGCATCTGCGGGGCGGACTTGGTGACCGAGGCGAGGTTGCGGGCGGCGGCGGTGCTCAGGGACTGCTGCGGGGCGGCGGGCGGGGTCGGGGCTTCCGGGATGCTGTCGACGGACATCGGCGGGCATGCTCCTTGCACGGCGGGTCGTCCGGCGCACACGGGTGCGCCGACCGGGAGACAGGGAGGAATGGCGACGGGGAGGGACCACGGGAATCCGTCCGCCTGAAGCAAGCTAGCCGCTGGAGGGGCCGCGACCACATGGGAGACGGGATGCTTACCCCGAAGCGGTGACAATCGGTCGAATGCGGTTTATCCGCCCGCCGGACGCAGCCGCCGCCCGGCCGCACTCTCCCGGCAGACCGGAGCAGACCGGAGCAGACCGGAGCAGGCCGGAGAGGGCCGGAACCGGGCGGCCGGGGGGCACGTCCTGTCCTGCATGTCCGCAGAACGCGTCACGGGACGCCGGGTGATCCGCACCGCCGTCCCCGCCGAGGTCGACAGCGTGGTCGCGCTGCACGCCCGCGCCCGGGCGACGTACTACCCCGACGGGGTCCCGCAAGACGGCGCCGACTGGCCCGGCGCCTGGCGTGCGGCCATCGAGCGCCCCGACGGCCAGGTGCTGTGCGTCGTCGAGCGGGGGCGCATCGTGGGCCTCGCCTCGTTCCGCACGCCGGAGGGGGCGCCCGCGCACACGGTCAAGCTGTTCCAGTTCCACGTCGACCCCGGCCACTGGCGGACCGGGATCGGGACGGCCCTGCACACGGCCTGCGTCGAGCAGTGGCGGGCCGACGGCCGGCGCACCGCCGTGCTCGACGTGCACGTCGGCAACCTGCGGGCCCGGGCGTTCTACGCCCGCCAGGGCTGGTGTGCGGATCCGGGGGACCCGCCCGCCGAGGGCGACCACCACCTCTGGATGCGGTACTCGGTGCACGGGGAATGAAACGAGCTGCTTGAAGGTTCATCCACCGGGCGGAGGACTGCTCCGCCGCACCGGTACGACCTGGAGAGAGCCGAGACATGCGCGTCGAGATCTGGAGCGACATCGCCTGCCCCTGGTGCTACGTGGGCAAGGCCCGCTTCGAGAAGGCGCTGGCGGCCTTCCCGCACCGCGACCGGGTCGAGGTGGTGCACCGCTCCTTCGAGCTGGACCCGGGCCGCGCCAAGGACGACGTCCAGCCGGTGCTGGCGATGCTGACGAAGAAGTACGGCATGAGCCAGGCACAGGCACAGGCCGGCGAGGACAACCTGGGCGCGCAGGCCGCCGCCGAGGGCCTCGACTACCGCACCCGCGACCGCGACCACGGCAGCACCTTCGACATGCACCGCCTGCTGCACTTCGCCAAGGAGCGGGGCCGCCAGGACGAGCTGATCCAGATCCTGTACCGGGCGAACTTCGCCGAGGAACGGTCGCTGTTCACCGAGGGCCCGGAGCGCCTCGTGGAACTGGCGGCCGAGGCGGGACTGGACGCCGACGCCGCCCGGACGGTCCTCGCCGACCCCGCCGCCTACGCCGACGAGGTGCGCGCCGACGAGCGCGAGGCCGCCGAACTCGGCGCGAACGGCGTGCCCTTCTTCGTCCTCGACCGCGCCTACGGCGTCTCCGGCGCCCAGCCGGCCGAGGTGTTCACCCAGGCCCTGACCCGGGCGTGGGGCGACCGCTCGCCGCTGACGCTGGTCGACGACGGCGACGCGCAGGCCTGCGGCCCGGACGGGTGCGCGGTCCCACAGCAGTGAACCCGCGGTGAATCCCCAGGTCAGAGCCGATCTATAAGCGCTGCTTAGGAGCATCGCGTAAAAATCGGCAATGGACGGGGGGTTCCGCGAGGCCCACAGTGGAGGGCATGGACACCTTCGAGAGCCTCGTCCGGGCCGAGTTCACCCCGAAGACCACCTTTCTGAACACCGCGAGCAACGGCCTGCTCCCCGCCCGCACGGTCGCCGCCCTGCACGAGGCGGCGCTGCTGCGGGCCGAGGGCAGGCCGCTGACCCCGCTGCACGAGGACGTCGAGGCCTGCCGGGCCGCCTACGCCCGGCTGGCCGGCGTTCCGGTCACCCGGGTCGCCCTGGGCGCCTCGGTCGCGGCCCACACCGGCCTGATCGCCGCGTCGCTGCCCGAGGGGGCGGAAGTGCTCACCGCGGAGGGCGACTTCACCTCCGTCCTCAACCCGTTCCACGTGCGCGGCGACCTCAAGGTCCGCGCCGTCCCCCTGGAGCGGATCGCCGAGTCCGTCCGTCCCGGCACCGACCTGGTCGCCGTCAGCGCCGCCCAGTCCGCCGACGGGCGCGTCGCCGACCTGGCCGCCCTGCGCGAGGCGGCCCGCGAGCACGGCGCCCGCACCTACGTCGACTTCTCCCAGGCCGCGGGCTGGCTGCCGACGGACGCCGGGGCCCACGACTTCTCCGCCGCCGTCTCCTTCAAGTGGCTGCTCGGCCCGCACGGCGCGGCCTTCCTCGTCGTCCCCGAGGACTTCGGCGGGCTGTCGCCGATCCTCGCGGGATGGGTCGCCGGCGAGGAGCCCTGGGACAGCTGCTACGGGCCCGTCGCCGAACTCGCCCGCTCCGCACGGCGGTTCGACCTGACGCCCGCCCTGTTCAGCTACGCCGGACTGCGCCGCTCCCTCGAACTGATCGAGGAACTGGGCGTGCCGGCGATCCGGGCCCACGACCTCGCCCTCGCCGACCGCTACCGCGCCGGCCTCGCGGACCTCGGGCACGAGCCTCTCCCCGCGCCCGGCTCCGCGATCGTCTCCGTGCCCGGACTGGGCTCCCGCCAGGGCGAGTTGGCCGCGGCGGACATCCAGGTCTCGGACCGCGCCGGCAGCCTGCGCGCCGCCTTCCACCTGTACAACACGCCCGCCGACGTCGACCGGCTGCTGAACGCCCTGTCGCGCTGACGGCCCACGGGCACGACGAGGCCCGCGGCGCCCACCCGGCAAGGCCGGTGGGCGCCGCGGGCCTCGTCGCCGTCACGGGCGCGGGGACGCCTGCGCGGGATTCACCTCACCGGGGTGAAGTCCCGGGCGCCGATGAACTCCGGGCGGCGGACCGGCGCGGCGAACGGCTCCACGGCCGTGTTCTCCACGCTGTTGAACACGATGAAGACGTTGCTGCGGGGGAAGGGCGTGATGTTGTCGCCGGACCCGTGCATCGCGTTGCAGTCGAACCAGGTCGCGGAACCGGCCCTGCCCGTGAACAGCTTGATGCCGTGGTCGCCGGCCATCGTGGTGAGCGCCTCGTCGGAGGGCGTGCCCGCGTCCTGCATCTGCAGCGACTTCTTGTAGTTGTCCTTCGGCGTGGCGCCGGCGCAGCCGAGGAACGTCCGGTGCGAGCCCGGCATGATCATCAGGCCGCCGTTGGTGTCGAGGTTCTCGGTCAGCGCGATCGAGACGGACACCGTCCGCATGTTCGGCAGGCCGTCCTCGGCGTGCCAGGTCTCGAAGTCGGAGTGCCAGTAGAAGCCGCCGGCCCCGAAACCGGGCTTGACGTTGATCCGGGACTGGTGGACGTAGACGTCCGAGCCGAGGATCTGCCGGGCCCGCCCGACGACCCGCTCGTCGCGCACCAGGGCGGCGAACACCGGGCTGAGCTTGTGCACCTCGAAGACGGAGCGGATCTCCTGGGACCGCGGCTCGACGATCGACCGCTCGTCGGCCCGGATCTGCGGGTCCGCGACGAGCCGCTCCAGCTCTCGCCGGCACACGGTGACCTCGTCGTCGCCGATCAGCTGGTCGACGGCCAGGAAACCGTCGCGCTCGTAGGCCTGGAGGTCGGTGACCGGGATCGGGCCGGGGGTGTCGGGGGAGCCCCAGACGACGGGGTCCTTGCGGGGGACGGACACCTCGGCGGTGCCGCGGGTCGGGTAGAGATCGGTCAGGGTGGTCACGACGCTCACACCTCCTCGGGCTCGGTCAGCAGCGGGTAGACGCCGTTCTCGTCGTGGTCCTCCCGGCCGGTCACGGGCGGGTTGAACACGCACAGACAGCGGAAGTCCTCCTTGACGCGCAGCGTGTGCCGCTCGTGCCCGTCGAGGAGGTACATGGTGCCGGGCGTGATGGTGTGCGTCAGCCCGCTCTCGTGGTCGGTCAGCTCGGCCTCGCCCTCGACGCAGACGACGGCCTCGACATGGTTGGCGTAGTGCATCGACGTCTCGGTGCCCGCGTACAGAATCGTTTCGTGCAGCGAGAATCCGACCCGTTCCCGGGCCAGGACGATGCGCTTGCTCTCCCAGGTGCCGGACGCCGCCCGCACATGGCGGTCGGTGCCTTCGATTTCCTTGAACGAACGGACGATCACGGTGGTGCGATGCCTCCTGGATAGGTGACGGGGGTGGGTGACGCGCCGTGCGGCGGGCGTCAGAGCGTCTCGCGCACGGCCCGGGCGAGGATGCTCAGGCCCTCGTCCAGTTCCTCGGGGGAGACGGTCAGGGCCGGCAGGAGTTTGACGACCTCGCTCTCGGGGCCGGACGTCTCGATCAGCAGCCCGAGTTCGAAGGCCCGCTTGGCGACCCGGCCGGCCCGCGCCTTCTCGTGGAACTCCAGGCCCCACACGAGGCCGCGGCCGCGGTACTCCTTGACGTCGGCGAGGTTCTCCTCGGTGATCGAGATCAGCCCCTGCTCGACCTGCTCGCCGCGGGTGCGGGTCTGCTTCTCCATCGCGGACCCGTCGGCCCAGTAGGTCTCCAGGGCCGCGGTGGCGGTGACGAAGGCCGGGTTGTTGCCGCGGAAGGTGCCGTTGTGCTCGCCCGGCTCCCACACGTCCAGCTCCGGCCTGAACAGGCAGAGCGACATGGGCAGTCCGTAACCGCTGATGGACTTGGAGACGGTGACGATGTCCGGGACGATGCCGGACTCCTCGAAGGAGAAGAAGGCGCCGGTGCGTCCGCAGCCCATCTGGATGTCGTCCACGATCAGCAGCATGTCCTGCCGCTCGCACAGCTCCTTGAGCGCCCGCAGCCACTCCGGACGCGCGGCGTTGATGCCGCCCTCGCCCTGCACGGTCTCGACGATGACCGCCGCCGGCTTGTTCAGGCCGGAGCCCTGGTCCTCCAGCAGCCGCTCGAACCAGAGGAAGTCGGGGACCTGGCCGTCGAAGTAGTTGTCGAACGGCATCGGCGTCCCGTGCACGAGCGGGACGCCCGCGCCGGCCCGCTTGAAGGCGTTGCCGGTGACGGCGAGCGAGCCGAGGGACATGCCGTGGAAGGCGTTGGTGAACGACACGATGGCCTCGCGGCCCTTCACCTTGCGCGCCAGCTTCAGCGCGGACTCGACGGCGTTGGTGCCGGTCGGGCCCGGGAACATGACCTTGTAGGGCAGGTCGCGCGGGCGCAGCACCAGGTCCTGGAAGGTCTGGAGGAAGGTCCGCTTGGCGACCGTCGACATGTCGAGGCCGTGCGTGACGCCGTCCCGCATCAGGTAGTCGATCAACGCCCGTTTCAGCACCGGGTTGTTGTGCCCGTAGTTGAGGGACCCGGCGCCGGCGAAGAAGTCGAGGTAGCGGCGACCGTCCTCGTCGTACATGAGGCTGCCCTGGGCGCGGTCGAAGACGGCGGGCCAGCTGCGGCAGTAGCTGCGCACCTCGGACTCCACGGTCTCGAACACGCTCAGGTCGGGCTGGGTGATGGTCACGACGAAATGCTCCTGGGGGTGTGGGGTCGGGCGGGGAGGGCCGGGGCGGGGTTCAGAAGGCGAGCGGGCCGATGCGGTACAGCACCTCGCTGTCGTGCGGGCCGTCGGGGAACAGCCCGGCGTCGAACAGCACCTCGCGGGTGACGCCGGCCCCGTGCCGCTCGGCGTACGAGGCGAACAGCCGCTCGGAGGCGGTGTTGCCCGGCGTGATCGTGGTCTCGACGGCGGTGAGCGGGCGCTCGGCGGCGAGCCGCGCGGTCAGCCCGTCGAGCAGCGCGGCGGCGAGACCGCGACCCCGGTACGCGGCGTCGACCGCGACCTGCCACACCAGCAGGGTGTGCGGGTCCTCCGGCCGGACGTACCCGGTGACGAACCCGACCGGCTCGCCGTTCTCCGCCCGCGCCACCGCAGAGGTGCCGGCGAAGTCACGGCACCACAGCAGATAGCTGTAGGAGGAGTTCAGATCGAGGGTCCGGGATTCCTTGGCGATACGCCATAGCGCGGCTCCGTCCGCCACCGACGGACGGTCGATACACAGGTCTGCTTGTGCGGCGGTCATGCGGATCGAACTTACCCAGCGAAATTCAAAAGCGCATGGAGAGGTCGTGGGGATTCCGTGATGCCGCTGGTGGTCGTGGCTGATTCATCCCTTTTTGCACCGCACAAAAAGGGCAAAGCGCCTCTCTTGTGCAATGCATCACGTGACGATGAGGCGCCGGAAAATCCTCGCGTTTAGTCCGGTGATATTCGGGCAGGAGAACTCGGGAACATCATGCAGGAAAAGGGACGGCGCGGGAACGGGTGAAAAAGGCCCGGTAAAGGGCGATGGCAAGGGTGACGGACAAGAAAGGGAACCGGAATTCCACTCGGATCTCCTTCCCGTAATTCATACCCCCGTCGTCCCGTCGATGCGCTCGCGGAGAATGTCGGCGTGCCCGTTGTGCCGGGCGTACTCCTCGATCAGGTGCACGAGCACCCAGCGCAGGCTGACCTCCAGACCCGCCATCGGCCCGTCCGGGATCCGGCCGGTGTCCTCGGGCGAGCGCCCGGCGATCAGCTCGCGCCCGCGCGCCACCTCCCGCCGCCAGACGACCATCGCCTCCTCGAGACCGCGCCCGGCGTCGAGGGCGTATCCGGTCTCCTCCTCGAAGAGCGGCGGCACGTCCAGTCCGGCGAAAGCCCGCTGGAACCAGTTCCGCTCGACCTCGGCCAGGTGCTGGACGAGGCCGAGCAGGGTCAGTCCGGACGGCTCCGCCGACCGCCGGCGCACCTGCTCGTCGTTGAGTCCCGCGCACTTCAGTTCCAGCGTCGCGCGGTGAAAGGCGAGCCAGCTCTCCAGTACGGGCAGTTCGTCGCCGGTCATCAGGGGAAGGGGCCGGCCGTCGGGCAGCGTCCGCGGAGCGTCAGGGGTCATCCCGGCAGCATCGCAGCCCCGACGGGAGCCGTCAGGCGATCCCCGGGCCCCGCGGCTTGCGCGCCTCAGAGCTCCTGCCGCCAGGCGTTCTCCACGCTGCGGCGGGCGGCCTCCAGGTCGACGTCCGCTCCGTGCTCCGCCAGGGCGGCGCCGAGGGCGGCCAGGCAGCCCTGTACCGCTCCCACGGTCGCGTCGGGACCATAGTGGTTGACCCTGATCATCTCCCCGGCCAGCGCGCCGCCGCCCGCGGCCAGCGGCAGCGTCGGGTCGCCCGCCAGGGCCCGGGCCACCAGGTCCGACGCCACCACCCCCGCGGGCGTGCGCAGGGTGGTGGCGACCGGCGCCGCGTCCGCCGCGTCGCGCACGTACGGCTCCAGGCCGCCGCCCAGCGCCACCGCTCCCGCGCGCGTCGCGGCCGCGGCGCGCGCGTGCCGGGCCATCGCGGCCGCCGTCCCCTCCGCCTCGATGCGCTCGACGCACGCCTCCAGCGCCAGCATCTCCAGCTGAGCCGGTGCGTGCGGGAGCGCCTTGCGGCCGGCGTCGACCCACCGCTCCTTCCAGTCCAGCAGCGACAGGTACGAGCGGCGCGGCGCCCGCGGGTTGGCTGCCATCCGCGCCCACGCCCGCTCGCTCACCGACACCGCGGACACGCCCGCCGGCCCGCCCATCGCCTTCTGCGCGCCGATCACGCACAGGTCCACGCCCCAGGCGTCCGGCAGCACCGGCTCGGCGCCGATCGAGGCGACGGCGTCCAGGTAGAACAGCGCGCCGTGCGCCCGCACCGCCTCGCCGATCTCCGCGACGGGGTTGGTGTTGCCGGTGGCGGCCTCCGCGTGCACCAGCGACACGAAGTCGATCTCCGGATGCTCGGCGAGGGCCGTGCGGATCTGCTCCGCGCCGACGGCGGTGTGGAACGGGACCGCCAGGTCGATCACGGTCGCGCCGCAGTCGCGCAGCCAGTCGCCGAAGGTCTGCCCGTAGGGGCCGGTGATCACGTTCAGCGCCGTCGTGCCCGGACCGGCCGCGGCGCGGATCGCGCCCTCCAGCGGCAGCAGCGCCTCGCCCTGCATGATCACGACGTCCTGCCGGGTGTCCAGCAGCCGGGCCACCCGGTCCTCGATCGAGGCGAAGTGCGCGGCGGACAGCGGGGCGAGGTCCAGGAACGGGTGGGTCACGAGGGTGCTCTCTTCACTCACGGGGTAGGGGTGACGAGGGTAACCGGCGCCCGCCGGGCCCCTCCCATTGCCGACTTCTTAGGTCGAACAGCCCTGTAGCCATAAGATTGATTTGAGACACTCAAACTTCTCCTTATAATCGGAACCCTCAGCTCTCTTACAGGAAGGCCCGCCGTGAACACCCTCCCCGGGCGCCGGATCCGCGTTCTGGCCGCCACCACCGCGACGGCCGGGCTGATGCTCGTGGCCGCCGCCTGCACCTCCACCGACGACGGGGGCAGCGGCTCCAAGACGGCCGCCGGCGGGGTCGAGCTCGTCAAGGCGGGCCAGCTCACCACCTGCACGCACCTGCCCTATCCGCCCTTCCAGTCGGAGATCGACGGCAAGGTGCAGGGCTTCGACGTCTCCCTGATCGACCTCGTCGCCAAGAACCTGGGCGTGAAGCAGGTGATCACCGACACGCCGTTCGAGAACTTCAAGACCGGCGCCTTCCTCAACTCCGGCCAGTGCGACCTGGCCGCCGCCGGCATGACCATCACCGACGAGCGCAAGAAGAACGTCGACTTCTCCGACCCGTACTTCGACGCCACCCAGGCCGTCCTGGTCGACAAGGGAGCGGGCGTCGCCTCGCTCGCCGACGTGAAGTCCAAGGGCGTCAAGCTCGGCGCCCAGGCACAGACCACCGGCGAGGACTACGCCAAGAAGCAGGGCTTCGACCCGGTCTCCTTCGAATCCTCCGACGCCGTCCTCAACGGCCTGCGCACCGGCCAGGTCAAGGCCGTCATCATCGACTACCCGGTCGTGCAGGGCTGGCTCAAGGACAAGGCCAACGCCGGCGCCTTCAAGGTCGTCGACAACCTCAACACCGGCGAGCAGTACGGCTTCACGGTGAAGAAGGGCAACACCGAGCTGGTCGACGCGATCAACAAGGCGCTCGCCGACGCGAAGTCCGACGGCACGTACAAGAAGCTGTACGAGAAGTGGATCGGCCCCTACGACGCGTCGGCCGCCTCCCCGTCGGCCTCCGCCTCGGCGTCCTGACCCCATGACCGACACGGACGTATCCCTCCAGCCGAAGAAGAAGGGCCTGACCCGGCGGCAGAAGCGCAGCCTCTCGCGGGGCGCGCAGTACGCCGTCTTCGTCGCAGCCGTGATCGTCTTCGCGGTCTCGGCGGACTGGGGCCGGCTGAAGAACCAGTTCGCCCAGTGGGACATCGCCCGGCAGATGTTCCCGGACGTCATCACGCTGGCCCTGAAGAACACTGTCCTGTACACGGTGTCCGGGTTCGTGCTCGGCCTGCTGCTCGGGCTGGTCGTCGCGCTGATGCGGCTGTCCTCGGTGGGCCCGTACCGCTGGCTGGCCGGCGTCTACATCGAGATCTTCCGCGGCCTGCCCGCCCTGCTGATCTTCGTGTTCATCGGCGTGGCCGTCCCGCTCGCCTTCCCCGGCACCGAGATCGTCGGCGGCACCTACGGCAAGGCCGCCCTCGGGCTCGGCCTGATCGGCGCCGCCTACATGGCGGAGACGTTCCGCGCCGGCATCCAGGCCGTGCCCAAGGGGCAGACGGAAGCCGCCCGCTCGCTGGGTTTCTCGCCCGCGCGCGCCATGGTCTCCGTCGTCATCCCGCAGGCCTTCCGGATCATCCTCCCGCCGCTCACCAACGAGCTGATCATGCTCTTCAAGGACTCCTCCCTGGTGCTGCTCCTCGGAGTGACGCTGGAGGAGCGCGAACTGTCCAAGTACGGCCGCGACCTGGCCAGTACGACCGCCAACTCGACGCCGATCCTGGTCGCGGGCCTGTGCTACCTGCTGGTGACCATCCCGCTCGGCTTCGTCGTGCGCCGCATGGAGGCGAAGGCCCAGGAGGCCGTGAAATGAGCCGTCCCGAGATCGAAGTGCGCGCGCTCCACAAGTCGTTCGGCGACAACGAGGTGTTGCGGGGCATCGACCTGGAGGTCGGCCGGGGCGAGGTCGTCTGCGTGATCGGGCCGTCCGGCTCCGGCAAGTCGACGCTGCTGCGCTGTGTGAACCTGCTGGAGGAGCCGTCCGGGGGCAAGGTCTTCGTCGGCGGCACGGAACTCACCGACCCCGACGTCGACATCGACGCCGTACGACGCCGAATCGGCATGGTCTTCCAGCAGTTCAACCTCTTCCCGCACCTGTCCGTGACCGACAACCTCACGCTGCCGCAGCGCCGGGTGCTCAGGCGCGGCAAGGCGGAGGCGGCGAAGGTGGCCGCCGAGAACCTGGAGCGGGTGGGCCTGTCGGACAAGGCGGCCGCCTACCCGGCCTCCCTCTCCGGCGGGCAGCAGCAGCGCGTCGCCATCGCGCGCGCCCTGGCCATGGGCCCCGAGGTGATGCTCTTCGACGAGCCGACGTCGGCGCTCGACCCTGAGCTGGTGGGCGACGTCCTGGCCGTCATGCGCATGCTGGCCGACGAGGGCATGACGATGATGGTCGTCACCCACGAGATGACCTTCGCGCGCGAGGTCGCCGACCGGGTCGTCTTCATGGACGGCGGCGTGATCGTCGAGGACGGCGCCCCGGCCGACGTCATCGGCAACCCCCGCCACGAGCGCACCCGCCACTTCCTCTCCCGCCTCCTCGACCCGGCGATGGCCGAGGTGGAGGAGGGGAAATCCGACCAGGTGGGCGGCGCCGACCGGTAGCTCACTAAGGTGCCGGTCATGAGCGATCAGGCGGTGCTGCATGTGAAGGGCCGGGTCCTGGCCGGACCCGACGACGTCCGCGACGAGCTGTGGGTCGTCGACGGGCGGATCTCCTACGACCGTCCCGTCGGCGCCCGCGACGTGCGCGTCGCCGAGGGCTGGGCGCTGCCCGGACTCGTCGACGCCCACTGTCACGTCGGCCTCGGCCCGCACGGGCCGGTCGAGCGGGACGTCGCCGAGAAGCAGGCCCTCACCGACCGCGACGCGGGCGCCCTGCTGATCCGTGACGCCGGCTCGCCCTCGGACACCCGGTGGGCCGACGACCGCGAGGACCTGCCGAAGATCATCCGTGCGGGCCGGCACATCGCCCGCACTCGCCGCTACCTGCGCGGCTACGCCCACGAGATCGAGCCCGACGACCTGGTCGCCTACGTCGCCCAGGAGGCCCGGCGCGGCGACGGCTGGGTCAAGCTGGTCGGCGACTGGATCGACCGCGAGGCCGGGGACCTGGCCCCGAGCTGGCCGCGGGAGGCCGCCGAGGCGGCCATCGCCGAGGCCCACCGGCTGGGCGCGCGGGTCACCGCGCACTGCTTCGCCGAGAACTCGCTGCGCGATCTGGTCGAGTCGGGGATCGACTGCGTCGAGCACGCGACGGGCCTCACCGAGGACCTGATCCCGCTGTTCGCCGAACGGGGCGTGGCCATCGTCCCGACCCTGGTGAACATCGCCACCTTCCCGGACCTCGCCGCCGCGGGCGAGGGCCGGTTCCCGCGCTGGGCCGCCCATATGCGCCGGCTGCACGAGCGCCGCTACGACACGGTGCGCAACGCCCACGACGCCGGCATCGCCGTCTTCGTCGGCACGGACGCCGGCGGCTCGCTGGCGCACGGTCTGGTGGCAGCGGAGGTCGCCGAGCTGGTCACGGCCGGCATCCCGCCGCTCACGGCGCTGTCGGCGGCGAGCTGGGGCGCACGCGCCTGGCTCGGGCGCCCGGGGCTGGCCGAGGGCGCCCCGGCGGACCTGGTGGTCTACGAAAGCGACCCGCGCGCGGACGTCCGGGTGCTGGCCGCGCCGCGCAGGGTGGTGCTGAACGGGAAGGTGACGAGCTGAGGGGGGCGGGCGGGAGGCGCGCGGCGCCGGACGCGGCGGGCGCGACGGCGCTCGGGCGCGGGGCACGGCGGCGGAACCCGGCGGTGGGGCGGGGGTGACTCGGGGGAACGCGCGTGCCGTTCGATTCGAAGGCGTGCGCGAGGAATCCACGTTGGAGTGAACTCACGTCGGCCCGCTGACCGTTCACCCTTCGTACGTAATTCTTGCGGGGTCCCGAAGCGTCTCTTCTGGGGGTCCCACCCTTGTACGGCAACACCTTCCGCATGCCCGCACCCGTCCGCCGCGCAGCCGCCGTCGCGGCGGCCACCGCCCTGGCCGCGGGTCCCGCGGCCCTGGCCGGCGCGGACGCCGCCCACGCCACCGGAGGCGGCCGGGGCCGCGCCGAAGCGTCCGTCCTGCGCACCGGCCTCGACGTGGCCCTGGTGAACAGGACCGTCCACGTCCCGCTCGCCGTCTCCCTCAACGAGGTGCGCGCTCCCCGCAGCGCCGTGAAGACCGCGCTGAGCGCCGAACTCGACGGCGTCGCGGGGGGACGGCCCTTCAGCGTCCTGCGGGCGGACGTCGCCGAGGCGAAGGCCACGGCCGACGGCACGAAGGCCGAGGCGTCCACCCGCCTCGTCCACGCCCGGCTGCACGTCCCCGGCCTTCCGCTGCTCTCCGTCGTCGAGGTCGGCGTCGTCACCTCGAAGGCGACCTGCGAGGCGGGCAGGGCCCCGGTCGCCGTGTCCCGCCTGCCCGGCTCGGTGACCGTCCTGGGCAAGAGGGTGTCCGTCGCCGCGGGCGGCGTCACCCGGGTGAAGGCGCCCGGTGTGGGAGAGGTCCGCCTCGACCTGTCCAAGCGCGAGACGACCTCCCGCACGGCCGCCGCCACCGCTCTCGAACTCACCGTCTCCGTCGACCCGTTGCACCTCAACGTCGCCGAGGTCACCGGCACTCTGACGCTCGCGAGATCCAGCTGCCGGACGCCCGCGGCGCCGGAGCCGGCACAGGAACAGGAGGCCCAGCGCCCCGAGGAACCCGCCGAGAGCGGCGAGGCGGCGGCCGGGCAGACCCCCGAGCCGAGCACCGCCGCCCCCGCGGCGGCCGACATCAAGGCCCAGGGCGCGCCCGCCGAGGCCGACCTGGCCCGGACCGGGGGGAGTTCGGCGACGCCGTACGTGGCGGGCGGCGCACTGGCGCTGCTGCTCGCGGGCGGCGGAGCGGTGGCCCTGTCCCGCCGCCGCGGCTGACCGGACGGATGCGGAGCGGGCCGCCGGACGTCCCCCCGGCGGCCCGCCCCGGCCCCGTCCTCAGCCCTTGGCCAGGGACAGCGCCTGGTCCAGGGCCTGGAGGAAACGGTTCACCGTGGTGCGGTCGCGGACCGCCAGGCGCAGCCACTCCTCGTCGAGACCCGGGAAGGTGTCCCCGCGCCGGACGGCGAAGCCCAGCGTGCGCAGATGCCCCCGGACGGCGGCGGCCCGGGGCAGCCGGACCAGGACGAACGGGCCCTGCGCCGGTCCCGTCACGCGCAGCCCGTCGGCGGCGAACTCCTCCAGCCCGGCCACGAGATGGGCCCGGTCCGCGGCCACGCGGTGCGCCGCGTGCGCGGCCTCCGCGAGGGCTTGCGCCCCCATGCACGCCTCCGCCGCCGCCAGCGCCGGCGAGGACACCGGCCACAGGGGCTGCGCCCGCTCCAGCCCCGCGATCGTCTCCGGCGCGGCGAGGACGTACCCGATCCGCAGCCCGGCCAGCCCCCAGGTCTTCGTCAGGCTGCGCAGCACGACCAGACCGGGCACGTCCGTCGCCCCCGCGAGCGACTCCCGCTCGCCCGGCACCGCGTCCATGAACGCCTCGTCGACGACCAGCGTCCGCCCGGCCCTGGCCAGCCGCCGCACCGTCGCCGCCGGGTGGAGCACCGACGTCGGGTTCGTCGGGTTGCCGATCACCACCAGGTCCGCGTCCTCGGGGACGGCCGCGGGATCCAGCCGGAAGCCGTCCTCCTCCCGCAGCAGCACCCGGTCCACGCTGTGCCCGGCGTCGCGCAGCGCCGCCTCCGGCTCGGTGAACTGCGGGTGCACGACGACCGGACGGCGGACCTCCAGGGCGCGCGCCAGCAGCACGAACGCCTCGGCCGCGCCGGCCGTGAGCAGCACCCGCTCGACGGGCAGCCCGTGCCGTGCCGCGACGGCCGCCCGCGCGGCCCGCCCGTCCGGGTAGGCCGCGAGGCCGTCGAGGGAGGCGGCCACGCGCTCGCGCAGCCAGCGCGGCGGGGTGTCCGCGCGGACGTTCACGGCGAGGTCGACGAGCCCGGATCCGTCCCCGCGCACCTCGGCGTCGCCGTGGTGGCGCAGGTCGTGGCCCCCGGCCAGATCCTCAGTGCGCATGGGAGTGCGGGTGCCCGTGGTGGTGGCCGTCGTGGTGGTGCCCGCCGTGGTGGTGTCCCTCGTCGTCGGGGTGGAAGTGCGGCTGCTGCGGCATCCCCACCTTGTCCTCGAAGCCCGGCAGCGCGATCCGGTACACGCACGAGTCGCAGTTCATCCTCAGGTCGCCCTTGACGGCCTCCTCGTACCGTTCCATCACCAGGTCGAGCAGCTCCGGCTCGGGGCCGATGACGTCGGCCGAGCGCACCTCGACCTCCGGGTGCGCGGCCGCCCAGTCCCCGGTCTGCTGCCGTACCCGGTCCGGCAGGACGCCGGTGAACAGGAAGTACGGCAGGACGACGATCCGCCGCGCACCCAGCCGCGCGCAGCGGTCCAGCCCGCCGGGCACGTCCGGGGCGGCCAGCGAGACGAACGCGGTCTCCACGCCCGCGTACCCGCGGCCCTCCCACAGCAGCCGGGCCGCCTTGTGCACCTCGGCGTTGGCGTCCGGGTCCGTCGAGCCGCGCCCGACCAGCAGCACGGTCACGTCGGCCACGTCGTCGGGCGTGCGGTCCGCCGTGCCCAGCGCCTCGTCCAGCCGCCGCTCCAGCACGTTCAGCAGCGCCGGGTGCGGGCCCAGCGGACGTCCGTAGGTGTAGGAGATCCCCGGATGGCGCTCCTTCTCGCGCGACAGGGCGGCCGGGATGTCGCCCTTGGCGTGTCCGGCGGACACCAGCATCAGCGGGACGGCCGCGAAGCGCCGCACGCCGCGCTCCACCAGTTCGCTCACCGCGTCGCCCAGCGGCGGCGGGGACAGTTCGATGAAGCCGCCCGCGACGGGCAGTTCCGGGTGGCGGCGGCCCAGCTCCCGGACGAAGTCGCGGAACGCCTCGGCTCCGGCCTCGTCGCGGGTGCCATGGCCGGCGATGAGCAGGGCGGGCGGCGGGGTGGTCACTGGTTCTCCTCGGGATCGGGACCGGGTTCGGGATCGAGTTCGGGAAGGGGCGGATGCGGCGGCCGTGCGGATGCGGGTGCCGCTGCGGGTGAGGGGGCGGGTGCGGGTGCGGTGTCGAGTTCGGCGCCGGGGGACCGGGTCATCGGGGCCGCTCCGGCGCGGCTTCCTGCCAGCGGTAGCCGCGGGGCGTCACCATGCGTCCCGCGATGTCCCGGGTGGCGGTGTTGCCGACGGTGACGACCGTCATCATGTCGACCCAGGCCGGGTCGAGTTCGGCGAGCGTGGTGAGCCTGCTGGTGCCGTCCGGCCGGGACGCGTTGCGCACGACGCCCACCGGAGTGGCGGGCTCCCGGTGCCCGGCGAGGATCGACAGCGCCTTGGGCAGCTGCCAGTCGCGGCCCCGCGAACGGGGGTTGTAGAAGGTGACCACGAGGTCCGCCTCGGCCGCCGCGCGCACCCGCCGCTCGATGACCTCCCACGGCGTGTGCAGGTCGGAGAGGCTGATGGACACGTGGTCGTGGCCGAGCGGGGCGCCGAGGATCGCGCCGGCCGCGAGCGCGGCCGTCACGCCGGGCACCCCGACCACGTCGATGTCGTCGGACGCCTCGGCGAGCGCGGGGGAGGCCATGGCGTACACGCCCGCGTCGCCGCTGCCGATGAGCGCGACGGCCTGTCCGCGCCGGGCCTCCTCGACCGCCGTGCGGGCCCGCTCCTCCTCGGCGCCCAGCCCGGACTCCAGGATCCGGGTGCCCGGCCGCAGCAGGTCGCGGATCTGGTCGACGTACTGGTCGAGCCCGACGAGCACGGCGGCCCGGCGCAGCTCGGCCGTGGCGCGCGGGGTGAGCAGGTCGCGGGCGCCGGGACCGAGCCCGACGACCGCGAGCCGGCCGCGCGCGGGACGCCGCACGACGGCGCAGGTGGCCATGGAGGCGTGCCCGTCCGCCCGCGCCGACTTGCGCTTGGGGACGAGGAGTTCACCGCCGCGGGCGAGCGCGGACGCCTCGGCGACCGACGGGGTGCCCACGGCCGCCAGGGGCGCGTCGGAGGGGTTGGGCACCTCGACCTTCGCCAGCTCCTCGGCCGGGTACGTCACCACGGGCACCGCGAGCCGCGCGGCCGCCTCGACGATGCCGGGCTCGTCGCGCTTGGCGTCCACCGTGGCGAGCGCGGCGAGGCTGCGCGGGGACAGTCCCGCGTCCCGCAGCGCGCCCTCGACCAGGCCGAGCACCTCGTCGGCCGGCACGCCCCTGGACGCGCCGACGCCGACGACCAGGGACGGCGGGCGCAGCAGCACCTCGCCGTCGCCGGGCGCGACCGCGCGGTCCGTCAGGCGCACGACCGGCATGCCCGGCGTGCGCTCGCCCGCCGTGAACGGCAGCGCCGGCAGCGGCCACGCCACCTCGGCGTCCAGCGCGACCGGCCCGCCGTCCAGCAGGGCCCGTGTCACGCCGGCCACATCGCCCTCCACGGGCAGGCCGAGGGTGTCCAGACCGGGGACGCCCACCGCGTCCGTGGCCGTGGTCACCACGGGCTCCGCGCCCAGCAACTCACCCACCGCGAAGGCGAGTTCGTTCGCGCCGCCGCCGTGTCCGCCGACCAGCGAGACGGCGAACCGCCCGGCCTCGTCGACGCACACCACACCGGGGTCGGACGCCTTGTCGGACAGCAGGGGCGCGACGAGCCGGACGACCGCCCCCGTGGCGAGGAAGCACACGAGCTGCTCGCACTCGCCGAACGCCCGCCGTACGGCGTCGCCCACGGGCCCGTCGTACACGCGGGTGCGGTCCGGCCATGCCGCGGCCAGCCGGTCGCGTGCCGCCGCGCCCGCCGCGGTGGCGCAGATGAGGCCGATCACTGGGCAACTCCTTCTCGGTTCTCGGGGGACGCGCCGGCCGTGCGCCGGGTCCCCCACAGCAGGAAGACGGGATTGGCCGCCGCGAGCCGGGTCACGTCCCCCGGCAGCGGCGCCAGGCGCGAGGACTGAAGCAGCACCCCGTCGCAGTCGAGGCCGGCTCCGGTGAGCGCGGCGCGCACCGCGGGCACCCGGTCCAGCGCGGCCAGGGCGACCACGACCGTGCGCCGGGCCCGCCGCGCGCACCGCGCCACGATGCCGGGCAGGTCGCCGCCGCCCCCGCCGACGAACACGGCGTCGGGCTCGTCGAGCCCGTCCAGCGCGTCCGGCGCGGCGCCGTGCACCACGTGCACGTCGACGCCGTGGGCCGCCGCGTTGGCGCGGACGCGCTCCACGCCGTCCGCCGCCTTCTCCACGGCGCTGACGGCGGCCCCGAGCCGGGCGCACTCCACGGCCACCGAGCCCGAACCGGAGCCGACGTCCCAGACCAGCTCGCCGGGGCGCGGACCGAGCCGGGCCAGGGCCAGCGCCCGCACCTCGAACTTGGTGATCATCGAGTCGCGGTGGGCGAAGCCGGCCTCGGGCAGCGCCCACCCGGCCGGCCCGGCCGCGGGCCCGGCGAGCGTGCGGGCCGGGCCCGGCGCCCGGGTCTCGTCCAGGCACAGCACGACGCTCACGGCGCTTCCCCAGTCGCGTGCGGCGGCCTCGGCGGGCGAGACCCGCTCGACGCGCTCGCGTCCGGGATCGCCCAGGGACCGCGCCACCACGAGCGTCCGGCCGGGCGCGCTGCGCGCGAGGGCCGCGCCCAGCTCGGCGGGCCCGGCGCCCGGCCCGGTCAGCACGGCCGTCTTGGGGTGCGCCCGGCAGACGTTGACCGCCGTACGCGGATCCCGCCCGTGCGCGCTGACGACCACGGCGTCGTCCCAGGTCAGCCCGAGCCGTGCGAAGGCGGCCGCCACCGAGGGGACGCCGGGCCGCACGTCGAGCAGCCGGGGCCCGAACCGCTCGGCCAGCGCCCGCACGATCCCGAAGAAGCCGGGGTCGCCCGAGGCCAGCACGACCACGCGCCGGTCCTCGGCGACGTATTTCGCCATGGCGTCCAGGGCCGGCGCCAGCGGGCCGAGCACGATGCGCTCGGCGGACGCGGGCAGCTCGACGGCGTCCAGATGCCGGCGTCCGCCCACGACGAGCTCCGCCCCGGCCGCCACGCCGGCGGGCAGCGGCGCGCCCGTGCCCGCGCCGAACACCGTGATGGGACGGCTCATGTGCTCGCGCCCCGCGAACGCAGGGCCCGCCGGGCCTCCGGGTCGGCCTTGCGGTGGCCGTGGAAGTGACCGGGGTGGTACAGGTGCGAGCGGGTGCCGTGCGCGTCGAGGGCCGGGCCGACCAGGAAGAGGGTGTGCTTCCAGAGCTTGTGCTCCTTCACCGTCTCCTCCAGCGTCCCGATGGTGCACGTCACGACGAGTTCCTCCGGCCAGGTCGCCTGGTGGGCGACGACGACCGGGGTGGACGTCGGGTAGCCGCCCTCCAGCAGCTCCCGCACGAGCTGCCCGCTGCGCGCGGCCGACAGGAAGACGGCCATGGTGGTGCCGTGCTTGGCGAACTCGCGCACCTCCTCGCCCGGCGGCATCGGCGTCTTGCCGCCGCCGAGCCGGGTCAGGACCACGGACTGGGCGACCTCGGGGATCGTCAGCTCGCGGCGGGCGATCGCGGCGACCGCGGAGAACGAGGAGACGCCGGGGACGATCTCGGTGGCGAGGCCGATCTCCTCGCACCGGTCGAGCTGCTCCTGCGTGCCGCCCCACAGCGCGGGGTCCCCGGAGTGGATGCGGGCGACCTTCAGCCCCTCGGCGCGCGCCCGCTCGTAGACGGCCACGACGTCCTCCAGGGACATGACGGCCGAGTCGAGGATCTCCGCGCCCTCCCGTGCATGGGTGAGGACCTCCGCCTGCACGAGGCTCGCGGCCCAGATCACGACATCGGCCTCGGCGATGGCGCGCGCGGCGCGGAACGTCAGCAGGTCGGCGGCGCCGGGGCCGGCGCCGACGAAGGTCACCTTGCCGGTGGGGGCATCGGCCATGGATTCGGGTCCTCTCATAACGGGCTTTGTGCTGCTTTACCGGGGTGGGCGGGCAGTGCGGATGTGCGCGATGGGGGGTCGATCGGATAGCAAGGGCCTATGGCGGTCTTCGTCGCGCTCGGCGCGTTCCTCATGACGCTGGCAGGCGGCTGGACGGCACAACGCGTCACCGACCGCCGTCACCTGGTGCTGGGCCTGGCCGGCGGCCTGATGCTGGGCGTGGTCGGCCTGGACCTGCTGCCGGAGGCCCTGGAGGCGGCCGGCACCGAGGTGTTCGGCGTCCCGGCCGCGCTGCTGCTGTTCGTGGCGGGCTTCCTGGTGGCCCATCTGGTGGAACGGCTGCTGGCCGTCCGCCAGGCCGCCCACGGCGCCGAGGAGCACGCCTGCGCCCCGGCCGACCGGGACCACCCCGGTCACCGCCACCACGCCGGACCGGACCCCGAAGGCCCCGGACACGAGGGCACGGGACACGAGGGCACGGTCGCCGGCGTCCCGGCCCGTCAGGACACGGCCCGCCACGGCGCAGCACAGGACGGCAGGGCCCCGGAGGTCGGCCTGACGGCGGCCGCCGCCATGGTCTTCCACAGCGCCATGGACGGCGTGGCGATCGGCGCGGCCTTCCAGGTGGGCGGCGGCATGGGACTCGCCGTGGCCCTGGCGGTCATCGCCCACGACTTCGCGGACGGCTTCAACACGTACACGATCACCAGCCTGTACGGGAACGCCCGGCGCAAGGCGCTCGCCATGCTGTTCGCGGACGCGGCGGCGCCGATCGCCGGCGCCGCCTCGACGACGTTCGTCACCATCCCCGAGCAGCTGCTCGGCGGCTACCTGGGCTTCTTCGGCGGCGCGCTGCTCTACCTGGCGGCCGCCGAGATCCTTCCCGAGGCCCACCACGAGCACCCCGCCCGCTCGACCGTGCTGTGCACGATCGCGGGCGCGGCCTTCATCTGGCTGGTGGTGGGCCTGGCCGCGTGAGCGGGCGCGCGGCCAGGGCGCGGGGGCTCTCACAGCTTGCCGCCCCGGCCGCCCCCGCGCCGCGCGGGCGCGATCAGCGTGGACAGGTACGGCAGGGGCTCGCCGTCCAGCTCGCCGGCGGGCCGGATCGACTCCTGGGCCAGCCCGAGCGCCGACCCCCACACCGCGTCCTGGATCCGCCCGGTCTCGCGCAGCGCCTCGGCCACCTCCGCGGCCTGCCGCCCGAACTTGTAGGCGACGACGGTCCCCGGTCCGGCGAGCGCGTCCTTCAGCACGGCCGACCCCGCCGTCACCGGCACCAGCGTCAGCGGTTCGGTGCCCTCGGTGAGCACGGCCCCGGACCGCGCGGCGAGATCCTGCATGGCGGTGATGCCGGGGACGGTCTCGATCACCACGCCCGGCACCGCCTGTGCCACGGTCTGCGCGAGATACGTGAACGTGGAGTACACGTTGGGGTCGCCGATGGTCGCGAAGGCGACACGGGAGTGCCGCCGCAGCAGTTCGGCGACCCGCTCCCCGGCGGCGTCCCACGCGGCCTCGCGCCGGGCCCGGTCGGTGCGCTCGTTGAGCGCGAAGACGACCCGGACGACCTTGTCCTGCGGCACGTAGTGCACCACGGTGGCCTCGGCCCGGCCCTGCTCGCCACTGTCCATCACGGGCACGACGACGACCTCGGCGGCCCGCAGCGCGTTGACCCCCTTGACGGTCACCAGCTCCGGATCCCCCGGGCCCACCCCGACTCCGACCAGCCTGCTGCTCATGACGTCCGGCACCTCTCGACGAACCGACGGGCCGCACCGGGCTCGGCCGCCCAGTGCGTGTGCAGATAACTCGCGTGCACGCCTTGCCGTACGAAGCCCTCGACCCGCCGCTCGGGGGCGCGCACACCCCAGGCGGGGACCGGCCCTGCCCCGGGCTCGACGACGGTGCGGTGGAACTCGTGCCCCCGCATCCGGGTACCGGCCGGGGCGAGCACGCTGTCGCTCACGGCGACGGCGTCGCGGTAGCCGAGGGTGAGCCGTTCGGACATCCGGGCCCGCGCGTCGAGGACCCCGCACATCGGCAGCCCGTCCAGCTCGCGGCACAGGTACAGCAGCCCCGCGCACTCGGCGGCGACCGGCGCGCCGGACTCCGCGAGCGCGGCGACGGCCCCGCGCAGCGGCTCGTTGGCGGACAGCTCGGCGGCGTACACCTCGGGGAACCCGCCGCCGATCACCAGGGCGTCCGTCCCGTCGGGCAGCCGCTCGTCCCGCAGGGGGTCGAAGACGACCGTTTCGGCGCCCGCGGCGGACAGCAGCTCCGCGTGCTCGGCGTAGGAGAAGGTGAACGCGGGGCCCCCGGCCAGGGCCACGACCGGCCTGCGCGCGGCCGCAGGAACGGATGCGGGCGCCGCCGGGACGCCGGGGGCCGGCGTGGGCGTGGCCGCGGCCGTGGAGAGGGCCTCGGCCGGGTCCCAGGGCGCGTCGGAAAGCGCCCCGGCGCCCCGCGCCAGCGCGAGCAGCGCGTCCAGGTCGCAGCCGCGCGCCACCTGCGCGGCCATCGCCGCGACCGCCTCGACCGCCGCGGCCCGCCGTTCGGCGACCGGCACGAGCCCGAGGTGCCGCGAGGGGGTGTCCACCTGCGGAGCCCGTCGCAGCACGCCCAGCACGGGCGTCCCGGCCGCCTCCAGCGCCTCCCGCAGCAGCTCCTCGTGCCGGTCGGAGGCGACCTTGTTCAGGATCACGCCCCCGATCCGCACCAGCGGGTCCCAGGAGGCGAACCCGTGCACCAGCGCCGCCACCGACCGCGACTGCGACGACGCGTCGACGACCAGCACCACCGGCGCCCGCAGCAGCTTCGCCACCTGGGCGGTGGAGGCCAGCTCCCCCTCCCCCGCGGCCCCGTCGAACATCCCCATCACGCCCTCGACCACGGCGAGGTCGCACCCCCGCGCCCCGTGCCGGAACAGCGGAGCGACCAGCTCCGGCCCGCACAGGTACGCGTCGAGGTTGCGCCCCACCCGCCCGGCGGCGAGCGAGTGGTACCCGGGGTCGATGTAGTCGGGCCCGACCTTGTGCGGGGACACGGCGAGTCCCCGCGCGGCGAACGCGGCCATCAGGCCCGTGGCGACGGTGGTCTTGCCGCTGCCCGAGGAGGGCGCGGCGACCACCAGCCGGGGCACGCGGGAGGGGGAGGTCAGCACGGCGTCACCACTCGATGCCCCGCTGGCCCTTCTGGCCCGCGTCCATCGGATGCTTGACCTTGGACATGTCCGTCACCAGGTCGGCGGCGTCGAGGAGCTTGTCCGGCGCGTTGCGCCCGGTGATCACCACGTGCTGGGCGCCCGGCCGGTGCCGCAGCACCTCGACGACCTCGTCGACGTCGACCCAGCCCCAGTGCAGGGGATAGGCGAACTCGTCGAGCACGTACAGCTTGTACGTCTCGGCGGCCAGGTCCCGCTTGACCTGCTCCCAGCCCTCGCGGGCCTTCTCCTCGTTGGTCGAGTTGTCGCCCTGGAGGCCGCGCTGCACCCAGGACCAGCCCTCGCCCATCTTGTGCCAGTCGACGGAGCCGCCCTCGCCGGACGCCCCCAGCACGCGCAGCGCGTTCTCCTCGCCGACCTTCCACTTCGCCGACTTGACGAACTGGAACACCCCGATCGGCCAGCCCTGGTTCCAGGCCCGCAGGGCGAGCCCGAACGCGGCGGTCGACTTGCCCTTGCCGACGCCGGTGTGCACCACCACCAGCGGCCGGTTGCGGCGCTGGCGGGTCGTCAGTCCGTCGTCCGGCACGACGCTCGGCTGTCCCTGCGGCATTACGCGGCCCTCCTCGAAGTCCCCTGCACGTCCTTGACCAGCCCGGCGATGGAGTCCGCCCGCAGCTCCTCCAGCGTGACGGCGGCGCCGCCCAGCTCATCGGCCAGCCGCCCGGCGAGCCCCAGCCGCACGGGCCCGGACTCGCAGTCCACGACCACGCAGGCGACGCCGTCGGCCGCGAACAGCCGGGCCGCCCGCCCCGCGAGAGCGACCGGCTCCGGGCCGCCGGTGGCCCGCCCGTCGGTGACGACCACGACCAGCGCCCGGCGCGCCGGATCGCGCAGCCGCTCCACCCGCAGCACGTCGTGCGCCTTCAGCAGCCCGGCGGCCAGCGGCGTGCGCCCGCCCGTGGGCAGCGACTCCAGCCGCACGGCGGCGGCGTCCACCGACGAGGTCGGCGGCAGCGCCAGATCGGCCGCGGCCCCCCGGAACGTCACGAGCCCCACCTTGTCCCGCCGCTGATAGGCGTCGAGGAGCAGCGACAGCACCGCGCCCTTCACCGCGCTCATCCGCTGCCGGGCCGCCATCGACCCGGAGGCGTCGACCACGAACAGCACGAGGTTGCCCTCGCGCCCCTCCCGGGTCGCCTGCCGCAGATCGTCCCGCCGCACCACCAGGCCGGGCCCGCTGCGCCCCCGTGCCCGCTGGTGCGGCGCGGCCGCCTGCACGGTCGCGGCCAGATGCAGCTTGGTCAGGGCGCCCCGGGGCCTGCGCGCGCCCGTGGTGCGGCCGTGCTCGGTCCGGGCCCGCGACCGCCGTCCGGCGGCCCCCTCGCCGATGCCCGGCACGCTCAGCACCTTGGTGCGGAACGGCTCGGCGGCCCGTACGGCCGACCGCTCGGAGGGCCCCGACGGCTGCGGTGCGCCGTCCTGCCCGGCCTCGGGCCGCGCCCCCGCGTCACCGCCGTCCGGAGCGGCGTCGGGGGCGGGCCGGCCGCCGCCTCCGCCGGGCCCGTCGTCGTCGGGACCGCCGTCGCCGCGGCCGTCGTCGCCCGGGTCGTCGTCCGGTGGGCCGGCGTCGTCACCGGGGGCGCAGTCGTCGCGGCCGCCGAACTCCTCCAGCGTCTCGTCGAGTTTGTCCTCGTCGAGGCCCGGCGCGTCGAAGGGATTGCGCCGCCGCCGGTGCGGCAGCGCCAGCAGCGCGGCCTGCCGCACGTCCTCCGCGAGGACGTCCGTGCGCCCGGCCCAGGCGGCCAGCGCGGTGGCCGTGCGCGCCATGACGATGTCGGCCCGCATGCCGTCCACCTCGAATGCGGCGCAGGTCGCCGCGATCTGCCGCAGCGCCGCGTCGCCCAGCCGCACCGACGGCAGCAGCGCACGCGCGGCCGCGATCCGCGTACGCACCGCGGTTTCCTCGTCCGCCCAGCGCGCGGCGAAGGCGGCCGGATCGTCGTCGTAGGCCAGCCTGCGCCGGACGACCTCCACCCGCAGGTCGGGCTCGCGCGAGGCGGCCACCTCCACCGTCAGCCCGAACCGGTCCAGCAACTGCGGCCGCAGTTCGCCCTCTTCGGGGTTCATCGTGCCCACGAGCAGGAACCGCGCCGCGTGCCGCACGGAGACGCCCTCGCGCTCCACGTACGAGGCGCCCATCGCGGCCGCGTCCAGCAGCAGGTCGACCAGGTGGTCGTGCAGCAGGTTGACCTCGTCGACGTAGAGGATCCCGCGGTGCGCGTCCGCGAGGAGCCCCGGCTCGAAGGCCTTGACGCCCTCGGCGAGCGCCCGCTCGATGTCGAGGGCGCCGACCAGCCGGTCCTCCGAGGCGCCCACCGGCAGCTCGACCGTGCGCGCGGGCCGCGTCTCGAACGCCCCCGGCTCGTGCGGGCCGTCCGGGCAGGCCGGGTCGGGGGAGCCGGGGTCGCAGGAGAACCGGCAGCCCACGACCACGTCCAGGGCCGGCATCAGCGCCGACAGGGCCCGTACGGCCGTCGACTTGGCGGTGCCCTTCTCGCCGCGGACCAGCACGCCGCCCACCGCCGGCGACACGGCGTTCAGCAGCAGCGCGAGCCGCAGGTCGTCCTGGCCGACCACGGCCGTGAACGGGAAAGGAGTGCTCACTTCTGGTCGTCCTCCAGATCGCCTTCCAGCTCCAGGTAGGTGGCGCGCAGCCGCTCGATCGTGTCGGCGTCCGGCTCCGCCCACAGACCGCGGTCGGCGGCCTCCAGGAGTCGTTCCGTGATCCCGCGCAGCGCCCACGGGTTGGACTTCTTCATGAAGTCGCGGTTGTCCGCGTCGAAGACGTACTCCGCGCTGAGCTTCTCGTACATCCAGTCGTCGACGACCCCGGCGGTGGCGTCGTAGCCGAAGAGGTAGTCGACGGTCGCCGCCATCTCGAACGCGCCCTTGTAGCCGTGCCGCCGCATCGCCGCCATCCAGCGCGGGTTGACCACCCGGGCGCGGAACACCCGGTGCGTCTCCTCGCCCAGCGTGCGCGTCCTCACCTGGTCCGGAGTCGCCGAGTCGCCCACGTACGCCTCGGGGCTGGCGCCCGTCAGATGACGCACCATGGCGACCATGCCGCCGTGGTACTGGAAGTAGTCGTCGGCGTCGACGAGGTCGTGCTCGCGGGTGTCCACGTTCTTCGCGGCCACGGCGATCCGCCGGAACGCCGTCTCCATGTCCCCGCGCGCGGCCCGCCCGTCGAGCCCGCGCCCGTAGGCGTATCCGCCCCAGACGGCGTACACCTCGGCGAGGTCGGCGTCCGAGCGCCAGTTGCGGGCGTCGATCAGCGGCAGCAGACCGGCCCCGTACGCCCCCGGCTTGGAGCCGAAGATCCGGGCGCTCGCGCGCCGCCGGTCGCCGTGAGCGGCCGTGTCCTCGTCGACGTGGGCGCGCACGTAGTTGGAGTCCGCGGGCTCGTCCAGCTCGGCCACCGCCCGCACCGCGTCGTCGATCAGCCCGACCACGTGCGGGAACGCGTCCCGGAAGAAGCCGGAGATGCGGACGGTGACGTCGATGCGCGGCCGGCTCAGCTCCGCGAGGGGGACGATCTCGAAACCGGTCACCCGGCGCGAGGCGTCGTCCCAGACCGGGCGGCAGCCCAGCAGCGCCAGGATCTCGGCGATGTCGTCGCCCTGGGTGCGCATCGCCGACGTGCCCCACACGGTCAGGCCGACGGACTTCGGGTACGCGCCGGTGTCCGTCAGGTACCGCTGCACGAGGGAGTCGGCGAGTGACTGCCCGACCTCCCAGCTCAGCCTGGACGGAATGGCCTTGGGGTCGACGGAGTAGAAGTTGCGGCCGGTCGGCAGCACGTTGACCAGACCGCGGGTGGGGGACCCCGAGGGCCCGGCGGGCACGTAACCGCCGTCCAGCGCCTTGAGGATGTGCCCGATCTCGTCCGTCGTCCGGGCGAGCCTGGGCACCAGCTCACGGCAGGCGAACTCCAGCACCGCGACGGCGTCCGGCAGTTCGGCGCCCACGACCTCGCGCACGAGCGCAGCGCACTCCACGACCGCCCAGTCCCGCGCCTCCATGCCCTCCGCGACCCGCCGGCACAGCTGCTCCAGCAGGTCGATCGCGTCGGCCGCGGACCGCGACGGTCCCTCGACCAGATCGGTCAGCTCCAGGGGCGCCTTCACCGGCGCGCCCGGCTCGGCCAGCAACTCCTTCTCGTCGAGCCCGAAATGGGCCGCGAACGACGCCCTCAGACCCGGCAGCGCGTGGGCCTGCCCGCCCCACACCTGCGAGGCGCGCAGCACGGCCAGCACCAGGTTCACCCGCGCCTCGCCGACCGGCCCGCCGCCCAGGATGTGCAGGCCGTCACGGATCTGCACGTCCTTGATCTCGCACAGATAGCCGTCGATGTGCATGACGAACTCGTCGAACGCGTCGTCGTCGGGCTGATCGTCGACATGCAGGTCGTGGTGGAGCTCGGCGGCCTTCACCAGCGTCCAGATCTGCGCGCGCACCGCCGGCGCCTTCGCCGGGTCGAGGTCACTGACCAGCGCGTACTCGTCGAGCAGCTGCTCCAGCTTCGCCAGGTCGCCGTAGGTGTCCGCCCGCGCCATCGGCGGGACGAGATGGTCGACGACGGTGGCGTGCCCGCGCCGCTTGGCCTGGGTGCCCTCACCCGGGTCGTTGACGATGAACGGGTAGACCAGGGGCAGTTCGCCGAGGACGGCGTCCGGCGCGCAGCCGCCGCTCAGCCCGAGCCCCTTGCCCGGCAGCCACTCCATCGTGCCGTGCTTGCCCATGTGCACGATCGCGTCCGCGCCGAAGCTGTTCTCCAGCCAGCGGTAGGCGGCCATGTAGTGGTGCGACGGCGGCATGTCGGGGTCGTGGTAGATCGCGATCGGGTTCTCGCCGAACCCGCGCGGCGGCTGGATCATCACCACCACGTTGCCGAACCGCAGGCAGGCCAGCACGATGTCGTCGCCGTCGACGTACAGGGAGCCCGGCGGCTCGCCCCACGCCTCCAGCATGCCCTCGCGCAGCGCGGGGTCGAGCCGGTCGAACCAGGCCCGGTAGTCGGCCAGCGGCACCCGCGCGGGCGCGGCCGCGAGCTGCTCCTCGGTGAGCCACTCCACGTCGTGGCCGCCGGCGTCGATGAGCCGGTGGATCAGCTCGTCGCCGTCGTCGGGATGCCCCTCCACCACGTAGCCCGCGTCCCGCAGCGCGTCGAGCACGCGCACGGCCGAGACGGGCGTGTCCAGGCCGACGGCGTTGCCGACCCGCGAGTGCTTGGTCGGGTAGGCGGTGAAGACCAGGGCGAGCTTCTTCTCGCCGTTCGGCTTGTGCCGCAGCCGGGCGTGCCGGACGGCGATCCCGGCGACCCGGGCGGCCCGCTCGGGGTCGGCGACGTACACGGGGACGTCGTCGGGCCCCTGCTCCTTGAAGGAGAACGGGACCGTGACGATCCGCCCGTCGAACTCCGGGATCGCGACCTGCATCGCCGCGTCCATGGGGGACAGGGCCGCGTCGGACGCCTCCCACGCCGCGCGCGAGGACGTCAGGCACAGCCCCTGGAGCACCGGCACGTCCAGTTCGGCGAGCGCGCCGACGTCCCAGGCCTCCTCGTCGCCGCCCGCCGACGCCTGCGAGGCGTGCGCGCCCCCGGCGGCGAGGACGGTGGCGACCAGGACGTCGCAGCGGCCGAGGATCTCGTACAGCCCGGAGTCCGCGCCGCGCAGCGAACCGCAGTACACCGGCAGGGCGTTGGCCCCGCGCGCCTCGACCGCTTCGCACAGGGTGTCCACGAAGGCGGTGTTCCCGCTCAGCTCGTGGGCCCGGTAGAACAGCACGCCCACGGTCGGCCGGCCGTCACGGAGTCCGTAGGAGCCGTGGACGCCGAACTCCGGCATCGCGCGCGGCTCCTCGAACCCCTCGCCGGTCAGCAGGACGGTGTCGGACAGGAAGCGCGCCAGCTCGGCCAGGTTGGCCGGACCGCCCGCGACGAGATACCGCAGCGCCTCCGCCACCACGCCGGCCGGCGCCGACGACTCGGCCATCAGCTCGGCGTCCGGCACGCTCTCCCCGCCCAGCAGCACGGTGGGGACGCCGGACGCCTTCAGCACGGCGAGGCCGTCCTCCCAGGCGCGCTTCCCGCCGAGCAGCCGGACGACGGCGATGCCGGCGCCGTCGAGCAGCGCGGGCAGTTCCCGCGCGACGTCGACGCGGGTCGGGTTGCCGATCCGGTAGTCGACGCCGGTGGCGGCCCGGGCCGCCAGCAGATCGGTGTCGGCGGTCGACAACAACAACACTGTGCTCATGCGGGCGCTCCCGGTGGAATGAAAGGCAGTCCTTGCGGCGCGCCCGACTCGATGAGCCGCCGGAGCGCGTCCGTGTCCGCGTGCTGTTCGATCAGGTCGCCGAGCCGGTCGAGCTGCTCCTCGCGCAGCCCGGCGAAGGAGGTGTCGGGGGCCGGCGTGAACCGGCGGCCCGCGGCGGCCGCCACCTCGCGCAGGAACGCCCGCCGGAACCCGTCCGACTCCAGCGAGCCGTGCCAGTGCGTGCCCCAGGTCTGCCCGACCCGGCAGCCGTCCAGGCCGCGCCCCTCGTCGTCGCGGATGAAGGTGTCGCCCCCGTTGACGTCGGCGACCCCGTGATGGATCTCGTAGCCCTCGACCCGCTCGCCGAGGGCCTCCCCGACCGGCCGGGTGAGGGTCTTCTCGCGGGCGAACCGCACCCGGACGGGGAGGATCCCGAGCCCGTCGACCCGCCCGCGCCGGCTCTCGACGTCGTCCTCGATGTGCTCGCCGAGGATCTGGAAGCCGCCGCAGACGCCGAGGACGGGCCGCCCCTCGGCGGCCCTGCGCAGGATCGCCTCGGCCAGGCCGCGTTCACGCAGCCACTCCAGCGCCCGCACCGTGCCGCGGGTCCCCGGGATCACCACCAGGTCGGCGTCGGCCAGCTCCTCCGGACGGTCCACGAACCGCACCACGACGCCGGGTTCGGCGGCCAGCGCGTCCACGTCCGTGAAGTTCGACATCAGCGGGACCGCGCAGACGGCGACGCGCAGCACGTCCTCCCCGACCGGCGCGGCGGTGTTCGACTCGCGCACGGTGCCGCGCAGCGACACCCTCAGGCCGTCCTCCTCGTCGATGCCGAGGCCGTGCCGGAACGGCAGCACGCCGTACGTGCGCCGCCCGGTGAGCCCGTGCAGCATGTCCAGGCCCGGCTCCAGCAGGGAGACGTCGCCGCGGAACTTGTTCACGAGGAACCCGGCGACGAGCGCCTGGTCCTCGGGGGACAGCAGCGCGACGGTCCCGAAGAACGAGGCGAAGACCCCGCCGCGGTCGATGTCGCCCACGACCAGCACGGGCAGCCCGGCATTGCGGGCGATCCCCATGTTGACGATGTCCGTCCGCCGCAGATTGATCTCGGCGGGACTCCCGGCCCCCTCACAGATCACCGCGTCATACGTGCCCCGCAATTCGGCGAGACAGTCGAGAACGGTCCCGAGGAGCTGCTGCTGCCGCCCGCCGTGGTAGCCGCGGGCGCTCATCTCGCCGACCGGCTTGCCCAGCAGCACCACCTGACTGCTGCGCTCCCCGCCGGGCTTGAGCAGCACGGGGTTCATCAGCGCGGTCGGCTCGACCCGGCAGGCCTGCGCCTGCATGGCCTGCGCCCGCCCGATCTCGGCGCCCTCGCGCGTGACGAACGAGTTCAGCGACATGTTCTGCGCCTTGAACGGCGCGACCTTCACCCCCTGCCGGACCAGCCACCGGCAGATCCCGGCCGTGACGACGCTCTTGCCGGCGTCGGAGGTGGTGCCGGCCACCAGCAGGCCCCCGCTCATGACATATGCCCCTTCCGCGCGTCGAGCGCCCTTGTCGCGGCCCGGCGCGCGGCGACGGTCACGCCGAGCGCGAGCAGGCCGACGCGGCGCGAGAGCCGCGCCGCACGTTCGATGTCCCCGGCGACGACGGGCCGCCCGGCCGCTCCGTTCAGCACGGGCCGGTGCTCGACCCGGCCGCCGTACGACAGGCTCCCGCCCAACCGCACCCCGAGGGCGCCCGCGAAGGACGCCTCCACCGGGCCGGCGTTGGGACTGGGGTGCCTGCGGGCGTCGGCGCGCCAGGCCCGCACCGCGCCCCGGGGGTCGTCCCCGGCGACCGCGGCGAGCACGGCGGTCAGCCGCGCCCCGGGCCAGCCGGCGACGTCGTCGAGCCGCGCCGACGCCCATCCGTAGCGCAGATGGCGCGGCGACCGGTGCCCGACCATGGCGTCGAGGGTGTTGACGGCGCGGAACCCGGCCAGCCCCGGCACACCGGCCACGGCCCCCCAGACCAGGGCGCCGACGACGGCGTCGGAGGTGTTCTCGGCGACGGACTCCACGACGGCGCGCGCGATCCCGTCGGCGTCCAGGGCCTGCGGGTCGCGCCCGCACAGCCGCGGCAGCCGTTCCCGGGCCTCGTCGACGTCCCCGGCCTCCAGGGCGCGCGCGATGCCCCGCGCCTCGCGCACGAGGGAGGCGCCCCCGACGACGGACCAGGTGGCGGCGGCGGTCAGGGCGACGGACGCGGCGGGGGAGCGGCGTACGGTCCGCGCGGCGACGGCCCCGAGGGCGACGGCGCCGCCCGTGCACACCGCGGTGTGCAGGGCGCCCCAGCCCCGGTGGTCCCGCCACAGCAGCCGCTCCACGGCGCCCGCGGCCCGCCCGAACGCGGCGACCGGATGCCCTCGGCGGGGGTCGCCGAGGAGCAGGTCGCCGAGGAGGCCGGCGGCGGCGCCGTACGCGTGAACGCGATCGGCACCCATCGGCTCAGCCGGCCGTGCGGGCGGCCGACGGGCTGGGGGTGGCGCGCGAGGCGCTCGACGGGCAGCCGAACATGGCTATGTGTCCTCACTCAGGGTGTCCACGCCCTGGTTCGACGAGACCGCGGCGAGAGTTCCTGGCTCCCGGGGGTTACTACCCCGGTGACAGTGGCGGGACCGCGCCGGATTCACACCGGCTTCCTCTTCTGCCGCCGTACATGGCCCGGGCAGTCCACCACGGGCCCGGAAGGGCCGTCAACTTGCCGTTGACCTGCGGGGGGAGAGTGTGCAGAACCCCACACGCGGGCGATCGCCGCGGTCACACGCGAAGGGGTGCGGGACGGCGACCCGTCCCGCACCCCTCGGTGTTCCTGTTTCCCTTGCCCCGATGTCCGGGAGCCCAGGCGTCCTGGTGGCCCGTCAGGCCACGATCAGGGAGATCCCGTACGCCACCGCCGCCGCGCAGGCGGCGAAGCACGCGTACGCGCCCGTCACCGCGAGGGCGGCCGAACCGCCCTCGGCCGTGGCGCGCTCCCGGCGCGACAGGCCCATGATGCCGAGGGTGAACAGGGCCACGAGTCCCACGGTGACCACGAGGCTGACGCCGAACACGGAGCCCAGGGCTGCCCAGTCGATCTTCATGACGCTTCTCTTCCTTCGTGCCGGACGAGCCGGATCAGACGGCCGCGGCCGGCGGCACGGCGGGGACGGCGGACTCCGGGACCGCGACCGATGCCGCGACCGGGGCCGGGGAGGGGATGGTCGCCGTCAGATCGTCGGCGAGGGAACCCGCCGGGGGCGGGGCGACGGCCGCGATCGCCGTCGTGACGACGCCCGCGGGCTCCTCGGCGTCGTTGACGTTGGACGCGTCGACGACCTCGCGCCGGGAGATCTTCCAGATGGCCGCGCTGGAGGCGATCAGGAAGACGGCCACCACGGCCGTGCCCCAGTCGCCCAGGCCGGTCACCGTCTCGGCGAGCGCGCCCACCAGGGCCGCCGCCGGCAGGGTCAGGCCCCAGGCCACGAACATGCGGGTCGCCGTGGACCAGCGGACCACGCCCCCCTTGCGGCCCAGGCCCGCGCCCATCACCGAACCGGAGACCGAGTGGGTGGTGGAGAGGGAGAAGCCGAGGTGGGAGGAGGCCAGGATGACCGTGGCGGCGCTGGTCTGGGCGGCGAAGCCCTGCTGCGGCTGGAGTTCGGTCAGGCCCTTGCCCATGGTGCGGATGATGCGCCAGCCGCCGAGGTAGGTGCCGAGCGCGATGGCCATGCCGGCCGAGAGGATGACCCAGGTGGGCGGGTCGGAGTCGGGGGCCACGGCGCCGCCCGCGACCAGGGCGAGGGTGATGATGCCCATCGTCTTCTGCGCGTCGTTGGTGCCGTGCGCGAGGGAGACCAGCCCGGCCGAGGCGATCTGGCCGGTGCGGTAGCCCTTCGCGGCGGCCCTGCCGTCGGCCTTCTTGCCGAGGGTGTACGACAGCCGGGTGGCGAACATCGCGGCGACGCCCGCCACGATCGGCGCCGCCACCGCCGGCAGCAGCACCTTGGTGACCAGCACGTCACCGTGGACCGCACCGCTTCCGGCGGAGGCGACGGTGGCGCCGATCAGACCGCCCATGAGGGCGTGGGAGGAGCTGGAGGGCAGGCCCACCAGCCAGGTCAGCAGATTCCAGAGGATCGCGCCGACCAGGGCGGCGAAGATGACCTCGGGACGGATGCCGGTCTCGTCGACGAGACCCTTGGAGATCGTGTTGGCGACCTCCACCGAGAGAAAAGCGCCCACAAGGTTCAGCACGGCGGACATCGCCACCGCGACCTTGGGTTTGAGTGCACCGGTCGAGATGGTCGTGGCCATCGCGTTGGCGGTGTCGTGGAAACCGTTCGTGAAATCGAACGCGAGTGCGGTGATAACCACAATCGCGAGGATCAGCGAGAAGTTTTCCATTTACCCAGGCAATCGTTCGAAGTCATTGGTGTGTCGACCGTAGGCAATCCGGGTGAACGGAAGATGAACTGGGACGGGCGTCGGGGTGTCGTTCTCCGGGGCTGTTCCGCGCCCCGTCCGACGGCCCTCCCACCGTGCCCGGCGCGGCAGTTGACCGCTCGCCCGCCGGCCCGCGCCGCCGGGCACGCGGAAGGCGCCGCGACCGGCCCCGGGAACCGCCGTGCCCTGGCAGGATCGCGGTATGGCCGAGCAGCGAAGCGAGCAGACGCACGCCCCGGATCCCGGGCCCGGCGGGCAGGGCCCGACCCCGCGCCGCACACGGCGCGCGACCCCCGAGGAGGCGCGGGCCTGGGAGGCGCTCGTGACGACGGCACGCCGCACGGTGACCGACGGCCTCGTCGTCGGCACCAGCGGCAACGTCTCCGTACGCGTCGCGGACACCGTGCTGGTCACCCCGTCCGGAGTGCCCTACGACCGGCTCGCCCCGGACGACGTCACCGGCGTCGACCTCGCCGGACGCCAGGTGCTCGGCGCCCTGGTCCCGACCAGCGAACTGCCGATGCACCTCGCCGTGTACCGCTCCTGCGACGCCGGGGCCGTCGTCCACACCCACGCCGTGCACGCCACGGCCGTCTCGACCCTCGTCCCGGAACTCCCCCTCGTCCACTACATGGCGGGCGCCCTCGGCGGCCCCGTCCGGGTCGCCCCCTACGCCACCTACGGCACCGAGGAACTGGCCGAGAACATGCTCCGCGCGCTCGACGGACGCAGTGGTTGCCTGCTCCAGAACCACGGCACCCTCACCCACGGCGCCACCCTCGACCAGGCCTACGACCGCACCGCCCAACTGGAGTGGATGTGCCGTCTGTGGCTCACGGCCTCGTCCGTCCCCGGCCACACCCCGACACTGCTGACGCAGGCCCAGCTGACCCGGGCGACGAGCCGCCTCCGCACCTACGGCCAACACCCCTGACCCCGCACCCGGCCGGCCGCCTCCGCGCCGCCTTGTCCGGCCGCCGCGCCGGGGTCTGTGACCCCGCGCGCGGGCCCGCTGCCAGGCGGGCGTCACTCCGCGCGGGTCCACCACTGGCCGTCGTGGGTCTCGGCCTGGAGACTGGGCGGGTGCGCACTGTCACAGCGACGGCAGCCGCCGTCACCGCAGCCCTGGCCGCCGGCGCCGCCAGTGTCGCCGTCGGCCGGCTCGCCAGCGACGCCGCGCTGAAGGCGCCGCCCGGCCGGCCCCTGCCCACCGAGCCCCGGCTCACCGTGCACGGCACGGCAGCCGGACAGATCACCCTCACCCGCGACCTGGCCGCCCTGCGCCCCGGCGCCTACGGCCTGTCGGGCAACGGCTCGCACGCGGTCGTCGGCCCGGTCCTGCCCACGGCCCCGCACCCGGTCGACACCGTGGTGCGCCGGCTGGAGCGCGTCACCCACGGCTCGCTGAACTCCGGGGACGCGGTCTGGCTGACGCCGAACCTGCACGTCGGCAACCCGGGCAGTGCCCTCGGCCTGGACCACGCCGACGTCGACGTCCCCGGCGAACTGGGCAACCTGCCCGCCTGGTTCGTGCCCGGCGCCCGCCGCACCTGGGTGATCGCCGTGCACGGCCTCGGCGCCACCAGGGAACACGCCCTGAACCTCATGGGCTTCCTGCACCGCCGCCGCTTCCCCGTCCTCGCCCTCGCCTACCGCGGCGACCTCGGCGCCCCCCGCTCGCCCGACGGGCTGAACCACCTCGGCGCGACCGAGTGGCGCGACCTCGACGCGGCCATGCGGTACGCCGTGCGCTACGGCGCGGAACGCGTCGTCCTGCTCGGCTGGTCCACCGGCGCCGCCATGGCGCTGCGCGCCGCCGCCGACTCGGGCCTGCGCGACCTCGTGTCGGGGCTCGTGCTGGACTCCCCGGTCCTCGACTGGCGGACCACGCTGCGTGCCCTCGCCGCCGCCCGGCACACCCCCGGGGCCCTGCTGCCGCTCGCCGTCCGCGCCGCCGAGGGCCGCACCGGCCTGCGCCCCGGCGCCGGCGACCCCGCGGCCGCGGCCGCCGCCTCCGGCCGGCTGCGGGTGCCGGCGCTGATCGTGCACGGACCCGACGACGCGGTCGCCCCCTGGGGCCTCTCGCGCCGCCTCGCCGCCCGCCGGCCCGACCTCGTCACCCTGCACACCGTGCCGGGCGCCCCGCACGGCGCCATGTGGAACGCCGACCCCGCCGCCTACGAGGAGGCGCTGCGCCGCTTCCTGACCCCGTTGATGTGAGCCCGCGCCCCCGCCCCGCCGCCGGTCCGCCCCGCACGGCCGCGAAGGTTCCGTTTAAGTCCGTACCAATGGCCTGAACGCGCCGAGCCGCCCTCGCTCCACCCCGGCCGCCGGGCGGTCCACCGGCCCGCCGGGGCATTCCGTTTGGGTTTTCGGACCGTCAACCGGAAGACTGCACCCGTGACGTCCCGTATCCCGCGCGACTCCAGGCTTCGACTCGTCCGCCCGCGACCCCTGGCCGCCGCCCCCTCAGCTGTGAACGAGCGGCGCCCGCGCCGCCCCGCCCCCCGCCCGCCGGAGGGCACTCCGGCGCCCGCGGAGCTGGCCAGAATGGCGCGCTCCGGACTGGCCGCCGCGGCCCGCGTCGCCCGCTGGGCCGACAACGCCCTCGGCCCCGGCCGAGACGCCGCGACCACCGACGGCAAGGCCACGCTCTCCGACGCGACCGCCCGGCGGGCCGCCGCCGATCTGGGCCTGACCACCGACCGGATCCGCGCCGACTGGGACACCGCCCGGCTCGCCGGCCTCGTCGAGGTGCACGGCGACAGCGCCCGCCCCGGCTGGCGGCTGCGCGCCTGGAACCGCGACGACAGCGCCGTCCTGCGCGGCTGGGTCGCCCTGTTCGACGCCTGGTCCCTGGCCTCCCCGGAACCCGTGGACCAGGAGCCGGGCGCGGTCGCCGAGGTCGTCTCGGCCATGCCCCAGGTCCTCTCCTTCCTCCAGCTGTCCGCCGGGCCCGTCCCCGTCGAGCAGTTGCTGGACCTGCTGCGCCAGCGCGTCACCGAACTGCGCACCGAACGCTGCGAGGTCCCCTACAGCGCCGGCTCCGAACCCGCGACGCCGCTCGCCCCGGTCACCTCCGCCGACGTCGAGCCGGCCGAGCCCGCCAGGGACGCCGAACTCGCCCCCCTCCTCGACTGGGCCCTGCGCGCCCTCGCCTCCGTGGGCGCCCTCACCTACGGCGACGCGCACGCCACCCTCACGCCGCTGGGCAGCTGGGCGGTCTGGGTCAAGCTGGAGCAGATCTGCGTCGCCGCGCAGAGCCCCGCCGGGAACATCGAGCAGTCGGCCGAGGCCATGCTCCGCGGCTGCGCCCAGCTGCGGCCCAACGCGGCCCGCGCCGAGTACCGCGCCTGGCTCGCCGCCCGCACCGTCGGCAGCGCTGTCAGCGAACTGCTGCTGGCCGCCCGCGGCGACGACGCCCTGCTGCGCGGCCTGGCCTTCGAGGCTCTGCGCGTCGTGGGCGCCCCGGCCGAGCCCGACGTCCGCGCGGTCGTGGACGAGCCCGCCCTGCGGCCGTACGCCCTGCTGTGGCTCGCCGAGCACGACGGCGTCGACCCCGAGGACGCCCACGAGGTCCTCACCCGGGAGGAGGCCACCTGGCTGTGGGTCGACACCGCCGCGGCCGTCGCCGACCACGGCGAGGCGCCGATGCTGGTGCGCCACCTGGAGTCCGCGCTTCAGCCGACCGTGCCGGCCCTGCTGGCCGAGGTGCGGGCCGTCGGGCATCCGCGCACCGTGCAGGTGCTGGTGGCGCTGGCCGCCGCGCACCCCGACCCGGCACTGGCCAAGGCCGTGCGCCGGGCCGCCTTCCAGGTGCACACCGGCGGCAGCTGACCGGGCCCCGGTGACGGTGGCGCGCGGCCGACGGCTCGCGGCGCACGGGCCGCGCGCGAGCGGGCCGCGTGTGAGCCGTCAGCCCGGTATCTCCGGGGCGTACGTGCCGAAGCTCCAGAGGTTGCCCTCGAGATCGCGGGCCATGTAGTCCCGCGAGCCGTACTCCTGGTCCGTCGGGGGCATCAGGATCTCTGCGCCGTGCTCCACGGCCCGCCGGTGATGCGCGTCGACGTCGTCCACCACGACGTACACGCCGGCCGGGCCCGCGTCCTTCATCGCCGTGTCGAAGACGCCGCCGCGCCCCTTGGAGCCCAGCATCACCGCGCCGTTGCCCTGCACGAGTTCGGCGTGCATGACCGAGCCGTCCTCCCCCTCGTACACGGACAGCTCGGTGAAGCCCAGCGCCTCGGTGAGCTGCCGGATCGCCGCCTTCGCGTCGGCGTACAACACCGTCGGGAAGAGACTGGGACGTCCGCCGTTCGCCGCTGCCATGCCGATCACTCCCTTGTGATCCATGAGCCGTGATGGTGGGCCGTGTCGCGTGTTCCGCCGGCTGTGGTCCGGGCCGGTCCCTGCCGGTGCGGACCGGGGACCGGGGTGTGATTCCTGACGGATTTCCGGCCCGGTCCCAGTCTGGCACCCGGCAGCGACAACGTCCCGGCCTGCGCCGACGGGCGGGCCGCGCGGGCCGGGGGAGCCACGGACCGTCCGGGCCCCGGTGATCCGGCGGGACCGAACGCCTGGGCCAGAAAAAGTGCTTGCACGGTCCCGTTAGACTGTCGTCATGGCCATTCTCCTCGCGCATTAGACGGCGGGAACGTCCTCAGCCGCCCATCCCGTCAATCATCCCCGCTCTGGAGTCTGTCCGTGATCTCCGCCTCCGGCATCGAGCTGCGCGCCGGCGCCCGCATCCTCATCGAGAACGCCTCCTTCCGTGTGGCCAAGGGCGACCGCATCGGTCTGGTCGGGCGCAACGGCGCCGGCAAGACCACCCTGACCAAGGTCCTCGCCGGTGAGGGCATCCCGGCCGCCGGTCAGGTGACCCGCTCCGGCGAGGTCGGCTACCTCCCGCAGGACCCGCGCACCGGCGACCTCGACGTCCTGGCCCGCGACCGCATCCTCTCCGCGCGCGGACTGGACACCCTGATCCGCAAGATGCGCGAGAACGAGCAGCGCATCGCCAACGGCAGCGGCGCCACCCGCGACAAGGCGATGCGCCAGTACGAGCGCCAGGAGACGGAGTTCCTCACCAAGGGCGGGTACGCCGCCGAGGCCGAGGCCGCCACCATCGCCGCCGCGCTCAACCTGCCCGACCGTGTGCTGGGCCAGCCCCTGCACACGCTCTCCGGCGGCCAGCGCCGCCGCGTGGAACTGGCCCGCATCCTGTTCTCCGACGCGGACACCCTGCTCCTCGACGAGCCCACCAACCACCTCGACGCCGACTCCATCGTCTGGCTGCGCGACTACCTCAAGACCTACCGCGGCGGCTTCATCGTCATCAGCCACGACGTCGACCTGGTCGAGACGGTCGTCAACAAGGTCTTCTACCTGGACGCCAACCGGTCCCAGATCGACGTCTACAACATGGGCTGGCGGCTCTACCAGCAGCAGCGCGAGTCGGACGAGAAGCGCCGCAAGCGCGAGCGGCAGAACGCCGAGAAGAAGGCCGCCGCGCTGCACTCGCAGGCCGACAAGATGCGCGCCAAGGCCACCAAGACGGTCGCCGCGCAGAACATGGCCCGCCGCGCCGACAAGCTGCTCTCCGGCCTGGAGGCGGTCCGCGTCTCCGACAAGGTCGCCAAGCTCCGCTTCCCCGAGCCCGCCCCCTGCGGCAAGACGCCGCTGATGGCCGAGGGCCTGTCGAAGTCCTACGGCTCGCTGGAGATCTTCACCGACGTCGACCTGGCCATCGACAAGGGATCGCGGGTCGTCATCCTCGGGCTGAACGGCGCCGGCAAGACGACCCTGCTGCGGCTGCTCGGCGGCGCAGAGAAGCCCGACACCGGCGAGGTCATCGAGGGCCACGGCCTCAAGCTCGGCTACTACGCCCAGGAGCACGAGACCCTCGACCCCGAGCGCTCGGTCCTGGAGAACATGCGCTCCGCGGCCCCCGACCTGGACCTGGTCGAGGTGCGCAAGGTGCTGGGCTCGTTCCTGTTCTCCGGCGACGACGTGGACAAGCCGGCCGGCGTGCTCTCCGGCGGCGAGAAGACCCGGCTGGCCCTGGCCACCCTCGTGGTCTCCTCCGCCAACGTCCTGCTCCTCGACGAGCCCACCAACAACCTCGACCCGGCCAGCCGCGAGGAGATCCTCGGCGCGCTGCGCACCTACAAGGGCGCGGTCGTCCTCGTCACCCACGACGAGGGCGCGGTGGAGGCGCTCCAGCCGGAGCGGATCATCCTGCTGCCGGACGGCGTCGAGGACCTGTGGGGTTCGGACTACGCGGATCTCGTCGCCCTGGCTTGATCATCGGCAATGGATCATTCGGCCCATCGGTGATCCATCATCTGTGTGAGATCTCCTCGTATCGAGGTGTGTCATACACCGATTTCACGGCCGATCCCTTTGTCGACAAGGGGTCGGCCGTTCCGCGTCTCTGACCTGGTGTTTCCCGGGAGAACCCGTTCGGCGGTACGAACGCGGCCACCTGGAATTCGGCATTCCGCTTGTGGGGGCGCACTCCTGTCGTCAAAACCGTCTCGCACGGACCTTGCCGAATGGGTGGCCATCCCGTCCCGGAGGGGTGATCATGAGGAGACCAGAGCGCACTTCCCATGAGGAGGCACGGGTGGCCGAGACTCTGAAGAAGGGCAGCCGGGTGACCGGCGCCGCGCGCGACAAGCTCGCGGCAGACCTGAAGAAGAAGTACGACTCCGGTGCGAGCATCCGGGCGCTGGCCGAGGAGACCGGCCGCTCGTATGGCTTCGTGCACCGGATGCTCAGCGAGTCGGGCGTCACGCTCCGTGGGCGTGGCGGGGCGACCCGAGGCAAGAAGGCCGCCTCGTCCTGACCTCCGGGCGGCCCATCGGCTACGACGGTGGCCACCCGGTCGGTGATCCGATCGGCCGGGTGGTTACTGTGCAGTCACTTAGCTGACCGCTAGCTGACCGCACCCACCGGAGGCGCCCCATGGCCACGCCCGACCAGGAACTCGTTCCCCTGCTCGACAAGGACGGCGTACGGCTCACCGTCGACGACGCGCTCGCCACGGTGACGCTGACCAACCCGGCCAAACGCAACGCGCAGAGCCCCGCCATGTGGCGAGCCCTCGCCGAAGCCGGCCGGCTGGTGCCGGGCTCCGTCCGCGTCGTCGTGCTGCGCGGCGAGGGCAAGTCCTTCTCCGCCGGACTCGACCGGCAGATGTTCACGCCCGAGGGGATCGAGGGCGAACCGTCCTTCATCGATCTCGCACGCAGCGGCGACGCCGAACTCGACGCCGCCATCGCCGGATTCCAGGAGGGCTTCACCTGGTGGCGGCGCAACGACGTCGTGTCCATCGCCGCCGTCCAGGGCCACGCCATCGGCGCGGGCTTCCAGCTGGCCCTCGCCTGTGACCTGCGCGTCGTCGCCGACGACGTGCAGTTCGCCATGCGTGAGACCAGCCTCGGACTGGTCCCGGACCTGACGGGCACGCACCCCCTCGTCTCCCTCGTCGGCTACGGCCGCGCGGTCGAGATCTGCGTCACCGGCCGGTTCGTCCACGCCGAGGAGGCGGTGAGCAGCGGCCTGGCCAACGCCGCCGTGCCCGCAGCCGACCTCGACACCACCGTCCGTGACCTGGCCGCGTCGATCCTGGCCGCGCCCCGCGAGGCCGTCATCGAGACCAAGGCGCTGCTGCGCGGCGCGGGCGGCCGCACCTACGACGAGCAGCGCGCCGCCGAGCGCGCCGCCCAGGGCCGCCGGCTGCGCGACCTGGCCGGAATCGGCGAATGAGTGAAACCCCCGCGCACCGCGCTCACTCCACGGCCGTGACCAGCACGGCCACCGTCGGATGATCCCGTAGCGCCTCCGACACCGCCGCGCGCACCTGCCGGGCCACGTCCAGAGCCCGGTGCCGCGCGCTCACCGCGATCTCCACGCGCGCGTGGCGGTGCGGCAGGGCGGCCGCGTGCTCGCGTTCCTCGATGCGCACCGCCCTGCCGACCACGTCGGTCAGCCGCGTCACCCCCGCCACGGACAGGGCGGCGACCGTCGCCCGGGCCTCGTCGCCGTGCTGCGCCGTCCCGACCGGCGGGGGTTCGGGCCCGGGCCCTGCCGCCTCCGGCGCCCGCTCCTCGTCCAGCAGGGCCGTCACCCTGAGGTCCACCTCCGACACCGCCAGGCCGAGCCGCTCCGCCGCGGCCGCCGCCAGGGCCTCCCGCAGCCGGGACGCCGTCGCGGGCAGCGGCTCGGACGCGAACACGGCGATGTCCGCCGCGACCCGCACCGGCCCGGGCGGCTGCGCGCCGGGCGGAGGCGGTACGGCGGGCTCCCGCGCCGTCTCCGGTTCGGCCGCGGCCAGGCGCAGCGCGTCCAGCCGGACCCCCTCCATATGGCGTACCGCCCGCCGCAGTACCGCCGTGGCCGCCGCCTCCGTGATCCACGCACCGTCCCGCGGCCCGCCCAGCGGCAGGAGTCTGCCCAGGCCCAGCTGGTGCCGTACCGCGCTCGTCCATCCGTCCACCGTCATCACTCCAGCGTGCCGCATCGGCGGAGCGAGGAGGAGCAACCGCGCTTAACGTGGTCGAAGGGGATGAAAAGGAACCGGACGTAAGGACGTACGGCGATGACCGAGGCAGTCGAGCAGAACCGCACGCAGACCACCGACGGCGGCGGTGAGCCGCAGAACCGCAGGACGGCCCGACGCGGCGGCGGGGACCCGGCGACCCGCGGACGCACCACCATCGCCGACGGGGTCGTGGAGAAGATCGCCGGTCTCGCGGCCCGGGACGTGCTCGGGGTCCACACCATGGGCAGCGGCCTCAGCCGCACCTTCGGCGCCGTGCGCGACCGGGTGCCCGGCGGCTCCAAGTCCGTCACCCGGGGCGTGAAGGCCGAGGTGGGCGAGGTGCAGACCGCGCTCGACCTGGAGATCGTCGTCGACTACGGCGTGGCCATCGCCGACGTCGCCCAGGCCGTGCGGGAGAACGTGATCGCCGCCGTGGAGCGCATGACGGGCCTTGAGGTCGTCGAGGTCAACATCGCCGTGAGCGACGTCAAACTGCCCGACGACGAGGACGAGGAACCCGAGCAGCCCCGGATCCAGTGACCCGGCACCGACAGGCAGCGGACCCGGGTGACCGGACCGCCGAGGGGAGAGCATCTTGAGCATGGCCGTGGTCGGCATGATCGCCGGCATCGCGCTGGGCTTCGCCGGATACTTCGGCGGGTTCGGGGCATTCCTGCTGGTGGCGGCCCTGGGCGCCATCGGGTTCGTCGTCGGCCGGTTCCTGGAAGGGGACCTGGACCTCGGCGACCTGTTCCGCTCCCGCGACGACCGCCGCAGGTGACGCCCGTGGCCACCGAGCCCCGAGGGGGCGACGACGACGCCGGCAGCCGTCCGTCCGCCGTCCCCGCGCACCGGCGCGGCGCGACCCGCATCGCCGACCGGGTCGTGGCGAAGGTCGCCACCCGGGCGGCACGGGAGGCGGTCGGCCCGCTGCCCGCGGACGCCGGGCCCCCGCACGCCACCGTCGTCGTCCGCCCCCACGCGCGCCCCCCGTCGTCCGGCGGGCTCCCGGTGGACGCGGCGCACGTCCGGATCCATCTGGAACTCGGCTATCCCACCGACATCGGGGCCCGCTGCCACGAGGTGCGTCGACATGTCGCCGAGCGGGTAGGCGCGTTGGTGGGAATGGAGGTTCCGGAGGTCGCCGTCCAGGTGGAACGGCTGCACCTGACATCGACGCCCGGCGCGGCGCAGGGGAGGACACGATGAGCGAGCCCGACGGCCCACCGGCCGGCGCGGTGCCCGTACTGGACAAGCCCGCACAGGAACACGCCCCCGAACCGGCCGCGGCACCCGCCGAGCACCGCTTCTGGTCGGCCCGCCGGGCGCCGGCCGCCGTCGTCGCGGCGCTGCTGCTGGTCGTCGCGGGCGCCTTCCTCTACGACGTCGCCGAGGTTCGCGCCCACCGGCCCGCCATGGCCTGGCGGCGCGCCCTCGCCCGCCAGCTCGCCGAGCGTCCGCTGGACGACGTCTGGGTGCTCGTCGGCGCGGGCGTCGCCGCCGCCCTCGGCCTGTGGCTGGTCGTCCTGGCCGTCACGCCGGGCCTGCGGCACGTCCTGCCCATGAGCCGCCCCCACCCCGACGTCCGCGCCGGCCTGCACCGGGACGCCGCCGGGCTGGTGCTGCGCGACCGGGCCATGGAGATCGCGGGCGTGCAGTCGGCCCGGGTGCGCGTGCGCCGGCGCAGGGCCGACGTCCGCGCCGTCTGCCACTTCCGCGACCTGGACGACGTCCACGCGGACCTGGACACCGTCCTCACCGACGCGATCCGCGGCCTGGGCCTGGCCCGGCCGCCCCGCCTGTCGGTCCATGTGCGCCGGCCGGGGAAGAAGGGGTGACGGCGATGCTCAGGACCGTCGACCGCGTGCTCGTCGGAGTCGCCGGGCTGCTGCTGCTCGCCGTCGGCGGCGCGGTGCTCGCCGTCGGACTCGGCGCCAAGCCGCCCTCCTGGTGGCTCCACCACGGCCGCCACGACGTGCTCCTCACCACCGCCGAACGCACCCGCTGGCGCGCCGAGGCCTGGTGGTGGCCGACCGTCATCGCCGCCCTGGCCCTGCTGGTGCTGCTGGCCCTGTGGTGGCTCGTCGCGGTCCTGCGCCGGCGCCGGCTCGGCGAGGTCCTCGTCGACACGGGCGACGGCGCGGGGGCGCTGCTGCGCGGCAGGGCCCTGGAAGGCGTGCTCGCCGCCGAGGCCGGCCGCCTGGACGGCGTCTCCCACGCCCACGCCCGGCTGACCGGCCGCAGGGACGCCCCCGCGGCGCACGTCCGGCTGCTCCTGGAGCCCCATGTGGACCCGGCGACGACGCTGGACCGGCTGACGGCGGAGGCACTGGCCCACGCCAGGGACTCGGCGGCGCTGCCCGCGCTGCCGGCGACGGTGCGCCTCAAGGCCGCCAAGCACAAGGCACAACGGGTCAGTTGAGCCGCCGGGCGCCGCCGGGGACCGGTCCGGGCGCCCGTCCGGCGCACGTCAGAACCCGTGCCGCATCCCGCCGTCGACCGGGAGCATGATCCCCGTCAGGTAGGAGGCCGCGGGCGACAGCAGGAACGCGGCCGCCCGGCCGAACTCCTGCGGAGCGCCGTAGCGGCGCAGCGGGATGCGGGACTCGTTCGCGGTCCGGGTGGCCTCGGGATCCGCCGAGAGCGCGTCCAGCTCGCGCACCCGGTCGGTGTCGATCCGGGCGGGCAGCAGCCCCACGACCCGGATGCCCCGCGGGCCCAGCTCGTCGGCCAGCGACTTGGCGAACCCGGCGAGCCCCGGCCGCAGCCCGTTGGAGATCGTCAGCCCCGGGATCGGCTCGTGCACCGATCCCGACAGCACGAACCCGATGACCCCGCCCGCCTCCAGTTCGGCCGCCGCGGCCCGCGCCAGCCGCACCGCGCCGAGGAACACCGACTCGAACGCGGCCTGCCACTGCTCGTC
Source organism: Streptomyces sp. NPDC048481 (assembly GCF_043200075.1). NCBI lineage: Bacteria > Bacillati > Actinomycetota > Actinomycetes > Kitasatosporales > Streptomycetaceae > Streptomyces > Streptomyces sp. NPDC048481. Next base: position 1,399,275 of record NZ_JBICXC010000001.1, read on the forward strand.
CGTGTTGTCCGCGACGAACCCGGGCGGCGGCCCGCCCACGCTCACCAGCACCCCGTCGAACCCGCCGAACGACTCCCGTGCCGCGGCGATCAGGCGGCCCGCGGCGCCGGGGTCGGCGTTGTCGACGGCCACGCCGACGGCGTTCGGCCCCAGTTCGGCCGCCGCGGCGGCGACGCGCTCGTCGTCCCGCCCGGTCAGCACGACCTTCGCGCCGTCCGCGACGAGCTCGCGCGCGGCGGCGTTGCCCAGGCCCCGCGTGGCCCCCGTGACGACGTACACCCGGTCCTTCAGTCCAAGATCCATGGCTCCTATCCTGCCCCCTCGCCGCCGAACAGGGCGAGGGCGGTGTTCACCAGGCCGATGTGACTGAACGCCTGCGGGAAGTTGCCCAGGTGCCGTCCGGCCACCGGGTCGTACTCCTCCGCCAGCAGCCCCACGTCGTTGGCCAGCCCCACCAGCCGCTCGAACAGCTCGCGCGCCTGCGCCGTGCGGCCGGTCATGTGCAGCGCGTCCGCCAGCCAGAACGAGCAGGCCACGAACGCGCCCTCGTCACCCGGGAGCCCGTCCACGGGCGCGCCGTCCGTGCTGTAGCGGCGCACCAGGCCGCTGTGCCCCAGCTCCTCGCGGATCGCGTCGACGGTCCCGACGACCCGCGGGTCGTCCGGCGGCAGGAAGCCCACGCGCGGGATCAGCAGCAGCGCGGCGTCCAGGTCCGCCGACCCGTAGGACTGGGTGAACGTGTTGCGCCGCGGGTCGTAGCCTTTCTCGCACACCTCGCGGTGCACCTCGTCGCGCAGCGCCCGCCAGCCCTCCAGGTCGCCGCTGAGCTTCGGGTACTCCTCCAGCGCGCGCACCGCCCGGTCGGCGGCCACCCACACCATCACCTTGGAGTGCACGAACTGGCGCCTCCCGCCGCGCACCTCCCACAGGCCCTCGTCCGGCTGCCGCCAGTTCTCGCTCAGCCAGTTCATCAACGCGCACTGCAACGACCACATGTGCGGCTTGGGCGACATGCCCGCGGTCCGGGCCAGCGACAGCGAGTCCATGACCTCGCCGTAGACGTCCAGCTGCAACTGGCCCACGGCGCCGTTGCCGATCCGCACCGGCGTGGAGCCGGCGTAGCCCGACAGCCACGGCAGCTCGCACTCGGGCAGCCGGCGCTCGCCCGCCAGGCCGTACATGATCTGGAGGTCGGCCGGATCGCCCGCGACGGCACGCAGCAGCCAGTTGCGCCAGGCCTCGGCCTCGTCCTCGTAGCCCGCCGCCAGGAGCGCGCCCAGGGTGAGGGTGGAGTCCCGCAGCCAGCAGTAGCGGTAGTCCCAGTTGCGGACTCCGCCCAGTTCCTCGGGCAGGGAGGTGGTGAGCGCCGCGGCGATGCCGCCGGTGGGCGTGTACGTGAGGGCCTTGAGGGTGATCAGGGAGCGCACCACGGCGTCCCGGTGGGGTCCGTCGTAGCGGCAGCGCGCGGCCCACTCCCGCCAGTCGTCGACGCTGACGCGCAGCGCCTGCCACGGGTCGATCTGCGCGGGGCGGGTCTCGTGCGAGGGGTGCCAGGTCAGCACGAAGGCGACCGACTCGCCCTCGGCGACGGTGAACTCGGCGTGCGTGGTGAAGTCCTCGCCCCAGGTGCGCACCTCCGGCTCGCTGCGGAACCAGACCGCGTCGGGCCCGGCGACCGCCACCCGGTGGCCGTCCACCCGGCGCATCCAGGGGACGACCCAGCCGTAGTCGAACCGCAGCCGCAGGGCGCTGCGGACGGTCACCCGGCCGCGCAGCCCTTCGACGATGCGCACGACGTCCGGTGCCCGCTCGCGCTGCGGCATCAGGTCGGTGACCCGGATCGCGCCGTCGGCGGTCTCCCACTCGGTGTCCAGGACGAGCGTGTCGTGCCGGTACGCGCGCCGGGTGCAGGCGCCTTCCGCGCCGCGCGGGGCGATGCGCCAGTGCCCGTTGTCCTCGTCGCCGAGGAGCCGGGCGAAGCAGGCCCCGGAATCGAAGCGGGGCAGGCAGAGCCAGTCGATCGAACCGTCCGTGCCGACCAGGGCCGCGGTCTGCTCGTCGCCGATCAGGGCGTAGTCCTCGATGCGGGGGTGCACGGGGTTCCGGGTTCCCGCCGGGCCCGTACGGCAATCAGAGGTGCGTCCGGCCGGGTGACGGGCGGATCACCACACGCGCGCGTGCCCGGCACGTGCCGCGGGGTCCGCGCGCGTGATCGAAGTCCTACACCGGGGCGGGCTCGGTCCGCTCGGTGGCCTGGGCGGCGGCCGCGGCACGCTCGCGGGCCTCCCGCCGGGCCATGACCAGCCAGCCGACGGGGACGCCCGCCGAGAACAGCCACCACTGGATGGCGTACGCGAAGTTCAGGGCCGCGTCCTCGCTGCCGGGCGGGCCGAGCAGCTCCGGGGTGTCGCCCTTGGGCTCGGGCGCCGTCTGCACGATGTAGCCGCCGAGCACCCGGGCGCCCAGGCGGGCGGCCTCCTGCTCGCTGCTGATCAGCATGACCTGCCGGTCCGGCAGTCCCTTGAGGTCCTTGATGCCGCTGGCCGCGGTCGTCTCGTCCGGCATCAGCCGCCCGGTGACGGTGACGCGGCCGTGCGGCGGCGCGGGGATCCGCGGGAAGTCGGTCTGGCTGGCGCCGTTCGCGGGGATCCAGCCCCGGTTGACCAGCAGCACCTTGCCGTCCGTCAGCACGAACGGGGTCAGCACGTGGAAGCCGACCGTCTCGTCGGAGTTGACCCGCCGCCTGACGACGACCTCGCGCCCGGTGTCGAAGGTCCCGACGGCGGTCACGCTGCGGTACCGCTCGCTGCGGGTGACCTCGTGCCCCGGGGCGGTCAGGGACTCCACGGGCACCGGGTCGGCGCCCAGCGAGTCGGAGACCAGCTGGTTGCGCGCGGTGCGCTCGTCGTAGCGATGCATCTGCCAGAAGCCCAGCCTGATCATCGTGGGGATGAGGAGGAGGGAGACCAGCGTGAGGATCACCCACTGCCGGGACAACAGGAAGCGGTACACCCCACGACCGTACAACTCGGTCGTGGGGTGTACTCGGCCGGGTGCCGCGAGCCGCCTCTCGGGGGGACGTCGCGCGGGCTCCCGGAACGGCTCACACCTTGTCGACGATGCCCACCCTGCCCTCCGCGCGGGCGCAGTGCGCGCCGCAGTACCAGTGCCCCTCCACCTCGACGCCCTGACCGATGATCTGGACCCGGCAGTGCTCGCAGATGGGGGCCATGCGGTGGATCGCACAGGAGAAGCAGTCGAAGACGTGGACCGCGCCCTGCGCGTGCACCTCGAAGGTCATTCCGTAGTCGTTGCCGCAAACTTCGCATCTCGCCATGCGCCACAGGGTGAGCGGTCCCCGCCCGCGCGGGCGAGCGGACGGCGGGCGAGTCGCACGGCAATCACCCGTACGCCGGGATCGCCCGCTCGCGGGGCCGCCGGTGCGCGAAGCCGCCCGCGCCCGGGCCCGTCGGCAGGCCGAAGCCGCCCCGCGCGCGGGGGCCGCCGTGCGCCCGCGTCACCCGTCGGCGGGCTCCACGTCGCGCAGGAGCTGTCCGAAGGCGGCCTCGTCGACGACGGGCGTCCCGAACTGGCGCGCCTTCACCACCTTCGACGTGCCCGAGTCAGGGTCGTTGGTGACCAGCAGGCTGGTCAGCCGGGACAGGCTCGTCGCCACGTGCAGACCGGCCTCGGCGGCACGGTCCTCCAGCAGCTCGCGCTCGACCGACGTGTCGCCCGAGAAGGCGACCCGCATGCCCTGCTTCAGCCGCTTGCCGTCCTCGTACCGTCCCGGATTGGGGTACGGGCACGCGGGGCGCTTGCGCGACGGCCGCCACGTGCCGGGACGGTACGCGCCGTAGCCGCCGAGGCCGCCGTCCGGGCCGCCCGCCTGGCGGCCGATCCGGGGCGCGGGCCGGTCGGTCCACTCCGTCAGCGGCCGGCACTCCAGCAGCGGCAGACGGACACCGCCCGCCGCCGCGGCCCGCAGACTCGGCCGGAACGCCTCCGCGAGCACGCGCGCGTCGTCCAGCGCGTGGTGCGCCCGCTGCTGCACGACCCCGAAATGCGCCGCCAGCGACTCCAGTTTGTGGTTCGGCAGCGGCAGGCCCAGCTCCTTGGACAGCGCGATGGTGCACAGCCGCTGCCGTACCGGCGCCTCGCGCCGGGCGCGCGCGTACTCCCGCGCGATCATCTGCCAGTCGAAGACCGCGTTGTGCGCGACGAGCACCCGCCCGTCGAGCCGCGCGGCGAACTCCTCGGCCACGTCCGTGAAGAGGGGCGCGCCTTCGAGCACGTCGCTCGTCAGACCGTGTATCCACACCGGGCCGGGGTCGCGCTCCGGGTTGACCAGCGTGTACCAGTGGTCCTCGACCTCGCCGCGCGCGTCCAGCCGGTAGACGGCGGCGGAGATGATCCGGTCGTCCCGGGCCAGGCCGGTGGTCTCCACGTCAACGACCGCGTACCCCTGGGGATACGCGGTCGGCCACTCCGTGGGGGAGGACGCTGTCGTCGTGTGGTCTTCGAGCATGGTCACTGAGGATACGGGCCCCTACTGACACCTCGCCGCACCTGCCCCGTGGAGGGGAGGGAAGAAGCCCTCCGGCACGTACGGGAGTTCGCCTCCCGCACGCACGCGTGCCCGTCCGGACCTCCTGCTCCCCGCTCAACCACCCCGCGTGCAGCGTCGGTTCGGACCCTGGAGCGCGGCGCCCGGTGAACTCGTCGCGCTTGTATGCGCCTTGAAGGGGCCTTCCGTGTTGTTTCACAGGTATTGATGCTCCCTAGGCGTCTTCGCCGGGTTACGCCCTCTTGCTGCGTGTATATGCATTTGATCTCTTCCTCCCTTCCGTCCCCCTCCGGCCCTCCGTCCCCCTCCGGCCCTCCGTCCCCCTCCGGCGCCTCTCATCCCCTGGCGGAGTGCGGACGGTCGAGCGTCGGTGCGGGGTGCGCGTCATCCGGGGTGTCATCCTCCGTCCTGTGACGGAACCCACCCACGCCGAGGCTCACGTGAGCTCGCTCGGATCCCGGCTGAACTGGCTGCGCGCCGCCGTGCTCGGCGCCAACGACGGCATCGTCTCCACCGCGGGCCTCGTCGTCGGCGTGGCGGGCGCCACCGACGACCGTGCGGCGCTGCTGACGGCCGGGCTCGCCGGTCTGCTCGCCGGGTCGATGTCGATGGCGGCGGGGGAGTACGTCTCCGTGTCGACGCAGCGGGACTCCGAGCGGGCCGCCCTCGCGCAGGAACGCCGGGAGCTGCGCGAGCAGCCGGAGGCCGAACTGGACGAGCTGACCGAGCTGCTGAGGGAGCGGGGCCTGTCCCGGCAGGTGGCCAGGGAGGCGGCCGTGCAGCTCACGGAGCGGGACGCGCTGAAGGCCCACGCGCGGGTGGAGCTGGGTATCGACCCGGACGACCTCACCAATCCCTGGCACGCGGCCTGGGCGAGCTTCCTCGCCTTCACCGCGGGCGCCCTCCTGCCGCTCCTCGCCATCGTGCTCCCCGCGGCCCACTGGAGGCTTCCGATCACGGTCGCGTCGGTCCTGGCGGCGCTGGCCGGCACCGGCTGGAGCAGCGCCCGGCTGGGCTCGGCGGCGGCGGGCCGGGCGGTGGCGCGCAACATGGGCGGCGGAGCGCTCGCGATGGCGGTCACGTACGCGGTCGGGGCGCTGCTGGGGGCGGCGGGAGTGTGAACACCGGGAGCGGACGGAGTGTGAAGGGGACGTGAGTGCCCGGCCCGTTTACGGGGGCCGGTTGGCGAGGATCACCAACAAGCAAGCGCATACCCCCGGTAATACTTGTCGGTAACAACGTCTAGCGGCGGACGACCAGCGGTTCTACGTTGCCCACATGCCTAATTTGCCCGATGTCGTGCTCTGGTCGATACCCGCCTTCGTGCTGCTCACCGTCGTCGAGGTGATCAGCGTGCGGCTCCACCCCGCCGAGGACGGCGCCGCGGCCGGATACGAGGCGAAGGACGCCGCGACGAGCGTCGGCATGGGGCTCGGCAGCCTCGTCTTCGACTTCTTCTGGAAGATCCCGATCGTCGCGATCTACACGGCGATCTACGAACTGACGCCGCTGCGCGTGCCCGTCCTGTGGTGGACGCTCCCGCTGATGCTGCTCGCGCAGGACTTCTTCTACTACTGGTCCCACCGCGGCCACCACGTCATCCGCGTCCTGTGGGCGTGTCATGTCGTCCACCACTCCAGCGAGAAGTTCAACCTCACCACCGCCCTGCGTCAGCCCTGGACGTCCCTGACGGTCTGGCCGTTCTACGTCCCGCTCGTCGCCGCGGGCGTCCACCCGGCCGCACTCGCGTTCTGCTCCTCGGCCAACCTCGTCTACCAGTTCTGGATCCACACCGAGCGGATCGACCGGATGCCGCGGTGGTTCGAGTTCCTGCTGAACACGCCCTCCCACCACCGCGTCCACCACGCTTCCCAGGGCGGCTACCTGGACCGCAACTTCGGCGGCATCCTCATCGTCTGGGACCGGCTCTTCGGCTCGTTCGTCCCCGAGGTGGACCGTCCCGTCTACGGGTTGACGAAGAACATCAACACGTTCAACCCGATCAAGGTGGCCACGCACGAGTACGTCGCGATCGCCCGGGACGTGAGGGCCGCGTCCAGCTGGCGTGAGCGGGCGGGGCGCGTCTTCCGCGGCCCGGGGTGGCAGCCCGCGCCCGCCGCGCCCGCCGCCTCCGCCCCCGGCTCCGCCGCGTCCCCGGTCGAGGAGACCTCGGCCGCGTGACCCGATCCCGCGTCACCCTCGCCCTCCTGGCCCTGTGCGCGCTCGCCACCGCCGTCGACCTGCTCAGCCTCGCGACCGGCTTCGGCCCCGGCCACACTCTCGCCAAGCCGCTGCTCATGCCGCTGCTCGCCGCCTGGGCCGCCCTGCGCGGGGCGCCCAGGCTGCTGTCGGCGGCCCTGGCGTGCGGCTGGGGCGGCGACGTCCTGCTGCTGTCCGACGCCGACCCCGCCTTCCTCGCCGGCATGGCGTCCTTCGCCGCCGGACACGTCTGCTACCTGGTGCTGTTCGCCCGCGTCGGCCGTCCCCACGCGCGGGCCGCGGTGCTCGCCCCCTGCTACGCCGTCGTCCTGACCGCCACCGTCGTCCTGCTGTGGCCCGGCCTGCCCCACCAACTGCGCCCGCCCGTCGCGGTGTACAGCACCCTCCTGACGGCCATGGCCTGCACCGCCGCCGTCAGGCTCGGCCCGGTCGCCGGCGCCGGAGGCCTGCTGTTCCTGCTCTCCGACACCCTCATCGCCACCGGCGTGGCCGACTGGCCGCAGCCCCCGCGCCCCGACCTGTGGATCATGCTCACCTATGTCGCCGCACAGTTCCTGCTGGTCCGCGGCGTCCTCGACGGCCTCGGCGGGCGGCGGGAGCCGGCGGCGGCGTACCGTGAGGTGCGCTCGACCACCCCCTGAGCGCCCTCGACGACACCGCACGAGAAGGACCCTCGACATGCGCGCCACCACCATTCACGCCCCCTTCGACATGCGGGTGGAGGACGTGCCCGAACCCGTGGTGCAGCTGCCCACCGACGCGGTGGTCCGGGTGCTGCGCGCCTGCATCTGCGGCAGCGACCTGTGGGCGTACCGCGGCGAGGCGTCCCGCCGGCCGGGCCAGCGCATCGGGCACGAGTTCCTCGGCGTGGTGGAGGAGACCGGCTCCGACGTGTCGACGCTGCGGCGCGGCGACCTGGTCGTCGCGCCCTTCATGTGGTCCGACGGCGTCTGCGACTACTGCCGTGAAGGCCTGACGACGTCCTGCGAGCACGGCGGCTTCTGGGGCTCCGTCGGCTACGACGGCGGCCAGGGCGAGGCCGTGCGCGTGCCGTTCGCCGACGGCACCCTCGTGCGGCTGCCCAAGGAGGCCGCCTCCGACGACCGGCTGCTGGCCGCCTTGCTCACCCTCTCCGACGTGCTGGGCACCGGCCACCACGCGGCCCTCGGCGCGGGCGCCCGGCCCGGCGCCACCGTCGCCGTCGTCGGGGACGGAGCGGTCGGCCTGTGCGCCGTCCTGGCCGCCAAGCGCCTCGGCGCCGAACGCATCATCGCGCTGGGCCGCCACCGGGCCCGCACGGACATCGCTCGCCGCTTCGGCGCCACCGACGTCGTCGCCGAGCGTGGCGAGGAGGCCGTGGAAGCCGTCCGCGAACTCACCCGCGGCCAGGGCGCGCACGCGGTCGTGGAGGCGGTCGGCACCGAGCAGTCCATGCGGACGGCGCTCGAAGTCAGCCGGGACGGCGGCGCGGTCGGCTTCGTGGGCGTCCCGCACGGCAGCGGCACCGGTCTCGACCTGAGCGTCATGTTCGACCGCAACATCGCCCTGCGCGGCGGCGTCGCCCCGGTCCGCGCCTACATCCCGGAACTGCTGCCCGACGTGCTGAGCGGCGCGATCGACCCGTCGCCCGTGTTCGACCTGACCGTCGGCATCGAGGGCGTCCCGGACGGCTACAAGGCGATGGACGAGCGCACCGCCCTCAAGGTCATGGTGACCAACTGACGGCGTTCCGGGGGCGACGCCCGGCTGATCATGGTGATCAACCGGCGGCGGGCATACCCGTCGGACACCCGGCAGATCATGATGATCAACCGACGGCCGTCGCCCCCGGCCGACACCCGGCGTGACACCTGACCATCAAGGTGACTGCTTGACGCCGTCAACCCTTGACGGGCAGCGGCAAGGCCGTCAACAGTCCCGACACCGCGACCACCGCGCCCAGCGCGACGAGCTCCACGCGCGCGGGGGAGCAGGCGGCCAGCGGGTCGGGCGACCGCCGCAGCCGCGTGCGCGCCCACAGGGCGAGCAGGGCGACCGCGCCGACCAGGAGCACCTTGGCGAGCAGCACGCGCCCGTACGCGGTCGAGGTCAGCAGGCCGAGCACCGACCCGGCCGGCAGCCGGCGCAGCGAGCTGAGCAGCCCGGTGGCCGTGACGGCGGCGAACAGCACGGCGGCCACGCGCGCGTACAGGCCGAGCAGGGCGGCGCCGGCCGTGGCCCCGTCCCACCGGCGCAGGGTGCGCAGCACGCTCAGCAGGCCGCCCGCCCACAGCGCCGAGCACGTCACATGCACGAGCGTCAGCGCGGATCCGACCAGGGGCGTGTGCTCGGTGGGCGGGTGGGCGCGCAGTGCCTCCGCCAGGATCACCGCCGCCAGCGGCCACGCCTGACGGTTCGGCCGGCTGGACAGGGCGCACAGCCCGGCGACCGCGAACGCGATCGCCTCGACCAGCGCGAGCACGCCGGTCCGTGAGCCGTGGCCGTGCGGCGCCAGCTCCCCGGCCGCCGCCGCGGCCGCGAACCCCACCACCGCCGCGAACGGGGCCCAGCCGCCCGGCCGCTCGCGCGGCGCTTTCGGCACCCGCCGGGCGAGAACGGCCGTGAACAGCTCGCCCACCTGCACGCTCAGCGCCGCGAACAGCGCCGCCCGCAGCAGGGCGAGCGCACCGGAGTCCGACGCCGCGCTCTGTCCGGTGCCGTGGACCGCGACGGACGGCCCGAGCAGCGGGACCAGTGCCCCGATCCCGATCAGGACGAGCAGGGCCACCGCCCGGCCGGGGCCGGTTCGGGGCGCGGAGACGGTCACTTCGGGCGGTCGTATGAGGGCCATGCCAGGATCTTCACCATGCCCCGCAAAACCGGGCAAGTCGGATGGGGGTGGGCCTCAGGCGGACCGTCCGCCCCGGTCGGCGGTCCCGTCCGGGCACCGTGCGGCTCAGAGCCAGCGCGCCGGATCCGCTCCCCACGGGCCGGGTGGGCGGGCCCAGTCGTGCGGCCCGCCGTCGAACGCCACCGGCGGCAGGGCGTACCGCAGCCGCCCGACCGGGCTCTCGGTCTCCCCGAGCCAGGGCCGCGGACCGGCTTCGCCGTTCCCGCCCCGCTCGCCGCTTCCCGTTCCCCGCTCCGCGCGCGGAGCCTGGGTCTCCTGGGCGGCCGCGCCCTCCTTGGCGGTCCCTTTGCCGTCGTCTTCGCCCATCCGGGCGCCCTCCGTCAGCCAGGCCGCCGTCCGCGCCAGCGCCGTCCGGACGAACCGGCTGCCGCCGTCGTACGACTGCTCGGTCAGCGCGCGCAGGACGCCGGCGGCCAGCAGGTAGCCGGTCCCGTGGTCGAGGGCCTGCGCCGGCAGCGCGCCCGGCCGCTCGGCGGAGCCCTCCGCCGCGGCGATGCCGGTGGCCACCTGCACGAGGCTGTCGAACCCGCGACGCGCGCCCCACGGCCCGTACGCGCCCCACGCCGAGACCTGCGCCACCACCAGCCCGGGCCGGCGCTCGGCGAGCGCCTCGGGGGACAGGCCGAACCGGTCTAGCGCGCCCGGCCGGTAGCCGGTGACCACCACGTCCGCCGCCGCGAGCAGCTCCTCGAAGGCGGACCTGTCGGCCGCCAGGTCCAGCAGCGTCGACCGCTTGCCGAAGCCCGTGTCCGCGTGCTGGTCGACGAGCTCGGGCAGCCGGGGGGCGTCGACGCGCAGGACGTCCGCGCCCAGCAGCGCGAGGGTGCGGGTGGCCACCGGCCCGGCCAGGACCCGCGTCAGGTCCAGGACGCGCAGTCCCGCGGCGGGCAGCAGGGGGCCACCGTCGAGCGGTGCGAAGGTACGCGTGCGTGCCGCGTCGAGCCGGCCGCGCTCGACCAGGGGCCGGGCGGCGACCTCGGCGGCCTGGGGGTGCGCCGCCCACTGTGCGGGCGTGCGCAGGGCGACCGCCAGCCCGCCGGCCGCGTACACGGCGTCCTCCACGTCCAGGGCGGCGCGTTCGGCGAGCTCCCTCTCCGCGGCCTCCGGATCGGTGTCCGCGGGCAGCCCCAGCGCGCGCATCAGCCGTTCGCGATGGTGCGGGTAGTTGGCGTGGGTCCGCACCCAGCCGTCGGCCGTCCGCCAGAACCGCGAGAGCGGCGCGAAGGTGACGGGCGGCCGCCCGTCGACCCGCAGGTGCCGTTCGCTGACGAACGCGGTGGCCACCGCGCCGTCGTCCACACGCACCGCGGGCGGGCGCGCGAGACCGGCCCGTCTAGCCCCCAGCTCGGCGGCGGCCAGGGCGCACGCGCCGACGCAGGACCGCGCCAGGTCCCGCACGGGAAGCCGCGCTGGCAGCGTCCCCTCGCGGGCGACGGTCGACACGCGGTCCAGGAGGGCGGGATCGCCGCCGAGCGCGGACCAAGCGAACTTGATTCGAGTCATGACTACATGGTGCAGTATTGATTCAATCAATATATGGGGGATGCGTCGCCGTACCTGCCGTACCGCCGAAGGCCGGACAGGCGAAGGGGTGTACCGGCGAGGGTGTACGGGCGGACGGCGAAGGGCCGGGCGGATGTCCGCCCGGCCCCGGTAACGCCTGCCGTCCGCCCGCTCGGGCGGCTACTTCACGGCGCGCAGCGCGTTGACCACGCCGAAGCCGTAGAAGCCGTTGAGGCGCTTGCCGCCCACGCAGGTGGCGTCCACGACGCCGTTGCCGTCACCGTCGTACGGCTCGGTCGGGCAGCTCGTCGCGTCGGCCTGCAGCTTGAGCAGCGCCTGCAACTGCGCCGGGCTCGCGTGCGGGTGCGTCGACTTCAGCAGCGCGGCCACGCCGGCCACGTGCGGGGACGCCATCGAGGTGCCCTGGAGGAAGCCGTACGCGTTGTTCGGCAGCGTCGACAGGATGCGGCCGTTGGCCGACGGCGTGTCCGGGATCTGGAACTTGTCGCCGCCCGGTGCCGCGACGTCGACGACGCCCAGACCGTAGCTGGAGTAGTACGACTTGGCGCCCTTGACGCCCGTCGCGCTCACCGTGACGACACCCGGCAGCTGCGTCGGGATGTCGAAGCACTCGTGCGGGTCGACCGTGCGCGTCACCGGCGTGGTGTCGTCGGGGCTGGACGCGTCCTCGAGTGCGTCGGAGTCGAGGTCGTGGTTGGAGTTGCCCGCGGAGGCCACGCTGAGCGTGCCCTTCTTCTGGGCGTACAGCTGGGCCCTGTTGACCGCATCCACAATGGCCCGCTGGTCGGGGTCGTCCATGCAGTTGTACAGCCACGGGTCGACGTAGTAGCTGTTGTTCGTGATCTCGACGCCGTGGTCGGCGGCGAACACGAACGCGCAGACCACGTTCTCCGGGTAGAAGAGGCCGTCCTTGGGGTCGCTCACCTTGATGCCGGCGACCTTCACGCCGGGCGCGACGCCCGACACGCCGATGCCGTTGCGCGCCGCGGCGATCTCACCGGCCACATGGGTGCCGTGGTAGTCCTCGGCCGGGTCGTACGGACGCCAGGCGCCGGGAGTGGTGTCCGCGACGCCGCCGACGCAGTTGGCCGACTGGGACGCCGAGAAGTTCGGCGCGAGGTCCGGGTGGGTGTCGTCGACGCCGGTGTCGATGACGGCGACCGTCACCCTCTTGCTGCCCGGGTTGATCGTGGCGGCCTTGTCGGCGCCGATCGCCCGCAGGTCCCACTGGTCGGCCTCGAGCGGCTCGCTCTGGCCCGCCGCGTCGGACGCCTTCTCGACCTTCGCGGCCTCCGCCTTCGAGAGGACCTGCGCCGCTCCCTCGTCGGTGGTCCCGGCCGCGCTCAGCGGCGCCGTGCGGGTCGCTCCCGCCGACTGCACGCCGCGCACCGCGCGTATCTTCTGGCCGAAGTCGGGGTTCGCCGAGTGGACGACGAGCACGCCGATCCTGTCGTAGGCCGCGACGACGGTGCCGCCGGCCTCGGCGACCGCCTTCTTCACCTTCCGGATCGTGCCGTGGTCGACCTTCGTGTTGACGACGTACGCCAGCGTTCCGGCGTCGGCCGTCCGGGCGGCCGACGCCGGAACGGGGGCCGCGGAGGCCGCCGCCGGCAGGAAGCCGAGCGAGGCGGTCAGCGACAGTACGACGGGCACCGCGAGAGCGAGCCGGCGTCTGGAAGGCAGATGAGCCATGGGGTCTCCACATCATCCGGAAACGGGACCTGACCCGGGCGCGGGTGCCGCCTAGGCAGGTACATGACGGGTGGTGCTCGCCCGAAGCTATCTCCCTGACTCATCGGTCAGCAATGACTTCCCGACGGCGATTTTGCCGGCCCATGACCTGACGGGGTTCCCGCTCGTTGGTCATGACCGGCCGTCAGGCCCCTTCGACAAACCCGTCCGGCGCGTTGAACCCGTCCTCCCGCGGCCCCGTGACCTTGGGCAGGGAGCGAGAGGACACTCGCCTCCGTTCGCCGTCCCACCTGCACCCGCAACGAGGAGACCCCGTGGCCACCGAGACACCGCCCCCCTCGAAAACCCCAGCCCAGCTCCCCTCCACCGAGGAGTTCGTCGCGGTGCAGGAGAGCGCGGAGTTCGGTGAACTGCGCGGCGCCTACCGGGGCTTCGCCTTCCCGCTGACGTTCGCCTTCATCGTCTGGTACCTGCTGTACGTCCTGCTGTCGAACTACGCGGGCGACTTCATGGGCACCAAGCTCTTCGGCAACATCAACGTGGCCCTCGCCCTGGGCCTCGCCCAGTTCCTCACGACCTTCCTCATCGCCTGGTGGTACGCGCGGACCGCGGCCGCCAAGTTCGACCCCAAGGCAGAAGCCATCAAGTCCCGGATGGAGGCGGGCGAATGAGCACCGCACCGCACACCGCGCACCACACCGCCCTGCTCGCCGCGGGCGAGGCGAGCGAGCACCGCACACTGATCATCATCCTGTTCTCGGTGTTCGTCGCCGCGACCCTCGTCATCACCGTCTGGGCCGGCCGCCAGACCAAGGACGCCGCCGACTTCTACGCCGGCGGCCGCCAGTTCACCGGCTTCCAGAACGGACTCGCCGTCTCCGGCGACTACATGTCCGCCGCGTCCTTCCTCGGCATCGCGGGCGCCATCGCCCTCTTCGGCTACGACGGCTTCCTGTACTCCATCGGCTTCCTGGTCGCCTGGCTGGTGGCCCTGCTGCTGGTCGCCGAGCCGCTGCGCAACTCCGGCCGCTACACCATGGGCGACGTCCTGGCGTACCGCATGCGCCAGCGGCCGGTCCGCACCGCGGCCGGCACCTCCACCATCGTGGTGTCGATCTTCTACCTGCTGGCCCAGATGGCGGGCGCGGGCGTCCTCGTCTCCCTGCTGCTCGGCATCACCAGCGACGGCGGCAAGATCGCGATCGTGGCCCTGGTCGGCGTACTGATGATCGTCTACGTGACGATCGGCGGCATGAAGGGCACCACCTGGGTCCAGATGGTCAAGGCGGTGCTGCTCATCATCGGCGCCCTCCTGCTCACTTTCCTGGTCCTGCTGAAGTTCGACTTCAACGTCTCCGACCTGCTGGGCTCGGCCGCCGACAACAGCGGCAAGGGTGCGGCCTTCCTGGAGCCGGGCCTGAAGTACGGCGCCACCGGCACCACCAAGCTGGACTTCCTCTCCCTCGGCATCGCCCTCGTCCTGGGCACCGCCGGTCTGCCGCACATCCTGATCCGCTTCTACACGGTGCCCACCGCCAAGGCCGCCCGTAAGTCGGTCCTGTGGGCCATCGGCCTCATCGGCGCGTTCTACCTCATGACCCTCGCCCTCGGCTTCGGCGCCGCCGCGCTGATCAAGCCGGACGAGATCACCTCGTCCAACAAGGCGGGGAACACCGCGGCGCCCCTGCTCGCCCTCCATCTGGGCGGCGTCGACTCCAACTGGGGCGCCGTCCTGCTGGCCACCATCTCCGCGGTCGCCTTCGCGACCATCCTCGCGGTGGTCGCCGGCCTCACCCTGGCGTCGTCCTCGTCGTTCGCCCACGACATCTACGCCAACGTCATCAAGAAGGGGCAGGCCTCCGAGAAGGAGGAGATCAACGCGGCCCGCTACGCCACCGTCGGCATCGGCGCCGTCTCCATCCTGCTCGGCGCCCTCGCCCGCGACCTGAACGTCGCGGGCCTGGTCGCCCTCGCCTTCGCGGTCGCCGCCTCCGCCAACCTGCCGACGATCCTCTACAGCCTGTTCTGGAAGCGGTTCACCACCGCCGGAGCCCTGTGGTCGATCTACGGCGGCCTGGTCACCGCGGTCGGCCTGGTGCTGTTCTCGCCGGTCGTCTCGGGCAAGCCCTCCTCGATGTTCCCGGACGTCGACTTCCACTGGTTCCCGCTGGAGAACCCCGGCCTCATCTCGATCCCGGTCGGCTTCCTGCTGGGCATCGTCGGCACCCTCCTCTCGAAGGAGGAGCCCGACAAGGCCAAGTACGCCGAACTGGAGGTCCGCTCCCTGACCGGCACCGGAGCCCACTGACCGGCGCCACGGCCCACGGCCCGCTGACCGGCGACGAGGCGCCCCGGCGGCCCGCGTCCGGCCGCCGGGCGGCCCCCGTCGCCGACACCCGGCCCGCGGCCGCGTCGTAGATCCCTACGACGCGGCCGCGTCCCACCTCGTGGGATCGGGCACTGTCGATGTCGGCGGGGTCACGTAGGCTCGCAGTGACGGAGAGAAAACCGGTCCACCACGAGGGAGGGGGCCCACGTGCTCATCGACACCTACGGCCGAGTGGCCACCGACCTGAGGGTCTCGCTCACCGACCGCTGCAACCTGCGCTGCACGTACTGCATGCCCGAGGAGGGCCTGCAGTGGCTGGCCAAGCCCGACCTCCTCACGGACGACGAGATCGTCCGCCTGATCGGCATCGCCGTCACCTCGCTCGGTATAGAGGAGGTCCGCTTCACGGGCGGCGAACCCCTGCTGCGCCCGGGCCTGGTCGGCATCGTCGAGCGGGTCGCGGCCCTCGCCCCCCGCCCCATGATGTCGCTGACGACCAACGGCATCGGCCTGCGCCGCACCGCCACGGCCCTCAAGGCGGCCGGCCTGGACCGGGTCAACGTCTCCCTCGACACCCTGCGCCCCGACGTCTTCAAGACCCTCACCCGCCGGGACCGCCACAAGGACGTCCTCGAAGGCCTCGAAGCCGCCCGCGAGGCCGGCCTGACGCCGGTGAAGGTGAACAGCGTCCTGATGCCCGGCCTCAACGAGGACGAGGCGCCGGACCTGCTGTCCTGGGCCGTCGAGCACGACTACGAGCTGCGCTTCATCGAGCAGATGCCGCTGGACGCCCAGCACGGCTGGAAGCGCGAGGGCATGGTCACCGCCGGGGACATCCTGGCCTCCCTGCGCACCCGCTTCGACCTCACCCCCGAAGGGCAGGACGAACGCGGCTCCGCCCCGGCCGAGCGCTGGCTCGTCGACGGCGGCCCCCACCGCGTCGGCGTCATCGCCTCGGTCACCCGCCCGTTCTGCGCCGCCTGCGACCGCACCCGCCTGACGGCCGACGGCCAGGTCCGCACCTGCCTGTTCGCCCGCGAGGAGACCGACCTGCGCGCGGCGCTGCGCTCCGACGCCCCCGACGAGGAGATAGCCCGCATCTGGCGGCTGGCGATGTGGGGCAAGAAGGCCGGCTCGGGCCTGGACGACCCGAGCTTCCTCCAGCCCGACCGCCCGATGTCGGCCATCGGCGGATAGGACCGGGCACCGGACCGCCGAGGTCGCCCGCCGAGGGCCGAGGGCCAGGAGGGAGAGCCCCGAGAAGGCCCGGGACAAGGCCTGGGACCAAGGCCTGCAAGAAGGGCTACGAGGTCTGCGCGGACTCCCACTCGTTCAGCGGGACGACGTCCTTGAGGAAGCCGCGCACCCCGAGGAACTGCGACAGATGCTCGCGGTGCTCCTCGCAGGCGAGCCAGGTCTTGCGCCGCTCGGGCGTGTGGAGCTTCGGGTTGTTCCACGCCAGTACCCACACCGCGTCCACACGGCAGCCCTTGGCGGAACAGACAGGGGTCTCG
Source organism: Streptomyces sp. NPDC048481 (assembly GCF_043200075.1). NCBI lineage: Bacteria > Bacillati > Actinomycetota > Actinomycetes > Kitasatosporales > Streptomycetaceae > Streptomyces > Streptomyces sp. NPDC048481. The sequence goes on from NZ_JBICXC010000001.1 coordinate 1,416,011, forward strand.
TCACTCACTGCTTCGTCTCACCCACACGCACACAAAGGCGACGCCGAGCAGCCACGGGGGGAGCTGCCCGGCGTCGGTCCGTCGCTCCGACGGGGGATGCGGAGCGCGTACGAAGTATGTCACGGCCCACCGTCCCGACGGCACTGGAACAACATGATTGATCTGAGCTTTTCCTGAGCTTGTCGCACAGCCGGTTCACTGTTCGCGCACAGCCCGTTCACGGCCGCCGCTCGCCCGGACCGTGCGCGGATTCGTGCCTGCCGGCCTCCGGCCCGCCCTCGTCCCGCGTACCGGATTCCGCTTGCGGAGCCGCCCCCGCGCGCTCGTCGTCGGCCTGCGGCCGGGCGATCATCGGCCGGACCGGAGCGGTCAGGAACGTCGAGGGGAGCGAGGGCACGTTCTCCCGGCCCGCGTTCGCGATCACCACCGCGATATAGGGGAGCACCAACCCCAGGACCAACGCCACGACGGCCACATGCCGTTCCACGTTCCACAGGCTCGCCGCCAGGATCACCGCCACGGTGCGCACCGACATCGAGATGACGTACCGGCGCTGCCGGCCCCGCACGTCGTCCTGGAGCCCCTGCCGTGCCCCGGTGATCCGGAACACCTCGACGTTCCCGCTACCGCCCTGCTTCCGCATCACAATCCACCGTCCGCCCGCCTCGGCCTTCCACCGACTCTCCACGGTACGCCGCGCCCGCGCCCCCGCCGAGGCCGGGGCGTCGCTCACCGGGACGGACCTGCTGCGCCGTCCCGCGTACGGCCGTACCCGACATGCGCCGTACGGCGACCGGGCCGACACTGAGGGCAATGTCGGCGTAGGGCCGTACGAGGAGGCGTCAAATGGGCTGGTTGTGGGCGATCATCGTGGGATTCGTGCTGGGCCTGATCGCCAAGGCGATCATCCCGGGCAAGCAGCACAGTCCACTCTGGCTGACCACCATCTTCGGCATGCTGGGCGCCATCGTGGGCAACGCGGTCGCCCGTGCCGTGGGAGTCGAGTCCACGCCCGGCATCGACTGGAGCCGCCATGCGTTCCAGCTGATCGCCGCGATCATCATCGTCGCTCTGGGCGACATGCTGTACATGGCGACGCTGGGCAAGAGGAAGCAGCGAGCCTGAGGAGCGGCTGAGCCCCGAGCGGCCGCCGGCCGCGCACATGCTGACGCGGGACGACGAAGGGGCGGCCCCTCGCGGGAACCGCCCCTCGTGCGTCGGAAGCCGTCAGCCGTGCGCTGGCGCCTCACAGGTCAACCGATGGCCCCTCCGGTCAACCGGTCACCGCTCCGATCAACCGGATACCGCTCCGGCCGGCCGGCGGCTGCTCCGGTCAATGGGTTGCCGATCCGGTCGACTGCCAGCTGCTCCGATCAGGCATTGACGCTGCGATCAACTGGTCGCCGGTCCGGTCAACAATCGCCGTCGCGGTCAACTGATGGCCACTCCCCGTCAACTCATTGCCGTCAACTGATGGCCACTCCCGTGGACCGGTCGTCCCTACCGTCAACCGGTCGCTGTACCGGTCAGCCGGTGATCTCCACCGCGGCCAGGTTCTTCTTGCCGCGCCGCAGCACCAGCCACCGCCCGTGCAGCAGGTCCTCCCGCGCGGGGACCGCGTCCTCGGCCGTGACCTTGACGTTGTTCACGTAGGCCCCGCCCTCCTTCACCGTCCGCCGGGCGGCCGACTTGCTGGCCACCAGGCCGACCTCGGCGAACAGGTCGACGACCGGTCCGGGCTCGGCGACCCGGACGTGCGGCACCTCGGAGAGGGCCGCGGCCAGCGTCCGCTCGTCGAGCCCGCCCAGTTCACCCTGGCCGAAGAGGGCCTTGGACGCGGCGATCACCGCGGCCGTCTGGTCGGCGCCGTGCACCAGCGTCGTCAGCTCCTCGGCCAGCGCGCGCTGCGAGGCACGCGCCTGCGGACGCTCCTCGGTCTGCCGCTCCAGCTCCTCCAGCTCCTCGCGGGACCGGAAGGACAGGATCCGTGAATACGTCGAGATATCGCGGTCGTCCACGTTCAGCCAGAACTGGTAGAACGCGTACGGGGTCGTCAGCTCCGGGTCGAGCCAGACGGCGCCGCCCTCGGTCTTGCCGAACTTGGTGCCGTCCGCCTTGACCATCAGCGGCGTCGCCAGACAGTGCGCCTCGGCCTCCGGCTCCAGCCGGTGGATGAGGTCCAGGCCGGCCGTGAGGTTGCCCCACTGGTCGCTGCCGCCCTGCTGGAGCGTGCAGCCGTAGCGGCGGTACAGCTCCAGGAAGTCCATGCCCTGGAGCAGCTGGTAGCTGAACTCCGTGTAGCTGATGCCCTCCTGGGACTCCAGCCGCCGGGCGACCGAGTCCTTGGTCAGCATCTTGTTGACGCGGAAGTGCTTGCCGATGTCCCGCAGGAACTCGATGGCCGACAGTCCGGCCGTCCAGTCGAGGTTGTTGACCATCACCGCGGCGTTGTCGCCCTCGAAGGACAGGAACGGCTCGATCTGCGCGCGCAGCCGCGTCACCCAGTTCGCGACCGTCTCCGGGTCGTTCAGCGTGCGCTCCGCCGTGGGGCGGGGGTCGCCGATCTGGCCGGTCGCCCCGCCGACCAGGGCCAGTGGACGCAGGCCCGCCTGCTGGAGCCGGCGCATGGTGAGGACCTGCACCAGGTGACCGACGTGCAGGCTGGCCGCGGTGGGGTCGAAACCGCAATAGAACGTGACGGGACCGTCCGCGAGCGCCTTGCGCAAAGCGTCCTCGTCGGTGGACAGGGCCCACAGGCCGCGCCACTTCAGCTCGTCGACGATGTCCGTCACGGTTCTCGTATCTCCTAGGTGGTCTTCGTGATGCTCTGCGGGCGGCCGGACCGGTCGACCGGACGACCGCCGGCTATGAGGTTATACGCCTTGGCTGACAGAGCTCATATTGAAATCCGGCACCCGCAGCGCGGGCATCGCGGCCTTGGTGAACCAGTCGCTCCACTCCCGGGGCAGCGTCTTCTCCGTGCGCCCCGCCTCCGAGGCCCGGCCCAGGAGACCGACCGGCGACTCGTTGAAGCGGAAGTTGTTCACCTCGCCGACGACCTCGCCGTCCTCGACCAGGTAGACGCCGTCCCGGGTCAGGCCGGTCAGCAGCAGGGTCGCCGGGTCGACCTCGCGGATGTACCACAGGCAGGTCAGCAGCAGCCCGCGCCGGGTGCTCGCCACCATCTCCTCCAGGGAGCGGTCCTCGCCGCCGTCCAGGATCAGGTTGTCGCCCGCCGGGGCCGTCGGCAGCCCGGTCAGGGCAGCGCTGTGCCGGGTGGTCGTCAGATGCCTCAGCTCGCCCGCGTCGACCCATTGGGTGGAGCGCAGCGGCAGCCCGTTGTCGAACACCGACTGGTCGCCGCCCGAGGAGTGCGCGATGACGAACGGCGCCGACTCCAGGCCCGGCTCGTGCGGGTCGCTGCGCAGGGTCAGCGGCAGCTCGGTCAGCCGTTCACCGAGCCGGGTGCCGCCGCCGGGCTTGGAGAACACCGTGCGGCCCTCGGTCGCGTCCCGGCCCGACGCCGACCACAGCTGGTAGATCAACAGGTCGGCCACCGCCGTGGGCGGCAGCAGCGTCTCGTACCGCCCGGCGGGCAGCTCGATCCGCCGCCGCGCCCAGCCCAGCCGTACGGCCAGCTCGGCGTCGAGCGCCGCCGGGTCGACGTCCTTGAAGTCCCGGGTGGAACGCCCCGCCCAGGCCGAGCGCGTGCGGTCCGGGGACTTGGCGTTCAGCTCCAGCGTCCCGTTCGGCTGGTCATGCCGCAGCCGCAGCCCGGTCGAGGTGCCCAGGTACGTCGAGACCAGCTCGTGGTTGGCGAACCCGTACAGTTCGCGGCCGCCGGCCCGCGCGCGGGCGAACGCCTCGCCCAGGGCCGGGGCGAAGTCGGCGAACACCGCCGAGGAGGTCTCCGCGGGCGCCTCGGTGAACTCCGGGGACGGCGCCACGCCCGTCACCAGGGGCTGCGCGTCCTCGGCGGGGCCCGCCCCGCGCGCGGCGGCCTCGGCGGCCCGCACGAGGGGCTCCAGCTCGTCCGCGGTCACCGCGGCCCGCGAGACGACGCCCGACGCGGTGCCCTCCCTGCCGTCGACCGTGGCGATCACGGTGAGCGTGCGGCCGCGCGTCACGCCGTTGGTCGTCAGCGTGTTTCCCGCCCAGCGCAGGTTGGCCGTCGACTGCTCGTCGGCGATGACGACGCAGCCGTCCGCCCGCGACAGCTCGAGGGCGCGCTCGACGACCTCGTGCGGCTTGGTGCTACGGGCGCTCATCGGCCGGCCTCCTGCGTGGTGTTCAGAATGTTGACGCCCTTGAACAGGGCCGACGGGCAGCCGTGCGACACCGCCGCCACCTGACCGGGCTGGGCCTTGCCGCAGTTGAACGCGCCGCCCAGGACGTAGGTCTGCGGACCGCCCACCGCCGCCATCGAGCCCCAGAAGTCCGTCGTCGTCGCCTGGTAGGCCACGTCCCGCAGCTGCCCGGTGATCCGCCCGTTCTCGATCCGGAAGAACCGCTGCCCGGTGAACTGGAAGTTGTAGCGCTGCATGTCGATCGACCAGGAGCGGTCGCCGACGACGTAGATCCCGCGGTCGACGCTGCCGACGAGGTCGTCGGTGGACATCCCGGCGGGATCCGGCCGCAGCGACACGTTGGCCATGCGCTGCACCGGCACATGGCCGGGGGAGTCGGCGAACGCGCAGCCGTTGGACCGCTCGAACCCGGTCAGCTTCGCGATCCGGCGGTCCAGCTGATAGCCGACGAGCGTGCCGTCCTTCACCAGGTCCCAGGACTGGGCCTCGACGCCCTCGTCGTCGTAGCCGACGGTCGCCAGGCCGTGCTCGGCGGTGCGGTCGCCCGTGACGTTCATCAGGTCCGAGCCGTAGCGCAGCTTGCCGAGCTGGTCGAAGGTGGCGAAGGAGGTGCCGGCGTAGGCCGCCTCGTAGCCGAGGGCGCGGTCCAGCTCGGTGGCGTGGCCGATGGACTCGTGGATCGTCAGCCACAGGTTGGACGGGTCCACCACCAGGTCGTACAGCCCCGGCTCCACGCTCGGCGCGCGCATCTTCTCGGCCAGCAGTTCCGGGATGCGCGCCAGCTCGTCGTCCCAGTCCCAGCCGGTCCCGGTGAGGTACTCCCAGCCGCGGCCGGCGGGCGGCGCGATCGTGCGCATCGAGTCGAACTCGCCGCTGGACTCGTCGACCGACACCGCGTTCAGCGCCGGATGCAGCCGCACCCGCTGCTGGGTGGTCACGGTGCCGGCCGTGTCCGCGTAGAACTTGTTCTCGTGGACGGTGAGCAGCGAGGCGTCCACGTGGTTGATCCCGTTCGCCGCGAGCAGCCGCGCGCTCCAGTCCGCGAGGAGCGCCGCCTTGTCCTCGTCCGGCACGGTGAACGGGTCGATCTCGTAGGACGAGATCCACGTCCGGTCGGCGTGCACGGGCTCGTCGGCCAGCTCGACGCGTTCGTCGGACCCGGCGGCCTTGATCACCTGCGCGGACAGTTTGGCCATCGCCACGGCCTGCGAGGCGACGCGGGCCGCCGCGTCCATGGTCAGGTCCACCCCGGAGGCGAAGCCCCACGTCCCGCCGTGCACGACACGCACCGCGTACCCGAGGTCGGTCGTGTCGGACGATCCGGCGGGCTTGGCGTCCCGCAGCCGCCACGACGCGCTGCGCACCCGCTCGAACCGGAAGTCCGCGTGCGCCGCCCCGAGCGCACGTGCGCGTGCGAGAGCGGCGTCGGCGAGGGCGCGTAGGGGTAGGGCCGTGAAACTTTCATCGATGCTATGGGGCACCTACGTCTCTCCCTGGTGTCGTCGCGTGTGAAGACCTCGATCATGTCGCGCCCGGCGACCGGTGGACCACACCTTCCGCCGGGCTTGCGCAAACTTTCTGTAGGGACCCGACAGCCAGTCCCGTGCGCCACTGTCGGTGCCCGAATGTCCGCGGGCCGAAGCGGACCGATAGGTTTCGAGGGAAGCCGCCTGCCGTCGAGAGTGCGGGCAGGCGCGTCAGATCCCAATCGAAAGGGTGATCCGTTGAGCCGCTCGGTTCTCGTCACCGGAGGAAACCGGGGCATCGGCCTCGCCATCGCCCGCGCGTTCGCCGACGCCGGCGACAAGGTCGCGATCACGTACCGCTCGGGCGAGCCGCCGGCCGCCCTGACGGAACTGGGCTGCCTCGCCGTCAGGTGCGACATCACCGACCCCGAGCAGGTGGAGCAGGCCTACAAGGAGATCGAGGCGCAGCACGGCCCGGTCGAGATTCTGATCGCCAACGCCGGCATCACCAAGGACCAGCTCCTGATGCGGATGAGCGAGGAGGACTTCACCTCGGTCATCGACACCAACCTGACCGGAGCCTTCCGGGTGGTCAAGCGCGCCAACCGCGGCATGCTGCGCGCCAAGAAGGGCCGCGTCGTGCTCATCTCCTCCGTGGTCGGGCTGTACGGCTCTCCGGGGCAGGCGAACTACGCCGCCTCCAAGGCCGCCCTGGTCGGCTTCGCGCGCTCCCTGGCCCGTGAGCTGGGATCGCGCAACATCACTTTCAACGTCGTCGCGCCCGGCTTCGTCGACACCGACATGACCAAGGCGCTCACCGACGAGCAGCGCGCGGGCATCGTCTCGCAGGTCCCGCTCGGCAGGTACGCGCAGCCGGAGGAGATCGCCGCGACGGTGCGGTTCCTCGCTTCGGACGACGCCTCGTACATCACTGGAGCCGTCATCCCCGTTGACGGCGGACTGGGAATGGGTCACTGATCATCATGAGCGGAATTCTCGAGGGCAAGCGCGTCCTGATCACCGGTGTGCTGACGGAGTCCTCCATCGCCTTCCACACCGCCAAGCTGGCCCAGGAGCAGGGCGCCGAGATCATCCTCACCGCGTTTCCGCGGCCCACGCTGACCGAGCGCATCGCCAAGAAGCTCCCCAGGCCCACCAAGGTCATCGAGCTCGACGTGACCAACGACGAGCACCTCGGTCGCCTCGCGGACGTCGTCGGCGAGGAGCTCGGCGGCCTCGACGGCGTCGTCCACTCGATCGGCTTCGCCCCGCAGGACGCGCTCGGCGGCAACTTCCTCAACACGCCGTTCGAGTCGGTCGCCACGGCCATGCACGTCTCGGCGTTCTCCCTGAAGTCGCTGACCATGGCCTGCCTGCCGCTGATGCAGAACGGCGGATCGGTCGTCGGCCTCACCTTCGACGCCTCGTTCGCCTGGCCGCAGTACGACTGGATGGGCCCCGCCAAGGCCGCCCTGGAGGCCACCAGCCGCTACATGGCCCGCGACCTGGGCAAGCAGAACATCCGCTGCAACCTGGTCTCGGCGGGCCCGCTGGGCTCCATGGCCGCCAAGTCCATCCCGGGCTTCGGTGAACTGGCCTCCGTGTGGGACAGCCGTTCCCCGCTCGAGTGGGACCTCAAGGACCCCGAGCCGGCCGGCCGCGGCGTCGTCGCCCTGCTGAGCGACTGGTTCCCGAAGACCACGGGCGAGATCGTCCACGTGGACGGCGGTCTGCACGCCATCGGCGCGTGATCTGCCGCTGAGCGCGGCTGACGGGTGAGGGCCCGCGTCCCCGGCGGCGCGGGCCCTCACCCGTCGTGCGTAGCCCTGCCGTGCGTAAGGCCTTGTCCCGACCACGGCTCCGTCACGCGTACGGCTCGTCACTCGTTCGGCCCAGCCGGCCGGGCGGCACGGGCACCCGGCCAGGCACTCTGGAGTGCGCGTTCCCCACGCGCGCCGCCCTCCCCAGCTCTGCCGAGGAGGTTCCCTTGTGCCCCTGTTCCGTCGTGTCGCTCCGGTGATCGCCGCGGTCGCCCTCGTCCTCTGTCCGCCGTACGGCGCGCACGGCCACGCGCGCGTGAAGCGCCCGGAACCGTTCGGCGCCGAGTGCCGGATCGAGGTCGACGGCTCGCGCGTGATCGCGCACTGTCACAACCCTTACGCCGACACCGACCGGGTCGCCCTGCACATCGAGTGCGCGCGCTGGTGGGACGTGGACACCGACGGCACCCCCACCGACGTCGGCCCCGCCCGTTCCGTGCGGCTCACCGGCCGGTGCTGGAAGGAGGTCGGTTCGGCCTGGGTCAGCCACCGGAAGCGGTGAACCGCCCGGGCCGGCACGACAGGGGATAGGTCGCCGCCTCGACCGCGGCCGTCTCCGCGTCGCCCGCGCGGATCGCGTCCACCAGCCGTGCATGGTCCATGTGCGTCTCGGGCGTCAGCTCCTCGCCGACGTCGTCGCGCAGCCAGTCCCGCAGCACCGCGCCCAGGTCCGCGTACGTCGCCGTCATGACGTCGTTGTGGGAGGCCGCCACCACCGCCAGGTGGAACGTGGTGTCCGCCGCCACGAACGCCTCCGCGTCGCCGGACTCCCAGGCCTCCTCGCGCCGCAGCAGCAACGTGTCCAGCTGCTTGAGGTCCTTCTCCGTGCGCCGCTCGGCCGCGAGCCTCGCCGCGCTCGACTCCAGGGCGGCGCGCAGTTCGGCGATGTGCCGGGGGTCGGCGCCGGCGAAACGGCGGTGCATCACGCCGGCCAGTTCACTGGTCGCGACGACGTAGGTGCCCGAGCCCTGCCGGATATCCAGCAGACCGTTGTGCGCGAGCGCGCGGACCGCCTCGCGGACCGTGTTGCGCGCGACGCCCAGTTGCCCGACCAGTTCGGGCTCGGTGGGAATGCGGGATCCCACCGGCCACTCACCCGAGGTGATCTGGGTGCGCAGCGCGGCGATGACCTGCTCGGACAGAGCCGAGCGGTGGGGGTGGCTCAGGGGCATGGCTCACCTTCGCACGGCTCGGGATGCCGGGGGTCACACGGACATGGACAACCAATCATCCTATGATTCTATGATGGACGGCATGGCAAGCGAGCAGACCCGCACGACGACGCCCAGGACGACGGCCGACATGACGGCCACCACCACGCCGTCTCCCCTTCCCGCACCCGCGGAGGGCGAGCCGCCGTCGCGTGTCGCCCCGCGCGCGTGGACGACGCGACTGCTCCTCGTCGGCATCGTCCTGTCAGCCCTCAACCTCCGGCCCGCCATCACCAGCCTCGGCGCGCTCCTCGAAGAGGTCCGCGACGGGCTCGGCATGAGCGGCAGCGTGGCCGGACTGCTCACCTCCGTGCCCCCGCTCTGCTTCGCCGCCTTCGGTGTCATGGCGCCCCGCCTCGCCCGTCGCTTCGGGCCGGGCGCGGTCGTGTGCGCGGGCATGGCCGCCATCGCGACCGGACTGCTCGTCCGCCCCTACCTCGCGGGCGCCGCCGGGTTCCTCGCCGCCACCGCCCTCGCCCTCATGGGCATAGCCGTCAGCAACGTCCTGATGCCCGTCATCGTCAAACGGCACTTCCCCGACCGGGTCGGTTCGATGACCGGCCTGTACTCGATGGCCCTGGCCCTGGGCACCTCCGCCGCCGCCGCGGTCACCGTGCCGATGACGGCGGCGCTCGGCGGCAGCTGGCGCACCGGGCTCGCGGTGTGGGCGGCCCTGGCGGCGGCGGCCGTCCTGCCGTGGCTGCCCCTGGTACGCGAACGGAGGACGGAACCGGGCGACGCCGCCACGCCGGGGAAGCGCTCCGACGCCCCGACGGCGGCGGGCGACGCCCGGGACGGCCACGCACACACCGACGCGCGCGCGGGCCGCTCCTCCTCCGCCGCGCTGCGCATCACCCGCAGCCGCACCGCATGGGCCCTGGCCGTCTTCTTCGGCCTCCAGGCCACCGCCGCCTACATCACCATGGGCTGGATGCCGCAGATCTTCCGGGACGCGGGCGTGTCCGCGAGCACGGCCGGAGTGCTGCTCGCCGTGACGATGGCGATGGGCGTGCCCCTGGCCTTCGTCATCCCGCGGGTCGCCACCCGGCTGCCGCACCAGGGCCCGATCGTGGTCGCACTCGGTGCGTGCGGCCTCGTCGGATACGCCGGGCTCTACCTCGCGCCCGCCGCGGGGGCCTGGGCCTGGGCGGTGCTCCTCGGCATCGCCAACTGCGCCTTCCCGCTGGCGCTCACGATGGTCGGGATGCGGGCCAGGACGGGCGCGGGCGTCGCCCAGCTGTCTGCCTTCGCGCAGAGCACCGGTTACCTGATCTCCATCCCGGGCCCGCTGCTGGTGGGAGTGCTCTACCAGCACAGCGGCGGCTGGCGCCTGCCCCTGGTGCTCATGGCGGCCCTGATGATCCCGCAGACGGTCGTGGGCGTCCTGGCCGGCCGGGACCGCACCGTGGAGGACGAAGCCACCCGCTGACCCCGCGCGGGACCGCCGCACCGGAGGCGGCGAGCGCCCGCTGTAGCCCGCCTCGCGTCCGTCGGGCGCTCTCGGCCACGGAGGCCCTCCGCAGCCCCCGACAGGACCACTCGCGCCCCCGGCGCCGCCCGCTGCCGCCCTCCTGGCCGGCCCCCTTGGCCGGTGCCCGCTTCCCGCCCGGTCCCCCCACACCATCGTGGCCTTCCTGGTCGCCGGGGCCACCCCCCCGCACGGCCTTCGACGGCCCCCGGCGCGGTCGCCGCCGGTTCGGGGTGCGAGACTGGCCGCATGCCAGTGCTCGACCCGAATCCGCAGAACGGCCAGAAGAAGATGCTGATCGTCTTCGGCTCGTTCTTGGCCATCTTCGTGATCATCGCCGTCATCGCGACGCTCGCCTCGCCCTGACGCCCCCGTCCGGCACGCTGTCGCCGGGGCGCCCGGGCCCCATACCCGGCCGCCGCACCCACGGCACAGCAGGCTATCCGGCACCTCCGGCCCGCCCGCGCCTCTGGCCCGCCCGCGCCTCTGGCACGCCAGCGGCGCCGAAGCCGCCCGTCCGGCGGGGGTGGGGTTAGCCCCCCGTCCCCTAGGGGGTGAGGTTCAGGGTCAAGTGGGTGGATCACCTGATGGGTTGACCGCCGCCGATTCCGTAACTTCGAACCGTGACCGCACACGGCGCTCACGCCCACGGCCCAGGGACCTCGGTCCGGGAGCCGGGACACGGATCTCTCGAAGACAGCGGAGGCAGTCATGTCGGCCCCAACGCACACCCGGCTCCACCCGGCCGCCTCGGGCGGCGTCGGCACCCGGCTGCCCTGGTGGGCCCTGGCCCTCCCGACGCTCGCCTTCGCGACCCTGCTGATGCTGATACTGAACCCCGCCGACGCCCACGCGGCCGGCAGCGACCCGGTGATCACCCACCTCGTCGAGCGCGTACAGATGCTGATCGCCCGCTGACGCCGGCCCCCGCGGCCCCGCCGCACCCGGAAAGCGGCGCCGGGCGGCTTCCCGGCACTGGTGAGGCCCCCTGTCAACTACCCGCGCCCGCTGGCCTGTTTCATGCGAAGCTGGGACTCATGAGCGTCGCAGAAGCCCGCAGGATCGTCCTCTTCCGCCATGCGAAAGCCGACTGGCCACAGGTGACCGACCACGAGCGCCCGCTCGCTGAGCGGGGCCGTAAGGACGCGGCCGTCGCCGGACGCAAGCTGACCGACAGCGGCATCCCCGTGGACCTCGCCCTGTGCTCCACCTCGACCCGCACCCGGGAGACGTGGAAGCTCGCGGTCCACGAATTCCCGCAGCGGCCGAAAACCGTCTACGAGGAGCGCATCTACGAGGCTTCACCGGGCGAGCTGATCGCCCTGCTCAACGAAACCCCCGACGACGTCCGCACCATCGTCCTCATCGGCCACAACCCCGGGATCCAAGGGCTCGCCGAGATCCTGTCCGGCCGTTCCGACGGCGACGCGGGCGAGCGCATGCGCCGCCGCGGGTTCCCGGCCGCCGCCTTCGCCGTCCTGTCCTTCGACGGCTCCTGGAAGGCCCTGGAGCCCGGCACGGCCGCATTGCTCGACTATTGGGCCCCCGAAGAGTGAACCGCTGACCGACCGGCACGCACGAGGGCCCGCGCCGCGTCGGCGCAGGGCCCTCTTCGTCCCCTTCGGCCGCCCGTGGAACCACGGCGGCCCGCGCCGATCCCGCGCCGTCGCCCGCGGTCCGCGCGGCGGGCTCCGCCGGGGTCCGCCCGATGCCTGACCCGGCGGCCGGCGGGCTACCGCTCGTCGTGCGTCTCCGCGGCCTCGACCTCTTCGCGGGTGATGCCCAGCAGATACAGGACGGTGTCCAGGAACGGCACGTTCACCGCCGTGTGCGCCGCCTCGCGCACCACCGGCTTTGCATTGAAGGCGACCCCGAGACCGGCCGCGTTGAGCATGTCGAGGTCATTGGCGCCGTCGCCGATCGCGACGGTCTGGGAGAGCGGGACGCCCGCCTCGGCGGCGAAGCGGCGCAGCAGCCGCGCCTTGCCCGCGCGGTCCACGATCTCGCCGGTGACCCGGCCGGTCAGCCTGCCGTCGACTATCTCCAGCGTGTTGGCCTGCGCGAAGTCCAGGCCGAGCCGCTCCTGCAGATCGTCGGTGACCTGGGTGAAACCGCCGGAGACGACACCCACCTGGTAGCCGAGCCGCTTCAGCGTCCGGATCAGGGTGCGCGCGCCCGGCGTAAGCCGCACCTCGGCACGCACCTTGTCCACGACCGAGGCGTCCAGCCCCTCCAGCAGCGCTACGCGCGCGTGCAGGGACTGCTCGAAGTCCAGTTCGCCGCGCATCGCGGCCGCCGTCACCTCGGCGACCTTGTCCTCGCAGCCGGCGTGTGCGGCGAAGAGCTCGATCACCTCGTCCTGGATGAGGGTGGAGTCGACGTCCATGACGACGAGCCGCTGGGCCCGCCGGTAGAGGCCCGCGTCCACCACGGCGACGTCCACGCCCAGCACTCCCGCGTCCCTGACCAGGGCGGTGCGCAGCGGGCCGGCCTCCACACCGGAGACGGCGAACTCGACGGCGGTGACGGGGTACTTGGCCAGCCGGAAGATACGGTCGATGTTGCCGCCGGCCTTGGTGATCCTCGCGGTGATCGCCGCCGTGGCCTCCGCGGTGAGCGGATGTCCGAGCACCGTGACCAGCGACCGGCCGAGGCCGCGCGGCCGGTTGTCGCCGTGGCCGGAGATGATCTCCGCCTGCATCTTCATCGACTCGGCCCAGCTGTGGACCGTCGAGCGCAGGTCGCCCTCGAGGCCGGGCGGCGGCTCGGTCACGAGCGCGCACAGCACCATCCGGCCCCGCGTGACGACCTGCTCGATGTCGACCACGTCGACGGAGTAGGCGGCGAGGGTGTCGAAGAGGCCGGCCGTGATGCCAGGCCTGTCCTTGCCGAAGATCTTGACAAGGAGCGTGGGAACGTCGGAGGACGAGGTCTGCGAAGCGCTCATGGTGCACCCACCGTATCCGGCACCCGGTGCCGTTCGCCGCCGAGGTCCGCCTGACGGACAGGCGCCCCCGACTGCCGGAGAGGCGGTGTGCGCCTCGCCCGACGGTTGCCGACTCCCCGATTCTGCGTGCCGTCGCGCCTCACCGCGATCCGCGCGGCGTCCTCGGTCCCCTGGGAGCGGGCGGTGGCGGGGGAGGGGGAGGGGGCGGCCCGTCGTGGGGGCGGGGCGACGGACGTCCACGGGGTGCGCGCGGCGCCGGTCCCATCGGGCGGACCACGGTCGGCGCTCCGTAGACGTCGTCCGATCCGGACGGAGGCGGCTCCTGCGGCCGCGAGCCGTCCCGGGACCGCGACCGCTCGCCCGACCTCTCGCCCTCCCGCTCCTGCTCCTGCCCCGCCCCCTTCCCCGCCCCCGCCTCCGCACCGGGCCGGGCATCCTGCGGCCCGCGCAGGTCGTCCGGCAGGCGGAGGTAGGGGTTGGTGGCAGGGTTGGGAGGCCGGTAGGAGGGAGCGCCCGGCGCGTACGGGCCCGTCAGGCCGTCCGTGTGCCTCGGAGGCGAAGCGGGACCGGCGGATCCATGACGTCGCGCGTCCCCGCCCGGCTCCACCGCGCCCCCGCCCGCGTCACCGCGTGCCAAGGGAGCGGCCAGTGCCCCCGCGGCCCCCGTGGCACAGGCCAGCCCCGCGCCGACCAGCCCTGCGCCCGCCCCCCACAGGGCGCCCAGCAGCAACGCGGCGCCGAGGTGTCCGTGCAGCTCGATCCCGGCCCCGAAGGCGTCGAAGCCCAGCACGGACAGCGACGCGTTCACGGAGACGTCCGTCAGCCAGGCCGCCGACGGCAACGCGAGCGCGGTCGCGAGCCCCAGCCGCACGGCGCACCGCCCGGCGAACCCGACGGCGCCGCCTTCCCGGGCGGTCCGCACCCGGCCGCCGGCCCCCGGAGCACCGTCGGCAAGTCCCTGCGTCACGCGCGCGCAGGCCTCGGCTCCCGCCCCCGGCCGGGCACGCGGCTTCGGTGTCCGTACCGCCGTCAGCACTCCCGCGAGCAGCATCATCAGCGCGGCGGCCACCGCCAGCAGCCACACCCGTCCGTCCAACTCGGCCAGGCGGTCCAGCGTCACGGGCCGTCGGCCGCCCGTGCCCAGCAGCTCGTCCAGCGGGGCCGGCAGGACGGTCGTCAGGGCGCCCGTCGCGCGTCCGTCCCAGGGGACGAACAGGCCGATCGGGATGCCCAGCCAGACGCCGTTCGGAGCGCCGAGCAGGGCCGCGCCCGCGATGCGCCGGGGGTGGTCGTCGCCGATCGCCGCGTACGCCGCCGCGGCCAGCCCGGCCGCCACCGCCACCAGCGCCACCGTGACGACGGCGGACGCGGCCGGCCGTACCACGCGATGCACCGCCTCCCACGCGCGGGGGAGCGGGGTGCGGCGCGAGGCCAGCACGGCGATCAGCAGGACTCCGAGCGACCAGCCGAGGCCGCCGAGGAGGGTGGAGGCGGTGTCCACCGTGAAGCCGACCGCGGCCTTCGCGTGGACCAGGTCGCCGAGCCGGTCGGGCAGCAGACCGCCGATGTCCCCGACGTCCCCCAGCCCGGGGATGTCCAGGCCCCCGCTCCCGCCCCCGCTGCTCCCGCCCCCGGCGTCGGGCAGGTCGTCGAGGCCCAGCGAACTCCCGTCGAGCGTGACGACGTCGTGCCCCGCCCAGGCCAGCCCGCCGAGCATGGCCACGAACAGAGCGGCCGTCGACCCCACGCGCGCGAGGAGTTCGGCGGGCGCGATCACCGCGCCGGCCGTGCGCAGGGACCGCAGGAAGAACCACGACAGGAGCAGCGCGCCGACCAGGCTCACCCCCAGTGGCGTGATCTCGACGGCCGTGTCCGCCTCCGCGCCCGTCAGCCCGAAGGCGGACACGTCGCCGGACGGGGTCACCGAGCCGCCCGCCCCCAGGACCACGACCGCGGCCGTCATCGGGCCCAACGAGCCCGCCGCGTCGGCATCCAGCAGGTGCAGCCCGAGCGCCGCGGTCCCGGCCATCGCGATCAACGCCCAGCTCACCGCGGCGACAGCGGCCGGCAGCACGTCCGCCCATGGCACGCCCCTGCCGCGCACCGCGCTCCCGCCGCCTTCGACAACCGTGCCGGCGCTCATGCAGACCCCCCGATCCGCGGTGTGGAACGGCGAAGATCGCCGCTTCCGTCCCCCTCGCGTGCTTTACCACTCTCCGGGCCGTTTTCAACCCCGTCAACGGCAACTGCGGGCACGTGTGCGCGTGCTCTTCACAAGGCCCGACTTTCGGTCAGGGGGCCGCTACTGAAATAGTTCCCCCCGATGTTCGACATCCCTAGACTCCCCGTTGATGGGGCTACTCGGGGGACAACTCAGTGGGGCTGGAGTGCCGGAACTCGTACTGGAATTGAACGGACGCACCTGGACGCTCGATCCGTCCAGGTCCTACACCCTCGGACGTGATCCGCAGGGCGACATCGTCCTCGACGACGCCAGGGTCTCCTGGCGACACGCCACGGTCAGCCACAACGGCCGCAGTTGGGTCGTCGAGGACCACGGCAGCACCAACGGCACGTTCGCGCAGGGGCAGCGGATCCATCAGCTGGAGATCGGTCCCGGCTCGGCGTTGCACCTGGGCAACGCGACCGACGGACCGCGCGTGAGCGTCTCGGGAGCGCAGGCGCCCGCCGCGCAACCACGGCAACAGCCGTACGCGGCGCAGGCCGCGAACCCGGGCTGGGCCCAGCAGGGCGCGCCGCAGCAGCCGGCCGGGCAGGGGCCGCAGGCGGGCTGGCAGCCGCCGCAGCAGTCCGCGCCGCACGTGCCGCAGCAGCAGGGCGCGGGCGAGCCTTACGTGCAGCAGGTGCCCGGTGGTGGCGCGGGGGCGCCGCCGGTCTACGGCGACCGCAGCCCCACCACGTTCCACCAGTTCTCCCTCGGCCGCGTCATGCGCATCGGCCGTGCGCTGGAGAACGAACTCGTCGTGTCGGACCTCCAGGTCTCCCGTCACCACGCCGAGTTCCACTCGACGCCCGACGGCCGGATGGAGATCCGCGACCTCGGCTCGCACAACGGCACCTACGTCAACGGCCAGCCGATCCCCAAGGGCGGCTCGGTCCAGCTCGGCCCGGCCGACGTCGTCGGCGTCGGCCACTCGACGTTCCGGATCGTCGGCGACCGGCTCGAGGAGTTCGTCGACACCGGTGAGGTCTCCTTCTCGGCCCGGCATCTGACGGTGACGGTCGACGGCGGCAAGCAGATCCTCAAGGACGTCTCGTTCGGCGTCCCGGAGAAGTCGCTGATCGCGGTCATCGGTCCGTCCGGTTCCGGCAAGTCGACGCTGCTCAAGGCGCTGACGGGCTACCGGCCCGCCAACCAGGGCGACGTCCTCTACGACAACCGCAACCTGTACAAGCAGTTCGCGGAGCTGCGTCAGCGCATCGGTCTGGTCCCGCAGGACGACATCCTGCACAAGGAACTCACCGTCAAGAAGGCCCTCAAGTACGCGGCCAAGCTCCGTTTCCCGGCCGACACCACGGCCGCCGAGCGTGACGCCCGCATAGACGAGGTGCTGCGCGAGCTGAAGCTGGACATCCACAAGGAGAAGAAGGTCACCTCGCTCTCCGGCGGCCAGCGCAAGCGCGTCTCGGTGGCCCTGGAGCTGCTCACCAAGCCGTCGCTGATCTTCCTGGACGAGCCGACCTCCGGTCTCGACCCGGGCATGGACCGCGACGTGATGCAGCTGCTGCGCGGCCTCGCCGACGACGGCCGCACGGTCCTGGTCGTCACGCACTCGGTGGCCGAACTCGCGATCTGCGACAAGCTGCTCGTGATGGCGCCGGGCGGCGCGGTGGCCTACTTCGGCCCGCCCGAGGAGGCGCTGAACTTCTTCGGCTACGACACCTGGGCCGACGTCTTCTCCGCCTTCGAGAACTACCGCGACTACGACTGGGCGGGCCGCTGGAAGGGCTCGCAGCACTATCAGATGTACGCCGCGGACATCGACGCCGTGGCGCCGCAGTCCGTACAGGTCCCGCCGATGCAGGCGATGAAGCCGCCGAAGCCGCAGGGCTGGATGTCGCAGTTCGTCACCCTGGTGCGCCGCTATGTGTCGGTGATCGCCTCCGACAAGGGCTTCCTGGCGCTGACGGTGATCCTTCCGGCCGTCCTCGGCGCGGTGAGCCTGCTGATCGACTCCGGCAACAGCCTGCTGCCGAACCCGGTCAACCCCAAGAGCGGGCGGATCATCCCCAACGGCACGGCCACCACCGTCCTGCTGATCCTCGCGGTGGGCGCCTGTTTCGCGGGCGCGGCGAACTCCGTCCGTGAGCTGATCAAGGAACGGGTCATCTACGAGCGGGAACGGGCGACCGGCCTGTCGCGGTCGGCGTACCTGATGTCCAAGGTGTTCGTGCTCGGCGTGGTCACCGTGCTCCAGGGCCTGCTGGTCGGCGTGATCGGCTTCGCCAGCCGGGAGATCCCGAAGGAGGGCCTGGTCCTCGGCGGCGCCACCATGTTCGAGCTGTCCATCCCGATCATGGCGCTCGGCTTCACGTCGATGATGTTCGGCCTGGTCATCTCGTCGCTGGTGAAGACGGCCGAGAAGACCATGCCGCTGCTGGTGATGTTCGCGATCATCCAGGTCGTGTTCACCGGCTGTCTGTTCACCCTGAACGGGGCGGTCGGCGTCAACCAGTTCTCGTACCTGATGCCGTCGCGCTGGGCCGTCGCGGCCGCCGGCGCCACGCTCGACTTCAACAAGATCAGCCCGCCCAAGGACGGCGGCGCCGCGGACCCGCTGTGGGAGCACACCGTCGGCGCCTGGAGCCTCGACATGATCGCGCTGATCGTGCTCGGTGTGATCTGCGGCTTCTTCGTGGCCCGCTTCCTGCGCCGCCACGAGCCCGAGGTCATGCGCAAGTAGTCCCCGCGTACGACGCCGAAGGGCGGCGCCTTCCCGGTCGGGAGGCGCCGCCCTTCGGCGTGTGTGGGGGGGGGTGCGTCAGTACGCGCTGTTCAC
Source organism: Streptomyces sp. NPDC048481 (assembly GCF_043200075.1). Taxonomy (NCBI): domain Bacteria; kingdom Bacillati; phylum Actinomycetota; class Actinomycetes; order Kitasatosporales; family Streptomycetaceae; genus Streptomyces; species Streptomyces sp. NPDC048481. Next base: position 1,434,251 of record NZ_JBICXC010000001.1, read on the forward strand.
GTTGTCGATCGTGCCGTACTTGTCGGCGGCGTAGTTCGCGGCGGCGGTGATGTTGGCGACCGGGTCGTAGATGTTCCAGGACGTTCCGGCGACGTGGTACGCCGTGAAGGTCGGCGGGATCACCTGGAGCAGACCCTTGGACGGGATGCCGTTGATGGCGTTGATGTCCCAGTCGTTGATCGCGTTCGGGTTGCCCGAGGACTCGCGCATGATGTTCTTGTGCAGGCCGTGGTAGCTGCCCGGGATGCCCTTGGACTTCATGATGTCCAGGGACTGCTTGATCCAGCCGTCGAGGTTGTTCGCGTAGTGCCGGACCGTGGCCTTCTTGATCGCGGCGCGCTTGACCGAGCGGTTCGCGGCCTCCTTGGCCTTGCGCGAGGCGGCGGCCTTCCGCTTGGCGGCGGCCTCGGCGGCCGCCTTCTTCTTCGCGGCGGCGGCCTTCGCGGCAGCGGCCTTCTTCTTCGCGGCGGCGGCCGCGGCGGCCTTCTTCTTCGCCTCGATCGCGTCGACCTTCACGCTCGTCGCGGCCAGCTGGTCGGTGACACTGGTCTTGACGTCCTGCACCGGCTTGGAGCTGTAGGCGACCTGGGCGGACGAGACGGCGTCCGTAGTGGTCGTCTGCGCGTCGGCCGGCACCACCGAGAAGGCGAGGGCGGCGGCACCGAGGGTGGCCGCACCGGCGATCGCGATCTTGTGAGTGTTCTTGGGCATGCGGAAGGACCTCTTCGTATCAGCGCGGAGGTCGCTCTCATCGTCCAACGGCGGACAGCGGGTGCTTGAGGCACGAGCACCGGCGGGCTGACCCGGCGGTGCTGAGCGACGAGAGCAATTCTTAGCGGCCGCAAAATGCCCAGGCAAAGGTGTGACGTACGATCCCCGGTAGTGGATCGGGGAAGGGCAAAACGGGACAGATAGAACCATCTGCCCCGTTCACCGGGTGCCCCTTTGTCTCCTAAAGTCCCTAGTACGTGATGTGTGCCCTATGCGCGGGCTCACACGGCCTGTAGATCGTTCTCACAGCTGGTTGCCAGAGCAATGCTGTGCGTCAGGGCCCTCCTCCGGCAGGAGGAGATGCAGGTCCCCGAACTCGTGCCACAGGTACCGCGCGCGCAGCGCCTCCTCGTAGCCCCGCTCGATCGCGGCCCGCCCGGCCACCGCCTCCAGCATCAGCAGATGCGAGGCCTGCGGCTCGTGCAGCCCGGTCAGCAGCCCGTCCACCACCCGCACCCCGCGCGCGGGAGTGACGACGAGATCCGTCCACCCCGCACGCGCGCGGACGACCCCGTCGGCGCCGGCCGCCGACTCCACCGCCCGCACGGCGGTCGTCCCCACGGCGATCACCCGCCTGCCCGCGGCCCGCACCCCCTCGATCAGCCGCGCCGACGCCCCGGGCACCGCGAAGCGCTCCGGATACGGCGGCTCGTGCACCTCCGCGGAGGCCACCCCGGTGTGCAGCACGACCGGCGCGAACAGCACCCCGCGGCTCACCAGCTCCGCCACCAGGGCGGCCGTGAAGGGCCGCGCCGCACTCGGCATCTCCGCGCTGCCCGCCCCGTCCGCCGACGCCAGCGCGAAAACCGTCTGGTGAGCGGACAACGGCTGGTCCCGCTCCGTGTACGAGTAGCGGATCGGCCGCCCGTACTCCCGCAGCAGCCCCGAGACGGCCCCGCCGGGCGAGACCCGCCCCCACCACAACCGCCCCCCGCCCCGCGCCAGCGGCTCCTCCAGCACCAGCCGCGCACCCCCCGGCAACCGCACCCGCGCACCCGCCGGACCGCCCGCCCGCGCGCGCGTCGTGCCCGTCCCGTCCGGCTCGCGCAGCTCGACCGCCCACCGCCCGTCGTCCCCGCGCGTCGAGAAGTGCACCACCACACGCGTGTGCCCGATCCGCCCGTCCACGGCCGCCGCCAGCGTCGTCGAGGTGTTCACCACCAGCACGTCACCGGCCCGCAGCAGGCCCGGCAGCTCCCGGAACGCGTGATGCGCCACCGCCGTCCCCCGCGACACCAGCAGCCGGACGTCGTCCCGTCCCCGCCCCGGCCCGCGCTGCTCGGCCGGCACCCGCGCCGACAACTCCTCCGGCACCCCGCCCCACTGCCGCACCGACTCGTGCGGGACCCCCGTCACCGTCATCGCCGCGCCTCCAGGAGCGCCGCGGCCCCGTACCGGCCGCTCGCCGGACGCTCGTCCAGCAGCCGCAGGAACGCCGGCGCCACCGCGGCCGGATCGGGACGAGGACCGTCGTCGTCCGGGACGGCCGCCGCGTACAGGTCCGTGGCCATGTCACCGGGATCCACCGCCCACACCCGCAGCTCCGGCTCCTCCACGCCGAGCACCGCCGCCAGCCGGTCCAGCGCCGCCTTGGACGCCCCGTAGCCGCCCCACGTCCCGTACGCCTCGACGGCCGCGTCCGAGCTGACGGTGACCACCGCGCCCGCCCGCGCCCCGCGCAGCAGCGGCAGCGCCTCCTGGACCAGCGCCAACGGCGCCACCACGTTCACCTCCAGTGCCCGCCGCAGCCCGTCCGGCGGCAACGCCTCCAGCCGCACCAGCGGCTCCGCGCCCAGCGCGCTCGCGTTGTTCACCAGCAGGTCGCAACCCCCGAGCCGCCGGGCGGCCGCCACCAGCTCGGCCCGGTGCCCCGCGTCGGTGACGTCCCCCGCCCGGACCTCCACCCGCGTCCCGTACGACGCCATGGACACCGCCGCCGCCTCCAGCGCACGCCCCGTCCTGGCGTCGAGCACCAGGTCCCAGCCCCGGGCGGCCAACGCCTCGGCCAGCGCCCGCCCCAGCCCCTTCGACGCCCCCGTGATGATCGCTACCGGCATGACAACCGTCCCCTTCGTCCGACCGCCTCCGTCCGGCGGTGCCCCCAACCTAGGAACGCGCCGTCCGCCCCCGCCTCGGACGCGGGACGCAGCCGGACGGGGCCCTTCGCCGTAGGCCCGCCGCCTCCGCCGCCCGGCGTAGGCCCACCGGCCCGGGACCTCCGCCCTAGGTCTTCCGTCCCGTTCGCGGCGGTCACAGGACCGATCCGGCTGTCGGACCCCGCCGGTACCGTGAGGGCATGAGTCAAGGCCCCCGGTCCGGCCTCGCCGCGGTCAGCTCCGCGCTGCTGGCCATGAGCAGGCACCTGGAGGTGCGCGACGTCCTCAAGACGATCGTCGCCTCCGCCCGTGACCTGCTGAACGCGCAGTACGCCGCCCTGGGCGTCCCCGACGATCACGGGGGCTTCGCCCAGTTCGTGGTGGACGGCGTCAGCGACGAGCAGTGGAAGGCCATCGGCCCCCTGCCCCGCCAGCACGGCATCCTGGCGGCGATGCTGCACGAGGCCCGGCCCGAGCGCCTCGCCGACGTCCGCAAGGACCCCCGCTTCGAGGGCTGGCCCTCCGCCCACCCCGACATGTCCGACTTCCTGGGCCTGCCCGTCCGCGACGGCGACGAGGTCATCGGCGCCCTGTTCCTCGCCAACAAGAACTGCGCCAAGCCCGAGGGCGGCTGCGGCTTCACCGAGGAGGACGAGGAACTGCTGTCGATCCTCGCCCAGCACGCCGCGATCGCGCTCACCAACGCCCGCCTGTACGAGCGCAGCCGGGAGCTGACCATCGCCGAGGAACGCTCCCGGCTGGCCCACGAGCTGCACGACGCCGTCAGCCAGAAGCTGTTCTCCCTGCGCCTGACGGCCCAGGCCGCCGCCGCCCTCGTCGACCGCGACCCCGCGCGCGCGAAGGACGAACTGCACCAGGTCGCCGCCCTGGCCGCCGAAGCCGCCGACGAGCTGCGCGACGCCGTGGTGGAGCTGCGGCCGGCCGCGCTCGACGAGGACGGCCTGGTCGCCACCCTGCGCACCCACGTCCAGGTCCTCGACCGCGCCCACACCGCCCGCGTGACGTTCACCGGCAACGGCGTGCGGGCCCTTCCCGCCGCCCAGGAGGAGGCCTTCCTGCGGGTCGCCCAGGAGGCCCTGCACAACGCCCTGCGCCACTCCGGCGCGGACCACGTCGACGTCACCCTGCACAAGCGCGGCCCGGACACGGTCCTGCGCGTCACGGACGACGGCAGCGGCTTCGACCCGTCGACGGTCCGCCGGGCAGGCCGCCACCTCGGACTGGTGTCGATGCGGGACCGCGCCAACGGCGTCGGCGGCACGCTCACGGTGGAGTCGGCGCCCGGGAAGGGCACCGCGATCGAGATGGAGGCCCCCGGTGGCTGACGCAATCAAGGTGCTGCTCGTCGACGACCACCAGGTCGTCCGCCGGGGTCTGCGCACCTTCCTGGAGGTGCAGGACGACATCGAGGTCGTGGGCGAGGCCGCCGACGGGGCCGAAGGGGTCGCCCTGTGCGAGGAGTCGCGTCCCGACGTCGTCCTGATGGACGTCAAGATGCCCGGCATGGACGGCGTCGAGGCCCTGCGCAGACTCCGCGAACTCGACAACCCCGCGCGCGTGCTGATCGTCACCAGCTTCACCGAGCAGCGCACGGTCGTCCCCGCCCTGCGCGCGGGCGCCGCCGGTTACGTCTACAAGGACGTGGACCCCGACGCCCTGGCCGGCGCCATCCGCTCCGTCCACGCCGGCCACATCCTGCTCCAGCCGGAGGTCGCCGGCGCGCTGCTCTCCCAGGACGAGGCCAACTCCGGCCAGGGGCGTGGCGGTTCGCTCACCGAACGGGAGCGCGAGGTGCTCGGCCTGATAGCGGACGGCCGTTCCAACCGCGAGATCGCCCGCGCCCTGGTCCTCTCCGAGAAGACCGTCAAGACGCACGTCTCGAACATCCTCATGAAACTCGACCTCGCGGACCGCACCCAGGCCGCCCTGTGGGCCGTGCGCCACGGCGCGGCCGGCTGAGCCGAGCCGGCAGGCTGACGAGCCGAGGCGCCGAGTGGCCGATGAACCGCGGGGGAGGGGCCGCAGGGCCGGCCGTGCGACCCGTGCGAGTGACGATCCGGAGGGTTAACCTCCGATCCGAGATTCATACCGTCGTGGGAATGTCCCCCGGATGGCGCATCCTGTGACGATCTCCGCCGTTCTCCCTGCGTGCCGCGGCGACTGCCGCGGGGATCGCGAGAAGGGCTCAGAAGTGAAGAACCTGAAGAAGGCAGCGGCTGTGACGATGGTGGCCGGCGGTCTGGTGGCCGCGGGCGCCGGACTGGCCTCCGCCGCCGACGGCGCCACCGCCCTCGGCGCGGCCAAGAGCTCGCCGGGCGTCGTCTCGGGCAACCTCGTCCAGGCCCCGGTCGCCGTTCCGGTCAACGTGGTCGGCAACAGCGTCAACGTGATCGGCGTGCTCAACCCGGCCTTCGGCAACCTGGGCCTCAACCGCTGAACCACCGACGTCCCGAACCCGACGTCCCGAACCCGACGCGTCCCGAACCCGACGTCCGGAATGTGACGTCCCGAATGTGACGTCCGGTCCCGCCGAGGTTCCCACGGATCCGCGGTGACCGGCTGCCTCTCCCGGCCGCCTCCGGGAGCGGCGGTCTGTTTGTCGTCCCTTAGCTCTGTCGTTCCAATGGCCCGAACGGGGCCTTCCGGCCCGGACGACCGCACCGTTCGCGATCACCCCACGTTGGACAGCGCACGGCCCCCGGCCGGACCGGACACGCAACCGCAGGAGGAACCCTTTCCATGAACATCGCCAAGAAGACCGCCGTGGCCCTCACCGTGGCCGGCATCGCCGCCGGCGCCTCGGCCGGAGCGGCCGTCGCCGACGCGGGCGCCGAGGGCGCGGCTGTGAAGTCGCCGGGCGTCGTCTCGGGCAACCTCGTCCAGGTTCCGGTCAACGTTCCGGTCAACGTGGTCGGCAACAGCGTCAACGTGATCGGCCTGCTCAACCCGGCCTTCGGCAACACCGGCGTCAACCGCTGACCCTCACGGCCGAGCCCGCGCGGGGCCCGCGCGTCGTCGTCGACGCGCGGGCCCCGCGCGCGTTCCGCACCCGGCGCACCCTGAGCCTCGGCTCACACCCCCGCCCAGCGCATCCTCCGCCCAGCGCGCCCGGCGCGCTCAGCGCATCCCGCGCTCCCGCTCCTCCACGACGGCGTTGTACGCGGCGACCGTCGCCCGCCGGGCCGTCCGCTCGACCGGCCGCAAGGCCTCGGCGCGAGCCGCCATCTCCCCGGAGCTGACCGCACCCCCGTGCCCGTTCTCCTGGGCGAGGGAAACCAGCAGACCCACCCGCTGCGCCAGCTCCAGCACCCGCACCGCCCGCGGCGGATACCCCGGCGCCAGCACGTCCCGCCCGCGCTCGGCCCGCGCCCGGTACGCGTCGATCGCCGCCTCCGCCACCGGCCCCGACCCGGCGACGTCCAGCCGCGACAGCACCGCCGTGGCGTCCCGCAGCGCCTCCGCCAGCTCCCGCTCCGCCTCGCCCAGCGACGGCACGTCGGCCGGCGGAGCCTCCCGCACCGGCAGGCAGTGCCACACCACCTCGACGTGGACGTCCCCCGCGGGGCCGGCCTCCGAGACCTCGGGCACCAGCCCGTGACCGGCGCCGTGACAGACCACCGCCTCCTGCGCGTCCAGCGCCCGCGCGTTGAACTCCGGCGGCCCGCTCAGCCCCAGCGGATGGCCCGGCACGGGCAGCGCAAGCCGCAGCCCGGTCACCCCCAGCCCTCGGAGCCGCCCGAGCGCGAGCGTGAGTCCGACGGGCCCGGACTCGCCCGGCAGCCCTTCCAGCCGGTGGACGGCGTCCTCCCCGACGACGGCGAGCACGGCGTCGTCCGGCGAGACGAATCCGGCCAACAGGGCATTTCCCCAAGCGGCGAGGCGACCAGAGCGCGGTTCCGAAAGCATGCCCCCAGCCTAAGGACCGGACCGATGGAACGGGCCGCCCGGCCGGTGGCGTAGATTTTCCCGGAGGGGCCGCGCCCACCCACGCGCGGCGGTCCGAGCCACAGGCGCCCGCGACAACCGACCGGCCACACTGCAAGGGGAGACAACCCGCTCATGAGCGATGTTCTGGAGCTTCAGGACGTGACCGTGGTCCGTGAGGGCCGGGCTCTCGTGGACCAGGTCTCCTGGTCGGTCAAGGAGGGCGAGCGCTGGGTCATCCTCGGTCCGAACGGGGCCGGCAAGACGACCCTCCTGAACATCGCCTCCACCTACCTCTTCCCGAGCTCCGGCGAGGTGTCGGTCCTCGGCGAACCCCTCGGCAAGCCCGGCACCGACGTCTTCGAGCTGCGCCCGCGCGTGGGCATGGCCGGCATCGCCCTCGCCGACAAGCTCCCCAAGCGCCAGACCGTCCTGCAGACGGTGCTGACCGCCGCCTACGGCATGACGGCCGGCTGGCAGGAGGAGTACGAGGACGTCGACGAGCAGCGCGCCCGCGCCTTCCTCGACCGCCTCGGCATGAGCGACTACCTCGACCGGAAGTTCGGCACCCTCTCCGAGGGCGAGCGCAAGCGGACCCTCATCGCCCGCGCCCTGATGACCGACCCCGAACTGCTGCTGCTCGACGAGCCCGCCGCCGGCCTCGACCTCGGCGGCCGCGAGGACCTCGTACGCCGCCTCGGCCGCCTCGCCCGCGACCCCATCGCCCCCTCGATGATCATGGTCACGCACCATGTCGAGGAGATCGCCCCGGGCTTCACCCACGTGCTCATGATCCGCCAGGGCAAGGTCCTCGCCGCGGGCCCCGTCGAACTCGAACTCACCTCGCGCAACCTCTCCCTCTGCTTCGGCCTCCCGCTCGTCGTGGAACAGATCGGCGACCGCTGGACCGCGCAGGGCCTGCCCATGTCCTGACCCGTGCCGCCCCCTTCGCGCCCTGTCCGCGACGGGACCCCCGGCCCTACCATGACCCTGTGAACGACATCGACGCGTGGGTGTGGTGGCTGGTCGGCGCGGCGGCGCTCGGTATCCCGCTCGTGGTGACCGCGATGCCGGAGTTCGGCATGCTCGCGGTCGGCGCCGTGGCCGCCGCCGTCGCCGCGGCTCTCGGCCTGGGCGTCGTGGCCCAGGTGCTCGTCTTCATCGTCGTCTCGGTGGCGCTGATCGCCGTCGTGCGCCCCATCGCGGCCCGGCACAGCAGACAACGCCCCCAATTCGCGAGCGGAGTCGACGCGTTGAAGGGCAAGCAGGCCGTCGTACTGGAGCGCGTCGACGGCGCCGGCGGACGCATCAAGCTCGCCGGAGAGATCTGGTCGGCGCGCTCGCTCGACGGCGACCGCGCCTACGACGTGGGGCAGCAGGTCGACGTCGTGGACATCGAGGGAGCCACCGCCATCGTCATCTGACCTTGCACGACTTCCGCCCGACGCCGGCCAACTCCCGCACGACGTAAGTCGACCGAACACCTCGCGAGCCGCACGACGGTCTGTCAGACTCGACCAGCAAGATCTTCAACAGACATAAGATCTTCCGAAACGCCGAGGCGGAGAAGGGTACGGGGATCCGACGATGGAACCGGTCATCATCGTCCTGATCATTCTGGTGGTGTTGGTCTTCATCGCCCTGATCAAGACGATCCAAGTCATCCCGCAGGCCAGCGCCGCCATCGTGGAGCGCTTCGGCCGCTACACGCGCACGCTGAACGCCGGCCTCAACATCGTCGTCCCGTTCATCGACACCATCCGCAACCGCATCGACCTGCGCGAACAGGTCGTGCCGTTCCCGCCCCAGCCGGTGATCACCCAGGACAACCTGGTCGTCAACATCGACACGGTCATCTACTACCAGGTGACCGACGCCCGGGCCGCCACCTACGAAGTCGCCAGCTACATCCAGGCGATCGAGCAGCTCACCGTCACCACGCTGCGCAACATCATCGGCGGCATGGACCTGGAGCGCACCCTCACCTCCCGCGAGGAGATCAACGCGGCCCTGCGCGGCGTCCTCGACGAGGCCACCGGCAAGTGGGGCATCCGCGTCAACCGCGTCGAGCTCAAGGCGATCGAACCGCCCACCTCCATCCAGGACTCGATGGAGAAGCAGATGCGCGCCGACCGGGACAAGCGCGCGGCGATCCTCACCGCCGAGGGCACCCGCCAGGCCGCCATCCTCACCGCGGAGGGCGAGAAGCAGTCCCAGATCCTGCGCGCCGAGGGCGAGGCCAAGGCGGCCGCCCTGCGCGCCGAGGGCGAGGCGCAGGCCGTGCGCACGGTCTTCGAAGCCATCCACGCCGGCGACCCCGACCAGAAACTCCTGTCCTACCAGTACCTCCAGATGCTCCCGAAGATCGCCGAGGGCGACGCCAACAAGCTCTGGATCGTCCCCAGCGAGATCGGCGACGCCCTCAAGGGACTGTCCGGCGCCATGGGCAACTTCGGCCCCTTCGGCGGCAATTCGGGCGGCAACAACGCCGGCAACGGCGGCGGCAACGAGCGCCGCGAGAAGCCGACCCTCGACTGACCGCCGACCCGCGCACCGACCGGGGCCCGCCTTCACGAAGAAGGCGGGCCCCGGTCGCGTACGAGAGGAGGAACTACGCGGCGTCCAGCGTCAGCCACTCCGGCAGCGCCGCCAGGTCCTCCTGCCCCAGGGCCAGCAGCATCGCGTCCGCGGGAGTCGGCTCGAACGGCCGCCGCAGCAACGGCATGTCCGCCTGCTCCGGAGTCCGGTCCGCCTTGCGGTGGTTGTCCTCTGCGCACGAGGCGACGGTGTTCAGCCACGAGTCCTGACCGCCCTGCGCCCGCGGCACCACGTGGTCCACGGTCGTCGCCCGGCGCCCGCAATAGGCGCACCGGTGCCGGTCCCTGATCAGCACACCCCGCCTCGACCACGGCGCTTGTCTTCGGAAGGGCACCCGCACGTACCTGCACAGCCTGATCACCCGTGGCGCGGGAATGTCCACCTCCGCCCCACGCATGCGCAGTTCGGGGTGGGCCTGCTCGACGACGGCCTTGTCCTGAAGCACCAGAACGACGGCTCGGTTCAACGTCACCGTCGACAGCGGCTCGAAGCTCGCGTTCAGCACCAGCGTGTCCCGCATACCAGCCCACCTCCTGTGTGCACCGGCCCACCCCCTGGCGGGCTGGGATCAACTCTGGCCGGGCACGCCGAGATGGACAACGCAATATCTGCTGCTCCACGGGAGGTGACCCCCGCGACCCCCGGCAACAAAAAATGCCCGCCTCTGATCACTTCCAAGACCAGAGGCGGGCAAACACTCCATGAAGGATGAGCTGACTCATCCTTCCTTGGGAAGTTCGTACTCACCGATCAACTGCGCGCGACCGATCGTGTGGAAGCGCAGGTTGAACCCGACCGCGGCCGGCGAGGCGTCGGAGTCCGGACCGAGCTTCTCCTGATCCACCGCGTACACCGTGAACACGTACCGGTGCGGCCCGTCCCCCGGCGGCGGCGCGGCCCCGCCGAAGTCCTTGCTGCCGTAGTCGTTGCGCGCGTGCACGGCGCCCGCCGGCAGACCTTCGAACCCCTCGCTGCCCGCACCGGCGGGCAGCTCGGTCACCGAGGCCGGGATGTCGAACAGGACCCAGTGCCAGAACCCGCTGCCCGTGGGCGCGTCGGGGTCGTAGCAGGTCACCGCGAAGCTCTTGGTGCCGTCAGGGAAACCCGCCCACCGCAGCTGCGGCGAGGTGTTCCCCGCGGACTGCACCTGGGCGTCCTTGAGCACCGCCCCCTCCTCGACGTCCTCGCTCGTGACCGTGAACGACGGAACCGGCGGATGGAAATCGTGGGGCAGCGGCCGCCTCTTCAGCTCGGTCACCTCGACACCTCCTGGTAGATCGGAAACGCACTCCTCTCGGAGCCTACGACCTGCGTACCCCGCACGAGGCCGGCCACTGCCGGGCGTCGGCGAGCACAACACGGAGGGCCCGGAACGCCGTACGGCGTTCCGGGCCCTCCGTGTTGTCCCGCTGAGGGACCGCGGGGAAGCGTCCGACAACGTTCGGGAACGTCCGGCGAGCGACCCCTAGAACCAGTTGCGCTTGCTGCCGACCTCGGACAGCCACGTGTTGAGGTACGCGGGCCAGTCGGTGCCCTGGTAGTCGTGCAGGCCCACCTGGAACGAGCGGAAGGTGTCACTGCCCTCGCTGAACAGGCCCGGCTTCTTGTCCATCTCCAGCACGACGTCCATCGCGTGCTCGTCGGCCACGAAGCTCAGCTCGACCTGGTTGAGCCCTCGGTACTGCGACGGCGGGAAGAACTCGATCTCCTGGTAGAACGGCAGCTTCTGCCGCGTGCCCCGGATGTGCCCGCGCTCCAGGTCCGCGCTCTTGAAGCGGAAACCGAGCTGGATGAAAGCGTCCAGGATGGCCGCCTGCGCCGGCAGGGGGTGGACGTTCACCGCGTCCAGGTCGCCGGAGTCCACGGCGCGCGCGATCTCCAGCTCGGTCGACACCCCGACGTTCATCCCGCGCAGCGCCTGCCCGTCGATCATCGTGACCGGCGTCTCCCAGGGGATCTCCAGCCCGAACGGCACCGCGTGCACGGCGCCGGCCTGCAGCTCGAACGCGCCCCCGAGCCGCTGCTTGGTGAACACGATGTCCTGCTTGTACTCCTGGTCGCCGCTCTCGACCTCGACCTTGGCCTGAAGACCGACCGACAGCCCTTCGATCTGCTGGTTGACGGACCCGCCCTGGATCCGCACCTCGCCCTGGACGACACCGCCCGGAACGACGTTGACCTCGGTCAGCACCGTCTCGACCGAAGCACCGCCGGCCCCCAGACTCGCGAGCAGCTTCTTGAACGCCATGACTCTCCCTCTACGACCTTCTTCGGACGGGATCCCTCGATCCCTACAAACGCGATCCCGACCTGACCGGTTCCGCCGCCCCACACCCTGACAAAACCGAGCGCCCGCTGACCACCCCGTCGCACCCGCACGTCTGCACTACGCTCGGAGCGCATGATCGCGACCACCGACCGTACGCCCCTGCCCAGGACCTTCTTCGACCGCCCTGTCCTGGAGGTGGCCCCGGATCTCCTCGGCCGGCTGCTCGTCCGCACGACCCCCGACGGACCGATCACCCTGCGCCTCACCGAGGTGGAGGCCTACGACGGCGGGAACGACCCGGGCTCCCACGCCTTTCGCGGTCCCACGGCCCGCAACGGCGTGATGTTCGGTCCGCCCGGTCATGTGTACGTCTACTTCACCTACGGCATGTGGCACTGCATGAACCTCGTCTGCGGTCCGGCGGGCGTCGCGAGCGGTGTCCTGCTGCGCGCCGGCGAGATCGTCGAGGGGGCCGAGCACGCCCGCAAACGTCGACTCTCGGCCCGGAGCGACAAAGAACTGGCCAAAGGCCCCGCCCGTCTGGCCACGGCCCTGGACGTGGACCGCGCCCTCGACGGCACGGACGCCTGCGCCTCCGGGGACACCCCGCTACGGATCCTCACGGGCACCCCGGTCCCCTCCGACCAGGTACGCAGCGGACCGCGCACCGGGGTGTCGGGCGACGGCGCCGTCCACCCCTGGCGTTACTGGGTCGCCGACGACCCGACGGTGAGCCCCTACCGGGCCCACGTCCCCAAGCGCCGCCGAAGTTGACTCGGCCCTGGACGGCGCGTAACGTGGCCCGAGCCGCTTGAACCGGGTACGGCATTCGCCTGCAGCCGGAAGCGGCCAACCCACTACCTACGACATCCCTCAGCGGGAGCGATTTCGGCGTGCCCGCATGCCCGAATTCAAAGCCCGCGGAACTCGATTATGAGTTGCGGAGGGAATCGGCTAACGTAGTGAATGTCGAAAGGCCGGGGGCGAAAGCCCAAAGGCCCAAGGCAATCCCGCTGACAGGGAATCGGATCGAGAAAACGATCTGATAGAGTCGGAAACGCAAGACCGAAGGGAAGCGCCCGGAGGAAAGCCCGAGAAGTTCGGGTGAGTACAAAGGAAGCGTCCGTTCCTTGAGAACTCAACAGCGTGCCAAAAATCAACGCCAGATATGTTGATACCCCGTCCCCGGCC